>JAKVON010000006.1 GCA_022482785.1 Atopobiaceae bacterium | reverse complement strand
GGGAGGGACGGGCATGGCACACGAGCTTGGCTCCGGGATCGGGGAGATACCCAAGGGTGGAGGCCCCAGGATCTTCAGGGGATTCGGCAGGACGAGCGACGCGCTCCCCAAGCGCACGGGCCTCTCGAGCTTCTTCTACCTGCCGGCCCTCGTCCCGGCGATGCTCCTGATCGCCTATGGGCTGCTCGTCATCTGGTCGGCGTCGCTGTCCATCACCGAGGCCTCGTTCCCGAGGCAGGTGCTCGGCGTCGCCCTCGGCGTCGTCGCCGCCGGGTTCGTCTGGCGCTACGACTACCGCAGCCTGCAGAACGTCACGAGGGTGCTCCTCGTCGTCGACGTCGCCCTCATGCTCCTCCCGAGCGTGCCTGGCCTCAGCTACTCTGCAAAGGGCATGAGCGGCTGGATCAAGCTCTTCGGGTTCACGTTCCAGCCGTCAGAGATCGCCAAACTGGTCACGATCTACCTCATGGCCGGCCTCGCCGCCCAGTACAACGGGAAGATCGACGACTTCCATGAGTACGTCAAGCTCTGCGGCACGCTCCTCGTGCCGTTCGTCCTCATCCTCACGCAGCCGGACCTCGGGACGGGCCTGGTCATCCTCGTGACCGGCGCGACGATCATCATCTGCGGCGGCGCGAAGCGAAGCTGGGTCCTCGTCACCCTTGCGATACTCGTGGGCGGCATCGCCCTCGTGGTCATCACCTCGATGACCGACGGCCTGCCCCACATCCTCAAGCAGTACCAGCTCAAGAGACTCATCGTCTTCATCGATCCCTCGGTCGACCCCACGGGGGACGGATACAACCTTCAGCAGGCGGAGATCGCGGTCGGCTCGGGAGGGCTGTTCGGAAAGGGCATCGGCAACGCGACGCAAGCGGGGCAGGGGTTCCTTCCCGAGGCCCATACCGACTTCGTCTTCGCGCTGCTCTCCGAGGAGTTCGGCTTCGTGGGGTCCTTCCTGCTCCTCGCGCTGTTCGGCTGGCTCATGTTCTCGACCGTCCGCCTCGCCATGAAGGTCGACGCGCCGTTCGCGAAGCTCGTCCTCGTGGGCGTCTGCTCCATGTGGATGTTCCAGCTCCTCGAGAACGTCGGCATGTGCATCGGCATGATGCCGATCACCGGCATCCCCCTTCCCTTCATCAGTTTCGGCTCGTCCTCCATGCTCGGGCAGTGCATGGCCGTGGGCATGGTCCAGAGCGTCTGGTACCATCGACAGAAGTCCGCCTAGCGCGGCATGCCGGGACGGCACGCCGCGGCACGGCACACACGAGAGGAGCTTCGAGACATGTCGAGGCCAACCATTCCCATAGAGAAGCTCCGCGAGGTGCTCCAGAGCGGCAAGGACGTCGCGCAGCGGCGGAACGCCACCATACGCATCGCCATCTTCGTCGACCGAGCCGCCCCCGGCGACCTCGTCGAGACCATCAAGTCGGCCTTCATGCCCGAGCTCCCGACGGCCCTCGTGCATGCCGAGGCCCTCGGCCCGTCGGCTCCCGCCGTCAACGGCTCGACGGACGTCGCGGTCGTGGTGGCGGGCGGCAGCGACGAGAGCGTCGAGGCGTGCGTGCGCGCCCTCGCCGCCCGCTCCGTCCCCTGCGCGGTCGTCGCCGAGTCGTCGCTCGACGCACCGGACCTCGACGGGACGTCGTCGGCCGGAAGCCCCGTCGCGCTCATCGCCGCCTCCTCGCGCGAGGCCCTGCTCGACAAGCTCGCCAACTGGCTCATCGACTCCACGGAGAAGGACCTCGCCCTCTCCGCGAGCTTCCCCTTCATCAGGCACCCCAAGGCCATGAGAATCGTCCAGAGGTGCGCGGGGGAGAACGCGGCCGTCGGGGCGATCGGCTTCATCCCCGGGGCCGACATGCCTGTCATGACGGCGAACCAGGCGAAGATGGCCCTCGAGATCGCCGCCGTCTACGGGCAGGACGTCACGCCCGAGCGGATCCCGGAGCTCCTCGGCGTCGTTGGCGGCGGCTTCGCCTGCCGCACCGCCGCGCGGCAGGTCGTCGGCCTGGTCCCGGGGATTGGCTGGGCGCTCAAGGGCGGCGTGGGGTATGCGGGGACGATCGCCATGGGCAACGCCCTCGTCGCGCGCTTCGAGCTCGGCGGCGAAGACCTCCCGGCGGGTGCGTCCGACGCCGCCAGGAGGGCCGCGGCGGGCATCTCCGACCTCGGGGCGAAGGCAGGCGGGCTTGCGGCCGACGTGGCCCGACGTGCGCCGGCCGCCGCCTCCAAGGTGGCGCGGGGAGCGCAGGAGACGGCCCGCGAAGGGGCGCGCAAGGCCACCGACGCCATCTCCTACGTGACCATCAGGCCACGCAGGAAGAGCTGAGCGGTCCATCCCATGAGACCTGAGCGCCGGAGCCGCTACGAAGAGCTCGAGAGGCTTCTCGGCCGCGTCGAGAGGCCCTCGAGGTACGTCGACCACGAGTGGGGCGCCGCGCACGACGAGGCATCCGACTTCAGGGTCTGCCTCATGTATCCGGACACCTACGAGGTCGGGCAGTCCAACCTCGGCCTCGCCATCCTCTACTCCGTCCTCAACGAGCAGGACGGCATGGCCTGCGAGCGGAGCTACCTTCCCTGGGTCGACCTGGCCGACCTGATGAGGGAGAAGGGCCTGCCCCTTCTCTCGCTCGAGAGCTCGTTTCCCGTCGCCTCCTTCGACGTCCTGGGCTTCTCCATCGCCCACGAGCTAGTGGGCACGAACATCCTCGAGGCCCTCGACCTCGCCGGCATCGCACTGCGAGGAGACGAGCGGGACGAGGACGACCCCATCGTCATCGGGGGAGGCCCCTCGGTCTACAATCCCGAGCCGCTCGCGCCCGTCTTCGACGCCATCCTGCTCGGCGACGGCGAGGAGGCCATCGTCGAGATGGCGCGCGCCGTCCGGGACGGGCGCCGGGCGGGCCTCCCGCGCCGCGAGATCGTCTCGGGGCTCGCGTCCGTCGACGGCGTCTACGTCCCCTCGAGCTATCGCATCGCGGTGGACGCGGGAACGACGAGGTGGGGCAGGGCCGTCCCCGTCGAGGGCGCCGGCGCGCCGGCCGTCGTGCGCAAGCGCGTCCTCGCCGCGCTCTCTGCGACCCCAGCGGTGCCACGGCAGGTGGTGCCCTATTCGGAGGTCGTCTTCGACCGGCTGGCCATCGAGGTCCTCCGCGGATGCGCGCGGGGCTGCCGCTTCTGCCAGGCCGGCATGACCTATCGGCCCGTTCGCGAGCGCCCCGAGGGGCAGGTCGTCTCGGCGGCGCTCGAGGCGCTCGGGCAGACCGGCTACGACGAGGTCTCCCTCACGTCGCTCTCCACCACGGACCACTCAGCCTGCGCGCACATGCTCACCTCGCTCAACCGCTCCCTCGAGGGGACCGGGACGAGCGTCTCGATTCCCTCGCAGCGCCTCGACTCCTTCGGGGTCGAGATGGCGGCCGCGTGCCATTCGGGCGGCAAGCGCTCCGGGCTCACCTTCGCCCCGGAGGCCGGCACCCAGAGGCTTCGGGACGTGATCAACAAGAACGTGACCGAGGACGACCTCATGGGGGCTGCCGCCAGGGCCTTCGGCAATGGCTGGCGCAGGATGAAGCTCTACTTCATGATCGGCCTCCCCACGGAGACCGACGAGGACGTCCTTGCCATCCCCCAGCTCGCGGAGAGGGTCGTGGGCCTGGGCCGCGAGCTCGTCCCGAAGCCCCAGAGGTCGGCCGTCTCCGTCTCGGTCTCGGTGGCCGTCTTCGTGCCCAAGAGCTGGACTCCCTTCCAGTGGGAAGGCCAGCTTCCCCTCGGGGAGGTACGACGGAGGCAGGGGCTCTTGCTGAGGGCCTGCCGCGACCGCTCGATTCGAGTC
The DNA here is from genome assembly GCA_022482785.1 of Atopobiaceae bacterium. Lineage (GTDB taxonomy): Bacteria > Actinomycetota > Coriobacteriia > Coriobacteriales > Atopobiaceae > JAKVON01. Next base: position 132,812 of record JAKVON010000006.1, on the reverse strand, counting down.
TCCTATCACGATCCCGAGGCCTCGCAGGTCGAGGCGGTGCTCTCCCGCATCGGCAGGGAGGGCTTCGGGCTCGTCGAGGCCGCATGGAGGGGCGGCTGCCGGTTCGACGCGTGGACGGAGCGCTTCAGCTATCCGGCGTGGCGAGACGCCGCGCGCTCGGTCGGCATCGACCTCGACGAGGTCGCCTCCGCCCCCTACGACCGTGCCAGCGACCTTCCGTGGGACCACGTGAGCCCCGGCATCTCCAAGGGCTTCCTCGAGCGCGAGGCGATTCGAGCCCAGAGGGGCGCGACGACCCCCGACTGCACCCGCACGAGCTGCACCGGCTGCGGCGTCTGCCAGGAGCTCGACGTGGCCAACGACCTGGCGGGGGAGAGGCGATGAGCGACTCCAGGCGCAGGCTCAGGGTCCGCTACTCCCGGGAGGGGAGGCTCGCCTACCTCGGGCAGCTCGAGCTCATCAGGACGATTGAGCGGTGCGTGCGCCGCTCCCGCCTGCCGTTCTCGGTCTCGAAGGGCTTCTCCCCGCACATGCGCATCGCCTACTCCCAGGCGCTGCCCGTCGGCACGACGAGCGCCGCCGAGTACTTCGACCTCGTCCTCGAGGGGCCTGTCGAGCTTCCCGAGGCGCTCGCGTCGCTCGTCTCCTCCATGCCGGGAGACATCGCGCCCGACGCCGTGGGCTACGTCGCCCTCAAGGAGCCGTCCCTCGCCTCCTGGCTCACGAGGGCGCGCTGGCAGGTGGACATCTCCTCGGAGGGTTCCATCGCCGGCCTCCTCGCCGCCCTCGAACGCGTCGCCGCGGCACCGACGCTCTCCTACGAGAGGGCCGGCAGGCCGCGCACGATCAGCCTCTCGACGACCCTCGCCTCCTCGGAGGTCCTCCGGACCTCCGAGCTCGAGGCTCGCCTCGAGCTCGTGACGCGTTCGGGAGACTTCGCCGGGCTTCGTCCCCAGGCCCTCGTCGCGGCTGCCGCCCGCGAGGCCGCGACCGAGGTCTTCCTCAGGACGCGGAGGTGCGCGCAGTGGCACGACGAGGCCGGCGCCCCGCTGGATCCGCTCGACCCCAGCCTGCTGCTCGCCCCTGCCGTGACGGGGCTGTGAACGGGTCAAACCTCATTCGATTTCTCGTTGACGGAGCCCCTTTCTGCTGGTACAGTTATCAGCTGTTGCACTCACCTCAGCACCGAAGGGCACTCATATGTACGCAATCGTATCCACAGGCGGCAAGCAGTACAAGGTCGCCAAGGGCGACGTCATCGATGTCGAGAAGCTCGATGCCGCCGCCGGCGACAAGGTCGAGCTCGACGTCCTCATGATCAGCGACGGCAAGAAGGTCGTCGTCGACTCCTCGAGCCTCGCCTCCGAGAAGGTCACGGCCCAGGTCGTCGAGCAGTTCAAGGGCGACAAGCAGCTTGTCTTCAAGCTCAAGAAGCGCAAGCGCTACCACCGCACCAACGGGCATCGCCAGAACCTCACCAAGCTCGAGATCGTGTCCGTGCCCGGCGGCAACGCTGGCAAGAAGGTCGCCACCACCAAGAAGGACGAGGCGGCCGAGTAGGCCGAGCAACCTCTCGCAAGAGAAGATAGGCAGGTAATCACATGGCTCACAAGAAAGGCCTCGGCTCCTCGCGCAACGGTCGCGACTCTCAAGCCCAGCGTCTCGGAACCAAGCGCTTCGGCGGCCAGTCCGTCAACGCGGGCGAGATCATCGTCCGCCAGCGTGGCACCCACATCCACCCGGGCGAGAACGTCGGCCGCGGCAAGGACGACACCCTGTTCGCGCTTACCGCCGGGACGGTCGAGTTCACGAAGGGCGAGAAGCACAAGGTCCACGTGAGGCCGCAGGAGGCCTAGACGCTCCGAACGCGCTCATGTCACCATGCCAAGGTCCCTGGCTTCGCGCTGGGGACCTTTTCGTGATTCGGCCCGGCCCCCATGGCCGACGATGCCATATGATTGGAGCAAGGAGGCCGCATGTTCACTGATCTCTCTCGCATCAACGTCAAGGGGGGCGACGGCGGCGCCGGCTGCATGTCGTTCCGCCGCGAGGCCTTCGTGCCCAAGGGCGGTCCCGACGGCGGCGACGGCGGCGACGGCGGCGACGTCGTGCTCGTCGCCGACCCGCAGCTCTCGACCCTCATCGACTACCGTTACAAGCACCACTTCAAGGCCGAGCGCGGGACGCACGGCCAAGGTGCCAGGAAGCACGGGCGCGACGGGGAGGACCTCGTCCTCAAGGTTCCCCTCGGCACCATCGTCCGCGAGCTTGACCCCTCCACCCAGGAGCCCCTCTACGAGATCGCCGACCTCACGGATCCCGCCGGGCGCGTCGTCGTCGCGCCCGGCGGCGTGGGAGGGCGCGGCAACATCCACTTCGTGACCAGCGTCAGGCGCGCCCCGGCCTTCGCCGAGAAGGGGGAGCCCGCGCGCGATCACTGGATCGAGCTCGAGATGAAGCTCATGGCCGACGCCGCCCTCGTGGGCATGCCCTCGGCCGGGAAGAGCTCGCTCATCGCACGCATGAGCTCGGCCCGCCCCAAGATTGCCGACTACCCCTTCACCACGCTTCAGCCCAACCTCGGCATGGTCAGGTCGGGCGACAGGTCCTTCGTGGTGGCTGACATCCCCGGCCTCATCGAGGGGGCGAGCGAGGGCAGGGGGCTCGGGCACGAGTTCCTGCGACACATCGAGCGCACGGCCCTCATCCTCCACGTCGTCGACCTCACGGGCGGCTTCGAGGGGCGTGACCCCGCGGACGACTACCGCATCATCAACGACGAGCTCGCCGCCTATGCGACCGAGCTGAGCGAACGCCCGCAGATCGTCGTCGGGAACAAGGCCGACATGCCGGGCACGGCCGAGGCCTCGGCCCGCCTCCGCGACGAGGCCCTCGCCGACGGACACGCCTACTTCGAGGTCTCCGCCTTCACCGGCGCCGGCGTCGATGCGCTCGTGCGGCATACGGCCGACGAGGTCCACTCCCTGAGAAGCGAGCTCGCCCACAAGTCGGGGGCGCCCGAGGCCGCCAGGAACTGGGACGGGCAGCGCCAGATGCGCGAGCGCCGCATCAAGGTCTCGAGCCTCGGCGGGGGGGTGTTCCGCGTCGAGGGGACGGCCATCGAGCGCATGGTGGTCCAGACCGACTGGGACAACGAGGAGGCCATCGCCTTCCTCCAGCACCGGTTCGACCGCATCGGGCTCGACGACGCGCTGGCGAAGGCCGGTTGCAGGCCGGGCGACGAGGTGAGGATCCTGGGATACGCCTTCTCCTACGAGGGCGAGCAGGAAGACGATGCCTACCAGGAGCTCTCCGACCGCGATGCGACGGTCATCGAGGACGCCGACGACGCCCGGGCCGCGGACGAGATCCTCACGGTGGGCGACGTCGCCGCGGCGGCGGATGGGGAGGCCCGCGACGAGGGTGACGCCTCGTGAGCGCGGGCCATTCCTATGGCCTCGTCGTCGTGAAGGTGGGCTCGTCGACGCTCGTCGACGCGTCCGGCACCCCAGACACCGGCTTCATCTCCAGCCTGAGCGCCCAGATAGCGAGGACGATGGAAGGCGGCACGAGGGTCATCCTCGTCTCGAGCGGCGCGGTCGCCGCCGGCATGGAGCGCCTCGCGATCGGCTCCCGCCCGAAGGACACCCCCACGCTCCAGGCATGTGCCGCTGCCGGCCAGGCAAGGCTGACCGAGATGTACGCCGACGCCTTCGCACGCCATGGCCTCCGATGCGCCCAGGTGCTCCTCACCAGGGGGGACACGGCCGAGCGCAGCTCCTACCTCAACGCCCGCAACACGCTCGAGAGGCTTCTCGAGCTCGGTGCCGTCCCCGTCGTGAACGAGAACGACACGGTCTCCACGGGGGAGCTCGCCTTCGGCGACAACGACATGCTCGGTGCCATCGTCTCCTCGCTCGCCGGCGCCGACCTCTACGTGGTCCTCTCGGACGTCGATGGCCTCTACGACTCGAACCCGGAGCTGAACCCCGAGGCGTCCGTCATCAGAAAGGTCACGAAGGTCGACGGTCGCATCATGCGCATGGCGGGAAGTCCCACGAGCGCCGTCGGGACCGGCGGCATGAGGACGAAGGTCCGCGCAGCCCGCGCGATGCTCGCGGCCGGCATCCCGATGGTGATCTGCCGCGGGAGGGCGCACGCGGTCCTCGAGGAGGTACTCTCGGGCCGTGAGGTCGGAACGAGGTTCGAGCCGGCGAACGCCGGCGAGGGCGCGCGCAAGATGTGGATCGGGCTCGCAGGCATCTCTCGCGGCCAGCTGCGCGTCGACGACGGGGCGGCCAAGGCCGTCGTCGAGGGGGGCTCCTCGCTTCTGCCCGTCGGGGTCACGGCGGTCGAGGGCGACTTCGAGCCTGGCGACATCGTCGGCGTCGTCGACGGCGAGGGGCTCCTCATCGGCCGGGGTGTCGTAAGATACTCCTCGCACGAGCTCGAGAAGATCCAAGGCCTCAAGCTCGACGTCGTCGCGCGATTCTACCCGGACAGGGCCGACGTGCCCTGCATACACAGAGACGAACTCCTCGTCTTCTAGGCCCACGAGCCGAACGGAGGCCGACATGTCAGAGTCGATCGAGAAGGCCGAGCTTGCCAAACGGGCGTCGCGTACGCTCGCCCGCATGACCTCGGCCGAGCGTACGCAGGCGATACTCGACGCCGCAGACGAGGTCGACCGCATGCGCGCCGCCATACTCGAGGCCAACGCGTCGGACATGGGACGCGCTCGGGAGGCGGGCATGCCCGGGCCCCTGCAGGACCGCCTCCTGCTCACGGACGACCGCATCGACGGCATCGTCTCGTCGATGCGCGAGGTCGCGGCGCAGCCGGACCCCCTGGGCCGCGTCATCCGCGGCTGGACCCTCGACTCAGGCATCCGCATGGAGCAGCTGAGCGTCCCCCTCGGCGTCGTCGCCATCGTCTACGAGGCGAGGCCGAACGTCACCGCCGACGCCTTCTGCCTCTGCATGAGGTCGGGCAACGCCTGCGTGCTCAAGGGCGGCTCGGCGGCCCACGGGTCCTGCCGGGCGATAGCGGACGCCTGCCGCGCCGGCCTGGCTCGCTCGGGGGCCCCGGTCGAGGCGCTCGAGCTCGTCGACTCGCCAGACCATGACGAGACGCGCCGCCTCATGGAGGCCGTCGGCATCGTCGACGTGCTCATCCCGCGCGGCGGCTCTCGGCTCATCAGGAGCTGCGTCGAGAGCGCGAAGGTTCCCTGCATCCAGACGGGCATCGGCAACTGCCATGTGTACCTGCACGAGTCGGCGGACCTCCCGACGGCCGTGGACATCGTCGTCAACGCCAAGACGTCGCGCCCGGGCGTGTGCAACGCCGCCGAGACGCTCCTCGTCGACGCCGCGGCAGCCGACCGCCTGCTTCCCGAGGTGCTCGAGGCCCTCGTCGCGAGGGGAGTGGAGCTCGTCGGCGACGAGGGCGCGCGCCTCGTCGCCGACGCCCACGGCATCCCCATGGGCGTGGCCACCGAGGCGGACTTCGCGACGGAGTATGACGACCTCAAGATGAGCGTCGGGTGCGTCGATGGCGTCGGCGGTGCCATCGAGCACGTGAACCGGTTCGGCACCGGGCACTCCGAGGCCATCGTCGCCCGGGACTACGCCGCCTCCGAGCGCTTCCTCGCAGAGGTCGACGCCTCGTCCGTCTACGTCAACGCGTCGACGCGCTTCACGGACGGCGGCATGTTCGGCCTCGGCGCGGAGATCGGCATCTCCACCCAGAAGCTCCACGTCCGCGGTCCCATGGGCGCAGGCGACCTCGTCTCGACGAAGTACCTCCTGAGAGGGGATGGCCAGGTACGATGAGCGAGCTCCCCCGGCAGGACCTCCCCTTGCTCGGCGCCGACCCCACGCGGACCTATCGCCTGGGCATCATGGGCGGGACCTTCGACCCCATCCACAACGGCCACCTCGTGACGGCCGAGCAGGCGCGCTGCGCCCTCGATCTCGACGTGGTGCTCTTCATGCCCGCCGGCAACCCCGCCTTCAAGCAGGACCGCTCGGTCACCAACCCCGAGGACCGCTATTCGATGACGCTGCTCGCCACCTCGGACAACCCCCTGTTCCTCGCGAGCCGCTACGAGGTCGACCGCGAGGGCGTCACCTATACGGTCGACACCCTGCAGCGCCTCCGCGACACGTATCCGAAGAACGTGGAGATCTACTTCATCACGGGCGCCGACGCCATCGTCGACATAATCACGTGGCGCGACGCGGCACGCCTCGCCACGCTCGCGAAGCTCGTCGGCGCGACGCGCCCGGGATACGACCTCGACCGCGCCCGCAGCGTCCTCGCAGGCTCCGACATAGCCTTCGACGTGCGCTACCTCGAGGTGCCTGCGCTCGCCATCTCGTCGAGCTACCTGCGCGAGCGGGTGCGCCAGGGGCAGAGCCTGCGCTATCTCACGCCGGACTCGGTGATCGGCTACATAAACAAGCACCACCTCTATCCCAGCGTCCAAGGGGAGGCCCGCCCGTGAGGCCGTCCTACGACGCGGAGCAGGCGCGGACGCTCGAGGTGCTCGAGCATGACGTGCGCGAGCACCTCTGCCGCAAGCGGAAGAGGCTTGCGCACTCGCTCTCCGTCGCCGAGACGTGCGAGGGGCTCGCCTGCGCCTACGGCGTCGATCCGTTCGAGGCACGATGCTCCGGGCTCCTCCACGACTGGGAGAAGTCCCTCACGAGGGAGGAGACCCTCGCGAGGGCCTCCGCGCTGGGCATCGACATGGGATGCCCCCTCGAGCTCGTGGTGCCCCTGCTCCATGGTCCCCTCGCGGCCCGCGAGCTCCCGAGCCTCTATCCGTCGCTGCCGCACGAGGTGTTCCAGGCCATCGACCGCCACACCCTGGGCGACGCCCACATGAGCCCCCTCGACGAGGTCCTGTTCGTGGCCGATGGCATCGAGCCCCTCCGGCCGGGCTCGCCCGGCATCGAGCGCGTGAGGTCGCTCGTGGGCGAGGCCTCCCTCCATGACCTCTTCTGGGAGTCGTTCGTGGGCGGAATCGTCTACGTGCTCGACACCAGGCGCTACCTCTACGAGGGCACCATCAGGATATACAATGCCCTGACACTCGAACGAACCACGAAGGAGCCACGATGAGCGTTACCCCACTCGAGCTCGCCCGCATCGCAGCGGCCGCGGCAGACGACAAGAAGGCTTCTGACGTCGTCCTCCTCGACCTCACGAAGCAGTCCGACGTGTGCGACTACTTCCTCGTCTGCACCGCCTCGAACCGTCGGCTCTCCGACGCCGTCGTCGAGGAGATCGAGGCCAAGGTCCTCGCCAACAGCGGCGCCAAGCCGCTCTCCATCGAGGGGCGGGAGGAGTCGACGTGGGTCCTCATGGACTACGGCTCCGTCGTCGTGCACGTCTTCCTCCCCGAGACGCGCGACTACTATCGCCTCGAGCGGCTCTGGGGGGACGCGCCACGCGTCGAGCTCGGCCTCGGCGAAGGCGCCCGGCCGACCGACTAGCTAGTCGTCGTCGCCCTTGCCCATGGGCTGCGTGTCGCTGGTTCGCCCGCTGAACCTCAGGTCATGGCCATAGGCAACGGCATCGTCGCCGAAGCGTCGCCTGATCTCGTCCGTCGTCCGGGACACCGAGGGGCGTCCCTCCTCATCGGCAAGCAGATCGAGGAGGTCGGGCTCCGCCGCCTCCTCGCCGAAGCCCGACATGGCGACGCCGAGCAGGCGCACCGGCTGGCCCTCGCGCCAGATCTGGTCGAGGGCCTCCCGCGCGACGGGCGAGAACTCCCTCTCGTCGTCGGCGGGATGGGGGAGCCTGCGCTGCGCTGACCTGGCATGGAGGTAGTCAAACCTCACCTTGACCGTGACGACGCTGCCGGCAAGCGACTTGTCCCTGAGCCTCCGCCCGACGAGCCCGCAGATGTGGTCGAGGGCCGCATGCACCTCGTGGGCGTCGGTGAGGTCATGGGCGAAGGTCCGCTCGTTCGAGACGGACTTCACCTCGCGACGTCGCTGCGAGGGGGGAACGACCGAGCGCTCCGCCCCGGCGGCCCGCTCCACCATGAGCGGGCCGAGCACCCCGAACTCCTCCGCCCGCAGCCTGTCGCCCGAGGCGGCGAGCTGGCCCAGGGTCTTGATCCCGAGCCCGTGGAGCCTCCTCTCCGTCGCCGGCCCGATGCCGCTCATCGCGCGGATGGGCAGCGGGGCGAGGAAGTCGGCCTCGCCGCCGGGGAAGACGACCGTGAGGCCGCGGGGCTTGTCCCTCTCCGAGGCCACCTTCGCCACCGTCTTGTTCGTCCCGAGGCCGATGGAGCAGGTGACGCCGAGGTCCGAGACGCGCCGCTGGATGCGGCGGCAGATGTCGAGCGGACTCTCGCGCGAGAAGCGCCCCGGGGTGACGTCGAAGAACGCCTCGTCGACCGAGACCTGCTCGACGAGTGGCGTCTCGTCCAGGATGATGCCCATGACCTCGTTCGAGACGGCGCGGTACCGCTCGAAGTGGCCCTGGGTCCAGATGGCCTCGGGACAGAGCCTCCTCGCCTCGGCGGCCGGCATGGCCGAATGGATTCCGAAGCGCCGTGCCTCGTAGGAGGCCGTGGAGACCACGCCCCTCTTCTCGACCGACCCTCCGACCACGACGGGCCTGCCGCGCCATTCGGGATGGTCGAGCTGCTCGACCGACGCGAAGAAGGCGTCGAGGTCGAGAAGGCCTATCGCCGGCCCCGCCCACTCCGTCCAGGCCTGTCCCGCCGCTGTGTGTCCGCTTTCTTCCATGGCTCCGAGTATAGAGGTCGCCGTGACGCGGCGACCCCTCTGCCGTCGGGGGCTATATCTCGAACGAGAAGCAGGTCCCGGCCTCGGCGGTCGACGTCGCCCAGATCTTCCCATGATGGGCGTCGACGATGCCCTTCGCGATGGCGAGCCCGAGGCCGAAGCCGCCCGTCTCCCTGCTCCGCGCCTTGTCCGACCTGTAGAAGCGGTCGAAGATGTGGGGGAGGTCCTCGGGGTCGATGGGCACGCCCTGGTTGGTGACGGAGAAGCGCGCGTGCGAGCCGCTCCTCTCGAGCGCGACCAGGACGTCGGTGCCGCTCTCGGCGTACTTGCAGGCGTTCTCTATGAGTGACTTGACGAGCCGCTCGAGCAGGATCGGGTCGCCCGTGACGTGCACGTCCTCGGCGATGTCGGTCTCGAGGCCACAGCCGTGCTCGAACGCGACCGCATCGAACTGCAGGGAGACGGTGTCGGCGATGGAGGAGAGGTCGACGTCGGTCGCCTGGAAGGCGCCCCCCTTGTCACCGACCGAGTTCTCGTCGGTCCTCGCGAGCTCGAGAAGGTCCTTGACGAGCCCGTTCATGCGCTCGGCCTCCTCGGCGGTCGAGTCGATCCAGCGCTGGTCAGCGGCAGGCCTCTCCGACTTCGAGCGCTCGAGGATCTGCAGGTTGGCCAGGATGACGGCGAGGGGGGTCTTCAGCTCGTGCGAGGCGTCGGCGACGAAGCGCCGCTGCCTGTTCCAGCTCTCGACGACGGGCTCGAACGCCCACTTCGAGAGGAACCATACAATGACGAAGAGGATGCTCATGGCGACGAGGATGGTGACGGCGGCGTTGAGGACCTGCGCGCTCACGACGGTGTGGATCGACGTGGTGTCCCCGATGGCGATGCGGATGCCGGACGAGGTGACCTTGCGGCGCCAGGTGAGGTTGCTCGAGGAGATGGAGCCGGAGTCGCCGTCTGAGCTCAGGACGTCGCTCACGACCTTGTCGAGCGTGTCGTCGCTGATCGCGACCGAGGCGTTGTTGCTCTGGAGGATCGTGCCGTCCGCGTCGATGTCGACGACATAGACCACCATGCGCGAGCCCGGGAAGCGGTCCGAGTTGCCCATGCCGTCGTTGCCAGGGGACTGGACCGACCCGCCGACGGTCGGCTTGGAGTCGGCCCCGAACTCGAGCGCATGGGCGAGGTCCTCCGTGAGCTCGCTGTTCATGGACCTCACGGTCGAGTACAGGCTCATGCCGAGCACGCCGACGAGCACGAGGCCGACGAGCGACATCGTGATGACGATGAACTTCCTCCTGAGACTCTTGAGCATGGCGTCTCCTCGCGGCGGGGAACGGGGCCTACCCGAGGTCTATCTCCTCGAGGCGATAGCCGAGCATGCGGAGCGTGGTGATGGACGCCTTCGACTTGAGGTGGGCGAGCTTCTTGCGGAGGAACGACACGTATGCCTCGGCGGAGTTCTCCGAGGCCTCGCCGTCGGCCCCCCAGACGCTCGTCAGAAGGTCGCTCTTGGAGACCACGCGGCCGGTGCTGCTCATCAGCATGCGCATGACCTCGAACTCCTTCTGGGAGAGGTGGACGGAGCGCGAGGCGCACGACAGGTCGTGGGTGTTGAGGTCGAGCACCAGGTCGCCGAAGGTCGCCTCGTCGATGACGACGTCACCCTGCCTCCTGGTGAGCGCCCTGATGCGGGCGAGGAGCTCCGGTGCCTCGAAGGGCTTGGTCATGTAGTCGTCGGCCCCGGCGTCGAGGCCCTCGACCTTGTCGGTCGTCGCGGTGCGGGCGGTGAGCATGAGGACGGGGATGGATATCTTCTTGTGGCGCAGCTCGTGGACGACGTCGAACCCGCTCATGCCGGGGAGCATGACGTCGAGGACCATCGCGTCGTAGAGCCCGCTCTCCGCATAGGTGAGGCCGGCCTTCCCGTCGTAGGCCGCCTCCGCGTTGTAGCCTTCCTGGGACAGGATGTGGCAGATGGCGTCGGCAAGGTTCCGTTCGTCTTCGACGACAAGGATGTTCATGGCAGACCCTCCTCGGGATGGGCTGGGGAGCGGCACGCGCCGCCCTCTCGATGCTGTGGTGATAGTACCCACCGCCTCTGAACAGCACCTGAAGCTTTCAGAAACCTGCACGTTTGGGAATCCGGGCGGGCTCTGTTCACAAAAACTGCACTTCAATCGCCTTCGAAGGTGTCGTATCATGTAAAACTGCTTTGTGTGCATGCGTGGCGGCACACACCACCACAAGTCCGCCCGCCCGAATGGAGGAGTTTTCATTGGCAGTCAAGATTCGCCTGGCCCGTCATGGTGCCAAGAAGCGTCCGTACTACCGCGTCGTCGTCGCCGACGGCCGCATGCCCCGAGACGGCCGTCTCATCGAGCAGGTCGGCCGCTATAACCCGCTGACCGACCCCAAGACCATCGACCTCGACCTCGAGAAGATCGACGCGTGGGTGGCCAAGGGCGCCCAGCCTTCCAACGCCGTGTCCCACCTCATCGACATCGCGCGCGGGGGCGGCAAGCCCGCACCCGAGAAGAAGGGCAAGAAGTCGAAGAAGCAGGCCGCCAAGGACGCCGCGGCCGCTGCGGCCAAGGACGCCGAGTAGCGCATGGCCGAGATTTCCGACAGCATGCCCGTCGAGGCGGAGGAGGTCTCCGAGCAGGAGGCCCCGATGCCCTCGGACAAGGTGGCCGACCTCGTCGAGCTCATCGTCTGCGGTCTCGTCGACGACGAGTCGAGCGTCTCCCTCGACGTCACCGACGGCGAGGAGGGCTCGCTCATCGAGGTGAGCTGCGCCGAGGGCGATGCAGGCAAGGTCATCGGCAGGCGCGGCCGCACCATCAAGGCCATCCGCACGATCGCACGGGCCTGTGGCCAGCGCGTCGGCGCGGATGTCGAGGTCGAGGTCATCGGTTAGGACCCGCCGGCAGTGATGGCGAAATACAGAAACGTTGCCCATGTCGTCAAGAGCCATGGGAAGGCAGGGGAGGTCGTCGCGGTTCCCGCGGATGGCCTCCCCTTCGTCATGCGCGAGGGACTGAGGGTCGCCCTGGTGCCGCCCTCCCTCAGGGAGGACAGGTGGCACGTGGTCGAGGGCGTGTCGAGCCGTCCGTCCGGCCAGCTCGTGCGGCTGAGCGGCGTCCGCGACCTCGAGTCGGCACGCGCGTGCGTCGGCAGGTCCGTGCTCGTCCGCGAGGACGACCTGCCCGCAGGCTTCATGCTCCACGACGTGCCGCGCCTCCTCGGGCGCGAGGTCGCGGACGTGACGCTGGGGCCGCTCGGCACCATCCGCGAGGTCATGACGGGACCGGCGAACGACGTATGGGCGGTATGCGGGCCGGCAGGCGAGACGCTCGTCCCCGTCGTCGACGAGGTCGTCGACGACGTGCCCGAGGCCGGCCCCATCGTGGTCTCGCTTCCGGACGGGCTCGTGGGAGCGGGAGCGTCCTCATGAGCCTCGCGATAGAGACGCTCTCCGTGTTTCCCGGGCTCTTCGAGCCCTACATGTCCACGTCGATCATGGGCCGCGCCCGCGACCGAGGGCTCGTGAGCTTCTCCGCGCACGACCTCAGGGACTGGACGCACGACCGCCACAGGACCGTCGACGACGCGCCGTTCGGCGGCGGCCAGGGCATGCTCATGAAGCCGGGACCCGTCTTCGAGGCCCTGGACGACCTCACCTGCGGCGGCGAGAGGCCTGCCCACGTGGTCTTCTTCTCGCCCTGCGGCCATCCCTACGACGAGGCCGCTGCCGCCAGGCTCTCCCGCGAGAGCAGGATCATCCTCGTGTGCGGACGCTACGAGGGCATGGACGAGCGCGTCTACTCGCTCGCGGACGAGGTCGTCTCGCTGGGGGACTATGTGCTCACCGGCGGCGAGCTCGCCGCCCTCGTCGTCGCCGATTCCGTCGTGCGTCTCATCCCGGGCGCCCTCGGCGACGACATGAGCGCGGCGGACGAGTCTTTTTCTGACGGCCTGCTCGAGTACGCCCAGTACACGCGTCCCTCAGTCTATGATGGGATGCGCGTGCCCGACGTGCTTCTCTCGGGCGACCATGCGGCCGTGGCCGCATGGAGGCGCGCGAGCGCCATCGAGAGGACGGCCCTCTGGAGGCCGGACCTCCTCGGCCAGGCAGACCTCTCGGCCGAGGAGAGGGAGCGCGTCCGCGCCCTCGTGGAGGATTCGAACGGACCGAGAGGGGAGTGAGCGCCCGGTGACGAGCAAGAGCCATCATGCCGGCGAGGCCCTGCAGTGGATACTCGTCATCTGCGTCGCCGTGGCCGTGTCCCTTCTCGTGCGCGCCTTCGTCGTGGAGGTCTACCAGGTGCCTTCCGGCTCCATGCTCGACACCATCCAGCTGGGCGACCGCCTCGTCGGCGAGAAGGTCTCCATCAAGCTGTCCGAGCCCACCGCAGGCGAGGTCGTGACGTTCGAGGACCCCGAGAAGGCCGGGGTGACGCTCATCAAGAGGGTCATCGCCGTCGGCGGGCAGACGGTCGACATCCAGGACGGCTCGGTCTACGTAGACGGGAAGAGACTCGACGAGAGCTACGTGGAGGGCAAGAGGACGGATCCCCTCGCGCAGCACTCCTCGACCCTCTCCGGGCCCATCTCCTATCCCTACGCCGTTCCGGCGGGGTATCTCTGGGTGATGGGCGACAACAGGACGAACTCTCTCGACTCGAGGTACTTCGGCGCGGTGTCCTCCAAGGCCGTCTCGTCGCACGCGCTCTGCATCTTCTGGCCGACGGCAGACGCCAAGGCCCTCTGAGCATCCGCCCCACACGCTATCGAAAGGAACGACTCCCCATGAGCACAGAACCGTTGAGCTTCCAGGACATGATCCTGGCGCTCGAGCACTATTGGGCGGACCTCGGCTGCACGGTCATGCAGCCCTACGACTCGGAGGTGGGGGCAGGCACCTTCCACACCGCGACGCTCCTGCGCTCCCTCGGCCCCGCGTCGTGGCGCACCTGCTACCCGCAGCCCTGCCGTCGCCCGGCCGACGGCCGCTATGGCGAGAACCCCAACAGGATGCAGCACTACTACCAGTTCCAGGTCATCCTCAAGCCCTCCCCGGCCGACTCCCAGGACCTCTACCTGGGATCGCTCAAGGCGATCGGCCTCGACCCCGACGAGCACGACGTCCGCTTCGTCGAGGACGACTGGGAGAGCCCGACGCTCGGTGCCTGGGGCCTCGGCTGGGAGGTCTGGCTCGATGGCATGGAGGTCACCCAGTACACCTACTTCCAGCAGGTGGGCGGCATCGAGGTCGACCCCGTCCCGGTCGAGATAACCTATGGCCTCGAGCGCATCGCGATGTACGCGCAGGGCGTCAACTCCGTCTACGACCTCGTCTGGTCGACGCTGCCCGACGGCACCCCCATGACCTACGGCGATGTCTTCCTCGAGAACGAGCGCGAGTTCTCCGCCTATAACTTCGAGGTCGCCGATGTCGGGCTCATGCGGGGGAAGTTCGACGAGTACGAGGCGGAGTGCCACTCCTGCCTCGACGCCCGCCTGCCCCTTCCCGCCTACGACTGCGTGCTCAAGTGCAGCCACGCCTTCAACCTCCTCGACAGCCGCGGCGCCCTCTCGGCGGTCGAGCGTGCCAACTACATCCTGCGCGTCCGCACCATAGCCAAGCTCTGCTGCGAGAGCTACCTCGCGGAGGTCGCGGGCAAGGACCAGGGCCAGCATACGAAAGGGGAGGTGGCCTAGATGGAACGGACCAGGGACTTCCTGCTCGAGATAGGCAGCGAGGAGCTGCCGAGCGCGCCGCTCATGAAGGCCATCGCACAGCTCGGCAGGCTCTTCGAGACGGGCCTCGACGAGGCGGGCCTCGCGCACGGCGAGGTCAGGACGCTCTCGACCCCGCGGCGCCTCGCCGTGCTCGTGAGCGACGTCGTCGTCGAGACGGAGGCCGTCCACGAGGTCAAGCGCGGTCCCGCCTGCGCCATCGCGTTCGATGCCTCGGGACAGCCCACCAAGGCCGCCTCGGGCTTCGCGCGCGGGCGCGGCATCGACGTCTCCGAACTCGTCAGGCGCGTCGACAAGGACGGCAAGGAATACGTCTTCGCCGAGGTCGAGAAGCCCGCGCGCCCGTCCGCGCCCATCCTGAGGGACATCTCGGAGCGCTGCATCAAGGGCCTCGACTGGCCCAGGAGCCAGCGTTGGGGCTCCGAGCACGAGCGCTTCGGCCGTCCGGTGCGCTGGATCTGCTGCCTGTTCGGCAGCGAGGTCATAGGGGTGCGCTTCGCCGACGTGACCGCCTCTAACACGACGCGCGGCCACCGCGTCCTCGGGCCGGGGACGCACGTCGTCTCTGACCCGGCCCATTACGAGGAGGTCCTCGAGGGGGCATGCGTCCTCGGCGAGGAGCGCCGCCGCGCCGCCATCCGCGAGGGCATCGCGGCGATCGAGCGTGCGGAGGGGGGCAGGGTCGACACGCCGGGACGCACCTTCGACGAGGTCGTGAACCTCTGCGAGTGGCCCACGGTCCTGCTCGGCCACTTCGACGAGGAGTTCCTCGCGGTCCCCCACGAGATCATCTGCGAGTCGATGCTCTCCAACCAGCGCTACTTCCCCCTCTACGACGAGGAAGGCAATCTCACCTGCGGCTTCGTCGTGGTCTCGAACGCCGACCCAGCCTGCGCGAGCGTCGTGGCGGCCGGCAACGAGCGCGTCGTGAGGGCACGTCTCGACGACGCGAAGTTCTTCTACCAGGAGGACCTCGCCCATCCCATGGATTCCTTCGTCGACCGCCTCGACGCCGTCGTCTTCCAGGAGAAGCTGGGGACCATGCGCCAGAAGGTGGCGCGCATGGAGGCGCTCGCCGCCGAGACGGCCCGCGCCGCCGGCCTCGGCGAGGACGAGGCGTCCGAGTGCGTCCGCGCCGCGCATCTCGCCAAGGCCGACCTGGTCTCGAGTGCCGTCGTCGAGTTCACCAACCAGCAGGGCGTCATGGGCGGCTACTACGCAAGGGCGGCGGGCGAGCCCGACGGCGTCTGCCTTGCCGTCCGCGAGCACTACCGGCCCCGCTTCGCCGGCGACGAGCTCCCCTCGAACGGCGTCGGCCGCGTCGTCGCGATCGCCGACAAGCTCGACACGGTCTGCGGCATCTTCGCCATCGACGAGCCTCCCACCGGCTCCTCAGACCCGTACGCCGTCAGGCGCTCGGCCATCGGCGTCATCAACATCCTGCGCACGATGCCCTCTGTCGACCTCGAGGCGCTCGTCTCCTGCGCCCTCGGCCTCCTCGCCGAACAGGGCATCCGCTTCGAGCGCGAGCAGGTGCTCGGCTCGGTCTGCGCCTTCTTCTCGGCGCGGCTCGCAGCCATGGCGAAAGACGACGGCATCTCGCCCGACACCATCGAGGCGGTCCGCGCCGTCGGCGTCATCGACCCCGACGAGTTCTTCGCGCGCGCCCATGCGCTCGACCAGGCCCGCACGGCCGAGCCCGAGCTCTTCGACGACCTCGCGACCGCCTATGCCAGAGCCTCCCACCTCGCCGACCCCGCGCTCGGAGACGAGGTCGACGAGTCGCTGCTCGCGCCGAGCGAGGCGGCTCTCCTCTCCGCCTGCGAGGCCGGCCGCGCCGAGGTGGCGTCCGCCCTCGCGTCTCGCTCCTATGGCGAAGCCGTGAAGGCGCTCGCGCGCCTGCGCGAGCCCATCGACCGCTTCTTCGTCGACGTGCTGGTCATGGACGAGGACCAGCGCCTGCGTGACAACCGCCTGAGGCTGCTCAACAGGTTCGCGAGAGTTTTCGATGGGGTTGCCGACATTGGGGTGCTCGCCCGCAAGAAGTAGCTCTACATGTTGTATCATCGCCTCAGGGCAAAACACTATCTGATGCGGGTCGGTCACAGGCCCGCACTCACAGGAGGAGGGTGTCGTGAAGGGTTCCTTCGACAATCTTGATGTGAGCTATGCACCTGACGTGCCTATCATCCATGTCATCTCGGACTCCCTCGGCAACACGGCGACGGGCGTCGTCGCGGCAGCCGCAGGCCAGTTCGCCGACAACGCCGTCAAGGTGAAGCGCCTCGGCAACGTCTCGAGCGCCGAGCAGGTCCGCGAGTACTTCGACAAGCGCGAGTCCGAGCTCGAGGAGCATCCCACCGCCGTCTTCCATACGATCGTCGATCACGAGCTGCGCGACGAGGTCCGTCGCGAGCTCGACTCCCGCGGCATTCCCTCCATCGACCTCATGGGGCCGGCCATCAGCGTCATCTCGACTCTCACGGGCGACGACCCCAAGAACATCCCGGGCGTCATCCACAAGACCGACGGCCATTACTTCAAGCTCATCGAGGCCATGGAGTACTCCGTCGAGCACGACGACGGGCGCAACCCCCAGGATCTCGCCGATGCGGACCTCGTCCTCATCGGCGTCTCGCGCACCTCGAAGACGCCGCTCTCGATGTACCTCGGCTCCAAGGGCTACAAGGTGGCCAACGTTCCCCTCGCCCCCGGCGTGAACCCGCCCAAGGAGCTCGAGGACGTCGACCCCTCGCGCATCTTCGGCCTCGTCTCCACCATCGACGTCCTCACGCAGATTCGCCAGCAGCGCTTCTCCGACGAGGCGCTCGCCGTCGCCGGCTCCTACGCCGACCCCGCGGAGATCAACATCGAGCTCGCGGAGGCCCGCGCCCTCATGAAGCACCTCGGGTGCATCGTCGTCCACACGGACCACAAGGCCCTCGAGGCGACCGCCAACGAGATCATGGAGCACATCGACGCGATCGAGAAGGCGCGGAACGCCGCCAAGGGCGCATAGGGGAGGGCTTCCGCCGCGCGCTTCACGAAGGCTACAAAAAAGAGGCCGCTAACGGACCAACCTTTCGCTTCAGCCGCGAAGTGCTGGAAATCTTCAGCCTTATCGGACAGAATGCCAGACGGTGTGCATTCGACGCATGCCGAGAGTTGTCGTCAAACGCGCGAGACATCGCGCTCGATACGAACGAGGGAGTAGCATGGCAGAGACCAAGCACGTGTATCGCTTCGGAAAGGACGCCCAGGGCAACGACGTCACCGATGGCGAATCCAAGATGAACTACATCCTGGGTGGAAAGGGCGCCAACCTCGCCGAGATGGCTAAGATCGGCCTTCCCGTTCCTCCGGGATTCACCATCACCTGCCAGACCTGCATCGAGTACTCCGGTGCCGATAACGTCTGGCCCGAGGGCGTGGTCGACGAGATCGAGGCCGCACGCGCCGACCTCGAGGAGCGCATGGGCAAGAAGCTCGGCGACCCCTCCGACCCCCTGCTCGTCTCCGTGCGCTCCGGCGCGCCCTTCTCCATGCCCGGCATGATGGACACGGTCCTGAACCTCGGCCTCAACGACGAGTCGATCAAGGGCCTCATCGCCCAGACCGACAACGAGCGCTTCGCCTGGGACTCCTACCGCCGCTTCATCCAGATGTTCTCGAGCGTCGTCATGGGCGTCGAGGGCGACCTGTTCGAGAACGCCATCACCACCAAGAAGCTCGCGAAGGGCGTCAAGAACGACACCGACCTCACCGCCGAGGACCTCAAGGACCTCGTGACCGAGTTCAAGAAGATCTTCTCGGCCCACGTCGACGGCGCCGAGCACCCGCAGGTCGTGACCGACGGGAAGGTCTCCTTCCCGCAGGATCCCGACACCCAGCTCATGCTCGCCATCGAGGCCGTCTTCGGCAGCTGGAACAACGAGCGAGCCATCCTCTACCGCAAGCAGAACAAGATCTCCGACGACCTCGGCACCGCCGTCAACGTCCAGGTCATGGTCTTCGGCAACAAGGGCGACAGCTCTGCGACCGGCGTCGCGTTCACGCGCAACCCCGCCAACGGCGTCAAGGAGTTCTACGGTGACTTCCTGGTCAACGCCCAGGGCGAGGACGTCGTCGCCGGCATCCGCAACACCCAGCCCATCGAGGACCTCAAGAGGACCCCGGGCGTCGAGGAGGCCGGCAAGCAGCTCGAGGACGTCTTCCTGCTCCTCGAGAAGCACTATCACGACATGATGGACATCGAGTTCACCATCGAGCAGGGCAAGCTCTGGATGCTCCAGACCCGCGTCGGCAAGCGCACCGCCGCCGCCGCGCTCAAGGCCGCCATCGACATGGAGAAGGAGGGCCTCATCGACAAGGAGACCGCCGTCAGCCGCGTGAACCCCGCGCAGCTCGACCAGCTCCTCCACCCGCAGCTCGACCCCAAGGCCAAGCTCGACGTGCTCGCCACCGGCCTGAACGCCAGCCCCGGCGCGGCCGTCGGCCAGGTCGTCTTCTCCTCCAACGACGCCGTCAAGTTCGCCGAGGAGGGCAAGCCCTGCATCCTCGTCCGCTGGGAGACCAACCCCGACGACCTCAAGGGAATGGTTGCCGCCGAGGGCATCCTCACGAGCCACGGCGGCAAGACCAGCCATGCCGCCGTCATCGCCCGCGGAATGGGCGCGCCCTGCGTCTGCGGCGTCGAGTCCCTCAAGATCGACGCGGCCAAGAAGGAGGCACGCGTCTCCGGCACCGACGTGACGCTGCGTGAGGGCGACCTCATCTCGATCGACGGCACCACCGGCCGCGTCATCCTCGGCGAGGTCGAGCTCATCCGCCCGGAGCTCACCGGCGACCTCGAGACCATCCTCGAGTGGGCCGACGAGATTCGCCTCGACCCCGAGCAGGGTCGCGTCATGGGCGTTCGCGCCAACGCCGACAACCCCGAGGACGCGCAGCTCTCGCGCGACTTCGGAGCAGAGGGCATCGGCCTGTGCCGCACCGAGCACATGTTCCTGGGCGACCGCAAGCAGATCATCCAGTCGTTCATCCTCACCGAGGACGCCTCCGAGAAGAAGAAGGCCTGCGACGACCTCATGAAGGCCCAGACCGGCGACTTCCTCGGCATGTTCAAGGCCATGGACGGGCGTAACGTCATCGTCCGCCTGCTCGACCCGCCCCTGCACGAGTTCCTCGACGACCCCCGCGCCCTCGACGTCGAGATCGCGCACCTCGAGGAGCAGGGTGCCGACAAGAAGGTCATCGCCGAGAAGCGCGACCTGCTCCGCCGCATCGACTCCATGGTCGAGGCCAACCCCATGCTCGGACTTCGCGGCTGCCGCCTCGGCATCGTCTACCCCGAGCTCACCGAGATGCAGGCCCGTGCCATCGCGACCGCCATGGCCGAGCTCAAGGCCCAGGGCCTCGACCCCAAGCCCGAGATCATGATCCCGCTCGTCTCCCTCGAGAGCGAGCTGGCCTACGTCCGCGGCATCGTCGAGGGCGTCATCGCCGAGGTCGAGAAGGAGAAGGGCGTCAAGCTCGACATCCCCATCGGCACCATGATCGAGCTGCCGCGCGCCGCCGTCACCGCGGACCAGATCGGCAAGCATGCCAACTTCTTCTCCTTCGGCACGAACGACCTCACGCAGACCACCTTCGGGTTCTCGCGCGACGACGTCGAGAGCGCCTTCATCCCGACGTACCTCAGCAAGAAGATCATCAAGACCAACCCGTTCGAGACCGTCGACGACGGCGTCTGCAAGCTCATCAAGATGGGCTGCGAGGGCGGCCGTTCCGCCAACCCCGACATCAAGCTCGGCGTCTGCGGCGAGCACGGCGGCGACCCCGACTCCATCGTCAAGTTCTACGGAATCGGCCTGGACTACGTGAGCTGCTCCCCGTATCGCGTGCCCATCGCCCGCCTCACCGCGGCACAGGCCAAGATCAACGCCAAGAAGGGCGACAAGTTCACCGACAAGTAGCCTTCGTCCCCTGGCATCTGGCATCTCCTGGGGAGGGTCCGCAAGGGCCCTCCCCATTTGCATGCGCCCGAGCCGGCCATGCGCGGAAGCGAGTAGTATCCTCTCTGTGGATGGGGGGGCCGCCTTGCCTTTGGACATGCTGACACGAGAGAGCTTCGAGGCCGACGAGCATAGGCGGCTCGGTCCCTATGCCGCCTATGCCGACCAGTCCTCCGGCCGGCTGCGGCCAGAGGAGCCCGACCCCCTGAGAACCTGCTACCAGCGCGACCGCGACCGCATCCTGCACTCCAAGAGCTTCCGTCGCCTCGCGCACAAGACGCAGGTCTTCCTCGCCCCGGAAGGGGACCACTACCGCACGAGGCTCATCCACACGCTCGAGGTGACGCAGATAGCCGTCGACATCGCGCGCTCGCTCCGCCTCAACGAGGACCTCGCCGAGGCCATAGCGCTCGGGCACGACCTCGGGCACACGCCGTTCGGGCATACCGGCGAGGACGCCCTCTCCCGGGCGATGGCGCGCTACCGCGGGCTCGATCCCGACTCCGCGGACGCGAGGCTGCTCTACCGCCACAACGTCCAGTCGGTGCGAATCGTCGAGAAGCTCGAGAAGGACGGGAGGGGCCTCAACCTCACGCTCGAGACGACGGACGGGATCCTGAACCACACCGGCTCGGGCCGCGCGCGCACCCTCGAGGGGCGCGTCGTCTCGGTGGCAGACCGCATCGCTTACGTCACGCACGACATCGACGACGCCGAGAGGGCCTGCATCCTGACCGAGGGCGACCTGCCCGAGGGGCCGCGGTCCGTCCTCGGCGCGACGGCATCGCAGAGGATCTCCACGATGGTCCGCGACCTCGTCGATGCGAGCTCTCGCGCGGGCGACATCCGCATGTCCGACGAGGTATGGGACGCCATGATGTCGATGCGCTCGTTCCTCTTCGAGCGCGTCTACGCCCAGAGCGACGCCAAGTTCGAGGAGCCCAAGGCGAACCGCATGATCGGCGAGCTCTTCGACCATTACATCACCCACATGGACGAGGTCCCGGAGGAGTACCGCCTGCATGCCGCAGACCACCCCGACCGCCAGGTCGCAGACCTCGTCTCGAGCATGACCGACCGCTATGCGATCAGAACCTACGAGCAGCTCAAGGTCCCCCGCGCATGGCGCGGGGACGACCAGGAGGCCCAGCTCCATCTCTGAGGGCAGACGAGGCGAAGGGGGAGCTGGCATGGACAGGACGCAGGGCAGAGGCGCACGCGACTCGCGGGGAGGTGCCGCGCGCCTGGCGATCGCCGTCGTGTTCCTCGGCGCCTGCGCCGCCGTCCTCTTCCTCGCGCTGACGGGACGCCTTCCCAACCCGGCGAAGAGCTCCTCGTCCGCCGCCGGCCCCACGACGGGCACGTCCGCGGGCCTCCAGGTTCGCTCCGAGCTCGACGACTACTCCTGGGCGGAGATAGCGCAGATCGCCTCGCAGATAGAGGCTGCCCCGGATGACGCGACCGCGCTCTCCATCGCGTCCACGTACCATCTCGCCAACTCGGACGGCTCGCTTCCGGGCGACGCGAAGTCCATGACGCTTTCCGATGGGACCCAGTCGGGTGCGCAAATCGTGGGAATCCGTCACGACGACAAGTCGGACGGCACCGGGAAGGCTGGCCTCACCTTCGTGACGACCAGCGCCATCGCCTCTCGGCCCATGAACTCGGGAGGTGGCGTCGAGGGGGGATGGGAGGCCTCCGAGATGCGCGCCTGGCTGGCCGCGGATGGCATGGCGCTCCTGCCCTCCGACCTTGCCGGGAGCGTCGTCGCGGTGGACAAGGCCTCGAACAACGTGGGCTCCGCGCGCGACACCTCCGCCATCTCGCTCACCTCGGACAGGCTCTGGCTGCTCTCCGCCCACGAGACGGCCGGCAACATCGACTGGTTCAAGACCGAGTACGGCTCGGACTTCGCCTACCTCGACGACGTGACGAACGCCGAGGGAAGCCAGTACCGGCTGTTCTCCCAGAAGAAGGTCAGCTCGACCTCCGACCCGACGGGCACGTTGGCACGTGCCTTCGCGGGAAAGAGGACCGCCTGGTGGTATCGGACCGCCTTCCAGTTCGTCTATCAGGGCCTCGAGTCCCGTTGGTTCTACACGGTCCTCGACAGCGGCTTCCCGCATGGCTACGCGGCGCCCGAATCGTCGGCCGGCGTCGTCGTGGGCTTCTGCGTCTAGCCCCCTTCTCGATATGGCCAAGCTGTGGTGCCTTCCCTCCGCTTCCTTGCCTCGAACGCCTCGCTGCCGTATACTTCGCTCTTGTGTGCAAACCTATGTGCCGCTCGCATGGTCGTCGGCACCTCTAGCGTAGGAAACGAGGAAAACCATGGACTACATTCGCGCCATCGAGCGTCAGCAGATCAGGGAGGACATCCCCCAGGTCAGCATCGGCGACAACGTCAAGGTTCACTATCGCATCAAGGAGGGCGACCGCGAGCGCATCCAGGTCTTCCAGGGTGACGTCATCCGCCTCTCCGGCGGCTCCTCCCGCGAGACCTTCACGGTCCGCAAGGTGAGCTTCGGCGTGGGCGTCGAGCGTACCTTCCCGCTCCATAGCCCCAAGATCGCCAAGCTCGAGGTCGTTCGCCACGGCGTCGCCAACAGGGCCAAGCTCTACTACCTCCGCGACCGCGTCGGCAAGGCCGCCCGCCTTCGCGAGAAGAGGGTCTAGGGACTCTTCTCATACCGTTGTCTTCGGGGCCGCCCATTGGGTGGCCCCGACTCTTACCCAGGGGGGCATCCGCTTTGGACGAAGGCGCAGAGAGGGCGGCGGACGTCGCGAGGCGCCTCGCGCACGCGCCCTTCGAGGACATCGACGCGCTGTGCGAGGCGTCCGCAGGAGACGGTCGGGCACAGGTGAAGGCTGCCGTCGCGGCCGCCCGCCGTCGCCAGGCGCGCGAGGGGGCGGAGCGCAGGCGCGTCGAGTCGATGTACGCGCTCCAGTCGCGCCTCGGCGGGGACGGGCTCGTGCTCGGGATCGACGAGGTCGGTCGCGGGGCGGTCGCCGGACCGCTCTGCGTGGCCGCCGTCGCCCTGCCCAGAAGCCCATTCGTCTGGGGCGTGAACGACTCCAAGAGGCTCAGCCCGAAGCGCCGGGAGGAGCTCGCGACGCGCATAGCGGAGCTCGCCTTGGCAATCGGCATAGCCTATGTCGAGCCCGAGTCCATCGATGCTCTCGGCATGGGGCAGTGCCTGCGCATGGCCATGCGCATGGCCATCGAGGACTCGCACGTGGACCCTGACGCCGTCCTCATCGACGGCAATCCCGTCCATGTGCATCCCGCGGAGCGGTGCATCGTCAAGGGGCGACTCCCGGATCGCGTGCATAGCGGCGGCGTCGATCGTCGCGAAGGTCTCGCGCGACGCGCTCATGGTGGGCCTCGACGCGAGCTATCCCGGCTATCACCTTGCCGAGTCGAAGGGATACGCCTCTCCGGAGCACATCGCTGCGATTCGTAAGAAGGGGCTCAGCGAGCTCCATAGGGCGACCTTCTGTGAGCATTTCGTGGATAAATCCGCACGTTAGCGGCAATCCTCCTTTAAATTCCATCTTTTATTTACCTTGCTACCTCGCCTCCTCTCGCGGCGATGCCGAATCCGTTTGATTCCAGCGCGTATATGTAAATCGAGCGTCTGATTCTGTCGGAACGGCAGGGCATCCTCTGGTCCCACACCAACCGGAGGAGGCTGCATGGAAGAAAGCGTGCTCGAGCAGGATGCGGAAAACGTCGTCGAGGCACTTGGGTAGCCCCAAGGCACTGGCGACGGCGAGAGGGGGGAGGCCGAGGAGGGGCCCACGCAGGACGTTCTGGAGGCCGAGCGCGAGGAGCGCTACGACGACCATCGCTACGACTTCGAGTCGAAGCCGGTGAGCGAGTACACCTCGCGCGAGGTCGGGCTCGAGGGGGAACGGCTCGCCGCGAGCTATCTCGAGAAGCGAGGCTATGGCATCCTCGAGCGCAACTGGCGCTGCCGCGGGGGAGAGGTCGACATCATCGCCGAGGGCGACGACGGCATCGTCCTCGTGGAGGTCAAGACGAGGCTGTGCCTGGGCGAGGACCGCGACTCCATGCCCGAGCTCGCCGTCGACAAGAGGAAGCAGCGCCGCTACCGTCGCCTCGCCCTCTTCTACCTCGCCGAGCACTATGACGTCTCGTCCATTCCGATTCGACGTGATCGCCGTGAACATCGTGGGGGAGAGGCAGGCGCGGCTGCGCCACCTCCTCGGCGCGTTCCAGTGGGACGACTGATCGCATGGGCAACATCTCGGTCACCTCCGCGACCGTGCGCGGGGTCGAGGCGATACCGGTCGATGTGGAGGTCGAGCTGGCCGGCGGCATCCCGGGCATCAGCATCGTCGGGATGCCCGACGCCGCCGTCCTCGAGGCCAGGTCGCGCGTGAGGAGCGCCCTCAGGTCCTGCGGCTTCTCGATCCCCCGCCTGAGCGTCACGGTCAACCTGGCCCCAAGCGAGCTCAAGAAGACCGGGACCGGCCTTCGATCTGCCGATCGCCGTCGGCATACTCGTGGCCACCGGCCAGGTCCCCCGCGAGGGGCTGGAGCGGTGCCTCGTCGCAGGCGAGCTCGCCCTCGACGGGAGCGTCTGCCGCACGAGGGGGGCGGTCGCGCTGTCCCTCCTCGCGCACAGGCTCGGGCTCACGTTGGTGACCTCGGCGGACATCGTCGACGCAGGGGCGCCTTCGGCGACGACCCCATAGAGATCACCTCGATCTCACAGCTCAAGGCAGGAATTCGACATCTCGCCTCGAGGCCGAGGGTGCCTCCGCCCCCCGAGCCTCCAGGCAGAGGGGAGCAGGGAGCCATGCCAGACTTCTCGGACGTCGTCGACCAGGAGCTCGCCAAGAGGGCCTTGACGATCGCCGCCACGGGGCACCACGGCATCCTCATGGTGGGCCCGCCCGGATGCGGCAAGACGATGCTGGCGCGTCGCCTTCCCACCATCCTGCCCCCGCTCGGCGACGAGGACCGCCTCGAGGCCATGCTCGTCCACTCGATCGCCGGCGAGCCGACCGCCGACATCGCGCGCGGCGTCAGGCCCTTCAGGGCGCCCCATCACTCGCTCTCGATGGGCGGCCTCGTCGGGGGAGGGCGTCCCGTCATGCCGGGGGAGGTGTCCCTCGCCGACAAGGGCGTCCTGTTCCTGGACGAGCTCCCGGAGTTCGCGACGAACGCGCTCCAGTCGCTGCGGCAGCCCCTCGAGGACAAGGAGGTGAGGATCGTTCGCGTCGACGGGGTCTACCGGTTTCCCTGCGACTTCCAGCTCGTCGCCGCCGCGAACCCCTGTCCCTGCGGCTACCTCGGTGACCCATGCCACCAATGCACCTGCCCGCCCGGACGCGTCAGCGCCTACCAGGGCAGGCTCGGAGGCCCCCTCAAGGACAGGATCGACCTGCACGTCGACGTCGCACGCCCCGTCGCCCGCAAGGTGATAGAGGGGCAGGAGGGGTCGTCCACGGCCGCGCTGGGCGAGCTCGTGCGGGCGGGCGTCGAGTTCGCGTCCTGGAGGGAGGCGCGCGAGGGAGAGGACGTCCGCCTCCCGCCCGAGGTCGAGGCGCACTTCTCGGAGATGGCCGAGGGGCTCGCGCTGACGGGGAGGGGCATCGACCGCGTCCTCAGGGTCGCCCGGACGATCGCCGACATAGACCGGCGCGAGGACGTCTCGGTCCAGGACATAGCAGAGGCCTGCCTGTTCAGGCCCAAGGTGAAGGGGTGACGCGCATGCCCGCGGAAGCGAATCGCCGTGAGATAGCCCGGGAGGACCCGCTGTATCCGCAGGCCCTCGAGGACCTCGACTCCAAGGACGGCCCACCGGAAAGGCTCCACGTCCTAGGCAACGCCGACTGCCTTGGAGACCCGCTCATCTCGATCATCGGCGCGAGGAGGGCGACCCCCTACGGGCTGGCCGTCTCAGAGATGTGCGGGAGGATATCGGCCGAATGCGGGCTCACCGTCGTGTCGGGGGGAGCCATAGGCTGCGACAGCGCGGCCGCCCGGGCGGCACTCGGCGCCGGGGGCCGCACCATCGTGGTGGCGGGCTGCGGCGCTGACGAGGTGTACCCCTCCGCGTCTCGAGACGTGTTCGAGCGGGCCGTCTCCCAGGGAGGCTGCGTCGTCTCGATCGAGAGATGGGGCGCGCCTCCCATGAGGTATACCTTCCTCAGGCGCAACGCCGTGATTGCGGCCCTCGGAAAGGTGCTGCTCATCGCGGAGGCGAGCCGGCGGTCGGGAACGTTCAGCACGGCCACGGCAGCCGTGCAGCTCCAAAGGAGCGTCTTCTGCGCACCCGGCTCGATCTTCTCGCCCAACTCCACGGGCACGAACGGCCTCATAGAGCAGGGGGCGGGGATCATAGCGGGCGAGGAGAGCCTCGACGTCGTCATTTCGATGAACTATGGCCTGACGAGGGCCACCCTCTCGGGAGCGGGCGACCTCGAGCAGAACGCGACGATCCTCGCCCTGGTCGCCTCGCCGTCACGTCCGGAGGAGCTCGCCTGGCGCCTCGGCACGGAGCTGCTCACCACCATCCGCACGCTCTCCGAGCTCGAGGCCAAGGGGAAGGTCTGCCGCCTTCCCGACGGACGCTACTCTCCGACGTCGGCCTACCTCGCGCAGAGCCTCCCAAGCGGTATCGTTATGGGAAAGGGTCTGCGCACGGGCAGGGTCGAGTCGGAAGGGGAGGCCCGACGCCGATGAGGCCGGGCCTGACGAGTCGGGAGGGGATGGGCATGGGAGAGGTCGTCACGGTGGTGGGTGCGGGGCTTGCGGGAAGCGAGTGCGCTCTTCAGCTCGCCTCGCGGAGGATCCCCGTCAGGCTCGTCGAGCAGCGCCCCCGCGCGACGACCGCGGCGCACCATACGTCGGGCTTCGCCGAGCTCGTATGCTCGAACTCCCTCAAGTCGACGAGGCACGACAGCGCTGCCGGCCTCCTGAAGGAGGAGCTCGAGCTCATGGGTTCCCCCCTGCTCGCCCTCGCGCGGGAGGCGAGCGTCGCGGCCGGCGGCGCGCTCGCGGTCGACCGCCGGCTCTTCTCAGAGGCGGTCACCGCCCGCGTCGCGGCAGAGCCCGGCATCGAGGTCGTGCGCGAGCAGGCGACGTCCATCCCGGATGGCCCGACGGTCATCGCCGCCGGGCCGCTCTGCTCCGAGGGGCTCGCCGCGGCCCTCGCCCGGCTCGTCGGGGCCCAGGCCCTCTCGTTCTTCGATGCCGCCGCGCCCATCGTCGACGCCGCCAGCATAGACCGTGACATCGCCTTCGAGCAGTCCCGCTACGATGACGCGCCGGGAGGCGACTACCTGAACTGCCCCATGGACCAGCGGGCCTACGAGACCTTCTGGCACGAGCTCGTCTCCGCGGACCGCGTCGTCCTCAAGGACTTCGAGTCGAAGGACCTGTTCCAGGCCTGCCAGCCCGTCGAGGAGGTCGCGCGCACCGGCATCGACACCCTGCGCCATGGCGCGCTCAAGCCCGTGGGGATCACGGACCCCCGCACGGGGAGGCGCCCTTGGGCCGTCGTCCAGCTCAGGGCGGAGAACGCCTCGATGACCTCCTACAACCTCGTGGGCTTCCAGACCAACCTTACCTTCGCCGAGCAGGCCAGGGTGTTTCGGCTCGTGCCGGGCCTCGGGCGGGCCGAGTTCTTCCGCTACGGGGTGATGCACCGCAACTCGTTCGTCGACAGCCCGCGCGCGCTCGACCGCACGTTCAGGGTGCCGGGCACGCGCGTGCGGCTTGCCGGGCAGATCACCGGCACGGAGGGCTACGCCGAGGCCATCGCCTCGGGGCTCCTCGCAGCGCTCAACACCTATGCAGACCTCACGGGCGCCCCGCCCGTAGCGCTCCCCGAGACGGGTGCCCTCGGAAGCCTCGTCGCATACGCCACCGACCCAAGGACGCATCCCTACCAGCCCATGCACGTCAACTTCGGGCTTGTCCCGCCGCTTCCGGGCGGACGGGTGAAGAAGGCGGCCCGCTACCTCGCCTACGCCGACCGCGGCCTCGAGGACATGAGGTCCTACGTCGTCTCCCGCCCCGACCTGTTCGCATGCGCGAGGCAGGACGACCATGCCGCCGTCTGAGGCTCGCGAGGCGGCGCAGGGGGACTTCGAGTCGAGCTGCGAGGCCTTCTGCGACTATCTCGCCTCCGTCAGGAACCTCTCCGAGAACACCGTGAGGGCCTACAGGACCGACCTCGCGGCCTTCTGCGCCTGGGCCAGGCGCGAGGGCATCGACCCCGAGCGCATCACCCACCGCCAGGTCAGGCGCTGGCTCGCGGAGCTCTCCCAGGCCCGATACTCGAGCCGCACCATCAACCGGCACCTGTCCTCCGTGCGCTCCCTCTACCGATGGCTCGTCCACGAGGGAAGGGCCCTCGACGATGCCGCGGCGGCGGTCGCGAGCCCCAAGCTCTCGAAGCGCCTGCCCGCCACCATGAGCGACGACGACGCGTCCCGCCTGCTGGCCGTGAGCGCGGACACCGAGGCGGAGACGCTGCGGGACCGGGCCTTCCTCGAGCTCCTCTATGCCTCCGGCGCGCGCATCTCAGAGGTCTCCGCCCTCGACGTGCGACATGTCGACTTCTCCTCCGCGCAGGTCAGACTCTATGGGAAGGGCTCCAAGGAGCGCATCGTCCCCTTGTACCCACGCGCCCTGGAAGCGCTTCGGGCCTACCTCGTGAAGGCGCGCCCGCAGCTCCTCGGGCGCGAGGACGCCTCCTCGCAGACGGCGCTGTTCGTCTCGACGCGCGGGAGGAGGATGTCGGCCGACGCGTTGCGCACCAGGTTCGAGAGGGCCGTCAGGCTCGCCGGGCTCGATCCCTCGCTCACCCCCCATGCCATGAGGCACACCTTCGCGACAGAGCTCCTCTCCGGCGGGGCCGACCTGAGAAGCGTCCAGGAGCTCCTCGGCCACAGCAGCCTCTCGACCACCCAGATATACACGCACCTCTCCGTCGAGCGCCTCAAGGAGGCGACGAAGCAGGCGCATCCGCGCGCCTGAGCCTAAGGCTATGGAGCGCGGATGTGCGCCTCGCCGCGAGCCTTCCTCCCACCTGGCATGCCGGCGGGTCGACTGGTATACTTTCGCCTGCTGTGCGTCCGCACGGCAAAACTACGCACGCGCGACGACTCGTCGGCCCCGGTGCCCAGGCACAAGCCATTGCCTGGGTGGCCTGACGGGGATGAATCGCGCGGAGGCATAACCAAACGGAGGTATCGACATGGCTGTGAAGATCAACATCAGGACCCTGCTCGAGGCCGGCTGCCACTACGGCCACCAGACCCGCAAGTGGAACCCCAAGATGAAGCCCTACATCTTCGGCGACCGCAACGGGATCTACATCCTCGACCTCAAGCAGACCATCATGGACGCCGACCAGGCGTACACGTTCCTCAAGAGCACCGCCTCCAAGGGGGGCAAGGTCCTCTTCGTCGGCACGAAGAAGCAGGCCCAGGAGCCCATCGCAGAGCAGGCCACGCGCTGCGGCATGCCCTACATCAACCAGCGCTGGCTCGGCGGCGTGCTCACGAACTTCGTCACCATGCGCTCCCGCATCGACCGCATGGAGGAGCTCGAGACCATGGTCGAGGACGGCCGCATGGCCACCCTGCCCAAGAAGGAGCAGGCGGTTCTCGGCAAGGAGCTCGAGAAGCTCCAGCGCAACCTCGGCGGCGTCCGTGACATGAAGAGCCTGCCCCAGGCCCTCTTCGTTGTCGACACCAAGCGCGAGGAGCTTGCCGTTCGCGAGGCCAACCGCCTCCACATCCCCGTCATCGGCATCATCGACACCAACTCCGACCCCGACGTCATCGACTACTGCATCCCCGCCAACGACGACGCCATCCGCTCCGTCTCGCTCATGTGCGAGCTCGTGGCCGACGCCGTCCTCGCCGGGACCGGCAAGGAGCAGATCTCCGCGGAGGAGATGGCCGGCACGCCGGCGCCTGCCGCCGAGGCAACGCCTGTCGTCGAGGCCGCCCCTGCCGCCGCAGAGGCCACGTCCGCGCCTGCCGCCGAGTAGCACGTCTCGCATCGTTATCCACCTTCGCCCCGAGAGAGGAACAACATGGCAAAGATTTCCGCCCAGCTCGTCAAGCAGCTGCGTGACATGACCAACTCCCCGATGATGGAGTGCAAGAAGGCGCTCGTCGAGGCCGACGGCGACATCGACAAGGCCATCGACGTCCTGCGCACCATGGGCGTCGCCAAGGCGGTCAAGCGCGCGGGCCGCGAGACCAACGAGGGCACCATCGGTGCCTACGTCTCCGACGACTCGACCACCGGTGCCCTTGCTGAGCTCACCTGCGAGACCGACTTCGTCGGCACCAACAAGCGCTTCACCGACTTCGCCGCGAGCCTCGCCAAGGCCGTCGCCGATGACGACCCCGCCGACGTCGAGGCGTTCAAGCAGTGCGACCTCGACGGAGAGACCGTCGACGCAGCCCTCACCGAGATGATCCACACCATCGGCGAGAACATGAAGATCGCACGCATCGTCCGTCGCCAGGCGGAGAAGGGCGCCGTCGCGAGCTACGTCCACCTCGGCGGCAAGATCGGCGTGCTCGTCGAGTTCTCGTTCGACAAGCCCGAGACCGCCCAGAACGACGAGTTCAAGACCTTCGCTCATGACGTCGCCATGCAGGTCGCCGCCATGAGGCCCGTCGCCGCG
Source organism: Atopobiaceae bacterium (assembly GCA_022482785.1). Lineage (GTDB taxonomy): Bacteria > Actinomycetota > Coriobacteriia > Coriobacteriales > Atopobiaceae > JAKVON01. The sequence continues at coordinate 101,585 of JAKVON010000006.1, read as the reverse complement.
CGCCGCGAGGACGTCCCGGAAGACGTCATCGCCCACGAGAAGTCCATCTACATGGCGCAGGCGGCCGAGTCCGGCAAGCCCGAGGCCATCCAGGAGAAGATGGCCACCGGCAGGCTCGAGAAGTACTACAAGGAGTACGTGCTCACCGAGCAGGTATTCTTCAAGGACGGCGACCTCACCATCACCAAGCTGGCCGACAAGCTCTCCAAGTCGCTGGGCGACAAGGTCGCCATCGTCGGCTTCGACCGCTTCGAGTTCAACGCCGAGGCCTAAGGCCTTCGCCCACAGCACGCCATCGAGGGCCCGGACGCTCGCACGCTGCGTCCGGGCCCCGTCTTGTATGCAGACGATGCGCCCGTTGGGGAAGGCTCGGCGGGCGCCATCCCACCTCTGCTATCATCACATCAGTTGGGGCGGCCTTGCCCCGAGCAGGTTCGTCTCGCCATGTAGGGCGAAGAGAGGGGCTTGGTCTTGTCCACATCCATCTCAGAGTACAAGTACCATCGCGTCTTGCTCAAGCTGTCGGGAGAGGCGCTCATGGGCAACACCGGCTACGGCATCGACCCGGCGGTGCTCGAGCGGCTTGCCTGCGACATAAAGGCCGTCCATGACGACGGCATAGAGGTCGCGGTCGTCGTCGGCGGCGGCAACATCTTCCGCGGGCTCGCGGGTGCGGCGGCGGGCATGGACCGCTCGCAGGCCGACTACATGGGCATGCTCGCGACCGTCATCAACTCCCTCGCCCTCCAGGACGCCTTCGAGTCCGCAGGGCTGCCGTGCCGCGTGATGAGCGCCATCACCATGGCCGAGATCTGCGAGCCCTACATCAGGCGCCGCGCGATGCACCACCTCGAGAAGAACATCGTGTGCATCTTCGCCGCAGGCACGGGGAACCCCTACTTCACCACCGACACGGCCGCGGCGCTGAGGGCCTGCGAGATCGACGCCGAGGTCCTCATGAAGGCCACCAACGTCGACGGCATCTACGACAAGGACCCCAAGAAGAGCCCCGACGCGAAGCGCTTCGACACCATCTCCTACCTCGACGTGCTCACGCGCGGCCTGCAGGTCATGGATGCGACGGCGACGGCCCTGTGCAACGACAACTCGATGCCCATAATCGTGTTCGACATCAACCAGACGGACGTTCTGCGCAAGGCCCTCAAGGGAGAGCCCGTAGGCACCGTCGTCGTCAAGGAGGAGCAGTAGATGAGCAGCTACACCGACACCGCGTCCGAGCACATGGACAAGTGCATCACGACCCTCAAGTCCAACTTCGCCAAGGTCCGCACGGGACGCGCGAACCCCCACATCCTCGATTCCATCAAGGTCGACTACTATGGCGTCCCGACGCCGATCACCCAGGTCGCAGCCGTGAAGATGCCCGAGGCCTCGACGCTCGCCGTCGAGCCGTGGGACAAGTCGCTGCTCCATGCCGTCGAGAAGGCCATCTCGACCTCCGAGCTGGGCATCACTCCCTCGAACGACGGCTCCTGCATCCGCATCCCGTTCCCGAAGCCCACCGAGGAGCGTCGCCGCGAGCTCGTCAAGGAGTGCAAGGAGCTCGCCGAGCAGGCCAAGGTTTCCGTGCGCAACGTCCGCCGCGAGCAGAACGGCAAGATAGAACGCGACAAGGACCTCTCCGAGGACGACGTCCGCCGCGAGCAGCAGCACATCCAGAAGATCACCGACGCCCACATCGAGTCGATCGACTCCGTCCTCAAGGCCAAAGAGGCCGAAGTCATGGAGATCTAGGTGAAGCGCGACGAGGAGAAGCTCGGCCTCTACTTCGTCAACCCTCCCGAGGACGTGAGCCTTGCCTCGATAGACCTCGACAGGGTGCCGAGCCACATCTCGCTCATCATGGACGGCAACGGCCGCTGGGCGAAGTCCCGCGGCCTCGATCGCTCGCAGGGCCATGTCGCCGGGGTGAGGTCGCTCCGCGAGATCATAACGGCCTCGGTCCGGCTCGGGGTCGACTGCCTGTCGGCCTATGCCTTCTCCACGGAGAACTGGAGGCGCCCCCAGGAGGAGGTCGACCTCCTGATGGCCCTCTTCGCGAACACCCTCCTGAGGGAGCTTCCCCTCTTCCATAGGGAGAACGTCCGCCTGAGGTTCCTCGGCGACCTCGAGGGGCTCCCCGAGACGACGCGCGACACCTTCCGCGAGGGCCTCGACGAGACGGCCTCCCACACGGGCATGACGCTCGCCCTCGCGGTGAACTACGGCTCGCGTGCTGAGATAGCCCGTGCGGCCCGCCTCGTCGCCCAGGACGTCGCCACGGGTCGGCTCGCGCTCGAGGACGTCGACGAGCATGCGGTCGCAAGCCGCCTGTACACGAGGGACCTCCCTGACCCCGAGCTCCTCATCAGGACCTCGGGCGAGCTCAGGCTCTCCAACTACCTCCTCTGGCAGCTTGCCTACACCGAGTTCTACGTCTCGGACAAGTTCTGGCCCGACTTCGACCGCTGGGACCTCCTGCGTGCCGTCGGCTCGTTCCAAGGCCGCGACAGGCGCTTCGGGGGAGTCACGTCATGACCCACGGCACGACCGGACACGTCGGCAAGCCCGACGACGCGGAGCGCCGCCAGGCCAAGGAGGAGCGCCGTGCCGAGAAGGACGAGCTCCGTGCCGCAGGGGAGCTCAAGGGGCAGAAGGCGCGCGGCTGGACCGAGCGCGTCCTCACCAGGACGACCTCCGGCGCCATCTATGCGATTGCCGTGCTTGCCTGCCTCTACCTCGGAACCGTCGCCACCACGCTCCTGATTGCGATGATGGCGTGGCTCTGCTGCTCGGAGTTCTATCGCATCATGCGCATGTGCGGACGCCTCCCCAACGAGCTCATCGGCCTCGCCGCGGCGGCGGCGTTTCCGCTCGCCGCCTACCTCGGCCCCTTCTACCTCTGGATCGTGGGCTTCGTCCTCCTGCTCGCGACCGCCTGGTGGTATGTGGTCGCGCTCAGGGCCACGATATCCGACGTCGCCGTGACCGTGTTCGGCCCCCTCTACACGGGACTGCTCCTCACGGGCATCGTCCTCGTGCGCAAGGCGGACCCGACCAGCGCGGGGGCCCTCCTGACCCTCGGGGTCATGGCCAGCATCTGGGCGAACGATGCCCTTGCCTACGTGTTCGGCTCCCGCTTCGGGGCACATAAGCTCGCCCCCAAGATCAGCCCGAACAAGAGCTGGGAGGGCGTCGTCGGCGGACTCGCGGGGTCGCTCATCGTATGGAGCATCGCCGCATTCATCCAGGTCGAAGGCGTCACATGGCCCCTTGCCATACTGCTTGCCCTCACCATCGGCACGGCCTCGGTCATAGGCGACCTCGTCGAGTCGCGCATCAAGCGCGGCGCCGGCGTCAAGGACTCCGGCAACTTCATGCCGGGGCACGGAGGCCTGCTCGACCGCACGGACTCGATGCTCTTCGGCTGCATGGTCGCCTTTCTCGTCCTTCGAATAGGAGGCATCGTATGAACATCTTCGAAGACACCGCACCCGCTTCCGAGCGGCGCAGCCCCCTTCGCGTCGCCATCCTCGGCTGCTCGGGATCGATAGGGACGCAGGCGCTCGACGTCTGCAGGCAACACCCCGCAGAGATAGACGTCGTCGCGCTCAGCGTGTTCTCCAGCACCGACAAGCTCGTCTCGGCTGCACGCGAGTTCGGGGTCTCCCATGTCGCCGTGGCAAGCGAGAACCATGGCGACGACGGGTGCCTCGCCCGCCTTCCCAAGGGATGCTCCCTCGGCATCGGCGACGAGGCCGTCGTGGAGCTCGCGAGGCTCGACGAGGTCGACTGCGTCCTCGTTGCCCTCGTGGGGGCGGCAGGCATCCGCGCGAGCCACGCGGCCCTCGCCGCCGACAAGATATGTGCCCTGGCCAACAAGGAGTCGTTGGTGGTCGCCGGCGACCTGCTCATGCCCCTCGCCAAGCCAGGCCGCCTCATACCGGTCGACTCCGAGCACAGCGCCATCTACCAGTGTCTGGTGGGGGAGAGACGCTCCGAGCTCCATCGCATCTGGCTCACCTGCTCGGGCGGCCCGTTCTACGGGAAGTCCCGCGCCGAGCTCTCCCGCATGGGGGTGCGCCAGGCCATGGCCCATCCAAGCTGGTCGATGGGCCCCAAGATCACGATCGACTCGGCGACGCTCATGAACAAGGGCCTCGAGGTCATCGAGGCGCACCACCTCTTCGACGTCCCCATCGACGACGTCGAGGTCGTGATACACCGCCAGAGCAGGGTCCATTCGATGGTCGAGTTCTGCGACGGAACCGTCAAGGCGGACATCGGCGTCGCCGACATGCGGGTGCCCATCCAATACGCCCTGAGCTACCCGCACCGCTGGGAGAGCCCCTGCGAGAGGATCGACTTCCTCGCCGAGGAGCCCCTCTCCTTCGAGCGGCCGGACCTCGGAACCTTCCGGTGCCTCGCCCTCGCCCTCGACGCAGGGCGCGAGGGCGGTACGCTGCCCTGCGTCATGAATGCCGCAAACGAGGTAGCCAACCTCGCATTCCGCGAGGGCAGGATCGCCTTCACCCAGGTCGACGAGGTCGTCGAGCGGGTCATGGAGGCAAGCGGGCGCGAAGGGGTGTCCTCCATCTCCCAGCTCGGCGATGTCGACGCGGCCTCGCGGGCCGCCGCCGAGCGCATCGTCAGGGGCCTCGAGTGATGGAGGCCCTCTCGGCAGTCTTCTGGGGGCTCCTCCTCCTCTCGGCCCTCGTGTTCGTCCACGAGGGAGGCCACTTCCTCGCCTCGCGGGCCTTCGGGGTCCGGGTGACCGAGTTCTTCCTGGGGCTCCCGTGTCCCTGGAGGCTCTCGTTCACGAGCAGGAGCTACGGCACCGAGATCGGCATCACGCCCGTCCTCATCGGCGGGTACAACCGCATATGCGGCATGGAGGGCGATGCCGACGAGCTCCTTCCCAAGGCCCTCGGCCTCCTCACGAGGCGGGGCCGAATCACCTCCCAGGAGCTGGCCTCGGAGCTCGGCTGTGACGAGGAGCGCGCTCAGAACCTGCTCGTGTGCCTCTCCGACTGGGCGAGCGCCAAGCCCTTCTATGACCCCGAGAAGGGCGAGAGGCCCTCGCAGCGCTACTACCCCGAGACCTTCGTCGCGCCCGCGCGCGACGCGAGCCTGCTCACCGTCTACGACCGCGGCCATGACCTCGAGGCTGCCGGCTCGAACGCCGAGGGACAGGCACGCGAGCTCGCCCTGTCCGACGACGAGCTCTATGCCGCAGGAGCGCTCCCACGTCTACGTGGGCCTGTGCTTCTGGAAGAGGGTCGTCACGCTGGCTGCCGGCGTTGCCGTGAACATCGTGCTCGGCATGGCACTCATCGTTGCCGTCCTGGGCGTCGAGGGGGTCCGGACGGGCACCAACACGACGACGGTGGCCGAGGTCACCCAGGGGTCCCTCGCCGAGCAGGCGGGCCTCGTCGCCGGCGACGCGATCGAGTCCATCGGCGGCGTGCCGGTGAGCACGTGGTCCGACATCGCCACGCAGCTCGAGGCGGCCCTCAAGACGGATGGCTTCGACGTCACCTATGCGCATGACGGCACGGAGGTGACACGGCACGTCGCCGTGGACGCATCCGAGCCCCCGAGCTACTTCGGCGTGACCCAGGAGAGCGAGATCCGCCACGTCGACCCCGTCACGGGCCTCAGAGTCGCCTTGGACTACGTCGGCGAGATGGCAGGCTACGTGGTGAAGCTGATCGAGCCCCAGCACACCGTCGAGGTCATGAACAACTCGACCTCCGTCGTCGGCATCTCCGTCATGGCGAGCCAGGCGGCGCAGTCCGGGCCCGCCGACTTCTCCTACCTCGCGGCGCTCATCTCGCTCTCCCTGGGCCTCATGAACCTCCTTCCCATCCCGCCCCTCGATGGCGGCAAGATCGTGATAGAGGTCGTGCAGGCCCTCATGCGCCGCCAGCTCTCGATGCGGGCGCAGGCGATCGTGAGCTATGTGGGGGTGGCGCTCTTCCTCGGCCTCTTCGTATACGTCCTGAGGCTCGACGTCCTCAGGATCATCACGGGATAGGAGCTCCCATGAACGACGGCATGCCAGACCTTCGCGCGGCCGAGGCCAGGTCGAATCCCTTGCCTCGCACCCTTACGAGGCGCGTCGAGGTGGGAGGCGTGCCCATTGGCGCCGGGGCCCCCGTGGCCGTGCAGTCGATGACCAACACGAGGACCACCGACGTCGCCGCGACCCTTGGCCAGATAGGGCGCCTCGCCGACGTCGGATGCGAGATCGTTCGCGTCACGGTCCCCACGAGGGAGGCCCTCTCCGCCTTCGGCTCCATCGTCTCGTCCTCACCGCTTCCCGTCGTCGCGGACATCCACTTCGACCACGAGCTGGCCTGCGGGGCAATCGCCGCCGGGGCGGCCGCCGTCCGCATCAATCCCGGGAACATCGGCAGCTTCGAGCGGGTGGATGCCGTCATCGATGCCGCAGGCTCCGCGGGCGTCCCCATACGCATCGGCGTGAACGCGGGCTCGCTCGACAAGGGGGTGGACGCGCGCGAGGACCTCTCCCATCCCGAGAAGCTCGCCCTCTCCGCCGTCTCGTTCGTGAGGCATTTCGAGGAGCGCGGCTTTTCCGACATCGTCCTCTCGGCCAAGGCCCACGACGTTCCGACGACCCTCGAGACGAACCGCCTCCTCTCGCGCGAGCTCCCCACGATCCCGCTCCACCTCGGCGTCACCGAGGCGGGAACGCTGCGCCAGGGAACCGTCAAGAGCGCGTGCGGCCTCGGCATCCTGCTTGCCGAGGGCATAGGCGACACCATCCGCGTCTCGCTCACGGCAGACCCGGCCGAGGAGCCCGTGGTCGCCTGGGAGCTGCTCTCCGCGCTCGGCATGCGTCGTCGCACCCCGGAGATCGTGTCCTGCCCGACCTGCGGCAGGACCGAGGTCGACCTCGTCTCCATCGCCGACGAGGTGACGCGGAGGATGGCGACCCTCGACAAGCCCATCACCGTCGCCGTCATGGGATGCGTCGTCAACGGGCCGGGCGAGGCCCGCGGCGCCGACATCGGGGTCGCCTGCGGAAGGGGGCAGGGGCTCATCTTCAAGGGCGGCGAGACCGTCCGCAAGGTCGCGGAGGCAGACATCATCGACGCCCTCTTCGAGGAGATAGCCCGACTCGACTGAGGCACAAGGCGTAACATGGTGCACCGTATGTGTGACGGACAGCAAGGAGTTCAATCGTGGAGAAGTACCAGAGGATGAGCCGGCTCTACGCGCCGACCCTCAAGGAGGACCCTTCGGAGGCCGAGCTCGCGAGCCACAGGCTCCTGCTTCGGGCCGGCATGATTCGCAAGTGCGCCTCCGGCGTGTACAGCTACCTGCCGCTCGCCTGGCGCTCGCTCAGGAAGATCGAGCGCATCGTGCGCGAGGAGATGGACGCCACGGGCGCGCAGGAGATGCTCCTGCCGATCCTCACCCCCGGCGAGCTCTGGCATGAGTCCGGCCGATGGGATGCCTATGGACCCGAGCTCATGCGGATCAAGGACCGCCACGAGCGCGAGTTCTGCCTCGGGCCCACCCACGAGGAGACGGTGACCGACCTCGTCCGCAACGAGCTCAGGAGCTACAAGCAGCTCCCCGTCACCCTCTACCAGATCCAGACGAAGTTCCGCGACGAGATGCGCCCCCGGTTCGGCCTCATGCGGGGCCGCGAGTTCATCATGAAGGACGGCTATTCCTTCAACGCAGACCAGGCCTCGCTCCAGGAGACCTACGACGCCATGAAGGCAGCCTATGCCCGCATCTGCGAGCGCTGCGGCCTCAAGGCGCTGCCCGTCGTCGCGGACGTGGGGCAGATCGGCGGCGACTCCTCCGTCGAGTTCATGGCGCTTGCCGACGCAGGCGAGGCCGGGCTGGTCTGGTGCGACTGCGGCTTCGCTGCGGACGTCGAGGCCGCTCGGGTCACCCTCCGCGTGCCAGAGGGTCCCGAGGACGATTCCTCCCCGAAGCGCGTGGCGACCCCGAACATCGGGACCATCGAGGACGTCTCCGCCTTCTTCGGCATCGACCCCTCCGCCACGCGCAAGGCGATGGCCCTCGTCGACGGGGACGGAAGGCCGGTCGTCGCCGTCATCCCAGGGGACCACGACCTGAACGAGGTGAAGGCCGAGCATGCCTTTGGCGCCTACCATCTCATGGGAGACGACGAGCTGCTCGCTTATGGCCTCGTCAAGGGCTTCATCGGGCCCATCGGCCTTCCCGACGGCGTTCGTCTCGTCGCAGACGTCTCCCTCGAGGCCTCGCAGAGCTGGCTCGTGGGGGCGAACGACGACGGATGGCACGTCGTCGGCGCAAAGCCGGGCAGAGACTTCGAGATAGGGGAGTGGCTCGATCTGGTGACGGCGCGGGAGGGAGACCTCTGTCCCGTCTGCGGGAAGCCCCTGCACGCGGCCCGCGGCATCGAGGTGAGCCAGGTGTTCCAGCTTGGGACGAAGTACTCCGAGGCCCTGGGGGCCACCTTCGCCGACGAGAACGGCGTCGAGCGGCCCTTCCTCATGGGCTGCTACGGCATCGGCGTCTCCCGGACCCTCGCGGCTGTCGTCGAGCAGCACAACGACGAGCACGGCATTTCGTGGCCCGTCTCCGTCGCGCCCTACGAGGTGGAGGTCATTCCCCTCGACGTGGGCGACGACCTCGTCTGGCCCGTGGCGAAGAAGATCGCCGAGGGCCTCGCCCAGGCAGGGGTCGAGGTCGTGGTCGACGACCGCAAGGAGCGGCCTGGGGTCAAGTTCAACGACGCGGACCTCATGGGCTTCCCCTATCAGGTGGTCGTGGGCAAGCGCGGGGTGAAGGGCGGCGTCTGCGAGGTCAAGGACCGTGCCGCGGGAACGCGAACGGAAGTCCCCATCGACTCCGTCGTGGAAGGGATGTCCGCGACCGTCTCTGCCGCGCGTGCGGAGGCCGTGGACGAGACCCCGTCCTTCTGATAGGGTAGAGGCGCATTCGGGCCTGTGGCGCAGCGGTCAGCGCAGGGGACTCATAATCCTTTGATCGTAGGTTCGAACCCTACCAGGCCCACCCGATTCGAACGGCCCCCGTCGCATGCGCGGCGGGGGCTTTCTCGGCTCGCGCCGTCGCGGCCGCCTCAGATGGAGAAATCTTCCTGTCGCGATTCGTTCTTGACCCCACGCCCATCTTTGGTACCATAGTTCCCGCAAGACGCAAGGGGAATTAGCTCAGCTGGGAGAGCGCGTGACTGGCAGTCACGAGGTCAGGGGTTCGAACCCCCTATTCTCCACCAAAGGTAACGGGAGCCCGCATCGCGGGCTCCTTTTTTCTTGCCGCGGGCCGGAGGGGCTGTGGGCGCCCGCCGTGCGGAGACCCGAGAATGCAATCAGTACCACGAAAGTGCGAGTGAGGCGACCTCCCGAGGGACAAAACCGCAGGTCGTCATCAGCCCCTTGTGGTACTGGTCGCACCCTTGTGGTACTGATCGCATCCTTCAGCGGCAAAGGTCGCGTCACAAGCCCCGACCCAAGAGGAGCAAAATGGCCTCCACTGCATATCCGCAGGTGGAGGCCATAATTTCTGTTGGTGGGCGATGCTGGATTTGAACCAGCGACCCCATCCGTGTGAAGGATGTGCTCTACCCCTGAGCCAATCGCCCGGCCACGCCGCGCTGCGCGCGACGGGTGACATTCTAACACGGCAGCCCCTCTGACACGCAAGAGATTTCATAGGCAACACGAGACCGCGAAAACGGCCGCCGCGCTCACCCCTATACTGGATACGGAAAAAGTCGATACGTCACGCCATGCGTCCGAGGAGGACCATCTCATGAGCGCACCACAGGAAAGCCCCCAGGAGCTGTTCGGCCTTCGTCTGGCACACGTCGGAATCAACGGCGGCACGCCGGAGGAGGCCTCGTCCCTCGCCGATTCCTTCGCGTTCCTCGGCCTCGCGAAGGCCGAGACGCCCGTCTCCTTCTTCGCCGGGTCCGAGGTCGAGGTCATGAAGGGCTCGGGAAGAGGGGAGAGGGGCCACATCGGATTCGCCGTCGACGACATCGACGCCGCCGAGCGCTGGTTCGCAGGGCACGGCCACGCGTTTCTCGAGGATTCCCGCGTTCGCAATCCTGACGGCACCACCCACCTCATCTACTTCGCCCAGGACCTCGGCGGCTTCGCGGTCCATCTCGTACAGGACTAGCCTTTGATTCTCCTCGCAGACAAGATATCGAAGTCGTTCGGCGGCAGGACCCTCTACTCGCTCGCGACGCTCCAGCTCAACGCTGGCGAGCGCTGGGCCCTCGTCGGCCCCAACGGCGCCGGCAAGACGACGCTGCTCAAGATCATCATGGGCACCGAGACCTCGGACGAGGGCACCATCAGCTTCGCCAAGGGCACCTCGATTGGATACCTCGAGCAGGAGACCAAGCTCTCGGGCCGCAGGAGCGCGCTCGGCGAGGTCATGGACTCCGCGACCGAGATAAAGCGCCTGGGGGCACGCATCCACGACCTCGAGAACCTCATCTCGATAACCTCCGACGAGGGCGAGCTCGAGCCTCTCCTCGAGGAGTACGGGCGCGCCCAGGACCGCTTCGAGCACGCTGGCGGCTACGAGCTCGAGAGCCGGGCGCGGGCGATTCTCTGCGGCCTCGGCTTCCCCGTCTCCGACCTCGACAAGCCCGCCAAGGACTTCTCGGGCGGCTGGCAGATGCGCATCGCCCTGTCGAAGCTGCTCCTGCGCCATCCCGACCTCCTCCTCCTCGACGAGCCGACGAACCACCTCGACCTCGAGAGCGTCCAGTGGCTCGAGGGGCTTCATCTCGACCTATGACGGCGCCGTCCTGCTCGTGAGCCATGATCGCGCCTTCATGGACTCCTGCGTCTCCCACGTCGCCGCCCTCGAGAACCGCAGGCTCACCACCTACGTGGGCAACTACTCGAGCTACCTGCATCAGCGCGAGGACAACCTCGAGCAGCTCAGGGCGAAGCGCGCCGCGCAGGAACGCGACATCCAGCACATGGAGGTCTTCATCGAGCGCTTCCGCTACAAGCCCACGAAGGCGCGCCAGGTGCAGGAGAGGATCAGGAAGGTGGAGGCCATCCGCGACGAGCTTGTGGTCCTGCCAGAGCAGTCGAAGAAGGTCACCTTCCGGTTCCCGGAGCCGCCGCGCACGGGCGACATGGTCATAGACGTGAGCCACGTGGCGAAGTCCTTCGGCGAGCAGGTGGTCTACGACGACGTCGACCTCACCCTCTACCGCGGCGACCACGTCGCGTTGGTGGGGCCCAACGGCGCAGGCAAGTCGACCCTGATGAAGCTCCTCCTGGGCATCGAGCAGCCGACGAGGGGCACCATCGAGCTCGGCAAGGACGTGGGCACGGCATACTACGCCCAGCACCAGCTCGAGACCCTGAACGAGGGGAACACCGTGCTCGCCGAGATGGACCAGTCGGCAGCAGGTTGGACCACCTCGGACGAGCGCAGGCTCCTCGGCGCGTTCCTCTTCCACGGCGACGACGTCGAGAAGAGGGTGGCGGTGCTCTCCGGGGGGGAGCGGGCGCGACTCGCCCTGGCCAAGATGCTCGTCGCGCCCGAGCCGCTCCTCTGCCTCGACGAGCCGACGAACCACCTGGACATCGACTCGGTCGACGTCCTCGAACGCGCGCTCGTGACGTTCAAGGGCACCATCGTCCTCGTCAGCCACGACGAGCACCTCGTCCGCGCCCTCGCGACGAAGGTCATCGACGTCCGCGACGGGAACGGTCACCGTCTACGACGGCGACTACGACTACTACCTCTTCAAGCGCGAGGAGCTCGCCCAGAGGGCGCAGGGGGCCTCCGCCAAGCCCGCCGCCCCGGCCGTGGAGGAGCGACCCGTGCGCCTCGCCCCTCTCCCCGCCTCGCCCGACGCCCCCTCGGCGTCGTCGGCAGCACAGGGGAGGAACGTTAAGACCAAGGAGCAGCGCCGCGCCGAGGCCGAGGCCAGGAACGCCGCCAACCGCCGCCTGCGCTCGACGCGCAAGCGCCTTCGGCAGGTGGAGGCCGCCCTCGAGCCCGCACGCGCGCGCTACGACGAGCTCATGGCCCTCATGGCAACCGAGGAGCTCTATGCCGACTCGGCACGCTTCGATGCCTGCATGAAGGAGTACAACGCGCTCAAGAAGCGCATTCCCTCCCTCGAGGAGGAGTGGCTCGAGCTCTCCGCGGCCCTCGAGGAGGCCGTCGATGAGTAGGGTGGCGAGCTTCGGCCTCAGGGCGGTCGCCGTCGCCTGCCGCATCCTGGCGATCGCGCTTGCCGCCGATGTCGTGGCGCTCTGCCTGGCCATCGGCCCGACGCGCACGCCCGTGATGATGGCGACCAACGCGCTCTCGCAGCTCGTCGTCGCGCCCCTCTCGGGCTCCTTCGTCATCCAGACCTCGCTCGACGGGGCCTTCCGGGGCGACTTCGCGTTGGCGAGCCTCGCCTTGTTCGTTATAGACTGGCTCTGTTCGCGGGCCGCCGCGCGTTCCGCAAGGTCGAAGGGGCCCACGCCTCGCTATGGCGTCTCGGAGAGGAGCACGCGATGAGTTCTGCGTCCAGCGTCACAGGCCGCATCCTGTCCATCGTCCTGCCGGTTGCCCTCGTCATGTTCGCCGCGGTGCTCCATGAGGTCGCGCATGGCTGGGTGGCCTACAAGTGCGGCGACAACACCGCCAAGAACGCGGGGCGGCTCACCCTGAATCCGGCCAAGGCACCTCGACCCCTTTGGCTCGGTCATCCTGCCCGTCATCATGGCCATCGCGGGCGGCCCCGTCTTCGCGTTCGCGAAGCCCGTGCCCTATAACCCCAACAACCTGCGCCATCCCCGTCGCGACGAGCTGCTCGTGGCGCTCGCCGGGCCGGCCTCGAACCTGCTGCAGGCCCTCGTGGGCGCCGCGATATTCCGCTCCGTCGAGCCGCTGTACGTCTCCGCGTCGCAGGTCACCCTCTACTGGATCCTCTATCTCCTCAACCTCTACGTCTACGTGAACCTCATCCTCATGTTCTTCAACCTCATCCCCCTGCCGCCGCTCGACGGCTCGGCGATCATCTCGCCGTTCCTCTCGGGGAAGGCCCGCATGGCCTACTACAAGGTCCAGGCCTACTCCATGCCGATCCTCCTGGTCGTCCTCTACGTGATTCCCACCGTCCTGCGCGTCGACCCCCTGGGGACCTACCTCACCTGGACGGCGACGGGCCTCTCGAACGTGCTCCTCGGAGGCTGAGCATGAGCTACCGCGTGCGGACACAGGCCTTCTCGGGCCCCTTCGACCTGCTCCTGCAGCTGGTGAGCAGGCAGAGGGTCGACATCGGCGCCATCTCGATCGCCGACGTCGCCGACCAGTACCTCGACGAGGTCGACCGGATGCGCGACATGGACCTCGACGTCGCGAGCGACTTCGTTCTCGTCGCCTCGACGCTCCTCGAGATCAAGGCCGCCTCGCTCGTCCCCGACGACTTCCGCGTCAAGCCGGCGAAGGACGACCCCGACGAGGGACGAGGACGACCTCTCAGACCTCACGCCCGACGAGGCCCGGGAGGTCCTGATCGCGCGCCTCATCGCCTACAAGCAGTTCAGGAATGCCGGGAGCGCCCTCGGCGCCCGCATGGAGGCCGCAAGCCGCATGCATCCCAGGACGGCCGGCGCCGACCCCGACTTCCTGGGCCTCATGCCGGACTACCTCGAGGGGATCACGCTCCGCGGCCTTGCCGTCATCTGCGCGGACCTCGACAGCCGAAGGAGACGCTCCTCCTCGAGGCCGAGCACATCGCCCCCAAGCGTCTTCCGGTCGCGCTGACCGTGGCCTCGGTCGACAGGATCACCCGCTCCAAGCCCTTGCACCACCTTCACGGAGCTCCTCGACGGGCAGGAGAGCCCCGAGCAGATCGTCGTGACCCTGCTCGCCGTCCTCGAGCTCTACAAGCTCGGCTCGATTCGCATGCAGCAGAACGACCTCTTCGGCGAGATAGACATCGTACGCGTGGAGGGCGCCGCCCCCTATGTGCCTTCCGACGAGGACCTAACAAGCGTTGGTGAGGAGCAGCAGGAATGAACGACCTCAAGACACTCGATTCAGACACGGTGAAGGCGGCGGTCGAGGCGATGCTCCTCGTCTCGAGCGACCCCGTCTCGGCACTCGACCTCGCCGCCGTGCTCGAGGTTGCCCCCGGCGAGGTCGCCGGGGCGCTCGCCGAGCTCTCGGCCGAGTACGCCGACGCGAACCGCGGCTTCCAGCTGCGGGAGGTCGCGGGCGGCTGGAGGCTCTTCACCCACCCCGCCTACCATGACCTCATCGAGACCTACGTCCTGTCCTGGGACACGAGGAAGCTCTCGCAGGCCGCCCTCGAGGCGCTCGCCGTCGTCGCCTACCACCAGCCCGTGAGCAGGGACGGGATCAAGGCCGTCCGCGGCGTGAACTCGGATGGCGTCATCTCGTCGCTCGTCGACAAGGGCCTCGTCCGCGAGGTCGGGCGCGACGCCGAGCACGGTCGTGCCGTGCTCTATGGCACGACCCAGGCCTTCCTCGAGCGATTTGGCCTGAGGAGCGTGCGTGACCTGCCCGACCTCGAGGACTTCGCCCCAGACGAGGAGTCCAAGCGCTTCATCCGCGAGCGCCTCTCCGGAAGGTCCATCGAGTCGACCGTCGAGGATGCCGCCAAAGACATCGACGACGAGCGCGAGCTGCTCGAGGAGGAGCCCTTCGACCTCGACGAGGACTGGACCGTCGGCGAGGCCGCCGGCGAGGAGGCATCCGATGGCTCCTGACGCCGCCGGCGAATCGCCTGACGAGCGCGTATTCCCCATGCGCCTGCAGCGCTTCCTCGCGCGCGCCGGCGTCGCGAGCAGGCGCGGCTCGGAGAACCTCATGACCGCAGGACGCGTCCGCGTGAACGGCAGGGTCGTCACCGAGCTCGGCTCGAAGGTCGACCCATCCGTCGACGAGGTGCTCGTCGACGGCGTGCCCGTCTCGCTCGGGGAGTCGGCCGCCTACCTCATGCTGAACAAGCCCTCCGGCTACGTCACCACCATGTCCGACCCCCAGGGCAGGCCCTGCGTCGCCGCGCTCGTCCCGACCGACCTCCACCCGGGGCTCTTCCCGGTGGGCAGGCTCGACGTCGACACCACGGGGCTGCTCCTGTTCACCACGAACGGCGATGCCGGCCAGTCGCTCCTGCATCCCTCGCGGCACGTGAACAAGCGCTACGTGGCCCTCGTGCGCGGCTCCGTCACGCCCCATCAGCTCGAGCTCCTGAGAGGGGGCATCCCCCTGGACGACGGCATCAGCTCCCCAGCCAGGGCCGAGGTCCTCGACCCGTCCTCGCCTGCGGCGCGGCCCGTCTGCCCCGACGGGGTCCCGAGGGGATGCTCGGTCGTCTCGCTGGAGATTCACGAGGGGAGAAAGCATCAGGTGAAACGTATGCTCAGGGCCGTCAACCACAAGGTCGTGAGGCTCCATCGCGAGAGCTTCGGGCCGCTCGTCCTCACGGGCGTGGGGCCGGGGGAGTGGAGGGACCTCACCAAGGCCGAGCGCGATGCCCTGGAGAGGGTCGCGAGGGGCGGTGCCGATGCCGATGGGCGGTGAGGGCGAACGGGCGAGCGTGCTCGTCATGCGCCACCCGGAGACCGAGGCCAACGTCTCGCGATGCTTCGCCGGGAGGAGGGACGTGCTCCTCACCCCTCGTGGTGAGGAGCAGCGCAAGAGGGCCGTCGAGGCCGTCATCGCCTGGCGCCCCGACAGGATCTGGTGCTCGCCCCTGGCGCGGTGCCTCTGCATCGCCGCGCCGGCCGCCGAGACGCTCGGCATCGAGGTCGAGATCGACGACAGGCTCCAGGAGATCGAGTTCGGCGAGCTCGAGAGCAAGGGCTACGACTACGCGGCCGGCCACGGCTACACGTTTCCCTGGCCGATAGACTCCGAGGGGGTCTCCCACCCCTGTCCCGGCGCGGAGAGCTTCGAGGACCTCCTCGAGCGGGCGGGATCCCTGCTCGCCAGCGCCGAGCCCCTGGACGGACGTACCGCCATGATCACCCACGGCGGTTTCACGCGCGCCCTCCTGGGCTCCGCCTTCGGGAGCGACCTGGGACGCTTCTGGCATATGACCATACGCAACGTCGCCTCGCAGATACTCACGACAGACCATGAGGGCTTCTACCTCGACGCCTTCGGCCTCACGCCCGAGGAGGTCGTCCGCCGCTCGGCCGCGGGCGCCCTCGGGGGCGGCCATTCCACGAAAGGACCAGAGAGATGATCGTCGCGATCGATGGACCAGCAGGATCGGGCAAGTCGACCGTCGCGCATGCGATCGCGCGCCGGATGGGCTTCGTCTACCTCGACACGGGCGCGATGTACCGCGCCGTGACCGAGAAGTGCCTCTTGAGCGGCACGGACGTCTCCGACGGCGCGGCCGTCGCCGGGCTCGCGCGGAAGGTCCTGATCGAGTTCTCGCAGGCAGACGATGGGACGCAGAAGGTCCTGCTCGACGGGAGGGACGTCACCGCGGCGATCCGCACGCCGGAGGTCGACGCCTGCGTGAGCGAGGTCTCCGCCTATCCCGACGTCCGCGCGGCCATGGTCGAGCGCCAGAGGGAGCTCGCGCGGGGGGGCGACGTGGTGGCCGAGGGCAGGGACATCGGCACCACCGTCTTTCCCCAGGCCGAGGTCAAGGTATTCCTGACGGCAAGCGACGTCGCACGCGCCCATCGGAGGGCGGTGCAGCGCAGCGGCGGGGACGCGGCCACGGACCCCTCCGCCACGACGGACGCGGCGACCGAGAGCAAGGTGCTCGAATCCCTGCGGCATCGTGACGGCATCGACTCGAGCCGGGCCTCGTCGCCTCTGCGCGCAGCCCCGGACGCCCACAGGATAGACTCCTCCGAGCTCTCGCTCGACGAGGTCGTCTCCGAGGTCATGAGCCTCGTGGAGAGGGCCCGCGAGGCCAAGGGCGCGCCCGAGGCGCCTGCGGCGCCTCCGAAGCCGGCCGCCGCCGGCGCGAGGCGCGCCACGCGCGAGGAGCCGATGCCCTCCCATGGGGCGACCGACGAGGACTACTTCGAGCACGGCATGACCGACTTCCCCGCCCCGGCGCGCTTCCTCTACCACTTCGTCTGCGCGGTCGTCGGCGCCTTCACGAAGGTCGTCTGGCCTTGGACCATCGAGAACGGCCGCTACCTCTGGAGCCACACGGAGGGGCATGGCTCGGTGGTCATCATGAACCACGTCTCGATGCTCGACCCCGTCGTCGTGGCCGTCTCGATGTGGTTCCACCATCGTCGCCTGCGCATCCTCTACAAGAGCGAGTTCGACGGCTCCAAGGTCGTGGGCGCCCTCTTCGCCCGCGTGGGCGGGATACCCGTCGAGAGGGGCACCGCCGACCTCAAGGCCATCCGCAGGGCGCAGAGGGCGCTCCAGCGCGGCGAGTCGCTCCTGGTCTTCCCGGAGGGCACGAGGGTGCGCTCAGACGACCAGCAGATCGACATCCGCGGGGGATTCTCCCTCATCGCCCAGATGGCGAAGGCCGACATCGTCCCCATCGCCATCGTGGGCGCCCGGCGCATCACGCCCGAGGGGACGCACTGGAAGCTCCCCGGGCGCGTCTTCTGCAAGGTGGGGGAGGCGCTCACGTTCGACCAGCTCGAGTCGAAGGGCCGCAAGGCGCGTCTCGAGGAGATGGAGGCCAAGGCCATGGAGCGCGTCTACGAGCTGAGGGGCGACCTGCGCGAAGAGCATCCGGGGAAGGAGTGAGCATGGCAAGCATAACCGTCGCGGACCAGGCCGGCGCCTGCTACGGGGTCGAGAGGGCCCTCGAGCTCGTCGCAAGGGCGCTCGACGAGGCCGACGGCCCCGTGCGCACCCTCGGGCCGCTCATCCACAATCCCAAGGTGGTCGCCGAGCTCGAGGGACGCGGCGTCGCCGTCGCCGCGGACACGCGTCAGGCCCCGGGCTCCACCATCGTGATCAGAAGCCATGGGGTGGCCCCCGAGGTCATCGAGGGGGCCCGCGCCCGGGGGCTCGTCGTCGTCGATGCCACCTGCCCCTACGTGAAGAAGGTCCATCACGCCGCGGCGCGGCTCCTTGCCGGCGGGTACCAGGTCATCGTCGTGGGGGAGGCCGGGCATCCCGAGGTCGAGGGCACGATCGGACACGCCCCCGGGGCCGTCGCCGTTGAGTCCGCCTCGGACCTCGACGCGATCGAGCTCGGCAGGAGGGTCGGCGTCGTCGTCCAGACCACCCAGTCCGCCGAGAGGCTTCGCGAGGTCGTCGACGCCCTCCTGGCGAGGGTCGAGGAGGTCTGCGTCGTCAACACCATCTGCGAGGCGACCTCCCAGCGCCAGCAGTCGGCCGGCGAGCTCGCCGCCAGGTCGGACGTGATGGTCGTCGTCGGGGGCAGGAACTCCGGGAACACCACCAGGCTCGCCGAGATCTGCTCGCGCGCATGTCCCCGGACCCATCACGTCGAGGGACCCGAGGAGCTCGAGGCAGGCTGGTTCGAAGGAGCCCGGAGAATCGGGCTGACGGCGGGCGCCTCCACGCCGGCCGCCCAGATCTCCCAGGTCGTCGATGCAATCCGAGCCCTCTCGCCGCAGGCGGGAGAAGACGGGCACGCAAAGTGACGAGCCGGGCCGACTACGCCCCCACCAGCGCCCCCGGGCTCGGGGCATGGGTGTCGCACGTCGTGCCAGGAAGCCCCGCCGACGACGCGGGGATCCAGGCGGGCATGCGCATAGACTCCGCGGACGGCCAGCCCCTCCCAGACGTCATCGAGTGGCTCTGGATCGCCTCCGAGGACTCCGTCGAGGTCGAGGTCTACGATCCGCGGGACGGCACGACCTCGCTCGCCGAGCTCGAGCGGGAACCGGGGCAGAGCTGGGGCATCGACTTCGCCGACGTGCTCTTCGACGGCATCCGGACCTGCGTCAATGCCTGCGCGTTCTGCTTCATGGGGATGCTGCCGGACGGCATGCGCGCCTCGCTCTCCATACGCGACGACGACTACCGCCTGAGCTTCCTCCAGGGCAACTTCGTGACCCTCACGAACGTCTCCGACGCCGACCTCGACCGCATCGTCTCGCACAGGCTCGAGCCGATGAACGTCTCGCTCCACGCCGTGGGCGGCGAGGTGCGGCGGCGACTCATCGGAGGCAACGCCGAGAGGGGGCTGAGGGCGCTCCAGAGGCTCTGCGACGAGGGGATAGAGGTCCATGCCCAGGTGGTGTGCTGTCCTGGCATCAACGACGGGCAGGAGCTCGCCACGACCCTCGACTGGGTGGAGGCACGTCCCAACATCACCTCGCTCGCCATCGTTCCCCTGGGCTACACGCGCGACTCGCCGCGCTTCTCCCGCTCCTTCTCCGACGATCCCGCCGCCGCGTCGCGGACGATCGACCTGCTCCTTCCTTACCAGGAGCGGAGCAGGCGCTCGTGCGGGCGCACGCGCTTCCAGCTCTCCGACGAGTTCTACCTCGCCGCCGGGAGGGAGGTCCCGGCGGCAGAGCGCTACGACGGCTTCCCCCAGTTCTACGACGGGATCGGGATGGTGAGGTCGTTTCTCGACGAGACCGACCTCGTCGCGGCGGAGAGGGGAGGGGAGGTGCGTTCCGCCTCCGAGGGCCTTTCCGCCTCGGGCAGGAGGGCGCTCCTCGTGTGCGGGCTCGCCGCCGCAGGCTGCCTTCGGCATCTCGTCGAGGCCTGGGGGCTCGGGGGCAGCTCGGAGGTCCTTCCCGTCGAGAACCGCTTCTTCGGCGGCAACGTCAACGTCACGGGCCTGCTAACCGCCTCCGACCTGCTCGGCCAGCTTCCGGGCGACCTCTCGGGCCTCCTCGTCTGCCTGCCGGGCGTCATGTTCAACGCCGACGGAATCACCCTGGACGGCGTCTCGAGGGAAGGGGTCGGGGAACGCATCGCGGAGCGCGGGGGGACGAGCGTCGACTGCGGCGAGCGGCCGGGCGAGCTCCTCGAGGCGCTCGCCGCGACCGTGCAGTTTGGGGGAGCCCTGCCAGGTCATGGTAGACTCGACTAAACGCTGGATTCGACGAGGAGTCTCATGGCAAAGCCGACAGTGGCTGTCGTTGGAAGGCCGAACGTAGGCAAGTCGACGCTGGTCAACCGCATATCCCAGGCGAACGATTCGATCGTCCACGAGTCGCGCGGCGTGACGCGCGACCGCTCGTACCACGACACGGAATGGAACGGCCGCGAGTTCACGCTCGTGGACACCGGCGGAATCGAGTCCGCCTCCTCCGACGACGTCTTCTCCGCGCCCATCCGCAGCCAGGCCGTGGCGGCATGCGACGAGGCCGACGTCATCATCTTCGTGGTGGACGGGTCCGTGGGCATCACCGACGAGGACGAGACGGTGGCGCGCATCCTCAGGAAGGCCGGCAAGCCCGTCTTCCTCGTCGTCAACAAGCTCGACGACCCTGCCAGGGAGGACGCCCTCTGGGAGTTCTTCTCGCTGGGCCTCGGCGAGCCCCGCGCCCTCTCGGCGCTCCACGGCCATGGCACGGGCGACCTCCTCGACGAGGTCGTCTCCAAGCTCCCCGAGAACGAGCCCGACCCGGACTACGACGACGGCGTCGTGAACGTCGCCATCATCGGCAGGCCCAACGTCGGCAAGTCCTCGCTCACCAACCGCATCAGCGGGACCGAGCGCTCCATCGTGAGCGACGTCTCGGGCACGACGCGCGACGCCGTCGACATCGTCATCGAGCACGAGGGCACCAGCTACCGGCTCGTCGACACCGCGGGCATGAGGAAGAAGAACCTCGTGCACGAGGACGTCGAGTACTACTCGATGGTGAGGGGGCTCAGGGCGATCGACAAGGCGGACGTCGCCCTGCTCGTCGTCGACGCGGCCGACGGCGTCACCGAGCAGGACCAGAAGGTCGCCGGCCTCGCCATCGAGCGCGGCTGCGCGCTCGTGATCCTCCTCAACAAGTGGGACCTGCTCGACACCGAGGAGAAGCGCGAGCGTGCCATGCAGACGCTCGCGCTCCGCATGAAGTTCGCCGCCTGGGCCCCGGTCCTCCGCATCTCCGCCCTCACCGGCCGCGCCGTCGGCAAGGTCTTCGACCTCGTCGAGGCCGTGAGCGAGTCGCGCGAGAGGCAGATCCCCACGGCCCGCCTGAACGACATGCTCCAGGCGATGCGCGAGAGCGGGCATACCGTCACCGACGGCAAGCGCAGGCTCCGCGTCCAGTACGTCACGCAGACGGGCACGAGGCCGCCCATGTTCACGTTCTTCTGCAACCACCCGGACCTCGCCGACGACAACTACCAACGCTATGCAGAGAACCGGCTCCGCGAGTCGTTCGACCTCGTGGGAACCCCCGTCAGAATCCGGTTCAGGAAGAAGGACTAGCCCATGATCGCCTCATCCGTCCTCATGACCACCTTCGTGAGCTGCATCGTCGCGTTCCTGCTCTGTGGGGTGCCCTTCGGCCTGATCATCGCGAGCATCGCCGGGCACGTCGACATCCGCTCCGTGGGCTCGGGAAACATCGGCACCACGAACGTGGGGCGCGAGGTGGGCAAGGGCGCCGCCGCCGCGACCCTGCTCTGCGACGCCGGCAAGGGCTTCGTGGCCACGCTCCTGGCGTCCTGGCTCATCGGCACCTACGGGGCGGGCGGCGCGACGGCCATGGTGCAGCCCACGGGGGCCTGGGGCTGGACGCTCGCGACGGTCTACCTCTGCTGCATCTGCGGTCACGTGTTCTCGCCGTTCCTCGGGTTTCACGGCGGCAAGGGAATCGCCGTCGGCTTCGGGGCCGCCCTCGGGTTCATGTGGCCCGTCGCCATCGGCATGCTCGTGGTCTTCCTGCTCGTCGCCCTGCCCACCCGCTATGTCTCGCTCGCCAGCGTCTCGGCGGCCTTCTCGCTTCCGCTGCTCGGCCTCTTCGTCTATCATCCCGAGCCCTCGTTCCTGGTCCCCCTCGCGGTCGTCGCCTGCATCGTCATCTGGGCCCATCGCTCCAACATCAGAAAGCTCAGGAACCACGAGGAGAAGCGCTTCTCGTTCCACCACGACACGCAGGAGGCGTGAGCGCGGTGGGCGAGGGGCTGCTCGACAAGGTCTGCGTCGTCGGGGCCGGCTCGTGGGGCACGGCCGTCGCCGGCCTCGTCGCCCCCCACGTCGGCGAGGTCTCCGTCTGGGCCCATTCCCAGGTCGTCGTCGACGGCATCAACGAGTACCACGCGAACCCGCGCTATCTCATGGGCTACGAGCTCCCGGACAACGTGACGGCCTCGTCGCGCATCGCCGACGCGGCACGTGACGCAGGTGCCGTCGTCCTCGTCGTCCCCTCCCGGCACGTGCGCCGAATCTCCTCGGACCTCGCCTAGCACCCTCGGGCCCGAGGTCCCGGTGATGGTCCTCGCCAAGGGCATAGAGCTCGAGACCGGCGAGCTCATGACGGAGGTCGTCGCGGACGAGCTGGGGCATCCCGAGCGCGTGGGGGCGCTCTCCGGCCCGAACCACGCGGAGGAGGTCTGCCGCGGCAAGCTCTCCGCCGCGGTGCTGGCCGCCGACGACCGCTCCCTCGCGGAGCGCATGCAGCGGCTGTTCATCTCGCGCGACTTCCGCGTCTACGTCTCCGCCGACGTCGTCGGCGTCGAGGTCTGCGCGGCGGTCAAGAACGTCATAGCGATCGCCTGCGGGGCCGCCGCGGGGCTCGGCGCCGGCGACAACACGCTCGCCGTCATCATGACGCGCGGCCTCGCCGAGATAAGCCGCGTCGTGAGCGCGAAGGGCGGCGACCCCATGACCTGCATGGGCCTCGCCGGAATGGGAGACCTCATCGCCACCTGCACCTCGCCCCACTCCAGGAACCGCACCTTCGGGCGCGCGCTCGTCGACGGAATCACGCTCGAGCAGTACGAGCGCGACACGCACATGGTGGTGGAGGGCGCCCAGGCGGCCAGGAGCGTCCTCTCGTTCGCGCGGGGGGCGGGGGTCGAGGTCCCGATCACCCAGGCGGTCCACGGCATGCTCTACGAGGGCTACTCTCCGGACACCGCCACGTCGCTCCTCGTCGACAGGCTTCCCCACGAGGAGTTCTATGGACTCGACACGACAGCAACCGGAAAGGCGTTGGTGTGACATGCGTGACATGCTCGACGACGTGCTGGTCTCGCCCTCGATACTCTCGGCCGACATAGGCCGCCTCGACGACGAGCTCGCCTCGATATCCACGGCCGACCTCATCCACATCGACGTCATGGACGGCCACTTCGTCCCCCCGGTCACCTTCGGGCCCAACGTCGTCGAGGCGGCCAAGGCGGCCACCTCCGTCCCCCTCGACGTGCACGTCATGATCGACAACCCCGACGAGAGGGTCCAGGACTACCTCGACGCGGGCGCAGACCTGCTCACCTTCCACGTCGAGGCCGCAACGCACGCCCATCGCATCGTCAGCAGGATTCACGCATCCGGTGCCAGGGCCGGCATCTCGCTCAACCCAGGCACGCCCGTGAGCTCGCTTTCGGCGCTCATCGAAGACGTCGACCTCGTCCTCGTCATGTCGGTCGACCCCGGCTACGGCGGCCAGGCCTTCATCCCCTCGTCGACGGCCAAGCTCCGAGAGCTCGTCAGGCTGTGCCGCGACCACGGCGTGCGCCCCACCGTCGAGGTGGACGGCGGAATCTCGCCGAGCAACGCCGCCGAGGCATGCCGTGCCGGCGCCACCGCGCTCGTGGCGGGGAGCGCGGTGTTCGGGGCTCCCGACCGCCCCGCCGCCATCGCGGCGATCCGCGAGGCGGGACGCGCGGGAATCGTCAGGGAAGCCTAGGCCATGCCTCCCACGCGATACGTCTACCTCGACTACGCCTCGTCGGCGCCCCTCTCGGCGGCCGCCCTCGGCGCGCGCGAGGCATACCTGCGGCAGCCCTGCGCCCCCGCGAACCCCAACTCGCTCCACACGCTCGGCCGGGAGGCGGCCCGCGCCCTCGAGCAGGCGCGGCGCGAGCTTGCCGAGATGCTCGGCGGGGGAGTGCGGCCCAACGACGTCTTCTTCACCTCAGGAGGCACGGAGTCGAACAACGCGGCGATCCTCGGGATGGCCGTGGCCCTTCGCGAGCGAGACGTCCGGCGCACCAGGGTCGTCCTCTCCGCCATCGAGCACGATTCCGTCTACGACCTCGCCAGGCCCCTGAGGAAGCTCGGGTTCGACGTCGCGTTCGCGCTCCCCGACGCGAGCGGCGTCGTCACGCCGCAGGAGGTGGGGCGCCACCTGGACGACACGGTCGCCCTCGTGAGCGTCATGTATGCCAACAACGAGACCGGCATCGTCCAGCCGATCGCGGAGATAGCACGGCTGGCGCATGGGTTCGGGGCCCGCATGCACACCGATGCCGTCCAGGCGTTCACCCAGGTCCCCCTCGACCTCTCCGAGGTCGACGCCGCGAGCGTCACGGCCCACAAGATAGGCGGGCCCGTCGGCATCGGGGCGCTCATGGTGAGGGCGGCGTGCCCCTTCGCGCCCCGGGCCTTCGGCGGCGGCCAGGAGCAGGGACGCCGTTCCGGAACGCAGGACGTCGCGGGCGCCGTTCAGCTCGCCGCCGCGGCTCGCGACCGTCTGGGGAGGCTCGATGCCTCGCGAGCCCTCGTCGCAGGCCGCTCCGCCACGCTGTCTTCGACCGTCTGCGCGAGCGGCACGGGAGTTCGCCCGACCTCGACGATCCCCTTCTCCGCGGGCAGGCTTCCCGGGACCGTGAGCCTCCTCGTCCCCGGCATCGAGAGCGAGTCGGTCCTGCTCAGGCTCGACGCGCTCGGATTCGAGGTGTCCGCCGGCTCGGCCTGCTCCTCAGGCTCCCTCGAGCCGAGCAGGGTCCTCAGCGCGATGGGGGTTCCCCGCGACTCGGCCCTGGGGTCGCTCCGCGTCTCATTCGACGAGAGGGTCGGCGAGGACGAGCTCGAGGCGTTCGCCGCCGCGCTCCTGTCGGTCGTCGCCACGTGCAGGGGACTCGAGCATGTGTGAGGTGGCCGAGGTAGGAGTCCGCGCTCTTCTCGGCCTTCCCTCGCGAGGCGGCCGAGGAGTGGGACAGGCCGGGGCTCACGGTGGGCGACCCGCACGCCAGGGTCACGGGAATCGCCTGCGCTCTCGACGTGACGCCCGCCGCGCTCGCGTTCGCACGAGAGCGCGGCGCGAACCTCCTGGTCACGCATCATCCTGCCTACCTCGACCCGCCGGGCCGCATGGGGCCGGACGCGCGCGACTCGTCGCTCGCCGGCAGATGCGTCTGGGAGGCGGCCCGCTCCGGCATCTCGCTCGTCGCCATGCACACCAACCTCGACAGGTCCCGCCTCGCCCTCGAGACCGTCTCGCGCGGCCTCGGCTATCCGCTCGTCGCCCGGGTCGAGGAGCCGGATGGCTATGGCGCCGTCCTCGATGCGGGCGACGACGCCGTCGAGGACGTCGCCCGCCGCTGCCAGGCGCGCCTCGGAGGGTCGCCGCGCGTCTGGCCGGCCGCGCAGGCGCGTCCCGGCCTCGTCGCCTATTGCTCGGGATCTCTCGGCGGGCTTGGCAGGGAGGCCATCTCGCGTGGCTGCGGCTGCGTCATAACGGGGGAATGCGGCTATCATGTCGCCCTCGACCTCCAGCTCTCGGGCTGTGCGGGTATACTTCTTGGGCACGACGTCTCGGAGTTTCCCTATGTGGGCCTCCTCGAGGCGGTCCTTGACAAGAGCGTGAACGTGCCTGTCGCTGCCTTCGCGGAAAGCCCGCGCTGGCACGACGTCGCAGCCGTGGAGGGATGAGAACATGCAGGAACCAGAGGCGCTTCTCCGGTTGCAGGAGATTGACCTTGCGCTCATGAGGCACAAGCGCACCCTCGAGAACCTCCCCCAACGGGCCAAGGTCGAGCAGGTCAAGGCGGCTGCGAAGAAGGTCTCCTCGAACCTCACCGCGATCGTGGGCGCCCGCAAGGACCTCGAGATGGACATCGCCGACCACGACGCCGAGCACGCCGAGGTCGAGGGCCTCGTCTCTGCCGCGCAGGACAAGGCATCCGCCGACTCCCAGGACTACCGGAGCGTCCGCGACCTCGAGGGGCAGCTCTCCATGTATGCCAAGAGGCTCGAGAAGCTCGAGTTCGAGAGCGCGGCGCTCTACGAGAGGCTCGCCCGCGCAGAGAGCGCCGAGAAGAACGCCCGCGCCCGGGCGGCGCAGCTCGAGGACGAGAGGAAGGCGCAGGTCGCCGCCTACCAGGCGCAGATCTCTGACATCCGCTCGCAGGTCGATGACCTCCTCTCGGAGAGGGGGCAGGTCCTCGAGGACATCACGCCCGGCGTCGTCGCCCGCTACGACGCGGCACGCAGGCGCTTCAAGGGCATCGCCGTCGAGACCCTCGCGGGCAACTGCCCCTCGCATTGCCGCGTCACCCTCCAGGCGAGCCAGTACGCTGACCTCAGGCATGCCGGGCCGATCGCCGAATGCCCCTATTGCCACCGCATCCTGGTAATCGGCGACGACAGCGCCTCGTAGTCGTGGGCCGCGCAAGACGTGGAGGTAGAGAGCATTGAGCATGCAAGACGAAGGCAAGGGCTCCCGTCAGGGCAGGGTGCTGGTCGTCGTGACGGGCTGCATCGCGGCCTATAAGGCGGCAGAGGTCCTCCGTGGCCTCCAGAAGGCCGGCTGCGACGTCCGCGTCGCCATGACCGAGCATGCCACCGAGTTCGTGGGGCCCATCACCTTCGAGGCGCTCTCCGGCCATCCCGTCGTGACCGACCTCTTTCGCGCCTCCACGCCCATACCCCACATAGAGCTCACCGACTGGGCCGAGCTCGTCTGCGTGGTGCCGGCCACGGCCAACTTCCTCGCGAAGATGGCGGCGGGCATCGCGGACGATGCCGCCTCGACGACGGTGCTCGCCGCGGGATGCCCGGTCCTCGTGGCGCCGGCCATGAACGTCCGCATGTGGAGCAACCCCCAGACGCAGGCGAACCTCGACATCCTCAGGTCGAGCGGCGTCGACGTCGTGATGCCGGTCGCAGGCAGGCTCGCCTGCGGGGCCGAGGGCGAGGGGAAGCTCGCTTCGGTCGAGCAGGTCGTCGCGGCGGCGCTCGAGACGCTCCGTCCCGAGCCAGACCTCTCGGGCCGCGCCTTCCTCGTCACGGCCGGTCCCACCCACGAGGCCATCGACCCCGTGCGCTTCCTCGCCAACGCGAGCTCGGGCAAGATGGGCTATGCCATCGCGGCGGCGGCGGCGAGGCACGGCGCCCGCGTCGTCCTCGTGAGCGGCCCGACCGCGCTCGCCTGCCCTCCGGGGGTCGATCGCGTCGACGTGACGAGCGCCGCCGAGATGCTCGAGGCCTCGAAGGCCGCCTTCGCCTCCGCCGACTGCGCGATCCTGGCGGCGGCGGTGGCCGACTACACCCCGGCGCACCCCGCCGACCACAAGCTCAAGAAGGATGCCGAGCCCCTGGGCTCCATCGAGCTCGTCCAGACCGCCGACATCCTGAGGACCCTCTCGGCCGAGAAGGGCGGGCGAGTCGTCATCGGGTTCGCCGCCGAGACGGGAGACGCCGTCGCCAAGGCCCAGGCGAAGCTCGCGCGCAAGGGCTGCGACCTCATCGTGGCCAACGACGTCAGCCGCGAGGACTCGGCGTTCGGGTCCGATACCGATGCCGTGACGTTCGTGTCCCCCGAGGGCGCCGAGCCCCTGCCGACGCTTGCCAAGCCGCAGGTCGCCGAGAGGCTCATCGCCCGCGCGGCAACCCTGCTCGAGGCCTAGGATGCCCTCGGTCGGATGCCATCTCTCCTCCTCGGGAGGGTTTCTCGCCATGGGCGAGACCGCTCTCACGATAGGCGCGGACACGTTCGCGTTCTTCACCCGGAACCCACGGGGCGGCTCGGCGAAGGCCATCGACCCCGCCGACGCCTCCGCCCTTGTCGGCCTTCTGCACGAGAGGGGGTTCGGCAGGCTCGTCGCCCATGCCCCCTACACCCTGAACCCAGCCTCGGCCACCGAGCGAACCAGGGAGTTCGCCCGCCAGGCCATGGCCGACGACCTGCTCCGCATGGAGAGCCTCCCCGGCAACTACTACAACTTCCATCCAGGCTCGCACGTGGGCCAGGGGGTCGAGAGGGGCATCGAGCTCATCGTCGAGACCCTCGACGCCACCCTCGCGGAGAGCCAGTCGACGACGGTCCTCCTCGAGACCATGAGCGGCAAGGGCTCCGAGGTGGGAGGGACCTTCGAGCAGCTTGCGGCCATCATCTCCGCGACGCGGCTCGGCGATCGCCTTGGCGTCTGCCTCGACACCTGCCACGTCTCCGACGCCGGCTACGACATCGCGGGCGACCTCGGCGGCGTTCTCGACGAGTTCGACCGCGTCATCGGGCTCGGCAGGCTCAAGGCGCTCCATCTCAACGACAGCCTGAATCCGATGGGGTCCCATAAGGACCGCCATGCCCGCATCGGGGAGGGCTCCCTCGGCCTCGACGCCTTCCGAGCGATCATGCTCGAGCCACGCCTCTCTGGGCTGCCCATGATTCTCGAGACGCCCAACGACCTCGACGGCTATGCCCGGGAGATCGCGCTTCTCCGATCGTTCGCGCACGTGGGGGGCTGAGTCGCATGCCCATACTCATCGGCACGGAGGGGCTCACGCACGAATGGCCCGGCAAGCCCGTGGCCACCGACGTCACGCTCGGGATAAACGAGGGCGACAGGATCGGCGTGGTCGGCAGGAACGGAGAGGGGAAGACGACGCTCCTCTCCCTCCTGGCCAAGAGGCTCAATCCGGACGCAGGCTCGATCACCTACCGCACGGGGATCACCGTCGGCGTCCTCGGCCAGTCGGACTCCCTCGACGACGCCTCGAGCGTCGAGCGGGCCGTCGTGGGCGACGTCCCGGAATACGTCTGGGCGTCGAGGCCGCGGACGCGCGAGATAATCTCGGCCCTCCTCGACGGCATCGACTGGCAGGGCGGGGTGGGGGAGCTCTCGGGCGGTCAGAGGAGGCGCGTCGACCTCGCCCACCTGCTTATCGGCGACTGGGACGTGCTCATGCTCGACGAGCCCACGAACCATCTCGACATGCCTGCCATCACCTGGCTCGCCGCCCACCTCAACGCGCGCTGGCCAGCCGGGACGGGCGCGCTGCTCTGCGTGACGCACGACCGATGGTTCCTCGACGAGGTCTGCCAGTCGATGTGGGAGGTCCATGACGGCCAGGTCGACCCCTTCGAGGGCGGCTTCTCCGCCTACGTGCAGCAGCGCGTCGAGCGCGACAGGCAGGCAGCCGCCAGCGAGGCACGCCGCCAGAACCAGCTGCGCCGCGAGCTCGCCTGGCTCTCGAGAGGGGCGCAGGCCCGCTCGAGCAAGCCCAAGTTCAGGATCGCCGAGGCGCAGAGCCTCGTCGCCGACGTCCCGCCCCTGAGAAACCCGATCGAGCTCAGGAGCCTCGCGGTCTCCCGTCTCGGCAAGCAGGTCGTCGAGCTCAAGGGCGTCACCGTCTCCTATCCGGGCACGCCCGACGTGCTCGACGACGTCTCCTGGCTCGTCGGCCCGGGCGACCGCTACGGCATCCTCGGCGCCAACGGCGCCGGCAAGTCGACCCTCCTCAAGGTCATCAAGGGCGAGCTGGCCCCGACCTCAGGCGTCGTGAAGATCGGCAAGTCCGTGAGGTTCGGCACGATGTCGCAGCAGCTCGACAGCCTCATGGAGAGGTCCGGGTGGCGCGTTGGAGAGCTGCTCGCACGCTATCGGCAGACCTATCGCGTCGACGGGAAGGACCTCACCCCGCAGCAGCTCCTCGAACGGCTCGGATTCGAGCGCGCGGCGCTGCTCACGCGAATCGGGAGCCTCTCGGGCGGGCAGCGGCGCAGGCTCGCCCTCATGTGCGTGCTGCTCGAGGAACCCAACGTGCTCGTGCTCGACGAGCCGGGAAACGACCTCGACACCGACATGCTCGCCGTCATGGAGGACCTCCTGGACGGCTGGCCCGGCACCCTCTTCCTCGTGAGCCACGACCGATACCTCATGGAGCGCGTGACCGACGACCAGTTCGCCCTCGTCGGGGGAAGGCTGCGCCACGTGCCTGGGGGCGTAGACGAGTTCCTGGGGCTCGCAGCCAGGGAGAGGGGTCCCGTCGGGGCGCAGCCCGAGCCGGAGGCGGGGGAGACGGTGCCGTCCGGGCTCTCGAACTCGGAGCGGCAATCCCTCAAGCGGCGCCTCGAATCGGTGACGAGGCGTCTGGGCAAACTCAGGGAAGAGCCTGCGGCCATAGAGGGGCGCATGGCCGAGGCCGGGCCCTCGGATTACGCCGCGCTCGAAGCCCTCGACCAGGAACTGAGGGATTGCCGGGAGCAGATCGAAGGCCTCGAGGACGAGTGGCTCGAACTCTCGGAGCGGCTCGAGGGTTAGTCGAGATCCCCGTCCGGTCCCTCCCAGCGGCAGGCGGCCATGTCGACATGGTTCTCGTCGGCGAACCGAACGCCTTCGTCCCTCAGGAGGCGGCGCTGCTCGCACGGGCCTCCGAAGGCGAACCCCGGCGCCACGGAACCGTCCTTGAAGACCACGCGATGGCAGGGGATCACGCCTGGCTCGGGGTTCCTGTGAAGCTCCCATCCGACCTGCCGCGCGGCACGGGGACTCCCCGCCATCCTCGCGATCTGGCCGTATGTCGCGACGCGGCCGGCCGGCACCCTCGAGACGGCCGCGTAGACGCGGCTCGCGAAATCGCCCATATGCCCGTCCCCTCGTTCCGCGTCACGCCGATACCCAGTAGAATGTCATCGTTAGCCGAGCCTGCGGAAGGTGGCCCATGACGATCAACACGGATACGACAGCCCTTCTCGCCATCGACATTCTACAGGGTGGGGCAGACGACTCCATCTACAAGGGCGCGGGCGAGAGGTTCGCCCGGAAGGCGGCGGACGTCGCGGCCGCCTGCAGGGCGTCGGGCGTGCCCGTCATATTCCTCGACGACGCCCACATCCCCGGGATCGACCGTGAGCTCGAGCTCTGGGGCACCCATGGCATCGCGGACTCCCCGGAAGCCCAGCCCGCCGACTTCATGGATCCCGACGAACAGGATTTCATCATCAGGAAGCGCAGGTACAGCGGCTTCTTCGGAACCGATCTCGACCTTACGCTCAGGGAGCTCGGCATCACCACGCTCGTCGCCATCGGCTGCGACACGAACATCTGCGTGCTCCATACCCTCGCGGACGCCTTCTACCTCGGTTACGAGACGGTGCTCGTGGAGGATGCCACCTTCACCTTCCTCTGCGGAACCCAGGACCAGGCCATCGACCGCGCGAGGACCTGCTATGGCTCGGCCATCGTGTCTTCCGACGAGCTCATCGCCAGCCTGAGGGGCTAGATGCAGGAAGCAGCTCGTCGGGGCCGGAATCCGCCCGAATTCGAAGATGCAGAGCGGTGCCGTGGGGTGCCCTTTTTTCGACGAAATGGTCTTTGGGGTTGCGATTCGGGTCCGCGAATGGTAACTTTCTCACTGCTGCGCGAAGCTGGCGCATGCACAACGGGACGTGGCGCAGTTTGGTAGCGCACTTGACTGGGGGTCAAGGGGTCGCTGGTTCGAATCCAGTCGTCCCGACCAAAAAGACGAGGTCGGAGGCCAATCCCCTCCGACCTTTTCCGTAAGCAGGCACCTCACACCACAAACCCACCACCAGAGAGGCCGTCAGGTGAGAAGCACAGACAGTCGGTTCGGGACGCCCGAGGATACCAACGCTCCCGTCGGCACGCCGGACAACCCCTCGCACCGAATCCTCACCGTCTCCAACCTCATCACCGTCTCGCGCCTCGTCCTCACCCTCGTCTTCCTCTGGCTCTTCACGACGGGCTTCAACCGCTACGAGGCGCTCGCCGTCTACGCCGTCGCGGCGCTCACGGACTTCCTCGACGGCCTCGTCGCGCGCAAGACCCAGACGGTGAGCTGGTTCGGCAAGGTCCTCGACCCCATCGTCGACCGTGCCCTGCTCTTCACCGGGGTCCTCGGTCTGATGATCAGGGGGGAGCTGCCCGTCTGGGTCGCCGTCCTCGTCATCGGCCGTGATCTCTACCTTGCCGTCGGAGCCCTGATCGTCAGGAAGTACCGCGAGCGGCCAATCGACGTCGTCATGATCGGAAAGGTCACGACGGCGCTCCTCATGTTCGGCTTCTGCGACCTCCTGCTCGGCCTTCCCCAGATGCAGGGCCTCAGGCTCGTGAGCGCAAGCTGGCTCCCGCTCCTGAACGACAAACCGTCGGCGCTCGGCATCCTCTTCGTCTACGCGGGCTGCGTCTGCTCCCTCGTCACCGCCTGCGTCTACACGAGGGAAGGCTTCCGCATCAAGCGCGAGACGCTTGCCTCGAGAGGGGAGGGCGAATGACCAGGCCTTCCCGAAGCAACGCCCCTCGCCTCCTTCTTGTCCTTGCCCTCTGCACGGGCCTCCTCCTCGCAGCCCCATCCGTCTGCCTCGCCGGGGAGGTGACGACGAGCCCGCAGCTCGCGGAGGCCCACTCCGCCATCATCGAGGACAGCGCGGGGAACGTGCTCTGGTCGCAGAACCCCACCGACGAGCTGGCCCCGGCCTCCACGACGAAGATCATGACGGCCGTCCTGGCGCTCCAGTCGAAGATTCCCCTCAGCACCCCGGTCACCGTGACCGACGTCACCCTCGAGGAGGACGCGCAGGTCGCAGGCTTCAAGGCAGGCGATACCACCACCTTGGGAGACCTCATGCGCGTCATGCTGGTCTACTCGGCCAACGATGCAGCCGTCCTCGTCGGCCGCACCGTCGCCGGCTCAGACGACGCCTTCGTCGCCATGATGAACGCGAAGGCGCAGGAGCTCGGCATGACGCACACGCACTTCGCGAACTGCCACGGACTCGAGGCGACCGACCATTACTCCTGCGTCCAGGACCTCGCCGCCCTCGGCCGCTATGCGCTCGAGCACTACCCCTACATCTCCCAGACCGTCCAGAACCGCACGGTGACGGTGAAGGTGGGCACCGTCGACCAGACCTTCGAGTCGACCGACGACCTCATGGAGAGCTATCGGGGTCTCCTCGGCATCAAGACCGGCTCGGTCGGCTCGGGCGACACCTTCCAGACCGCCTTCGTCGGGGCGGCCCGCCGCACGGACACGACGCTCTACACGGCGGTGCTCGGCTGCAAGACGGCCCAGGGGCGCTTCGACGACACCGAGAGGATGCTCGACTGGGCATGGGACGCCTACTCGAGACTCAGGCTTACCACGAGGAACAAGGTCCTGAGCGTCAGCCAGTTCTCCTACCAGTTCGGCTGGTCGTGCGTCGTCACCGCCTCGGCGGACACGACGGGCCTGGCCTGGCCTGACGGCGGCGATGTCACCTACACCCAGATTATGACGAAGCACCAGCTCTTTGCCGACGTCGGCGTGCCCTACGGCGTCCAGATCTGGTGGCAGGGGAAACGGTGCATCGGGGCGGCTTCCTACGAGACGAGGAAGGTCCTCGTGCCCACCGAGTCGTTCGGCCCCTTCAACTCCCTGCTCTTCGTCAGACCCCTGCCGAGGGGCTAGCGCGATGGCTCGGACAGACTTCTCGACCAGGCTCGACAGGCGGAACACCGGCTCGGTCAAATGGGACATGATGGCGTCCGCGCGGCCCTCGACGCCTCCGGGCGTCGTTCCCTTCTCGGTCGCGGACATGGAGCTCGACTTGGCGCCGGAGATCAGGGAGGCGCTCGGACGCGTCTCCCGGGAGTCGAGCCTCGGCTACGTCGAGCCCACCGACGCGTACTTCGACGCCGTGATCGGCTGGCAGGAGCGCCGTCACGGCTGGCACCCGCAAAGGGAGTGGATCTGCCTCTCGCCGGGGGTCGTCCCGGCGGTATACAACGCCGTCAGGGCATTCACGCGGCCGGGGGACGGCGTCATCGTCCAGACGCCCGCCTACTATCCCTTCTTCTCGGCCATCGAGGCGAACGGCAGGACCGTGGTGCGAAACCCCCTCCTCCTCGACGGGAGCCGCTATCGGATGGACTTCGACGGGCTCGAGTCGCTCGCCGCGGATCCGAGGAGCACGATG
The DNA here is from genome assembly GCA_022482785.1 of Atopobiaceae bacterium. GTDB lineage: Bacteria > Actinomycetota > Coriobacteriia > Coriobacteriales > Atopobiaceae > JAKVON01. The sequence continues at coordinate 67,569 of JAKVON010000006.1, read as the reverse complement.
CTGATCCTCTGCAGTCCCCACAACCCCGTCGGACGCGTGTGGACGAAGGCCGAGCTCCGCAGGGTCGCCGACATCTGCCTCTCCCATGAGGTGCTCCTCGTCTGCGACGAGATCCACGGGGACCTCGTCATGCCAGGCTTCGAGCAGACCACCCTCATGAACGTGCTCGAGCCCTCGGAGCGCCCCCGGGCGATCGTCTGCACGGCGCCCTCCAAGACCTTCAACCTCGCCGGCTGCCAGTGCTCGAACATCTTCGTCCCCGACCCGACGCGACGCCAGGCGTTCCTCGACGAGTTCGGGAGGAGCGCCATCGGGATGCTCAACGCCTTCGCGTTCCCCGCGTGCATCGCGGCGTACGAGAGGTGCGAGGGGTGGCTCGACGAACTTCTCGACCTCGTCTCAGGCAACGCGAGCCTCGTCGCCGAGACCTGCGACGGGACGTCCCTCCCGGTCACGGCCATCCCGCTGGAGGGAACATACCTCCAATGGCTGGATTGCCGGAGGCTTCGCCTCGGCCCCGCGGAGCTCGAGGCTTTCATGCAGGACGCGAATCTCTTCTTCGACGAGGGGCATCTCTTCGGCCCGGAGGGCGACGGCTTCGAGCGCATGAACCTCGCGGCGCCCCGCCAGGTCGTCGCCGAGGGGCTCGGCAGGCTGCAGGAGGCGTTGGCGAGGCAGGACGCGAAAGGGGAGCGCGAACCATGAAGTACTCGATAACCACCAAGGAGGCCCCCGAGGCCTTCGGCCCGTACTCGCAGGCGACCACGGGCGGCAGGTTCGTCTTCGTCTCCGGCCAGCTCGGTCTCGACCCAGCCACGAACGAGCTCGTCGGCGGCGGCGTCGAGGCGGAGACGGACCGCGCGATCAGGAACGTCGCCGCGATACTCGATGAGCTTCACTGCACCCTCGAGGACGTTGTCAGGGTGACCATCTACCTCTCCGACATGTCGGACTTCGCCGCCATGAACGAGGTCTACGGCCGCTACTTCCCCAAGCCGGCCCCTGCGAGGACGTGCATCCAGGTCGCAGCCCTCCCCATTTCGGGTGCTCTCGTCGAGATAGACTGCATCGCGTGCCGATAGCCCTCCCCGCGTGAGGTACAATCGGAAAGAATATGAATCCGAGCATCACGGTAGACCTCGACGCGAGGGGGAGACATGACGGAAGACAAGAGACGGCCTGGTCCCGAGGACTCCACGGAAATCTTCAGGATGCCATCATCGGACTCGACGGTCCCTGACCTCATGTCCGAGCGGCAGCCGCAGAACCCGACCCTCACCATCGTCAAGGGCCCGTCGACCGGCCAGACCTTCACGCTCGACCAGGACGTCATCACGTTGGGAAGAGACCCGCAGAACTCCGTCTTCCTGAACGACATGACGGTCTCCCGTCACCACGCGCGCATGGACCTCAGCCAGAAGGGCGCCGGCGTCTATACGATCGAGGATCTCGGGAGCCTCAACGGCACCTGGGTGGATGGCGCGATCGTGAGCAAGGCCCTGCTCTCCGACGGCTCGACCGTCCAGATCGGGACGTTCCGGATGGTCTTCCACACGCTCAAGTCTCCCTCGCGCATCAACGTCGGCCTGTAATCCCCCATGTCCGACGCAGGCTATCTGACCATAGGCAAGGTCGTCACCAAGCTGCAGGGCCAGTACCCTGACCTCTCGGTCTCCAAGATTCGATACCTCGAGGACGAGGGCCTCCTCAACCCGTCGAGGACCCCAGGGGGCTACAGGCTCTACTCCCCGCGCGACGTCAAGCGCCTCGAGACGGTCCTCTACCTCCAGAAGACGCGATTCCTGCCCCTTGCCGTCATCAAGGAGGAGCTCGAACGCTCCGAGAAGAACGAGGCCGGCGGGGGAGACGCGCTCGGGGGAGGCTTTCCCGCGCCGCCGGTCGACGACGACGAGACCACGAACAAGCTCCACGACATCGAGCACATGCCCGACCTCGTGGGCGCCAGCGTCTCCTTCGTCCGCCAGCTCGTGGAGGTCGGCGTCATCTCGCTCAGGAGGTCTCCCCATGGCCGCGACCTGGTCGACGGCCATGACTTCGCCCTCATACGCGCCTGCCTGGAGCTTCGTCGCTTCGGCATCGAGCCGAAGAACCTCCGGCAGTACGTCATCTCGGCGAACAGGGAGAGCGCCATGTTCGAGCAGGCGCTCGTGCCCTTCGCGAAGCGCCAGGGGGAGACGGCGGAGGAGCGCAGGGCCGCCGTCGCGACGGCCTTCGACAGGATGCTCGCGCAGACCAACACGGTTCGCGCGTCACTGCTCAAGCGTGCCGTCAGCAGATCGATCCCGCTGACGGAAGACTAACCGATCCGAAAGGAACACACGTGGCGAACTTCGAGTACGAGAACCTCATCGTCGACATCCCCGACTATCCCGAGCCTGGGATCATCTTCAAGGACATCACGCCCCTGCTCGCCGACGAACAGGGCTTCTCGGCGGCGGTCGACGCCATCGCCGACCACTTCCTCAAGGCGGGCATCACCAAGGTCGTGGGCGCCGAGGCGCGCGGGTTCCTCGTGGGCGCGCCCGTCGCCTATCGGCTCGGCGCAGGCTTCGTGCCCGCACGCAAGCCCGGAAAGCTTCCCCGCGCCGTCTTCAGCCAGACCTATGCCCTCGAGTACGGCACCGACGAGCTGCAGATCCACAAGGACGCGCTCACCCCGGACGACAAGGTCCTCATCGTCGACGACCTCATCGCCACGGGCGGCACCGCGGCGGCGACCGCCAAGCTCGTGGAGCAGTCCGGCGCCCAGGTGGTCGGCTTCTCCTTCATACTCGAGCTCGCCTACCTCCATCCTCGCGAGGAGATCGCCAAGGACTACTCCCAGGAGGTCTTCACCCTTATCCAGGTTGATTAGAAGGGACGTTCAAATCCCTTTTTCCTATGCGAATATCCTTGTGATATTCCAGTTGGCACTAAGTTTTTATGCACTCGAGAGTTTCATAAACTTGGCCATTCTGTGTAAGCCGCAAAGATTGCCTTACGGCCTTGTAAGATGTCATAGGAATACGGTGGGGAAGGGGAGCCTTTCCCCACGAGACGAAACGATGCATGGCCGCATCGTGACGAGGGATGGCGCGCTCACCCACCGACGGTTTGGGACCGTCTGCGTGGACGCGGGCGCAAGCAAGGGGGGAAGGGACGAGCATGGTCCCATCTACCACGTCTTTCGCCACTTGTCATGCACCCACGACGTTGGAAGGGATCACGCGATGAACCTCCGCAGCAAGGCATTGGCAGTCGGACTCGGTTTTGCCATCGTCGGGGCCACGGCGGCACCACTTGCCTATGCAGACGAGCTGAGCGACGCACAGGATCGCCTCACCTCTCTCGGCTCTACCATGGCGCAGCTCCAGGAGGAGCTCCAGACGAACTCCGCCGACCTCGAGAACACCAAGGGACTGATCGACCAGACCCAGGCAGACATCGCCGCGAAGCAGGAGGAGCTCAAGAACGACCAGGCCATCCTCGCCGACCGCACGCGTACCAACTACAAGTCGGGCTCCTCGACGATCGTCGACGTCCTGCTCGCCTCGTCGAACTTCGACGACCTCGTGAACCGCGTCTACTACATGGACAAGGTCTCGTCCTCCGACGCCGCGACCATCAACGAGGTCAAGGCCCTCAAGCAGCAGCTTGACGACCAGGAGGCCAACCTCGAGCAGCAGGAGAGCCAGCAGCAGGACGCGCTCGACAACTCCCAGGCCAAGGTGAGCGAGTACCAGGCCAAGGTCTCCGAGGCGCAGTCCTACTACAACACGCTCTCCGCCGAGGTCAGGCAGCAGCTTGCCGAGCAGGCCGCGGCGGCGACCACCACGAACGACAACGGCGTCCTCACCGACAACGTCGCCGTCGCCGTGACGGCCGCGGCGACCGACACGAACGCGAACGCGAACACCGATACCAACACGAATACGAACACCGACAACGGCACCGCCGGCAACACCGACAGCACCGACAACGGCGGGAGCTCGAACACCGACAACGGCGGCTCGTCGAGCAACAGCGGCTCCGGGGACACCGGCTACGTCGACAACAACGGCGGCGGCGGACTCTCCTCTTCCCAGAGGAGCGCCATTCTCGCCGCGGCCCAGTCGAAGCTTGGCTGCGAGTACGTGTATGGCGACGCGGGCCCCAGCACCTTCGACTGCTCCGGCTACACCCAGTGGTGCTATGCGCATGCCGGCATCTCGCTCCCGCACAACTCCGGCGCGCAGTCTGCCATGTGCAGCCTCAAGAGCGTCTCGAGCTGCGAGGCGGGCGACCTCATCTTCTGGAGCGGCCACGTTGCCATCTATGACGGCGCCGGCGGCATCTACGAGGCGGCCAACCCCGGCGTGGGCGTCGTGCACCGCGCCATCTGGGGCTCGCCCTATGGCGGCGGCACTCCCGTGTAGGCCGGCCTCGGCCGAACCTAACGCTCGTCCAACAGGACCTGCCGCCTCGTGCGGCAGGTCCTGTTTCTTGCGCTATCCTCGAACGTGAACGGACTTCGAAAGTCGGGAGAGAGGGGAGGGGTCATCTCGTGCAGAAGAACATGCTCGAATGGCGCCTCTCCGAACGGTTCCAGGTCGCGATGGTATGGGAGGGCGTCCTCGTCGGACTCCTCGCCGGATGCATCGTCACCTTCTATCGCATCGCGCTCACGCAAGCCGAGCGCCTCATGCGCACGTTCACCGAAGGCGCAGTCGGCCATCCAACCCTCATCGCCCTCTGGTTTGCGATCCTCCTTCTCATTCTTCTCGTCGTGAGTGCCCTCATGCTCTGGGAACCCTATACCGTGGGCTCTGGCATTCCGCAAGTCGACGTCGAGGTCATGGGCCATATCAATCAGAAATGGCATCGGGTGATCGGCGCCAAGTTCGTCGAGGGAACGCTCCTGTCGCTTGCCGGACTCTCGCTCGGCCGCGAGGGGCCGGCCGTCCAGCTCGGCGGCATGAGCGGGAAGGCCATCTCGAGACTTCTCAAGCGCGGGCGCGGAGAGGAGCGGATCCTCATCACCTGCGGGGCGGCCTCGGGCATGGCAGCCGCCTTCCACGCGCCCCTCACGGGCGTCATGTTCGCCATCGAGGAGATCCACAAGACCTTCTCGGCGCCTCTCGTCATCTCGGTGATGGTCTCGTGCGTGTGCTCCGACTACTTCGTGAGCCAGGTCCTGGGCGTCGACCCGGTGCTCTCGTTCACGCTGGCAGGAGCGCTCCCGCACTCCACCTACTACGTTCTCATCATCATGGGCGCTGTCATGGGAGTCCTCGGTGCCTTGCACAACCAGGGGATGTTTCTCGCCCAGAAGCTCTATTCGAGGATCCAGAGGCGGGTGCCGTATGCGCGGCTTGCGATTCCGTTCGCCGTGGCGGGCGTCATGGCCTTCACGTTTCCCATTCTCTGCTGTGGCGGCGGCGCCATCGCGCAGCTCCTCGAGACCCTCCAGAGACAGCCGATGTCCCTCCTGGTGATGCTCCTTCTGGGGAAGTACCTGTTCACGACCATCTGCTTCGGCTCGGGAGCCCCTGGCGGCACGCTTTTCCCGCTCGTCATCATGGGCATGATCGCAGGCGACATGTTCGGCCAGGTCGTTTGCCCGCAGATGGGCCTCGACCCCAGCTTCGTGACCAACTTCCTGGTCCTCGGCATCGCAGGGCTCTTCTCGGGAGTCGTGCGTGCCCCCGTGACGGCTGCGGTTCTGGTGTTCGAGCTCACAGGGAGCTTCGATGCGCTGCTCTCGGTCTCGATCGTCTCGATCGCCGCCTACGTGACCGCAAACCTCCTCAAGTCCGACCCCTTCTACGAGCGCCTCGTGAACAACATGCTCGGCACCACCGAGGCGGAGCGCGACTACAAGTTCCAGAGCGGCGAGAAGATTCTCCACACCTATATCGTGGGTGCAGGAAGCTTCGCGGAGGGTCGAACCATCGGCGACCTCAGATGGCCCGAGAGCTCGCTCTGCATCACGCTCACCCGGTCGGGAAGAGAGATGGTCCCCAACGGCGAGACCGAGATATATGCGCTCGACCGGCTCCTCGTCATCATGGACATCAAGAACGAGGACGAGTGCGACTTCCGCCTGCGTGCCCTCACCCATGGGACCATCGGGTACGGGGGGAGATAGGCCTCCTCAGCTCGTCCTTCTGTAATTTACATAACATATATTATCACGGTTTTATCGCTTGGGCCACATCTGCGAGAAGGACCGCGCTCTCGCTCGCGAGCGCAGCCTAGATGCCCGCCCTCCTTCCTGCGCTCGTGGCGCCGACGCCCATCCCGTCGACGACGGACGCCGGGACATCCTGAACCTTGGCCCTTGCTTGCGTCCGTATCCGGAAGTCGTGGCTCGAGAAGCTCCTCCCGAGTCGAACGATGGCGGACCGCTGAGAGCCTCTCTAAGGCCACGGGAAATCCTTTGGGAGCATCTATGCCCCCGTCGCGCCTTGTTCGCCCGATCGCTCACAACATCCATGCTTGCATGGTGCCATTCAAGGCCAGGCCGCATGCGATGGGTCCTCGACTTCTCCGCGGGCCCCGAGCGAGGCGACGGACCCCCCGTGAAGGCCTTCGCATCCTCGCGAAGACTCGTTTCGCCCTGCTCGGATATTCGCGGTCTCTCCGGGCCACCCCCCTCGGTGGTGCTCGTATCCCCTCTCAACTTTACATAATATGTAGATTCGCCCATGCTTCGTCGACTGGGCCTCGTGCGCGGAGCCCAGGAGATGGGTCAGACATGCCGCCACTCCCTTGCGAATGGGCCCTATGTCTGCCATTCCCCTCCCCTTCTTGGGTACCAAAGTAAAGAAGCATCGGCTGGAGTGGGAGGAGCTCACATGATGTCCGAGGGAACCGATCGAATCAAGAAGGTATTCGTCCCGCTTGACGGATCGTTCCAGCAGGTGTCGGTCCTCGAACGCGCGATAGGCATGGCTGCCGCCAATGGGGCCGAACTCTACATAGGCCACGTCATCGAGCCTGGCTCCCACTCCCAGAAGGACTTCAGGGGCGGCGACTACGTGAAGAGCCTCGAGAAGGGCTTCCGCGACTCCGTCCAGGAGGAGATCGACCTCGCCGGGGCCAACGACAGAATCCCCGCCCTCCATGTCATCGTCGAGTCCGGCCGGACCCGCGAGACCATCAAGATCAAGATGCTCGACGTCATCAGGCCGGACCTCGTCGTCTGCGGGGCCCGGGGGCTTTCCGGCATCCAGTACGCGATCCTGGGCTCCGTCTCGACCTACCTCATCCGCAACAGCGAGTGTGACGTCTTGGTCGTCCGTTAGCCTTCCCTCCCGCGAGAGAGGCGGCTGGAGCTCCTAGGACTCGACGGCCTTTCCCAGATAGGTGCTCGCGCTCACGGCGGCTATGGCCCCGTCGGCGGCAGCGGTCACGACCTGGCGCAGCGGCTTCGAGCGAACGTCGCCGGCGCAGAAGAGGCCAGGGGTCTTGGTGGCCATCGCCTCGTCCGTGATGACGGAGCCGTCGGGCGCGAGCTCCACGAGGCCTGCGAGCAGCTGGGTCGAGGGGATGTTGCCCACGAAGACGAAGACGCCCACGCCGCCCTCGTCGAACGTCTCGACCGAGGTCTCCCCCGTCGCGTTGTCTCGGAAGGCGACCGAAGAGAGCGCGACGTCCCCGTCGACGGACACGATGCTCGTGAGGTACCGCACGTCGAGCTTCTCGTTTTCCTCGAGCTCCCTGGCCACGGACGGCGCCGCGCGAACGTGGTCCTTCCTGACGACCAAGGTCACGTGGCTCGCGAAGCGGGTCAGGAACAGGGCCTCCTCGCACGCCGTGTTGCCGCCGCCCACGACGAAGACGCGCTTGCCCCTGTAGAACATGCCGTCGCAGGTGGCGCAGTACGAGACGCCGTGCCCGGCGAAGCGCTCCTCGCCGTCGAAGCCGGCATGCCGCGGAACGGCGCCGGATGCCATGACGAGGGCCGTGGACTCGTAGGAGGCATCCGTGCAGCGCACGACGAAGCCGCCGTCCGTCCGCTCGATCGCCTCGACGGAGTCGTATGCGAACTGGGCGCCGAAGCCCTCCGCCTGACCCTGCATGCGCTGCGAGAGCTCGGCCCCGGACGTCTCCTCGACGCCCGGGTAGTTGTCGATGGTCGCCGTGAGCGAGATCTGCCCGCCGAAGGCGCCCTGCTCGATGACGAGGGTGTCGAGCAGGGCACGGCGCGCATAGATGGATGCCGAGAGCCCGGCTGGTCCCGCGCCGATGATAACGAGGTCATGCCTAGCGTCTGCCATGATTGTCTCCTACGCTCGAATCGTTTCCTAGGTTGAGCCTACCCGAACGCGCCCCTCATGAGAACGGGACGGAGGGCCCATAGAGGCTCTCCGTCCCGACTTCACGAATCGCTAGAACATGCCGTTCCTATTCGGCCTGGTCGACCTGCTCCTCCGACGAATCCTTCGGAAGGATCAGGTTGAGGACGATGCCGACGAGGGCGGAGGTGGCCATGCCAGGCAGCGTGTAGGCACCCAGAGGAATCGAGATGCCGCTGGTCTCCATGCCGACGCCAAGGATGATGACGACGGAGGCGATCATGAGGTTGCGGTTCTTGGCGAAGTCGACCTTGTTGCTCACGAGCGTGCGGAGGCCGTTGGATGCGATGAGGCCGAACAGCAGCAGGCTGACCCCGCCCATGACGGGCGTGGGGATGCTCTCGATCAGGGCCTCGACCTTGGGACAGAAGCCACCCACGAGCAGGGCGAACCCGGCAGCGTACCAGAAGACCTGCGTGGAGTAGACGCGCGTGACGCTCATGACGCCGATGTTCTCGGCGTAGGTGGTCGTCGGAGGGCCTCCGAGAAAGCCCGAGATGACGGTCGCGATGCCGTCGCCCGCAAGCGAGCGAGGAAGCATCGGGCGATAGTCCCTGTCGACGATCTCGCCGACGACGAGCAGGTGGCCGATGTGCTCGATGACCACCACGAAGGCGACGGGGCCGATGAGCGCGATGGCGCCCCAGTCGAACCTGGGCGTCGTGAACGTGGGAAGGCCGATCCATGCGGCGTTGGCCACCGCGGAGAAGTCGACGAGCCCGGCGATGCAGGCGCAGACGTAGCCGGTGATGATGGCAAGCAGCACGGGAACCGTGCCGATGAGGCCAGGCATGCTGGAATAGGCGACGGCGGCGAAGAGCGTGATGGCCGCGATGAGCGCACCTGTGGGCACGAACGCGCTCGTGCCCGAGTAGAGGGCCATCTTCACGGCGGTTGCCGAGAGGCCGATGCCGATGACGATGATGACGCTCGCGACGAGGACAGGCGGGAGCACGCGGTCCATCCAGTCGGTCCCGACGAGCTTGATGATACCTGCGACCAGCAAGAACACGCAACCTGCGACCACCACGCCCGACATGGCCGCATCAAGGCCCTGGGTTGCCCCGATGGCGATGATGGGGCTGATGAAGGCGAACGAGCTCCCGAGGTAGCTGGGGATCTTGTTCCTCGTCACGAGGAGGTAGCAGATGGTGCCGATGCCCGAGCACATGATGGCGATCGACGGGTGGAGCCCGGTGAGCATGGGCACGAGCACCGTCGAGCCGAACATGCTCATCATGTGCTGGATGCCGAGCGGTATGGCGCGACCGACGGACACGCGGTCGTCCACCCCGATGATCTCTCGCTCTTTTCTTGCCATGCGATTATTCCTTCCCGACCGACTCGGACGTGACGCCCAGCCTATGCGACCAGGAACGAGATGAGGAAGGCAACGGCCGCGACCCACATGAGCGGCTTGACCTCCTTGGTCCTGCCGGTGGCCAGCGCGACGAGCACATAGGTGATGAAGCCGAGGCCGATGCCGGTGGAGATGGAGTACGTCAGAGGAATGCAGGCGACCGTCATGAAGGACGAGAAGCCCTGCAGGGGGTCGGTCCACTCGATCTCGCTGACGTCGGTCATCATGAGATAGCCCACCATGACCAGGGCGCCGCAGGTGGCAGCCGAGCTCACGACTGCGATGAGCGGGGCGAAGAACGCCGCGACGATGAAGAGGATGCCGGTCGTGACCGACGCGAGGCCCGTGCGGCCGCCGTCAGCCGCGCCGGAGGCGGACTCCACGAACGTCGTGATCGAAGAGGCACCCATGAGACCGCCCATGGCAGCGGCGGCGGAGTCGACGATGAGGATCTCGTTGATGTTCTCGACCTTGCCGTCATCGGTGAGGAACTCGCCCTGCTTGGCGACGGCCACGGAGGTGCCCATCGTGTCGAAGAAGTCGGACATCATGAGCGAGAAGACGAAGACCAGGAGCGTGGGGTTTCCGAAGACCTTGACGATGCCGGCGACGCCGCTCGCGTCGGCCTGGAAGGGAGCTCCGAAGGACGAGAAGTCCAGGGGCGAGACGACGCCCGCGGGCATGACGCCGACGCCGAGGAGGTAGCTCGCCGCGACGCCGATGAGGATGCCCCACAGGACGTCGCCCTTGACGTGCTTGGCGTAGAGGATGATCGTCGCGACGGTCGAGATGATCGCCACGAGGAAGTTGGGGTCACGCACCGAGCCCATGGTGATGAACGTCGACTGGTTCGCGACGATGACGCCGCCGTCCTTGAGGCCGATGAATGCGATGAAGAGGCCGAGGCCGACGGCGATGGCATGGCGCAGGGAGGCCGGGATGGCATCCATGACCGCCTCGCGGAGGCCGCAGAGGACCAGCGCGAGGATGACGATGCCCTCGAGGAAGATGACAGCCATGGCGGCGTGCCAGTCCCCTCCGGCGACGTTGGCGAGCGTATAGCCCACGACGGCGTTGATGCCCATGCCGGAGGCGCAGGCAAGGGGCCTGTTCGCGAAGAGGCCCATGGCAATCGTCATGATGCCGGCGCCGATGCACGTCGAGGTGACGGCCGGGACCGTCGGGACGCCGGCGGCGGCGAGCATGATCGGGTTGACCGCGATGATGTAGGCCATCGCGAGGAAGGTCGTGACGCCGGCGCGGACCTCCTGGCTGGTGGACGACCCTCTTTTGGCCATCTTGAAGAACGTTTCCATACTTTCCCCCTCATTCGAGATACAGAACATGCCCCGGCCGACGCACGCATGCGCCGGCCCGGGACCCTCAGGCGCCGCTAGACGCCGCTTGAGCCGAATCCTCCGTCTCCGCGGTCCGTCTCGTCGAGGCGATCGACCTCGACGAGCTCGACCTGCGGGACGCGCTGGATGACGAGTTGGGCGATGCGCTCGCCGCGTTGGATGTCGATGGGGGTCTCGTCGTCGAGGTTGACGGCGACGACCTTGAGCTCGCCACGATAGTGCGAGTCGACGAGCCCTGGGGTGTTCGCCATCGAGAGCCCGCGCTTGAGGGCCATGCCGCTCCTCGGCTGGACGAAGCCCGCGAAGCCCTCGGGAATGGCTATGGCGAGGCCCGTGGAGATCAGCCTGCGCTCGTGTGGCGCAAGCGTGACGTCCTCGGAGGCCCTCAGGTCGAGCCCGGCATCGCCCGCATAGGCGTAGCTCGGGAGCTCGACGGTGGGATCGAGGCGGACGATGGGAAGCTTGACGTAATCTGTCATTCGAGGCCCTTCAGCTCGGCGTTAAACTCCTCGACGTCGTGAAAGTCCTTGTAGACGCTCGCGAACCTGATGTAGGCGACCTTGTCGAGCGTGCGCAGCCGCTTCAGGACCATGTTGCCGATCTCCTCGGCGGGGACCTCGGAGATCCCCTGGTCGCGCAGGTCTCCCTCGATGCCCTCGATGAGCTCGTTCAGGCGCGAGACGGGGATGTCGCGCTTGACGGTGGCGGTCACGAGCCCATGCATGATCTTCGAGCGGTCGAAGGTCTCGTGCGTGCCGTCCTTCTTGATGATGGTGAGGGGAATCTCCTCGCGACGCTCGTAGGTGGTAAAGCGGAACCCGCATCTCGTGCATTCCCGACGACGCCGAATCGAGTCGTTGCTCTCAGAGGGACGTGAATCGACGACCTTGGAATCGTCGCAGCCGCACTTGGGACAACGCATGTTCCTCCCCTGCCAGAATAATCAACAGTAGGAAAGATACCACAAGAAGGCCAGAAACACTACCAGATATGGTGTCTGGTATGCCAGTTCCGCCACAAGCTGCAGTGGCAGAAGCGTCCTAGCGGGGAACGCGAAGCGTCTGGCCTGGGGTTATCGTGGCAGAGCCAAGGGAGTTGGAGGACTCGATGTAGCGCACGGTCTGGGACGTCGAGTAGCCCGAGACGGGGTGCTCCTGGGCGAGCGTCCAGAGGGAGTCGCCCGAGGAGACGACGACGCTCGCGGTGGGGACGTCAGCGTTCGCGGGAATGCCCGCGGACGCCTCGAGGGAGCTGCCGACGGAAAAGGCGCCCAAGAGGATGACGGCGGAGACGGCGAGCGCAACGAGGGTCGGGGGAAGGGACGGCACGGCGACGCGGCATCCCGAGGGGGCTGCGGAGGGGCTGGGCCCGTGCCGCCTCGCGCCGCGGCCGACAGGCTCCTGGGGACGGCACCCGGGCACGAGGCGAAGGTCATGCTCGGGTGCGAGCTCGACGGCGGCGGTTCCGAAGACGTATGCGGTGGCGGACATGTGATGGGCCTCTTCCCTCTCGTGCTTTGGTCGCTGGAACGTTTATAAGGCGGTCCCCGGACATAAAAGGCGAGCTGCCAAAATCCCAATCCCAGAACGTCTGTTCTTAGTTTAGCAGAACCTATGTTCGATGGAAGCGATATCAGAACATTTGTTTGCATTCCGCGGCGGGGTCGGATATCATTGAGGCAGGAAAAGGAGGACCACATGGCCCAGAGGAAGCTCTCGAAGCGTCAGCAGCAGATCTATGACTTCATCTGCACCTACGCGGACGCGCACGCCTATCCGCCCTCGGTTCGGGAGATCGGCGCGGCCGTCGGGCTCGCCTCCCCCTCAACGGTGCACATGCACCTCAAGGTCCTCGAGGACCGCGGCCTCATCAAGCGCGACCCCAACAAGCCACGCACCATAGAGATCACGGGCGGCGAGCGCCCCGCGCCTCACGAGGAGGCCCATGGGCTCGCCGCGGTCAGGCAGGACCTCGATGCGAACACCATCTCGCTGCCGGTCGTCGGGCGCGTCGCCGCCGGCACCCCCATCCTCGCCGAGCAGAACATCGAGGAGAGCCTCACCCTTCCCACGAGCATCGTGGGAGATGCCAGCTCCTTCATCCTTCAGGTGCACGGCGAGTCCATGATCAATGCCGGGATCTTCGACGGTGACTACATCGTCGTCAAGGAGCAGCACGACGCCCACAACGGGGAGATCGTGGTCGCGCTCATCGACGACTCGGCGACGGTCAAGACCTTCTATCGGGAACAGGGCCGCATCCGCCTCCAGCCGGAGAACGACACGATGGAGCCCATCTATGCCGCCAACCCCACCATCCTCGGCAAGGTCACGGCGTTGGTGCGCACGCTCTAGGCAGGGCCTCTCCCCCACCCTCCCATGCGGCCGACCATCCGGCGGGCAGAGGCCCTCCCGGTCCTAGTCCTCGTCACCCTTGGCATAGGGCTCGAGGCCCTTCGCGAGCCTTCTCGGGACCTTCGCGCTCACCTGCAGGCCACCGTCCCCATAGGACTCTCGGATTACCTGGCATCGCTCGTGGACGAGACGGACGAGCGAGCCCTTGTCATAGGGAATCAGCAGGGCCATCGTGACGTCATCGTCCGCCGCGGCCCTCGAGATGCGGAAGAGGAGCTCCTGCAGGCCCTCTCCCGTCCTGGCGGAGACCATGACCGCGTCCTGGGCCTGTCCGGCCTCCGCCCCGTGCGCGCCAGGAAGGTCGGACTTGTTGTAGACGACGAGGCGGCGGACGTCCCCGGCGCCTATCTGCGAGAGGATCTCGAGGACGGCGGCGAGCTCGCGGTCGGCGTGGGCATCGCTGGAGTCGACCACCACGAGGACCAGGTCGGCCATCCTCACCTCGGCAAGGGTCGACTTGAAGGATTCGACGAGGGTCGTGGGGAGCTTCTGTATGAAGCCCACCGTGTCGGTGAGGGAGATGCGGCGGCCTCCTTCGAGGACCAGGGAGCGCGTGGTCGGGTCGAGGGTCGCGAAGAGCTCGTCTTTCGCGTAGACGTCGGAGTCTGTGAGGCTGTTGAGCAGCGTGGACTTGCCCGCGTTCGTATACCCGGCCAACGCGACGCGATAGATGCCGGACTCCCATCGTGCCTTGCTCTGCGTCTCCCGGCGGACGTCGAGGGTCGCGAGCTCGCCCTTGAGGGTGGATATGCGCTTCCTGACGAGCCTCCGGTCGACCTCGAGCTGGCTCTCGCCCTGCCCGAAGCGGCTCCCGATGCCGCCCCTCGTCTGCTCGCCCACGAGGTGGCTCCACATGCCGCGAAGCCGCGGGAGCAGGTACTCGAGCTGCGCGACCTGCACCTGGATGCGGCCTTCCCTGGTCGTCGCATGATTCCCGAAGATATCGAGGATGAGGGCCGTTCGGTCGATGATCTTGGTCGGCTCCCCGACGATCCGCTCGAGGTTGGTCTGCTGGGAGGGGGTGAGCTCGTCGTCGAAGATGACGACGTCGATGGCGAGCGAGCGAACGGCGTCGACGAGCTCGCGAGCCTTGCCCGAGCCGATGAAGGTGCGCGGGACGGGACGGTCGAGACGCTGCGTGAGGGTCGAGACGACCTCGGCCCCGTCCGTCTCGGCAAGCCGTCCGAGCTCCGCCAAGGACTCCGCGAGCGGCCAGGCAGAGCCGGCGCCGAGGTCCACCCCCACGAGGAGCGCACGCTCGGGCCGCGGGGCGGTGTCACGAGGAGCGAAGCGCGACATGGCCGTCCCCTCCCGTCGCATGCCCGAGCCGCGAGGAGATCAGGTCGGCACAGCCCTGCACGCCGAGCTCGTCGACGTCGAGCTCGACCGCCCGCCCGTCCCTGCGCATCCACGAGAGCTGCCTCTTGGCATACCTCCTGGTGTTCGACTTCATCCGGCGCACCGCCTCGGGCAGGTCGCAGGACCCGTCCAGAAAGGCGACGACCTCCTTGTAGCCGATGGCCTGCATCGAGGTGAGCGAATCGCGAAGGCCCCGTTGGCAGAGCCCCCGCACCTCCTCGACCAGGCCGGAGGAGACCATCTGGTCGACCCGGGCGTCTATGCGGGCATAGAGCCGCTCGCGGTCTGGCACGAGGGCCCAGATGCGGGCCTGATAGTGCGGAGCGCGCCTGCGAAGGCCCTCGCTCCGCAGCGCATAGGAGGACCCCTCGTCGAGAAGCTCCAGCGCACGGATCACCCTGCGCGCGTTGTGCTCGTGGACGAGGGCGGCGCTCTGCGGGTCGCGCGAGCGGAGCTCCTCCCAAAGCCCATGCGGCCCGAGCCTCTCGAGCTCGGCCTCGTAGCGAAGGCGGGAGGGAGATGCCGGGGAGCCCGAGGGGAAGTCCATCTCGTCGATGACCGCATCGAGGTAGAGGCCCGACCCGCCGCAGAGGACGGGAACCCTTCCCGACGATACGAGCCGGTCGCAGACGCCGCGGGCCTCCGCCTGGAAGCGGGCGACCGAGTACTCCTCGCCCACGTCGACGACGTCGACCATCTCCAGGGGGGCATGGCGCAAGCCGCTCGGCACCTTCGCCGTCCCGATGTCCATGCCGCGATAGACCTGCATCGCGTCGACCGACACGACCGAGCTCGAGAGCCGGGAGGCGACGAGGTCGGCCACCTCGGACTTACCGGATGCCGTTGGTCCGACGACGCAGGCGACGAGGGGGAGCGCGCCATCGCGCGGCGCATCCGTCGGCATCACCTGGGCTCGCCCTCCATCTCGCCGCGAAGGTACCACGAACGGACCTCGCCCACGCGCACGCAGACGAGCTTGCCGACGAGGTCCTCCCAGGCCATGTCGGTCGGGCAGGGGAAATGGACCGTCTGGTTCTGGGTGCTGTGTCCCACGAGCATGTCCTCCTTGCGGGAGCGACCCTCCACGAGCACCTCGACGAGCCTCCCCCGGCTGAGCTCGTTATGGGCGCGGCTCAGGTCCTGCACGAGGTCGGCAAGCCTCTCGTACCTGTCGTCGATCACCGACTCCGGGGTGTCGTCGGCGATACCCGCCGCCGGGGTGCCCGCGCGTCGCGAGTACTTGAAGGTGAACGCGGACGCGAACCCCACCTCGCGGACGAGGGACAGCGTGTCCTCGAAGTCCTGCTCGCCCTCGCCGGGGAAGCCGACGATGATGTCGGTCGAGAGGGCGATGCCCGGCATGACGGCGCGGACGTCGTCGACGAGGGAGAGGTAGTCGTCCCTGCCATAGCGTCGGTTCATCGCCTTGAGAATGCGCGTGGAGCCGCTCTGGACCGCAAGGTGGAGCTGGTCGCACACGGCGGGCGTCTCGGCCATCGCCAGAATCGTCTCGTGGGAGAGGTCCTTGGGGTGGGAGGAGGTGAACCGGATGCGGTCCACGCCGGTCTGCCCGACGCGACGGAGAAGCTCGGCGAAGCGGGTGTCGCCGTAGAGGTCGCGCCCATAGGAGTTGACGTTCTGGCCGAGCAGGCATATCTCGCGGACGCCGTCGGAGACGAGCCTCTCGCACTCCGAGAGGACGTCCTCCATCCCTCGGGAGCGCTCGCGACCCCTCACGTAGGGGACGATGCAGTACGTGCAGAAGTTGTTGCACCCGGTCATGATGGGCACCCAGGCATGGTATGAGAGCTCGCGGCGGCTCGGCAGGTCGGTCGCGAAGCCCCTGCCCTGCTCGATGGTGTCGACCGCGAGCCCGCCCGCGTCGGCCGAGAACGCCTGCGCGGCCATGGCCGGCAGGCTCGCGATGGCGGAGGTCCCGAAGACGACGTCCACGTTGGGCATGCTCTCCCTGATGCGCTCGCCGTCTCGTTGCGCGATGCATCCGCCGATCGCCACGACTCGCCTGCCGCAGGGTGGCTCGGGGGCACTCACCATCGACGATACCTGCCCGTAGAGACGCGTGTCCGCCTTCTCGCGCACGCAGCAGGTCATGAACACGACGAGGTCGGCCTCCTCGGGCGTCGAGACGGGAAGGCAGCCGCACGAGTCGAGCAGGCCGGAGACGCGCTCGGCATCATGAAGGTTCATCTGGCAGCCGAACGTCCTGACGAAGTAGGTCCTCCCCTTGAGGGCGGCGGCCTCACCATGTTGTGCGAGAAGAGGAGCAGAAGCCATCTAGCTGGCCGTTCTCATGCTGTTCTCCTCGAGGACCGAGGCCTTGCTGTCCTGTGGGACAAGCCGATGGACGTATACCGCGAACCTGATGGCCGTACGGCTCTCGCCGTTGATGTCGATGTCGGAGAACGTGGGGGCGCAGGAGATGTCGACCCCCGTGGGGATGAGGAAGCCGCGAGCGATGGCGATGGCCTTCACGGACTGGTTGACCGCGCCCGCGCCGACGCACTGGATGTTGACCGGGACCCCGTCCTTCACCATGCCGGCGATGGCGCCTGCGACGGAAGCTGGGGACGACTTGCTCGAGACCTTAAGGAAATCCATGCTGTCTCCTGGAACGTTCGTGCGACATAGGTAGTCTTCTCGACTTCGTGCAAACGCATTCATTCTACAGAGTATTCAGGGCTTTTCAAAACAAATGGGGAACAAATCTGCAGGACAGGACAAGAAAATCGGGATATGGCGGCAACGGGGAGGCACAGGGCCCCCATTCACTCCTCGTTGGTGACATCGAAGGTGACGACGAGCCTGCCAGCAGAGACGCGAACCCGGGGGATGCCCTTGAGCTGCAGGTAATACCGCTCGGAGACAAAGGAGAAATCCCGCTCGAGCATCCGGGCGAAGGCGTCGACGTCCTCTCGGGACATTTTCAGCCCCCGCCGGTCCTTGCCGAGGTCGACCTCGGAGGGCGCATGCGCCGCATCCCCATGCGAACGCGTGCCGAGCAGCCGCCCGGCAACGCTCCTGAGGGGCTTCACCTGGCCGGAGACGATGCGATGCGCCGTGCGGCCGGAGATTTCGAGCCCGAGGGCGCAAGGCGTTCGCGGCGAGCTCGGAGGCATCGCCGGAGACGGCGAGACGCTCGACGACGGGCAGGGAGGAGAGGTCGTCGAGAAAGAGCACGTCCGCCTCCGAGATATGGGGCCGCACGCGACGATAGGCGGTGGCGACGACCTCGGCTGCCGAGCCGAGATAGACCTCGCAGGCGCCCCGCGACTCGAGCGCGAACTCGCAGACGGCGCGGACGATGTTATGGGGGCCGCGGACGACGTCCGTCCTGCCCTCCTCGTCCGAGCCCACGGTCGGCCAGGTGGACTGGTCGGCCTTCTCGGCGAGCTGCGTCGCGTCCGTGACCACCTTGAGGACCGAGCCCTTCCCGGGGGCCGAGGCGACGACGCGCGCCTCGACCGCGTTCTGGCTGATCGAGTAGAGGGCCATGCCCCTGCCGTGGACCCCCCAGCGGTCCATGTGGACGCTCTCGAGCTTCGACGTGACCCTCGCCTCGAAGACCTTCGCGTGGAGGGGCTCGGGGATGCCCTCTCCGTCGTCGAGGACGACGAGCGTCCTCAGGTCGCCCTCGCGGCCGGTGGCCACGAAGATGCGCCTGGCACCGGCATCGCGAGCGTTCCGGAGCATCTCGACGACGGCGTCCTCGACGCAACGGATGTCATGCTTGGCCTGGCGCCGCTCGGCCTCGCCGATGCGAAGCTTCACGAAGCCGTCGCCGAGCTCCTCCTCGACGCGAAGGGCGCCGTCGCCGGTCATTGACTCGACGAACCGGGTCAGGTCATCGTCGCTCTCGGCCATGGCACCCAACCGGGGGCGCTACTTGGCGATATCGACGGCACGCGACTCGCGGATGACCACGACGCGCACCTGGCCGGGATATTCCATCTCGTCCTCGATCTGCTTGGCGATGTCATGGGCGAGCACCGTCGACTCCGCATCGGAGATCTTCTCGGGCTCGACCATGACATGGAGCTCGCGACCGGCCTGCATGGCGTAGGTGCGCTCCACGCCCTCGTGGGAGTTCGAGATCTCCTCGAGCTTCTCGAGGCGCTTGATGTAGGTCTCGGCAGACTCGCGCCGCGCTCCCGGGCGAGCGGCGGAGACGGCATCCGCGGCCTGGACGAGGACGTCGAGGACGGTGTTGGGGTCGACGTCGGCGTGGTGCGCCTCGATGGCGTGGACGATGTCCGGGCGCTCGTTGTAGCGACGGGCGAGATCGGCGCCGATGACGGCATGCGGGCCCTCGACGTCATGGTCGATCGCCTTGCCGAGGTCGTGGAGAAGGCCGGCACGCTTGGGGATGACCGGATCGAGGCCGAGCTCCGAGGCCATGGTCCCGCAGAGCGCCGAGACCTCCTTGGAGTGCTGGAGGACGTTCTGCCCGAACGAGGTACGGTACTTGAGGGCGCCGAGGGTGCGCACGAGCTCCGGATGGAGGTCATGGATGCCCGCGTCGAAGGCCGCCTGCTCCCCCGCCTCCTGGACGCGCTGCTTGACGAGCTCCTCGGCCTTCTTGTACATCTCCTCGATGCGGGCGGGATGGATGCGGCCGTCGGCGATCAGGTTCTCGAGCGCGACGCGGGCGGTCTCGCGGCGGACCGGGTCGAAGCTCGAGAGGATGACCGTCTCGGGGGTGTCGTCGATGACGAGGGAGACGCCGGAGACCTGCTCGAACGTGCGGATGTTGCGGCCCTCGCGGCCGATGATGCGACCCTTGAGCTCATCGGAGGGAATGTGGACCGAGGTGACCGTGATCTCGCCGGCGGAATCGGCCGCGCAACGCTGGATGGCGGTCGAGACGATCTCCCGTGCGCTCTTGGCGGCCTCCGCGCGGGTGCGCTGCTCGCTGTCGCGCAGGATCTGGGCCTCCTCGACGACGGTATCCTTGCGGACCCTGTCGAGGATCTCGCCATGGGCCTCGTCGGCGGTCAGGCCGGAGATGCGCTCGAGCTCGGAAGTCTGCTTGCCATAGACCTCGTCGAGGTCGCGGGCGCGCTTCTCAACCTCGCCCTGGCGGCTCGAGAGCTGGTGCTCGCGCTTGTCGAGCGAGTCGTTGCGGCGGTCGAGGGACTCCTCGCGCTGCATCATGCGGCTTTCGAGCGCGTTGAGCTCGCTCTTGCGCTTCTTCTCCTCGGCCTCGGCCTCCTGCTTGCGTTGGAGGATCTGCTCCTTGGCCTCGAGGAGCGCCTCCTTCTTGGCGTTGGAGGCCTGCCTCTCGGCCTCGGACGTGATCTTCTCGGCTTGCGCCTTTGCTTCCTCGACCTTCTGGTTGGCTGCGCTGACCTTGGTGGACTGTTGGTTGCGCAGATAGGCGAAGGCGATGGCGAAGCCGATGACGAGACCGAGGATGAGTGCGATTACGAATGGCATATCCATGGCTCACTGCTCCTTGATACGACGTTATGGGGACGACCTTGACCGGGTCTGGGCAATCGCCAGACACGGCCCGCCCGCGGAGCAGCCCTTGGTGGCCTTGGCAACGCATGTCATTGAGTCGTGAGCTGACAAATCCAAGAGGAAACGCCCGCAAGCGCGCACGAGCGAGAGCATGTTCCGAAAGCTGTTCAATCGTACGTGTGGCCAGCCCCGATGTCAATTGATATGCAGGGCGGACCAGCGGGCATGCGCGTCCTCCAAGAAAAGACTACTCGCCTTCGTCGGCCGAGAGAACCTCGCGGACCGCCCGGCTCGAGACCGAGGGCGAGAAGCCGCGGGCCACGAGGAACCTGACGAGCTTCGCGTAGGCATTCTTCTCTGGGATCCGTCGCCTTGAGACTATGCCCAGCGCCCTCTCGTACTCCGCCTCGGGGGAAGAGGAGAGCAACCGGAGGGAATCGACGCCGGAAGGGTCGATTCCCCGCCGCCCGAGCTCGCGGGAGATGCGCCTCTCGCCCCAGCCAGAGCCCGTCTTGGAGCGAACGAAGGCCTCGGCGAAGCGGGCGTCGTCGATGATGGAGACCTCGGCGGCCCGATCGAGAACGGCCGTGCGGCATCCCTCGGGGTAGCCGTCGAGCCGCAGCTTCTCGTCCAGCTCGTGGCGCGAGTGGTCGCGATGTGAGCAGAGCGAGACGACCCTCTCGAGGGCGGTCGACTCCTCGGCGCGCCCGACCTCGTAGAGCAGCTCGCTGCGGGAGCCCACCGAGACCTCGCCGCCGCTCAGGCGCGAGCCGAGCAGCCTCGCCGCGGCGACCGGAAGGGAGATGGCCTCCGAGTCAAAGGCCACCTCCCCCAGGACGATCCGCGCGCGGGGCTTGCGAGAGCCAGGGGGCGCGGAGGTACACTCGGGAAAGGCTATCTCCAGCGGAACGGCTCCCCCGACCCTGACGTCAGAGGCATTGCGGGGCACGCGCTAGGCCCCCTTCGTGCCAGGGGCGCCGACAGGGCCCGAGGGGGACTGCACCTTCGCGTCGGGATCCGCGGAGAGGTCTCCTTCCTCGGGGTCGGAGAGCCCGATTGCGACGCGGAGCTTCTGGTCGATCTCCGCGGAGAGGTCGGGGTTGGTGCGGAGGAACTCCTTGGCGGCCTCGCGGCCCTGTCCGAGCCGCTCTCCCTCGTAGGTGTACCAGGCGCCCGACTTGTCGACGATTCCCTCGTCGACGCCCATGTCGAGGAGGGATCCCTCCTTGGAGATTCCCGTGCCGTACATGATGTCGAACTCCGCCTGCTTGAAGGGAGGGGCGACCTTGTTCTTGACGACCTTGACGCGCACGCGCGAGCCGATGCTCTCGCCGTTCTGCTTGATGGTGTCGATGCGGCGGATGTCCATGCGCACCGAGGAGAAGAACTTGAGGGCGCGGCCGCCGGGGGTGGTCTCCGGGTTGCCGAACATGATGCCGATCTTCTCGCGGAGCTGGTTGATGAATATGCAGGTCGTGTTCGACTTGGAGAGCGAGCCGGCGAGCTTTCGCAGGGCCTGGCTCATGAGGCGCGCCTGAAGGCCCACCGTGGTGTCGCCGATCTCCCCCTCGATCTCCGCCCGGGGGACGAGGGCGGCCACCGAGTCGATGACGACGACGTCGATCGCGCCGGAGCGCACGAGCATGTCGCATATCTCGAGCGCCTGCTCTCCCGTGTCCGGCTGGGAGATGAGCACCTCGTCGATGTCGACGCCGATGCGGGCGGCATAGCCGGGGTCGAGGGCGTGCTCTGCGTCTATGAACGCCACGACGCCGCCCATGGCCTGCGCCTCTGCGAGGATCTCGAGGGAGAGCGTGGTCTTGCCGGACGACTCGGGGCCGTAGATCTCGACGATGCGCCCGCGGGGCACGCCGCCGATGCCGAGCGCGGCGTCGAGGGCGACCGAGCCCGTGGGGATGGCCTCGACCTCGAGGGACGGGCCATCGTCTCCGAAGCGCATGATCGCGCCCTTGCCGAACTTCTTCTCGATCTCCGCCGTGGTGGAGTCGATCATCTTCACGCGCTCCTCGCCGAACGTGCGCGGGTGGATCTCTCGACTAGACTGGTTGCCCTTTGCCATGTGCTCTCCCTCTCGTCCGTGACACGCCAATAATAATAGAACATTCGTTCGCAGTCAATTGCGGACGGACAGAAGATACCAGGCGTTTCCAACAGAAAAAGGCAACCATGCTGACAGATTCGGATGGGGTTCCGACACATTGGGCGCGGGCGTCGGGCCCGAGCAGCCCGAACGGGGCGTTCCCGGTGCGGTCGCCTCGTGCGCGGCCTCGGGAAAAATTATGAGAGATAGTCTCCGAGGAGGCGAATGGCACGGCGAACGGCCTTCTGGCGGACCTCGTCGCGCCCCCCGGAGAACAGCTGGCGCTCCGTCCTCGTGCCCGAGGGGCCCGTGACGCCGAACCATACCGTTCCGACGGGCTTGCCTGGCTCCGCGCCCCCAGGGGCCGGCGATGCCGGTCACGCTGACGGCGAGGTCGGAGCCGATCACGCGTCGGGCCCCCTCGCACATGGCCTGCGGCGCACTCGCTCGACACGGCGCCGACGCCAGGGGCGTCGAGGATGTCCGTGCCCACGCCGAGCACGGCCGCCTTCACGGGTATGGCATAGCTCACGACGCCGCCGAGCAGGGCCCCGGAGGAGCCGGGAATCGCCGTGATGGCGCCTGCGACGAGCCCCCCCGTGCACGACTCGGCCGTCGCGAGCGTCACCCCGCGCCGGACGGCCTCCTCGACGAGCTCGCGGGCGAGGCCGCGGACCTCGCCTTCCGACGCGGGCGCGTCGGGAGCCGTCCCCCCCTGCCTACCCACGGGGCTCGCCCGCATCCACGAGCAGGTAGTCCTTCGACTTCATGAAATAGTCGAGGCCGGAGACGATGGTGAGGATCACGGCCGCCCAGAGGGCGAGCGTCGAGCAGACCCCGAGGAACGAGGCGAGGCCGCCGTCCGGCAGCGAGTAGGCCAGCAGATAGCCGACGATGGCGCACATCGTGGTGGCCGTCTTCCACTTCCCGAGGCCCGAGGCGGCGATGACGACGCCCTGCGTGGCCACCACCATCCTGATGCCGCTCACGAGGAACTCGCGGGCGATGATGACGACGACCATCCACACGGGCACGACCTGCCACACGAGCAGCACGAGGAGGGCGGTGGTGACGACGAGCTTGTCCGCGATCGGGTCGAGGAACTTGCCGAAGGTCGTTACCTCTCCCCTGCTGCGGGCGAGGTAGCCGTCGAGCTTGTCGGTCATCGCGAGGAGGGCGAAGAAGACGGCGACGGCCATGCGCGAGGGCGAGACGGCGCCGGTCGGGGGAACCGAGAGCGACACCAGGACCAGGAAGACCGGGATCAGGGCGATTCGTACGACCGTGACGACGTTGGCGGGCGTCCAAGGGCCCCGCGGGGCCGAGTCACTCATCCTTGCTCCCCTCGCTCGCGATGTCTCCGACGAGCTCGTAGCAGAACGCGTCGGTGAGGCGGCAGCGGACCTTGTCGCCGATCCTGACGTCGCCGGACTCGATATGCACCGCGCCATCGGAGTCGGGCGCCTGGAACCACGCATGGCCGACGAGCTCGAGGCCTCCCTCGCCCTCCTCGACGCCGTCGACGATGACGTCGACCACCTCGCCGACGTGCGACGCCGTGGCCGCGAAGCCGCATTCCTCGGCCGCGTCCTGGAGGCGCTGGGTGCGCTCGAGCTTGACGTCGTCGGGTACCTGGTCCGGCATGAGCGCGCCGGCCGTGCCGTCCTCGGGAGAGTACGAGAAGACCGAGCAGTAGTCGAACCCCTCCTCGCGGACGAAGTCGACCAGCTCGTCGGCCTCCTCGTCCGTCTCGCCGGGAAAGCCCGCCATCCCGGTCGTCCGAAGGACCATGCCGGGAATCTCGCGGCGAAGGCGCGCGAACAGCGCGCGGAACTCGTCCGCCGACCCCGTCCGGCTCATCGCCCCGAGCACACGCGCCGAGCAGTGCTGGATGGGGATGTCGATGTAGGGAAGCACCTCGGGGATGTCGCGAATCGCGGCGATGAGGTCGTCGGTCATCCCCTCAGGCTGGAGGTAGAGCACGCGAATCCAGCCGCCATAGGGTTTGACCAAGGGGGGCTATGGCGGCGAGCAGGCCGGCGAGGGTGGCAGGGCCTTCGAGGTCGCTGCCCCAGATGCCCGTGTCCTGCCCGATCAGCACGATCTCGCGGGCGCCGCCCGCGAGAAGCTCGGACACCTCGCGGACGATCTCGTCTTCCGGACGCGAGCGGTAGGGGCCGCGGATGAGGGGAATCGCGCAGAACGCGCAGAAGCGGTCGCATCCCTCGGATATCTTGACGTACGCGCTCGCGCCCTCGACCGTGCGCAGGGCGACGCCGGCCGTCACGGGCGCCTCCGCATGCCCGAGCTCGAGGACGTCCTCGACGACGCCCACGATGCCGTCCTCGTCCTCGGCGCGGACGAAGGCCGCGACCTCGGGAAGCTCGGCGGGGAGGTCGTCCCCGTAGCGGGAGGGGACGCATCCGCACATAACGATGGGAAGCGACCTCGCGCCCTCCGCGGCCTGCTCGGCGAGGTCGAGCGTGCACTCGACGCTCTCCTCCGTAGCGCTTGCCAGGAAGGAGCAGGTGTTCACCAGCACGGCATCGGCATCCTCGACGCCTTCCGCCTCGGAGATGCCCGCACGCCCGAGCAGGGCCCGCATGCGATCGGTGTCGACCTCGTTCTTCGCGCAGCCGAGCGTCACGTACAGGACGCTCGCGCGCGGCATGGGCTCAGCGGTAGTTGACATATTGGAGCGGCTGCCCGTAGTCCTGGTCGCGAAGGAAACGCGATGACCTCCTGGAGGGCATCCTTCGAGGAGGAGGTCACGCGCAGCTTGTCCTCCTCGATGGTCACCTTGACCTTGAGCTTCCGGTCGCGCACGTCCTTCGAGATGCGCTTGGCGAGCTCGGGGGCTATGCCGTCGACGACATGGCCCGCCACGCGGACCGTTCCCCCCCGAGGCCTGCTGCGCCGCGTCCCAGCGGACGGCCTTGAGGTCGATCCCCCTCTTCACGAGCCTTCCGTTCAGCACGTCGACGACCTGCGTGGCGACGAACTCGGCCGGAGCCGAGACCGTTATGGTGCGGTCGGGCTTCGAGAGCGCGACGGATGCCCCGGAGCCCTTGAGGTCATAGCGCTGGGAGAGTTCCCTCGTGGTCTGCTGGTAGGCGTTGTCGACCTCCTGCATGTCGACCGTGGAGACCACGTCGAAGCTTGAGTCCTTTGCCATCCGAAATCCCTTCTGACGTCTCTAGCCAGACTTCTTGCTCGAGGAGGTGGTCGCGGCCGAGCCCTCGGCGTCGAGCGTCGTGGAGGCCCCCGTCGCGGAGGCGGTCGTGGCGGCCGAGCCGCTCGTCGCGCTGACCTTGGTGCCCTGGATCGTGAGCGAGCCCACGCCCGACGCCTTCGACTCGAACGCGACGGTCTGGCCGTTCCTGGTGACGGTGACGTTGCTCGTGCTCCCCACCTGGATGGTGATCGAGTCGGTCACGACGAAGCTCTTCTCCCAGGGGCCCGTCACCGTCTCGGCGACCTCGCTCTTGCCGTCGTTCGTGATCTCGACCCAGGTGACGGTCCCGTCCCCGACGGCGACCTTGACGTCCGTCTCCGTGATGGCCTGGGTCGTCGCAGCCGTCGAGGCGGCCGACGCGGCCGAGTTCGCCGCCGACGTCGCCGCCGCGGTTGAGGAGGCGGGAGACGCGCTCGACGAGGCGGCCGTGACGGAGACCGCGTGCGAGCCGCCCGTGGCGGAGGTGGCGCAGCTCCTGACGGACGAGATGACGATGAGCGTGAGGGCGACGGCGAGGACGGCGAGGACGACCGCCATGGCGCGGGCCGGATTCGAGAAGAAGCGCCTCACGGAGCCGACGAGTCCCGAGGGCTGCTGCTGGCGCTGCGGGCGGGAGCGTTGCGGCTGGGGGTTGCGGCGGCGGACGTTGGGGCGGTCTGTCGAGGCGATGTTCCGGGACGAGCGCCTTCCCGTGCGCGTCGAGGCGGCCTCGTAGGAGGTGGCCTGTCCATAGCGAAGGTCGTCGGTCGCATGGGGGCTCACGTCGCGGGTGATGATGTCGGAGCCGTACCCGCCCGCCGTCCCGCGCCTGCGCACCTGGGCGGCGCTGAGGTCTGCGCGCGGCGTGGTGACGCGGCCGGGCGCGACCTGGGTCCTGTCGGCCGGGCCCCCACGCTGGGCCGAGGTGCCGCGAGGCTCCGCGCCCGCGCGCCTCGAGGCGGCCGTCCCGGGCATGCGCCTGTTGTAGCGGGGCATGTCGTCCGTGCCGTCGATCAGGTAGCCCTCGTCGGCATAGCCCTGGCGGTCGCCGCGCTGCGCCGGCTGGCCGGCGGCAGGGTTTCGCCGCGGGGCCGGGCTGCGGCCGCCCGCGAGGTAGTTCGTCGTCGAATGGGCCTGGGAGGTCGTCGAGAAGGAGCCGACGGGCCGGGTCTGGCCACGGTCGATCAGGGGGTTCATGCTCGGCGTCGAGGAGCTGGGGCCACTCCCCTGGCTCGCCCTCGTGCCGCGAGAGCGCCTCCTGAGCTCGTGGGAGGTCCTACCCTCGTTCTGGTACTCGAAGAGGTCCTCGCAGAAGGCGTCGACCACGACGCGGGGGTTCATGCCGAGATAGCGCGCGTAGGACGAGAGCATCCCCTGGGCATAGCCGCTCTTGGGGATGTGGGAGAAGTCGCCTTCCTCGAAGGCGATGAGGACCTGCTCCTTGATCTTGAGGACTCGGGAGGCCTGCTCGACCGAGAGGCCAAGCTGGCGGCGGCGCTCGACGAGCATGTCACTGAAGTTCGGACGCGGCACGCCCCCTACACCTCCCGAAACGCCGTCTCTGCGGCACGAAGCTCCTCGAGCCCGTCCCCGTCGAGGAGCACCTCGCGGGGCTTCGAGCCGTCGGGGGGCCCGACCACGCCCTTTTGCTCGAGCATGTCCATGATACGACCAGCCCTAGCGTACCCAACCTTGAGCCTTCTCTGAAGGCCCGACGTGGAACCCAACTGCGAGTCCACAACTATCTGCGCCGCCTCCCAGACGAGGGGATCGTCCTCGTCGGCGGCCTCGGCGGGAGCCCCGGGCGTCCCCGGGGCCACGGCCGAGAGTATCTCGTCATGGTACTCGGGCTCGCCCTGCTCCTTGATGAAGGCGACCGCCTCCTCGATCTCGTCGTCCGAGACGTAGCAGCCGAGCACGCGCTTGGGCCGAGGCCACCGGCGGTTCTTGAAGAGCATGTCGCCCTTGCCGAGGAGCCGCTCGGCGCCGTTCTGGTCGAGGATGACGCGGGAGTCCGTGCCGGAGGCCACGGAGAAGGCGATGCGGTTCTCGATGTTCGACTTGATGAGGCCGGTCACGACGTCGGCCGAGGGGCGCTGCGTCGCGACGATGAGATGGATGCCCGCGGCGCGGGCGAGCTGGGCGATGCGCACGATCGAGGCCTCGACGTCCTTGCCGGCAACCATCATGAGGTCGGAGAGCTCGTCGATGATGATGACGAGGTAGGGCATGGGGCTGGGCGGGTTGTCCATCTGGGAGAGCTTGCCCGAGCTCGTCATCTTGTTGTAGGCCTTGATCTCGCGGGCCCCGGCCCGCTCGAAGACCTTGAGCCTGCGCTCCATCTCGGTGACCGCCCACTGCAGCGCGCTCGACGCCTGCCGCGGCTCGGTGACGACGGGGACATAGAGGTGCGGCAGGCCGTTGTAGCCTCCGAGCTCGACGCGCTTCGGGTCGATCATGATGAGCCGGACCTGGTCCGGGGTGGTCCTCATGAGGATGGACATGATGATCGAGTTGATCATCACGGACTTGCCCGAGCCGGTCGCGCCGGCGATCAGGAGGTGGGGCATGCCCGCGAGGTCGGCCACGACGGGGGCGCCCTCAGCGTCGCGCCCCACGGCGAGCTCGAGCGGGCCGCCCTGGGCGTAGGGCAGGACGTCGCCCAGGCAGACGCTCTGCCTCTTGCTGTTGGGGATCTCGATGCCCACGAGGGACGTCCCGGGGATGGGGGCGAAGATGCGCACCGACTCGGCGGCGAGGGAGAGGGCGATGTCGTCCTCGAGGTTCGTGATCTTGTTGACGCGCTCGCCCTCGCCCATCTCGATCTTGAACGTCGTGACGAGCGGTCCGGAGACCCACCCGACGACATGGCTCGCCAGCCCGAACTCCTCGAGGGTCGACTGGAGCCTCTGGGACGTCCTCTCGAGCTCGCCCCTGGTGCTCGCGCTGCTCGCCGAGTTGGGATTGGACTTGAGGATGGAGAGGGGCGGAAGCTCGAGCTGGTCCGAGGTGTCGCCCGGGCGGACGCTCGCCGGGGCCTTCCCCTTCGCGGGCTTGCCCTTCTTCTGGCCCTTCCGAAGGAACTCCGGCACGGCCTCCTGGCCCTCGTCCCCGCCGAGGGCGCGGGTGGCGTCCCCGTCTGCGAGCGGCCTTGCAGGCTGCTCGCCCTCGATGTCGAGGGCGGGGTGGCGCTTCTTGAGGCGCGAGGTCTTCTCCTCCTTCGGCCGCCTGAGGACGCTCGTCTTGCGCTCTCCGAGAAACGTCGTGACGGGCTCGCCGTCCTCGTCGAAGAGGGACGCCTGGGCGACGCCCTCCCCTGCCACGTGCGGGACCTTGGCCTTGGCGGCGCCGCCGAACCTGCCGGCGGGAGCCTCGCCGGCCCCGTCGAGCTGGCGTGCGGCGAGCATCGACTCGCGTGCCGCCAGGGCCTTGTCGCGGATCCGAGAGACGAGGCCGGAGATGGAGAAGCCGCAGACGATGACCCCCGCCACGACGATGCCCACGAGCGCGACCATGCCGACGACCCTGCCCACGAGGGTGAGCAGCACCCAGGCCACCCCTCCGCCCACGTAGCCGCCCGCCTGCTCGAGCACGAACGGGACGAAGACCAGGGAGGGGTCGGACTCCGCCCCCGAGACGTTGATGGAGAACATGGAGAGGAGCGACGTGACGATCAGGAGCAGCCCGAGGGCCACCCTCGACGAGAGGGGCGCTTCGCTGTCGAGGAAGAAGGTGATCGAGAACAGGAAGAGCGCGACGGGCACGAGGACGGCCCCCGCGCCGAAGCCCAGGCGCAGCATCTCGGCCGTCGTCCTCGTCACCACGGCGGACGACGGGGCCACGAGGGAGACGAGCATCGCCACGGCGACGACGGCGAAGACGACGCCGGCGATGTCGTTGCGCGCCTGGGGCGCGACGACGGCCTCCGCCGCGCCCGACGCCTTGCGGCCGCCGCGGGACGGGGCCTTCCCGGAGGAGGCCTTGGACTTTGCGGAGCCGTTCCGCGAGCGGCTGTTTGAGCTGCGTTTCTGGGGCATCTAGACCTCCATCACGACCGGGATGACCATCGGTCGCGTGTGGGTCTTGTTCCAGAGGAAGTTGGAGAGGTCGTTGCGGACGGCCTTCCTGGTCTGGTCGGTCGTCGCGCCCTTGAGGATGTCCTTCTTGTCTATGGAGGCGCGAAGCGAGCTCTGGGCCTCGGAGATGAGGGCGTCGTCGTTCGAGAAGGAAACGCCGCGGCTCGAGATCTCGATCTCGTCGACCTTGTGGGTCCTGCTCGAGATTGTGACGACGCAGGTCACGATGCCGTCGCTCGCGAGCTTCTGCCGGTCGCGCAGGACGACGGGATCGGCGTCGCCGATGCGGAGGCCGTCCACGTAGACGATGCCGGAGTCGACCGGCTCGCCGAGCCTGACCTTGCCGCCGCGCATCTCCAGGGTGTCGCCGTTGTCGCACACGAACACGTGGTCGTCGCGCATCCCCATGTCGCGCGCGAGCTGGGCGTGGGCACGCAGGTGCACCGCCTCGCCGTGCACCGGCATGAAGAAGGCGGGCCTGGTCATGGCCAGCATGAGCTTGAGCTCCTCCTGGCTCCCGTGCCCGGAGACGTGGACGAGCGCCTTCGACTTGTCGTAGATGTCGCAGCCGATCTTGGAGAGCGAGTTGATGATCGACTGGACGGACTTCTCGTTGCCCGGGACGGGCGTGGCGGAGATGATCACCGTGTCGGTGGGCTCGATGGAAAGGGAGCGATGCTCGCCGTTGGCCATGCGGGCCAACGCGGAGAGGGGCTCGCCCTGGCTGCCGGTGCACAGCACGACAATCTTGTCGTCGGGGATGTCGCCCACCTCGTAGGCGTCGATGATGTTCTCGTTCGCGATCTTGAGGTAGCCCAGCTCGCGGGCGATCTTGGTGTTGGTGACCATGGAACGCCCGGTGACGACCACCTTGCGGCCCACCGCCGTGCTCGCGTCGCAGACCTGCTGGAGGCGATGGATGTGGCTCGAGAACGAGGCCACGAACACGCGCCCGGTGGCGTTCTTGATGATGTGGCGCAGGGCGGCCCCCACAGCGGCCTCGCTCGGCGTGAATCCCGGGCGCGTGGCGTTGGTGGAGTCGGAGAGCAGCAGGTCGATGCCCTGGGTGCCAAAGCGGTTGATGGCGTGGAAGTCGGGCGTGACCCCATCGATGGGGGTCTGGTCGAGCTTGAAGTCCCCCGTGTGGAGGACCGTTCCCTGCGGGGTCTTGATGAAGACGCCGAGGGCCCCGGGGATGGAGTGGGTCATCGAGAAGAAGTCGATGGAGAAGCAGCCCAGGTTGAGGTGCGTGCCGTCGGAGACCTCACGGTACTTCGGGGCATCGATGCGGAACTCGGAGAGCTTGCCCTCGATGAAGCCGAGGGAGAGCTTGCTCGAGAAGATGGGCACCTTGTGCGTGAGGTCCATGAGCAGGTAGGGCAGCGCGCCCGTGTGGTCCTCGTGGCCGTGGGTGATGATGATGCCACGCAGCTTCTCCTCGTTCTCGAGGACGTAGGTGTAGTCGGGAAGGACGAGGTCGATGCCCGGCTGCTCGTCGTCGGGGAACATGAGGCCGGCGTCGACGAGGACCATGTCGGGGCCGCATTCGAAGGCGGTCATGTTCTTGCCGATGCCGTCGAGCCCGCCCAAGGGGATGATCTTGAGGGCAGGGTTAGTCTTTGCCATTCGGTTTGGGTTCCTTTCTGGTAGGCGTATGCGATTGTCGCCCGCATGGCCTCGGCCGGCGGGCGCAGCACGTAAAGAGGAGACTCCGCTCCCCTGTTCTTTTCGGTTCCATTGTAGACGAATGGCGGCGCGCGATGGGCGCAGGCACGCCCCGAGAGGGAACTAGAGGTCGACCTTCGTGCCGAGGCGCGCGTCGCGGGCCACCTCGTAGACGCGCTGCGCGAACACCACGTCGACGGCCGCCGAGCCGGCGCACTCGAAGAGCGTCGTCTGGTCGTCCCAGGTCCTGCCCGTCGCATGCCCGACGATGACCTGCCCGAGCTCGCCCATCAGCCGGTCTCCGGAGAACCTCCCCCGCTGGATGGGCTGCATCACGTCGCCGTCCATGCCGAAGACCCCGCCGAAGGTGTCCGCGTAGACCCGCGCGTGACAGACCAGGTACTCGTCGACCTCGACCCTGTCCGCGGTCTTGTCCCCGAGAGCGTTGACGTGGGTGCCGGGCTCGACGAGGCTTCCGTCGAAGACGGGGGCGTAGGAGTCCGTCACGCATGTGACGACATCGGCCCCCGCGAGGGCCCGGTCGGCGCTGGGGGCGACCAGCACGCCGACGCCCGTCCCCTTGAGCTTGGCGCGAATGCCCTTCGCGAGGCCTTCGGCAACGCCCGGCCGAGCCGAGAAGACCCTCACCTCCGAGATGTCGCGCACGCACATCGCGGCATCCACCTGGTCGGCCACGCGCTCGTCGTCGCCGAAGACGGCCAGGGTCGTGCTGGACCTCTTGGAGAGCACGTCGGTCGCGGCCGCGGAGACGCCGAGGGAGCGCAGGGTCGAGAGGCACGCGCCGTCGAGGAGGACGCGCGGACGTCCGGTCTCGGCATCCATGAGCAGCATCGTCGAGTGGCGGGACGGGATCCCGCTCGCCGTGTTGGCCGGGTACTCGGAATCCACGCTCACCCCGAAGGCGCGCGAGGGGACCACGTACCCATAGGAGAAGCGCACGTCGCCGCCCTGCTGCGGAATCGAGACGTGGCCTTGGGGAGGGGTTTCCGAGAGGCCGGAGGAGACGAGAGCGAGGGCATCCTTCGCGATTGCGGCGCAGTCCTCGGGCCCGAGGGCCTCCCGCATGTCCTGGCTCGTGAGTACCAGCACCCTAGCCCCCATCCCGGCCCCCGAGGGCCTCCTCCGAAGAAAGTAGACATGTTTAATTCTATACGAAAGGCAGGGCGGCCAGCCCGAACGTCGGCAATTCGCCCTTCGGAGCGACAGGATGGAGACAAAGAGGCCCGCCCCCGATGCGATGGGGGCGGGCCAAGGGGAGAAGGGATGTCCGATGGCGACCTACTTCTCGAGGCCTGACTCCTCAGGCGAGAGCGGCTTCTTCCAGAAGGAGAGGATGAGCGCTCCGACGACCGAGCCGGCGATGAGGGCGACGATGAACATCGGCCAGTTGGTGAGGACCGCGGCGACCCAGAGGCCTCCGTGGGGGGCGGGGCTGGCGCAGCCGAAGGCCATCGAGAGCGATCCGGCGACGCCCGAGCCGATGATGCAGGAGACGAGCACGCGGAGAGGGTCGGCGGCCGCGAACGGGATGGCTCCCTCGGAGATGAAGGAGGCGCCCATGATGTAGTTCACGAGGCCGGCCTTGCGCTCGTCCTCGGTCCAGCGGTTCTTGAAGAACGTGGTGGAGAGGGCGGTGACGATCGGGGGAACCATGCCGCCGACCATGACGGCGGCCATGATCTCCTGGCCGACCTGGGTCTGGGTGGCGAGCTGCGCGGTGCCGAACACGTAGGCTGCCTTGTTGACCGGGCCGCCCATGTCGACCGACATCATGCCGCCGACCACGAGGCCGAGCAGGATCTTGTTGCTGTCGCCAAGGCCGTTGAGCCAGTTGGTGATGCCGGTGTTGATGGCGCCGACGAACGGGTTGATGATGAACATCACGAGGCCGATGATCAGGATGCCGAAGAGCGGATAGAGCAGGACGGGCTTGATGCCCTCGAGGGAGTCGGGGAGCTTGTCGAAGATCTTCCCGAGGCCCAGGACCAGATAGCCGCCGAGGAAGCCCGCGATGAGGGCGCCGAGGAAGCCGGAGGGGATGGCCGTGAGGTCCTTGTCCATGAGCGTCGCGAACGTGGTGCCCGACGCGGCGAGCGAGCCGCCGACGAAGCCCACGGCGAGGCCCGGGCGATCGGCGATGGAGTAGGCGATGTAGCCTGCGAGGATGGGCAGCATGAAGCCGAACGCGACGCCGCCGACGCCCTTGAAGAAGGCCGGGACGACCGTCGAGCTGCCGAAGGAGCTGGTGCCTGCGGCCGCGCCGTCGAGCAGGAAGGCGATGGCGATGAGGATGCCGCCGCCGACGACGAACGGCAGCATGTGGCTGACGCCGCTCATGAGGTGCTTGTAGATGGTGTGACCCGCGGAGTCCTTCTCGTCGGACGACGCGGAGGCCGCTGCCCTTCTTGCCGGAATGGTAGATGGCGGCCTCGCCGCTCGTGATCTTGTTGATGAGCTCCTCGGGGGCGTTGATGCCCTTGGTGACGTTGGTCACGTAGACGCGCTTGCCCTCGAAGCGGCTGAGGTCGACGTTCTTGTCGGCTGCGATGATGATGCCGTCGGCCTTCGCGATCTCGGCGGCGGTGAGGACGTTCTTGGCGCCCACGGAGCCCTGGGTCTCGACCTTGATGGGAATGCCGAGCTCCTCGCCCTTCTTCTGGATGCCCTCGGCCGCCATGTAGGTGTGGGCGATGCCCGTCGGGCAGGCGGTGATGGCAAGGATCCTGTAGTCGGTCGAGCCGGCCGACGCCTCCTTCTTGGCCTTCGTCTCCTTGACGTCCTTCGCCTTCTCGGCCTTGTCGACGACCGCGCGGAACTCCTCGACCGACTTCGCGGCCTCGAGGTCGGCGACGAACTTGCTGTCCATGAGCAGCGTCGAGAGCTTCGAGAGGACCTCGAGGTGCTCGTTGGCGGCCGTGTCTGGCGCGGCGATGAGGAACATGAGCTTGGTGGGCTTGCCGTCCGAGGACTTGTAGTCGACGCCGGAGGGCACGGTCATGGCAGCGAGGCCCGCCTTGGAGACGCCCTTCGACTTGCCG
Organism: Atopobiaceae bacterium; assembly: GCA_022482785.1. Taxonomy (GTDB): domain Bacteria; phylum Actinomycetota; class Coriobacteriia; order Coriobacteriales; family Atopobiaceae; genus JAKVON01. Next base: position 33,143 of record JAKVON010000006.1, on the reverse strand, counting down.
TGCGGGATGGCGATGCCGCCGTCCATGCCCGTGGAGAACTGCTCCTCGCGTGCGAGGACGTCCTTCTTGTAGACGGCAGCATCGGTGATGTTGCCCTCCTTCTCCATCAGCGTTACGAGCTGGTTGATGGCATCGGCCTTGTCCTTGGCCTTCGCGCCCAGCTTCACCGCCTCGGGCTTGAGCAGGTCCGTGATTCTCATACGTATCTCCCTTTCTCGGCGGCCCCCCGCCGAACCCTTTTCCCACGGGCATTGCGCCCGTCGTTACCGATTGTTCCTTTCGCTGGCCACGACGATGTTCCGATACGACAGAAGGCGTCTGTCCGGCGTGCCAGCGGTAATGATGGTCGCGTCCTCGAACGCAGCGAAGGACACGGGCGATATCTGGTTGAACTTGGAGGAGTCGCAGAGCACGTAGCGCGCGCGGCAGCGCGACATGGAGATGCGCTTTATCTCCGCCTCGTTTATGTCGGGCGTGGTGAAGCCCTGGTCGGGGCCCGCGCCGTTGGTGCCCCAGAACCCCTTCGTGAAGTGGAAGCGAGAGAGGCACTCGACCGCCTCGGGGCCCACGATGGCCTTGGTGGAGAACTTGACCTCCCCGCCCAGGACGAGCGTGTGGCACCCGCGCGCGAGCAGCCGGTTGGCGTTGACGATCGAGTTGGTGACATAGGTCGCGCTCGTCTCTCCGACCATGTCGCAGAACAGCTCGCTCGTCGACCCGGCGTCCACATAGACGAAGTCGTCCCTCTCGACCAGCGAGGCGGCGTAGGCGGCGATGACTCGCTTCTCCCCCATGTTCATGGAGTACTTGACGTCCATGTCGAGGTCCTTGTTCGCGCTCGTCATCTCGAGGCTGGTGGCGCCGCCGTGCACCCGGTTGAGCTTTCCCATGCGGTCGAGCGCGAGGAGGTCGCGGCGAACGGTCGACTCGGAGGCGTTGAGGAGCTTGGTGAGCTCGATGACGGTGATCGACTTGCGGTCATTGACCGCGGCGAGGATCTCCTGGTATCGCTCCTCGGTAAGCATGTGCCTCCCCTGCATGACTCGAATTGACCGTGCGTGACTGTTTATGACTACTATAGCTTGAAATTGTCATTTTCAGTCATTTTCAGTCACGTTCGGTCAACGGTATCTAATCAAGCACGAACGGCATCAAGAGAAACGGGGCCCTGGGACAAAAACATGAGAAGAGGCCGCCGGCTTTCGCCGACGGCCTCTCGATTCGAGCGGACGCGAGGACTCCTCGGGGCCTACCCCTCGTGATGGCGACGGGGCTGGCGGGAATGGGAGCCGCCATTGCCGTTGCCGTCGCCGGGACGGCGGCCCGCCGTTGGAGCGACGGTCGTGGCCGCGGTCTGAGCGGTCCTGGCGGTCGGCGCCATGGCCGGAGCCGGCCGGCGCCTCGGGCTTGTCGATGCGGTCGAGGGAGATCTTGCCCTTCTCGTCGACCTCGAGGACCTTGACCTTGACCTCGTCGCCGATGTTGAGGACGTCCTCCACCTTGTCGACGCGGCCCTTCGCCACGCGCGAGATGTGGAGCAGGCCGTCCTTGCCGGGAAGCAGCTCGACGAAGGCGCCGAAGGGCTGGATGCCCACGACGCGCCCGTTGTACTCCTCGCCCGGCTCGGGGACCTTCACGATGGCCTTGATGCGCTCGGCCGCCTCGTCGCCCGCGCCGTTGGTGCCGGCGATGAAGACGGTGCCGTCCTCCTGGATGTCGATCGTGGCGCCGGTGTCGTCCTGGATGCCGCGGATGACCTTGCCGCCGGAGCCGATGACGTCGCGGATCTTGTCGGTGGGGATGGAGAGCGAGATGATCTTGGGCGCGCACTCCTTGGTGGCCTCGCGCGGCTGGGGGATCTGCTCGAGCATCTTGCCGAGGATGAAGGCACGGCCCTCATGGGCCTGCTGGAGGGCACGCCTCAGGATCTCGGGCGTGAGGCCGGTGGCCTTGTTGTCCATCTGCATGGCGGTGATGCCGCGCTCGGTGCCGGTCACCTTGAAGTCCATGTCGCCGAGGAAGTCCTCGAGGCCCTGGATGTCGGAGAGGACGACGGTCTTGCCCTCCTCCTGGATGAGGCCCATGGCGATGCCGGAGACGGGCCTCTTGAGGGGCACGCCGGCGTCCATGAGGGCGAGCGTCGAGCCGCAGGTGGAGGCCATCGAGCTCGAGCCGTTGGACTCCATGACCTCGGAGACGACGCGGATGGTGTAGGGGAAGTCCTCCTCGGACGGGATCACCGGGAGCAGCGCCCTCTCGGCGAGGTTGCCGTGGCCGATCTCGCGGCGCTTGGGGCTGCCCATGCGACCGGTCTCGCCCGTGCAGTAGGGCGGGAAGTTGTAGTGGTGGATGTAGCGCTTGCCGTCGACCGGCTCGATGGTGTCGAGGCGCTGCCACTCGTTGAGCATGCCGAGGGTGCAAACGGAGAGCACCTGGGTCTGGCCGCGTTGGAAGAGGCCGGAGCCGTGGACGCGGGCGAGGTAGTCGGGCTTGACCATGATCGGGCGGATCTCGTCGGCCGCACGGCCGTCGACGCGCTCGCCGGTCTCTACCACCATCGTGCGCATGGCCTTCTTCTCGAGGCTCTTGAGCTCGACGGGGATCTCGCGGCTGTACCTCTGCTGGTCCTCGTCGGAGAACTCGGCCTTGATCGAGGACTTGAGGGCCTCGACCTTGCCGATGCGGGAGAGCTTGTCGGCGTCCTTGAGGGCGGCGGCCATCTCGTCGTAGTGCGAGAAGACCTTGTCGTGGACCTCGGGGACGGGCTCGTCGTAGAGGTAGCTCCTGGGCTCGATGGGGCCGTTGGCCTCCTCGACCTTGGCGAGGAACTCTCCTCCTCGGCGCAGAACGCGGCGATGGCCTCCTGGCCGAAGGCCATGGCGGCGAGCATGTCGTCCTCGGAGATCTCGGTGGCGGAGGCCTCGACCATGGAGATGAAGTCCTTGGTTCCGCCGAGCTCGAGGTCGAGGTCGGAGGCGTCGCGCTCCTCGTAGGTCGGGGTTCACGAGGAACTCGCCGGTCTCGGTGTCGCGGCCGATGCGGACGCACGCGAGCGGCCCCTCGAAGGGCACGCCGCCGACGGAGAGCGCGGAGCTCGCGGCCATGATGCAGATGGTGTCGACGGGGTTGACCTGGTCGGCGACGAGGGAGGTCGCGACGACCTGGACCTCGTTCCTGAAGCCCGCGGGGAAGCTCGGGCGCAGGGGGCGGTCGATCATGCGGGCCGTGAGCGTGGCCTTCTCGGACGGGCGGGCCTCACGCTTGAGGTAGCCGCCGGGGATGCGGCCCACGGCGTACATCTTCTCGATGAAGTCGACCGTGAGGGGGAAGAAGTCGTAGTCCTTGCGCTCGTGCGAGACGACGACGGTGAGCAGCACCGTGGACTCGCCCGCCTTGACGACGACGGCTCCGGTGGCCTGCTTGGCAAGCTCTCCGGTCTCGACGGCGTAGTGCTTTCCGTACAGGTCGAACTCGTGGGTAACCTTTGTCATGTTTTCCTCTCATCTCCGCCTGCCACGTTGCAGGCGGGCCTTCTTGCGGGCGGTTCCCGCACGCGCCGGAACCCTTTTCCGACGCGCTAACGCAGGGGAGCGCCCGTCCGGACGCTCCCCGAAAAGCCGTTCCTAGACGTTGTCGCGGATGCCGAGCTTCTTGATGAGGTCTCGGTACTCCTCGATGTCGTTGCCCTTGATGTAGCCGAGCAGGCGACGGCGCTGGCCGACGAGCATGAGCAGGCCGCGGCGGGAGTGGAAGTCCTTCTGGTGGGACTTCATGTGCTCGGTGAGCTCGCGGATGCGCTCGGTGAGGATGGCGACCTGGACGCGGGCGGAGCCGGAGTCCTTCTCGTTCTTGCCGAACTCCTTGATGAGCTCGGCCTTGCGCTCCTTGGTGATGGTCATGCGTGACTACCTTTCGACATAGATTCGCCCCGAACTGGGATGGCCGTCGGTAGGGCGAGCCGCCAAGTACGGGGTATTGACAGGAAGATATTAGCACATCGGGGAAAATGCCTCGTCCGCCCACATGAAGCGCACATGGGCGGCCGCTCACACGCTCAGCGCGAACTCGAAGGCGCGGAGGCGCACGTCGAGCTGGGTCGTCGCCCAGACATGGGCGAGGCTCGCGAGGAACGCCCCCGTCTCGGGGTCGACGTCGGCCGCGAGCAGCTCGGAGAAGGTCAGCGCCAAGAGGGCCCGAAGCCATCCGAGCTGGGAGGGGCTGATGGGCTCGGCCCCCTCGACGGACGAGGCGCAGCTCTCGCAGAGGACGCCGCCCGCCGAGGCCGAGAAGCGCGTCGCCGCGAGGTCGCCGCACCCGACGCAGCCCTCGAGCTCGGGGCGCCAGCCCTCGTGCGCGAGGAGCTTGAAGGCATAGGCGGCGCTCACGAGGTCGAGATGCGCCCGGTCGGCCGCCTCCTCGCAGGCCGCGAGCGCGCGCGAGGTGATCGGGTGCACGTACGGGTCGGCCGCATCCTCGAAGCAGGAGTGGCGCGCGACCTCGCAGATCGCGCTCGCGCAGCTCATGCGGTCGAGGTCGTCGCGAAGCGTGGCGTGGGCGTCGACGAGCGCCGCCTCCGACACGATCTCGAGGGAGCCTCTCCCCCGCGCGAGCAGCACGTCGTCCTCGCAGAAGAGGTCGCATCTGCCGGCGAGGCGCCCGCCGGGCTTCCTGCCGCCCTTCGCGACGGCGCGAAGGCGCTTTCCGTCCCGGGCGAGCATCGTCAGGATGAGGTCCTGCTCGGCGAGCTTCGTGTGGTCGAGCACGATCACGCGCTCGGCATGCGTCCTGGCAGAAGGCACGTCGGGCTACTCCCCCGCGTCGTAGCCGAGGCGCCTGATCTCGTTGGCGTCGCGGCGCCACTGGGGACGGACCCGGACGGTGAGGTCGAGGTACACCTTGCATCCGAGGAGGCGCTCGATGTCGGCGCGCGCCTGCGTGCCGACGAGCTTGATCATCGAGCCGCCGTGTCCCACGACGATGCCCTTCTGGCCCTCGCGCTCCACCAGGACGGTCGCCGTGACGGAGGCGTGACCGTCCTCGGCCCACTCGATGTCGTCACAGGTGACGGCCACGGAATGGGGAACCTCCTCGCGGCAGTTGAGCAGCACCTTCTCGCGCACGAACTCGGCGACGAGGTCTTCGGGCTCGGCGTCCGTCTCCATGCCGTCGGGGAACCACTTCGGGCCCTCGGGCAGATAGGCGGAGACGACCTCGACGAACGCGTCGACGTTGAAGCCCTCCTTTGCGGAGACGACGATCTCGTCGTCGAAGCGGGCGAGCCTCCTGGCCGCCTCGAGCTGCGCCTGGACCTGCCCGCCATCCGACACGTCCGCCTTCGTGACGACGAGGACGCGCCGGCCGCGGGCGGCATCGACATGCTTGGCGACCCACTCGTCGCCCGTCCCGACGGGCTTCGTGGCATCGACGAGCATGGCGACGACGTCGACGTCGGCGAGCTCTGCCAGGGCGGCCCGGTTGAGCTCCTTGCCGAGCGCGTCCTTCGGCTTGTGCAGCCCGGGCGTGTCGACGATCACGAGCTGGGAGGAGTCCGTGGTGATGACCGCCCTGAGGCGGCGGCGGGTGGTCTGCGCGACGGGGCTGGTGATGGCGACGCGATGGCCCAGGGCGGCGTTGAGCAGGGTGGACTTGCCTACGTTAGGCCTGCCCACGAGCGCGACGAAGCCGCTCCTGTAGGGAGCCTCGGACACGTTCTCTGTCTCGGTCTCAGGTCGCATGGAGCCCTCTCTCGTCATCGCAGGATGGCATGGCCGAAAACGATGAGGCCAACGATGCCGGCGGCGATGCACAGGACGAGCTCGGCGGCGGCGGAGATGTCCTTCGCCCGCCCGGCGAGCGGATGGAACTCGGGGCTCACGAGGTCGACGATGGTCTCGATCGCCGTGTTCACCAGCTCGGAGCTGAGCACGAAGCCCATGCACGCGATCACGATCGCCCAGCTCAAAGCATCTATCCTCAGCACTATGCCAAGGACCGCGGCCAGCACGGCGCCGCCGAGCATGACCTTGATGTTGCGCTCGGTCGCGATGGCGGTCCGGAGACCCTGGACGGCGAAGCCGAAGCTCTTCCTGAAGGTGGGATGGTCGCTGCTCGAGCCTGGAATCATGCCTCGTCACCCCCGTGCCTCGTCACCGTGCCGCCCGTCACGCGGTCCGAGCCGACGATGCCCGCGACGAGCTCGTCCTCGCGGGCCTCCATGCGGCGGGCCTCTTCCTCGACGATATGGTCATACCCAAGAAGGTGGAGCATCCCATGCACGAGGAGGAGGAGCATCTCGTCCGCGGGGGTATTGCCGAAGCGCGGCGCCTGCCGGCGGACGTAGTCGGGCGCGAGGACGATGTCGCCCAGCTCGCACGGCTCGTCCCCCTGCGCCGAGAGCTCGTCCGCACCCGCCCCGTGGGCGAGGTCCGGCCGGTCCATCTCGAACGAGAGGACGTCGGTGGGCGCGTCTATGCCGCGCCACTCGCGGTTGTAGCCGCGCATGTCCTCGTCGTCGACGAGGGAGAGCGAGACCACGCAGTCGCGCGAGACGCCCTCCGCCTCGAGGACGGCGTCCATCGCGGCGAGAATCTCCGCCTGGCCCAGGGGGGAAGGCACCGAGGAGTCGTCCGTCATCTCGAGAATGGCCGACATGGCGCGATCAGCCGCGGGCCCGGAAGGGGGATGTCGGCTCCGCCTGCTCGTAGGCGTCGACGATCCTCGCGACGAGGGAGTGGCGCACGATGTCGGCACGGCCCAGGTCGACGAAGGAGATGTCGTCGATGCCGGCGAGGATCCTCCTCGAGGAGTCGAGCCCGGACTCGCCGGCGAGGTCACGTTGGGAGATGTCCCCGGTCACCACGAACTTCGAGCCGAACCCGAGGCGCGTGAGGAACATCTTCATCTGGTCCGGGGTGGTGTTCTGGGCCTCGTCGAGGATGACGAAGGCGTCGTTCATGGTCCGGCCGCGCATGAAGGCGAGGGGGGCTATCTCGATGATGCCCTGCTCGATGAGGGCGTTGCCCTTCTCCATGTCGGTCATGTCGAAGAGGGCGTCGTAGAGGGGCCGGACGTAGGGGTCGAGCTTCTCCTGGAGCGTGCCGGGGAGGTAGCCCAGCGACTCCCCCGCCTCGACGACCGGGCGCGCGAGCACGATCCGGCCCACCTCGCGGCGCTTGAGCGCGGCCACGGCCATGGCCATGGCGAGGTAGGTCTTGCCGGTGCCGGCGGGCCCGATGCCGAAGGTGATGGTGTTCCTGCGGATCGAGTCGATGTAGCGCTTCTGGCCGACGGTCTTGGGACGGATCGCGCGGCCGCGGTAGGTGAGGAGGATGTCGTCGGTGAGCGAGGCCGGGGGGACGGTGCCCGACTCCGCCTGCGAGAGAAGCAGGTCGACGTCGGAGGGCGTGGGGGCCTCGCCGGATTCGACGAGCTTGATCAGGCTCGAGAAGACGCGCGTCACGGCATCGACGTCATCCGCGGCCCCGGTGACGCTCACCTGGTTGCCGCGGACGGTCACCTGCGCGTCGGAGAACGACTCGATGCGCCTGAGGAGCGAGTCGGCAGGACCCATCAGCGCGGTCATGTCGACGGAATCGGGGATGGTGAGACGGACCTGCGTTGGCTCCATGTTCCTCCGTTGGAAGACGCCCTGCGGCGCCCCTCCAGACGCCAGGCCTGGTGGAGGGCACCTGCAGCCATTCTAGCGGTTGTGGTGTCCCGCGCCATCGCCGGCCGTAATATCGCCGCTCGCCGAAAGGGGCGGCCTGGCATCGAGCAGCCCGTCGCGGCCGACGGCGCGCACGAGGACGTCCGAAAGCCCCCCGACGGGCAGGCGCTCGTCGACGAGCGCCTCGGCAAGGCCCCCGGTGGTCGCGCGGCCGGGGCTCTCCACGCAGACGCGCTCCGTCCTGCCCACGAGCCCGGAGAGGTACGAGGCGCGCATCTCGCGCGACAGGGAGCGCATCCGCTCGCCGCGAGCGGCCTTCTCGGCGGGAGCGACCTGCCCGGACGCCGCCGCGGCGACGGTCCCTGGGCGGGGCGAGTAGCGGAAGACGTGCATGCGGGCGAACGCCATCTCACGGCAGAACCCGTGCGAGGACGAGAACTCGCCCTCGTCCTCGCCGGGGAAGCCCACCATGACGTCGCATGCCAGGGCGAGCGCGGGCAGGGCCTCGCGCGCGGCTTCCGCCACGGAGCGGTACCCGCCCGAGTCGTAGGGGCGGCCCATGCGGGCGAGCGTGGCGTCGCAGCCCGACTGCAGGGGAAGGTGCAGGAACGGAGCGACGCGGCCGTCCGAGGCCGACATGACGCCGAGGAGCTCGGGCGTGACGTCGAGCGGCTCGACGGAGGAGAGCCTCACGCGGCCGACGTCGGTGCGCTCGAGGACCGCGTCGACGAGCCTCGCGAGGCCCGCCCTGCCGCCCCCGAGGGGGACGTCGTACCTGCCGAGGTTGATGCCCGTGAGGACCACCTCGCCGGCCCCCTGCGCCGAGGCGTCCCGCACCCGGGCGACGACCTCGTCGAGCCCGAGCGACCTCGACGGCCCGCGCGCCTTCCACACGATGCAGTAGGCGCATCGGCTGTCGCACCCGTCCTGGACCTTGATGCCAGGCCGCACCCTGCCGGTGATGCCGACGGGGCCCGAGGGGCACGGGCCTCTCCGAGGGGGGTCGATCCCCATCTCCTCGCAGCATCTCGCGACGACCGCCGACTTGTCGGCGACGACGGAGACGTTCTCCCCGAGGGAGGCGAGCTCCGACGAGAAGAGGGCGGCGGCGCAGCCGGTGGCGACGACGAGGGGGACGGGCAGGCAGGGAGGCCGCGTGGCGGATGGCCTTGCGCGCCTTCTTCTCCGCCTCCCCCGTCACGGCGCACGTGTTGATGACGACGAGCTCGGCCTCCCGCTCGTCCGCGAGGGACATCCCGGCCGAGACGAGGCCGGCCGCGATGTCGTCGAGCTCGACGCGGTTCACCCGGCAGCCGAGGTTGACGACGGCGGCCTTGGGACGGGCCTCGGCGCTCACCCGCGCCTTCCCTTCCGGACCCGCGGCTTGGCCTTGGGGCGCGGCTTGCGACCGCGCCGCCCTCCGGCCTCGGGCGCGGGGCCCTCGGCCGGGTCCCGCTCCGCCTCGAGGCTCTCGCCCCTTCGCTCGGCGATGCCCTCGAGGGCGGCGCGGTCCTGGGCGGAGAGGTCGGCGGGCACGCTCACGCGGACGACGACGACGAGCCTGCCCGCGGGCCGAGCTGCCGAGCCGGGGCATGCCATGCCCCTCGGCCGAGACCTGGTCGCCGTACTGCGTCCCGGCGGGGACCTCCACCTCCACGCGCTCGCCCTCGAGGACCCCCTCGACGGACACCGTGCAGCCGAGCATCGCCTGGATGGCCGAGACGGTGCGCTCGCAGAAGAGGTCGTCCCCCTGGCGCGTGAAGCGGGGGTCGTCGGCCACGTCGATGCCGACGACGAGGTCGCCGCCGCGATCGCCCCGGACGCCCGCCTCGCCGCGCCCCTCGACCTTGAGCTGCTGGCCGGAGTGGATGCCGGCGGGGATCTCGACCTCGACGGTCTCGTGGCTGGGGGTCCTCCCCTGCCCGCCGCAGGTCTCGCACGGCTTGTCGACCACATGCCCCGTGCCATGGCAGTCGGGGCACGTGGCCTGCGTCTGCATCGAGCCGAGGATGGTGCGCTGCACCTGCACCACGCGGCCCGTCCCATGGCAGCGCCCGCAGGTCCTGACGGACCCGCCCGCGGCGACGCCCGTGCCGCCGCAGTCGTCGCAGGGGGCGAGCCTCTCGTAGGCGACGGTCTTCTTGCAGCCGCTCGCGGCCTCGGCGAGCGTGACGTGGAGCGTGATGCCCATGTCGCGGCCGCGCGTGCGCGCCGCCCGGCCGCCCCCCGCGGCGGACCCGCCGAAGAACGAGGAGAAGATGTCGTCCATGCCGAAGCCGCCGAAGATGTCGCTCATGTCGACGTAGTCCCCGCCGCCGAAGCCGCCGGGGCCGTCTGGGTCGCCGAACTGGTCGTAGTTCTGCCGCCTCCTCTCGTCGGAGAGGACGGAGTAGGCCTCGTTCACCTGCTTGAACTGCTCCTCCGCGTCTGGGGCGTCGGAGACGTCGGGGTGGACCTCGCGCGCCTTCTTGAGGAAGGCGCGCTTGATGGTGCGCTGGTCGGCGTCACGGGGGACGCCGAGCACCTGGTAGTAGTCATTGCTCGGTTGCATTGCTCTCTTTTCCTCACGAACCTGGTCAGAGGGTGCCGTCGATGACGGACGCGGCCTGCTCGGCCCCCGCCTCGACGGCCCCGATGGTGACACGATAGTCCATTCTCGTCGGCCCGACGCAGGCCACGAACCCCACGCCCGAGCCCGCCTGGTACTCGCGGGCGACGAACGAGAGCGCCGAGAGGCGGTCGTCCGGGTTCTCGCGCCCGATGCGCACGACGAGCCCGCCGTCGGGCGAGGTGAGCAGCGAGCCGAAGTCGATGTCGTCGTCCTCGAAGGCCCCCACGAACGGGCGCACGTCGGTGGCCTCCCGGAACTCGGGCTGGGCGAGGAGGAACCGCACGCCCGCGCTCGTGCGCGGCGCGTCCCCGGCGCGCGCGACCGAGGACCGCACGAGCTGGGCGAGCCTGGCCACGAGGCCGTCGACGGCGTTGTCGAGCCGATAGCTCTCGAGGTCGGCCCGGGAGACGTCCGAACCCACGAAGAGCGTGGCGAGGATGCCCTCGACCCTCGCGAGGTCCGCGTCCGAGATGCCGGGACAGCTCACCTTGCGGCTCTCGACGCGGCCGTCGTCGCAGACGACGATGAGGACCGCCTGCGGGCCCTTCGTGCGGACGAGCGCGATGCGCGAGATGGAGGCCGACTGCGAGACCGGGTCGGAGACGATCGCGAGGCAATGGGTCATGTTGGCGAGGGCCGCGGCGATGCCGCGCATGGCCTCGCCCACCGAGTCCGCGCGGACGAGCGGCAGGCCCGAGCCGTGGACCACGGCACCGCTTGCCAGGTCGTCGTCGACCGCGGCGCGATACCCGAGGTCGGTCGGTATGCGGCCGGCCGAGACGTGCGGATGGGTGAGGTGGCCCGAGCCCTCGAGCCTGCTCAGGTCGGAGCGTATCGTCGCCGGCGAGACGGCGAAGTCGCCCCTCTCGGCGAGGGTCCGGCTGCCGACGGGCGAGCCGGTCTCGACGTATTCCTCGATGACGGCATGGAGCACCGCCATCATCCTCGACATGCTCCGCTCCATGGGACTAGGTCCTGATCCCCTGGGAGACGCCCGAGGCCGCGCTCGAGTACGAGGCCGTGCCGAGCGCCGAGGAGCAGGACATGAGCGCGATCGTGAAGAGGGCGATGACCACGCCGCTCGCCGCGCCATGCCTGAAGGACCGCCCGGCGCTCGCCCACCAGGTCGAGCCGCGCCCCAGGAGCCCGCCGCCGACGACCAGGAACAGCGCGATGACGAGCGGGATCAGGCAGACGGCCGCGACCGAGGCGAGAACCCCCGCAGCCAGGCCGAAGACGTAGAAGGGGGCCAGGAAGCCGAGGAGCTGGAAGCCGGTCGAGCTCCTCGGGTCGAGCCTCTCCTCGGCGACGCAGACGCGGCAGACGAAGTCGCCGGCCTCGCGGCCGTTCGTCCCGACGTTGCCCTTCCCCTTGACGCGTACCTCGCGGCCGTCATGGCTGCCGGCCGGGACCTCGACCACGACCTCGCTCGCGCTGATCTCGCGGCCCGAGCCGCCGCATCGCTCGCAGGGCTCGGCGACCACGCGGCCCGTGCCCTCGCACTCCGGGCACTCCATCTCCATGGCCCCGGCACCGAATATCCACGAGAGGTCTACGGCGACATGGCCCGTCCCGCCGCAGGTGGGGCAGGTGACGGAGCCGCCGGAGCTGGTCGAGCCAGAGCCGTGGCAGGCCGTGCAGGTGTCGTAGCGCTGGTAGGTGACGCCCTTGGAGACGCCCTCCTTGGCCTCGGCGGCACTGAGGTTGAGGTCGTAGACGATGTCGGCCCCCACCTTCGGGTTGTAGGCGTGGCTGCGCCGCGACGAGGAGCCCCCCGAGTAGGGGCCGCCGAAGGGAGAGGAGCCCCCGCCGAAGGGGAACCCCCATCCGAAGGGGTCGCCCGAGCCGCCGCCATAGCCGTAGGAGCCTCCCTGCGGCTGGGTGGGCATGCCGCCGCCGGCGAACGGGTTGGCGCGCATCTGGTCGTAGTGGCGGCGCTTGTCCGGGTCGGAGAGGACCGCGTAGGCCTCCGAGACCTCCTTGAACCGCTCCTCCGCGCCCGGCTCCTTGTTGACGTCGGGGTGCAGCTTCACGGCCTTCTTCTGGAAGGCACGCCGTATCTCCTCGGTCGTCGCGGTCTTCTCGACGCCGAGGATGGCGTAGTAGTCCTTGTCGTTCATGGCGGACATGAATGGGGCTCCTGACCTATGGCTCGTAGACACGAGTCTCGATTGTACCCTCGGAGAGTTCCCACAGGCTCCCGTAGAGCTCATTTCCAAGAAGCCACCCCATATGGGTAGGCACGAGACGTGCCCCTGACCAGCGCGCGAGGCCCGACCCCACGACGCGGGCGAGGGCCTCGTCGACGGCCTGGGCGCCGATCCGCCTGCGGGCGTGGGCGAGGAGCCCCTCCGGCGCGCCCGCGACCATCCTCATGGAGAGCATCAGGTCCTCCGCGGCGGCCTGCCGGGCATCGAGCATCTCGAGCTCGTAGGACTGGGCCGAGACGCTCGGGTCGGCGGAGAGGCGCGAATGCGCCGAGCGGCACGTGAGGCGGACCCGCGAGACGCGTGGCCCCGCTTCGGGAAGCCGGGGCGCGAGGACGCGGAGCCGACGATAGCCACGCGCGCCGAGCATGGACGACGCCGCGGTCCCGAGGCCGAGGTAGGGGACGCCCGTCCAGTAGGCCTCGTTGTGGCGGCACTCGAAGCCGGGAAGCGCATAGCTCGCGACCTCATAGCGCGAGAACCCCGCCGACTCGAGCTGCCGCGCGGCGAGCAGCATGAGGTCTGCCTGCTCGTCGTCGGAGGGCCTCCGCATGCCTCCCCCCTCGACCGCCGCCGAGAACGGCGTGCCCTCCTCGATGGTCAGCGGATAGACGCTCGCATGGACGATGCCCGTCGCGATCGCGCGGGAGAGGGTCCGCTGCCAGCTCACGGGGGTCTGGCGCGGGATGCCGCACATGAGGTCGCACGAGACGGCGAGGCCGGTCGAGACGGCGCGGCGCAGCGCGTCCTCCGCGGTGGCGGCGTCATGGAGCCGGCCGAGGGGCACGAGCTCTCCGTCGTCCAGGCTCTGCACCCCGACGGAGAGCCTCGTGCACCCTGCCTCGACGAGCCCGTCGAGCACCTCGGGCACGAGGGTGTCGGGATTCGCCTCGCAGGTGAGCTCGGCGATCCCCGGGGCGGCACGCCGGATGTCGCCGACGAGGGAGCAGAGGCGCATGCCGAGGACGGTGGGCGTGCCCCCGCCCACGTAGGCGGTGGTCACGTCCTCCAGGAGGCCCGCCGCGGAGAGCCTCGAGAGCTCGGCCGCGAGGGAGTCGGCATAGGCCCGCGCCTGGCGGGTCTCGCGCCCGACGGGCTCGCTCGAGAAGTCGCAGTAGGAGCATTTCCTCACGCAGAAGGGGATGTGCAGGTAGAGGGCACGGGGGAGGTCGGCGTCCAGGCACGCCTCCCAGCCCTGCTCATCGCCCGTCATCTCGCGCCCCCTCGGATCGGGCCGTCTCGACGAGAGCGAGGAAGTCCTCCTGGGTGACGCACGACATCGCCCTGTCCCTCAGGCGGGCGGCATGCGGGGAGCCCTTGAGGTACCATCCCGCGAGGCTCCTGGCACGCGCGAGGTGGGCGCCGGTGGCCGAGAGCAGCCTCACGTGGCATTCGAACGCCGCCAGGCGCTCGGCGGGACCATGCTCGGCGGGGGCCCGCCCCTCTCTCGTCGCCACGGCGTCGGAGAAGAGCCAGGGGTCGCCGTAGCTCCCGCGGGCGACGAAGGCCGCCGCGCAGCCCGTCTCGGCAAGCATCGCGACCGCCGAGCGGGCGTCGAGCACGTCGCCCGAGCCGATGACGGGGACGTCGACCGCCCGCGCCACCCGCGCCACCATCGACCAGTCCGCCTTGCCGCGGTAGAGCTGCGAGGCGCTCCTGCCATGCACGGCGACGGCGCTCGCGCCGGCATCGGCCATGGCTCGGGCGAACTCGGGGGCCACGGGCCTGTCGGCCGTGCGGCCGGAGCGGATCTTGACCGTGACCGGCACCCTCGCCTCCGCGACGCAGGCGCGCACTATGGAGGCCGCGCGCTCCGGGTCGTCGAGCAGCGCGCTTCCCTCCCCCTTGCGCGTCACCTTGGGGACGGGGCAGGCCATGTTGACGTCGAGGAGTGCGAGCAGGCCGCCCAGGCGCTCGGCGACCGCGGCCGCCGCCTCGCGGAACTGCTCGGGCTCGCTGCCGAAGAGCTGCACCGCGACGTCGGGCTCCGACCCGTCCGGGACGACGAGCTTCCAGGTCTTGTCCCCGCCGTAGTGGATGCCCGCCACCGAGACCATCTCCGTGTAGGCGAGCCCAGCCCCGCCCGCGCGCGCCATGAGGCGGTAGGCCGCGTCGGAGACGCCGGCCATGGGGGCCATGAGGAAGGGGCGGGCCGCGAGGCGCTCGGCGACCGAGCCCGTGCGGGGGAAGGCCCGCAGGCTGGAGTCGAGGCCGGCGCATGGGGCGTACGAGGCGAGGACCCCTGCGCTCGTCGGCCGCGCCTCGCTACTCATCGACCTTGAGGATCGCCATGAAGGCCTCCTGCGGGACGTCGACCGAGCCGATGGCCTTCATCCGCTTCTTGCCCTCCTTCTGCTTCTCGAGGAGCTTGCGCTTGCGCGAGATGTCGCCGCCGTAGCACTTGGCGAGCACGTCCTTGCGCCGCGCGCGGACCGTGGACCGGGCGATGATGCGTCCGCCCATCGCTGCCTGTATGGCCACCTCGTAGAGCTGCTGGGGGATGATCTCCTTGAGCTTGTCGCAGAGGCCGCGGCCCAGCGCGTAGGCCTTGTCCCGGTGGACGATGAAGGAGAGCGCGTCGACCTCCTCGCCGGCGAGCAGGATCTTGAGGCGGACGAGGTCCGACGGAAGGTAGCAGTCGTACTCGTAGTCGAGCGAGGCATAGCCCTTGGTGCGGCTCTTGAGCTGGTCGAAGTAGTCGAGGATGAGCTCGGAGAGCGGCATCTGCCAATGCATCTCGACGGCGGTGGCACCCAGGTAGACCATGTCCTTGAAGATGCCGCGATGCTCGACGGTGAGGTCCATGACGGCCCCCACGAAGTCGGGCGGCACGATGACCTTGGCCCTCAGGAAGGGCTCCTCGATGCGATCGATGCGCGAGGGGTCGGGCATGTCCTGCGGGCTCGTGACCTCGAGCATCTCCCCGTTCGTGAGGAAGGCATGGTAGTCGACGGAGGGGCTGGTCGCGATGAGGTCGAGGCCGAACTCGCGCTCCAGGCGCTCCTTCACGACCTCCATGTGGAGGAGCCCGAGGAAGCCCACCCGGAACCCGAATCCCAGGGCCACGCTCGTCTCGGGCTGCCAGGTGATGGCGGGATCGTTGAGCTTGAGCTTCTCGAGGGCGTCGCGCAGGTCCTCGTACTGGTCGTTGTCGATGGGGAACACTCCCGTGAAGACCATGGGCTTGGCCTCGCGGTAGCCCGAGCAGGGCTCCGCGCAGGGCATCTCGTCCAGGGTGATGGTGTCGCCAACCTTGACGAGCTCGGGCTCCTTGAGGCCCGTGACGAGGTACCCCACCTCGCCCACGCCCAGCTGGGGCAGGGGCGTCTCGCGCGGACGCTTGACGCCCACCTCCTCGACGTCGAAGGTGTCGCCGAGCGCCATGAGGCGCACGTGGTCGCCGGCGCGCACGCGCCCGTCGAAGACGCGCACGATCGCGACGACGCCTCGATAGGCATCGAACCAGCTGTCGAGGATGAGGGCCCTGAGCGGGGCGGAGGCATCGCCCGTCGGCGCAGGGATGAGGTTGACGATGGCCTCGAGCAGCTCGTGGATTCCCTCGCCGGTCTTGCCGGAGACGAGGACGGCGTCGTCTGCCGGAAGCGCCAGCGCCTCCTCGATCTGGGCGCGGCACGACTCCGGGTCAGCCGAGGGCAGGTCGATCTTGTTGATGGCCGGCACGATCTCGAGGTTCGCGTTCATGGCCAGGAGCGCGTTCGACACGGTCTGGGCCTCGACGCCCTGCGTGGCGTCGACCACGAGGACCGCCCCCTCGCAAGCCGCCAGCGAGCGCGACACCTCGTAGGTGAAGTCGACGTGCCCCGGCGTGTCGATGAGGTCGAGCTGGTAGGTCTCGCCGTCGTCGGCCTCGTAGGCGACGCGCACGGCATTCGACTTGATCGTGATGCCACGCTCGCGCTCGATGTCCATCGAGTCGAGCAGCTGCGCCTCCATGTCCCTCTCCTCGACCGTGTGGGTCGACTCGAGGATGCGGTCGCAGATGGTCGACTTTCCGTGGTCGATGTGAGCGATGACCGAGAAGTTCCGGATATGTGCGGTGTCATTCGTAGGCATGGCTGTGATGATAGCGTATGCGCTGGAACTTGGTCCATTCTTCATGCTATACTGCCCAAGTTGCCTCGGAGTGTCTCAGCGAAGAGGTGCCAAGAGGTCTCACAGGCAGATTCGAAAGGAACCGCACGTGGCTAACATCAAGTCCCAGAAGAAGCGCATCATCACCGCCGAGAAGGCGCGCATTCGCAACAAGGCCGTCCGCTCCGAGCTCAAGACCGCCGTCAAGGGCGTCCGCGCCGCCGTCGAGTCCAACGACGCCAAGGCCGCTCAGGAGGCCGCCGACAAGGCCTGCCGCCTGTTCGACAAGGCCGCCTCGAAGGGCATCATCCACAAGAACCAGGCCTCCGAGCGCAAGAGCGGCGTCCAGAAGCTCGCCAACACCATCAAGTAGCACACTTTCGAGCACGCTTTTCGCACGAATCGTTTCGCCCCGGCTCCCACGCTTCCGGAAGCCGGGGTGCTTTTCTGTCTCGCCCTGACGCCACGCGCGCGCCGGCCTGGTCGCGCATGGGCCTTCGGGAGGATTCCGGACACGCCCTTTGTTCTGGCATCCGCCCCCCGGAGGTGCCGGGGGAGCCGGGCTACACGATAGACAGCACCCACGCGCGAAAGGCGGCCTCGCCGTCGCCGGAGCCCTTGAGCTGCCGCTCGCAGGCCACTGCACCCGCAAGCGCGGAGACGAGCTCCCGCTCGGTGAAGCCGCGGGCCCACCTCTGGTGGTTCTTCACCTGCCAGGCCTGCTTGCCGAGCGTCTGCGCGAGGAGGGCCCCCTCCCCTCGCGCCTCGAGGGCCTTGGCGCAGACGAGCTCGCGGATCCTGGTGCACAGCAGCGACTCGAGCGCGAGCGGGGAGGCGGCGTCCATAAGCGCGAGGAGGCCGAGCGCCCTCTTGGCGTCACGCTCCGAGACGGCGTCGAGGAAGTCCCAGGGCTTCACCTCGGCCGTGCGCGCCACGTGCCCCTCGACGTCCGCGAGCGTGATGACGCCCGCCTGCCGCGTGAGGGCCGCAAGCGTCTCGAGCTGAGTGTCGAGGTAGACCGTCGACTCCCCCACCCTGCTCACCAGCTCCTTGGCGGCCGCCTCGGAGATGGTCGTGCCATGCGCGACGGCCATGCTCCGGACCAGCTTGGGAAGCTCCCAGCGCTTCTTGGGGCTGCAGTCGATGACGGCGCGGGGCCCCACCTTCGCGACGGCCTTGTAGAGCCGGGTGCTCCTGGGCAGCGACGTGGCCTCGAGGCAGAGGACCGTGTCGGGGTTCGGCCCCGCGAGGTAGCCCACGATGGCCTCGCTCACGTCCTTCGCGAGCTTCTCGGCCCCATGGACGATCACGAGCCTGAAGTCGGAGCCGAACGGCATGGTGTCGAGGGAGACGAGCAGGTCGTCGGCGGCGAGGGACGGCCCCGCCGTCTGCTCGTCGAGATTGAAGGAGACCATCGGGTCGTCGCCGAGCCTGGCCTTGAGCCTCCTGACGACCGTCTGGCGCTTGAGCTCGTCGGCACCGACGGCGAGGTATGCGCTGAGGAGCTTTGCGTCTGTCGGCATGCGCTGTGATCCCTTCTGTCGGACTCCATGATAGTTCATGGGAGGCCGGGCGGCCCCTGGGCGGCGTCCTTGGAGCAGCTCACGCGCACGCCTCGGGGTCCTGGCTCGAGCGTCACGTCACCCGCGTCGATGGTGCAGAGGAACAGCGCCCCGGCACCCTCGAGGACGCCCTCGCACTCCGCCGAGGGATGGCCGTAGTCGTTGCCCTTGCCGGCGCTTGCGACCGCCACCTCGGCATCGAGGCTTGCCGCCTCAGGCTGGTCGATCGAGGCCTTCGAGCCGTGATGCCCGACCTTCAGCACGTCGACGTCGCCCACGTCGCCCGCCGCCAGGACCGAGGAGAGCTGGTCTCCCTCCGCGTCCCCCGAGAGCAGGGCGCGGAGCGACGAGCCGCCTGAGGAATAGCTCGCGACCAGGCAGAGCGAGTCGGCGTTCTGGTCCCCCGCCACCTCCTCCCTCGGCCAGACGCAGCGAAGCGAGAAGCCGCCCACGCGGACGACGTCCCCGTAGCGCAGCTCCTGGGCCTCGCCCCCGGTCTCCTCCCGAACCGTGGCGGCAAGCTCGTCGGACTCGTGCCGCGCCACCCCCTGCGCGACGAGGACGCGCCCGACGTCGATTCGTCCGTCGAGGTCCGCGAGACCGCCCACGTGGTCGTCGTGCAGGTGGGTGAGCACGACGGCATCCAGGTGAAGCACCTGCTCCCTCGCCAGCGCCTCGGCGACGGCCCCCTTGGGGCCGGTGTCGACGAGCACGGCGCTCCCGCCGTCCTGCACGAGGATCGCATCGCCCTGGCCCACGTCGAGGACGCAGATCCGCGGCGGCGAGGCGAACCTCCATCGAGCGTAGAGGACGAGGGCGACGCCGACGGCAGAGCAGAGAGCCGCGCGGGACGCGCTCCTGGTCAGGCGCGGCCATGCCGCCAGGAGTGCCGCCCCGGCCGCGACCACGGCCGCCTCGCCGAGAAGCCCGGGGCCGGGAAGGTTCGCCTGCGTCGACGGCAAGCCGGCAAACAGGTCGACGAGCGCGAGCGTCGGACGGCAGACGAGGTCGAACGCAGCGAGCGCGACGGCTCCTGCCACAGGCACGCATGCCAAGGCGACGGCGACGAGCCCGAAGAGCATGTCGAGGGAGAACAGCGGAGCGACGAGCGCGTTGGCGAGGGGCGAGACGACCGAGACGCGACCGAAGGCGTCGAGCGTGAGGGGCAGGGTCACGACGAGGGCGACGAGGGAGGCGACGACGCTCGACGAGAGGGACGCTGCCAAGGGGCCAACAAGGCGGCGTGCCGGCCTCGGGAGACGTGGCGACGACCACCGAGCGGGCAGGGCGAGGGCGAGCGCGTAGGAGAGGTACCCGGAGAAGAGCGAGAGCGCGACCACGCACGAGACGGAGAGGAGATAGCCCAGCTCGCCCGAGGCGGCAGGGTGCACGACCACCATCGCGAGGGCGACCGCGCACGCGGCCGACGGCGCATGGGCCCTCCTCCCCGCAAAGAGGGACAGGCCTGAGACGACCCACATCGCCCACGCCCGCACGGCGGAGACCGGGAACCCGCAGAACGCCACGAAGCCCCCGAGGGCGCAGGCGAGCGCGAGCGTCCGCGTCAGGGGCCTCAGGCGCAGACGGCCCAGCAGCCCCGTGAGGAACGCCGCGACGATCGTGAGGTGGGCGCCCGAGACGGCGATGAGATGGGCGAGCCCGGTTGCCGCGAACTCCTCCGAGACGCCCTGCTCCCTGGCCTCCGACCGCTCGCCGCAGACCATGCCCGCGAGAAGGGCCCTCTCGCGGCTCCCGGACGGTCCGACGGCACCGACGAGACGGTCGCGCAACGCCAGGACGAGGCCGAGCGGACCCGAGGCCTCGCTGCGGCCGACCTCGTGGGAGAGCCTGATCGTCCCGCAGACGCCCTGCGCGGCGCTCGCCTCGCCCCATCGGCCGTCGTCATTCGGCACGAAGCGCCCCACGCATCGAAGTGAGCAGCCGCGCGGGCAGCGCTCGTCGGACGAGAGCCAGACCTCCCCCACCCGGCCCGTCGCGTCGGATACGCTCGCCCGCGACCACCACCCCGAGCCCGTCTTCGTCCCGTCCTCCTCGACCTCGAGGACGAGGGTGGACACCGGCACCGACGAGAGCCTCCGGGCAGCTCGCCCCACGCCGCCCAAAAGCCCGCAGGCAAGCAGCACCCCGAGGAGCGCGCAGGCCACGAGCGGCGCGGCGATGCCCACGAGTCCCGTCGCGGAGCCATGCCGGACCAGAGCGATTCCCGCGAGCGCGAGCGTCGCGAGGACGGCGAGGGCGCAGGCGAGCGCGAGGCGCGGGCTGGGCTGCGAGAGGGCTGGCTCGAGGCCCCTCATGGCGAACAGGAGCACCACGAGCATGGGCAGCGTCTTCGGAACGAGCGGACGCGGCGGCCGCTCGCGCTCCTCAGACACAGACGAGCTCCCTGAGCTTCTCGAACTTCTTCTCGCCGATGCCCGAGACGCGCATGAGGTCCTCGACGCTCGTGAAGGGGCCGTTCCGTTCGCGGTCCTCGATGATGGCGGAGGCGGTCGAGGCCCCGACGCCCGGCAGCGAGTCGAGCGCCGAGGCGTCCGCCGTGTTTATGTTCACGAGACCCGGGCTTGCCGCGCCGTCGACGGAGGGGCTGCCTGCGGAGGCCGCGGATACGGCCTGCGAGGCGTCCGCCGCGTGGGGGATGTGGACCTTGCTGCCATCGACCACCAGGGCTGCGAGGTTGACGCCATCGGTCACCGCGTCCTCGGCCAGCCCCCCGGCGGCAGAGACGGCGTCGGCGACGCGGACGGAGGAGCCGGAGAGCGTGTAGACGCCGGGATGCGCGACGGCACCGTCCACGTGCACGACGAAGGTGGCCGCGGGCGCGGCGGCCGACGAGGGCGCGGGGGCCTGCGTCTGGGCGGGCTCCGACGAGCGGTCGACCTCGAAGGTCGAGGCGGCACCGACGCGTGCCACGCCCAAAGCCGCCACGACACCCAAAGCCGCCATGGCGACGACAGCCTTCGCCCTTCCCGTTTCCGCGGGCCTCCTGCCGAGGAGCCTCGCGGCCGAGCGCCTGCGCTGCGCCATGCCTTCCCCCTTCCCGTAGGAGGGAGATGATGCGCCCTCGGCCCCGAGGGGACAACGTGACAGGAAGGTTTCGCCCCCCATCGCCGACACGGACCCGACCGGAACCTGACGGGAATCAAGGTCTCGGCCGCTCGAGGGCGTGTCGGAAGGTCGTCTCGGGGCTGTCCCGAGGTGCTCAGCCGACCTTCCCGGCCACGGAGGCAGGGCCGAGCCGATGATGGTAGGGACGGCGAGAGCGTGGAGGACGGTACGACGGGCACGACTCGAAGTCGACGTATTCGGAGGCCTCGACGAGGAGGTCGGCCATGGCCTCGTGGTCGAAGAGCTCCCACGCCTCGTGGACCTGCTCGGGTCGCGCATGGGTCTCGGGGCGGCGCGGCATGAAGAGCGTGCAGCAGTCGGGCGCGGTCTCGCAGCAGATGTCGTAGCAGCCAAGCTCCTGCGACCGCGCGATGATCTCCTGCTTGTCGGTACCGATGAGCGGCCTCAGGACGGGCATCGAGACCGCCTCGTTGGTCGCCGCGATGTTGTCGAGGGTCTGCGAGGCGACCTGTCCGAGGGACTCGCCGGTGACCAGCGCCTTGGCTCCCTCGATGCGTGCGATGCGCTCGGCGACCACGAACATGAGCCTGCGGTACATGATGATACGCAGGCTCGCGGGCACGGCGAGGGATATCTCCCGCTGGCACTCGCCGAAGGGCACGACGTAGAGCCGCCCGACGACGCCCGAGGGCGCAAGCGCGCGGCACAGGTCCTGCACCAGGTACTCGCTGGTGTCGGCCGTCATGGGACGGCCCGAGAAGTGGACGGGCACGCACGTCGCGCCCCGCTTGCCCAGCATCCACGTCGCGACGGGCGAGTCGAAGCCCGAGCTGATGAGCGAGACCACCTTGCCGGCCGTTCCGACGGGGAGCCCCCCGACGCCGCGCTCGGAGACGGCATAGACGTAGACGAGGCCTTGGCAGACGAGCACGGTGAGCGTGACGTCCGGACCGTGCATCTGGACCTTCTTCTCGGGGAACTCGTCGCAGAGGGCCGAGCCTACGATGCGGTTGATGTCGAGCGTATGGAGGGGATAGTCGGTGTTCGACTTGCGGGCATGCACCTTGAACGACCGGAAGTCGCCTGCCTCGCGCAGCGCCTCGACGGCCGCGGCGCAGTAGGCGTCCTGCTCTCGCTCGCACTGCCAGGCGCGGCTCACGAGGGCGACCCCGGGGATGCGCGTCAGAGCATGGGCGACCTCGTCGAGACGGGACTCGTCGGTAAGGCTCACCTGCACGAAGCCCGACACCCTTCCCACCGAGGCGATGGGATAGGCGTCGAGCAGCCTGCGGATGTTGGTGACGAGCTGGTTCTCGAAGGAGGACCGGTTCCTTCCCTTGAGCCCGATCTCGTGGTAGTGAACGAGACAGACGCGGGACGCCATGGGGCTATTCGCCTGCGCGCGACTTGCCGGCGAGGGCGGCGTCGAACTTGGGGGCGTCGTAGCCCAGGGTGCCGTTCTCGATCTCGTCCATGGCAATCGAGACGGGATCCTGTCCGGAGACGACCGTCGTGATGTCGTCGACGTCCTGGATCGACGTGACGCGCAGGTGCTGGCCGCGAAGCATGTTGTTGATGTCGCAGGCGCGCTTGGAAGCGATCGAGCAGAGCAGGAAGGAGTTGTGCTCGGTCTTGTCGAGCAGGTCGTTTATCTCGGGCTTGGTGACTGCCATAGGTTGGTACCCTCTACTTCGTCTCATGCGACTCGAGCGCGGCCAGGAGCTGGCTCGTGGCAACGTCGAGGTCGTCGTTAACTATTCGTACGTCATAGCGTCCCGCGAGCTCCATCTCGTGCCGCGCGTTGTCGAGACGGAGCCGTATGGATTGCTCGTCCTCGGTCCCGCGCCCTCTGAGACGGCTCTCGAGGGCCTCGAGTGACGGGGGCTCGATGAAGACGAGGACGGCCTCGGGAAAGGCCTTCCTCACGTTCAGGGCCCCCTGAACGTCGATCTCGAGGATCACGGACCGGTTCGCGGCGATGCTCCGGTCCACCTCCGAGCGCAACGTGCCATAGCGATGGCCATGGACGTGAGCCCATTCGAGGAAGTCGCCGGCATCCACGTGCTCATCGAACTGCTCGTCGGTGAGGAAGTGGTACGAGGTCCCGTCGGCCTCCCCGGGCCGCGGGCGCCTTGTGGTCGCAGAGACCGTCAAGGCGAGGTCGGGCCTGACGTCGCGCACGCGCGCGACCAGGGTGCCCTTCCCCGCTCCTGACGGTCCGGAAACGACAAACAGCCTTGCGCTCCTCGGCACGGGTGCCTCGAGCTACTTGGAGAGCTGCTCGAGAAGCTGCTCGCGCTGACGGGCGCCGAGGCCCTTGACGCGACGGGAGGCGGAGATACCCAGCTCGCTCATGATCTTCGCGGCCTTGGCCTTGCCATAGCCGGGAAGGGACTCGATGAGGGCAGAGACCTTCATGCGGTTGGCGATGGGATCCTCGGAGTTGAGAACCTCCTCGAGCGACACCTGACCAGCCTTGATCTTCTCGCGAAGCTCGGCACGGGCGTGACGAGCGGCAGCCGCCTTCTCGAGAGCCGCCTTGCGCTCCTCATCTGAAAGCTGAGGGAGAGCCATGTTTCCTCCAAACATCGTATGGACACTGCTTAACATGTTAGTTCACTTTCCAACTCGCCGTGGCGACGGCCTCGTTCGCCCCCGCCAATGGCTCGCAGATGTTCAGTGTGGCAATCTAGCGGCTAATTTGCAAGTTTTGACGAAGTAATCCGCAGAGCTTCGATACCGGACATACACAATTCGCGAGGCACCTTGCGGGGGCCATCGAGCGATCGGGGCGCCGCAAGGTGCCTATCTTATATCAATAAGCTCGGCTGTCCCTCGTCCGCCGCGCGGGGAGAAGGCGCGGCCCCGCGCGGCGGACGACACCGCAGAATCTGCGATACCGGCAGGTGAGGCGGCTTATGCCCCGGGCCTGGGGGAAGCTTCGACCTGGTGCGCGATGGCGGAGAAGGCCGCCGCCGGGTCATCCGACTGCGTGATCGGCCTGCCCACCACGATATGGCTGGCACCAGCCGCGACGGCCTCCGCGGGAGTGGCGATGCGCCTCTGGTCGGCGACCTCGGAACCGGCAGGCCTGACGCCCGGGGTCACGACGAGGGCCTTGGGGCCGAGGGCCGAGCGCATGGCGGCGGCCTCCCTCGGCGAGCAGACGACGCCGTCGACGCCCGCCTCGTGGGACAGCCCCGCCAGGGACGCGACCTCCTCGCCCACGGGCCGCTCGATGCCGACCTGGGCGAGCGACTCGGCATCCATGCTGGTGAGCACGGTTATGGCGACGAGCTTCGTACGCACGCCCCTTTCGAGGGCGGCCGCCTGCACGCCCTCGCGCGCCGCCCTGACCATGTCGGCTCCCCCCAGCGAATGGACCGAGAGGAGGTCTGCCCCCGTGAGGGAGGCCGACTCGGCGGCGCCACGCACCTGATGGGGGATGTCGTGCAGCTTGAGGTCGAGGAAGACCTTGAAGCCGAGGTCCTTGAGGTACTCGACGATGGCTGGGCCGGAGGCATAGTAGAGGGTCATGCCGACCTTGAGCCAGGTCGCCCTCCCTTTGAGCAGGCCGGCAAGCTCGACGGCACGGCCGTGGTCGCAGTCGAGGGCGACGATGATTCGCTCGGAAGCTGGGATGTCTAGCATTCGAAGGCTCCAATCAGCTCGTTGATGTCGTGCACTCCCTGGCTCTCGGCCCACCGCTCGAGCTCCGCCAGAATCCTCGGGGCGCTGTCGGGCTGGACCAGGTTCGCCGTGCCCACCGAGACCGTCGTGGCCCCGGCGAGGATGAACTCCGCGGCATCCTGGCCGCTCATGACGCCGCCGATGCCGTTGATGGGGATCCCGACGGCGTTGTGCGCCTCCCATACCATGCGCACGGCGATCGGATGGACGAGCGGGCCGGAGAGGCCCGCCGTCGGGCGGGAGAGCCTGCTCCGCCTGGTGCGGACGTCGATCGACATCGCGGGGATGGTGTTGATGAGGGAGAGGGCGTCCGCGCCCGCGTCCTCGAGGGCGCGGGCCGTCTCGGGCACGCGGGACGGCGCCATCTTCACCAGGACCGGACGCCTCGTGAGGGGCCGCAGGGCACGCATCACCTCGGCAGCCCGCTCGGGCGTGGAGCCCATGGCAAGCCCGCCGGCCGCGACGTTGGGGCAGCTGATGTTCACCTCGAACCCGGCGGCGAAGGGCGCGAGCTCCTCGTAGAGCTCGAGGGCGGAGGCATACTCCTCGATGGAGTGGCCGACGACCTGGCAGATGACGGCGCAGCCGCGCTCGGCGAGCCCGGAGAGGTAGGCGCCCTCGTGGGCGACGAACTCCCTCACGCCTGGGTTCTGAAGGCCCACGGAGTTCATGATCCCGCTGGTGACCTCGCATACGCGAGGGGCGGGGTTGCCGTTCCAGGGCTCGGCCGAGCACCCCTTCGTCGTGATGGCGCCGAGACGGCCCACGTCGTAGAACCCCTCGAACTGCCTGCCGCAGCCGAAGGTGCCGGATGCCGTGCCGATGGGGTTCGCCATGCGGATGCCGCCGAGGTCGACGGCCATGCTCACGCCGCTCACCAGACCACCTCCGAGGCGTCGAAGACGGGACCGTCCATGCAGCAGCTCGCCTGCCTGCCGCCCACGAGGGAGACGTTGCAGGTGCAGCACGCCCCGAACCCGCAGGACATCATCCTCTCGAGGGAGACGAGGCAGGGAACGCCCGCCTTCCCGGCAAGGCCCGCCACCGCGGCCATGAGGGGCTGCGGCCCGCAGCACAGGACGCACGAGTAGCCTCCCTTGGCGAGGAGGCGCTCGGCGGCGAGGGTCGCGAACCCGGCGATGCCGGCACTCCCGTCATCGGTAGCGACGAGGACCTCGCCGGCACCGGCGCGGGCGAGCGCGGCCTCGCCCCAGAGCCTGGCTGCGCTCTGCGCCCCGAGGGCGGCGTCGAAGGGGACGCCCTCGACTCCCAGGCGTCGGGCCTCGCAGACGATGGGAGCCGCGCCGATTCCACCTGCGACCAGCAGGGCCTTGCCCTCGATCGGGCCCCAGCCGTGCCCGCAGGGCCCGACGACGCCCAAGGACGTGCCGACGGGCACCTCGCTCAGGCGGCGGGTCCCGTCGCCGACGACGGCATAGGATATCTCGACGAGGCCCTCGTCGGGAAGGATTCCCGAGCAGGAGAGCGGCACGCGGAGTATCTGGGTGGCGTCGCCCGGGACGGCGACGTTGACGAACTGGCCGGGCGCGAGCGCGCGGGACAGCCCCTCGGCGCGCATGCGCAGGAGGAAGATGCCCTTGGCGTCCGGCCCGTTGCCGACGACCTCGCATTCGTGGAGCCCCGCCGTCTGCCGTGCCACGACCAGGCCCATGTCCTCGGCCCCCATCCTAGGCCACGGTCCCGTCGGCAAGGGTGCGGGTGCCGGCACACCAGACGTCGGTGGCCGCGCCCTTGAGATGGGCCCCCATGAAGGCGGAGTTCCTCGACTTGCCCGCGAACCAGGCATCGTCGACCTCGACCTCGACCTCAGGGTCAATGAGCGTCAGCGTCGCCTCTCCCCCACGCTCGATCCTCACGGCATCGAGGCGCAGGAGCCGCCGAGGGTTGACGGCCATGAGCTCGACCAGATGAGGCCAGCTCAGACGTGACGTCCGCACGAGGTTCGTGAGGACGAGGGGCAGGCTCGTCTCGAGGCCCACCGTGCCGAAGGAGGCGATCTCGAACTCGCAGTCCTTCTCGTGCGCGGCATGGGGGGCATGGTCGGTGACGAGGCAGTCCACGGAGCCGTCGCAGATGCCGTCGCGCAGGGCGGCGGCATCGGAGGCAAGCCTCAAGGGGGGATTCACCTTGAGATTCGTCTCGTAGGCATCGGTGATGTCGTCCTCGTCGAGGAAGAGGTGGTGTGGCGTGACCTCGCAGGTCACCGGCAGCCCCTCCGCCTTCGCGCCCCTCACGAGCTCGAGGCCGCGGGCCGTCGAGAGATGCTGGATGTGAAGGGGGCAGCCGGTCAGCCTGCAGAGGTCGATGTCACGCTCGATCTCGAGCTCCTCGCCGAGGGCAGGCCATCCGAACATGCCGAGCCGCGTCGAGCAGCGCCCCTCGTTCACCAGCCCGCTCTCGGTGAGCGTGTCGATCTGGCAGTGGACGCTCACCACGCGGTCGAACTGCGACACGTACTCCATGCAGGTGCGCATCATGCCGGCGCTCTGGACCCCGCGCCCGTCGTCCGAGAAGGCGGCGGCCCCCTCGACCACCATGTCGCCTATCTCGGCGAGCCCCTCGCCCTTCTCCCCCTTCGTGAGCGCCCCCATGGGGTGCACGCGCACGAGGCCCACGGCCTCGGCGGAGTCTATCTGGTAGCGGACGACGGCGCCGGTGTCGCAGACGGGCGCTGTGTTGGGCATCGTGGCGACGTCAGTGAACCCGCCCTTCGCCGCGGCGCGGCTGCCTGTCTCGATGGTCTCCTTGTACTCGAAGCCGGGATCCCTGAAGTGGACGTGCATGTCGACCAGGCCGGGGACGAGGTACCTCCCCCTCGCGTCGATGACGGTCGCGCCCGTAGGGACCTCCAGGCCGGGACCCACCTCCCCGATGCGCTCGCCGTCGACGAGCACGTCGACCACGTCGTCAAGGCCCGCCTGCGGATCGACCGCATGTGCCCCCCTAATAAGAAACGCCATCGTCCTCACCTCCCAGAAGCAGGTACATTGCGGCCATGCGCACGGCGACGCCGGCATTGACCTGGTCGAGAACCTTCGAGTTGGGCGCGTCGGCGGCCT
Source organism: Atopobiaceae bacterium (assembly GCA_022482785.1). Lineage (GTDB taxonomy): Bacteria > Actinomycetota > Coriobacteriia > Coriobacteriales > Atopobiaceae > JAKVON01. The sequence goes on along the minus strand of JAKVON010000006.1, from coordinate 5,148 downwards.
CGGCCTCGATCTCCATCCCGCGGTTCATGGGGCCGGGATGGCAGATGATGGCCCCCGGCTTCATGCGAGCCGCCCGCTCCGCGTCGAGCCCGAAGAGCCGGTTGTACTCGCGTCGCGACGGGATGGCGGCACCCTCCATGCGCTCGAGCTGCACGCGCAGCATGTAGACGACGTCCATGTCGCCGATGACCGAGTCGAAGTCGGACGTCTGCGCGCATCCGTACCAGCCGGGGTCGACGATCTGGTAGGTGGGCGGCCCCACGAGCGTGACGTCTGCCCCCATGGTCTTGAGGGCGGGTGCGAGAGACCCCACGACGCGGCTGTGGATCAGGTCCCCCACGATGGCGACCTTGAGGCCGTCGAGCCGCCCGAACGTCTCCCGAATCGTGTAGAGGTCGAGCAGGGCCTGCGTGGGATGCTGGTGCTTGCCGTCCCCCGCGTTGATGACACGGGCGTCCGTGCTCCTGGCGATGAGCGCCGGGGTGCCGGCGAAGCGGGCGCGACAGACGAACATGTCGACGTTCATGGCGGCGATGGTCTTGATGGTGTCGACGAGCGACTCGCCCTTCACGACCGAGCTGGTCGAGCCGCCCATGTTGAGGCTGTCGGCCGAGAGGCGCTTCTCCGCGAGCTCGAAGCTCGAGCGCGTGCGGGTCGACGGCTCGAGGAAGAGGTTCACGATCGTGCGACCGCGAAGCGCGGGCACCTTCTTGATGGCCCGTGAGTTGACCTCGGCGAACGACTGCGCGGTGTCGAGTATCTGCGTGATGTCATCGGCGGTGAGGCTCGTCGTGTCGATGAGGTTCCTGACTGAGAGCATCCTCTACCTCGCGCCTCCCAGCTTTTTCTCGGCGGCGACGTCCCAGATCTCGACGGCCGAGTGGTCGTCCAGGGGCCTGATGCAGACGCGGACGTCCTCCTCGCGCGAGGAGGGAACGTTCTTGCCCACGTAGTCGGCACGGACGGGCAGCTCGCGATGGCCGCGGTCGACCATCACGGCGAGCTGGACCGTCCTGGGGCGGCCGAAGTCCATGAGGGCATCGAGCGCCGAGCGCACGGTCCTGCCGGTGAACAGGACGTCGTCGACCAGGATGATGTCCTTGCCGTCGACGGCGAAGGGAATCTCCGTGCGGTGGAGGACGGGCGATATGGCCCTCGTGACGTCATCGCGATAGAACGAGATGTCGAGGAGGCCCACCTTGGGCCTCCTTCCCTCGATGTTGCCGATCTCGTCGGCGAGGAGCTGCGCGAGGTTGGCTCCGCGCCGGACGATCCCCACGAGGGCGATGTTCTCGGACCCCTCGTTGTTCTCGATCACCTCGTGGGCTATGCGCGTGACGGCACGCGCCATCGCCTGCTCGTCCATGATGGTGGCCTTGGGCCCAAGCTGCTCCATCTGCCGCTCCTTCCAAGAAAAGGGTGCCTGACGTCTGCGGACGGGGGCACCATGGAAGGCTCTCTATGACGGCAGGGCTGCGGCTCACGCGGCAGCATCGCCAAATCGCCTTGCGGGTCTCTCGTACCGCGCTTAAAGGTCGGTGTCACTATAGCTCGATTGACGCCGGCCGCCGTCGGCGACGGCACACGACACGAAAGAACCGCGCGGCAGGCTAGATGCCGGCGCTCGCGCTGATCGTGGGATTATGGACCTTGACCCTCGCGCGGCGCAGGACGAACCACCATACGCGCGAGGTCGCGAAGTAGAGGCCATTCGTGCGAAGCGAGTAGAGGAACTCGTCGACGAGCGCCGCGCGATAGGGCTGCCGGGAGAACTTCATATCCTCGCGGCCGATGACGCGCAGGAACACCTTCTTGCGCGGGTTCGAGATGTTGGGGCACTCGAGGACGTACTCAGGGACCATGCGAGAGAACATGTGGCTCATGAGCTCGCGGCTCTCGCCCTTGTTGACGTTGGCCTCCTCCATGACCCCCGCGAGGTAGGCGAACCCGCGCACGTAATGGGACTCCAGGATGCCGGGGTCGGTGACGCCGAGCCTCTCGAGGACGTCGGTCATGTCGTTCCAACGCTCGAAGGCGAGGCCGGAGCGCTTGAGCATCGAGGAGGACCCGGGCAGGTCCTCGCGATAGCAGTAGTACTCCTTGTTGAGGAACACGATGCTCTTGGCCTGGCACAGCGTCTCGACCAGGAAGGGGTTGTCGACCCAGCCGGCACCGGGAACCTGCATGAAGCGAATCTTCTTCTCGTTGATGAAGTCGCGGCGATAGATCGCCGACCAGATCGAGGGGTGATGCTGGATGAGACGGGGAACGTCCTTGAGCGTGAAGGGCTGCGGCACCTTGATGCGGTCGTAGTAGGCGCAGTGGAAGGTGCGCTCCTTGGGGGTGGTGGGCAAGACGACGCGGACGTAGGGGGTCTTCACGACGTCGGGAAGCTCGTCGAAGGAGCGAGCGTAGTCGATCATGTCGTCGTACATATGGGGCAGGAGGTAGTCGTCGGGCTCGACGATGGCGAGATAGGTCCCCTTGGCCTCGTCGAAGCCACGGTTGACCGAGGTGCCATACCCTTGGTTCGGCTTGTCGATGACCCGGACCCTGGGATCCTTGGCCTCATGCGCCCGCATGATCTCGAGAGAGTCGTCCGTGGACCCGTCGTTCAGCACGAGGACCTCGATCGAGCAGCGATCGTTCTGCTCGATCGACGAGAGGCACTGATCGAGGAAATCAGCGGTGTTGTAGCACGGCACCACGACCGTGACGTCGATGTCTTGCACGTTACCTCCCAAGGTTCTTGTATGCCTCGCACACCTCGTCGGTAGGGCCGAGCATGCGTTCCTTGCCCTTCTCGATCCAGCAGACCCGGTCGCACATGCGCTCGACGAGCTCGATGCTGTGGCTCACGAGAAGGACCGTGACGTTATCGGAGTCGACGAGCTCCTTGATGCGCCGCTCGCACTTCTCCTGGAAGAGGAAGTCGCCCACCGAGAGGGTCTCGTCGACGATGAGGATGTCGGGCTCGGTGATGGTGGCGATGGAGAAGGCGATGCGGGCGACCATGCCCGAAGAGTAGTTCTTGAGCGGCATGTCCATGAATTCCTGGAGTTCGGCGAAGTCGATGATGTCCTGGAAGTGCTCGTCGATGAACTCCCTGCGATATCCCAGGAGTGAGCCGTTGAGGTAGATGTTCTCCTTGGCGGTGAGCTCCATGTCGAAGCCTGCGCCCAACTCGATGAGGGGCGCGATCGTGCCTTTGACGCTGCACGAGCCCTCGGAGGCCTCGAGCACGCCTGCGATGATCTTGAGCATCGTCGACTTGCCGGAGCCGTTGGTGCCCACGAGCCCGAACGCCTCGCCGCGCTTGACCTGGAAGCTGATGTGGTCGAGGGCCCTGAACTCCTTGAACTTGAGCTCGTGGCGTGCGAGCGCGATGAAGTACTCCTTGAGCGAGTTGAACTGCTCGGAGGCGATGTTGAACACCATCGAGACGTCGTCGACGTCGACGATGGTCTCCGCATCTGCGGAGGGGATGTCCGGACGCATGAGCCCGCTCCCCTTCTCCCCCACGTTGTCAGAAGTCAATGGCACGCGATCTCCTAGATATAAAGGATGAACTTATGCTCGTTCTTGTGGAACACGAAGTACCCGATGGCCAGCGACACCAGGGCGCAGACCGTGCATTGGGCGATCAGGGTGAAGCCAGGCGCCATCCTCCACAGAAGAATCCGGCGCACAAACAGCACGTAGAGGTACATGGGATTGAACACCTCGGCCTTCTGCATCCAATCGGGGAGGATGTTGACCGAGTAGAACAGGGGCGTGACGTAGGTCCAGGCCGTGAGCACGACGCTCCAGAGGTGCATGACGTCGCGGAAGAACACGGAGGCGGCCGAGAGGAACAGCGAAAGGCCGATGCAGAAGATGGTGAGCAGGAGCAGGAAGAGCGGGAAGTACAGCAAGAAGACCGTGGGCGTCCACTGGTAGAACACCATGACCAGCGCCACCGCGATCATCGAGAAGGCGTAGTTCACCACGGCGAAGAGCACCTTCTGGACCGGGAAGACGTAGCGGTTGATCTTGACCTTCTTGAGCAGCGACGCGGCGACGATGATCGAACTCATTCCCTGGCTCGTCGAATCGGACATGAGCTGGAAGGCGGTGTTGCCGAGGATGAGGTAGAGGGGAAAGTTCGGGATGGTGTCATCCGCCCCGCGCATGACGTTGGTGAAGACGATGGCGAGCACGATCATCATGAGCAGCGGGTTCAGGACGCTCCAGGCCACGCCCAGCGCGCTGCGCCGGTACTTGAGCTTGAAGTCCTTCGTCACGAGCTGCTTGAGGATGAAGCGGTCCCTCTTCGCTGGCGAGTACCAGGCATCGCTGCCGGTCTTCCTACCGTCGGCGGCAGCAGGCCGACGCGCATCCTGCGTCTCGGTTTCTGAGCTCAAAGATCCTCCAGAGATGAAAAGGGCGTAGGCCACGTTGACGACACGAAACACGCGAACAATGCTATCACAGCACGTGGCACCCCATACAAAATGCCAGAAGTCGACAAGTGCCCGAACCCTAATTGGCTCGGGTTGCAACTTCCCCCTTGCCTTCGGCCCGACGAATGATATCATCATAAACCGTGCTTTGGACAGCACGCTCTTCCCCGGTGGCGCAGTGGTAGCGCAGCTGACTGTTAATCAGCGTGTCGCAGGTTCGAACCCTGCCCGGGGAGCCAGAACGTAACAGCGGGCCAGACGTGTAAAAGCGGCTGGCCTGCTTTCTTATGCGCTGCGGGACGGAACCGAACATGCGGCCTGCCCCCCGGCACCCCATGCAGACGAAGGCGGCGGCACCCCCGCGATGGGAGATGCCGCCGGCTGTCGGAGCGGAGCGAGCCGAGAGACGCGGGGGGGAGGCTATTCCTCCATGTAGTCCTTGAGCTTGCCGGAGCGGCTGGGATGACGGAGCTTGGCCAACGTCTTGCTCTCGATCTGGCGGATGCGCTCGCGCGTGACGCCGAACTCGCGCCCCACCTCCTCGAGCGTGCGCGGATGGCCGTCCTCCAGGCCGAAGCGCAGCTTGATGACCTTGCGCTCGCGGTCGGCCAGGCCGTCGAGGACCTGTTCGAGCTGCTCGCGGAGCATGGAGTCGCTGGCGGCCTCGGGAGGGGCGACGGCCTGGGCGTCCTCGATGAAGTCGCCC
>JAKVON010000005.1 GCA_022482785.1 Atopobiaceae bacterium | reverse complement strand
AGATGAAGCCGCAGGTGCCGCAGCTGCCGTCGTAGAGCGTGCGGATGTCGCCCTCGTCGGCGTTGAGGAGCGTGTCCTCGTTCGCGAACAGGAGCGCCGTGGCGAGCCTCGCCACGTCCTTCGGCGTCATGAAGTCCTCGGCGTCCTGCGAGATCTCCTCGCCGTATCGCTGGATGAGGTGCTCGTAGATGTCGGTCATCATGCGGTCGGAGACCGTCTCGGGCCCGAGGTCGAAGCCCGAGAAGCGCGTGCACACCTCGTAGAGCATGCCCTTCTCATCCAGCTTCTCGCAGGTCTGGCGCATCTCGAAGCGCTGCAGGACCTCGCGGGCGTTCGCGGAGAAGCCGTTGACGTAGGCCATGAGGGCGTCGCAGGTCTTCGTCGCCCCGAGGTTGGACAGCGTGAAGCTCGTGACGTTGTAGAAGCAGTGGCCGGAGAGGGCGCAGTACTTCGGGTCGTCGTCGTCCCAGACTCCCTTGGCGGCCTGCCTGCTCACGGCCGCCCGCGTCGGCTCGAGGGCGCACTCGAAGCGCCTCAGCACGGCGAACGGGAGGATGAGCTTGTTGTAGTCGGCGGGGCGGATGACGTCGCGCACGTAGTTCGCGATGCTCCATATCTCGTTAACGTAGTCGAACGCGGTCTTATCAGCCATGGTCGGGCCTCTCCGTAAAATACATTTCCAACCATGTATTTTACAACCTAGGTCCCTCATTTGGGTTAATGGCCAACCAATTGTTTAACAAATCTGGTAAGTGGTATCACCAACCACTGATTTAACGAACCCAACCAGTAATTTTACATACCCCACGAAAGTGCGAGTGGCCCAAACGGGCGCGGGACGAAACCGCAGGTCGCCAAGGGCCACGAGTGGTACTGATCGCATTCCCGCACCATAACGTGGTACTGATCGCACTTTCGGAACGAGGGTTGCCGCGACAGCCGGCGGGCCCTTCGCTGCCGCACGAAAAAGGCCAGACGGGAAACCCCGTCTGGCCTGTGCTTTCGGTGGTGCGTCGTCAGGGATTCGAACCCTGGACCTTGGGATTAAGAGTCCCCTGCTCTACCAACTGAGCTAACGACGCATATTCGGCTTTAAATGGGGTGGGCGAAGGGTCTCGAACCCTCGACCTACGGAGCCACGGTCCGTCGCTCTGCCAACTGAGCTACGCCCACCATCGCGCCACCTCTCGAAGCAGCTTGTTCATTCTCTACAAAACGCCCCTCGGATGCAAGGGGGAAAGCACTCCTTTTTGCCTTTCTCCATGACTCGCTGCCCGCAAGCCGGTCGTCGCCCGTTCCCCCGACTCGCCCGTCCCGATCGCGGCCCTTGACTGTATACCTGGAATACACTTGCATAATGGCAGCTACGTCACGTTTTCGACCAGAGGGCAGCAGCGCATGGAAGAGAAGGACCTCATCAAGATCAGCAAGATGGCGGCGATGCACGGCATCTCGCGCCAGACGCTCATCCTGTATGACAAGAACGGCCTGCTCAAACCCGCCTACATCAACGAGGCGGGCTACCGATTCTACAGCGTCCTCCAGATTCCCTACCTGCGCGAGATCTGCTTCCTCAAGGGCATCGGCATATCCCTCACCCAGATTCGCAGCTATCTGCAGAACCGCACCATCGCCTCGATGCAGGACCTCCTCGAAGAGAGGGAGCAGGTCATCGAGGAGGAGATAGAGCAGCTCGACCAACAGCGGGAATACCTGCGTCAGCGCAAGTCCCTCTTCGCGCACATGTCGACCAAGAGCCGAAACGTGAACCACCCCATCATCGAGTGGATCCCCGAGCGCAAGGTGGTCTTCTCGCCCTATCCGGACGACAAGATGGACAAGTCGAAGCTGCATCTCACCCTGATGGAGGCATGGGAGCAGCTCATCGACCACGACATGCTTCCCTCGAGCGGCTTCGGCTCGCTGATTCGGCTCTCCTCGATACGTGGCGAAGATCCCCTGAGAGGCGCGGGGAGCATCATCATCCTGCCGTTCTACAACGACATCGACGACGTGGATCTCATCACGCTGCCCGCGGGCGAATACGTGACCATGTACAAGTACTCCATGCCCTACGACACCGACCCCGCTCGCCAGCTCCTCGACTGGATGGACGAGAACGGCTACGAGCCCTCCGGCGACATCGTCGACATGTGCCTGCTCGATGCCATCTTCTACGATGATCAGCACCAGGAGGACTTCTGCCGGCTCGAGGTCCTCGTCAGGTAGAGGAATCGCCGGGCCGGTGCCGCAAGTGCGCGCTCGCCGAATCATTTTGAACATGACGCTTGACATGATGCCAGGTACACACTCCTACAGTCTCCTTGTCGCGAAAGCGAGAATGCCGCGTCCCAACCGAAGGCGGCAACCGTCCCTGCAAGCGAGGAGGAGTCACATATGGAAATACACGATCTGAGAAGCGCGCTCGAGTACCTGGAGACGGTGCCTGGCCAGCTGCTGACCACCGACACCGAGGTCGATCCCGATGCCGAGGTGTCAGGGGTCTACCGCTACGTCGGCGCCGGCGGAACGGTCGCCCGTCCCACCAAGGAAGGCCCCGCGATGCTGTTCAACAACGTCAAGGGCTTCGACGACTCCAAGGTCGTCATCGGCATGCTCGCGAGCCGCAAGCGCGTGTCGCAGCTCATCGGCATGGACGAGGAGCACCTTGGCCTCGAGATGGGCAAGAAGCTCAACAAGACCATCCCGCCCGTCATGATCGCCGACGGGGCGCACGTCGACTGCCAGGAGGTCGTCCACAAGGCCACCGACCCCGACTTCGACCTGCGCAAGCTCGTCCCCGCCCCCACCAACACCCCCGAGGATGCCGGCCCCTACATCACCATGGGCCTCGCCATGGGGACCGATCCCGAGACCGGCTCCTCCGACGTCACCATCCACCGCTTCTGCATCGAGGACGAGAACACGCTCGGCATGTGGATCACGCCTGGCTCGCGTCACCTCGGGGCCTTCCTCGACAAGTACAAGAAGCTCGGGAAGGACATGCCGATCTCCATCTCCATCGGCCTGGACCCCGCCGTCTACATGTGCGCCGGCTTCGAGGCCCCCACGACGCCCCTCGGCTACAACGAGCTCCAGATCGCCGGCGCCCTGCGCGGCAAGCCCGTGGAGCTGGCCAAGTGCCTCACCGTCGAGCAGAACTGCATCGCCAACGCCGAGTACGTGCTCGAGGGCTACCTCTCGGTGAGCGACACCATCCAGGAGGACATCAACTCCCACACCGGCAAGGCCATGCCCGAGTTCCCCGGCTACACCGGCGATGCCAAGCCTGCCCTCAACGTGATCCACATCACGGCCGTCACGACGCGCGAGCACCCCATCATGCAGTCCTGCATCGGGCCGTCCCACGAGCACGTCTCGATGGCCGGCATCCCCACCGAGGCCTCCATCTACAAGATGGTCGAGACCGCCATCCCGGGACGCCTCCTCAACGTCCACGCCGCCCCCTGCGGCGGCGGCAAGTTCGTCGCCATCCTCCAGTTCAAGAAGAGCTCCAAGAACGACGAGGGTCGCCAGCGCAACGCCGCGATGCTCGCCTTCTCGGCCTTCTCCGAGCTCAAGCACGTCTTCCTCGTCGACGAGGACGTCGACATCTTCGACATGAGCGACGTGATGTGGGCCATGACCACGCGCTTCCAGGCCGACGTCGACCTCATCACCATCCCGGGCTGCCACTGCCACGTGCTCGACCCGTCCAACGACCCCTCGATGGACCCCTCGATCCGCGTCCACGGCATCGCCTGCAAGGCCATCTTCGACTGCACCGTCCCGTTCGACCTGAAGCCGAACTTCGTCCGCAGCCAGTTCCTGGAGATCGACAAGGACAAGTGGGCCAAGGAGCTCGAGGCCTAGGCACGTCCGCGTCAAGGGGCGGGCACGCGCCCGCCCCGTTCGTTTCGATGAAGGAGAGAATCTCGTGAAACTCGACAAGAAGGTCATCGGCTTCCTCGCGGGCATCGCGGTCTTCGCGATCGTGTACTTCGCCCCGCTGGCGAGCCTCGGTGACATCAGCTGGAACGGCCAGATGTGCCTTGGCCCTCACCCTCATGACCGTCGTCTGGTGGGCCTGCCAGGTCGCCCAGCCGGCCTATGTCGGCGGCATCTACCTCGCACTCTTGGTCTTGACGAAGACGTCCCCGGCCACCACGGTATTCAAGTCGTGGACCGGCCTCACCATGTGGATGGTCATCGGCGCCTACCTCATCGCCACCGCGGTGAAGGACTCGCGCCTCGGCGAGCGCATCGCCTACCTGTTCATCGTCAAGTTCGTGCGCAACTGGAAGACGCTCGTCATCTCGATCTTCGTGCTCACGTTCGTCTTGTCGCTGCTCATCCCGCACCCCTTCCCGCGTGCGTTCATGATCCTCGCGGTCATGATGGTGGTCTGCGACGCCGCGCAAGATGTCAAAGGCGACAAGACCAAGATCGGCTTCCTGGTCTTCGCCGCCGCCGCTCCCGGCTCGATGTTCTTCCTCACGGGCGACGCCACGCTGAACCCGCTCGTCGTCGCCGACTCCGGCGTGGACTGCACCTTCGTCCAGTGGTTCGCCTACATGTCGGTGCCCTATGCTCGTCGCCACGCTCTGCACGCTCTTCCTGGGCCTCTTCCTCTTCAAGCCCGAGCATGAGCTCGAGATCAACCTCGACGAGGTCAAGGAGAAGCAGGCTGCGCTCGGCAAGGTCTCACCTGCCGAGGTCAAGACCATCTGTCTGGATCGCCATCGCCGTCACCCTCTGGCTCACCGAGGGCATCACCGGCCTCAACATCGGCTTCGTGACCCTGCTCGTGGGCCTCGGCATGGCCATGCCCGTCATCGGCGGCGTGCTCACGCCCAAGTCCTGGAGCGACGTCCCCGTCAACACCCTCGTCTTCCTGACGGCCGCCATGGCCATCGGCACCGTGGGCGCCGAGACCGGCATGAACACCTGGATCGCCAACGTCGTCCTGCCTGCCAACGTCCCCAGCAACATCTTCGTGCTCGCGCTGCTCATCGCCGCGATCACCGTGGTCATCCACATGTTCATGGGCTCGGTCATGGCCGTGCTCGGCATCTGCATCCCCGCGTTCATCACCTTCACGGCCGGCACCTCGATCAGCCCGCTGGCCATCTCGATGATGGTGTTCTCGGCCATCAACATCCATTACATCCTGCCCTTCCACAACCTGGCCATCCTGGTCGGGTCGGGCGAGGAGAACGCCGGCTACAGCTCGAAGGAGGCCATCAGGATGGGCGTGCCTCTGACCGCCGTCGTCTTCCTGGTCGTCCTCGTCGAGGCCGCCTGGTTCTCCGCGATGGGGCTCATGTAGGAGAAGAGACCCCCCCTCCCCCTGGGGCGGCCGGCACCCCAACAGGCACCGGCCGCCCCCGTTCTTCGCAATGTCATCTGGCTCGAGAAGGGATGCCCTCATGAGGCTCATCGTGGGAATCAGCGGAGCGACCGGTGTCCAGATGGGATACCGCCTGCTCCAGGTCCTTGCCGACATGCCCGACGTCGAGACCCACCTCGTCGTCTCGCAGGGCGCCGAGCTCATCCTCGAGCGCGAGACCGACCTCTCGCTCGAAGCGCTCACGTCCCTTGCCGACGTGACCTACGACAACCACGACCTCGCCGCCCCGGTCTCGAGCGGCTCGTATAGGACCGACGGCATGATCGTGGTCCCCTGCAGCATGAAGAGCCTCTCGGCCATGGTCAACTCCTATGACGACGACCTCCTCGTACGCGCCGCCGACGTCTGCATGAAGGAGGGCCGCCGCGTGGTCCTCGTGCCACGCGAGATGCCGCTCAACCGCAGCCACTGCAGGAACCTCCTCCAGGCGGCCGAGGACGGCTATGTGATCCTCCCTCCCGTCCTGACCTTCTATAATGGATGCCAGACGACCAACGACCAGGTCGACCACGTGATAGGCAAGATCCTCATGCAGTTCGGCCTCGACTACGACCGCTTCCGCCCATGGGAGGGATGACGTCCATGCGATATTCCGTCGAGAGCGGCGAAGGCGACCTTCGGGTCGTCCTCGATGCCAGCTCGACCGACGGGCATGGGCTGGCGTGCTTCCTCTCCGGCGGGACCCGCCCCCATGTGGGCGGCGTCGCGTTGGCCTCGCCTGGCGCCAAGCTCGACGGGAGGGGTCTCTCGCGCTGCGACCTGTGGACGTCCACCGTCCCCGGCCACAAGGACGTCGAGGCTGCCGCCGCCGTCGCGCGGAGGCTCTGCCTCGCCACCGGCGAGGTCGTCTCGGTCGCCGCCGGAATCCATGTGGACGACGCCACGCCCGCGGACCTCGCGGAGCTCTCCGGCAACTGCCTCGACGCCGCGGACCGGCTCGGCTCCGCCTATGCGGCGGGAGACGGCCGATGAGCGCAGGCGACGAGCTCGTCCTGGTCGACGTGCTCGACCGTCCGACCGGCACCGCCTCGAAGGAGGAGACTCACCGGCTCGGCCTCCTCCATCGGGCGTTCTCCGTGTTCCTCGTCCGTGGCGACGAGGTCCTGCTCCAGCGCCGTGCGCTGGGAAAGTACCATTCTGGAGGCCTTTGGACGAACTCCTGCTGCTCGCATCCGCGCGCCGGCGAGGACCTGGCCTCCGCCGTGGGCAGGAGGCTCTTCGACGAGCTGGGCGTCGTCGGGTGCGACTGCCGCGAGGTCGGGTCGTTCGTCTATCGCCACCAATTCGCCGACGACCTCTTCGAGTACGAGTACGACCACGTCTTCCTCGGGGAATGGCATGGCGGCGTGATTCCGAACCCAGACGAGGCCATGGATGTCCGCTGGGTGCCCATTCCCGAGGCCATGCGTCTCCTCCAAGAGGAGCCCGCCATCTTCACCTGCTGGTTTCCCGCCGCCGCATCATGTGCGTTCGCGGCCGCCTACGAGGCGCACGATATCTCGAGGGTGTAGCCGGACTCATCCGAGGTGAACGGCTCCATGAGGCCCTCGATGGTCTTCCTTGCCTGGTCGTTGGCCTGCGAGATGAGCTCGTCGGAGGAGCTCACCTTGCCCTCGAGGTCCTTCTGGGCGAGCTGCAGGGCCTTGGCGGTGTCCTCCTTGTTCTCCCAGTTGAAGATCGCCCAGCTCGTGTCGTAGAACGTGAGCGAATCGGGGTCGATGCTCGTGGAGGTGACCGTGGCGGAGGGAAGCGTCACGCGGATGCTCTTGCCCTCGACCGACACCTTGGCCTTCGTGAGGTCGACCCCGGCGATGGCGGAGCCCGAGTAGACCATCGTGAAGCCCTTCTTGTTGATGAAGTCGATCTCCCCCTGCTCGTAGCGCACGAGGCCCTGGTATTCGAGCTTGGCCGTCGCGAGCTCGCTCATCGAGGTGACCTGCGCCTGGAGCGTAGCCTCGGAGGCGATGTGGCCGCTCTTCGTCTGCGCGAACCATTGCCCCGCGGCGAAGCCGCCGCCGAACAGCAGAAGCGCCAGGAGGATGCCGAGGATCAGCCTGAGGATGGTCTTCACGACGTTCGCCGCCCTTCACGCCATGTCTGGGATGTTGGCATGAGCTTACACCCTGGCCTGTGTCATGATGTCGTGGAAGGCAAACGGCATGAAGGGAGCTCCCCATGAGCGAGTTCGTACGGCTCGAGGCTGCATTGGTCGGCAAGATCTGGGGAGGCACCCGGCTCGGCAACCCGATCGACGGGCTCAACGTGGGAGAGAGCTGGGTCCTCTCGGCCATACCCGGAAACCAGAGCACCGTCGCGACGGGCGAGCACGCGGGCGAGGAGTTCCAGACCTACCTCGATGCCATAGGCGCCGCAGGCCAGGGCGCGAACGCCAGCGTCATGGACGCCTTCCCCACCCTCATCAAGTTCATCGACGCCGCCCAGCCGCTCTCGATCCAGGTGCATCCCGATGACGCCTATGCCAACTCGAAGGGCATGCCCTTCGGCAAGACGGAGATGTGGGTCATCCTCGCCGCCGACGAGGGGTCCTTCCTCTACCTGGGCCTCAAGGAGAAGATGACGCCAGAGCAGTTCGCGGCCGCCATCGACGACGGCACCATCGAGGAGAGGTTCAACCGCGTCCCGGTGAGGCCCGGCGACGTCTTCTTCATCAAGGCGGGGCTGCTTCACGCCATCGGCGGCGGCATCCTGCTCGCCGAGGTCCAGCAGAGCTCCGACACCACCTACCGCGTCTACGACTTCGGCCGCCTGGGCGCGGACGGCAAGCCCCGCGACCTCCACATCGCGGACGCCAAGGCCTGCGCCTCCCTCGAGCCTCCCACGGGCATCGGCCCCTGCGGCGAGGTCGAGCCCATCGACGGCGGCACGCGCCAGACGCTCGGCATCGGCCGCTGCTTCGCGACGGAGCGCTACGTCAGCACGTCTGCCGTCGAAGTTCCCGTGAGCACGAGGAGCTTCGTGGGGCTCGTCATGCTCTCGGGTGAGGGCGAGCTCGAGCTCGCGGGGCAGAGGGCCCACGTCGAGGCCGGGCAGACCTGGTTCGTTCCCGCCCAGGACGCGACCGCGAGGATCACGGGCGCGGCCACCTTCCTCCGCGTCACCGTCCCCGAGGCCGACGGGACGATCGACTGACGCGGAAAAGGCTGCGGGCACGGTCTGCAAGAGTTAAGAAACACATAAGATTCCGCAGGTGAGGACACTTGTGCGATAGGCTGTCGGGAGCGGGGTACAAACCGCACAGCCAACCCATCGCAAGAGGAGGAGCCGCCATATGGACGCGAACCATCGGACGGACGAACTCACCGAGGAGCAGAGGTCGATGCTCGAGAGGTGCAAGACCCCCGAGGAGATCGTGGCGTGCTGCAAGGAGAACGGCATCGCCTTGCCCGAGGAGCTCGTGGAGGACGTGGCGGGCGGCAGCATCATGGGCTCCTACGGGGCGAAGCATCCGTGCCCGAAGTGCGGAAGCGCCAACGTCGGCCTCACGCCCGTGCTCGACGGCAGCGTGGCCCATTGCTGGAACTGTTCCTACACCTGGAAGGCCTAGGCCTTCCCAGGGCTTCTCCGCGAGCCCGGAGGGGGCGGCACATGCCGAGGAACGCAATCGATTGGTACCTGCATGAGTACCCGCAGCTGACCCTGCCCGTCGAGAGGGGCATGAGCGCCGAGAGGCGCTACCTCGACATCGTCCGCTACGGAGTTCTCCCCGAGGGGCCGCCGGACAACCCGTTCTTCTGCACCGACGAGGACGAGCGACAGGTGCTCGAGAGCCCCGTCGGGCCCATCCAGGTGCTCTACCTCGCCGACAGGGGCGACTTCGAGCGTTTCGTCCAGGTGTTCTCCGGCCGATGCGAGCCCATCGCCGTTCCCCCCACGATGGGGGCGGTGACCTTCTTCGACGTGAGGAACTGGCGCGAGGTCGACGAGCACAGGAGGCGATGGGAGAGGGAGCGCAGGCCCAGCTGGCCCATGGAACTCCTGCGGGTCCTCTCCGGCCCCACGTGCTTCGCGGACGTCATCGTGCTCGTGAGCAAGGGCGGCTACAGCGCGCTGTCGGCCGCCGACGCGGGATACCCGGAGGCCGAGTGGCTGCGGGTATCCCGCGTGCTGCGCACCTATCACGAGGCGACCCACGTGACATGCCGGAAGCGGTGGCCGAGCCACCGGGAGACCATCCGGGACGAGGTCGTGGCCGACTGCGTCGGGCTTCTTGCCTCGACGGGCGGCTATGACGCAGGGCTCGCGAGGCGCTTCCTCGGCGTCGGGGAGGGTGGCTACGTGCCAGGCGGCCGCCTCGAGAACTACGTCGCGGAGCGCGAGTCGCTCGACTCGGCCGTGGGGCGCGCGAGGGTCGCGGTCGAGGCCTGCGAGCGGGTCTGCGCAGAGATGCGAGACGCAGGCCCGTTCGACATCCTCGCCCGGATCGAGGACACCCGGGCGGGCATGATCGCCTAGCTCACGCGCGAGCTCGCCCGAACAGGTATCCCGTCATGGCCATCGAGCCAAGCGTATAGCCGTCGCTGAAGGTCTCCATCGCGTCGTCCCCGCTCGTCGCGCCGAGGACGAAGAGCAGCGGCAGGAAGTGCTCCGGCGTGGGAACCGCCAGCTCCGCCCCCGCGAGACGTCCCCAGTCGGCAACCAGGTCGAGGTCGCGGCGCTCGATGGCGGCACGTACCCCCGCGTCGAAGTGCTTGTTCCACTCGGCGCCATTGTCCGAGGACCAGTCGACCATGCCCAGGTTGTGGACCACGTTGCCGCTCCCGAACACCATCACGCCCTCGTCCCTGAGGAAGGCGAGCCTTTGGCCGAGCTCGAGATGGGCCGCAGGCTCCCTGTCGCCGTCGACCGAGAGCTGCACCACGGGGACGTCGGCCTCCGGGAACATGCGGTGGAGCACGCTCCACGTGCCGTGGTCGATGCCCCACGAGTTGTCGACGCAGGCCTCCCCGTCCAGCCGCTCGACCAGCTCGTGCGCCAGGGCGGGATCGCCCGGGACCGGATATGCGAGGTCGTAGAGCGCCTGGGGGAAGCCGTACATGTCGTAGACCTGCTTGGGGTGCGCCTCGTCGTTGGTCAACAGGCCATGCGTGTACCAATGGGCGGAGACGGCCAGGATCGCCCTGGGCTTGGGAAGCCTCCTGCCCACCTCCTCCCATCCCCTCGAGAAGCGGTTCTCCTCGATGGCGTTCAACGGGCTTCCGTGGCCCGCGAACAGGGCCGGCATTCTCGTGGTCATGGGTCCGCCTCTCGACGCGTCCTTTCGATGCAAATATGCTACCCGTTCGGTGGTATTCAAGACAGGGGGTGCGTCGCGCTCGAGGCGACGGGCGTCGGATGGCCCGGAGGGCTCACATGCCCAGCAGCCGGAGAAGGGGGACGCTGGCAACGAGGTCGAGGCCCGAGTAGCCCGAGCCGGCGCCCATGAGCCATGCCGTCGCGAGGAGGAAGGCGACGCCCTCCACGGCGACGAGGGCCACGAGGAGTCGCGTCCGCCAAAGCGCGGGAGGGCCTCCCCGCTCGGCAAGCCCGTCGGCGGCCGCCAGGGCGACGAGGGCCGCCGAGAGCATGAGGAGCCAGTCGAAGTCGAGCTGGTAGCGGAAGAGGATGCCGCCGACCAACGAGTCGAAGAGCATGAGGGCAAGACCCATGCCGGCCAGCGCGCAGGCGACGGCCGTGCGCCTGCGATCGCGGCGCCATGCCATGCGCGCGCCGGCCCATGACAGCAGGAAGGGACCGAGCCAGACGAGTCCGCCCGCCATGGGCTCGACGTAGGTCGACCCGTCGAGCGGCACGGCTGAGAGGAACGGGAAGGCGGCCACGAGGCTCGGCGGCTGGAGCAGGTAGGACCACGCGCCCGAGGCGAGCCAGCCGAGCTGGGCCCGGCGGTTGGCGACGTCGACGGCCGTGAGGTTGTAGGCCGACCCGAAGTCGAGGGGCGACCCGAAGCGGATGGCGTTGTACCAGCCCACGCCAACGCCCACGAGGGCGAAGGGGAGGACCAGCGCGCCGAGCCAGCGCGCCTTCGAGGCACCGGGTCCCTCGCTTTTCAGCACGGCGACAGCGAGCGGCAGCAGGAACGCCGAGACGATCGCAAGCGGCGGCCTCGTGGCCAGCACCGATGCGAGGAGCAGCGAGCCCGCCGCGGCCCTTCCCCACCGACGCACCTCCCAGGCACGCAGCCAGAGCAAGAGACCCCAGACGTCAAGCGCCAGGCCCATCATGATGGGCAGCGCGTAGAGTCCCGGCGAGACCAGCGCGACCTCGAGGGACGAGCCGAGGGCAAGCCCCAGATAGCACAGGACGCTGATCCCTCTGCCCGCACGGGGGAACCACCGTCGTCGCGCATGCCCCACGAGAGCGGCGGAGCCAGCCAGGAACGCCCAGGCGCAGATGATAACGGCGAAGCCGGTGGGAAACGCGGCTCCTCCCGTCAGGAGATGGAACGGCACATAGAAGGCGAGACAGGGAAGGATGCCGAAGTAGCAGTAGTAACGTCCCTGGTAATAGGCGGAATCCCAGAGGTAGCCCTCCCCCGTCTGGGCCGCGAGCCCGTCCCGCGCCTGGCGGTCGTAGGGATTCGCCATCCCGACGAGCCATGCGGGCGGCTCGACGTCGAGCCACGCATGCCCCTCGATGAGGGAGTCGGCGAGGTTGTCGTACTCGCGGTAGGTGTCGGCCCGGTTCCATTGGGCGGTCCTGGGTGCAAGGTCGCCATACCAGCCGAGGCCGGGAATCGCGACCAGCAGCGCGACGGCGCAGGCGAGGGCCGCCGCAACACCCAGGGCACGGCCACAGGCTTCGCTCATCGCGTTACTTGACCAGGAGCTCGGCGATCTGGACGGCGTTGGTCGCGGCGCCCTTGCGGATCTGGTCCCCGCAGCTCCAGAGCGCGAGCGCCCGGCTCGGGTCGGGGGCCGAGATGTCCTGGCGGATGCGGCCGACGAAGACGAGGTCCTGGTCGCTCGTCTCGAGCGGCATCGGGTAGCGGGAGTTCGCCGGGTCGTCCTCGACCTTGACGCCGCTCGCCCCGGCCAGGGCCGCACGGGCCTCGTCGGGCGAGATGGGCCGCTCGAACTCGCAGGTGATGCTCTCGGAGTGCGAGCGCATGACGGGCACCCGGACGCAGGTGCAGTTGACGCGCAGCTCGGGCAGGTGCATGATCTTGCGCCCCTCGTTCTGCATCTTCATCTCCTCGGAGGTGTAGCCGTTCTCGCCGAAGCCCCCGATCTGCGGGATGAGGTTCATCGCGAGCTGGTGCTGGAACACCTGCGGGTCGTCGACCGTGTCCCCGGCCGCCACGATGGCGCTCTGGCGCATGAGCTCGTCGAGGCCGGGGGCGCCGGCGCCCGACGCGGCCTGGTAGGTGGAGACGATCAGGCGCGTGAGGCCGGCGATCTCGTGGAGGGGCCACACGGGCATGAGGCCGATGATGGTGGCGCAGTTGGGATTGGCGATGAGGCCGTGATGGCGGGCGACGTCGCCGCCGTTTATCTCTGGGATGACGAGGGGCACGTCGGGGTCGAGGCGGAAGGCGTGGGAGTTGTCCACGACGGTGGCGCCGCGCTTGACGGCCTCGGGCAGGAGGGCCTTGGCCGTCGCGTCGCCGGCGGCGCCCAGCACGATGTCGATGCCCTCGAACGCCTCGGGGGTCGCCTCGCGGATGACGATGTCCTCGCCGCGGTAGTCGATCTTCCTGCCTGCCGAGCGGGCGCTCGCCAGGAGGCGGAGCTCCCCTACGGGGAAGTCGCGCTCGTCGAGGCATTCGAGCATCTGGGTGCCCACGGCGCCAGTGGCGCCGAGGATGGCGACTGAGTAGCTGCTCATGAGAAGACCTTTCCCTCGGGGTTTGCCTTGCCGAAACGCTCCTGGTTCAGGCGCGAGGCCTCCTTGGCGGCCTGCTCCTTGGCGACGAACTCGTCGTAGATGACCTTGACGGCCCTGTTGAAGTCGTCGTTGTTGACCCCGAGGATGATGTTGATCTCCTGCGAGGACTGCGTGATCATGCGGACGGAGACGCCGCGCGAGCCGAGCGAGGAGAAGAGGCGGCCCGAGACGCCGGCCCGCCGCGCCATGTTGCGGCCCACCACGCTGATGAGGGCGAGCTGGTCGATGACCTTGACCTCGTCGGGCTCTATCTCGCGCTGGATGTCGGCGACGATCGAGTAGATGCTGTTCTTGACGTCCTCGCCGTTCACGACGATGCCGAACGAGTCGATCCCCGTGGGGACGTGCTCGATCGAGACGCCATAGCGCTCGAAGATGGAGAGCGTCTTGCGCAGGCAGCCCACCTTGGTGGACATGTGGTTCTTCTTCACGTGGACGGCGAGGAAGTCCTTGCGGCCGGCGATGCCGGTGATGATGGGCTCGTCCTCGCCCTCCTCGGTGGTCTCCCGGATGATGGTGCCCGAGTCGCCGGGGCGGTTCGTGTTCTTGATCGCGATGGGAATGTTGGCCTCGCGCACGGGGAAGATGGCCTCCTCGTGCAGGACGTTGGCCCCCATGTAGGAGAGCTCGCGCAACTCGTCGAAGGTGATGCGGTGGATGGGCAGCGGCTTGTGCACGATGCGCGGGTCCGCCGTGAGGAATCCCGAGACGTCGGTCCAGTTCTCGTAGAGGTCGGCGGAGAGGCAGCGCGCCAGGATCGAGCCGGAGATGTCGCCGCCGCCACGGTCGAGGAGGCGGATCTCGCCGTCGACCGTCGCGCCGTAGAAGCCGGGCATGACGAAGCGGCCCTCGCGGGTGGCGACGTCCTGCACGCGGTCGTTGGTGCGCTCCATGTCGAGGTTGCCGTCATGGTGGAACACGACGACGTCCGCCGCGTCGACGAAGGGCAGCCCGAGCCACTCGGCCATGAGCTGGCCGGTGAAGTACTCGCCGCGCGAGACCACGAACTCGGGGGTGTACTCCTCGATGTGCTCGGCGAGCTCGTCGAACTTCTCGGCGATGGGATAGGCCAGGCCGAGCTCGTCGGCTATCTCGACGAAGCGCGCCTTGATGTCGCCGAGCAAGGGGGTGCAGTCCACGTGGTAGGTGCGGTGGGCGTTCACGAGATAGAGCAGGTCCGTGACCTTGTTGTCCTGCGAGTTGCGCTTGCCGGCCGCGGATACCACCACGAACTTGCGGCTCGGGTCGGCGGAGATGATGTCCTTGATCTTGCGGAACTGCCCCGCGTCGGCGGTGCTCGACCCGCCGAACTTCGTGATCTTCAGCATGCGAGATGGGCCTTCCTACCCGATTGCGGCCATGAACGCCGTCGGGTCCACCGAAAGCGCCTCGTCGAGCAGGGAACGTGCCTGCTCGGCCGTGATGTCTGGTACACGATGATACCCCGCCCCGGCAGGCTCCGCCCCCGAGGGCTCGAATCCGGCGGCACGGATGAGGTAGTCGCCGGAGAGGAGCGTCGGGTCGTAGGCGAGGCCCCGCGAGAAGTCGTAGATGGGCCTCACGCCTGCAGCGAGGTCGAGCAGGTCCTGGACCATGGCGTTGCCCGTGGGAAGCGAGCCCGCCCCCTGCCCGTAGAACTTGAGGGGCCCGATGGTGGCTCCCTCGCAGGAGAGGAGGTTGAAGTTGTCCGGGACGGCGGCCTCCATGGAGCGGGCGTCGACGGCGGTCGGCTCGACGGCCACGGCATAGCTCCCCAGCTCCTGGACGCCCTTGCCGAGGAGCCGGACCGACTGCCCTCGGCTCGCGAAGAACTCGAGGTCGGCCTTCGTGAGGTTGCGGATTCCCGAGACGGGCAGGTCGTGCGTGCAGGCAACGTCGAAGGCCACGCTCGCCGAGATGATCGTCTTGTTCTTGACGTCGATGCCGTCGATGTCGGCGGAGGGGTCGCGCTCGGCGTAGCCGAGGCCCTGGGCGCGCTCGAGCACCGCGCCGAACTCGGCGCCGCTCCTGGACATCTGGTCGACGATGTAGTTGGTGGTGCCGTTCATGATGCCCGAGAAGCTCGAGACCTCGTCGACCCTGCGCACCTTCATGAGCCCGGCGATCCAGGGGATGCCGCCGCCCGTCGTGGCCTCGATGAAGAGGGACGCGCCGTTGGCGCGGGCGGCGTCGACGAACTCCTCGAAGAACTCGGCGACGACCGCCTTGTTCGAGGTGACGACGCTCTTGCCGGCCTCGAGGGCCCGCACGATGTAGCCGTGGGCCGGCTCGAGGCCGCCCATGGCCTCGACGACCGCGTCTATCTCGTCGTCCTCGACGATGTCGTCGAAGTTCGAGGTCATGCGCGCCTCGTTGCAGAACTGGGGCAGCTCGAGGATCCGCGACACCTCGAGGGCGCCCGTCCCGCTGTCGATGATGTCGACGACGCCACGACCAACCGTGCCATGGCCGAGCAGGGCGATCTTCATCAGGCACATCCAATCTTTCGGGCATCGTCAGGTTCTTGCCTGCACGCGCGTGCGGCGGCGGTTACCATAGAGCGAAACGTTCGTCGGGCACCGGTCCCACGATGCGAGGGGTATGAATCGTGAGTATGTTCTACCACAGCACGCGCTCAAGAAACGAGAACGTAACAAGCAAGCAAGCCATCCTCGAGGGCATCGCGGGCGACGGGGGCCTCTTCGTCGCCGACGGCCTCGGGGAACGGCAGCTTGACCTTGCCCTGGTCGCGCGACAGGACTATGGCGCGAACGCCCGGCTCGTCCTTGGGACCCTCCTCGACGACTTCTCCCCGGAGGAGGTCTTCGGCTGCGTCGAGCGCGCCTATGGGTCGAGCTTCGACTCCCCTGCCGTGACCCCCGTCTCCCCCATCGGCACCGACTGGCTCCTCGAGCTCTACCATGGGCCCACGAGCGCCTTCAAGGACGTCGCCCTCCAGATGCTCCCGCAGCTCATGGGCATCGCCCGCGGGCAGGGCGGCAAGGACGTCATGATCGTCTGCGCCACCAGCGGCGACACCGGCAAGGCGGCCCTCGAGGGCTTCGCCGACAAGCCGGGGATCGGCGTCACGGTGTTCTATCCCGCGGGCAAGGTCTCCGACATCCAGCACCTGCAGATGGTGACGCAACGCGGCTCCAACGTCTCGGTCTGCGGCATCGAGGGCAACTTCGACGATGCGCAGAGCGAGGTCAAGCGCATCTTCGCCGATGCGGGGCTCGCAAGGCGTCTGTCCGAAAGGGGCCAGTGCCTCTCGAGCGCCAACTCCATCAACGTCGGCCGCCTCGTCCCGCAGGTGGTCTACTACTTCGACGCCTACGCGCAGCTCGTGCGCAAGGGCGTCCTCGAGACGGGCGATCCCGTCGACTTCTGCGTCCCCACGGGCAACTTCGGCGACGTGCTCGCCGGCTACTACGCCAAGCGGCTCGGGCTCCCCGTGCGGACGTTCGTCGTCGCATCGAACTCGAACGACGTGCTCGTCGACTTCATCTCGACCGGCACCTACGACCGCAGGCGCCCCTTCATGAAGACCATCTCGCCCTCCATGGACATCCTCGTGTCCTCGAACCTCGAGCGCCTGCTGTTCTACCTCTCCGACGGCGACTGCGAGCTCGTGGCGTCGCTCATGTCCGATCTCGCCGAGAGGGGCGCCTACTCCATCCCCGACGCCATGGCCGAGCGCCTCCACGCGACCTTCGCCTGCGGCCGCGCGACCGACGACGAGACCCGCTCGGCGATCAGGCGCTGCTGGGAGGACGACCATGTCCTCGTCGACCCGCACACCGCCGTGGGCATGCACGTGCTCGGCCAGCGGGAGCGCGACGGCGTCGCACGCGTGTGCCTCTCGACCGCGAGCCCCTACAAGTTCTGCTCCGACGTGCTGGCCGCGCTGGGCGAGGATGCCTCCGGAAAGGACGGCTTCGCCTGCATGGACGCGCTCGCCGAGCTCACCGGGACCACCCCTCCCGCCCCCCTCTCGGCGCTGCGCTCGGCCGAGGTGCGCTTCGCCGACGTCATCGGCATCGACCGGATGGGTGCCTACGTGGAGGGAGCCTGCGAGAGGGCGTTCTCATGAGCGAGCCGGGGGGCCTTGAGCGGGTCACGGTGATGGTGCCGGCCACCTCGGCCAACCTCGGGGTGGGGTTCGACACGCTTGGCATGGCGCTCGACCTGTGGGCGAGCTTCACCTTCGCACGGTCGGGCACGCTCGAGATCCACGGCTGCGAGCCCCAGTTCACGGGTCCCGACAACCTCGCCTGGACGAGCTTCCTCACGGCCTGCGAGAGCTTGGGGACGAAGGCACCCACCTGCTCGATCGAGATAGGGTCTCCCATTCCCCTCTCCGGGGGGCTCGGCTCGAGCTCGACCTGCGTCGTCGCGGGCGTCATCGCCGCCCAGGCGCTCTCGGGCCGTCCCGTCGACCAGGCCTTCACGCTCGACGTGGCCACCCAGATCGAGGGGCATCCCGACAACGTGGCCCCCGCCGTCCTCGGCGGGCTCGTGAGCTCGTTCATCCGCGACGGCAAGACCGTCTCGAGCCGCTTCGACGTGGCACCCAACCTGCGCTTCATCGTGGCCGCCCCTCCCTACCAGGTACGCACCGTCGAGGCGCGCAAGGTCATGCCGCGCGAGGTGCCGCTCGAGACGACCGTCTGGCAGATGGGCAGGTGCGTTGCCACCGTGCTGGCGCTCGAGGCAGGCGACGCGAGGCTGTTCGGCGAGGCCTGCCAGGACCGGCTGCACGAGCCCTACCGCAAGGTCCTCATCCCCGACTACGAGCCGCTCCGCTCGCGCGCGATGGGGGCGGGGGCGGTCGGGTTCTTCATCTCGGGATCGGGCTCCACGATGATCGCCGTCGCCGACGGTGACGAGATGGCCGAGCGGGTCATCCACGCGCTCGGAGACGAGCGGCCCGACCTGTGGCTTCGCGAGGTGGCCGCCATCAAGCTGGGGGCCCATCTCGCCCAGGCCGCGGAAGGCTAGCCCCGTTCGAGCGACCTCGCATGCACCTCGTGCATGACGATCAGCCCCACGCAGGCACCGCAGATGTCGAGGACGACGTCTGACGCCTGCCCGGACCTCGCGTTGACGAAGAGCTGCAGCGTCTCGTCGACCACGGGAACGCAGCACGTCACCAGCCCGCAGATGACGCTCGCCGTCCTCCCCCTCCCGCGCAGCGGCCGGCTCGCCTGGAACGCGAGGAGGCCGAGGACGAGGTACTCCGAGAAATGGGCCGCCTTGCGGACGAGATGGTTCATCGCCGCGACGTCGCTTACCCCCAGGGCGCCGAACAGGCCCCTGAGGCGGGCGACGACCCACAGGCTCTGGGAGTCCGACGCCTCGCCCGTCGCGAGCGACCTGCTCCAGACGAAGGCGACCCACACGACGAGCGCGGCCCACCAGGCCGCACTCCGAAGGAAGTCCCTGCCGCCGCCCGACCTCATGCCTCGCGTGCCGTCCTCGCCTCGGTCCGGAAGTGGCGGGGGCCCGTGGGCCTGGGGGCACGCGCGCCCTCGGAATCGTCGCGCAGGTGCATCATCTTCTGAGATCCACCCTCGATGACATGCAGGTACTCGCGCGAGGTGCGCCGGACGGCCTTCGACGGGTTGCGCCCGAACTCGTCGCCGATGAGGTAGTCGACATAGGTCTCGCGATCCACGACCTCGGGGTGCCCCGCGGGCGTGCGGAACGGGATGAACGACGTGTTGGCCTCGAGGCCGTCGATCTCGTCCAGGGTGTCCATGTCGCCGATGACCTCCTCGACCTCTTCGACGGGAGGCAGCGACTGCTCTTCCATGGCGGCAAGCGCCTGTGCCCAGAGGTCCTCGTGCTTGGGCCTTCCGGCGACGCGCTCCTCGGGAAACGCGCTCTGGTCGATTCCCGAGAGCCTCGTGGCGATCGCCGCCGCCCGAGCCGCCGTGACGTCGATCTTTCCCCGTGGGGGAGTCGTCCTCCACGCGCTTGTCGGCCGGTGCGCCATAGCTCGGGGCAGGGAAGAACGCGGAGTCGTCGGACTCGATCTCCTGGCAGCGGGAAGAGCGATCCGGTCGAATGGCCCTCCTCGGCCGCGGCCTTTGGTCCACCAGCCGGTGCCCACGTCTGCGACGGAGCCGTCGGCCCGCTCTATCATGGGCAGGCCCTCCATCATGTCCCCGCTGATCCTCGACCCGAGCGTCGCGGCGACGCCCCTCGCGCGGGCCGCGACGCGCTCGGCGAACGAGAGGTCCTTCGCATAGTCGCTCGCGACCTGCTCGAGGTCGTTCCTGGCGGAGGCGTCGAGGGGTGCCACCACGGGCACGACGTGCTGCTCGCGCGGCGGCTCGGCGCCCCCCTTGAGGTGGGAGCCGCGAAGCTCGCCCTCGACCTGCCGCACCCGGATGGAGCCGGTGTTCTCCCAGTTGGTCATCGCCTCGGGATTCGCCCTCATGTGCCGGCCCATCCCCGCGCTCACCGAGGCCGCCGGCGCATGGCGACGCGCCGGCGCCTTCGCCTTGTCCCTTGGCTCGGGGGCACGGTGCGGCTCGGGCGCGCAGTGTGGCTCGGGGGCGCGACGCGGCTCGGACACGCGACGCGGCTCGGGGGCGCGGGCCGAGAACTGCTCGGAGAAGGTCTCCGGGGAGAGGACCGAATCGGCCTGGTCGCGAGCGGCCTTGACCTCCTTGTGCCGGAGGACGGCGAGCGTGATGGCCCCGACGCAGGCGGCGCCGGTGACGCAGCCCAGGGCGAACGGGATGAGGTCGCCGGACGCGGACGACGGAGCGTCCTGGGAGAGGCTGGCCGCCGAGGCGATTCCCGGCACGGACCATGCCGCTCCACCCAGAAGCCCCACCCAGGTGGCAGGGTTGCTCCTCCTCAGCGCCATGAGCGTCTCCCTCCGTCCAGGCGGGCGACCATCGCCTGCCTGACAGTGGCAGCGCATGGAGCTGGTTGTTGCGAACGACTCGACAGATCTCCCGATAGGGCCTGTCAAATGCACCCACAACGGCATTCTGTGTGTCAGCTGCATGCACCGTCGCGAACGACCCGGCCCGACCTTGCGGCCCGAATCTCCTCGATTATTTCCCAGTTTTCAACGGAATGCAAGGTCGAGACGGCCAAGTGTGCCGGGAAGGGGTACGAATCCACAAGTGGTCGCACGGCAGGACGATTCCAAGGAGCAGGCATGAGAAACATCGCGATCGTCACGGGAGCCTCCTCTGGTGTGGGGCGAGAGTTCATCCGCCAGCTCAACGCGGGCGCAGGCGGCCCGCTCGACGAGATATGGGCCATCGCCCGCCGCCAAGACCGGCTCGACGCCATCAAGGCCGAGTCGAAGACGCCCGTGCGCGACTTCGCGCTCGACCTCACCGACCAGGCCTCCTATGACGTCATCGAGAAGGAGCTCGCCGAGGACGAGACAATCAACGTGCAGTGGCTCATCAACTCGGCCGGCTTCGGAAAGTATGGCGACTTCACCCAGATCGGCGAGCGCGGCAACGCCGGGATGGTGCGGCTCAACTGCCTCGCGCTCGTCCAGATGACCTATCACGCCCTGCTCCGCATGCACGAGGGAAGCCGCATCGTCAACCTGGCGAGCGTCGCCGCGCTCGTCCCCCAGCCGGGGATCTCGGTCTATGGGGCGACGAAGCGCTTCGTGCTCGACCTGTCGATGGCCCTCGACGAGGAGCTGGGGCCCGTGGGCATCCATGTCACCGCGGTCTGCCCCAAGTACATGCGCACGGAGTTCCTCGACAGGCCAGGCGACCAGCATGCCGTCGACAAGACCACCTTCATCGGCTTCGAGGAGCCACGCGACGTGGTGCGCGAGGCCCTGGCCGCCGCGGTGCGCGGACGTCAGGTCTGCGTGCCCTCGTGGGACATGAAGGTCGTCTACGTCCTGGCAAAGATCCTGCCTGCGCGCTTCATGGTCGCGGGCGAGCGCTTCATGGGCGACTGGACGACCGAGCGCCTCACCTAGGGGCGCCCGGTCGTCCCTTTCGGTCACAGCGCGTCTGAATACTCCGAGAGCTGTGCCTTCTTCGCCGAGCGGATGAGGAACTCCTGGTTCGACTTGGTGGCCTTGAGGCTCTTGACGAGGCTCGCCTCGGCACGCTCGGTGTTGTTCATGTTGGCGAGGATCCGCCTGATGCCCCAGACGAAGGGCTGGAGCTCCGCGGGAATGAGGAGCTCCTCGTTGCGGGTCCCGGAGGCCACCGGGTCGATGGCCGGGAAGATGCGCTTGTCGGCCAGGTCGCGGTCGAGCTTGAGCTCCATGTTGCCGGTGCCCTTGAACTCCTCGAAGATGACCTCGTCCATCTTGGAGCCCGTGTCCACCAGGGCCGAGGCGAGGATCGTGAGCGACCCGCCGTTCTCGATGTTGCGCGCCGCGCCGAGGAAGCGCTTGGGCGGGTAGAGCGCGGCGGAATCGACGCCGCCGGAGAGGATGCGTCCGCTCGCAGGCTGCGCGAGGTTGTAGGCGCGGGCCAGGCGGGTGATGGAATCGAGCACCACGACGACGTCCTCGCCCATCTCGACCAGGCGCTTCGCACGCTCGATGACCAGCTCGGAGACGGCGGTGTGGTTCTCGGCCGGCATGTCGAACGTCGAGGCGACCACGTCGCCGTCGACCGAGCGCTGCATGTCGGTGACCTCCTCGGGGCGCTCGTCGACCAGCAGGCACATGAGATGGACCTCGGGGTTGTTGGCCGCGATGGACTGGCAGATGTGCTTCAGGACGGTGGTCTTGCCCGCCTTGGGGGGCGAGACGATGAGGCCGCGCTGGCCCTTTCCGATGGGCGCCACGAGGTCGATGGCACGGCCCGTAATCGAGTCCTTGCCGTGCTCCATCACGAGGCGCTCATTGGGGAAGATGGGCGTGAGGTCGCCGAAGCGGACGCGCCCCCTTGCGAGCTGGGGATCGAGTCCGTTCACGGAGGCGACCTTCTGCACCGCCGGGTACTTGTCGTTCGGCCTGCTCGGACGCACCGTCCCCACGACGAGGTCGCCGGGGCGCAGGCCCATGCTCTTGATCATCTGCTGGGAGATGAAGGCGTCGTCGTCGCCGGCCATGTAGTTGCCCGTCCGGACGAAGCCGAAGCCCTCCTTGACGACCTCGAGGACCCCCTCGACGGTGCGGAAGCCCTCCGCGGCGGCCGCGGCGGCGTAGACGGCCTCGATGAGCTCGGGCTTCTTGAGGCCCGTGACGTCGAGGGAGAGCTCGGCGGCCTTGGCGCGGAGCTCCGCGACCTTCATGCCGGCCAGCTCGTCGCGGCTGAGCTTGGGCTCGACCGCCTGGCTGGCACCGTTCGAGTTGCCGCGGCGGTTGCGCCTGCGGCCGTTGGCGTTGGCGTTGCCGTTGCCGTTGCCCGGCTGGCCGTTGCCGGAGCGATTGCGGCCCTGGACGTTCTGCCCCTGCTGGGCGCCATCGTTGCGCTTCACGTGCCTGCGCTTCCCCGCGCGAGGCGCCGGCTGCTGG
Organism: Atopobiaceae bacterium; assembly: GCA_022482785.1. GTDB lineage: Bacteria > Actinomycetota > Coriobacteriia > Coriobacteriales > Atopobiaceae > JAKVON01. The sequence continues at coordinate 176,276 of JAKVON010000005.1, read as the reverse complement.
CCCTCGGCGGAACTCTGCGCGGCAGCAGGCTGCTGGCCCTCGGCGGAACTCTGCGCGGCAGCAGGCTGCTGGCCCTGGGCATCGGCCTCCGAGAGGGTCGCCGCCGGGGCAGGGAGGACCTCCGCGGTGGCATGGGTGGCCTCCTGCGTGACCCGGTTCATCTCGTCTGGGATGTCGTGCTGCTGCTTGCTTCTGCGCCGACGCTTCGGCGCGGGCTTCTCCTGGACGTCGTCTGACGCGGCCGCCGTGGTCTGGACCTCGGCGGATTCGATCGGCTCGTCACTCACTCTGTTCCTCTTCCCTTTTGGCGCGCCGCCGGCGATTGAGGGGCGATAGGCGCGCACGCTGCAGGTATGGCATCACTCGTTACATGGGGTGTCGCGAATTGAAGGCTCCCCTCGACACGGCCGGGCGCAAACGACATGCGAGGCTATGCGGGGATTCGTGCCGGCACAGGAGGACTTGACAACACCAGGCCGCGCACGTTTGTGACTATAGCACACTTGGCCGTGCGAGAGGAAAGGGGCCGCCGCCAACCAAGGCGACGGCCCCTCGATGCGCTGCAGGCATCATGAGACGAGGCGCGGGGGTTCCTACCGGGCCGCGGAGACGGCGGAACGCGACCGCCTGTGAACGAGCAGGCCCTCGATGCGCCCGCGCATGGCCTCGGCGGCCTCGTTGCCGGCGGGAGTGAGGCCCATGCGCACCATGCGCGTGGAGCCGTCGTTGACGCCGCGGGAGATGAGCTTGTCCTCCACCAAGGCGGCAACGGACATCGAGACCGTAGGCTGCAGGAGGCCGAGCATCTCGACGAGCTCGGAGATGCTCTTGCCGGCATCCGGGTCGCGGGAGAGCCCCAGGAGTACGAGGTCGCCAGCCGTGCAGAAGACCTCCCCCATCGCGTCCACGACCATGCAGATTCGCTCGGGGGTCGAGCGGTGCAGGGGCTGGCCGGGGTCGATCTTCGAGACGAGGGCCTTGGAGAGCCTCGCCACCTCGGCACGGCCCTTCTCGGACACGCTGCAGCAGACGTTGCGACGGTCCTCGAGCCCCTCGTGACGGTCGATCAGGGAAAGCGAGGACAAGTGATTGGTCCTGTGCGTGGTGGTGGGACGCAAGACGCCCTGGTAGTCGGCAATCTGGGACGTCTTGAGCTCGCCGTCGATATTCGCAAGGTGACAGAGGATGGCATACTCCTCGAACGTCAGGCGAACAGAGGAGGGCTGGTCCTGACGGACGAGGTTGTAGGCCCTCCGAACTGACATGTACTCGTTCAAATCCATATTTTCTTATCCGTTTCGCATCGTCCGGCGGCCTTCTCCCCGAAGACCGCCCCCATACCATCCGAGACGCCCGCGACAATCCGCTGACCTCAGTCTACCCCATCGAGAAATAAGGTAGACCTATTTAGCGGACAATAATAGCATATAGTCGACACGTTATTTCTTTCAATTGTAATATCAGTTCGTGTTTCTCAATCAAGCGGGAGTGAAGGTAGTTCATTTTGTCGGGCAAGAATCGGCGAAGAGAAAATCACATCTTATCGGGAGACGACACGCCGACCAGTTGGAGGGAGAGCGCGAGGACGAGCCGCACCGCGTCGCACGCCGCGAGACGCGCCTTCGACACCCTCTCGTCGATGGGACGGCCCTCGCTCGGAAGGACCTGGCACTCCCGATAGAACGAGTGAAAGTCAGATGCGAGCTCCTGCACGTAATGCGTGATCCGCGAGGGGGCCCTGTCCCGGGCGCAGGCCGCGACGAGCTCGGGGAACTCGTTTATCCTGCGTCCGAGCTCGAGCTCGGTGGGATGGGTCAGGACCGAGAGGTCGTAGTCGTCGCCGATCGCCGCCGCCGCGACGGCGTCGATCCCCAGGCGACGCTCCTCGTCGAGGTCGACGCCTGCGGCGCGCCGCAGGATGGAGCAGATGCGGGCATGCGCGTACTGCACGTAGTAGACGGGGTTGTCGGAGGACTCCCGCTTCACGGCGTCGATGTCGAAGTCGATCGCCTGGTTGGACGAGCGGCTGATGAGCGTGTAGCGTACGGCGTCGGCACCCACCTCGTCGATGAGCTCGCGGAAGGTGACCATGACCCCCTTGCGCTTGGACATCCTCACCGGCACGCCGCCGCGGAGGAGGTTCACGAGCTGGCCGAGCAGGACCTCGAACTGGTCGGGGTAGCCGAGGGCCTCGCAGGCGTTCCGCACGCGGCGGATGTAGCCGTGGTGGTCGGCGCCCCAGATGTCGATCACGTGGTCCACGCGCTGGAACTTGTTCCAGTGGTAGGCGACGTCGGAGGCGAAGTAGGTGTAGTCGCCGTTGGTCTTCACGAGCACGCGGTCCTTGTCGTCGCCGAGGGCGGTCGAGCGGAACCACAGCGCGCCGTCGTCGGTGCGGAAGAGGTAGCCCATGTCGTCGAGCTTGTCGAAGGCGCGCTGCACGGCGTCCCTGCCGTCCGGGCCCTTCTCGTAGAGGGTCCGCTCGGAGAACCAGACGTCGAAGTCGCAGCGGACGTCATGGCAGGTCTGGCGGATGGAGTCGAGCATGACCTTGTAGGAGCGCTCGCGGAAGTCGTCGAGCCGCTCCTGCGCGTCAGCGTCGACCCAGCGGTCGCCGTCGGAGGCGAGGATCCCCCTGGCGATGTCGATGATGTAGGCGCCGCCATAGGAGTTCTCGCCCAGGGCGGCCTGGAACGCGTCCATGAGGGGGTGCGTCTCGGGGCGCTCGTCGTCCTCGTCGGCCACGAAGGCGTCGCGGTCGGCGACGAGCGTGGCGTAGGCCTCGTCGAGGGAGCGGGGACCTTGGGCCATGAGCTCGCTCAGCTGCAGGTAGCGCATCACGATCGACGAGCCGAAGACGTCCATCTGGCTGCCGTGGTCGTTCACGTAGAACTCGCGCTCGACCTGGTAGCCCGCATGCTCGAGCACGCGGCAGAGGGAGTCGCCGAGGGCCGCCCAGCGGCCGTGGCCCACGTGCATGGGGCCGACGGGGTTGGCCGAGACGAACTCGACCTGGATCCTCTGGCCATGGCCGATGTCCGACCTGCCGAAGTCGCGGCCCTGCTCGCGCACCGTGCGGAAGACGTCGTTTGCGGCGGCGGTCGAGAGGTGGAAGTTCACGAACCCAGGCCCTGCGACCTCGACCTTGTCGATCGCGGGATCCGAGGGCATGCGCTCGGCGATCGCTGCGGCTATCCTGCCCGGCGCCATGCGCGCTGCCTTGGCGGAGCGCAGCGCCACCGTCGAGGACCAGTCACCATGCGTCGTGTCGGCCGGGCGCTCGAGGCCGACGTCGCCGACCTCGAAGGCGGGCAGCTCGCCCGCAGACTGGGCATCGGCGATTGCGGCCCTGATGAGCCCCTCGATCTTCTCCTGCATGCCTCTCCCCTATCTGCCCGAATGCGCTGCCTCGCGCAGGGCCAGGTCGTTTCTGAACTTGGCGAGGCCCGGCTCCATGCCCACGGGGTAAATCTGCGGGTTGAGGAAGCGCTTGACGGCCGGGTCGAGGTGCATGAGGGCGTCCTTGCAGCGCTGCTTGGACTCCTCGAGCGTCGCGTGCTCGCCTACGGCGGCGCCGTCGGCGACCACCTGCTGCAGGAGCTCGACGGAGTCGTAGCCCCGCATCGAGTAGGTGGTGACGGGGTCGAGGACGTCGACGATCACGTCGGCGCCCCTCTTCGTGGCGTGGGCGTCGTCGACGATCTGGTCTCCCATGGGGCATCCGGACGCGTCGTAGAAGCGACGCACGTGCTGGATGCCGGGGATGGTGCGCTTGTAGGCCATCTCCGAGAGCTTCATGACGGGCTCCCAGCGGGCGGAGGCGTCGGGACGGGTCGCGGAGAGCTTGTAGACGCCGCCGAGCGAGGGCTGGGGGTCGCAGGTCGCGAGCTTGGTTCCCACGCCGAACGAGTCGATGGGCGCGCCCTGCGAGAACAGCGACTGGATGGTGTACTCGTCGAGGTCGTTCGAGGCCGAGACCTTGACGTAGGGCATCCCCGCCCTGTCGAACTCGTCGCGGGCGTACTTGGAGAGCTTCGCGAGGTCGCCGGAGTCGATGCGGATCGCGGCGAGCCGCTCGCCGGCCCTCTCCATCTCCTTGCCCACGGTGATCGCGTTCGCGATGCCCTCGCGCACGTCATAGGTGTCGACGAGCAGGACGCAGTTCTTGGGGCTCGACTTCGCGAAGGCGCGGAAGGCGGCGAGCTCGGAGGGGAACGCCATCACCCAGGAATGGGCATGCGTGCCGAAGACCGGGATGCCGTAGATGCGGCCCGCCAGGCAGTTCGAGGTCGAGTTGCACCCGCCCACGTACGAGGCGCGGGCGACGGCCAGGCCGCCATCGGGGCCCTGCGCGCGGCGAAGGCCGAAGTCGGAGACCATGTGCCCCTGGGCAGCCTGCACCACGCGGGCCGCCTTGGTGGCAACGAGGGTCTGGAAGTTCACGAGGTTCAGGAGCGTGGTCTCGAGCAGCTGGCAGTCGATGATGGGGCCCTCGACGCGCACCATGGGCTCGCGGGGGAACACCACCTCGCCCTCGGGGACCGCCCACACCGACACGCGCATGCGGAAGTCGGCGAGGTAGTCGAGGAAGCCCTGCTTGAACATCGCGCCCGCCGCCGGGGGCCTTGAGGGTCGCGAGGTAGTCGATGGACTCCTTCTCGAACGTGAGGCTCTCGACCGTCCTGGCTATCTGGCCGGTGCCGCAGGCGACCGCATAGCCGCCGTCGAAGGGGTTCTCGCGGAAGAACACGTTGAAGCAGGCCTGGTAGTCCTTGAAGCCCGACTCCCAGAATCCCTGGGCCATCGTGAGCTCGTAGAGGTCGGTGTTGAGCGCGACGTCGGTCGGCTTGGTACGGTCGGTCAGAGACATGCCGTCTCCCCCTCAGGTTGTCGTTCCTCGAGAGCGCCTGCGGCCATGCGGCCGCATCACTCGATAGGGTACCATTCCCGCCCTATTTGAGCAGCTGGAAGGCAATGAAGATGATGACGCCCACGACGAGGGCGACGAGGACGACCTTCTGCATGAGAGGCATCCGGAGGTCGTCGTCCGGCTCGACGAGGTCGTGGGTGCGCCGCTGTATCTCGCGGATCCGCGCGTCCTCGGCGGCATCGGCCTCGGCCTGGGCCTGCTGGCGACGGAGCCTCTCGAGCTCGCCGCGATCGGCAGCGGCCTTGGCCGCCCGCTCGCGGCGCTCCTTCTCTGCCCTGAGGGCCTCGAGCTCCGAGCGTTCCTCGTCGGAGAGGGGCTTTGCGTCGTCGGACATGGTCTTCTCCTTGCCTGGTGGACCAGAACTCACGGGTCAGTAGTTTAGACGTATGAGGCGAACGGGGCCCTGCGCGACGGCGATGGAGAGAGCCGGGCTCACAGCTCGGGACCGTCGACCCCCGAGGCGTCGAAGGCCGGGACGAAGCTCTCCGAGACGGTACCGCCCTGCTGCCACCACAGGCGCTCGAAGCCCAGGTCGTCGGCATGGTCGAGGACGCGTTCGTACTCGTCGTCGGTGACCCCGCGCGCAAGCTCGCCGCCCTGCCGGCGACAGAGGTCGTTAGGGGTGTACTGGTTCATGACCGAGAGGTCGACGTCGTTTCCCGCGATGCCCCAGACGCGGTCGAGCACGGCGAGAGAGTCGTCCGCGTGCCCCGGCAGCACGAGATGGCGCACCACGATGCCACGCGCGAGCGAGCCGTCGGCCTTCTCGGCGCGGCCGCCCGCGGCGCGAAGCCGGCGCACCATGGCCTCGAGCGCATCAGCTGCGACCTGGGGATAGTCGGGCGCCGCGGAGAGGGAGGCCGCAAGAGAGCCGTCCGCGTACTTGAAGTCGGTGAGCCAGACGTCGACGAGGCCGGACATCGCCTCGACCATCTCGGGAAGCTCGTATCCCGAGGTGTTGCACACGACGGGAACGGTGAGCCCCGCCTCGCGCGCAAGCCCGATGGCCGAGGCGACGTGTGGCGCGAAGTGCAGCGGGGTCACGAGGTTCACGTTGAGCGCGCCCTGGGCCTCGAGCTCGAGCATCATCCGCGCGAGGCGACGCTCGGAGACCGCGTGTCCGAAGCCCTCCGACGAGATCTCGTGGTTCTGGCAGTAGACGCAGCGAAGCGGGCATCCCGAGAAGAAGACCGCCCCCGAGCCGGCCTCGCCGGAGATGGGCGGCTCCTCCCAGAAGTGCAGGGCCGAGCGGGCCACGCGCAGCTCGGAGGTCATGCCGCAGACGCCCGTCCCGCCGGCGGCGCGGTTGGCCCCGCACCGCCTGGGGCAGAGCTCGCAGTGCTCGTATGCGTGCGCGGAGACGTCCACGGCGGACCCTTCCTATGAGTTGCTGCCGCACTATCTTAGTCACATGGTCGCTTTTGACCAAGATACTTTCAACGTGGCGAGGATACTCGTCCGCCCGAGCGCCGGGAGCCCCTCTCATGCGCCGCCGCCCCTCTTCGACTGCGGGCAGCGTCCCCGGAAGCTGCCATCCCTGTTGAAGCGAAGCCTCGCCCTGGCGATCGGCTCGACGAACAGGGCATGCAGCGCTGCCGTGGGGCCGGCCTTGCCTCCCTCATCGGGAACGAGCCTCCATGAGCGCGCCTCCTGCCCCGCGCACGCCCTGATGACGTCGGCGTACACGGCGGAGCAGTTCTGGTAGCCGTCGTCGTAGGGCTCGAGGAACCTGCGGAGCCGGCCTCCCCCGTAGTAGGCCATGTCGAGGGCATCCTCATACCAGTCGAGCCGGAAGTAGAACGCATTGAACACGGGGCGAAGCGTCTCGTCCAGGCTCTGGTAGACGATGACCTGGCTCGAGAAGTAGTCCCTCCCGAGGTCGTCCAGCTGGACCTTCTCGAGCTTGCCGCGGCCGAGGAAGGGTGCCAGGCCCGAAAGCGCGGCATCCTGGCCGCTCAGGAACCTCTCCGTGTACGCCTCGCTGGCGAAGGAGCTCTTCCGGGGGTAGGGCCTCGGAATCGGCTCGTGCGAGAGCACGCCGCACATGACCCGCAGCGGGTTCAGGAAGGCGAGCATGGCGTCGTGCGTCACGACGCTGCCGGGGTCCTTGCGAAAGCCCCGGTCAAGCTTCCAGGCGACCTCGGCTAGGGTCATGTCCCCGAGCCGGTCGAGGAACGCCTGCGTGTCCTCGAAGTTCCCCCGCACGGGAGGCTCCGTGACCCGCGCGAGGCGGAGCGCCTCGATCGACTCGTCGAGGCCGTCGGGCTGGCAGAACAGGTAGTCCCTCATCGGCGTCTCGCCGATGCGCCTCAGGCGGGCGAGGATGGAGATGGGATGTCGCGTCACGTCGTGCCGGACGGGCGAGAGCGCCTCCTCGAGGGAGATCCTCTTCAGTGGTTTTGGGGTCGTGGGCATGGCAGTTCCTTTCCTTCTGGGTTTCATTATCCTTACCAGGGGATGTCCTCCTCTGGCGAGCCATCGGGCGGCTCGGGTGCCGGCCCGTGGGGCCGAGGCGACCCAACGACGGAGCGGTACGCCGGATCCTTTTCCAGGTCGTACTTCCTGGCGCGCCGGGCCTTCCTCCCGCGCATGAGCAGGATTGCCTCCTCCGGGGGCATGTCCAGCACGCTCGTCACGCGGCGGTCGAGCCTCCTGGCGACGCACCCGGCCGTCGCCTCGTCGAACCCGCCCAGGTAGAGCCAGGTGTCGCAGTTGTTGGCGATGGTCGTCGCCTGGGAGTCCCGGTAGAGGGAGCGGAGCTGCGAGAGGTCCTGGACGATGAGGCTCACGGCGATGCCGCGCGAGCGGATGGTGGTCACCACCTTGTCGAAGCCGGGGATGACGGTGTTGGTGGCGAAGTCGTCCAGGATGAGACGCACCGGGATGGGCAGTCTGTTTCCCTCGCAGGAGTCGGCCTCCGCCACCAGCTCGTGGATGGCCTGCGTGTAGAACAGGTTCGCGAGCCGGTCCATCGAGCGGTCGGTGTCGCTCACCGTGAGGAAGATCGCGGTCCTCTCGTGGCCTGCCTTCCTGAAGTCGATGCGGTCGGTCGAGGCAAACAGGTGCCCCGCCGCATCGGTGGAGAGCGGGTGCAGGGCGTTCACGAGGATTCCCCGCACGCTCGCGACCATCCTGTCGGCCTCGTCGTTGATATGCACCAGCCCGTACTCCCTGACGGCGAAGCAGTCGGGGTCGTAGTCGGCGAGCTCCTTGTAGAGGGCGGCAAGCTCCTTGCCGCCCGAGAGGGTGGCCAGGCGGCTCACCGTATGCATGTTCCGGTCCTCGGCCTTGAACCGGGTGAGGACGAGCGCGACGAGCGCCGCCGCCGACATCTGCGCCGCCTGATACCAGTAGGGGTCCCAGTCTCCCCTCTCCGCTGGGCAGAGCGCGGCCGCGACCGTGAGGACCTCCTGCTCGGAGAAGCGTCCCGTCCTCTCGTCCAGCGAGACGTAGTCGAGCGGGTCGTAGCCGCAGGAGCTGTTGGCCATGTCGGTGAGGTCGATGTCGAACACTTGGTAGCCGCGGGCCTTGAGGTAGGAGCCGTACTTCTTGCGCAGGTTTCCCTTGGTGTCGGTGATGAGCATGCTCTCCTGGGCGTGGAGGATGTTCGGGATGACGTATCCGCGGGTCTTGCCGGCGCCCGTGGGGCCGATGATGAGGTCGTTGTTGTTGCGACCCGTCTTCCAGGTGTCGTTGCTCACGCTCACGCCATCGGCGAGGATGCGCTCGCCTCCTTCCGGCCGTGCTTGAACGTGCTTCTGGGTGGTGCTGCCTGTGTTTTCCTTCATCTGGCGTTTCCCTTCTCTAGATGGACTTCGTGACTTCGTCGGCGAGGCCGAAGAGGGATATCTTCCTCTCCTGGAGCATCTCGTCCTGGATGGCGACGGTGCAGATGCCGTCGCACGTCTCCCTGATGATTCCTGGCGTGTCGATGAATGACATGGTGCCTTCCTTCCGGCGGGGGCTCGTGCCCGCCATGTTGGTAAACGTCCTCCTGTTGGTGCAGCCCCAGCCAGCGCGCTCAGCCTTTCGCCTTGCCGCGAGGGAGTCCGGCCCGGCCGTGGCCCGGCGGGGCTCTCTCGCGGGGAGCTGCTATTCGGCTTTCAAGGTGCGAGCCGTGCCGTCGCACACGAAGGCGTCTCCGGGCAAGAAAAAAGGCGGGGCCCGTGGGCCTCGCCGAAAATAGGTAAGGCTCAGTGACGTCTTCTGCATCACTGAGCCTTGATTAGGTTGTATGTGCGCGGCTTCTGCCGCGGGGCCGAAATACTACGCGGACGTCACGAGAGAGTCAAGCGAAATATTTGATGCCAGCATCATTGATCGCAATTACCGCGCGAGTCGGCCCCGAGCGGCACGATCGCATCGTAGAGGCAGGTGTGGCAGGAGCCGTAGTCGAGGTTCGTGTGGTAGTGGCCGCAGTACCACCGGTCGAACGTCGCGTGGTCGTCCACGTCGGCGAGGAGGTCCTGCAGGTCGTCCTCGTGCTCCACGGGGCCGAAGGGGCTGTCGGTCGTGAGGGCGTCCTGCATGTCCGGCGGGCACTCGTGGGTGAGCACGTAGTCGACCTCCCACCCCGCCGCATCCAGCGACTCCCTCCCGCGGTCGAGCTCCTCCTCCGAGGGGATCTCCTCGGGCCACCAGCCGAGGCCCTCCTCCACGCGCACCTCCTTGTCGATGGACCACGCGCCGCCCATGCACCAGGCGCGCGACGTGGTGCCGTCGCCGTTCGGCAGGTCGTAGACCTCGCCCCGCCGCAGGTGGTAGAGCCCGTCGACCACGACGCCCACCTCGCCTCCCCAGCGCTCCTCACGCCGCAGCGCCGCGAGCGTCGGGTGGTTGTCGTGGTTGCCGTCTATGAAGGCGACCTCGCCGGGCCAGGCATCGAGCAGGTCGCGGACGAGCCAGGAGTCCGTCGCGTCCATGTCGCCGTCGCCCCACTCCTCCGGTGACGTCTGCCAGAGGATGCCCGTGTCGCCGAGGATGACGAGGAGGTCGCCCTCCGCGGGCACGATGCCCCTCGCCGCAAGGCGCGCCCCGTCGAAGCGCCCGTCCACCTCACCGTGGATGTCTCCCGTCACATAGATCAATGTGAGCCCCTCTCCCTGGCCGGCAAGCGGTCGTTGGTCGAATGCAGGCGGGTGTCGGCCTGCCCGCGCGTGGAACGATGACAGTATGCCCTTTGGGACTTGGGGCATTAGGCAACCAGTTTCTAGTCGCCTCCCCCACCCCGCGGGAGCTCGCCAATCCTCGAGGCGAGATGGTCACAGAGATCGACCTCGGACGAGCCGCATCGCTCGGACCGCTGCGGCATGTCGAGTGCCATAGGGGTTCCGTCCGCAGGTGTGGGCACGATGCTCGACAGAAGCCTCTTGAGAGTCCTGGAGTCTGATCATCAATAGCCCCCTCCTCGTTGTCCTGAAGGCTGCACGTGCAGACGTCGTCGTGGCCGGGACGTCACTCGTGTCTTTGTACTGCTTCCGCATCATCCGAACCTCCTGTTCCCGCCCGCGTATCAAGGCTTCTCCCCGCGTGGCAGTCATCATTATTGGCTCGGTAGGAAGATACGGTTGGTAATGTTTACCGTACGCATGCCAGCGAACAGCGTAGCCGCAGGTAGACAGTGGCACATCACAGGGCACAATCCAGTGTCGGAAAAGTTGGTGTGACAGCCTGACCGTTGAGGTGCCGACCGTCGCCTGATCGATGCCTTGAAGCAGGCAATCGGCAGGGACGACCCCCGATGTGATGGGCTCGACTTCCATAATGGCCAGGGGTACTGAGACACGTCGCATACAGTCCGAAGAGTCCTGGGCTCCCATGGGGTCACGCAATCCGCATCCAAGCCCAAATGCCTATACGACAACGCCATGGCCGAGTCATTCCACAAGGCACCCGAGAGCGCGCAGGAAGTCCCGCCACGACCCGAGCGACTCGATGTCGACGTAGTCGAGCCCCACGTAGCGCCGCGTCCCGTCCTCGAGCGTCGACATGTCGGCAGGCCCCATAGCGGGCGCGTCCAGCGCCACGGTGCCCATGTGGTCATCCCCTGGTTGCCGCCAGTCTGGTAGCTAACAATTCCAGGCGGTGGCCGCACCCGTCACCCGAGGTGGTGACACCAAGGTTTGGCCCGCCATCGACCTTCTCAATGATGCAGGCCAGTATGCAAGGGGTACCATGGACCCCAGGTCAAAGGGGGAGTCAAACAATGTTGCAGCGCAGGTCGGTCAAGGGCGTCTACAGGCGTCGCCGTCGGGCGAGAAGGCACTACGTCCTGAAGGTTGACAAGATAATCGCCGACGGCAACCCCCTGGGGTGCCTCTGGTGCATTCTCGCCTTTGCTCTCATCGTGTGGGCCGGTTTCGAGATTTTGCATCAGCTCTCGAACCGGGTCCCAGCGGTTGTGCTGACCGCATCCACCTCCGCGTTCTCGAACCCCGCGATGCTCTTCGGCCATACGAGGGGCACCCGCATCTTCTCGATCGCACTGTTCCTGGCGTGTTGCGGCATCACGGTGTTCGCCCTGGTCAGGTTCTGCGAGTACGGGCTTTGCGCGCACAGGAGGTCGGAGGAGAGCGAGGGCATCCAGATCGAGCATGGTATCGACTCGCTTGAGGGCCTTCACCCCGTCTGCGTCTCGAAGCTAGTGAACGCGACCGGCCTTCAGGACGACATCGTGGTGGCCGTGCTCCACCTCGCCGCGATGGGGGTGCTCGACATCTCCCGCCCCGGCGAGGGCGAGGCGGGCGGGAAGGACATCCGCATCTCCATTGTGCGCGGGGCTGTCGTGACAGACGGCCTCGACAAGACGACGCTCAAGCTGGTGCGGGCCGCCCTCGGGGGCAGGGCCTCGGGAACGGTCCGCGAGATGATGACGCGGGTGGGGGTGTCGGGGACCTCGGCGGACAAGAGGCTCATGAAGGACATCGACGCCTTCTTCCAGGCGTCGCACGAGGAGTTCGAGGCGAGCGGCCTGAGGGACGTCTCGGCGCTCCCTCCGCTTTCCCTCGTGGAGGGCCGGCTTCCCTGGGGGACCACGCGCACGATGCGCTGGAACGGCATCGTCCAGCTGTCGGTGACCCTGTCGGCGATGGCGGCGCTCTATGCGGCGGTGTTCGCGCAGGAGCTACCTACGCTGCTCGCGTGCGGCCCTGTCCTCATCGCACTCACCTCGATCTCCACCCTCCTCTACGATCCCGGAATCACGGATGAGGGCGTGGAGGTGGCGAGGCATTGCGCGGGGATCCGCGAGTGGCTCTCCGAGTTCACGCGCACGCGCGACTGGGAGGCGGCCGACGTCGTCCTCTGGGATGACATCCTCACGTACGCCTATGTGCTCGAGGTCTCGTCCAAGGTCACCGACGAGCTCTTCGCCATCGGTAACAAGGTGACGGACTCCTATGCGGATGCCTACGTCGCCAAGCATCCGGTACCGACGTCTGACAGATATTCCGCCGGGGTCTGGGGGCAGGGGCTCTACCAGGCCGAGTGGCGCGCGCGTGCCCTGTAGCGTCGTAGGGCGGGTGGCGACGCTGGCCGTTTGGCCTTCCGAGTCCCTTTTTGGCAAGAACGCCCCTTCTGTGAACCCAGGACGCAACTGCACGTAATCCGTCGTTGGTACGCGCTGAGGCCAAGATTGCCGCGACCAAGGCAAGGGCCACCGCATACTACGACCGCCATGCTCGCGATTGGGCTGCTGGCATATTCGCAAACGACAGCGACTCAAAGCCTCCCTGCATCGCCCTGCATCCCCCAATCGAGAGGCAGGCCCTCTCCGATGGCCATGCCGCCAGCACATGGGCGCAATCGTGGAAGCGACCCGCCTATGCCGAATTCGTGACCTGGGATCGGTTCGTGCGGGAGCTCCCCGTCAGAGGGGTGGACACGAAGTGGCTCGAGACCCATCGCGCGCTGGTTGAGCCCAAGGATGCGCTACGTCTCGAGCAGGAGCGCATCGAATCTGGGCTTGCGCGACTCGGCTGACGTCACCACATCTGTGAGCACGCGATACTATCATATTGCCCAATATATTATCTATTCTATTGTGCAATATTGTCGTATACTCAATTTTGTACAATAGTGTCAAGATTAGATAGGACCTTTTCATGCGACTCATACGAAGAAATGACTATCTCGACAGGCTTATCGCCTGCATCGGCTCACCAGACATCAAGGTCATCACTGGGGTGAGGCGAAGCGGCAAATCCAAGCTCCTCGAGGCGTTCAGAGACCACGTCGAGAGCACCCTCCCCGATTCGAACGTCATACAGATCAACTACAACCTCATAGAGAACGAGAATCTGGCTGAATACCACGCTCTCGTAGATTACGTCGAGAGGTTCCACATCGATGGAAAGCACAACTTCGTCCTCATCGACGAGGTACAGATGTGCGAGGGATTCGAGAAGGCCATCAACAGCCTGCACGCCTCGGAGGGCTACGACATCTACATCACCGGCTCCAATGCGTTCCTCCTCTCGAGCGATCTCGCCACGCTGTTCACGGGGCGCACGATAGAGATCGAGGTCTTCCCGTTCTCGCTTGCCGAGTTCATGCGCTACTACGATTTGGACGATGAGGACAGCGCGTTCGATCGCTACGTGGTGGAGGGCGGCATGCCAGGTTCCTATGTCTATCCCACCCAGGAGATGCGCTATCGCTACGTTTCAGACGTATGTGGCATGCTCGTCATGCGAGACATCAGGCAGAAGTACCGAATTCGCAGCACCGATATGCTCGAACGTCTCACCGATTTCATGATGGACAACGTCTCCAACATCTCATCGATCAGGAGCATCACGGACGCTCTCTCGGCCAACGGAATCAAAGCCAGCGGGATGACCGTGGCCTCCTATATGGAATACCTCTGCAACGCCTTCGCCTTCTACCGAGTTCGCAGATACGACCTGCGCGGCAAACGCTACCTAGCCTCGGGCGACAAGTACTACCTCTGCGACCAGTCGTTTCGCTTTGCGAGGCTCGGAACGAGGAACCTCGACTACGGAAGGGTCTACGAGAACATCGTCGCCATCGAGCTCATGCGGCGCGGATACGAGGTTTACGTCGGAACCCTCTATAAGAGGGAAGTCGACTTCGTCGCCATGCGCCAGGGAGAGCTGGTCTATATCCAGGTGAGCGACGATATCTCCAATCGCGATACGTTCGAAAGGGAGTGTGCTCCCCTCCTGGCCATTCGAGACGCGTACCCCAAGATGGTCATCGCCCGCACCAGGCACGAGGCTTATGACCACGAGGGCATACGGGTAGTGGATATCGCACGCTGGCTGTGCGGAGCCGAGAAGAGCACCGCCCGATGACTCGGAGGGATTCTCAGCCAAAGAATTGCGATCGTGCGACAAGCAACGTGGCACGACGAGCAGCCCCGTCGCAACCGTCCGCGACAAAAAAGAGGCCAACGACCTGAGCCGTTGGCCTCGAGCAAACCTGGTGGAGACGATGGGAGTTGAACCCACGACCTCTGCCGTGCGAAGGCAGCGCTCTCCCAACTGAGCTACGTCCCCAGGCGCGTTCGCGCAGTGGCAATTATCGCGGTAGACGCCGCCAAAGTCAACGCACGCCAAGACAACCACACGAGGAGCCTCGACTAGGCGGCCGCGGCCTCCGTGCCGACGGAATACCCCATCGCGTCCGCGACCGTCTGGGCATAGGCGGCCTGCCCGGCCTCGGAGAGATGCGCGCCGTCGCCGACGAACCAGTCGTCGTGGCCCGAGCTCGCCGAGTACCAGTCGACGACATGGACGTTGGCGTCGCGCGAGGCGGCATCGGCCAGCGCGGCGTTGTTCGAGGCGCACCAGGGGTTGTCGGAACGCGAGTTCACCAGCCACAGCTCGTGCCCGGAGCCGACGGCCGACACCACCGCCCCTATCTCGGAGGCGTCGAGAGGCTGGTCGTAGCCCATGCAGACGACGACGGAGCCGCCCACGACCCCTTGCCCGTCATAGCTCTCGTAGACGCCCGGGACGTCTTTGGCCTGGCGGCCGTCGGCGCAGTCGATCAGGCCCTTCGGAAAGGTCGTGGCCAGCTCGTCTGCCGCGTCGAGGGATATCACGTCGCCGATGAAGGTGACGTCGTAGGCCGTCGGGGTCGCCTCGAGCTGCCTGTAGCCGATGGCATCGACGACCATGTCGGTGAAGGCCTGCATCGCGTCGGTCTCCTGCTTGAGGTGGGTCCCGTCCGGCCAGAACCAGTCGTCGTGGCCCGCGCTCAGGCCGTACCAGTCGATGACCTGCACGTTCGAGTACGTGCCGGGCAAAGCGGCGAGCAGGGCGTCGTTCTCGTCCTGGAACGAGTCGGGCATGCGGTTGTTCACGAAGTAGATCTTCTTGTCCGAGCCCACGTCCTCGACCATCCGAGCGAGGATCTCCTGGGTCAAGGGGCCGTTCGTACCGATCGAGAAGACCACGATGTCGCCCACGACGCCCTGGTCCCGATACCCGTCATAGACCTCCAGGGCCTCGGAGGCCTGCCGTCCCACCTTGCAGTCGACCAGCCCGTGGGGGAACGCGTCGTTCAGGTAGTCCGCCGCGTCGAGCGCCACCGAGTCGCCGATGAGCGTCACGTCGTACTGGCCGTTGGCCAACGGCTTGCGGAGGCTCGTCGCGCTGACCCTCTTGTCGTCGGTGCCCCCTCCCACGGCGTTCACGCCAGGGACGAACGCGAGGCCCGCGAGCGAGACGGCGAGCACGGCGACGGCGCCCGCGACGACGGCCGCATGGCCGCGCGCCCATGACGCGAGGGCCTCCCTCTTGGGTAGCGGATGGTGCTGCCCGGCGTTGACGTCATCCACCAGGCGGTCGACGACCCCTCCGTACCTGAGGGGCCTCTCGACGAACCGATACGTCAGCTCTGCCACGGCGAGCGTCACGGCAAGCTCGAGCACGTACCACCACGCCGGCGTCGGCAGGGTTGAGTTCCTGTTGGTCATCAGCTGGATGATCGGGTAATGCCAGAGGTAGATGGCATACGAGCGGGAGCCCACCCAGGCCAGGGGGCGCAGCGACAGCACCCTCGAGGCCACCGAGCCCTCCGGCATGAGCGCCGCGATGGCGACGAGCGCCACCACGGAGTAGAGCAGGGTCCCGCCGCGGAACGAGAAGGCCTCGTAGCCCTTCGTGACCGTCATCATGACCACGAGGACGGCGACCGAGGCCGAGGCCACGACCTCGACGAGCCTGCGGTCGAGCGCGGCGATGCCTTTGACCGACCACCTGCTCACCCGGTCGAAGGGCCACACGAAGGCCAGCAGGCACCCCAGGAGGAGGGAGAAGGCGCGCGTGTCCGTGCCGTAGTAGGCACGCGAGGGGTCGGCGTCGGGCGAGAAGGCGAGCGCCATCCCGACGGCGGAGGCGACGGTCGCCGCCACGAGCCCGATCTCGATGGCCCGCGAGCTCGTCCGCCGCCTCATGAGGAGCAGCAGGACGGGAGGCCATGCGAGATAGAACTGGGCCTCGATGGCGAGGGTCCAGTAATGGGTCAGGGGCGAGGGGCCGCCCGCCGCGGCGAAGTAGGACTCGTTGGAGAATATCTTCGACCAGTTGAGGAACATGAGCAGCGACGGGATGACGTCGCCGCGCATCTTGGTGAGCAGCACGTGGTTGAGGAGCGTGCAGAGCGCGGCCGTCACGACCACGCAGACGACCGCCTGGGGCATGAGGCGGCGGAGGCGGCGCGCCCAGAAGGCCTTGAGGTCGAAGGTCGAGGTCTCGCGGTACTCCACGAGCAGGAGGCCCGTGATGAGATAGCCCGAGAGCACGAACATGAGGGAGACGCCGAGCAGCCCGCCCTGGCACCAGCCGAGACCCATGTGATAGCCCACGACGCCAAGGACCGCGAGCGCCCTCAGCCCGTCGAGCGACCCGACATGACGGCTCCTTGCCCTGGAGGTTCCCACAACGTGCCCCTTCGATTAACCTGCGATTCAAGCGCCATTGTAAACGATGTCGCCGTGTGGAAAAAGGCGAAACCATCTCGCCTGTGGGGCACGCTGCCCCGGAGGCACGGCTGAAAAGGCGTCGCCCCCTGCGGTTACGATAATGAACCCACCTCCATAAGGTGGGTGCCCTCGCCGACTTTTCCAGCTTCCTCAGCAACGGAGGATACCTGTAGTGAGTGCGGGATACGGGCTCCCTTGAAACGCTTGTCGGTTCACCCAGTTTGTACCGCAGGGGGCTGACACCTCAGATACTACTGGGAACTTCAGGGGAAACCAGTCTTGACTTGTCGGGATGGTCGGACAAGATAGAGGAGTTGGCCATTCCACCCGTCGGAACCGCGGGGTTTCCGACGGGCCCTCGCCTAGGAGCGCGCCTCGGTCGCGACGACGTCGACCCCCGTCCCGCACACGTCGGGAATCACGACGTCCCCGATCTCGACGGGTGGCTCGATGACGGTCTGGGCGATGGCGTCGAGCACCTCGTCGATGCGCTCGCGCGGGATTGGCGCGGCGGTCTTCACGCTCAGGGGGTGGAAGTCGTCGAGGATGCCCACGAGGGAGGTCACGGTCCTCTCGGGGTGTACGGCCTCGGTCCTGCCATAGGCCTTTCCCCTCGGGCACGAGTTGCCGCTCACCGAGACGACGGCGCCGTCCTCGAGCGTCACCGTGAGCAGGCATCCCATGGGGCACTGCACGCAGGTGAACTCCTTGGTCTGTCTCGTCGGCATGTCTACTCCCCTTCTGGCGAGGCGCCGTGGGCGACCACGCCGACGCATAGCCTGCCGATGCCTTCCGGCAGGTCGGCGGCCGAGAGCTTGACCGTCTGCATCTCGCTCGGGACCACGATCCGACGGCGCCAGCGACGTGCCTCGCGGCCGTCCGCCACGAGCACGATGTCGGCGTCCTGCACGCGGCCGCGACTCCTCAGGCGCATGACGACCTCGTCCGCGCCCCTCGCGATGCGCTGGGGCGTCACCGAGCCCACGTTCTCGCCGCATTCGACCACGATGCCGTCGTCACGACGGGAGCCGCGACGGCCGAGCGCGTGCGCCGCGGCGTTGGCCCCGGCCTCGAGCCCCTCCTCGGAGACGTAGTCGGCCAGGTCGTGCACGTGGAGCTCGTTTCCGGCGACGAAGATGCCGGGGACGTCGGTCTCGAGGCTCTCGTCGACGGACGGCCCGCCCGTCCTGCGGTCGATGCCGACGCCCGCCGTCGCGGCCACCTCGTTCGAGGGGATGAGCCCCACGGAGAGCAGGAGGGTGTCGCAGTCGACGCGGCGCTCGGTGCCTGGGACGGGGCGACGGGTCGCGGGGTCGACGTCGGCCAGCTCGACGCCCTCGAGCCGCACCTTCCCGAAGACCTGCGTCACCGTGGTGGAGAGGTGGAGGGGGATGCCGTAGTCGTCGAGGCACTGCGCGATGTTCCTGCGCAGGCCCCCCGGCTCGGAGGCGAGCTCGCAGACGCAGAGGACGTCGGCGCCCTCCCAGGTCATGCGTCGGGCCATGATGAGGCCGATGTCACCAGAGCCGAGAATCACGACGCGCCTGCCCACGAGGGCGCCGTCGACGTTGATGAGGCGCTGGGCGGTGCCGGCCGTGTAGACGCCGGCAGGCCTGCCGCCGGCGATGTTGATCTGGCCGCGCGTGCGCTCGCGGCACCCGCAGGCAAGGACCACGGCGCCGCACGAGACGTCGAAGAGGCCGACCCCCCTGCCCACGAGCTTGGCCGTGATGCGGCCGCCCTGCCGGGAGGAGGTGTCGAGCGACAGGACGGAGGTCTCGAGCAGGGGCATGACCGCGCCGGAGCCGGCGATGCGGGCGACGTCGCGCGCGGCGTATTCGGGGCCCGTCAGCTCGAGCCCGAACCGGTGGAGGCCGAAGCCGTTGTGTATGCACTGGTTGAGGATGCCGCCCAGACGGTCCTCGCGCTCGGCGACGAGCACGGAGGCCCCGGCCTCGGCCGCCGCCGCAGCCGCCGAGAGGCCGGCGGCGCCTCCCCCGACGACCAGCACGTCGCAGCTCCGCACAGGCGCGCTCATGAGCGGCCCTCCCCTCTCGTAAGAGGCGCTATCTCGCTGCCGGGCTCGCCGAGCAGCACGTCCTGGATGGGGATGCCGAGCTCGCGGGAGAGCATCTCCACCACGAGGGGCTCGCAGAAGCCGCCCTGGCACCTTCCCATCCCCGCCCGGCACCGACGCTTGACCGCGTTCACGGTGGTCGCGGGTATGGGAGCATGGATCGCGGCCAGCACCTCGGCCTCGCTCACCTGTTCGCAGCGACAGACGAGGTGCGAGAAGGCAGGGTCGCGGGCGATGGCCTCCTCGCGCTCGGCCTCGCCCATCTCGAGGAACCGTGGAGGCATGTCGCGATGGCCGTCGAACGCGGGGTCGGGACGGGCGCCGAGGCGCTCGGCCGCCCACGCGGCGACGTCGACGGCGACGGCGGGGGCCGAGGTGATGCCCGGGGAGTCGAAGGCCGCTATGTCGAAGAAGCCAGGCGCATCGGCCGGCTCGCCGATGACGAAGTCGCCGTCGGCGCCGCAGGGACGGGTGCCGGCGAAGTTGACGATAATCTCGCGGGGATCGAACGCGGGCCAGGTGAGCCGTGCCTGCTCGATGACCCACTCCAGGCCCGAGGGGGTGGTCGCCGTGTCGTCCGGCCCGATGCCGTCCACGGCGTCGGGGCCGACGATGAGGTTGCCGTCGGCCGTGGGGCTCACGAGCACCCCCTTGCCCTTGGGCCCGGGCGCGCGGAAGATCGTGTGCCCGAAGGCGCCGTGCATGTCGCGGCTCATGAGCACGTACTCGCCGAGACGCGGCCTGCTCGCGAGGCGATCGGACGAGACCTGGTTGTGGAGGTCGATCGCGTGGACCCCGGCGGCGTTGACGACGAGGGTCGCCTCGACGTGGCTGCCGTCGGCGAGGGCGACGTCCCAGAGGCCGCCCCTGCGGCTCGCCCCGACGACCCGCGCGCCCATGCGGAACGTGACGCCGTTCGTCGCCGCGTTCTCGGCGAAGGCGACCGTCATGCCGAATGGGTCGCAGATGCCCGACCCCTCGCAGAGCAGGGCCCCCACGGCGCACGGGTTGACGTTCGGCTCGAGTCCGCGGAGCTCGTCGGCGCCTATCCTCCGCACCCCCTCGATGCCGTTCGCGCGGGCACGGCCGGCCAGGACGTCGATGGCCGGCAGGTCCTGGTCGGAGAGGGCTATGACGAGCGACCCGTTGTTGGAGTAGCGAAAGCCCAGCTCGTCGGCAAGCCCGGGGATCATGCGCATGCCACGGGCGTTGTAGAGCGCCTTCCTCGTGCCGGGGACGGGGTCGTAGCCTCCGTGGACGATGCCGCTGTTCGAGCGCGAGGCCCCGCAGGCCACGTCATAGCCCTCCTCGAGCACCACGACGTCAAGAGAGAGGCGAGAGAGCTCCCGCGCGACGGCGCATCCGGCGATGCCGGCGCCTATGATGGCGACATCCATCCTGCGTCCTTCCCATCCGCGACATTCCAGGGAGTGCCTACCCAGCTCGCAGGCCGCGAATCGCGGCGGTGCCAAACGGTTGCGATACGAAGGCGGCTCGGTGTCGGCCCGTTTCCTGTATGATTTGAGGGATAGGCCCTATCGTGGCATTCGGAGTCGATGGCGGGAGGGGAAGGCGCATGCTCGGTCCTGACGCGTTCCCCTATCTCGTCCTCTTCCTGGCAGCCCTGGTCACGGCGCTGGCCGCCACCCCCCTCGCTCGCGTCATCGCCTGGCGGCTCGATGCCGTCGACTACCCGAGCGCGCGCCGCATCAATCGCGAGCCCACGCCCCGCATGGGCGGCATCGCCGTCTTCCTGGCGCTCCTTGCGGCCCTCGGGACCCAGTACTGGGGAACGACCTTCCTCGACTGGCCCATGGTGTTCCAGCCGGCCCCCTGGCTGAGCGTCGACTACCACCTGCTGGGGGTCTCGTTCGTCATCATCTTCCTCGTGGGCGCGGCCGACGACGTCTGGCAGCTCCATCCCCTCGCGAAGCTCGCCGGCCAGATCGCGGCGGCAGTCGTCGCGGTCGCCGGGGGGCTCATCATCGGCAACGTCTCGAACCCGTTCGGGCAGGGCGACGTCATGCTCGGCTGGGTCGCCTACCCCGCGACCGTGGCCTATCTCGTCGCCTACGTGAACATCATCAACCTCATCGACGGGCTGGACGGGCTCGCCGCCGGCATCACCTGCATAGCGAGCGCGACGATGCTCGTGCTCTCGGCGCAGGCCGGACGGCTCGACGCCGCCGCCCTCTCGGCGGCCCTCTGCGGGTCGACGCTGGGCTTCCTGCGCTACAACTTCCACCCTGCCAGCATCTTCCTGGGAGACTCCGGCTCGCTGCTCCTGGGCTTCGCCCTCGGGACCATCTCGCTTCTCAACGTCAACCGCGTCGCGGGCCTCACGACCATCATCATCCCGCTCGTCGTCGCCGGCATCCCCATCATCGACACCTTCTCGGCCATCGTGCGGCGCAGGCGTGCCCACGTGGGCGTCTCGCATGCCGACAAGGGCCACATCCACCACCGCCTCATCGCCGAGGGGTTCGACCAGCGCCAGGCGGTGCTGTTCATCTACGCCTGGACCGCCTTGCTTTGCCTGGGCTCCTACGTCATGACGCAGGTGACGCTCTGGCCCCGCGTGGCGATCTTCGTGATCCTCGTGGCCGCCTCCGTGGGCTTCGCGGGGAGGCTGCACCTCTTCGAGCCCGTCCTCCTGCACCATCGCGACCCCAAGACCGGCGACGACGAGCTCGTGACGCCGGACGACCCGGCCTTCGAGCAGGAGGAGGAACGGCGTCTCGAGGCCAAGGAGGAGCGTCGCGAGGAGCGCTGGCCGCACCGCCGCTCCGGCCGCTGACCGCCTCGAGGCCCTTCCCCCACCCATGGCAAGACGTCCGCCACCCGAGGGCGACGGACGTCAGAGAGGCAGCTCTTGGGACGAGGGCTACTTGGCAGCCTCGAGGGCCTTCTTGGCGACCTCGGCGAGGCTTGCGAAGGCGTCGGCATCCTCGTAGGCGATCTGCGAGAGGACCTTGCGGTCGAGGTCGACGCCAGCCAGCTTGAGGCCGTGCATGAAGGTGGAATAGCTCAGGCCGTTGATGCGGGCCGCGGCATTGATGCGCTGGATCCAGAGCTTGCGGATGTCGCGCTTCTTGTTGCGACGGTCGCGGTACTGGTACTGGAGCGAATGCTGGACCTGCTCCTTCATGCCGCGATAGGTGCGGGAGGAAGTGCCGTAGTACCCCTTGGACCGCTCGACGACGGTGCGACGCTTCTTCTTGGCGGCGACTGCGCGCTTGACACGTGCCATGTGAGATCAACTCCTTGGTTGCTGTGGTGATAGAGCGCGGGTCGCGCCTAGTTCTTGGAACCCATGCGGACGGAGGCGGTGGTCGCCTGCTTGCCGGTCAGCTCGGCCTCCTGGCGGAAGCCGCGGATGCGCTTAGGCGACTTCTTGGTGAGGATGTGGCTCTTGAAGGCCTTGGCGCGCATGATCTTGCCGGTGCCGGTGCGGCGGAAACGCTTCGCCGAGCCCTTATGCGTCTTCATCTTGGGCATGTCTAGCTCTCCTTCTTCTCGGTCTCGTCCGCCTGGGCGGGCTTCTCGTCCGACTTCGCGGCCTTCTCGTCGAAGGCGCCCTTGATCGGGGCGACGAGCATGTGCATGTTGCGCCCTTCCATCTTGGGCTGCTGCTCGACGACGGCGACCTCCTTGAGGTCGGACGCCAGGCGTTCGAGCACGTTGAGTCCCTGCTCGGGGTGAGCCATCTCGCGACCGCGGAACATGATGGTGATCTTGACGCGCGCGCCCTTCTTGAGGAAGCGCAGCACGTGACCCTTCTTGGTCTCGTAGTCGCCCACGTCGATCTTGGGACGGAACTTCATTTCCTTGACCTCGACCTTCGCCTGGTTCTTGCGCGCGGCCTTGGCCTTGATAGCCTGCTCGTACTTGTATTTGCTGTAGTCCATGACCTTGCAGACGGGCGGCTCCGCGTTGGGAGCGATCTCGACCAGGTCGAGGCCTTGGTCGTCGGCGACGCGCTGGGCGTCACGCACTCCGAACAGTCCCATCTGGGACCCGTCCGAACCGATGAGACGGCAGGTACGAGCTGTGATTTCCTCGTTGATACGAGGTCCTTCGGGCTTGGCTATCGTCTACACCTCCCTCTTTCCGGACGCCTTGGCGCCCTCCGAATGAAAAACCCGGTGTCGCTTTGGCGGCATCCGGGAGAAACGGCCTCGCCCGACGGCGAGGATGACATCCGTTGTCTGACCAGACAGCTGCCCAGAGGCGCCGTTCAGGTGGGAGCCGATTGAGCATGGCCCCGCTTTCGCTCGACCCCAAGGCCGAGACACGAGTTGCATCATAGCGCGCGAGGAGCCCCTTTGCAAGGAGGGACCCCATCTCCACACAGGCTCGCTGGCTCAGTCGACCATGCGGATGGACTCGATCACCGGCTGGCTCTCCTTGGCGACCGTGCCGTTCGAGTCCGTCGTGGGGACCTTCTCGCAGATGGCGTCGACGACCTCCATGCCCGAGGTCACGTGCCCGAAGCCTGCGTACTGCCCGTCGATCGACGCGTTCGTCCTCTGCATGATGAAGAACTGCGAGCTCGCCGAGTCATAGCCGCTCGAGCGCGCCATCGAGATCGTCCCCCGCTCCTGCTTGATGGGATTCGCGACGCCGTTGGCGCTGAACTCGCCCTTGATGGTCTGGCCCGAGCCGCCCGTGCCGTTGCCCTTGGGGTCGCCGCCCTGGATCATGAACCCGGAGATGACGCGGTGGAAGGTGAGGCCATCGTAGAAGCCCTGCTCGACCAGCTTGGCGAAGTTCGCCACCGTGATGGGGGCGACGCCCGCGTAGAGCTCCACCTGGATGGTCCCGTAATCCTTCACGACGATGGTTGCGTGGTGGGTCCCGGTGGAGTATGCACCGCCGCTTGCCTTGGAGGAGGTGCTGGCGGCCGTCGCGGACGAGGCCGCGGACGAGCCCTGGCCCTTGCCGCCGAGCAGGAAGGCCAGGCCCGCCGCCGCCACGACGGCGACGAGGGCGATGACGAGCGCGCCCCTCTTTGATACCTTCTTCGACGGCACGGAGCCCCTCCCCCTGATCGATGCGAGACGGGCCCAACCATAGCACGGAGGCGGTGCCCCATGGGGCTCTCGTTTCCGCCTCCCGCCGCTCCCGACGCCCCCGGCGTCACCATACGTGGGAGAATCAGGAGGATGGCCGACAAGACGGAGGGACGCGCATGCGGAGACAGGCGACCGGCAGAAGTGCTCTCATGAGGGCGAGCCTCGCGGCTCTCCTCCTCTTCCTCGCGCTCGCCGTGACCGGATGCTCCATCGCCACCTCGGGCGGCTACGCGGGCAGCGACGTCGGCACCACGACCCCGACGGGCGAGAAGGGCACCTGGGCGGTCTACTGGTACTGCTGCGGCAGCGACCTCGAGAGCCAGAGCGGGGCGGCCACCGAGGACATCTCCGAGATGCTCTCGGCCGACGTGGGCAGCGACGTCAAGGTGGTGCTCGAGACGGGCGGGACGAGCTACTGGCGCAACAACGTCATGGACCCCGACGTCATCCAGCGCTACGAGTACGGCGGCACGAGCCTCAACAAGGTCGACGAGCAGCCGCAGGCCGACATGGGAGACCCCTCGACCCTCTCGTCGTTCCTGCGGTACTGCAAGACGAACTACCCGGCAGACCACACGATGCTCGTGCTCTGGGACCACGGCGGCGGGAGCGTCGCCGGTGCCTGCTTCGACGAGAACTACGACTATGACAGCCTCACCCTTCCCGAGCTCGACCAGGCCATCGGCAGCGTGTACTCGGACGGCTCGAAGCTCGACGTCGTGGGCATGGACACCTGCCTCATGGCGACGCTCGACAACGCCAACGTCATGAAGAAGTACGCGAGCTACCTGGTGGCATCGGAGGAGGTCGAGCCCGGCAACGGCTGGGACTACGACCGCACGCTCGCAGCCTTGGGGCAGGACCCGAGCATGTCCGCCGAGACGCTCGCCAAGACCGCCTGCGACGCCTTCGAGCAGGGGTGCGAGGATTCGGGGACGGACAAGTCGATCACCATGTCGGTGACCGACCTCTCCCAGGTCGACGGCCTCGTCTCGGCCGTGAACGGCATGGGCAAGGAGGTCCTCACGGCAGCGGCGAAGAACAGCAAGGTCGTCGGCCAGTTCGGAAGGAGGGCCCGCGCGTCGGTCAACTTCGGGGGCAACAACGCCAGCAGCGGCTACGCCAACATGGTCGACCTGGGGGACCTCATGAGGAAGGCCCAGGACCTCGTGCCCTCGAGCGACCAACAGGTCCTCGAGGCCCTTGGCAAGGCAGTCATCTACCAGGTGAGGGGGCCCTATCGCAAGCAGGCCTCGGGCCTCTCCACCTATTACTGCTATGACGGCGACGAGCAGAACGCGGCGGCCTACGCGCAGGTCGCCGCAAGCCCCGTCTACGCGAACTTCATCCGCTACTCTCTCGGCGAGGACGTCACGGGCGACGTCCAGGGCGACACGGGCGTCGAGACGGGGCAAATCCAGGGCTTCAGCCAGACCCCCGCCCTCACGATAAGCGACGACCAGCACATCCAGATGACGCTCGACCCCTCCTCGCTCGACTCGGTCGCGAGCGTCACGTTCAACCTCATCTACGTCGACGAGGCCAACGACGAGATGCTCGTCCTCGGCACCGACGACGACATCGACGCCGACTGGGACGCCGGCGTGTTCAAGGACAACTTCCGGGGCGTGTGGGGCTCGATGGACGGGCACTACGCCTCCCTCACCCTCTCGGACGAGGGGGACGACACGAACACCTACACCGTCCCCATCAAGCTCAACGGCACGAGCACCAACATGGTGGTGAGCTATGACTTCACGACCTCGAGCTACTCCATCATCGGCGTCGAGGACTCCATCGACCAGAACACCGGCATGGCCGGCAAGACCACCAAGAAGCTGGCCAGGGGCGACCAGATCGTGCTGGTCTCCGACGCGGTCTCGCTGAGCGACACGAGCCAGGTGATCGAGTACGACTCCGACCCCATCACCTACACCGGCCCCGACCAGTTCACGGAGATCGACCTCTATGACGGGCAGTACGCCTACCAGTACACCGTCACCGACACGACGGGTAAGCAGACGAACTCGGACTACGCCTTCATCGACTACGAGAACGGCGTCGCGACGAGGAGGCTCGGATAGATGGAAGGAAGAGGGATGCGCCTTAACGGCACCTCGAGGCTGGCGGCAGCGGCTCTCGCCGCAATCGTCATGCTCGCGCTCGTCACGGCCTGCTCCCCTGCCGGCACGACGCCAGCGGCCGGCAGCTCCTCAGGGCCAACGGCTGCGGAGTGCGCGCCGCTCATCTCTGCCACGGGGACGCTTCATACGCTCGGGGCGAAGGGCGACGGCACGGTGATGGCAGCCGGAAGCAACCAGGACGGCAGGTGCGACGTCACGGGCTGGACGGACGTCGCGGCCGTCTCTGCAGGCGGATGTCACTCGGTGGGCCTCAGGCGAGACGGCACCGTCGTGGCCACGGGCCTCGACAAGTCGGGCCAGTGCGACGTGTCGGGATGGAGCGGCATCACGGCCGTGTCGGCCGGGGCCTATCACACCGTCGGGCTCAGAGGCGACGGCACCGTCGTGGCCACGGGCAGCGACCAGATGGGGCAGTGCGACGTGTCGGGATGGAGCGACGTCGTCGCCGTGTCGGCCGGAGGCTACCACACCGTTGGCCTCAGGCGCGACGGGACCGTCGTGGCCACGGGCGGAAACGACTCGGCTCAGTGCGACGTGTCGGGATGGAGCGGCATCAAGGCCGTGTCGGCAGGCCTCGCGCGCACGCTCGGCCTCAAGGCCGACGGCACGGTCGTGGCGACCGGCAGCAGCTACAACGGAGAGTGCGACGTGTCGGGATGGGCCGACGTCACGCAGGTTTCCTGCGGAGTCGCCCACACCCTCGGGCTCAGGAGCGACGGCACGGTGCTCGTCGCGGGAAGCGGCACGGGCTCGGACGAAATATCCAAGTGGAAGGACATCGTCGCCGTCTCCGCAGGCTATGAGCACTCCATCGGCCTCAAGCGCGACGGCACGGTCGTCGCTGCGGGCTACAACAGCGACGGCCAGTGCGACGTGTCGGGATGGAAGCTGCTCTAGCAGGCGGCGAGCGGTTGGCTGCAGAGAGCATCCCCGCATGCGCACACGGCACGGCGCATCCGGCTTCAGGCGGAGGACGTCGGGAGAAGTCGGAGCCCCGATTCTTACGAAAAGGTCACCCACGCGTAAGGCAATTCGATGGCATCCGCTCTTCGCGGACTCCATGATGCTCGTGTCGGACATCGAATGGGGGCGCCATGAGTATGCTCAAGAAGGTCATCCTTGCCTGCGTCGTCACGGCGGTGGTTTGCCTCGGCGGAATCATCGCCTACAAGATCGTGACCCATGGCACCGGGGAGGCCTGTTACGTAAAGGTGAATCGCCCGGCCACCGAAAACGTCATCGAGGAGAGCGGCGAGCGGTACTACAGCTACACGCTCGAGGGCGTCAAGGAGGACGGGACCACCCAGGAGGTGAGCTTCCAGAGCATGGTGGGGAGAGGCCCGCTGAAGGCCAACGCCTACCTCAAGCTCATGCTCGCATCCGACGGTAGCGTGAACAGCTATGCCGAGAAGCAGGCATCGGAGATGCCTGTCGACATCGTGAAGGCCCTCGACGCACAATAGGTCGGGAGACCGCCACGAGATGAGCGGACTGGTGCCCCAAACCCGAAGTTAGACTAACAGAAAAGTCCAGGTCGGGAACTGTGATTTGCATGCTGGAACATGGATTTGGACTAGTTGTTGGACTATGAACGCGTCCTAACAAAAAAAGAGCCCTCCCAAAAGGGAGGGCTCTTCCATTCGCGGGAGCTGCATTTATGGATTGTTTCCCGCGCAAATGGCATCATTCGACGGTCATCACTGATCCGTCTCTGGAAATTCTGGGGGTCACGGAGATGGAGCCTCCACTTCTCACGATGACATACGCCACTTTCGTGTCTCGATCGTAAGCAGTCCACGAATAGGACCCGTATCCAAGATCGCATAGCGTCGAGCTGTCATCACTCTCGAGCTCGTCCAGGCTCACCGCATTTGCCCCAGCTTCTGAGACTCGGGCAGATGCCTGTCCTTGGGTCGCATACATGAAGATTGAGATGATCAGGCCGACGATGATCCCGATGATGAGACTCATGGCGTCGATTCTTTCATGGTCGACATTATCGTCATATGGCATCGGATCACCCCAAGATCTCGTTCACGCGTGCCTGGACGGCGTCGTAGTTGGAACCGAGCGCCGCCTTGCGATCGTCGCCGTTGCCATACTTTCCGTCGATGACGTCCTGGGCTAGAGCGTCGATATCATCGCTCGAACCGCCATTGAGAAGCTCGTTCACGCGTGCCTGCACGGCGTCGTAGTTGGCACCGAGGGCATTCCTGCGGTCGTCACCGTTTCCATACTTTCCGTCGATGACGTCTTGAGCCAGCTGGTCGATGTCCGCTGAGACAGACGGGCTGGGACCGCCTCCGAGAATCTCGTTCACACGTGCCTGGACGGCTTCGTACTGGTCGCCGAGGGCTGTGCGCCTGGAATCTCCATCTCCGAACTCGCCATTGATGACGGCCTGGGCGAGTTCGTCTACGGACCGTGTCTCGGCAGGAATGCTCGAGCCACCGTTGAGAATCTCGTTCACACGTGCTTGGACGGCTTCGTACTGGTCGCCGAGGGCTGTGCGCCTGGAATCTCCATCTCCGAACTCGCCATTGATGACGGCCTGGGCGAGTTCGTCTACGGAACGTCCATCGGTAGATGATCCACCTTCGTCGCTTGTTGCTCCCGTGTACCTCAAGTAGCACGACCAGGGGAAATCATAGTATGCCTTCGTTATAGTCTCGTCGTCGGTCTGGTCTCCGCTTTGTCCGCCTCTCACCCTGTGCCCCGGCTCGCCATGAGACGCCTGAGAGAGCAGGCCGCCTCCGACGTATACCGCCACGTGGTGAGAGTCGTTGAGCAGGATGTCGCCGAACTGAGGGTTTCCGTCGTTGGAGACCCTCTCCCAACCCCGAGCACACAGTTCGTCGCTCATGTTGCCGGTGTATGTGGCTTCTCCGGTATCGAAGCCTGCCTCCTGGAGACAGTGGATGACGAGCGCGGAGCAGTCCGTCTCGCCACCGACTTCGAAGTCCTCGCGGTTGCTCTGGTCGTATCCCAAGTTCGCCTCGTCGCACCAGTACCTCATGCGAGCCACGAACTTCTGAATGCTTGGCATGGTTGATCCTCCTTGCTTGCCGCACGTGGCCGCCTTGAGCCAGTCCTCGCGCGACATGTATGCGACGTCGAGGTCGAGATCGCCGTCGAATCCGTTGATATGTCCGTTGCCCGTGTACTGATAGATGACAGGCGCGACAAAAGCGCCCCACCCGCTCCGCATTTCCGGAGCGTCGAGGAGATCGTGAACCGAGCCGTCGTAGTACTTGTTGAGGTACTGGGAGCCCCAGAGGCCGATTCCCTCGGACGAGACAGGAGACCAGTCATACTCGTTGGTGACGGACTTGGACGTGTAGATGAGAGGAGTCACTCCGGTGCGCGCCTTGACCTCGTCAAGGAACTTCTTGGCGTAGCCAACTCCGGCGTCAAGGTTCTTTTGACCCGTTACCTCGTTGTTCTCCCAGTCCAGGAAGAGAGGAGCCTGTCCGATGAAGTCCTTGACCGTGGACAGGAAGGTTGAGACCTCTACATCGACGCCTTTGTCTACCTCTGGGAAGTGGTAGAGACCGAATAGGATCCCTCCGGCCTGGGCCTTGGCCACGGACTCGCGCCAATGCTCCTGCTGCCAGTCTCCCTGCGTGGCCTTGATGATGACGAAGTCCGCACCGGTGGCGGCAAGATCGATGGACGCCTCACCGTCGTAGATGTCTACACCGACGAGAGGCATGGCTTGTCCTCCCTCGCGATTGAGGCGTTGGCCCACATGACGGACTCCTCGAGCTTCGCCATGGCGATCGACTTCTCCCGTCCCTCGGGACAGATGGAGTTGATCTTGAACGCGAGGATCTTCGCGTTCTCTCTCAGATCCTCGTATCTCTTCGGCTGATCTCCCTTGGGACTCTTGTAGGTGAAGTTCCTCGCGATCGTCTTCGCGTCCATCTAGGCCGCCTTCCTGAGGTTCCCATCGTCCTTCGGCGCCTCGTAGGTGAGGGCGAGATTCGAGTCGGACACTCCCCTCGTGGTCGGGTCCGTGACGACCCCGAGAATCGCGAGGACGGCGAACAGGGCGTTCACGATTGCCGTGAGCTGAGAGTTGAGGGCGACGAAGTCGAACTTGTATCCGAACGGGACGGCGACCACCTGAACGAGGAGGAGGATTGCCGGGATGATCTCGAGCCAGAACGTCTTGTTCTTGAACCTTACGAGCCAGTTGATGTCCATCTGTGGCCTCCTTGGTCACGAAAAAAGGGCCCGCGGGCCCTTTGTCTGATCCTATTTGCGCGGCTTAGTCTGTCCCCTCCGCTCCAGCCCGATGCTCCTCAAGCGGGAGCGCCATCAATGCCTCGAACATATAGGTCCCGTCGCCGTTTCCATCGAGCTTCGAGTGATAGTCGGCGTAGACCTTTGCCGCATATTCCCGTTCCTCGAGCGTGATGTATCCCCTCGGGACGCACTTCCGGAACAGGTGGATGATCTCGGCTTTTAGGATGGTCTGCACTCCGTCGCAGACGGCGTCCAGCTTCCGGAGCACCTCTGCGTGGTCGCTCTTGCGTTCCTCCTCGGCATGTCTCGCGGCCTCCTGTTCCCGCATCTCCCTCTCGACCTGTGCTGCTTTGCCTCCTGGGTCCACTGCCAGAAGATGGTGAGCGCCGTCGGGACCGACGAGACGATCGTCTTTCCGAGCAGGTCGTCGAAGGCCGGGCCTCCCAGGCTCTTCCCGAACGCCCAGAACGTCAGCATGCATCCGCTGAAAACCGCGAGCGGCGCCGAGACCGACGCCGCCACCTTGAGTGCCTTGTTCTTTTCCACGCGAGCTCCTTAGCCGATGATCCTGACCTTGAACCTCTCCATGTCCCTCAGGAGCCGCCTCTTCGAAGCCGAGTCGCACCTCGAGGCTATCGACCTAGACGAGGAAAGGCAGGATTCTAGGTCTGATGCTGAGATCCTTCCGGACCCCATCAGTCGGGCTACCGACCGGCAATGCCGGCGCCACCTTCTGAGCGATGCGCTCGATATCCTGCATGTCACCTTTCCAGAGCCGTGCGCGCGGTAGACGCCTTTCAGGAACTTGACGTCTGATCCGACGAGCCTTCTCGTCATGGTCTTTCCCTCGCTGAGAGTGAGCCCGATGGACGCGGACCGCTTTCTGAGCTCGGCTAGCGAAGCGTCGGCCTCATCCCTCGATCGGAATATGGCCCACCCGTCGTCCATGTATCTTCCGCTTCGCATGGAAACCGACGCGAGCCACGTGTCTATTGGGGTCGCCCACCACACGGCGACCACCTGCGACGTCTGGTTTCCGAGCCCGAGACCCGAAGACTCGCAGACGAACGCCCTGGTGAGGTCGGATATCCTTCGTGCGTTGTCTAGTTGCTCGTCTGTGGAGGCCGAAGAGACGAGCCTGCGCTCGATCTCCTCCATGGCTCTCGATGACGGTATTGATCCGAAGTAGTCGTGGTAGTCGAACGTGAGGATCCATGCGTCCTCGTTCCTTCTCGCACACCATGCCATAGCGGTCCTGAACCTGTCCATGGCGAATTTCGTTCCCTTGCCCTTCTGGCTCGCCGCGTTGTCATGCGTGAGCTCGGGGCCGAGCAGCGGGATGAGGACCTTCTCGCATAGCACGTGCTCGACCACCCTGTCTCTGAACGCGACAGGGGTTATGAGCCTCCTCTTTCCCCTCTCGGTGAGGTAGAAGGTGTTCGTCTTTCGCTTGCTGTAGCTTCCAGAAACTATCTGC
Organism: Atopobiaceae bacterium; assembly: GCA_022482785.1. GTDB lineage: Bacteria > Actinomycetota > Coriobacteriia > Coriobacteriales > Atopobiaceae > JAKVON01. The sequence continues at coordinate 144,375 of JAKVON010000005.1, read as the reverse complement.
CTTGATAGCTTCGTCGAGTTGGCGAGCCCATAGATGCACCATCTCTGGGCGCTTGCCTTCCATCTGACGGATCTGAGGCATTCGTGCGAGGCGTCGAGCAGCGACCTCGGGGAGAAAGACCCCTCGATGTCGAGGAGCTTCGACGTCCTCGAGCGCCTCTTCGATTCCCTCTCGGACTTCCGGCGCTCGGATCTGCGCCTTCTCTGGGATGCGTTCATGCCGGCGGGCGGGCGGGGCATTGATTCGCCCCGTAGCTCTCTGCCCCTGAAGCCGTTACACGGCCAGATGCCCATGTCAGGCAAGTGACAGGCAGAGGACCCCGTCCGCCTTGTTCGGGGGACGAGCCCCCGCGACCGATGCCCCTTCTCGTCATATGAGCGCCTTCTCCGCTTGGGTACCGGCGCATGGTCGACGACAATCCGGGGACCACGCAGAGCCCGTTGCTCGCGTTGTTGTTGTTGGACGGGTCGCCGTTCGAGCTTACGTTGAGGAAGTTGGTTGCGTTGGTCGGATTCGGCGACCGCTCCCAGACGTTGCTCGCATTGGCCGTCCGATGGTATCGGCCGCTCGCTAGATTCTATCCCAGTCCGGTGCCATGCGACGGCCTCGCCCTCTCCGCTTTGATGGCGCCCTTCAGCAGGGCCTGCTCCTTGTCGACCTCCATGCAGACGATCTCCAGGTATGAGTCGGAGACGCACCGCCTCTCGACGTGGACCGTCTCCCCGTCATTCCCGGGCTCGTCGTATCTCCTAACCGGCCTCTCGTTGGCGATCTGGTCGAGCCTCACCTGCAGCACGGCGCAAGCGCAGTACGCCTCCGTGAGGTGCCTCAGGCGCGCCTCCCTCTCTACGTCCGTCGCAGCCCATATCGCATTAGCCGACACAGACTCCCTGAGGATGTCGTCGGACGTCCTCAGGAGGGCGTCCTTCCTGTTTCCGTCCCATCTCTTGGGGAGCTTGATCGCCAGCTGCCCGACAAGGCGGTCGACCTCCCCGGCGCGTATGACGTACTCGCATGGGCTCGTCGATCTGCGCGACTTCGGTACTGACATGTGCCCTCCTGACCCGGAGGGCGGGGACACGGCCCCGCCCTAACAATGGTCAGAGCTTACAACGAGAAGCCGGGGACCACGCAGAGCCCGTTGCTCGCGCTGTTGTTGAGGACGGGTCGCCGTTCGAGCCTACGTTGAGGAAGCTGGCTGCGCTGGTCGGATCGGCGACCGCTCCCAGACGATGCTCGCATCGGCCGTCCCCTCGTGGGTGACGGCCGCGGCGCCGCTGTTCGTGAGATGGAGCGATGTGAGCACCGAGTTTCCCGAATAGTTGGCTGTCACCTTGCCCTTCCAATACTCGTATTGCGTCCCCTCGTGACCAGTCGCGAAGTTCGCCCATGACGAGTAGCACGACGGCACGTACTCCATGTACGAGAGGAGCCAGAGCTTGTCGCTCGTGACTGTCGCGTCTGCGGCCGTCGTCGCCGTCCCTCCGGTGTTGTTGGTGGTCTTGTCGACTGCCACGATGACGTCCTGGAGCTCGGACGGGAGCATGTTCCAGATCTCCCCGGAGTTCATGGTCGCCCTGAGCTTCGACGAGGACCATCCGCCGGCGTTCGCGTTCGTCGAGTTCATCTGGTAGAGCCATGGGAGCGCATGGGTCGCCTGGAACGTGAGCCCTGCGGTACCGCCCGACGTCTTCGTGTCGTGGTTGATCCCGACGATGCGGCATACCATCACCTGGTCTGCGGACGGGAAGTCCGTGAGCCCCGAAAGTGCCGGCGTTGTCCAGGTCGCCCCGGCGGTCATATAGGCGAGGAACTCTTGGTATGCGAGCGAGCTGGTGCCGTTCTTCGACAGGTCAGCCGATATCTTGCTTAGCTCTGCCGCGGTGTACTCGGCCAGCGTGTCGTGCTCCGGGAGGTTGCCCGAGTCCCTGCCTCCGAGCCCCCACACGGATCCGCTCACGGAGCCGGTGTATGCGGCCGGGAACGTGAGGATGAGGTGCCCTGCCGTTCCGGATCCGGACGGGAACGCGAGCTGTTCCTGGAGCTGCGCCGGGGCAGTCGAGAGGTCGGAGTCGGCGTCGACGAACTTGGTCGACGCGTAAGGGGATGGCGTGCCCTCTGCGTAGATGTGCCTCGGGCCGGTCGCCAGGTCATGGTCGAACAGCCCGGATCCGAGGCCGTAACCGTCCACCGACACCACGAGCGCCCCAGAGCATGCGGAGGAGGACTGCCCGACGTCGAGAGCCAGGCGGTACTCCGAGCATCCCACCTTCGAGAGCTTCTTGTCGAGGCTGGTGGCCGACGAGAGCGCCGCCGAAGAGAATCCGCAGAGCTGCGACCACGATTCCCCGGATGCGCTCGGGGTCACCCAACCGACGTCCCCGCTCGTGTCCGAGTTCTTCGCGAGGACCTGTCCGGTCGTCCCGCCGGAAGGCACGGGAGGGTCTACCCAAGCGGCGTCCCCGCTCGTGTCGGATGCCTTGGCAAGGACCTGACCTGTCGTCCCGCCCGTAGGTAGGGACGTCCCCGAGAGAGGGAGGTTGAACGTGAAGGCGAACACCTTGGCGGTGTCTGGGCCGGACGACTCGACCGTAGCCGAAGCCTCCGTGACGTTGGTGTTCAGCGTGACGGTAGGCGTCCCGAATCCCGCGGCCGAACCGGTAGATCCGGCCATCCCGACCGCATAGCACGTCGTCGTAGTCGAGTCGCTGTATGTGATCGTGAGCCTCGTCCAGAGGTACTGGCCTTCGGAGATCGACGGGATTGAGGACGACCACGTACCGGTCGGCACGGTCGACCCTGACGCCGACGACTGGTAGGCGACCGCCGTGGAAGATATCCCCTTGCCCGACGGCCCCGTGCCTCCTTGAGGACCCTTGAAGTTCCCGATGAGCAGAAGGTTAGCCATCATCCACCTCCAGGTAGACGTTTCCAGATTCGTCGCACGTGATCTTCGGCGGATCGTCTCCGATCGCGTAGATCGCATAGAGGTCTCCGGACGGGTATTCCATCGCGAGCATGGCCTCCCCTCGGTCCGGCCACGATGCGTCGACATCGCCGAACTGTACCTTGCCTGACGGGAGGTCCACCCCCGTTACCACCTTCGTGCTCATGACGTCGCCTTGGAGAGCGTGTAGATTACCTTCATCGTCTTGTCGGCCGTCTTCGTCACGGGTGATCCCAGGTTGTTGATCGTGAGGAGCACTGGGTCGATGACGCTGAGGTACGAGTTCGTCGAATTGCAAGACGCCTCGTAGGGGCCGACCGGGGAGATGAACCTGACGTTCTGGTCGAACCCCGCCACCCTCGTCACGGTTCCGTCGGTCGTGAGCACGAACTCGTTGTTCGGGTCCGTGTAGCTCCTCCATCCTCCTCCGGTGACGATCCCGTTTCCGAACGGCTGCCTGAGGCATGTGTAGGCGTTGTTCCCGACGGTGACGGGAAGGGCGATCTCCGTGACGCTGGTCGTGTCAGACATGGGTACCTTGTACAGGGCGAGTCCGTCTGACTTCGTCACGTGCAGCGCCCCTCCTGCGACGATCGCGTAGTTGAACCCTGAGGTGCCGGAGCACAGGGAGGCGTCCTTCACGGCGAGGGTCGACTCGGTGAGCTTAGACGACTCGACCGAGCACACGTGGACCGTCGATGATGCCTGGTCGTCCACGGCGAGTGCGAACACCGTGGAACCGTCCATGCAGCAGCACCACGTCTTCTGCTGTGACGACGTGTAGGAGAGGGAGTACGTGCTCTCCGACCAGTCGGTCGGGAGGTTCGTCCCCTGCGAGAGGGGGAGCGACTTGAAGAGCCTTGATGCCGTCGCGACATGCAGGACGTAAGAATAGGTCTTCGATGAGTTGTAGGAGCTCGTCACCCAGGCCGAGTAGATCTTGCCGTCTTGCCACCCGACGACCTTGTCGAAGATAGAGCTCGCCAACGACCCGCTCTCGCTTACGGACGAGATTGACGTGAGGCCAGATCCAGAGTCGAAGGTGCTGCCGAGGTATGCGGCGCCCCCCTGTGATGTGGTGAGGCAGATGCACGAGACGTCCCCGTTGGCGTCTGAAGTGCCGAAGTCCCACACGAGGCGGTATCCGTTAGCCGTCGCATAGCTCTCGTTTGAGTTGAATGATCCCCTCAGAGGGTCCCCGGTCGAGTCGGCTGAGTTCGAAGCGTACCCGACTGGCCACTGGTCTGCCGGAGGGAGATACCCGTCGACCGACTCGGTAACCTTCTTCGGGAAGAGAAGCACCCCACCTGCCGCGTTCGGGCAGATGGGGACCATCTTGAAGTTGCTCTGCATCGAGCTGAGGAACCGCATTCCGGCCGGGTCCATCGACACGAGGTCTCGCAGGGCGTTCGTGACCATGTTCTCGTCGTGGTGCGACTCCACGCGTCCTGTCCTCACGTCCGTGAGGACGATGTCGGTGCATCCCTTGAGGGTCATTTCCAGCTCCAATCGTATGTGAGCACAGCGCTGTACAGGTAGCTGTCCTTGGATGCGAGCCAGAACCTGAGCTCGTACCCTCCGGAGAAGATCTTCCAGTCTTCCTCCGTGAGTGATGAGAGGTCCGACTTCTGGCATCCGTCTGATGCCGAAGAGCTCTCGGACCACGATCCGGACGACCTCTTCAGCCACGTCTTTCCGCCGTCGGCCGACATGGAGAAGACCACGTCTTCCGAGCAGTTCGCGTCGAATGAGGTGATGCCCTTCGCAGTGATGTCGGTGCCCTGCAGGTCCGTGGTGACAGCCTGGGACCCATCCGATCTGAACCCGTCGACGGTCGTCACCGCGTCCCGATCGAAATCGTATGCCCACGAGTTGTCCGTGATAACCGCGTAGACCTGCTGCCCCACCTGCATCGAGTCCGATTGCGGGATGTATGGGCTCGAATCCGTCGACACGAGCGAGACGTCCATGGACTCGCTCTCGGGGATCTCCTGAGGCTGCATGGACGATGAGGCCACCTCGGCAGAGATCGTAACGTCGAGGCTCGACTCCGTCGACACGAGCGAGACGTCTAGGCTCTCGGAGAGCTTCTCCTGGCCGTCCCACCCGGACAGGTCTGCCGCGAGCCCCTTGCCCGACACCATCGCCTGTATCTGCCCTGGGCCTATGTCGACGGTGCCATAGGCTCCGGCCATGTACACGAGGAGGACGTTCGAGGTCCCGGCCTGTATGGAGAACGGCCGATAAAGGTGAAGGATGTGGCTCCCGTCGACCCATGACTCGATTGGATGGAATGTCGCGAACTCGGTCCCGTTGAGCTCGTAGGAGACGGTGAGGACGGTGCGGTGGTACGTCTTCGACGATGAGTCCTCTTCGACCTCCCCCACGCACGACAGGAGGCACTGGGCGGAGAACTCCACGATGGTGTCGCTCTTGCTCGCGAAGTCTATCTCGATGACGAGCGTCCTCGGGCCGAGGGAGAAGTTCCCGCTGTTCGTGAACGCGTAGTAGTTGACCTCGCTGTCTGAAACCTTCGAGAGGATCCCGGAGAGGTTCTTGTCGGTCTTGCTGCTCGCCGAGACGAGAGCTGGATCAGACCCGTATCCCTGGACCTCGACCCCTCCGTTGAGCGTCCACGTCGACTTCATGACGCAACCGAAGGCCGTCTGCCCTGCTATCCCTCCGGAGAGGTCGAGCACGTCTCCGAGGTCCCATGCCGGGTCTCCGATGGAGCTCAGGTCGAACGGGACGTAGTCTATCGACTGGATGGCGGAGAGTATCGATTCCCTCTGCCTCTTCCTCGTCGCGATGAGCCCCTTCTGGAGCAACGGGTTCTGCCCGAGGTTCATGGTGAGCCCGTCATCAGGTGTCACGTGGTAGTAGGTCGTGGTGAGGTCGGCCATCTCGACTATCGACAGGCCCGTGTATCTGGTCGAGAAGTCGGAGAACTTCGCGCCCGACCATCTCTTCGACGGGCCGGTCGAGGCCACTTTCGTGGTCGTTGAAGGATATCGCTTGAACACGAGGCTTCCGGACCGGTCAACGGTGGCGAAGCAGGCCATCGCCTGTGATATCCACGAGACGAAGTCTCTCCATGTCTGGACGTCCGAGTCCGCCATGAGGCTCAGCGTCTCCCCTCCGTTCGGGAGGTTCGACATCTCGATCTCCGACATGCCGAGGTCGACTCCGCACGAGTCGCATGCGAGCTTCGCCAGGAAGTATGGGCTTCCGGTCGTGGTGGTGGAAGAGAACTCCTTGTCGAGCTTCGCCATCGAATCGTAAGCGACGATCGCCACTCCCGACTCGCCCCACTCCGCCTTCGAGACGAAGAATTTCCCCATGGGCACGTCTTCCCACGACCCGTCAGCAAGCTCGAGTCCGAAGAAGATGTCTACCGACGCCCCTCCCAGCGTGGACCTGTACGACTCTGCTTCGGTGAGCGTCACGTCTAGCTCTGAGACGTAGACCGAGCCGATCTTCACCTCGTCGCCTTCGGAGCATTGCCTTACGAGCGAGAGGGACCCGGAGAGGATCCCCGAGTTGTCGAACGCGTGCTTCGTGCCGTCGGTGCCGACGAGCGATCCCGTCGCCCTGTGCCTCTGGGAAGGAGAGGCCATGGCCACCAGATAGGCTTCGGAGACGGCGTACATGGGACCTCCCTAGAATTCCGTTAGCTGCAGCGTCACGTCATACAGGCCGGCGACCGAACCTATCCTCTCGCTGCCCTCTACCGCCTTCGCCTCGAGGTCGGAGGATACGAAGGCGTCGAACGTCTCCACGTCTCCCATCTGTGGGACATATGCCGTGACCGACACGGCCTTCTTGGCTTGGATCGCATGGAAGGCGGCCACCCACCTCGGCGTGACCCTCCAGGTTCCGGAGACCAACCTCCTTCCGGTCCTGATGACGTTCCGCTGCGTTCCCCCGGACTCCGTCTCATGCTCCGAGTCCTGGATCGGGACCCTCACGTCGTACGTTCCGGGCACCGGCTGCGGCAGCTCGGTCCCGTCTATGGCCAGAGGGCTGATCATCACTTACCCCCGCTCCTGAAGTTGGACTTCCTGTTTGCGTCTATGACGAACTCCTCGAGCTTCGAGTTGCCGAGATAGACGGGGATTACCGTCTTCCCGCCGGAGCTCTCGCGGAGGGACTGTATTCCGTTCGAGATGCCGGACAGCGCTCCGCTGTAGTCGGTGGTACCGGATGCGGACGCGGCGGCGAGCTGCATCTGCGGGCTGAGCGTCATGGTCGAGGAGAGTCCGCGCACGGCCTGTGCCATCTTCGGGCTGAGCCTGGTGATCTGCCCAGCCATGGTCCCGACGAAGTCTGGCATCCACGACTCGTAGTCCCTCAGCGGTCCCTTGTCGGGACGAGAGAAGTGCAGGTAGCTCGCTATCTGCGAGGCCATGGATGAGACGGTCGACATGAGCCCGCTCATTGCGCTCGTGACCCCTGAGGCGAAGCCGTTGATGGCGTCCGATCCCCAAGACTGGAACTGGCCCCAGAGGTTCCCGAGGAAGTTCACCGAGCTCCAGAACCTTCCCTCGATGTCGAGGTTCGACATCACGTTCTGCGCGGCCGACCTAAGGCTCGAGAAGATCGAGTCTCCGGTTGACGACGCCCATCCGGGAAGTCCGGAGAAGAACCCGGAGACGGCCGACCACCCGTTCTGCACGTTCGTGTTGAGGTCGGACATCCCCTGCGCCCCGGCTGCCTGCATTGCCGACCAGGTGTCCGACGCCTTCTGGGACGCCTCGTCCCACTTGCCGCGCCAGTAGTCGGCGATCTGCTGACCGCCCGCCTGGATTGCCGATCCCCATTCGGAGAACCTGTCACTCCACCACTGCCCGACTCCGGCGAAGTAGCCTTCGACGGCATCCCAGGCGGCGACTACCCCCTGGCTCCAGCCGTTCCACAGGTCTCCGAAGAACTGGCAGATCGCGCCCCAGTTCTGGATGATCAGGATGATCGCCACTATCGCGGCGATTATTCCGAGGATGATCGGCGCGAACGGGAGCAGCCCGGCGGCCAGACCGCCGATGATCGGCATGGCCACGCCAATCGCCGTCGTTATAGTCCCGACGGCGGATATGACCGATCCGATCATGACGAGCAGCGGGCCTACCGCCGCCACCACGAGGAGCACGGTGACGATCGCCTGCTGGACCGGCTGGGGAAGAGCCGCGAAGCCGTCTGCGAGGCCCTTGAGGAACCCGGCTGCCTGTTGGAGGATCGGGGCGAGCGTGTCACCTACCGCCCCGCCAAGGTCGGCTCCTGCCTCCTGGAGCTGCTTCCAGCTCTGCTTCATCTTGTCGGCGCCGTCGACGGTCTGGTTGAACGTGTCGTCGACCGTGCCGGCGTACTTCGAGAGGTCTCCGCTCATTCCGTCGAGGGATACCTTCCCGTCTGCCATCGCCTGTGCGAGGACGAGCCCGCTCTTGTTACCGAAGAGGGTCATCGCGTCCTGGGTGGCCTGTGCCTGGGTCGCCGGGTCCTTGAGTCGCTCTGCGAGCGACCTCATCTCGGTGCCCATGTCCTTACCGCTCTTGGCGCAGTTCGCGGCCGCCTTTTTGAACCCGGCGAGGGCCTGGTCAACGGGGATTCCCTCCTTCTCGAGGGACCCCATGAACTCCGTTGCGTCTCCGATCGAGAACCCCATCTCCCTGAACGAGGCGCCGGAGGAGTTGAGGTCCTGCATGAGGGTGTCGATAGATACCCCCGTCGTCTGGGTGGTGTCCTGGAGGAGTCCGAGCACGTTCCCAGCCTGGTCCGACGACACCCCGAAGGCGTCCATCGCGAGAGATACCTGCTCGATCGCAGTCGATGTGTCGGCTCCGGTGTTCTGGCCGAACTCGAGGAACTTCTCGGAGAGCGTGTCGAGGTCGGATCCCGTGACTCCGAACTTCGTCGACACGGATCCGACCGTGTCCCCGATCGTCGTCCAGTCGGAGTTCGCCGCCGAAAGGCTCGCCCCGACCGTCCTGACGTCTTCCGAGAGCTCCTTTGCGGCGTCCCCGGTTGCACCGGTCTTCCTGACCGCCTCGTCCTCGGCCCCGTCGACTTCCTCGAACGCGGCCATTGCCGCCGCTCCGGTGGCGGCGATTCCGGCCGTCACCGTGGAGGACAGCTTCGTGCCGGCCGAGGTGATCTTCCCTCCGACGGACGAGATCTTCGAGCCGGCGGCCTGGAGCTCCGTCCCCATCGTGGATGACGATTGCTTGGCCTGCTTCTCGAGTGACTTCAGGTCGTCCGTTGTCTGGACGATCTCCCGCTGGAGCGCGTCGTACTCCTTCTGGGCTCCCTCGGTCCCGGACTCCATCTGCTTCTTTGCCTCGGCTGCGGCCTGTTGGAGTGCCTTTTGCTTGTTCTTGGTCTCGTCGACAGCCTGGGCGAGCAGCTTCTGCTTCTGTGCGATGAGCTCTGTGTTTCCTGGGTCGAGCTTTAGGAGCCGGTTGACGTCCTTGAGCTGCGTCTGGACGCTCTTGCATTTCTGGTTGACGTCTGAGAGGGCCTTGGTGAGTCCCGTGGAGTCACCGTTGAGCTTGATGGTTATCCCTCTTACCCTGGCCGCCATGGGAACCTCATTCTGTTGTCAAGCTGCTGGTTCATGCGAATCGGTCGAAATCGTCTTGCGTGGCGAGCTGGTCGTACTCCTCGCCGTCGTTCATCGCCTCGGTCTGCATGTCAAGGACCTCTCCGATCTCGAGCGAGTCGAGGTCGGAGAGGCTAAGACCTAGCTGAAGGCACCGGAGCATGAAGAGGCCGACTGTCAGATCGCGCTCAGTCGGCCTGCCTGGTTTTTTGGGCTCGACAGCGTGACACCGCTCACGTTCCAGAGATCCAGGACCTGTGGCAGGACCTCCCAGATGGAGAACATGTCGAACTGGTCGAGCCATTGGTCGATGTCGTCCGGAACGCCTGAGGGGTCTCCGTCCTTGGCCATGACGTAGGCGACGTTCTCGAAGATGGACAGGTCGTCGATGGAGAGAGCCGCCTCCTCCTCGCTCTTGTCCTTGACCTTGTTGGAGAGCTTGATGAGGTCCGCGAAGAGGTCGCGCCTGAATCTGATGCGGTAGTGTCGCGGGGTCGCCGCCGTGGCGCGCATGGCCACGGTGCGACCTCCGACCTCGATGTCAGCCTGCGCCATCATGCTGCCTTGGTCTGGTAGACGGCGTCGTACCACGCGTCGTACGCCGCGGCGAGGGTCTCGGAGTTGGTCTTCTGGCAGACGTCACCGTTCTCGAGCGGGGCGGCGGAGAGCGTGGTCTTCTGGGTGTCGACCTTCATCTTCTCCTCGACCGTGTTCCCCTCGAGCGTGGGGCGCGTGAGGATGCAGTCGTAGAGGACGTACCTGGTGGCCTTCGCGTCTCCGTCGAACTGGAACATGAAGGCGAAGTGTCCGGGCTCGACGTTAGCGTTCTCGAGCTCCACCTTGTTCGCGTCCAGGGTGTGTCCGAGGATGTTCTGGTCGAAGTCCTCCGGCACGAGGGCAGACTCGAAGTCCCCCTCGTATCCCTGGTTGGTGGTCGTGGAGTAGTACTTCCGGCCGTCGGCGAAGAACTTGTAGAGCTCGCCCTGAGGGTCGAGCTTGAGCGAGACCGCCCCTGGCCATGCCTTGGGGGTTTCCCAAGCGTAGGTAGTCTTCCCGGTGGTAGAGTCGACTGTCTCCGTCATCTTCGCGTAGTGGCAGTTCTTGAGGTTGAATTTGACCTTGTTAGCTGTCGTCATCGACGATCAGTCCTCCTTCGTAGAGTTGCTCGTACATTCGCTCCGATTCCAGCCAGGACTCGGATTTCTGCCATGCACGGAACATTTCGGTTAAGACACGCTCGAGCGCCCTCTCTGATTCGAAGTCCTTCGATTCCGAGTAGAGCTCGACGTTTAAATCGGAGATTCTTTCGTATACCGCTCCGTCCGCCATGAGGTTGTCGGTCTGGGGGAAGTACCACACGACGTACGGCAGCTCGGGCTCTCTGCCCTCGGCCCATGCCCGGTAGCAGACACGGAGCCCCGACTTCTCGAGAGCCGCCTGGATATCTTTGGGGCTCATCCCATCAGCTCCTCGACCCTGGACTCGTATTCCTTCTGGACCCAATCGTCGACCGGCTCGATGTGTCCGCCCTCGGGAGACGGGCCTACGCGGCCGCCTCCGCGCTTGGCGTGGCCGAACTCGAGCAGGTGGGCTAATCCTGGCTTCTTCGCGTTCCAGATGGTCACGGAGATCTTCTCTGAGCTCTCTCGCTCGACCTCCTTCTTCCATCCCTTCGCGTAGTGCTTCTTCGACGGTCCGACCGGAGACGACTCCTTGAGCCTCTTCACCGCCTCGTCGGCGCACTCGTTGGCCGCCTTGTCGAGCGCCTGCGAGCTCACCTTCTTGAATCGGTCCATCTCTGACATGATCGCTGCCGATAGACCGTCTGGCGATATGGAGTCAGACACGCTTCCCCCTAAGGCACTTGATCTTGACCGTCTCGTGTCGGTTCATCACGTCGTCGACGAAGGAGATGTCGTACGACCACCCGTTCCATACGATGCGGTTCTTCTCCGGGTCGATTGATGACGCCCACGGATGCCACCTGATCTCGAAGACTACGGTCTCCTGCTCGTTAACCTGTGCGGCCGCCCAAAACTCGGCGCCGCTCAGGGCGTTCGCGTAGGCGTATGGAGATCTCTCCTTCACCCACACGTCCTTGTCGACCCCGTCGACGTCCTTCGTTGGTGTCGACTTCTGGATTTCGATCTTCTGCCGATATGCCCCGGCGTTCATGAGGACTCACCGGGGATTAGGTTCACCGAGTGCAGGGATAGGATGGATTCGACGAGACGGTTCGAGTTGGAAGAGTCGACCGTCATCTGTCGGTTGTCGTACATGTCGCTCACGAGGGCCAGGACGGCCATCGTGACGTCCTCGTGGGCGTCCAGGCAGTCTGACTCGTACGTGGTCGTAGACGTCCCGTCAGATGCCACCGTGGTAGTGGATGCGGAGGTCTTGGGGAGGCCGGTGTGGGACTCGACGTATGCCACCGCCGAGTCCCTGAGGGCCATGATGTGAGAGATCTCAGCTTCGGTGAGGTCTTCCTTGACCTCCCTGATTTGGAGGAGCAGGTCCGATTCGCTGATTTCGCTGACCTTCATCTCTCACCTACTTACTAGCGGCCTTCCTCGCGGGGGGTCCGCTTCGCTGCCGGCTTCTTCGTTGGTTCCTTCGGGGCCTCGGATGTCTCTTCGACTCCGGCTTCGACGTTCTCTGGATCCCCCTCTTCGGACGGCGAGTAGGATTCGGACGTCGCGAGCCCTGAGTCGACGAGACGCTTTGCGAGATCTTCGTCTTCGACTTCGATCTCCTGGCCGGTCGCCGCGCGGACCTTAGGGCCGCAGAAGCTCTTTGTTGCCTTGATCTTCATGTTTGCCACCTCCTGTTAGGCTGCCTTGACGACGAGCGACGCGATTGCCTGGGCGTCCTGGACCTTGCAGTCCGCTTCCTCCCATGCGACCACGCCGATCGCATGCTGCGTCGCGTACTTTTCGACGAGGATCTGGATGGACTGGTCCTCGACGAGCTTTGCCGCGAGCCCCTGGGAGAAGTCGCCGTAGAAGATCACGGAGGCTCCCGCAGCGAGCTTCGAGCAGTTGTCGGACGTGTAGACGGGCTTTCCGAGGAGCGTGGTCCCGAATTCGCTCGTGACGTCGTCGTTCACGAGGTACCTGCCGTTGCCGTCCTTGAGGAGACGGATCTTGGTGAGAGTGTCCTGGTTCATGACCCAGCACGCGCGCCCCTGGTACTTGGACTTGACCTTGTCCTTCGTCTCGATGATCTCGTCGAAGGTGATGGCGTCCGCGGATGCCGTGGTGACGACGATCTTGACACCTCGCAGGCCCTCGATCTTCCCGTCGGTGCCGACGATGATCTCGTGGTCGAGCCAGTCGGCTACGGCCATGGCGATCTTGTCGACGACGAAGGACGTGAGGTCGAAGTCGCTCGCGTTGATGAGGGACCGGGAGATCTTGGCAAGCGCTCCGGCGAGATACCCGCTGAGGTCGACGGATGCGAGCTTCGCGCTCTTCGCCTCGAGCTCGGTGAACTCGGTGGCATACGCCACCGTGATGTTGTCGTTGGCAGAGTCCACGTACGGGATCGAGAGGTTGCCCTTGACGGGGAACTTCTCGGCGAACCCGAACAGGGGCGAGAGGTCCTTGACAGTGTCGATGATCTTGTTGGCGATCGTCTTGGGGATGATCGCTCCGTTGTCGGTCTTGGTGATGTTAGAGTCCGCGCGGAGCTGCGTTCCTGTGACCTGGCTGCGGATGTAGTCGGCGAAGGCTCGCGTCTCGGTCTCCTCGTCGGTGGTCTGCGAGCGGCTGGACGTGTCTGCGACGTCCTCGATCGTGGTGTTCGCGAGGTCCTCGCCTCGCTTGATGGAGTCGATGGTCGAGTCGATGGAGCGGACCTGGGCCTCGATCTCTGAGAACTTCTTGTCCTCTTCCTCGGAGAAGGCGCGCTCCTCTCCGATTGCCTGGTCCTTGATCTCCTTCATGCGTGCGATGAGTCCAGCGCGCTTCTCGAGCAGTGCCTTAAGCATGTTGTTTCCTCTCGGTAGCGAGAAGGCGCCCGCAGGCGCCTTCTCTTTGCTATTTCTTTTCGAGCTCCTCGATCCTTCGGCCGTATTCCGCGAGATCCGGAGGGTCGGTCTTGTGCGACCTCATGATGTCGTCGATGAAAGTTGGGGGAGATTCGAGAGATCTCGTCACCGTCACCTTCCCGTCATCCCTCGTCTCTATCGAGGTTCCGTCGTACGCCGGGATCTTCGACTCGTCGAGGATGCTCACCTCTCGAAGCTCTAGCTCCTCTACTCGACGGCGGGTCATCGATCCCCCGCTGATCTCCTCTTCGCTCTGTCGGATCGGGACGAACCCGAATGACCAGCCCCTGAGCTCGTGCCACCGCGCCTTCTCGATGACGTCCGGGTCGCTCACGAGCGCGGTCGCCCTGAGGCCGATCGAGTCCTCGACGAGCCTGAGGTTGTTGCTCGTGCTCCCTAGCACCCTGCTGTCGTCGTGGTCGAGGAGCATCAGGACGTCTGTCCCCGATTCGAGGGCCCGCGAGAAAGCTCCGGGTGATATCTGCTCGACGAAGAGGTTTCCCTCCATGTCCCTCATCGGCTTCGAGTCTCTTGCTACTGCGTTGACATAGCCGTCGATGAGGACGCTGTCCTCTCTGAACTGGATGTTCATGGTTTCACCTCCTCGGGTGGGTCTTCTTGGCCGGGGTCCCCGGCCTCCTGCTCGATTGGGTCCTGGGAGTCGCCGGTGTCGTCCGGGTCGTCACCATCCCCCTGCTCCCCCAGGCTGTCTATGTCAATGACCTTGGCCATGTTGGGGATGATGATCCGGTTCGCCTCTGGGTCGAAAAGGACGTCCTGGAGCCCCATGTTCAGATAGTTGACCCCAAGAGGCTTCTTCTTCGCCTCTCGTCGGATCTCGTCGAGCTGGTAGATGCCGGCCTCCTTTGCCTCTTTCCAGATCTGCATCTGCTTCTCCGGATCGAGCTGCACGAGGGAGGAGACGTCTGCTCCCCAGAAGAGCTCTCTCTTCTCGCTCTCCAGGAGCATCACCGAGTCGAGTTGGGACATGATCTGGACGAGGATTGGCATGATCGTGTCGTTGAGGTAGTTCTTCCTGTCCTGGTCCGTGGCGTTCCCCTGGATGATCGACACCGGGGCGCCGACGATGTTGCAGATGTCGGAGGCGTTGGTCTTCTTGTTCTCGTTCATCTGCATCTCAACGGAGGTGTTCGAGCTCTCCTGGAACTCCAGGCCCTCGTTGAGTACGACGACGTTCTCGTCGGAGTTGCTGTAGAGGCGGCTCCATGCCTCTTTGAGCTTGTCGATCGCCTCTTGGCTGAGTTTGCGGGGGCTCTTCACGAAGCCCTTCTTGTTCCCGCCCTTTCCCACGAGCGAGAGCTCGTACCGGTACGTCGACCAGGCGACCGACAGGACGAGTCCGTTGTCGTCGATGACGGAACTTCCCCTGTGGCCGTCGACCGTGTTCCTGACGATCCTCATGAACTGGTATGGCTCGTACATCTTCCCGTTGACGAGGTATCTGCACGACTTGAAGATTGGGTCCGAGTTGTAGGCGAACCCCACGAATCCGGGTGCCACGTACCTGAGAGACCTGTACTCCGTCCCGACCTTCTCGACGAACGTGTATCCGCCCTTGGCCGTCAGGTAGTCTCGCACGATGGCGCGCTTCCACTCAGGGGCCGTCAGCGTGTCTCCGGTCTCGGAGTTGACAAGCCGCAGCCGGTAGTCGTCCGTCACCTCTTGGGAGACCTCTCCGTCATCTTTGTAGAGCTTGAATGGCATCTCGGAGATGGTCCCGGAGATCTTGTCCACGCATGCGGCGAATGCCGGTATCTGCATGGCCTGGTCGACCGTGACGGTATCTTCGGTTCTGATCATCGCTGACAGAAGGTCGCTAGATGCGGTAACAGACCCAGAGTCCGTCTGATCGCTCACCGTCTCGGTCCTGACCTCTGCCGACGGGAGCTCGTTCGCGCGCTTTCTGCGCCATGGAACCCTCATGTTTCCTCCTTTCATCCGGATTGGACGACGAAGTCGCCCACGAAGCTGTCCTGCTGGAGCAGGTAGACCGCGTCGATTAGTGCGGCTACCATGTCGACCTTTCCGACCGACCGCTTCTTGTTGACGTATTTGTTTAGGTTCGTGTCCTTCGTGCACCGGGCGTTCTCGAAGTTGATCTCGAGGAGCTTGTTCCTGCGATACCTGAACTCTCCGTTCGCGGCCTTCTCGGAAAGGAGCTTCGTCGGGGGGTGGAGGGTATCCGAGTGCTGCCTTATCTCGACCGTCCTAAGGCCGAACTCCTCCCATTTCTGGGCCGAGCTCATGGCGTTATACCGGTCGTATCCGACGGCGATGACAGTTCCGCCGGTGGCTCCCTCGATTCCCTCGACGAACTTCTCGACGACCCCGTAGTCGATTGTCATGTCGCCGCACGCGACGCAGCACCCGTCTTCGACGAAGCGCTCGTACTTGATGTGCTCGTACTGGTCCTTCTCGGCGATCCTCCCCTCTGGGATGAAAGCCTTGACGTCTGCGAGGATCTCCCCGTCTTCTCCGGCGGCGACGATGGCGACGGCCGTGTTGTCGTTGGTCTGGGCGAGGTCGACCCCGACGTACAGGTCCCGTCCTGAGAAGTCGATGCTGCTCGACCTTCCCTTGATTACCTGGTCGATTGGGATGTATGTCTCTGTCCCGACCCCCTGGTAGACGACGTTGCAGTGCTTGCAGAGGAAGTTCTCTCGCTCGTCTTCCTTGACGATTGCCTTTGACCTCTTGCGCTTGAGGTCATCCATCATCTGGGGCATGTCGCATGCGAGCGGGTTCCCGTGCATCAGGACGAGGTCGTCTGTCTGCCACGACCTCGCTATCTCCTCCGACGGCTCATAGAGGAGAGCGAATATGGTCTTGTCGTCGACCTGTCCCTCGAGGACCTTCTTCGCGTACGAGACGTGGTCCTCGAATGGGTTGTTGATGGTCGGGTACTTCGTCGAGATGATGCACCCGAGCTTGTTTAGGATGGTGAGCTGACCCGACTGCATGGCCTCTACCGCGTAGTCGTTCGGTAGAGCCCCGACCTCATCGGCCAAAAAGGCGTTCGGGAGCTTTCCGTCGAGCCGGTTCTGGCTGTAGTTCAACGGGAAGAATGAGCTCTCTGTGAGGAGGCACCTTATCTCGCTCCTGAGCAGCTTGAATCTTTTCCTCGGTCCGTCGGTGGACAGGACCGATGGGTTCGCCTTGATGAGGTCGTTCATCGCGTCCTTTACCTCGCGCGAGAGCGCTCCGTCAGGTGCCACCGAGTAGAACTTCCCGTATCGAGGCTCTATGAGCATGAGCAGGACGAAAATTAGGGCTATCAGGAACGTCTTGCCGTTCTTGCGGCAGATCTCAAGGAGCGCCGTTTCGTATCTGCGGTGCTTGTGGTCCGACCTGTACACGACGCACAGGGTGGCCGTGATGAAGAGCCACTGGAACCCGGAGAGGCAGTCGTATACGCATTCTCCCTGTCGCAGACCCTTTGGCATGACGAGGAGCTTGAGGACGTTTCCGATCTTTTCGAGCCGGTGCTTGGCGACGACGAACTCTGGGTCCTTGCCGCGCCATATCCTGTCGAACTCGACGCACTGCAGGATGACGTAGCGCGGCGCCGGCACCTTGCCGGACATTACCGCCTTGCAGTAGCTCTCCGCCTGCTGCCTCATCAGTCGTCGCGGCCGGAAAGGGCCTCGACCAGCGGGTCATCGTCCCGCTTCGCCCTCTCGGCGCCGGCGATCGACAGCTTTGCCCTCGCCTGGGGAGACAGGCACAGCTCGTTGCAGCATCTGAAGAAATCGCTCGCGTACCTTGCGCGCGATGCCATGAGTTTTGAGTTGGATATCATGCTCGGGTCGAGGTCGATCATGGTCTCGATGGAGCTCAGGCGGTCGATGCAGATCGCTGTCTGCTCGAGCACGAAGACGTCGAGGTTCCCAAGGACGTTGGCCGACCGGAGCTGGTCCCTGATGAAGTAGAAGGGCTCTGTCTGCCTCGGGTTGAGCGTCGACCTCGGCTCGATGGCGTCGCTCTTTCCCCTTACCTTGTCCTCCAGGCTCTTCCTAATGTCGTGCTCTCGCCTGGTTATCGAGCCCGTCTTGGTTGCCACTGACTTCGCCGGCCTTGCCATGGCGGCCTCCGATTTCTCATTTCTAAGAAAAACAAGTCTCCGTGGGCGGCGTGGGTCTTCCGTTCTCGCGGTTTCTCCGCGTCACAACGCCGGGGGGGACTCATTCTTCTTTTCCTGCTCCTCTATCACCCGCAGAATGACATGCAAAGGGATGATCCCTGCATCTGCCATTTTGTGATGTTTGTCGCAAAGCGTGATCAAGTTAGTGGGCTCGAGCCTAAGGTCAGGATGGGTGGCAGCACCCCTGGCATGGTGCACCGACACCCCCCTGGTCTCCACCACCCTGTCCCCGTACATCCCTCTCACGCAGATCTGGCAGCACCAGTCGTCTCGGCTCCTGATCTCCTCGCTCATGGATGACCAGTCTTTCGACGACCTGAACGCCCTGAGCTCCTTGTCCCTCGTCCCACTTCTTGGGGTCGGACGCATCCCGCAGTCGAAGTGCTCGTCGTGGATTCGCCCGCAGTAAGGGCAGCTCTTCAGCATGATCCTCCAAATGTAGGAGGCCACGGCTGGGGAACCGTGGCCTCCTGGTGGGAAGGGAAAGGGAGGGAAAACCTACCCGCCAACGCTTTGCGTCGACCGTATTCATATCACGCCTCGGCATGGGCGAAGTTGGCCAAACCTGGCCAAAGCTGTCCAAACCTGGCCAGGTTCTTTCAGGTGGCCAGGACGGGAGAGAAGTCTCCCGACTTGGCCCGTGCCGGTCCCACGCTCTCCATAAGGTCAACCGCCATGTCGTAATACCTCCTAGCCTGACGAGGAGACACTCCGATCATCCTCGACGACACCTGTGACCACGAGAGCCTCTTCCCCGTCCGGTCATCCTTTGCCAAAACCCTGAGCTGGACGGCATATGCCTCGTCATGCTTCCCGAAGCGATGCAGACCGGCTATGCACCTCATGCAGTCGTCTACTTCTCCCTGAGCAGCACCCACGATCTCCCTCAGGTCGAGCTCTGCGTCGATTGCGGTGTCGACCACGGACATTGGGTCTGAGACCGAGTTCTTAGGCCCAGGGCTGATTGACAGCGGGTCGCATATCGATGGGTCATCTACCCTCGACCTCGCGATAGAGGCCCTTCGCTTCTCCGCCTCAACGAACCTCTCGCTCTTCCGGACCTCGTTGAGCCAGGACCTGGCATCCCATTTCCTGACCCCTGTCGCTTCTTGGTCCATTTGGTCCCCCCGACGGATCCTAATCGTCTTCACTGTCGTGTTGTTGCATGAGGTAGGAGTCGTTCAAGGCCCTTGCCGCATCAGACATTTTTCTTGCCGCATCTTCTAAGGAAACGCAGACGGCTCTTCCGAGCATTCTCAGACGATCCTCAATCAACAGCCACGCCCGGAGCTCGTCTGCCGTCAGACCGTACCTAGTCATCGTTTCGAAGAACTCCCTGTTCTTCCTGACGATCCGTCTGCTCTTCAGAGACGTCTTAATCTTGCTCATCGACAAACCTATCGATTGGTCCGAACTGGAATCCAGACAGCAGCTGGTCAATCGTCATGACCTTGATTCCAAGGTATCGAGCGACCGATACCTCTATCTTCGAACCCTCGCTTTCCATCCATCCATTAAGCAGGCAGACGCAGTCATACAAGGGCTTCATAGCCATTGTCGACTTGTAGATTCGCATCTTGTCGTCGACAAATGTCTGCTCGACAGTCTCGTACGTCGTGAGCATCTTCAGGTCATATGCCATGGCCATTTCCCTCGTGGCGTATCCGGGTACCTCGATTGCCGGGTTGTATATCTTTCCACCCGCGCAGACTCCGGAGTTTTCGAGTGCGATGTTGGCAGCGATGAACCCGGTACGGTTGTTGTCTCTGATACCTGACATCGGTCCAGAAAGATATACATTCATTCCTCGACCACCCGAGCTCCGCACCCTGGACAGTATCGACCGTCGTCACCGTTAGGCTGGTTAATGTACAGCTCGTGACCACATTCGGAGCAGCACCCATGGTTGACGCCAGTCACACGGTGACATGTACGCTCGGAAACGGTAAGTCCATCTAGGCTTCCCCATGCGATAGCGCTGTTCATAGCCCATTGAAACTTATGTTGCAGCTCATCAACCGTCACGCTCAACACGCGCCGCTTAAAGTCTTCTGGCTCGAAAATATCGTCTGAGAAGACGGTCACTTCTCTAGTCTCTGGCATCAGATATCACCTCGAAGCACTCCGCAAGATGATCTCTGGAAATCTCAAGCCATCCAGTTTCTGAATCGAGACGCACGATCCCTTCAGGAGTCTCGTATGCCACCTCGTACACTTCTCCACACGAGACGTCATAGAACTCGTTTTCCACGATGGCACCGTCATCATCGAAAAGGCTTACTGAAAATTCCTTGATAGCTTTGACCTTCATGCTGCATCTCCATCCCTTCTAGAGTCGCGTGGCTCGAAAGACCACACAGGGCAGCTCCTCGGAAGTGGTCCATCATCAAGCCACCACCCGACGCGCGGATCTCCCCAATCGTCTATGCCGGCTCGGTGTCTCGCTACCCAATCCACTTCGAGCAGCACCACAGGGCACTCGAGTTCCCTCTCTGCTATCGCTGTGGCCTCTTCGAGCGAATACCTCTCCTTGCTTACGGCATAGAAGGTTCCGCCCTCTCCGATGAACGCCTCGTGGTCAAACTTGCTCACTTTGGCGTTTATCGCGATCGGAATCTTGGACTCATGCTTCATGCACATGCCTCCTGTTCCATGCGTCAATGGCCTCTTTCCTCGACCACTTGCGAGGCCCTTCCATCCCACACTTTTCGCATGAGACAAACCAGATGGTGTGCTCGTCGTCCTCATGCCTCGCGTCGTTACACCAGATTTGGTAATGGAGCGTCACAGCCTCTCCGCCTAACGATCCGCAGAACGGACATGGCTTGAGCCCGACCTTTTTCCCGGGGTCGGTAACATGGTCACTCCCCATCTGTCACCTCTTTCACGTATCTCGAGCACTTTTGGTGCCCGGAAATCATCAACCATGGCTGTTTGCAGTCCTCCTGCTCGAAGCACTCGTCCTGCTTCGCACACGTGGAGCAGTCAGTCTTTGTAGCGGCCTCGCATGTGATGCAGCAGTCATCGCAGCACGGCATCAAGTCATCGACGTCGCACCCGCATCCGTAATCGTCCACAAGCCCGTCGTAACCGTGCTCGACGAGCCACTTTGCGACGATGTCCTTAACCTCTATCGCCATGGTCCGCCTCCTTCCTCAGATAGGCTGCTGCGTCGCCACACATCAGGCAAATTCCCGCCCCATCGTTCATCGGGCACTCATCGCAGATGCACTCGCCTTCGAATCCGTAACAAATGAGGCTCAGTGTCTCTGCCGTCTTCTCTGGAGTTCCGAAGAGCTTGTCGTAATTGGTCACACGGTCAGGCTCAAGGCACCCGCGCATCTCGACGAGGCTTGGAATTCTCTTGTTGCTCAAAACCCCTCCCTTTCCCGTTTTCCTGATAATTACTTCTGTTTTGCTTCTTCGGTGTCTGTCAGCTCTTCGAATCTGGCTCTGACCTCTCCTGATTCGAACCATTTCCTGAAGACTTCCCACACCTCTGATTTGCATGCTTTTTTCGGTGCGTCCTTAGGCTCGAAGTACATGCACAGATGGATCCGGAAGACGTCTACTCTCGTTCCGGCCACGGCTCCGTTCCAACACCTGCAGAACTGGCACCAGGCGCACTCAGGGTAGCGTCTTGAAAGTTGGTGTAAGCGGTGCCTTCGCCCGTGAACCCGCCTGCTACTAACGCATCCTATGCCGCCCTCCTCCTCGAGTCAACGCCGTCGGCCTTCACCAGCCGGATGATGGCAGCCGCGTGTTCGGCCGCCGTCCCCTCGTAGGTCGGTGCTGGTGCAGGTCTCCTCTGCTCCTCCCGCTCGAAGGCCTCCTGGACGGACCCTGCGGAGAACCAGCGCCTGGACTGCCAGGCCTCGTCCATCTCGGCAAGGGCGGCACCGACGTACCTGAGGAGGCTCCTCCTCGACGGGAACACCTGCACGACGCGGCTCCTGCGCTTGATCTCACGGTTGGTGCGCTCCTGCACGTTGTTCGTCCTGAGGCGTATGTGGTGCTCGTAGGGGAAGTCGAGGTAGGCGAGCGCGTCCGCCTCGGCATCCTCCAGAAGCTCGCCTGCCGCGGGGCAGATGGCACCGACCTCGTCGGCCGCCAGGTGGTAGAGCTCGCGGACCAGCGCTGGGTCCCGCTCCGCGAAGACGGCGGACAGGAGCTGCCCCACGAGGGCGCGCTGGTGCCTCGTCCTGGCGAGCGAGCAGCAGTTTCGCTCGAGGTGGACGATGCAGCGCTGCCAGGCGGCACCCGGGAACGTCTCCTCGATGGCGTGCCTCAGGCCCTCGTGCGCGTCGGAAGTCACACAGAGCGTGTCCGTGACGCCGCGGTCGCGCAGGCCCCGCAGGAAGAGCAGCCATGACGCGTACGACTCCGTGTCGACGGCGTCGACGCCCACGAGGTATCGGTGTCCGTCGTCGGCGGCCGCTATCGCCGTCACCACCGCGACCGAGCTGACGTGCCCGCCCTCTCTGGCCTTGATGTAGGTGGCGTCGAGCCACAGGTACGGGAACCGGAGGTCATGGAAGACGCGGCCCTGCAGGTCGGTGACCGTCTCGTCGAGCGTGGCGCACATGCGGGAGACGGCGTCCTTGCCGAGCCGGTCGACACCGAGCTTGGCGGCCACGCGCTCGACCTTCCTCGTCGAGACCCCGCAGGTGACCATCTCGGCCACGGCCGCCACGATCGCTCGGTCCGTCCTGGAGTAGCGCTCCACCACGTCCTCGGGGAAGTAGGACCCGCGTCTGAGCTTGGGTATGCGTAGGGTTATCGTGCCGACGCTCGTCAGCAGCGAGCGCTCGCGGTAGCCGTTCCTCTGGTTGCCTCCCTCGCACTCGAGGTCGGCCTCGACGTCCATCACCTCGTTGACGATCGACTCGGCGAGCGTCCTGGCCAGCTCGCCGACATTCACCATCCCGTCATCGAACCGGGGCAGCCCCGGTGTCACACCATCCCGCGCATCGCCTATGATTGCCATAGCGGTCATCGCCTCTCCTAGTCTCAATACGTCGCTGTTTGAGATTCTAGGGCGATGGCCGTTCCCCTTAGCCCGAAGTACCTAGCTGGGAAACGTGCCTACACCAACTTTCGCGACACGATCCGCACTCAGAGCACCTGACCTTTGGGACCATGCTCACAGTCCTTTCACCGCCCTCTCGCTTAGGCTTGAGAACGCCTCCGCGGCCTGGGCATCTCGTCCCGGGAGGACGTGTGCGTAGAGACGCAGTAGGGTCGTGACGTTCGCGTGTCCAAGCCTCTCCGCCACGGTCTTCGGGTCCATCCCGGACACGAGAAGCCACGTGGCGTGCGTGTGGCGAAGCGTGTGGAAGCTGGTGTCGGGCGGCAGCCCTATCTCGTCCCTGATCTCCGAGAACGCTCGTGAGACGGTCGATGGGCGCATGAACGATCCGTCCACGGTGCAGATCGGTGTGTTCTTTCCTGATTTCCCTAGATACGATCTCTGCCAGTCGACATGGACCTTTATCGTCTCGAGGTCTGACTTCGTCACGGAGACGTTCCTCCTGGACGTCAAAGTCTTCGGGATCGGCTTCCTAACGGCGCCTTTTCCCTTCATCTCGACGACGGTCGCGCTGACGGACACCATCGACCTCGGAACGATCACGTCGCATCTCCTGAGCGCGCATACCTCTCCTACCCTGAGTCCCGTGTGAAGGGCTATCCAAGCTGCCATCAGACGGTTTCTCCTGTATCTGGCAGATCTGGTGGAAGAGCTGTCTTCCAGCTCAGACTCCAGGGTCGTGCTTAGGGCTTCGAACTCCTCCCAGTCGTAGGCCGTCGCGTCTCCTGATCCTGGAGATGGCTTGTCAATCATCGAGACCGGGTTCGAGTCGGCAAGTCCGATCGAGCAGAAGTATTTGAAGGCCCCGGACAGGAACCAGTGCATGCGCGAGACGGTAGATCCCGATATCCTCCCACCGGTCTTCGATCCATGCTCCAGGACGTCATCCTGTAGCATGGCGAAGTCCATGGGGGTCAGGTCGTCTATCGTCCTGGACCCTATCCTGGGCCCCACGTAGCACCTCAGGATCGTCCTGTAGGTCCTGATCGTGTTGGGGCTCGTCCCCGTGCGATCGAGCCCGGAGACGTAGAGCTCCATGAGCTCTCCGAACCTCCTGCTGGTCCCGACTTTCGACGCAGCGGTGATGCCCTCCATCCACCGCTCTGCGAGGACGGCCGCCTCCTCGTCTGATTCCGCCTGGGGGAAGCGCTTGTATGGACGGAGCGGTCTTCCGGTGACCCGGTTGATACCCAGGTATGGCTGACAGAACCTGATCCCGTCCCTGTCGTGCTTGATGACGACCTTAGGCATCGAACCCACCGACGTCCCTCTTGACGATGAATCTCCCGAGCTCTGACCTGAACTCCTCGTCATCGGACCAGCCAGCGAACGTCGATCCATCCCATTTGACCTCTTCGAGCGAATGCCAGTCGTTCGTCACGACCTCCACGCACGCATGCCTGAATGCGACCATCTTCGGGTCGCAGACGATCCCTTTACTCCCCATGGGATTCACCTCCATCCGGAGACCCGGAGTCTCCTATTCCGAACGAAAGGGTCGCGATCGCTGTGGCCATGTCTCCCTCGATCCTGTCTACGGTCTCGTGGCTGATGCTTATGAGCCCCGTGTCATGCCTTCCGTGCTGGTCGCACCATTCGTGCATCCCGGATATCCAGTCGAGCGAGTTGGAGAGCACGTCCCTCGCTATCCTCGACGAGCTCCTGATCCTCTCCAGGTCTGCGAGTTCCTTGTCGTTCAAAGCATCGAGTCCCAAGTCGATTTCCCCTCCGTCGGTGTCCAAGCCTCCAGGAGATCCCTACGAGAATCCAGATCTCTTGTTTTCGACAATCTGAGGCCCGCACCTGTCTCCCTTAACGTGACGAGAAGGACGGACGTACGTCTGAAGACGTCCGTCCTTCTCTTCTCTTCCTTTCTTTTCTTTTGGTTGGTAGTCCTCCCGTAGTTGTTCAGTAGCGTTACGGGAGTCGTACTTTTCGACATCTTCATCCGTTGAGTCAGAGACCTCAGAATCGGTTGGCCTCACGTCTTCGGCGCAGATCTCCGTGCCCTCTCCCTGCTCCATCCACGGGGGAACCGGGAGCCTGGATGGCGTGGGCTTGTTGATCGACTGATACTGGCCGAAGGTCGATATCTCCGCATAGATGTCACCACGTGACGACCACGCTCGGAGGAAGTCGACCTGCATGAGCTCCCTCACGAGCTCTAGGATCTCGTCGTCGGTCGTCTCACCGAAGCTGAAGAGGAATGAACGCAGCTTCTTGCACCCGAACCTCGAAGAGCTGAGCATCAGGCGTCCCGAATCGTCTGCGTAGTTGAGCAGGGCTATCGCAAGAAGCTGGGCGTCTCGAGAGCATGACGCCATGTCCTCGGAGTCCCAGAACTCCTTGCTGATCATCCGGTTCCTCGGCACGAACCATCACCTCCTCTGGTGGATGTCAATCCGCTTCTGACCCTCAATAGGTGCCGTACGGATATCCCTATCCTTCTTGCTGCCTCATCCCAGCTGAGGCCCTCCGCATGCAGCGACATTGCGACGTTCAGGTCGTCGGGTGACACCCTTCCCGTCCCCCTCGTCCTGGAAGCCATGTCACACGAGGCCCGAGACTTGGTCGACCCATGCCTCGAACCCCTCGTAGATTGGCCTGCTGTTGTTGCTGTCGGCCCATCCGCAGAATCCGATGAAGCCGTCCTCGTTGAACGAGACGGCCTCCCTTTTCTTGAAGTAGGATCCGCTGATGTAGATGTAGGCCCCGATGAGGCTGCCATCATCGTTGGTCTTGATGTCGACCTTCCTGCTAATGTGGAGGTCGTCTATGGTCGTGGAATCGGACGTCCTAACCGACCTGGCTAGGATCGCCTGGAGCAGCCATATGTCATCCTTGCGCAGTCCCTCGTAGTTAAGCCCGCATGACTCGAAGTGGGACCTGCAGGATTCGGAGGTTGTGTCCATGTCAGGCCAGCTTCCCAGTGCGCACGCTCTTTGCGAGGTTCGAGTCTTCCTCGGTTGCCTCCATGCCCTCGAGCACGGCGACGTCCCACATCCTCACGACGCTCTTTGCGCCTGATCCCCATGAGAGGTCATATCCGCCAACCATCTGCCAGTCGTTCGATGTGATTCCCTGGTCTATCCACTTTGCCTGCTCGTGCAACGACGGGTCTGATCCAGCCTGGAGCTCGTACAGGTCTCCTGAAACCTTCTTGATCTGGTTGCATTTGTATCTGTCCTCCGACACCACCGACATGAGGTGCTGGAGCCTCTTTCCCCCGGCGAGCTCAGCCGCGAGGTACTCGGACGAGCGTGTCATCATCGAATAGATGAGGGTGAGGTTCGCATCGATCCTCTGCTGCCTGCGCTCGGCCTCGACCTTCCTCTTGTCCTTCCCCTTCTTCTTGCCCTTCTCCTTCTCGTAGACCCTCAGGGTCCCGCCAGATGACGTCACGTACACGTGCCATTCGTGGTCTCCTGGTACGTCCTGCTCGCGCTCCTTCGCGAACTCCTTGGCTGCCTTGACGGACCTTATCTCCGAGACGTATGTGAGGCCCACGTCGGATGCCCTGTAGTCTGGGTCGTCATCGTCCTCGAAGCACGAATCCGGGAGACAGATCGCATCCTTCATGTCGCTTATCTTCTTGGCCGACTTGTGCTTCTTGCGGATCCGGTCGGCGACCTGTTTGGGTGTGTAGTAGGAGCCCTCTGACTCGATGATCTCCCGCTGCTCGTCGGGGTCGTCGAACTCTCCCGCGATGATCATCGCGTCGAAGGTCGCCTGGAGTGGTACCTCGTCGTTCTTGTGCGTCTCGAACACCTTACGGGCGCGCTTGATCGAGTCCGGGTTCCTGTTCGTCGCGAGGGCGACGAAGTCCCCATCGATGTCGAGCTTGAACGCTCCCTGGACTCCTGCCGCTATCTCCTTCTCTGTGAGCCTCTGCTTCGAGTCGGTCGCGATCATCGCTATGAGGTCGAGCGCATCGTCGTAGTCGCAAGCCTCGAGTATGTCCACGAGGTGGTCGGGGTCAGTCTCTCCGTAGATCTCCTCGAGTGCGCGGTACCGTCTCTCGCCGTCGACGATCCGGAACTTCGTCCCGTCCTTGACAGCGACGATCGGGTTGACCGGCTCTCCTCCGGTCGCGCGGATCGCGTTCGCCAGCGCGTGGATGTCTCCGAAGTCCTTGCGTGGATTAAGGTCGCTTGGGGACAGGTCGCAAAGCGCGACGGCCCTCTTCGTCATGTTTGCCATTTCGCATCTTCCCTTCTACATAGATCCGGATACGGACAGGTTCCCGTGCCACCCCTGCCCCCTGATGAGCTTGCTGACGAGCTCGTAAGGTCTGTCGTCCTTCGGATCGCAGACGACCACGATCTTGTATGGGGCGGCGAGCACATGGTCTGATCGGTCGAACTCGAACGTGTACGTCTTGAGATTTGGCTTGACCCCCGGCGCCGGTCGTCCGGTAAGGAGCTCGTACTCCTCTGGGCTCATCATCGATCCCGTGTCTATCGGTTTCTTTTCGTCTGGCATCCATACCACCTAGATCCCTATTCCGAGCGCCGACAGCCTGAGCTCCCAGGCCCTGCGCGCCGCCTGAATGTCATCGAACCTTCCGAGCGGGTGTCTCGCGAACACGTCCATGCCTCCGGGCCGGTCCCTGTCCACGATGTGTCGGTCGCAGAAGGTCCCGTCCTCCATCAGCACGAGCTCGTGACCCTCTACGGGGATGGAGACCGTCCTCTCTTTCATCGCTTCTCGCCGCCTGAGAAGTCGTTTCTCGCCTCTTCGGGTAATTGGATGCCCACAAGGGCGAGAGCCCTCTCTATGTGGTCTCTCGCCTCGAGAGGATGGATGGCGTTCGCTGCCGACCATGCATGCTTGAGCTCTGATTCGAGTGTCCAAGACTTGACCGCCTCCTTGCCGCCGTCTCCAGCGCACTGCGGACATGCGAACTTGCTGTCCTGGTCGCTTGGTCTTCCGGACCTCACGGGAGAGATCCTCACCCAACCCTTCTCATCGTCTTCCATCCTCTTTCCGCAGATCGCGCAATGCCGGCTATGCTTCGTCATACATGGACCTCCTCGTGTCGATCCTCATCTGGGGATGTCGGGCCTTGAGCCAGCGCGCCAGGAGGGGCGTGTCCGTGTTGTTTATCGCGTAGCACCTTCCCATCCCCTGCATGTCGCAGAACGGGACTCCGTGGAGAGTCGCCCTTCCCTCGTAGCGCTGGAACTCTATGAGCCATTTGGCAGAAACCCTGCGACCGAGACCCTCGATGGCCATCGCATGCGACTCGATCTCGCGCAGCGCGTCGGGATTCTTTGAGCACCATTCATCGAACAGCGCCCTCCTGTCCTGGACCCTGAGCGGGTACGGATAGGAAGCCCTGCGTTCCTCGGAAATGACCTGAGAGACGGTGAGGTCATATGGCGCTGACGTCTGGTCAAGACTCATGGGACGTCTCGCCCTCAAGACAAACGAGATACGAACCCTCGATAACGGGGACTACGACCTTGTGAAGGAACTCACCTGAAAATGACACGCAGGGATTTAGGGACAGCTTTCCTTCCATCACCCAGTCGACGAGGATGTCCCACTCTTCACGACTGACATGGCTTCTGAACTCATAGGGGTTGTCGACGGTTCTCTGGTCCATAGCACAGGTCATGAGATACGGCATCAACCTGATTTCGATGTCTGTAATCGGATGGCCAAGCTCTTTCGAGTACTTCTTTCGATCCGCCCAAAGCATGCATCCGCGCTGGTTATATGTGGCCATTAGGAATCACGACCGTCGGGACGAATGCCGCACTCTCGCAACCTTCTGAGGACGTCGTCTATAGCCGTATGGACACAGTTAGTCGAATCGTAGGCGCGGCAGTCGAGGCACCGGTCGCACCCAAAGTAGTCGCAGGGGATCACGTACCTGTCCCTGTTGCTCACCCTCTCGATGTCATCGGCGAGCTCGTATAGACCTGGAAGGTTGATGACCCTCGATTCACCGGCCATCGTCACATCGCCGCCCAAAGGCATCCGGCGAAAAGAACTACATAGAGGGAGAGGGCATAAAAGAAAATGCGTGCCCACTCCCTGGGTCCCATGGAGACAATCGCCTCATGGACGTCTCTGCCCATGAGCACGATGTCTCCTACGATTGGCCAATCGTCAGTCCAGTCTCTTGAATCTCCCATTTGTGATAGCCTTTCCTAAAGCGCGACCAGGCGCTTTGCCTCGGGCTCGGATGCAGCGTCTCCAAACGCTTCTGCTCCGGGCCCCTTCCTTTCCCCATCGGCCTTTCCGGCCGGCATTCCGTCCTCCTTCCACCTGAGCATCAACGGGTGAACCTGCATGTCGAAGAAGGTCTGGAAGTCTCTGACTTCTCCAGCGGAATTCATGAGACGATCGCCATGTCCTTCGCGCGCCTGCGACAAGCAAGCTCGTCTAGCGGCTTCTGGAAGTAGTTGGCTATCAGAACGGCTTGGTCGAGGGAAATCGTCCGGTTCCCGTAAATCCAGCTTTTCAGGGCTCCGAACGAGACGCCCATCTCCTCTGCAACCTGTTCCTGAGACTTCCCAGAGTCGACGATCCAGCTCCTTATCCTCCGGCCAACCTCTTTGCGGTCCATTACTCACCTCCTGGACGCTTAAAGTGACTTCCCCTCCATGTAGGGACACTTTAAGTGATTACAGTCCAGAGGATAGACACGCAAAGTGGCCGTGTCAATCAATTTGTGTCCGTAGGTTGAACTAAAGTCACTCTGCGTGTACGATTTCGCATGTAAACAGGCGATTGGAGAGCTATGGAACTCCAGCTACTAAGGCTTCGAAAAGAGTCTGGATTCGCCTCGAGAAAAGACTTTTCCGATGCGCTCGGAATTCCCGAGAGAAGAATCAAGTCATGGGAAGCGGGAGAACGGATGATGAGCCTCGAGCAGGCTTGTGTGATTGCAGATCTGCTCGACTGCTCTCTCGACGAGCTTGTTGGCAGGACCGACTATGTCGGATCCTTCTCGGACAACAGGCAAAGGTCTATGAACAGGGACTATGAGCTTTTGAGCGACTCCGGGAAAGATGCGGCGGCAAATTCCGTCAGGGGGATCAGGCTCGGTGAGGGGCGAAACGAACCCGATACTCCGACTGGTGTGAGCGAGAAGATCGCCTAGTGATTGAAGGTGCGCCCATGGTGGACATGGATGACGTCAATGAGCTCAAGTCCGTCCCACACGACAAGGTCGTCTGCGTTGATACGGAGACGACCGGCCTTGACCCCGACAAGGACGAGATCCTGCAGATGTCCTTCGTGGATGGTGACGGCAACGTCCTGTTCGACAGCCTCATCAAGCCGGCGCACCGGAAGAGATGGCCTAAGGCCCAGGAGATAAACGGGATATCCCCTGCTGACGTCAAAGACAAGCCGATGGTCGAGGACGTCGCCGACCGGGTGAGGGATATCATCTCGAATGCCGATGTGCTCGTCGGGTACAATCTCGACTTCGACGTCCAGATGCTCGGTTCTGCGGGAATCGGAATCGGTACTACCAAGAGGTTCGACGTCATGCCCGAGTATGCCAGGGCCCATGGGAAATGGAACGACTACTACGGCGACTACACCTTCGTGAAGCTGACGACGGCCTGCCACCACTACCACATCAAGTTCGACCCGCACGACTCGTCGCAGGACGCCATGGCCACAATCCGATGCTTCTACGCCCTACTGGACGACGACGAGTGGCTTAGGCCGTACGTTGCCGCCCAGGAGAAGAAAGACGCGGTGCTGAGGCAGGAGGAAGAGGAGAGGGAGAGGAAGCAGGCCCTCGAGCGAGCAGAGCGCGAGAAGCGGGAGAGGAAGCAGGCCGAGATAGAGGAGAAGAGGGCGAGAAAGGAAGCGAGGAGGTCCGAGACCGCCCAAAGGAGGCTCGAAAGAAAGACTTCCAGGGCGGCGGAAAGCCACGCGAATGTCGGGTGGAAGATCGTGCTGGACACCTTGACATCCGTCGTCCTCGGTCTCGTCTCCGCCTTCTTCATTCTTGGGCTCGTGTCAGAGCTTGTTCTCGGTAGAGACCTTTCCGGGCAGATCCCTCTCTTCGTCGTCTTCATCTCTGTGCCGGCATTCGGGTGCGTGGCCATGGCCAGAAGGGCCATGGCCAGGAAGTCCGATAGATAGCAAAAAAGTCCCCCCGTTGCCGCCAAGCATAACGAGGGGACCTGCCCGCTGAAAGGCAAGGTGATTGTATCCCATGAAGAGGACGAGGGTCGCCGTCTACGCTCGCTTCTCGTGCGACCGTCAGAGAGACGAGTCGATCGAGGACCAGCTGTTCGAGGCGAATAGCTATTGTTCTTCGCACCAGGGCTACATCATCGTCGCCCAATACTGCGACTATGCCATGACCGGCCGCAGCGACGACCGTCCGCAGTTCCTCAAGATGATCGAGGACGCGAAGGCAGGGTCCTTCGACGTGATCCTCGTCTGGAAGATGGACCGTTTCGCCCGAAACATCGAAGAGCAGTATTACTACCTCCACATCATGCGAGAGGCGGGAGTCGAGTTCGAGGCGGTCAGGCAGAACATTACCGGCGACTCCATCGAGGCGACCTCGAACAAGGCCCTGAATGCCCTCTTCGCCCAAATCAGAAGCCAACAGTCGGCAGAGGACACGATGCGCGGCATGTCCGGGAAGGCTCGCAAGACCCAGTACCTGGGAGATGCCGTTTTCGGATATGGCCATCAGGGCGACGAGATCACCGTGAACGAGGGGCAGGCCGAGATCGTGCGGAAGATCCACTCCGACTATCTTGCCGGCAAGAGCGTGTGCCGCATAGCCGAAGAGTTGAACGAAATGGGAGTGCGCACGATGCAGGGGGCGAAGCCGAACTACAACTTCGTGCTGTCGATCCTCAAGAGCGAGAAGTATGCGGGCGTCTACCGCTGGGGGAAGAAGAGGGACAGTCGCGGCAACGTAGTCATTGGTCAGGACGGGTCGCCCGTCCCGCTCGTGCGAGTCGAGGGAGGAATGCCAGAGATCGTCTCCATGGCCACCAAGAGGGCCGTGATGGCGCGAATAGGCCGGCGCCGCAGGAATGCCGCCAAAGCCGATTACGACCTCTCTGGGAAGCTGTGGTGCGCGACGTGCGGCAACCCCATGCACGGGATGATGGCAAGGGGAAGCAAGGGGACCGTCTATCACTACTACGCATGCAAGGGAAAGTCCAAATCGTGCTCGGGGTCTATGCAGAAGGAGAGGATCGAGGGGGCCGTGAGCAAGTCGGTGCGAGACATGCTCACAGATCAGGTCCTCTGCGAGCACCTCGCGAAGAGGCATGTCGAGTGGCAGGGGGACAACGCGGGACGTTCGTCCGTGTCTGCGGCCCGCAAGGAGCTTCGAGAGGTCCAGAGAGCCCGCGAGAGGCTCGTTGCGGCCGTGGAGGACGGAATGCCCTATACGGCGGTAAAGGAGCGCATGGACGCCATCATGAAGCAGGAGGAAGGCATCGAGAGGCGCATCGATGAGCTTGAGAGCCTGAGGGACGGTCTCACCGAGGATGAGATCATGCTCTTTTTCGCGGCCGCCCGGAACGGGTATCTGAGCGACTCGGAGCTCATCGGCGTCTTCGTCTCGAAGGTATGGCTCTACGAGTCGGAGGCCGTGGTAATCATGAACGTTTCGGCTGACGACACGTCCCTGTTGGAAGTCGAGACCTCCCTCGGGATCGAATCCGAATTGGGAGACGTCCCGGGAGGGAAGGTTCGACTTATATCCAGTTGGTGCCCGAGGCGAGACTCGAACTCGCACTGTGTTGCCACAAGAGGTTTTTGAGACCTCCGCGTCTGCCATTCCGCCACTCGGGCCTAAGCGAGCTGCAAGCGAGACTATAGCAGATGCGGGCTTCGGCCCGCATCCGTCGTCGCCGCTACCCCTGCCGGCACCCCACGAAGCTGATGCGGGCGACGTCGACGTCGGCGTCGTCGGTCACGCGCACCGTGGCGAAGCACAGGGTGCGGCCATCGCGCTCGAGGTCGCAGACGGCAACGAGCCGCGTGCCCCTCGCTCTTCCCATGAAGTCGACGTTCGCGCTCGCGGAGACGGTCGGGGCCTGTCCGATGTTCGAGGCGATGGCGAAGGCATAGTCCGCCAGGGTGAACACGACGCCTCCCATGAGGTTGTCCATGCCGTTGAGATGGCCCTCGAGGATGTCCATCGTCACGACGGAATGCCCGTGCGACGCCTCGACCACCCGTGGATGGCAGCTCTCGGTCGCGAACCGGTCGCGCTCGAAGAAGGCGGAAACCTGCCCGAGCGTCGCCTCGTCCGGCAGCAACGGCCCCCTGTCGCCCATGCGGACCCCCTATCGTAGATACGGATTCCCTGCGAGCTCGGCAGACATGGTGGTTGCCTCCCCATGGCCGGGGAGCACCAGGGTGTCGGGGGCGATCGACCCCTTGAGACGCATGAGGGTGCGGCGCAGGGCGTCCGCGTCTCCCCCATCGAGGTCCGTCCTGCCGCACGACCCGGCGAACAGGGTGTCCCCGACGAAGACGACGCCATTGCCGTAGAGGGCGATTCCACCGGGAGTGTGGCCAGGGCAGTCGATTACCGAGAAGCCCAGGCCGCCCACGGAGACCACGTCTCCTTCCGCGAGCAGGCGGTCGGGCGCGGGGGCGTTCGCGTCATAGCCGAAGTCGTGACTCGAGTTGTCGGCGGCGCTCTGCGCGCGTCCCGCGTCGGCGGCGGAGATCGCGAACGGGGCTCCCGTCGCCTGCTTGAGGGCGGCGACGCCGCCCACGTGGTCACCATGCCCATGCGTCGCCACGATGAGCTCGACGTCGAGCCCGGAGAGGGCAGCGGCTATGTCGGCGCCGTTGGCGCCAGGATCGACCACGAGGGCCTTGTCGCCGTCGATGACGACGTAGCAGTTCGTCTCGAGCGGGCCCACCACGAACTGCCGCACCTGCGGCCTCTCGGCCTCCGCCATGGCTAGACCCTCCTCTTCATCTGGTTCGACCCCTCGCCGGGCATGATGCGCCGGGCGTCGAACACGCTCGGGACGCGGCTCACCGAGGCGAGCAGGGCGTCGAGGATGCTGGCGTCCGAGATGGCGATCAGGAAGCGCAGGCGGGCGACCCCCTCCGAGCTCGTCTGCGTGGCAGCCGAGAGGATGTTGCCGCCGGCGTCGTTGAGGGCGATCGTGACGTCCTTGAGCAGCCCCATGCGGTCGGTCGCCTCGATGACGATCTCCACCTGGAACTGCGTGGCACCAGAGGCGTCCCACTCGACCTCGATCATGCGCTCCGGGTGCTCCATGAGCCCCTTCACGTTGGGGCAGCTGCTCCGGTGCACCGACACGCCTCGGCCGCGCGTGATGAAGCCCACGATGTCGTCGCCGGCGACGGGGTTGCAGCAGTGCGCGAGATGCACGAGGAGGTCGGGGTCGCCCCTGACCACCACGCCGCAGCTGCTGCGACGCTTGCCGGCGGCCTGGTCGCGCTGGCGCACCTGGCGAGGGGGCGCCATCGGGGTGTCCTCGGTGAACGCGGCCTTTTGGGCGGCCGCCTCCTCGGCGGCCTTCTGGGCGGCGGCGCGGGCCGCAGGGGTGCCCTCCTCGAGGATGGCCTGGACCTTGTTCGCGACGGCGACGGGAGCCGCCTTGCCGGTGTGGATGCCCGCGAGCATGTCGTCCATGGTCTTGAACGTGAGCTGCTCGGCCACCTTCGCGAGGGCCTTCGCCGAGCGTGGCGTGGAGATGCCGTAGCCGCGCTTCCTGAGCTCGCGTGCGAGCTCGGCGCGTCCGGCCTCGGCGTCGTCCGACTTCGAGGCGGTGGTGAAGTAGCGCCTGATCTTCGAGCGCGCCGACGGGGTGGCCACGATGGCGAGCCAGTCATGCGAGGGCTTGGCGTTCTTGTTGGTGAGGATCTCGACGCGGTCGCCCATGACCAGCTCCGTGGTGAGCGGGACCACCGACCCGTTCACCTTGGCCCCGACGCAGTGGTTGCCCACCTCGGTATGCACCGCGTAGGCGAAGTCGAGCGGCGTGGCCCCCTTGCGGAGGCTCATGACCTCGCCCTTCGGCGTGAAGATGAAGATCTCGTCCTCGAAGAGGTCGACGCGGAGGCTGTTGAGGAACTCGTGGGGGTCGTCTATCTCGCCGTCGACCGTCCAGTCGAGGCTCCGGCGGATCCAGTTGATCTGGGAGTCGATGCTCTTGTCCTCGGGGTTCATGACCCCCTTCGAGTTGCCCGCCTTCTTGTAGAGCCAGTGGGCGGCGATTCCGTACTCGGCCTGCTCGTGCATGTCGAGCGTGCGGATCTGGATCTCGAGGGGACGGGCGTCGGGGCCGACGACGGTGGTGTGGAGCGACTGGTAGCCGTTCGGCTTGGGAAGCGAGATGTAGTCCTTGAAACGTCCCGGCAGCGGGTGCCAGAGCGAGTGGACGGCCCCGAGGGCCGAGTAGCAGTCGCCCACGCTCTGGGTGATGACGCGCAGGGCGATGAGGTCGTATATGTCGGAGAACTCCTGGTTCTTGCGGCGCATCTTCTGGTAGATGCTCCAGAGGTGCTTCGGGCGCCCGGTTATCTGGTAGCCGGAGAGGCCGGCATGCCTGAGCTCGTCGTCGAGGGTCTTGATGGCCTCGTCGGTGTCACGCTCGCGCTGCTCGCGCGAGTCCTGGACCATGCGCGCGATGCGCTGGTACTCCTCCGGCTCGAGGTAGAAGAACGAGAGGTCCTCGAGCTCCCACTTGATCGAGGAGATGCCGAGGCGGTCGGCGAGGGGCGCGTAGACGTCCATGGTCTCGCGCGCCTTGAAGATGCGCCGGTCGGGGGAAAGCGCGGCGAGCGTGCGCATGTTGTGCAGTCGGTCCGCGAG
Organism: Atopobiaceae bacterium; assembly: GCA_022482785.1. Lineage (GTDB taxonomy): Bacteria > Actinomycetota > Coriobacteriia > Coriobacteriales > Atopobiaceae > JAKVON01. The sequence goes on along the minus strand of JAKVON010000005.1, from coordinate 108,726 downwards.
CTTGATGATCACGACGCGCATGTCCTTGGACATCGCGAGGAACATCTTGCGCAGGTTCAAGGCCTGCTTGGCGTCCATCGAGTCCACCTCGATGGAGGTGAGCTTGGTGACCCCGTCGACCAGCTCGGCGACCGTCTGGCCGAAGCGTCCCGACACGTCCTCGAGCGAGGTCGACGTGTCCTCCACGGTGTCGTGGAGCAGGGCGGCGCATATCACGTCCTCGTCCATGTGGAGGTCATGGGCGAGGATGAGCGCGACCTCGACGGGATGGTTGATGTAGGCCTCGCCGGAGCGGCGGCGCTGGTTGGCATGCATCTCGGCCGCGAACGCATAGGCGTCGTTGACCTTGGCGAAGGCGGCGGGAGAGAGGTAGCGGGCGCAGGTCTCGACGAGCAGGGGCCAGTTGTCGGCGCCGACGTCGGGAGAGGCCGGCTCGAAGGGGCGCGGCGCGGAGTCGTCGGGCAGGAGCATCTCATCGGTCATGGCACATCGCTCCCCTCTCCCGTCATGGCGCCTGCTACACCCTCTGCCCGAACCCCGGCACGATGGGCCGGTTGATGCGTGCGAGCAGGTCGTCCGCCGTCGACGAGAGGACCCAGTCGCGGAACCTCTCGAAGTCGCCTCGGGAGCGCACCCCCTCGAGGTAGCGGATGGAGCGGTTGAGCTCCATCTTCTCGGGGCTCTCGATCATGGTAATCCGACGGGCCGACCCGTAGCCGCTCGTGGTGAGAAAACCGAGCTCCCGGAAGGTCGAGATGCCGCACGAGACGGCCCTCTCGTCGAGCGTCGCACGGGAGTCGATGTCCAGGCACACCGAGGCGATGTCCGAGTTCGAGAGCGAGAAGGAGTCGGAGCCCTCCTGGGCGCGCGTCCGGGAGGAGATGGTCCTGAGGGCGCGGTACAGCGTCACCAGGTCGGCCCTCCCGGGGGCGGACGACTCGAGGATGCGCTCGTTGATGCGGGAGTCGCGCGAGCCGAAGAGCAGGTGGACCCGTGCCGGTGCGCCGTCCCTGCCCGCGCGGCCGCTCATCTGGTTGTACTCGACAGAGCCGAAGGGCATGTGGTAGAGCATCACGTTGCGGATGTCGGGCAGGTTGACGCCCTCGCCGAAGGCGCTGGTCGAGACGATGCAGCTCAGCTGGCCCGAGCGGAAGGCCTCCTCCACGCGGTCGCGGTCGACGCGGGTGAGCCCCGCGTTGTAGAACGCGATCCTGGAGCCCAGCTCGGGGATGCGACGGCGCAGCGTGCGCGCGAGCACGATGGACTGCTCCCGGGAGTTGACGTAGACGACGGTCTTCTCCCCGGAGGAGACGCAGCTCACCAGGGCGGCCTCGCGGTCCTTGACCTCGCGGGCGTCGACCAGCGCGAGGTTCGAGCGAACCGTCTCGTCGACCACGACCTCCCCGCGCTCTATGCCGAGAAGGCGGCATATCTCGGCGGCGACCTCGTCTGAGGCGGTCGCCGTCGCCGCCAGCACGCGCGGGTGCCCGAGCTCGGCGAGGACCTCGGGCATGCTGCCGTACGCGGCGCGGTTCCCGCCCTTGGCGCCCGCGACGTGATGGGCCTCGTCGACCACCACGAAGCCGACGCGACCGCCCTCCGAGAAGCGACGCACGTGGATCGCGAGGAACTCGGGGGTGGTGAGGACCACGTCGACGCCGCCCGAGGCGAGCGCCGAGAAGACCTCGTCGCGCTCGTCGAGGGGGGTCTCGCCGGTGAGGACGCGCACCTGCATCCCCAGCTTGCTGAAGGTCTCGGTGAGATGGAAGTCCTGGTCGGCGACGAGCGCGCGGAGGGGATAGACGAAGACGCTCGCCCTTCCCCCGGCGATGGCCTCCCGTGCCGCATGGACGTGGAAGACGAGCGACTTGCCGCGCCCCGTGGCCATGACGACGAGCGTCGAGACGCCCGAGTCGAGCTTGTCCAGGGCGGCGGCCTGGGCGGGCAGGAGGTCATGCCCGCCGATCAGCGCGCGGCGGAGCTCGGAGGTGAGCTCTGGCCGGGAGAGGCGCGAGAGGCGCACGCGCTCGGCACGGCCGCGCTCGGCCGCCTCGTCAGGCGCGACCCCGTTCACGTCGAGCCTCTCCACCTGGACGTTCACCCCTATGGAGCGATCCTGGCCGCCCGTGATGCCGCGCACGTGGCAGACGTAGGCCGCGCCGCCGTCGACCAGGGGCGCGAGGGCGGCCGCTATCTGCCTGCGGAGAAACCCGACCTGCTCGCCGGTGCCCCTCACGAGGGCGATGGCGTTCTCGTCCGCCGGGTTGTCCTTCTGGTGCTCGACCAGCAGGGCCTCGCCCACCACGAGCTTGCCGGCGACGGCCTGGCGCCCGTCGAAGCTGATGCCGACGACCTTGGTGAAGAAGCTCGTGGCCTCGGCGATGCCGGCATACTCGTCGCGCGAGAGTATCTCGGGGGCACGGGCGAAGAGATCCTCGACCAGGTCCGGCTCGGCCTCGCCGGCCGCGGGAGCCGAGGCGTCCGCCGTGCGGTAGATGATGTCCTTGACCATGAGCTTCGGCTTCGTGCGGCCCTGCCAGGTCTCGGCAACGGCCTCGAATACGAGGTCGACCGCGCCGTCGTAGTCGCTCGCGCGCTCGATGTCGGGTGCCCGGAACATGATGGCAGGCACCGAGTGGATGCCGTCCGTGGCAACGAATCGCAGGTGGTCGCCACTGCCGCCCACACGGGCGCGCGCCTTCATCGTGACGCCGGTCGCGGCGAGCAGCGGGACCTTGTTGCCCTGGCCGTACGGCTGGAGCATCTCGAGAGACTCGATCGACGAGATGTCGAGCTCGCCCAGGCCCACCTCCGCGGCGATCTGCCCGCGGTCGAGGAACTCCGCGGCGGGAAGCGTCTGGAGCACCTCCTCGAGGCGGTCCCGGAAGGCATCGAGGTTGGCGGCGTCGACCGTGACCCCGACGGCACCCGCATGCCCGCCGAAGCGGATGAGCAGGTCGGAGCATTGCTCGACCGCATGGAAGAGGTCGACCGAGCCTACCGAGCGGCCCGAGCCGTGCGCGACGCCGTCGGAGATGGTGAACAGCAGCGAGGGGACGTGGAAGCGGTTCACGAGACGGCTGGCCACGATGCCCTTGACCCCCTCGTGCCAGCCCTCCCCTCCCACCACGATGGAGCGGCCGCCGTCGTAGGTGGCCTCGGCCATGGCCATGGCCTCCGACGCGAGCTCCCCCTCGATCTCGCGGCGCTCCTGGTTGATGGACTCGAGGCGGCCCGCGAGCTTGGCGGCGCGGGCGACGTCGTCGGTGAGGAGGAGCTCGAAGGCGACGTTCGTCTCGCCCATGCGCCCCGCGGCGTTGAGGCGCGGGATGAGGGAGAAGGGCAGCGCGGAGGAGCTGATGGTGGCCAGCTCCACGCCGGAGACCGCCGCGAGGGCGACCAGGCCGGGGCGGGTGGTCTCGCGCATCCGCGCGATGCCGTCCGCGACGAGGGCCCGGTTCTCCTGGGAGAGCTGCATCATGTCGGAGATGGTCCCGAGGGTCGCCACGTCCGTGAAGCGGCGCCAGAGCTCGGGCCTGCCGAAGTGGGTCCCCAGCTCCTGCACGAGCTTGAGGGCGACGCCCGCCCCCGCGAGCTCGCGCGAGGGACAGGCGGGGAGGAGCTTGGGGTCGGCCACGGGAATGCCCGTCGGAACGAGGTCGGCAGGCTCGTGGTGGTCGGTCACGACGACGTCAATGCCCTGGGAGAGCAGCCACTCCGCCTCGCTCGCCGAGGCGATGCCGTTGTCGACCGTCACGATGAGGTCGGGGTGGCAGCACTCGATGACGCGGTTGAGCGCCTCGCGCGAGAGGCCGTAGCCCTCGTCGAAGCGATGGGGGATGAAGGGATGGACGTCGGCGCCGAGCTCCTGCAGGCCGAGCGTGAGCAGGCAGGTCGAGCTCATGCCGTCGACGTCGAAGTCGCCGAAGACGGCGATGCGCTCGTGGGAGTCGATCGCACGCTCGACCCTCCCGGCCGCGTCGAGCAGCCCGGGGATCACGGCAGGGTCGGCCCAGTCCCTCGCCAGGGAGGGACTGAGGAACTCGCGCGCACGGGCCTCGTCCGCGATTCCCCGCGACACCAGGACGCGCGCCACGAGGCGCGGGATGCCCAATGCCGAGGAGAGGCCCCGCTCTGCCGTGGGGTCGGAGCGCAGGACCTCCCACCGGGGACTGTCGGCAAGCCCCGACATCGAGGCTATTCGCCCGTCCCGGCAGCCGCGTCGACGTCCTTGGCGCTCTCAGGGGCGAGCGCGCGCTCGCCGTACTTGGCCTCGAGCTTGGACCACTTGCTCTCGCTCGTCTTCCAGATGGCCAGGATGGGGCTCGCGACGGCGATCGAGGAATAGCTTCCCAGGACCAGGCCGATGGACATGGCGAAGGCGAAGTCCTTGAGCGTCGAGCCGCCGAAGAACAGCATGGCGAAGACGGGCACGAGGCTCGTGATGGAGGTGTTGATCGTGCGCACGAAGACCTCGTTGATCGAGAAGTTGGCGATCTGGAAGTAGGTGCGGTGGACTCCGTCGTGGAGCTGCAGCGAGTTCTCCTTCGTGCGGTGGAACACGACGACCGTGTCGTAGAGCGAGTAGCCCATGATGGTGAGCAGGGCGGCCACGACGTTCGGGGTGATGGCCGTCTGGGTCCAGGCGTAGATCCCGACGGTGATCACGAGGTCGTGCAGGAGGGCGATGACCGCGGCGAGCGACATCTTGAACTCGTAGCGCCAGGAGGCGTAGGCGATGATCAGGGCGATGGCCACGAGGAAGGCCGTGGCCGACGACTGGGTGACGTTGGCGCCCCAGTCGGGCCCGATCGTGGTGACCTGGTAGGAGTCGGCGGCCAGGGAGAGGCCGGAGGCGACCGCGTCCGCGTGGGCGGTCGCGACGGTGGGGTCGGTGGTCTCGCTGCGCACGAGGAAGCCCTCGGCGCCGTCGGTGACCGTGGTCTGGACGGTGGCGGTGCCCTCGTCGTTCGAGGCCAGGGCATCCCTCATCTGCTCGATGGTGATGTCGCCGGTGGAGCGGAAGTCTATCTCGGTGCCGCCGGAGAACTCGATGCCGAACACGAGGCCGCGCACGGCGATGCCGAGGATGGCCAGGACCACGAGGCAGGCGGAGATGGTGAGGAAGACGCGACGGGCGCCGATGAAGGGGATCTCGCGCTTGAAGTGGCTACGCATTGGCGACACCCCCCTTCCCGGACTCCGCATCGCCCTCGGTGCGGCCAGCCTCGTCGAGGTCGCTCTGGATGCCCCAGAACGAGGGGTTCTTCTGGATGGTGCCACGGGCGAGCAGCCTGAGCGCGGGCGCCTTGAAGCAGTACATCGTGATGATGTCGCAGGCGATGCCGAGCGAGAGGGTGAGCCCGAAGCCCTTGACGGGCCCGACGGCGATGAAGAAGAGGGCCAGCGCCGAGACGAGCGTCACGACGTCGGCGTCGACCGAGGTGCCGATGCCGTGCTTCACGCCCGTGATGGAGGCGTTCCGCACGGTCCTGCCCATGCGTATCTCCTCGCGGAACCGCTCGAGCACGAGGATCGAGGAGTCCGCGGCCATGCCGATCGTGAGGACGATGCCGGCCAGCCCGGCGAGCGAGAGGGCGAAGGCGCCGTAATGGGAGAGGACGGCCAGGAGCCCGAGGTAGATAACCGCGAACACGCCGAGCGAGCCGAAGGTGAGAAGCCCCAGCCCCTGGTAGAAGATGAAGAGGTAGATGATGACGATGGCCATGCCCACGCCGATGGCGATGAGGCCCTGGTGCAGCGAGTCCTGGCCGAGCGTAGGCCCGACCACGCGGCTCTCGGAGTAGGTGAGCTTCACGGGGAGGGAGCCGGAGTCGAGGACCGTCTTCAGGGCCTTGGCCTGGGTGACGGTGTAGTTGCCGCTGATCTGGACCTGTCCGCCCGTGATCTCGCTCTGCACGGCCGGGGCGGAGTTGACCACGCCGTCGAGCACGATGGCGATCTGGCCGTGCGTCGCCACGAGCTCCTTGGTGACCTCCGCGAACTTCTGGGTGCCCTCGGAGTCGAGGGTAATGTCGACCACGTAGCCGGAGGTGCCGGTGGACTGGCCGACGGAGGTGGACTGGATGTTGTCGCCCGTCATGAACGCCGTGTAGGTGCCCTCCTTGAGCTGGACGTTCTCCTGCCCGGCGGCGATCTCGGCGAGGGCGTCGGCGTCGCCGACGTCCTGGAGCTTCACGAACTCGAGCTTGCCCGTCTGACCGATGGTGTTGACGGCCTGCTCGGAATCGGTGGCGCCGGGGATCTGCACGAGGATGGAGTTGGTGCCCTGGCGCTGGACCGTGGCCTCCGAGGCGCCGAGCGAGTTCACGCGGTTCTGGATGATGCTCGTGGCCGTCGCCATGTCGTCCGAGGTCACCGCGGAGCCGTCGGTGGTGCTCGCGGTCATGATGACGGAGACGCCGCCCTGGATGTCGAGGCCCTTCGTGATCTTCTCGGAGAGCGGCGTGAACATGATCGCGCAGGCGACGCAGACGGCGGCGAGGACGACGAGGGTGGTCGCCCAGCGCTTGGGCTCCCGCGTCGCCTTCGAGGCGGGACGGTGCGCGCGAGGAGCCGACTTCGTCTTCTCCTTCGCCTTCTGCCTGGCCTTCTCCCGGCCGCGTTCCTTTGAGGCCGACGACTTGCCCTCCGCGTCGGACGATCCCGAGGACTTCGCCCCCTCGTTCCAACGGGCAACGCCGGTCTGGCGACCGTCGTCATGTGAGTCTGGCATGTGGTTCCCCCTCGATATGGTCAGGGCGCACCCGGGAGTCTGGGGTGAGGCTCGGGAGGCCGCTCGTTCGTAACCTCAACAGTCTAGCATGTCATTCACGCCGTGATGTCCAGCGTCGCCCCGGCGACGGCAGAGGGCCGCCCCTCAGTAGTCCCAGGAGGCGGGGCTCGCCATCCACTCGTCGACGAACGCGGCATAGGAGCCGGACATGATGGCCCGGCGCGCGCGGCGCATGAGGTCGAGCAGGTAGAAGAGGTTGTGCGTCGACAGCAGGACGGATCCGAGCATCTCCTTCTGCTTCACGAGGTGATGCAGGTAGGCCCTGGTGTAGCCACCCGTGCACACGGGGCAGGCGCACCTTTCGTCGAGCGGGCCGGCATCCCTCTCGTAGCGGGCGTTCTTGAGGTTCATCCTCCCCGTGGACGAGAAGGCCGTGCCCATGCGCGCCGTGCGCGTCGGGAGCACGCAGTCGAACATGTCGACGCCGGCCGCGACCGCGCGCACGAGGGTCGTGGGGTTGCCGACCCCCATGAGGTAGCGGGGCTTCCCCTGGGGCATGTGCTCGGAGACGAGGGGCTCGAGCGTCTCGAACATCGTCTCGTGGTCCTCCCCGACGGAGTAGCCGCCGATGCCATAGCCGGGGAAGTCGCCGCATGACTCGAGCATGGCGAGCGAGCGGAGGCGCAGGTCCATGTGCATCCCGCCCTGGACGATCCCGAAGAGGGCCTGGTCGGGCCTCGTATGCGCCTTCCAGCAGCGCTCCGCCCAGGCGCCCGAGAGCTCGACCGCCCTCTCCACGAACGCCCGCTCGGCGGGATAGCCCGGGCACTGGTCGAGCTGCATCACGATGTCGGCGCCGAGCTGCTCGGCGATGCGCATGTTGGCCTCGGGGGTCCACGAGACCACCTCGCCGCCGTAGTCGGTGGCATGGAACGTCACCCCGTCGTCGCCGAGGCGCACGGCGTCCCCGTGCGAGAAGACCTGGAAGCCGCCGGAGTCGGTGAGGATCGGCCCTGGCCAGCGCATGAACTCGTGGAGGCCCCCCAGCTCGGAGATCACGTCGGCGCCCGGCCGCATCGAGAGGTGGTAGGTGTTGGCGAGGACGACCGACGCGCCGAGCTCGGCGAGGGTCCCGGGGAGGATCCCCTTGACCGTGGCCTTGGTCCCGACCGGCATGAAGACGGGCGTCTCGACGTCGCCGTGCGCGGTGTGGAAGACGCCCGCGCGCGCATGGGTGGCCGCGTCGGCGGCCGCTATGTCAAAGGAAAAGAGTCCTGGCATTGGTTCCCTCCCGGAACGGCCCTACAGGCGTGCCTCGATCCACTGCGCGACGCCGTCGTCGTCGACGGAGGGGCAGTGGTCGTCCGCGGCAGCGGCTATCTCGGGGGTCGCGTTCGCGACCGCGACGAAGGTGCAGGGCCGTCCCGTGAGCGAAACGTCGTTGCCCGAGTCCCCGAAGACGACGGCCCTGCGCTCGTCGATGCCCGAGGCGCGGCAGAGCTCGCCGAGGGCCGAGCCCTTCGTGACGCCCGCGCGCGTGAGCTCGAGCTCCTCGGGGCCCATGTGCACGACCTCGAGGCCTCCCCTGTCCTCGAAGGCCGCCGCGGCCGCCTGGCACGCCTCCGGCGAGGGGAAGCTCGCGCCGATCTTGTCGACGTCGGAACGATGGGTCCGCACGACCTTCTCGGCAGAGCCCACGCTCCTGACCCCCGAGACGAGCCTCCTGAGCCCATGCAGGCTCGGGCGGCTCCCCTTGTCCCTGCTCACCATGTACGAGTAGCACTTGCGCTCGAAATAGGAGCCGTCCGGCAGGAACACGTTCCAGGCGGCGTCGAAGGGGGCACCGGTCGCGAGTACCTCGAGGGCGTCGTCGTAGGCCAGGGGGCGTCGGCTCCTCACCTCGCCGGTGCGCGCGTCGGTGACGCAGGCGCCGTTCACCGTGATCCTCCAGTCGAGCCATTCCGCCCCGAGCAGCGACCCGAGCATGTCGGTAGGCCGCCCGCTCACCACCGACGTCGCCGCGCCAGATGCCTTCGCGGCGGCGAAGGCATCGGCGACGCGCCTGGTCATCGGTCTATGGTTGTTGATGGTCGTGCCATCGAGATCGAACGCAACGAGGTCTATGCCCGTCATTCCGCCTGTTCCCATCCTCGAGATGCCGGTTTAGACATCATGGCCCAAGAGGGCGCGCCGTCGGTGCGCTGGCCTCGGCTCGACAGAAACCTAACACAGATAGCAAGCCCCACGGCCACGCGCCCGCGCCACGCCGTCCTGGACGATTCGGCCAAACTCGCCAATTTGGCGGACGCGCCCGCACATTCCGTCGCCCAATGGGTGAAAATGGGGCATAGGCACAAGGGAGGGCCGTCGTCTTTGCACGACTGGCCGTCTCGTACGTTTCCGAGGGAGAAGGAGAGCGTCCCTATGGCCGAGGACACGCAAGCACCCGACAACGACACCCGCGCGAGGAGCGGCCTTCGCTCGAAGCTGCCGAAGGTCAGCATCGCCGACGAGCCCTCCCCCACTCCCTCCGCGGCCTCCGGCCCGGCGGCGTCTGCGCAGGGCGCAGAGCCCGCCGCAGACGCCGCCGACGCGAACCCCAAGGGCACGGGCGCCGCCTTCCTCGACGCCTCGAGCAAGGCCGCAGGCTCGGCGAAGGATCGCCTCAAGAGCGGGCTTGCCGCCATGAGGCAGGTCCACGCGGCGAGCAAGGAGCACAGCACGGCGCGCGACCACATGGCCAGCATCCAGCAGGACCTTGCCGCCGACCAGGCCGAGCTCGACCACAGGAACGACATCGAGGCCCATTTCGACGCCATCGTCCAGGAGCAGTCGGCAGAGCTCGCCGACGCCACGAAGGACCACGACGCCGCGCAGGCGGAGATAGACGCGCTCGACGCGAAGCACGAGGAGCTCGCCAGGCAGCTCGAGCAGCTGAAGGCCGACCACGAGCAGGAGCTCCGCCCCTACAAGAACCTCGCCGAGTCGACGAGGAGCCGCGCCGACGACGCGAGCAAGTCCCTGGCGGACGCCAAGCGCGCCGTGCGCAACGCCGAGGCCCAGGTGCAGGATGCCTCCAACCGGCGCGACGCGCGCGTCGCGACCGCCACCCGGGCGGTCGACAACGCCCAGGTACGCCTCGCGAAGCTGCAGGACGAGCTCGCGGCTCTCAAGCGCGACCCCAGCTCCAGCAAGCCCGTGTCCGAGCTCAACTCGACGGTGGCCGCCGAGATGGCGCACCTCAAGACGGCACGCGACGAGGTCACCTCGATCACGGCGGAGGCCCAGCGCACGGTCGACAACGCCCAGACGCACCTCTGGACGCAGAAGCAGTCGCTCGAGTCGGCCCAGAAGGCCGCCGACGCCGCCCGGCAGGAGGCCAACCAGAGGAAGGCCGAGTACGACAAGCTGCTCCAGGACGCCGAGACCGAGGAGGCCACCCTCGACAACGAGGCCGTCACCAAGGAGATGCGCATCCGCGAGGTCACGAAGGACCTCAAGGCCGCCCAGGACCGCATCGACACCGCGCAGGCGCTCCTTGACGAGGCCAACGACATCCACTCGACCCCCGAGAGCACCCGGGACCTCGCGGAGCGCGTCTCCGACGAGAAGGCCGCCCTCGAGGTCCAGCAGCGCCAGGTCGACCTCCTCGCCCAGAACGAGCAGACGCTCCGCGAGCACACGAGGCAGGAGCGCGCCGTCTTCATCGCCATCGTCGTCGCCGTCGCCCTCATCGTGCTGCTCGTCCTGTGGCTGGTCATCCCCCACTAGACGGTACGCGGGGAAGCTCCCGGCCCCCTCTCCGCATGCGCATGGGAGGGGCGGACGGCCGAGGCTAACGCGGCAGCTTTCTCCGGTCGGTCCCCGAGTCGGAGTAGTAGATGCGCTTCTCCTGGTACATCTCCGCATCCGCCTCCCTCTCGAGCTCGGTGACCGACGCGCCGGGATGGTCCGCCTGGGCGGCGCTGCCCATCGAGATGGAGGGGGACCGCACGTACTCGCCCTGCCAGCGGGCGAGCTCGTCCCTCAGCCGCCTCTCCGCCGCCCCATACGTGTCCCCATCGGCGAAGGCGAGGATGGAGAACTCGTCGCCCCCCATGCGGTAGCACTTCGCGAACGGGCCGAAGCATGACGAGATGCAGTGCGAGACGACCCTGAGCAGCTCGTCGCCGGCCGCATGCCCGAGCGAGTCGTTCGTGTTCTTCAGGCCGTTGACGTCGATCTGGCCGAGCACGAGACGCGAGCGGTCGTCGAGGCGGCGTATCCTGTCGACCTCCTCCGCATAGGCCCTCCGGTTCCCGAGACCCGTCAGGTCGTCGGTATAGGCGTGGACGCGCATCTCGTCGAGCTTGATGCCGTCGCGCATCATCTGGTAGGCCGCCGAGAGCAGCTGGAGGACGATGTTCGTGACGATGACGACGATGGCGAGCGTGAGCCACGAGAAGGTCGACATGTCCAGGGCATAGAGGACAATGGCGACGACGAAGGCGGCCGCGGCGACGACCGCCGTGATCACGTTGACCCGCTTCCCCGCGACCGGATGGCGTCTCATGTCGGCCACGGTCTCAATGACGAACACGAGGATGGCGAGGACGCATATGACCTGGGTCGCCGGGAGCATCTGGGGAAGGTCGACCATGCCGGCGAGGAACAGGGCGCACTGGGCGACGAAGTTGAGCTGTGCCAGCCCGAGGAGCAGTCCCGGGGCACGGCCGGGCTGCGCGTAGAGGTGCCTCGTCATGCCCAGGCACCCGATCGGCATGAGGCCGAAGGCGAGGTAGTTGATCAGCCCGGAGGCGGTGAGGCGATGCAGGAACACCCCGAGGAGGTGGACGTCGGAGATGGTCCATATCCCGACGGACAGGAGGAAGAGGCCGGCGTAGGCATAGGCTCCCCTCTCGTGGCTGTCCAGGTTGATGCCACGCAGGGAGAGGACGAGCCAGAGGGCGAACATCAGGAGGCCGAGCATGCAGTACAGGGTGGCTATGACCAGGTTGGCGAGGAAGGCATGGGCCTGGACGACCAGGTAGTCGGAGGAGTCGATCACCGTGGCATGCTTGATCGCCGAGGCGAAGAGCGGGTCTCTCTTGGTCACGTCCAACTGCACGGTCCTGCCGCTGTAGTCGGCATGGAGGGGGACGAAGGCGATGTAGTTGCCCACCATCGTACGAATCGGCCCGAGGCTCGTCGCGCCGACCGAGAAGACCGTCTCCCCGTCCACCCTCACGTCCATGGACGAGAAATTGACCTTGACCATCAGCGACTGCCCGTCCCTGACCTCGGGGAGGACCGTGCTGAGCGACACCTCCCCACCCCCGTCGAGCGAGATGGGCACGGACCGGTCGACGACCTGCCCGTCCGCGCCCGCCTCCTCCCAGCTGGAAAGCTCCTGGCCCGGCGACGCGACCGCGTAGTCCTCCGTCCCCCGTATCGCCAGGGCGACGCAGAGCAGCAAGGCCGCGCCAACGACGACGAGCGCCTCGGCGAGGCGGCCGAGGGAGATTCCTCCAGTTGGCTTCTTCGGGCTGTCCATCTCATCACTCGCTTGTTCGTCCGGGGTGGCGCTACGTCATGCTGCCAGATTCCGGACAGTATAACAAGCGCAACGGACACCGGTGCATCCCATGGTATGAGACGAGAGCCCGAACGTGGTGGCCCGACCGGGGAGGGCCAGGGCCGACGAGGGGGGCCTTCCTGCCCGAAGGCGCGCGGCGCCCTACTCGATGAGCATCGCGTCCCCGAACGAGAGGAACCGGTAGCGCATGTCGATGGCCTCCTGGTAGGCGGCCATGATCTGGTCGCGCGTGGCGAAGGCGCTCACGAGCATCATGAGCGTCGAGCGGGGGACGTGGAAGTTCGTAATCATGGCGTCGACCACATGGAAGGTCGAGCCGGGCATGAGATAGAGGTTCGTGGTGGCGTCGAGCCGCTCGACGATGTCCCCGCGCGCGCCGTCGGCCGCCGGCGCCTCCGGGTCCCAGGCGCTCTCGAGCGAGCGCACCGAGGTCGTCCCCACGGCGACCACCCTGTGCCCGGCCGCCTTCGTGGCATGGACCGCGTCGACCACGCGCTGCGGCACGTGGTAGCGCTCCGTGTGCATGACGTGCTGGGTGGGATCGTCCTCCTCGACCAGGCGGAAGGTGTCGATTCCCACCTCGAGCTCGACGGTCTCCCACCCGATGCCCTTGGCGCGGCACCTCTCGAGCAGCGCCGGCGTGAAGTGCAGGCCCGCCGTGGGCGCCGCCGCGGAGTGCTCCTCCCGCATCGCGTAGACCGTCTGGTACTTCTCGGGATCGCCCTCGTAGCCGGTGATGTAGGGAGGCAGCGGGACATGGCCGGCCTCGTGGATGGCCTCGTCGAGCGTGCGGCCGCCCATGGGCTCGAACCGCACGACGCGGCCTCCCCGAGAGTCCGGCACGAACTCCTCGATGGTCCCCCTGAGCACGACGGGCGCGCCCAGGGGCGCATGGAGGCCTCCGGCGCGGTACTCGACCGTCGCCCCGGGCCGCAGGCGCCTTCCCGGCGTCACCAGGCATTCCCACACGCCCCCCAGGGCGTCCAGGTCCTCGCGGCGCTTGAGCAGGAGCGTCTCCGCGACGCCGCCGGTCTGCGCCTTGTGGCCCACGAGGCGGGCCGGGAGCACCCTCGTCCTGTTCGCGACGAGCAGGTCGCCCGGATCGAGGAAGTCGATGACGTCGGTGAAGGCCCTGTGCTCGCAGCGCCCGTCGGCCCGGTGGAGCACGAGGAGCCGGCAGGAGTCGCGCGGCTCGGCGGGAGCCTGGGCGATCAGCTCGTCTGGCAGCGGATAGTCGAAGTCGTCGGTTCTCATGCGCGCAATCCCCTCGGTTCGGTCAGGTCTCGACATGCGTGGGCTGCCTGGGCCCGCTCGACGGCGTGGGCGAGCTTGCGCTCGTCCCGGCGCTCGTGCCGCTCGAGCGCCGCCTCCGCCGCCGAGAACCGGCAGCCGCAGTAGTTCTGGCGGTACATCCCCAGCTCGCGGGAGAGCCTCGTCGCCTCTGGGTAGCGGGTGCGGAAGTCCTGGACGACCGGCACGACGCCCTCGGCGTGCGCGAGCCTCTCGAGCACGTCCGCGCAGGCGTCGAAGAGCTGGTAGGGAGAGACCGCCAGCGTCGTGGACACGTAGCCGAAGCCCATGGAGCTCGCCACATGGCAGGTCTCCGCGAGGCGCAGGGCGTAGCAGGCGCGGCACCGCGCCTCCCGGTCGAAGCCATGGGGCGCGACGGCCCAGTCCCACTTCCCGCGGTCGCACCCGCACACGAGGAGCTCGACCTTCGCCTGGCGCGCCCACCGGACGAGCGTCATGAGCCTCTTGTCGTGCTCGGCGGGAGGCTGGATGTTGGGGTTCGTCCAGCAGATGGTGGGCTCGAAGCCCTCGTCGCGCAGGATGCGCACGGGCTCGAGGGAGCAGGGCGCGCAGCACGCATGGAGCAGAAGGCGCTTGCGTCCCATACGTCACCCCCTCCCTCGTCGCGGAGATGCAAGTGTACGGCACCGGGATGGAGAGCGCGAGGTGTCCCTCCCCCGTCGCCCCCAAGTGGTCCCGCGCTTATATCATATCAACAGAGTGGGAATAAGGGGACGGACGGCCGACGGAGGGAATGGCATGAGAAGCACCCTGATCAAGGACACCACGCGCGAGGAGCGCAGGCGCATCATCGAGGAGTCGCTCAACTTCTGCGGCAAGGGCAGCTGCGACTTCTGCGGGGCCTGCAGCATGGGCACCGGGGACCCCTATGAGGTCTACGAGCCCTACGTCGCGGGCGAGATGGAGATCTCGGAGATAAACGCGAGGCAGGCGGCCGAGCGAATCGGCTACGAGCGCGGCTAGGAGACCTGCCTCCCGGCGACGGGTATCGCGGTCATCACCGAGCAGACGGGGCGCTTGTTGTCGTCGTATATCGAGCGGACGATGCAATGCCGAAGGTAGGTCGAGCCGTCCTTGGTGATGAACTCGATGTCGGCCTCGGCCTCGGTGACCCCCTCCTTCGTCGCCTTGAGCAGCATCTGGAACGACGGCCTCGAGCCCTCGGCGATGTGGGCGTCGTCGCGGAGGTTGGCGATGTCGTCGGTGTAGAGGTCAGACTCCATGACCGAGCCCGCGCCCCTGCTCAGGCATTCCAGCACCTGGCTCTCGAGGTCGTAGCGCCAGATCGTGGCCCCCGTGTGGGCGAGCGCCATCTCGGCGATGCACCAGGCGGTCCTCATCTCTATCTCCGCGTGGTTGAAGGCGGTGGAGTCCTGCACGACGACGAGCATCTTGCCGACGCCGCTCCCGTCGGGAGGGAGCATCGAGCCGCGCGCGGTGCGCCAGCAGGGCACCTCGCTGCCGCGCGGGAGCACGCGATAGGCGATGTCGAGACGGCCGCCCTGGTCGGCGACCTTATGGATGGCGCGCTCCACGCGGATGCGGTCCTCGGGGAGAATCGCCCCGAGGACCTCGCCGGCATCGCCGTCGGCGGTGACGTCGGCGCGGATGGACTCGTGGGCGCCCGGGGAGGCGTACGTGAACCTGATGTCCTCCCCCACCTCGCAGATCAGCATGAAGCCGTCCATGTTCTGCAAAAGCGAGCGCAGGTGCACGGCGGTGCGGGTCTTGCCCGCGAGCATGCTCGCGAGCTCTGCGGCCGAGTCTCCCTCGGCGGCGACCCCGTCGATCGAGTAGCGGTTCTTGCCCGAGGTCTTCGCCCGGTAGAGCTGGTTGTCGGCCCGGGAGTAGAGGTCTGCGAGGGACTCGCCGGCCTCGTGGATGCTCACGCCGACGCTGCCGGTGAGGTCGCGCGTGCAGGCGTCGGCCTCGCAGGTGTACTGGAGGGCCTCGATGAGGTCCTGCGCCTTGCGGCGGACGTCGGCGCGCGTCTTGACGTTGCGCATGAGGGCGAGGAACTCGTCGCCGCCCACGCGCCCCACGATGTCGTCGTTCCTGAACGAGGACGCGATGACGCGGGCGAAGTCGCGGATGACCTTGTCCCCCACGGGATGGCCGAAGGTGTCGTTCACGCTCTTGAAGTCGTCGATGTCGATCATGAACAGCGCGTCGAGCCCGATGCTGTCGCCGGAGTCGAAGTAGGCCTGGATCCTGAGCATCGCCGCCTCGTGGTTGAGCAGGCCCGTGAGCGAGTCCTCCTTGGCGGTCTGCGACAGCTTGTCGAGCTCCTGGTTGGCGGTCACGCTCTCGGTGACGTCGAGCATGATGCAGAAGAGCCCGATGATGTCGCCTCCGGAGCGCAGCGGCGTCACCGTGGAGGAGTAGTAGACCACCTTGCCGTCCTTGTCGGTGACGGGGGTGGGGCCCGAGTGGAGCGTGCGGCCCTCCTCGAGGACCAGCTGGTCCGCGTGCTGGCAGCGGGCGAGCTCCTCGGGATCGGTCATGAAGTCGGCGTCCCTCTTGCCCATGAGCTGGGCAGGCGAGCGGAAGCCCTGCATGACGGCGAACGAGCGCGAGGCGTCCACGTAGGCCTGCTCGTCGTCCTTGACGTAGAAGCAGTCGGAGGAGAACCCCAGGAGGTTCGACCAGGCGGCAAGGCGAATCGCCCGGTAGTCGTGAAAGGGCATGCCCTGTATGAGCCGATGACCAACCATGTGAGACCATCCTCGCCGCCGCGGGGCGGAAACGCCGCCCTCCTTCGATTCTTCGGCCCTTTTGCCCTTCGGTCAAGAGCAATCGCGTGAGCTATCCGCAGAAGGCGTATGCGGGGACGGCGCGAGGCGGCACGACCGTTCGCGGCAAGCGGCCGTCGGGACGCTCGCACGAATGCCCTTTTCGAGTACAGTCAGGGTAGCGCACGACCCTCCAAACGAGCTTGATCCGCACCAGGGAAAGGGAGTCATCATGGCAGAGCACAGCACCGACAACACCTTCGTGGACATGGACGAGCAGGAGCCCACCGGCATCGGCGGGTGGATGGGGACGCTGTTCCTCTCCTGGATCCCGATCGTGGGGTTCATCATGGTCCTCGTCTGGAGCTTCAGCTCGAGGACCGAGGAGTCGAAGCAGAACTGGGCGCGGGCCCAGCTCATCTGGCTGCTCATCGGCATTGCCATCATCGTCGTGCTCGTCGCGACGGGCACCTATACGACCGTCTTCGACTATGCCAAGGAGCACGGCGGCACCTTTTCCTTCTATTCCGCGTAGGACCTGGCACGCGCGGCAAGGCATCTCGCTCGAGGCGGCCCCGCTCGCGGGGCCGCCCCTCTCTTGTGGCCCGGCCGTAGACAGCCCGTTTCCCCGCCGTTAAAACCCTCCCCTCGATTGTTAACAGCCCCCTCCGCCCGCCACCTTCCCGCCGCGGGCCGCCTATGGTTCTCCCAAGCGGAAAGGGGACTGCCGGAAGGAGGGCGTATGTGCGAGAGACCATCGGGCATCGGGCCACTCGTCGAGAGGCGGGCGGACATCAACCGCGACCTCACGAGGGACGGCGTCCGCTTCGGCGTCTACAAGGGCGGCGAGTTCAGGGAGCAGATCTTCCCTATGACCCGATTCCCCGCATCATCGGGGCGTCTGAGTGGGAGGGGCTCTCCGCCGGCCTTTCACAGCGGGTGCGCGCGCTGAACGCGTTCCTCCGCGACGTCTACTCGGAGAAGCAGGTCATACGCGACGGCGTCATCCCCGAGGACTTCGTCTACTCGAGCTCCGGCTACCTGCCCCAGGTGAACGAGGTCACGCCTCCCTCGGGCATCTACGCCCACATAGCGGGCGAGGACCTCGTCCAGGCGAAGGACGGCACGTGGTACGTGCTCGAGGACAACCTGCGCATCCCCTCGGGCGCGTCGTATCCCCTCATCGCGCGCAACATCACGAGGCGCGTCGCCCCCGACGTCTATGCCGCCAACGACGTCGTGGACAACCGCGACTACCCCGACCTGCTCGCCCGGGCGATGCGCTACAGCTCGTGCGGCGGCATCCCCGTGGTCCTGACGCCCGGCCGCTACAACGCTGCGTTCTTCGAGCACTCCTACCTCGCGGAGCAGACCGGGGCCACCCTGGCCTACCCGAACGACCTCGTGGTCGACAACAACCAGCTCTACTTCTGCGACTACTCGGGCGCGAAGCACAAGGTCGGCGTCGTCTACCGCCGCATCTCCGACGAGTACCTCGACCCGTTCTGCTTCAACCCCGACTCGGTCATCGGCGTCCCCAACCTCATGGCCGCGTACCGGGCGGGAAACGTCGCCATCGTGAACGCGCCCGGCAACGGCGTGGCAGACGACAAGGGCATCTACTACTTCGTCCCCTCCATGATCCACTACTACCTGGGCGAGCAGCCGATTCTCAAGAACGCGCCGACCTACCTGCCCTTCTTCGACGACGACTACGCCTACGTGATGGAGCGCCTCGAGTCCCTCGTGCTGAAGGACGTCGCCGAGGCCGGCGGCTATGGCGTGGTGTTCGGCCGCGACCTCGCCCCCGACGAGCTCGAGAGGCTCCGCCGCTCCATCCAGGCGGACCGCAGGCGCTTCATCGCGCAGGAGGTCGTCGACTTCAAGGACCTGCCGAGCGTCGACGCCGGGGGCAGGCCCTGCCGCCGCATGGCCGACCTGCGCGCCTTCGTGCTCACCGGCAAGAGCTGCCGGGTCTGGGCGAGCGGCCTCACGCGCTATTCCAACACGCCCGGATCGATGGTCGTCAACTCGTCACAGGGAGGAGGCTTCAAGGACACATGGGTACTCTCACGCTGACCAAAGCCGACCAGTGTCTCTGGCTCGGCCGCTACACGGAGCGCGTCTTCACGGAGCTGGAGGAGTTCTTCCGCGCCTTCGACGCGAACGTCGACCTCGACACGCAGGACTTCTCCGCGTTCTGGGATGCCTGCGACTACGAGGCCGAGGGGGACAAGGGGACCGAGGAGCGCCTCTTCGACATGCTCTACGACTACACGGACCCCTCCTCGGTCTGCTCGGACATGAGGGCCGCCTTCGGCAACGCCATCCTCCTGCGCCCCGAGCTAGGCACCGCGACCACGAGCTACATCGAGCTCGCCCTGCTCAACCTCCGGAAGTCGAAGGAGCCGGCGGCGCGGCTCGTCCGCCACAGGACCGTCTGCGACGACATCCTCGCCTTCTGGGGCGCCGTCGAGGACGGCGACGCGCCGCTCGAGGTGAAGTCGCTCATAGGCGTCGGCAAGTACGTCGAGCGGGCCGACCTGTGCTGCCGCTTCGGGAGGCCCCAGGCGGCGCTCGACGAGGCGCTCGGCAGGATCGGAATCTTCCTCGAGGGCATCGAGTCGCCCGAGTGCCTTCCCCTCGGGGCCACGCTCTCCTCGCTCGCCGAGGCCATCGGCTCCCGGGGGTACGACTGCGCCCTGGCCACGCGCCTCGCGGACGCGTGCGTCGGGAAGCGGTCGGGCCGCGGCTCCAGGCTCAAGGACGTCTCGGCATGAGGAAGCTCGCCCTCGAGTACGAGACGAGGCTCGGCTTCTCGGCCCCGGTGCGCGACCATCGCTTCCAGCTGCGGTGCATCCCGCCCGACCTGCCCCAGCAGCGCATCTGCGACCTCGCGTTCGACATGGACCCCGCCTGTCCCACCTTCGAGGAGGTGGACTCGTTCCACAACCACGTCATGGTGGGCCACATTCCCGAGGCGCATGCGAGCTTCTCGTACCACATGAGCGCGATAGCCTTCGTCGACCAGTCGCTCGCGAGGCCGAGCCCCTACAAGCCCCTCTACCGCTACCAGAGCGCCCTCACCCGCCAGGGGCCCGCGCTCGAGGCCCTCTCGGGCGAGGTACGTGCCGCCATCGGCACCTCGCGTCGGGTGGACTCCCCCCTCGAGCAGGCCCGCTATGTCTGCTCGGTCGTGCACGAGAGGATCGCGTACGTCCCTGGGGCGACCACCGTCAGGACCAGCGCGGAGGAGGCCCTCGCGGGCGGAAGGGGCGTATGCCAGGACTACGCGCAGGTGGCGGTCTCGGTCTGCCGGGCCCTGGGGCTGCTCGCCAAGTACGTCGCCGGGGTCTACGCCGCCGAGGGGGCGACCCACGCATGGATGGAGATCTACCAGGCCGGACGCTGGCACGGCCTCGACCCCACGAACGACTGCGCCATCGACGACTCCTACGTCAAGATCGCCAACGGCCGCGACTACGGCGACTGCGTCCTCGAGATCGGGGTGTTCTCGGGCGAGGTCGACCAGACCCAGAGCGTGCACGCCCGTGTGAGCGAGCTCGCGGCGGACGAGCAGTAGCGGGCCGGGAAGGGACTAGGCTCGGGTGCGGCCGCCGGAGACGGGCCCGTCCTCCCGCCACGCCTCCCGCCATGCCGCGAGGCTCGCATCGGCCTCCTCGTCACGTCCGAGGCGGCGGAGGTAGTCGGCTTGGTCGGCCAGGAACCGCCCGCGTCGCCTATCTGTACGCATCCCAAGGGAACACGCCAGGAGGCAAATTCAGCCACTTCCTGTTGTAGACCTCAATTCGCTTGAGAACGTTGGCATCCTCTGCCGCCTTCTTGACGTAATAGGTTTGCAGCTCGTTTTGCATTCCAATGGAGTCCACGAGTCGCACGCAGCCCTCGACGCCCGTATTCAGGCTTTTCAGATTATCGTTGACGTTGGAGAGGGTCTCGTAGAGCTTCTCCTGGCTCTGCTGGATGGATTCGAGCCGGGAGCAAATCGCCACGAGGTTGGTGTTGATTCTATTCATCCCCTTATCGATCTCGTATGTGCGGTAGGCACCATCGGGACCGGTCAGCTCCGAGCAGATTCCCGACCTCAAATACTGACGAAGCTGGCACAGGGCGGGGAGATTCTGGTAGTCCTCGTAGATTGGCCCGTTCTCATAGAGGTTCCTGAGAGGCTCCCGGCACTTGGCAATCAGCACGTCAAGGGACAGCATCCTGCTCCTGATGACGTCGACGAGCGCTTCGTCCGAGTCCCTCAGCTCTTGAATGCGCTCGTCATAGGCGGCCTTTCGCTCTGCTTCCTCCGCCTGTGCTTTCCTGAGGGCGTCCTCGTACGAAGACACCTCATTCGAATGTTTTAGCTTCTTCGCAAGGAAGAGGGCAAGGAAGCCGATGACGGCACCACGCAACGTAATCGACAGGACATATCCCACATCGAAACCGTGCATCATCGTATCTCGTAACCCAATGAAATAGCAGCTCAGAAAACCAAGAATTGCGCCTACGACGCTACCGAGACACCCTGATGACCCAGAGGCGTCATCATGCACGTACATGTTCTTGCTGGGCAGAGGCCCCTCGTGATATTCGGGATAGGGCTCGAGTCTCATCGTGTCGTCTGTGCCGACGGAGGCAGATGGAATGTACGATTCGAGGGGCTTCGTGCGTCCGCTCATCCTCGATTCAATCGCCTCGATGATGACCTTCATGTTTCTCTGGGCTGTCTCCAACTCGTATATCTGCGCCTCCGCACAGATCGCAGTCTCAAGAAAATCCAAGAGTTGTTTCACGGAAGGACTCTCATCGGCCATTCTCGATGTCTCCCCTTCGGGCCGGAAAGGCGTTCTTGTGGGTATCGCACGCCTACGGCACGCTCGCCGCACAAGCACCCGCAGACGACGATTCGACCCGGCCAGGAGTGGTCAAGATCGCATCGTCTCGTTTGGGTCGCATGCCCCTATCGATATTTTTTCTTGTAGTAGTCGCACTCCTTATACCGTGGATATTTATTGCAATAGCAATCGAACTTACTCTTGGGAACCGAATTCTCAACGATTTTGCAATAGGGCTTATAGGACAAATCGAAGTACGACGAGCTTGCATCCTTGCACTCAGGGCATTCTGGCATGGGGCGTTCCCTTCTCTGACATTTCCGATCGACCTATAGGTACTTGCTATCCTCAAGCGAGGTCCTGCCTTCGAGCTCATCTCGAAGGTCGGCAAGGACCTTGCGCCATTCCTCGTCTGACGGCGAATAGCCGGAGAGCAGCCGTACGCCCTCCTCGTAGCGTTCGAGCCTACGAAGCGTAAGCGCGTATAGCATCATCTTTTCATCCTGTTTGTCGCATTCGCCTCTCTGGACCTCCTCCCACCACACACGAAGGCACGCCTCGGCCTCCTTGTAATTTCCAAGCTGATACAAAAACTCAGCGCGATCGGCAAGAAAGATACCGCACGACCTCACATCAGCAGCGTTCTCCAAAGCCTCCGTTATTGCCTCCAACGCTCCTGCGGGATTGCTCTGAAAGAGCGCGTAGGCCTTCATCTGCCAGCCTGCCTGGCCGTCGGGGTGGCGCCGAATCAGCTCCTCCGCATAGGGAAGCGCCTCGACGAAGTTGCCTCCATGAAGCCTTGCGTCCCCGCGTCTAATAATTTCCTCGTCTAGGTAGAACGACAAACCGGACGCAGCCCCGTTTCCCCGTGATTCAGCACCACCTAGGTTCATGCGTTCGCCTTTCTCCCACGTCATCAGCGCGAGCCGCAATCGGCCCACGCCCTCGGACGCCTCATGGGATTCTCTCGACTATGAGCATCGGCGTGGTGGCCATCAGCACGAGCGCAACGCCGCAGACGGCGAATAACAGGCTCGAGGTCAGACGGAAGGGCAGGGTCACCGGTCACCGGAGAAAACAGCACCAGCGGAAGAGCACCGCCTCCGATCCGTCATATGAGGCTCCGGCAGACGCCTATTCCGTCATCGAGCGAACTGCGGCCTCGGCGGCACCAACGAGGCAGGAGTAGAACATGTCTTCCTCCTCGGCCGCCTCCTTGTTCGCGAAGAGCTTGTGCGCCTGGACCTTCTGGTAGTTCCCACTCGTTGAGCCATACTGGCCAGCCTTGAAATCAAGGACTGCTCCGACCCTCTTGAATGAGAGGACGATCTTCGCGTATTCCTGATGGGATGTCGACTCCACGAGGAGCATGGGGGTCTCGGATGGCTCCTTGAAGAGATGGTTCGAAACCAACCTGCCCCGCGTGACATTCACTGGCATTCCAGCCTGATCGCCCATCTCGCTTTCGACACGAGATGCGACCTTGTCCATCATCGGATCGATGGCTTCTGCCGGTACCCCCGTAATCTGTATCTCGTCAATAAGCCTATCTGCTGGAATCTCCCACTTAAGATCCACCATGGTCTCCTTTCAGATTAATGAAATAAAGCATCACTATCATCTTGTAAGTGATGTTTAATTTCATTAGTGCATCGGCGAACGGTTAGGACGAGGCTGACCCTGAAAGCAAGGCTCACAGCCCGAAGAACGTGAGTACCCACTCCCTCAGGATGCGCTTGCCATCGGAGTTGAGCTCTGACGAGAGTGCTCGCAGCTCCCCGAGAGAGAACTCGAGCGGGTGCTCCTCCTGGTGCTCGTATACGGAGCTGCTGAGGCCCGTGATCCTCGAGGCGTCGCCGAGTGTGAGCGCGCTTGCCAGGCGCGCTTCCGCTATCTGGGAGTTCTCTTTCGCCATGGTGTGCCCCCTGACTTCAATATATGAACTTAAAAGTCTCTGTCATTGCACAGTATCATCAACTCTAATGAGATGTGAGATGTTACAGGCACTTATCGGGGAGGGTTCGATGAGCGTTATAGGTGAGAACATCCATGCGCTCAGGCTGCTGAACGGCGGAATCACCCAGCAGGAGCTTGCCGACATCGTCGGGGTGACCCGCGAGACGGTCAACAAGTGGGAGACCGGGGCCATCGGCAACGTGCGCAGCAGCAACGTGGAGACCCTTCGCGAGCACTTCGGCCTCAGCGTGGACGACCTCAGGTCGGAGTCGAACGGCCTCGCCGCGAAGGCAGGCCACGAGGCCGCGGACGATGCCGGCGCCTCGTGCCTCGTCCCCGTTCGCAGCCTTCAGGACCTCGATGGGTCGGAGTGTGCCCCACGACGGGCCCATGCGCATCGAGATTCCCTCCGGCGTCGCCCATCGCCACCCGCGCTCCTTCGCCGTCGTCGTCGAGGACTCCACGATGGACGCGGTCCTCCCCCGAGGGTTCCATGCCGTCGTCGACCCGGACGCCCGCCCGCGGCAGAGCTCCATCGTCGTCTCCTCCTCGGAGGGCAGGCCGCCCTCCATACGCAGGTTCGTGGAAGGGCAAGACCAAGGTGGTCCTCTCCGTCGACAGCGTCGCGACGAGGGAGGACGACTTCGTCCTGGACGTCGGCGACGTCCACGTCATCGGGACCGTGGTCTGGTGCCAGCCTGCCGAGGAGTTCGGCAGCGCGCAGGCCTGACGGTCCGCCGCCGAAGGCAGGACGCCGCCTTCCGGCGAATCGTTTTGGTTCATCCCCTCCCGTTGGGGAAAGCTTCTAGTACGACGACGCGCGACGAGGGCCGCAGGCCCTCCCAAGGAGGCCCATATGTACTACAGCAGCGGGAACTACGAGGCGTTTGCCCGTCCCAGGAAGCCGGAGGGCGTCGACGCGAAGTCCGCCTACATCGTTGGCACCGGCCTCGCGGCCCTCTCCGCAGCCTGCTACCTGGTGCGCGACGCCCAGATGGACGGCAGCCGCATCCACATGCTCGAGGCGCGTCCGCTCGCGGGCGGCGCCTGCGACGGCTACCAGTACCCGGGCAAGGGCTACGTCATGCGCGGCGGGCGCGAGATGGACAACCACTTCGAGTGCATGTGGGACCTCTTCCGCTCCATACCGTCCATCGAGACGGACGGCGTGACCGTGCTCGACGAGTACTACTGGCTCAACAAGGCGGACCCCAACTACTCGCTCTGCCGCGCCACCGAGCACCAAGGGCGCCGACGCCCACACCGACAAGAAGTTCGGCCTCTCCGACAAGGCCGCGCAGGAGGTCTCGAAGCTCTTCCTCACCCCCGACGAGGACCTCTATGACAAGCGCATCGACCAGATCTTCGACAAGGAGGTCTTCGACACCAACTTCTGGCTGTACTGGCGCACCATGTTCGCGTTCGAGAACTGGCACTCCGCGCTCGAGATGAAACGCTACCTGCAGCGCTACGTCCACCACATCGGCGGCCTGCCAGACTTCACCGCCCTGCGCTTCACCAAGTACAACCAATACGAGTCGATGATCCTGCCCCTCACCAAATACCTCGAGGAGCACGGCGTCACGATCGAGTACGGCGCGCGCGTGGTCGACATCGACTTCGACATCGTACCCGCGACCGACCACGAGCCGGCGAAGAAGGTCGCGCGCCGCATCGTGGTCGAGCGCACCGGCGCCGGCTCGGACGTCTCGGCGGGCGAGGCCGGCGAGCCCGCGCCCGCCTCGGGCAAGGAGGAGTCGATCCCCCTCACCGAGAACGACCTCGTCTTCGTGACCAACGGCGGCAACGTGGAGAACGCCACGTTCGGCGACCAAGCACACCCCCGCCGCCATGAAGCCCCAGATCGAGGCGGGCGGCGGCTGGGACCTCTGGAAGCGCATCGCCGCGCAGGCCCCGGACGGCTCGTTCGGCCGGCCAGAGAAGTTCTGCTGCGACCCGGAGCGGTCCAACTGGATGAGTGCCACCGTGACCACGCTCGACGGCGAGATCCTCCCCTACATCCAGGACATCTGCCACCGGGACCCGCTCTCGGGCAAGGTCGTGACCGGGGGCATCGTCACCGCGCGCGACTCCTCGTGGCTCCTCTCCTG
Organism: Atopobiaceae bacterium; assembly: GCA_022482785.1. Taxonomy (GTDB): domain Bacteria; phylum Actinomycetota; class Coriobacteriia; order Coriobacteriales; family Atopobiaceae; genus JAKVON01. Next base: position 83,458 of record JAKVON010000005.1, on the reverse strand, counting down.
GACCATCAACCGCCAGCCCCAGTTCAAGGGCCAGCCTGCCGGCCAGTGCGTCGTGTGGGTGTACGCCCTGTTCTCGGACAAGCCGGGCGACTTCGTGGGAAAGACCATGCGCGAGTGCACCGGCGCCGAGATGTGCGAGGAGTGGCTCTACCACATGGGCGTGCCCGAGGACAGGATCGTCGAGCTCGCCGAGGGCCACGCCAACACCGTGCCCTGCATGATGCCCTACGTGACCTCCTTCTTCATGCCCAGGAACGACACCGACCGCCCCAAGGTCGTGCCCGACGGCGCCGTGAACTTCGCCTTCCTCGGCCAGTTCGCCGAGACCCCGCGCGACACGATCTTCACCACCGAGTACTCCATCCGCACCGGCATGGAGGCCGTCTACACCCTGCTCGACGTCGACCGCGGCGTGCCCGAGGTGTGGGGCTCGGTCTACGACGTGCGCTGCCTGGCGGACGCGACGGTCAAGCTCCGCGACGGCGAGCCGCTGACCAGCATGCAGCTCAACTTCGTCGAGAGGAAGGCGCTCGAGGCGGTGCTCCGCAAGGTCAAGGGGACCGACGTCGAGAAGGTCCTCAGGCGCCACGGCGTCATCTGAGCGCGGGCCTGCGCCCGGCGCCCGGGCAAACGGTCGGGCGGTTTCCCGTTTGTCCGGGCGCGCCCATCTCGGCTAGACTGGTGAGCTAACCGAGTCGCCCTGACAGAACCAGGGCACAGCACGGGAGCGGCACATGCCAGACAAGACCCCACGGATGCTCATGGGCAACGAGGCCATCGGCTTCGGGGCGCTCAGGGCGGGCGTGAACGTGGTGGCGGGATATCCCGGCACCCCCTCGACCGAGGTGCTCGAGACCATCGCGAAGAACAACCCAGGCCCCGTCCACGTCGAGTGGTCGACCAACGAGAAGGCCGCGCTCGAGGTGGCGGCAGGCGCGTCCTATTCCGGCGCGCGTTCGCTCGTGACCATGAAGCAGGTGGGCATGAACGTCGCCTCCGACCCGCTCATGAGCCTCTCCTACATCGGGGTCAAGGGCGGCCTCGTCTGCCTCGTCGCCGACGACCCCGGCCCCATCTCTTCGCAGACCGAGCAGGACACGCGCCTGTTCGGGCGCTTCGCCAAGGTGCCGGTGCTCGACCCCACCACCCCCGAGCAGGCCTACGAGATGATGCCGTACGCCTTCGAGCTCTCCGAGCGCTACGACACGCCGGTCATCGTGCGGCCCACCACCCGCATCTGCCATGCCCGCGCCGCCATCGCCCTCGACTTCGACTACGAGCCCCATGCCATCGCAGGCTTCGAGAGGAGCCCGCGCTGGGTCATCTTCCCGCGCCTCTCCCACCAGCGCCACCTCCAGATGAACGAGGAGATGCCCAGGCTCGGCGACGAGTTCTCGGATGGCTCGCTCAACTCCGTCGAGTCCCGCGGCGCGGCGCCGCGCCGCGGCATCGTCTGCGGAGGGGTGAGCGCCGCCTACGTTCGCGACGCCCTCTCCTCGCCCGAGTTCGCGGATGCGAGCTATCGGCTCGCGACCGTCGCCACGCCCTACCCGTTCCCCGAGGCATTCGCCCTCTCCGTGCTCGAGGGGCTCGACGAGGTCATCTGCTTCGAGGAGCTCGAGCCCGTCATCGAGACCGAGCTCACCTACCTCTGCGGCAAGCACCATCTCCCCACGGACGTGCGCGGCAAGCTCACGGGCGACACGGCGGGCGCAGGCGAGAACTCCGCCGCGCTCGTCCGCGGGCAGCTCGATGCCTTCCTCGGCGTCGAGGCCCCCGAGCCCCCCGTCCTTCCCGCAGACACCCCCGAGCTGCCCGTCCGGCCGCCGGTACTGTGCGCGGGATGCCCGCACCGCGGCTCGTTCTATGCCGTCAAGCGGGCGCTCCGCGGCAAGAAGGCCTTCTTCACGGGAGACATCGGCTGTTACACGCTGGGCAACGCCATGCCGCTCGACATGGTGGACACCTGCCTGTGCATGGGTGCCGACGTCACCATCGCCCAGGGCATGCACGTGGCCGAGCCGGACGCCAAGCACGTCGCCTTCATCGGCGACTCCACCTTCTTCGCCTCGGGGATCACGGGCGTCGTGAACGCCCACTACAACAAGCACGACATCACCCTCGTCGTGCTCGACAACTCCACCACGGCCATGACGGGCCACCAGCCCCATCCCGGCACGGGCGTGCTCATGAGCGGCTCTGAGGAGGAGTGCCGGCCGGGGCCGGCCGCGGCGGCACACGCGCTGCGCATCGAGGACTTCCTGCGCGCCGCAGGGGCCGACCCCGTGATCACGGCCGACCCGCTCGACCTCGAGCGTGCGGAGGCCGCCGTGGCCGAGGCCGTGGCCGCGCCGCACCTCTCCGCCGTCATCTTCAAGTCGCCCTGCATCTGGATGGCCAAGCCCTCGGCGCCCTACGAGGTCGACGAGAGCCGCTGCACCAACTGCAAGTCGTGCATCAACCAGATCGGCTGCCCCGCGATCACGCGCCGCACGGACAAGGACGGCTCGCGGCAGGTCGTGATAGACCCCGCGCTCTGCTACGGATGCGGCCTGTGCTCGCAGGTGTGCCACTTCGGGGCCATCCGCAAGGGAGGCTCCCGATGAGAAACGTCATCTTCTGCGGCGTGGGCGGCCAGGGCATCGTCCTGGCATCGAAGCTCCTGGCCCAGGCTGCCCTCGACGAGGGGCGCACGGTGCGGGCGGCAGAGACCATCGGCATGGCCCAGCGCGGCGGCTCGGTCATGAGCCACGTGCGCTACTCCACCGAGGGCGGGGAGCGGTGCGCGAGCTCGCTCGTCCCCGCGCATGCCGCCGACCTCATCGTCTCCTTCGAGCCCGGCGAGGCGGTACGGGCCCTCCCCTACCTCGGGACGGACGGCATCGTCATCACCGCCGCGGCGGCGCAGATCCCCGTGACAGCGGCGCTCGCGAACTCCCCGTACGACGGCTCCGCCGCGCGTGCCTACCTCGAGGGGGCCTGCGGCGCCCTCGTGCTCGACTGCGAGAGCGTCTGCAGGAGCTGCAAGAGCCCGCGCGTGGTCAACATGGCCCTCATGGGCGCCGCCTTCGCGACGGGGCGCCTGGGCATCTCCCGCGCCAGCCTCGACGCCGCCCTCGGGAAGCTGGTCAAGCCCGCGTTCCTCGAGATGAACCGGATGGCGTTCTCCCTGGGCGCCGAGATGGCGGGCAGGCGATGGCAAAGCTAGCCGCCTGACCCACGCCCCATGCCAGCCATCCGCATCCCCCAGGAGAAAGGCCCGTCCATGAAGCCCGAGCAACTCGCAGGAATCACCAAGCAGCTCTCCGACATCAAGCAGAGAAGCCCCTTCTACGCAAAGAAGTTCGAGGGGATCGACGTCGCCGCCATCAGGACCGAGGAGGAGTTCCGGAGCCTCCCCTTCACCACGAAGGCGGACCTTCGCGACGCCTACCCGCTGGGGCTCGCGGCGGTCCCCGACGAGAGGATCGTGCGCATCCACTCGTCGTCGGGCACCACGGGCACGCCCGTGATCATCCCCTACACCGCCGCCGACGTGCACGACTGGGCCGTCATGTTCGCCCGCTGCTACGAGTACGCGGGCATCACGCCCAAGGACCGCCTGCAGATCACGCCGGGCTACGGCCTCTGGACCGCCGGCATCGGCTTCCAGCTGGGAGCCGAGCTCATGGGCGCCATGACCATCCCGATGGGCCCCGGCAACACCGACAAGCAGCTCCGCATGATGGTCGACCTCCAGTCCACCGTCATCTGCGCCACCTCGTCCTACGCCCTGCTCCTGGCCGAGCAGATCCAGCAGCGCGGGCTCAAGGACAGGATCGCGCTCAGGAAGGGCGTCATCGGCTCGGAGCGCTGGGGCTCCAAGATGCGCGACCGCATCGCCGACGAGCTGGGCGTCGAGCTCTACGACATCTACGGCCTCACCGAGATATACGGCCCCGGCATCGGCATCTCCTGCCGGTACAACGAGGGCATGCACTGCTGGGACGACTACGTCTACATCGAGGTCGTCGACCCGGCCACCGGCGAGAACGTCCCGGACGGCGAGCAGGGCGAGATCGTCCTCACCGCCTTCCGCAAGGAGGGCGCGCCGCTCATCCGCTTCCGGACCCACGACCTCTCGCGCATCATCCCGGGGAGGTGCAGGTGCGGCAGCGACATGACCCGCATCGACACGATCGTGGGACGCACCGACGACATGTTCAAGGTCAAGGGCGTCAACATGTTCCCCGCCCAGGTGGAGGAGGTCATCGCGCAAGTTGATGGCGCCTCGAGCGAGTACCAGGTGGTCATCGAGCACGCCGAGGGCAAGGACGAGATGACCGTCTCGTTCGAGAGCCCCGCCGCGCCCCAGGAGTTCGAGGCGATAGAGAACCGCATGCGCGCCCTGTTCAAGAGCAGGATCGGCCTCACCGTGATCCCGCAGGCCGTGCCCATGGGCGTGCTCCCGCGCTCCGAGAAGAAGTCCAAGCGCATCCACGACCGCCGCTTCGAGTAGCGAATCCGGCCCCGGCCCCCACGCGGGGCGCCGGGGCCGTCGCGCCTACATGAACTTGAAGTGGTCCTTGTTCTTGGTCTCGTCGCTCTCCTCGTGGATGCCGAGCTCGCGGATGGCCTGCCGAAGCTCGCGCTCCGTGCCGAAGAGCTCGATGAGCTGCTGGTACTCGCGCTCGCAGCCATCGTAGGCGCGAATCGCCAGGAACATCTTCTGGATGCGGAACTTCTCCTTGAACTCGTTCACGTCCGCGCAGCTCATGTAGTCGTTCGCGTCGCGGCAGATGCGGGCGAGGACCTCGTTTTTCTCGGGCTCGCCGAAGGTCTTGGTGATCTTCTGGAAGGGGAAGGTCTCGCTCGCGTCGCCCCTGGTGAAGGTGCAGTGGTAGAGGTCGTGGCGCGTGGAGTACGTGCCCTGGCCGATGTACTTGTACGAGAACTGGACCGCATCGAGACGCTCATGATGCCTCCCGGCGACGTCGAGCATGCTGCTGTCATTACCCGCTACTTTACCACCTGGCGAGGTCCACTCAGCGGTCGTGGGGTCTCCCCGCCAGAGGCGCACCCCGCCCTCGGTGTCCTCGACCATGGTCGCCTCGGGACATCCCAAGACCTCGCGGGCGATGACGAGGTCGCCCGCGCAGCTCGAGAGGTGCATGGCCAGGACGAGGAACCCCGCGAGCGGGACCTTCGCGACGACCCCGACGGCGAAGCAGGCGAGGCTCACCGCCACGGCGGGCGCGAGGAGCACCACGACGAAGCGCCCCCTCGGCAGCACGAGGCCGGGAGAGGAGGCGTAGAGCATCCCGGCGTGGCTCCCGAAGCGCACATGGGCGTCGTCACCGCCGAGGGCCTTGAAGGCGGCGGCATGGATGACCTCGTGCACCAGGGACGACCCGACGATCGCGAGCGTGGTGAGGGCGGCCCATGGAACGCCTATCTCCTCGTGGGGCCACCCGCCCACGAGCCATGCGGCGAGCACGCCGACGCCCACGGCCATGAGGACGAACGAGCCCCTGGTCATGCTCAGGAGCAGGGGCCTCTCGTGGAAGAGGTCTATGTCGCGGATAGGCTGCATGGCTAGAGCATACCCCGTCCGGGGAACCCTCTGCGCCGTTGTGGGATACTTGACGATGTTGACCGCACGTCACCAGCTCGAGAGGGAACCCCATGCCGCACGCAGATGAGAGCACCACACGCCCAAGCTTCCCCGCACGCGCCGTCGTCACCGCCGGCATGCCCTATGGCAACAAGGGGCTGCACTTCGGGCACATCGGCGGCGTGTTCGTGCCCGCGGACTTCTACGCCCGGTTCCTCCGCGACCGCATCGGCGCCGAGAACGTGGTCTTCGTCTCCGGGACCGACTGCTACGGCTCGCCCATCATGGAGGGCTACCGCAAGAAGGTCGCCGACGAGGGCTTCGCCGGCACGATCGTGGACTACGTCTCGGCGAACCATGCCGCCCAGAAGGCCGCCCTCGACGCCTACGGCATCTCGCTCGACCTCTACGCGGGGTCTGGCCTCGAGCCGGCCAAGCCGTTCCATGCGAGGCTCTCCGCCGAGTGGATCTCGCGCCTCTACGACCAGGGCGTCCTCGCGAAGCGCGCCACGAAGCAGTTCTACGACGCGGAGGCCGGCCAGTTCCTGAACGGCCGGCAGGTCGTGGGCCGCTGCCCGGTGCGCGGATGCAAGAGCGAGAAGGCCTACGCCGACGAGTGCGACCTCGGCCACCAGTTCGACCCCGCGGACCTCATCGCGCCGGTCTCGCAGCTCACCGGCACCACCCCCGAGCTCCGGCCGGTCGACAACTGGTACTTCGACCTGCCGCGCTACCAGGAATCGCTCGAGGCCCTCATGGACGAGTGGGACGTCGACCCGCAGGTCCGCCCCGTTGTCACGAAGACGGTGCGCGAGTCGCTCGCGACCCCGGTGATCTACGTCAAGAACGAGGCGCGCGCGGCGTTCGACGAGGTCGCGCCGAGGCTTCCGGCCCACGAGCTGCACGAGGCGGAGGGCGCCCAGACGAGCTTCACGGTGGCGTTCTCCGGCTGGGAGGAGCGCGACCGCGCCCGCGACCTGCTCGACGAGGCGGGCATCCGCTTCCGCACGGGCAAGTGCCTGCTGCCCTTCCGCATCACGGGCAACATCGAGTGGGGCGTGCCCGCGCCCGACCTCGCCGGGACCACCGGCCTCACCGTGTGGTGCTGGCCCGAGAGCCTCTGGGCGCCCATCTCCTTCGTCGAGACCGTGCTGGCCACGAGCGCCGCGGGCCGCTACTCGAGCGCCGACTGGCACGACTGGTGGTGCGCCGACGACTCGCAGGTATTCCAGTTCATCGGCCAGGACAACATCTACTTCTACTGCGTCGCGCAGCCCGCGATGTGGGAGGCGATGGGCTGGGGTCTCAGGCAGTGCACCCCCGTCGCCAACTACCACATCCTCTTCATGAACAAGAAGGCCTCGAGCTCGGGCGCCATCAAGCCCCCTATGGCCTCCGAGCTGCTCGATCACTACACGGCCGAGCAGCTCCGCATGCACTGGCTCTCGCTCGGGCTGGGGCAGAAGGCCGTCTCGTTCGCGCCCAAGCCCTACGACACGTCGGTCTCGCGCAAGGGGAAGAACGGCGAGCCCGACCTGCTCGTGCGGGATGACCCGCGCGTGGTGGACCCCGCCCTCAAGGAGAGCGCGTTTCTCACCAACATCTTCAACCGACTCGCCCGCTCGTGCTTCTACGGGGCCGCCAACGCCTGCGGCGGGAGGCTGCCCGCACAGGAGCCGGCGGAAGAGGTGGTCGTGGGCTGCCGCGAGGCGATGCTGGCCTTCGAGCGCAGCATGCACGACCTCGACTTCACCCGCGCGCTCTCCGGCGTGGAGGACTTCGCCCGTGGTGCCAACAAGCGCTGGGACGCGGCGAGCAAGGCCGCCAAGGGCGACGACGAGGCCTACGTCGCCGCCCTGGCCGATGCGTTCTGCGCCCTCAGGTGCATCACGCTGCTCCTCCATCCGGCCGTGCCCGAGGGATGCGAGAGGATCTGCGAGCACTTCGCCTTCGGGCCCGAGACGTTCTTCTCCTGGGAGCACGCCTTTTCTACCCCCTCCGAGCTGGCCCGCATGGCTGGCGAGGAGCCGGGCGACCATGCCATCGTGCCCCTCCCGCCCCGCTTCGACTTCTTCGAGCGCCACGAGAGCCAGTCGGGCAGATAAGATAGCCCGCCGGCACCGGCTACGAAGCAAAGGAGTGCCCATGACCGCCAAGATCATCGCCTGCGATCTGGACGAGACCCTCATCCCGCCCTCCCTCGAGATAGGTGGCCGGGCCATCGAGGCCATACGGGCCGCGACGGCAGCAGGCCACAAGTTCGTGCTTGCGACGGGCCGCGGCTATGTGACCGTGCAGGGCACCCTCGCAGACGTCGGGCTGCTCCAGAGGCCGGGCGAATTTGTGATCTCCTACAACGGGGCGATCCTCTCCGAGAATGACGGCAACCGGGTGCGCTTCTTCAAGGGCCTCGAGCACGAGCAGGCCGAGGCCCTCTTCCACCGTGCCCTCGGCTATGACGTCTGCACCCACGTCTACACCGAGGACACCGTCTGGGTGAGGAACCTCAACGAGCGCGAGGCCGCCTACATGCGCGGCCGTCAGGACTGGGAGGAGTTCGACGACACGAGCCTCGACTTCCTCAAGGGCCAGCGCATCGCGAAGATCCTCTTCGAGAACGAGGACGAGGCGTACCGCCTGCGGATGGAGCGCGACTTCGCCGACCTCTCCGGCGGCTGCTCGGTGAGCTACTCCTCGGAGCGCTACATCGAGTTCAACCGCAAGGGCATCGACAAGGGCTTCGGGCTCGTCGAGCTCGCCCGCGAGCTGGGCGTGGACCGCGCCGACACGATCGCCATCGGCGACAACTTCAACGACCTCTCGATGATCGAGGCGGCGGGCACGGGCTGCGGCGTCGCCAACGTCAATCCCGGCGTGGTCCCGAGCTGTGACTACGTGTGCCAGGACAAATGGGACGAGGGCGTGGCCGAGGTACTCGAGCGCTTCGTGCTGGCCTAGCCGATGGGCAGCCGCGGAACCTCGGCCTGGGCAGCGCCCACGATGTTCCTCGCGCCGATGGAGGCCAGCGTGCGCAGGGTCTCGAGGAACATTCTGCGCTCGTCGGGGTCCATCCCCACGAGGGCCTCTGCCTGCGCCCTGTAGTCCTCGATGGTCATGTCCTGGAACTTCTTCGCGCCGCTCGCCCCGAACACCGAGAACAGCGCATTCGTGAACCGCTCGATGTGCTCGGCATCCATGCCGTCGATCCACTCCGAGAGGGTCTCGTCCATGAGGCTCGCGCCGCCGTCGATGCCGTCGGCCGCCACGAAGGTCCCGTCCGAGACGAGCCAGGAGTACGGGTCGTGCTGCATGATGCCGACCTCGTCGCTCCTGACCACGTGATAGGGCTCCTGGTGCTCGAGGAGCATCCCCACGATCGACGACTCTGGCACGGACTTGCTCACGCGGCCGGAGATGTCCGAGCTCGAGAGGTGCTCGAGGGCCTTCCTGTTGAAGCCCGGGCCGTCATGGCTGTACACCTGCACGATGCGGGCCTGGCACTCGGGCCTGCAGCGGGCGGCCGCGTAGACCGCGAGGTTGCCGCCCTTCGAGTGGCCGCCCACGCGGAGGGTCCCCGGCAGGTGCCGTGCCGCCCTCTCCAGATAGTCCCGCGCGGCCCTCTGCGACGGCACAGGGGTGACGAAGGCGAGGTTGAAGTCCTCCTTCCAGCCCACGATGGTGTTGTCCGTGCCACGGAAGGCCACGTAGGCGCCCTGGTCGGGCAGCACGAACGTGGTGGCCGAGAACTGCTTGTCGCACGCCTCGTCCACGACGTCGACGTGGTTCGCGACCGAGACGTCCCGGAAGCGGGGGCTCGCGACGACGCCGGCGAGGAGGCGCCTGTCGAGGTCGCGATCCATCTGGGTCTCGAAGAGACCGGCGAACCACTCGGCGCGGTAGAGGTCGTGCAAGGTCGGCCCCGCCTGGCCCCTGAACTCGTGGCGGATGCATGGGACGGCCATCCAGTGCAGATAGGAGAGCTTCGCGAGCACGAGGCTGTCCACCTCGGAGAAGGGCCTCTCGGCAAACGTCGCGAACTCCGTCTCGACGTACTCGATGATGTTGTTGCGGTCCTTGGCCATACGTGCCCCCTTCCAGACGCCGGCGGACACATGAAGGATAGCCCATCGCGCCCAGGCCCACTCCATCTACCGTCCGTCCTTCGACCCGCGGCCCGCCAAAGGCGGGCGGGTACAATCAGGCCAGCTCTTGAAGGAGTCGCATGGGATTCGCCCTCGAGGACATAGAGCGCTTCGCGAACCTGCTGCCTGGCGCATTCGCCATCTACCAGGTTCATCCTGAGGCGATGACCATGCCGTACTTCTCGGAATCGGTCCCCTCGATTCTTGGATTCACCCGCGAGGAATACGAGCGACGCGTAACGGGCGACAACCTCCGTCTCGTCTTCGAGGGAGACCGCGACTACATCAGGAGGAACGTTGCGGGAGCCCTCGAGAGCGGCCGTGACGTCGAGATCAGCTATCGGGTGATCATGCCCGGCGGGTACCACTGGATGTACGTCCGTGGCAAGGTCATGGGCGAGCAGGACGGCTGCCCGCTCGTGCTCGTCGAGTTCCTCGACACCACGCGGGAGACGCGGGCGCACTCCGACATGCTCGACCACTCGAAGACCGCCATCTATGTCATCGACGCGAATACCCACGAGCTGCTCTATCTCAATCGCAGCGGAGAGCGGTTCTGGGGATGCGATGACGGCTATCTCGGGCACACCTGCCACGAGCACTTCCAGGGTCACGCCCGCCCGTGTGCCGACTGTCCGGTATTCGGCTCGCGAGAGAGCGTGTTCCGGCTCGAGAGGAGCGACTGGCCCTGCCAGGGCCGGCACACGACCATCGACGTCAACAGGATGGCCTGGTACGGCCGAGACGCCTGGTGCGTCTACCTGGAGGACGTAAGCGAGGAGCGCAGGACCGAGGCGAGCCTCGCGCAGGCCAACGCCCGCATGGCGAAGATGATCGACAGCCTGCCCGTCTCGGTCATCGTCTACCGCAAGCGCGGAGAGCTCGTCACGATGGAAGAGGTGAGCGAATCAAGCTCCGACGTCTCCGGAGACCTGGAGGCCGTGGGGCGCACCGGCGAGGACAACGACCAGCTCCTCCGGGAATACGTGCACCCAGACGACCTGGCCCAGGCGCGATCGGGCTTCGCCGAGCTCTTCTCCGAACGTCACGAGGCGACGTTCACCTACCGCAACCGAGTCGAGGGGATGGCCGACTACCGTTGGCTCCAGGGACGTGGCCGCTCGTTTCTCCAGGAAGACGGCTCGGAAATAGCCTATGTCGTCTTCACCGACGTGAGCGCCAGCGAAGAGGCCCGGATCGCGGCCGAGAGGCAGCTTGACGACGAGCGGCTCCGCATGCGCTCGCTCGAAGGCGACATCCTCTCCACGTCGTGCTTCAACGTGACGAGAGACCGCCCCATCGAGCTCAACAACGACGAGAACCTCCGCTACGAAAAGGTCGAGGACGACTCCGTCGAGCGGGAGGCGGAGGCGGTCGACCGGAGGATCGCCGTCCAGGACAAGGAGACGAAGAGCGTACTGCTCTGCGCCGCCAAATCGATCCCCGACGCCGGCCAGCGCAAGCGCTTCCTGCTCCTCTGCAGCCATGCGGGCATGATGGATGCCTATGCGCAGGGAAGGCGCGAGCTGTCCCTCGAATACCGCCGTCAGACCGGCAGGGGCCTCATCTGGGTGGAGACGCGCATCGTGCTGCTGCCCGACCCCAAGACGGGCGACGTCATCGCCTTCTTCTACACCACCGACATCGACGAGGCGATGACCCAGCGACTGGTGAACCGACGCATCATCTCCTCGGCCTACGAGTTCGTCACCCTCATCGACGTCGCCAAGCGCCAGAACCGCCTCATCAACGTCACGATGGAGGCGACCGCACCCCACAAATTCCTCGACTACGACCGCGACACCGCCTATGCCTTCAGGCGCATCGTCGATCCCGATGACTATCCCCGTGTCATCCAGGAGGTTTCCCTCGACACGATCGTCCGCGTGCTCGCGGGCATGCCGGAATACATCGTCACGTTCTCGATCCGGACCCCCGACGGACGGAGGCTCCGCAAGCAGATGCGTTACGGCTACCTGGACGAGGCGAGGGGCACCATCCTCTCGCTGGGTACCGACATCACCGAATCGACCCGCCTGGAGGAGAGGCGCAACGAGGAACTGAGCCGCGCGCTCCAGGAGGCGAAGTCGGCCAACGAGGCGAAGTCCGAGTTCCTCTCGCGGATGAGCCATGACATCCGCACCCCCATGAACGGAATCATGGGAATGACGCGCATCGCGCGCGAGTACGACAACCCCCCTGGGACCGTCGAGTGTCTCGACAAGATAGACACCTCGTCCAGCTTCCTCTTGGGGCTGGTGAACGACATCCTAGACCTCTCGAAGGTTGAGAGCGGAAGGATGGAGCTCCACCTCGAGCCCTACACGGCCGCGGAGTTCTTCACCTACCTCGACACCCTCATCAGGCCCCTCTGCGACGAGAAGGGCATCGCCTTCGAGGCGACCGGGTCCATCGTCAACGAGGCCACCCCCCTCATGGACAAGCTTCGCGTCAACCAGGTATTCTTCAACCTGCTCTCGAATGCCGTGAAGTTCACCCCCGAGGGCGGCGGCGTGACGCTCCATGTCGACGAGACCCTCCAGCCCGATGGCAGGATGCGCCTTGACGGCACGGTCTCCGACACGGGCATCGGCATGTCGAAGGAGTTCCAGAGACACCTCTTCGAGCCCTTCACCCAGGAGAGCCGTGCCGACCGCGCCGCAGGTCAAGGCTCTGGCCTCGGCCTCTCCATCGTCAAGAACCTCCTCGACCTCATGGGCGGCACAATATCGGTCGAGAGCGAGCCGGGAAAGGGCAGCACCTTCCGCCTCTGCGCCGCCTTCGACGTCACGGATCGGCGGCAGGACGCCGTCGCGGCCCCGAGCAGGGGGCGGGGGAACGACGACGTCTCCGGGCTTCACGTCCTGGTCTGCGAGGACCATCTCCTGAACGCCGAAATTGTCACGCACCTGCTCGGCGAGAGGGGGGCGATCGTGACGCTGGCCGAGGACGGCAAACGGGGACTCGAGGCGTTTGAGGCGTCCCCCGTGGGCTTCTATGACATCATCCTCATGGACGTTCGCATGCCAGTCATGAACGGCCTCGAGGCGACGCGCGCCATCCGCTCCCTCGACCGGCCAGATGCGCGGACGGTCCCCATCGTCGCGATGACCGCCAACGCCTACGCCGAGGACGTCCGCGACTGCAGGAACGCCGGAATGGACGAGCACATCGCCAAGCCCTTTGACCCCGACCACCTCTTCGGGGCCATCGCTCGCCTCGCGCGGGCGGGCAGGACCGCCCTCAACCCTGGGCGGGGAACGTCACGATGACGCACGTCCCCTTTCCCGGCTCGCTCTCGAGGTCGATCCGCGCCCCGTGGAAGAGGGCGGCGTGCTTCACGATGGCGAGCCCGAGGCCCGTGCCGCCGCTCTCGCGCGAGCGGCCGGCGTCGACCCGGTAGAACCGCTCGAAGACCTTCTCCTGCTGGTCGGCGGCGATGCCGATGCCCGTGTCGGAGACGCTGAGCGCAGGCCCGCCGTCGCCCGTCGAGACCTCGACCGAGACCGAGCCGCCCGGATGGTTGTAGCGGATCGCGTTGTCGCAGAGGTTGTAGACGAGCTCATCGAGGAGGCGGGCGCTGCCCACGACGGTCGCGCCCTGCCCTTCCGCGCGGAGCGTGACCCCGGCCGCCCGGGATGCGGTGCGCAGGCGGTCGCACACGTTCCTCGCGACCTGGAGGAGGTCGACCCGCTCGGTGCTGCCCAGAAGCTCGCGCGCGCCGGCACGCTCCGACTCGTCGAGCTTCGAGAGGGTCAGGATGTCGTTCACCAGGTCGGTGAGGCGCGCGGACTCGGCCACGATGCGGCCGGCGAAGTCCGGGACGTCGGCGGGCCTGGCGATGCCGTCGCGGATGAGCTCCGCGGCGCCGGAGATCGACGAGAGGGGCGTCTTGAGCTCGTGGGTGACGTTGCTCGTGAACTCCCGCCGCATCTGCTCGGAGTCCTCGAGACGATACATCTGCTCCCTGAGCTGCTCCTGCTGCTCGTCGATGCGGCAGGCGAGGGGGACGAGCTCGCCGTAGGGGACCGTCGCCTGGGGGGCGGCCGGGTCGATGGCTGCGATGGGCCCGACGATCCTCCTGGTGAGGGAGCGGCTCGCGAGGTAGCTCAGGGCGACGAGGACGGCGGCGAGGGCGAGGAGCGCGGGGACCATCGCGGTGAAGGCCGCCATCGCCCCGGCCTTGTCGACCGACAGGCGCACGACCTCGCCCGTCGACAGGAGGGCGGCCCGATAGATGCTCACGTAGCCCACGGTCGCGCTCATGCGCTCGGCGGAGCCCACGCCCGTCGAGAGGGCCTCCCCCACCTCCTCGCGGCTGGCATGGTTGACCATCCGCGCGGCGTCGTCCCGGTTGTCGTAGAGCACCGTGCCGTCGGCGGCCACGAGCGTGAGGCGCACCTGGTCGAGGTCCATCGCCCGGGCGGTAGAGACCCGATCGTCCGACCGGTCGAGCGCCGCGGCCACCGCGCTCGTCTCGCGGGCGAGCTCGGCCTCGGCATCGCCCAGGGTCGCCTGACGCAGCAGCGCGGCGGCGACGAGGCCGGCCACGACGACGGCCGTCACCGAGACGGCCACGAGCGCGTGAAACGTCTTTCTCGAGAGGGACGGCAGCTCGGCTCGCGAGTCGGCCATGCCGCTCAGCCCCTGAGCCGATAGCCGACGCCGCGGACCGTCTCGATGAGGTCCGCGTGGTCGCCGAGCTTCTGCCGGATCGTCTGCACGTGGACGTCGACGGTGCGGCTGCCCCCGTCGAAGTCCCAGCCCCAGACCCTCTGAAGGAGCGTCTCGCGCGAGTAGACGACGCCGGGGTCTGCCGCGAGGAACGACAGCAGGTCGTACTCGCGCATCGTGAGCGAGAGGGGCTCGCCCGCTATCGTCGCCTCGCGCTTGGCCGGCCACATGACGAGAGGGCCGCAGGCGAGCGGGCGGGCGGCGCCCTGCCCATGCCGCAGGGACGCCGAGCGGCGCAGGAGCGCCCTCACGCGGCTCACCATCTCCATCATGCCGAACGGCTTCGCGAGGTAGTCGTCAGCCCCTCCGTCGAGGGCCGTCACCGTGTCGAGCTCCGTGTCCCTGGCCGTGAGCATCATGACCGGGACCTGCTCGAGGCTCGGGGTCTCGCGCATGCGGCGCAGTATCTCGAGGCCGTCGGTCCCGGGGAGCATGATGTCGAGAAGCACCGCGTCGGGGGTGCGCTCGGCGCAGGCGCAGCGGAACGCCACGTCGTCCGAGAAGCCCCTCGCGTCGAGCCCGGCCTGCGTGAGCGCGTAGACCGTCAGCTCGCGGATGTTCTTGTCGTCCTCGACGTAGTAGATCACTCGTCCTCGACCTCGCCTATCCCCCGGCCGCGGTACAGGCCGGTCGCGTTGAACACGGCCCAGTCGGCGATTCCCTGGGCGTGGTCGCCCATGCGCTCGTAGTACTTCGCGACCATGAGCAGCTCGGGCAGGCCCTCGCCGCCATCGCCATCGGCGCGCAGGACGCTCACGACCGCCGTGCGGGCCTCCTCGTAGAGCGCGTCCACGGCATCGTCCGTCGCGAAGACGCCTTCCGCCATCCCGCCGTCCGAGACGAGGAACGCCGTCGTGGCCCTCTCGACCATTGTAGCGGCGCCCTCGGCAAGGCGACCGACGATCTGCGCCACGGGGGCGACGGAGCCGGCCGGCAGCTCGAGCGAGAGGATCGCGATGTCCGAGCACATCTCGTCGATGCGCGCGAGGTCGGTGACGGCCCGGAACGACGAGGTGACCAGCCGGAGGTCGCGGGCGAGGGGCTGCTGGAGGAGCATGAGGCTCATGCAGCTGTCCTCGATGAGGCGCCTGAGCCGCTCGCTCGTGCGCCGCGCCTCCACGATGCCCTCGGCGGAGCCGGCATCCGCCTCGCAGACGGCGAGCGCGCTCGCGTTGATGTCTGCGATCACCTGCTGGCCGAGCCGGGCGAAGTGCTCGGAGAGCTCGTTCAACTGCCTGGTGTATCCAACCCTGGTGACGATCATCAGCCAAACCTCCCTGTGAGGTAGTCCTCGGTTCTCTGGTCCTTCGGCCGTGCGAAGAGCTCTGCGGTGGGACCTGCCTCGACGAGCTCCCCCAGGAGGAAGAACGCCGTCGCGTCGGCGATGCGGGTCGCCTGCTGCATGTTGTGGGTAACGATGACGACGGTGCACCGGCCCGCGAGGTCGCGGGCGAGCTCCTCCACCATCGCCGTGGAGATGGGGTCGAGCGCGCTCGTGGGCTCGTCCATGAGCAGGACGTCCGGCCCGATCGCGAGGCTCCTGGCGATGCAGAGGCGCTGCTGCTGGCCGCCCGACAGGCCCAGGGCGCTCTGGTCGAGCTTGTCCTTGACCTCGTCCCACACCCCGGCGTCCCCAAGCGCGCGCCCCACCAGCTCGTCGGTCTCGCCCCTCGAGAGGCGCAGGTGGCGACGAGGCCCGTAGGCGACGTTGTCGTAGATCGAGAGCGGGAACGGGTTGGGCCGCTGGAAGACCATGCCCACCCTGAGCCTGAGGTCGCAGACGTCATAGGCCTCGTGCACGTCCTCGCCGTCGAGCAGGACCGAGCCCGTGTGGCGGCATCCCCTCGACGCGGTCGTTCATGCGATTGAGGCAGCGCAGGAGCGTCGACTTCCCGCAGCCCGAGGGGCCGATGAGGGCCGTCACCCTGGTTCTCCTCCATGCCCGAGCGAGACGTCCTTCAGGGCATGGAAGTCGTCGTAGTACAGGTCGAGGTGCTCGACCGCCATCTTGTTCTCGGCCATCATCCGAACCTCCCCGTGAGGTAGTCGTCGAGCCGCTTGTCCTTGGGCGGCTGAAGAGCTCCTTCGTGGGCCCCGTCTCGACCATGTCCCCCAGCAGGAAGTAGGCGGTGCGGTCGGAGACGCGGGCTGCCTGCTCCATGTTGTGGGTGACGATGACGACGCAGATGCCACGCTCGGCCATGTCGCGGATGGTCTGCTCGATGGCGAAGGTCGAGATGGGGTCGAGCGCCGAGCAGGGCTCGTCCATGAGGACGACGTCGGGCCTCATCGCGAGCGTGCGGGCGATGCAGAGGCGCTGCTGCTGGCCGCCCGAGAGCGCGAAGGCGCTCTGGTCGAGCTGGTCCTTGACCTCGTCCCAGATGGCCGCGGCCTTGAGGGAGTCCTCCACCAGGGCATCGAGCTCGTCCTTGTCGGAGACCCCATGGCGCCTGGGCGCGAACACGATGTTCTCGCGGATGGACTTGTGGAAGGGGTTGGGCTGCTGGAACACCATGCCGATGCTCTTGCGCAGCTGGAAGAGATCCTGCGAGCGGGAGTTCACGTCGTTTCCGTGATAGAGGATCTCGCCGCCCACGCGGCACCCCGGAATCTCGCGGTTCATGAGGTTGATGCAGCGCAGGAAGGTCGACTTCCCGCAGCCCGAGGGACCGATGAGGGCCGTGACGCCGCCCTCGGAAAACGCGAGGGAGGTGGGGTTCAGGGCCTGGTGCGAGCCATAGCACACCGTCACGTCATGCGTGACGAGCAGATCGTCTGCCTGCGTCATTCCGCCGTCAGCCTCCTCGCGAGTCTCCTGCCGGCAAAGCGGGCCAGGACGTTGAAGAGCAGGATGCACACCATGAGCACGGCCGCCGTTCCGTTCGAGATGGCCGTGAGGTCGGGCACCACGCCCTCGGAGTTGATCTTCCAGATGTGGACGGCCAGGGTCTCGGCCGGACGCCACACGTTCCAGGGACAGCTCGTCGACAGCAGGTTGAGGTTCAGGAAGTCGAGGGCAGGCGCCGACTGGCCCGCGGTGTAGATGAGCGCCGCGGCCTCGCCGAAGACGCGGCCCGCCGAGAGGATGACGCCGGTGATGATGGCGGGCATGGCCGAGGGCACGAGGATGTGGAGCGTCGTCTCCCAACGGGTGAGCCCCAGGGCAAGGCCTGCGTCGCGCTGGTCGCGCGGCACCGCCTCGAGGGCCTGCTGGATCACGCGCACCAGGATGGGGATGTTGAACATCGTGAGCGCGAGCGCGCCGCTCATGATCGAGAAGCCCCAGCCCAGGGTGAGCACGAAGAACAGGAAGCCGAAGAGGCCCACCACGATCGAGGGAAGGCTCGAGAGCGCCTCGATGACCGTCTTCACGACGGTGGTGACGGGGCCTTCGGGCGCGTACTCGGCCAGGAAGACCGCCGCGCCCAGGCTCACGGGCACGGAGATGAGAAGCGTCAGGAGCAGCAGGTAGAACGAGTTGAAGAGCTCGGGGCCGATGCCGCCGCCCTCCTTGAACTGCTCGGGCTTGGCCGTGAGGAAGTTGATATCGAAGAGCTTGCCGGCCCCGCTCACGAGGATGCCCACGATGATCGCGACGAGGGCGACGCAGATGAGGCCCACGATGCAGGCGAGCACGACGGTCGCCGCCTTGTCGGCCCTGCGGGCCGAGGCCGTCGCGGATCCCTTTGCACTAGGCATGCTTGGCCGCCCCCCTTCTGCCGATGAGATGGATGACGAGGATGAACACGAGCGACATGGCCATCAGCACGAGCGCGAGCGACCAGAGGACATCGTTGTAGACCGTCCCCATGGCCTCGTTGCCCATCCCCATGGTGAGGACCGACGTGAGGGTGGAGGCGGGCGTGACGAGGCTCTCGGGCATCTGCGCGGCGTTGCCGATCACCATCTGGACCGCGAGCGCCTCGCCGAAGGCGCGCGTCATGCCGAGCACCACGGCCGTCATGAGGCCGGGGGCCGCGCTGGGCAGCACCACGTGGCAGACGGTCTGCCACCTCGTGCACCCGAGTCCGTAGCTGCCGTCGCGGTAGCCGTCCGGGACGGCGGCGAGCGCATCGGTGGCCAAAGACGTCACCGTGGGCAGAATCATGAACGCGAGCACGATGGAGCTCGAGAGGATGCCATAGCCCGTGCCACCCGCCCAGCCCCTGGTCCAGGCCACGACGACGGTGAGGCCGACGAGTCCGAACACGACCGAGGGGATGCCCACGAGGAGCTCGGTTATGGGCTGGAAGACGCGCCTGCCGAACCCCGGGGCGACCTCGACCACGAAGATGGCCGAGCCGATGGCGAAGGGCAGGGTGATGAGGCAGGAGAGCAGCGTGACCGCGAAGGAGCCGGAGATCATGGGAAGCGCCCCCACGCTCGGGAGCCCGCTGGCATCGGTCTGGTGGGGATTCCACGTCGTGCCTCCCAGGAACGAGCCAACCGGGATGCCGTCGAGGACGAAGGTGGAGAGGCCTCGGCTCGCCACCATGAAGACGAGGGTCGCCACGAGGAGCACCACGAGGGCCACACAGGCCCCCGTGATGCCCAGTCCCACGTTCTCGAGGCGCCGCTTTTCGAGAGGCTTGGACATGTCGTCTGCCTAGACCGTCACGTTGCCGGAGGCGTCGCGGGAGACCTTCATCGAGGAGACGGGGATGTAGCCGTTCTTCTCGACGAGCGAACCCTGGACGTCGCTTCCCAGCATGTAGTCGACGAAGGCCTTGGTCGCAGCATCCGGGGAGGTGGAGGTGTACATGTGCTCGTAGGCCCAGATCTTCCACTGGTTGGTCGTGACGTTGTCCTTCGTGGGCTTCACGCCGTCGACGGAGAGCGACTTGAACTGGGAGTCGTCGAAGTAGGAGAAGGCGAGGTAGGAGATCGCCCCTGGGGTCGATGCGACCATCTTGGCGACGGTGCCCGAGCTGTCCTGCTCCTGGGGCTTGAACGAGTCGGGCACGGCGGTGCCTGCCAGCACGGCGTCCTCGAAGGTGGCGCGGGTGCCCGAGCCGGAGGCGCGGTTGATCACCGTGATGGCCTCATTTGGGCCGCCCACCTGGCTCCAGTTGGTGATGGTGCCCGTGAAGATGCCCTTGAGCTGGTCCATCGTGAGGTTGTCGATGGCGACGTCCTTGTTCGCGACCGGCCCCATGCCCACGACGGCCACCTTGTTGTCGGTGAGCTTGGAGGCGTCCGACTTGTTGGGGAGCTTCGACTCCGCGAAGACGTCGGAGTCGCCGATCTGGACGGCCCCCTGCGCGATCTGGGTGATGCCCTGGCCCGAGCCGCCGCCCTGGACGGTGATCTGCACGCTGGGGTTCTTCCCCATGTACTGCTCGGCAGCGGCCTCGACGAGCGGCTGGAGGGCGGTCGAGCCCACCGCGGTGACCGAGCCGGAAGCCTGCGAGCCGGTGGTCGCGGCGGACGTGCCGCCCTGGCCGCAGCCCGCGAGCGCGCAGGCCGCCACGAGGGCGGCCGTCCCTGCAGCCGCCACGAAAGAGCGTCGATCGATGATGTGCGTGTGCATGCTTCTCCCTTCGGAGGTGTGTGAGGCCCTGGGCGCACCCGCCCACAGGCCTTTTCTCGACCTGAATGCTAGGAGGCGCAGGTCCTGTCCCGAGAGCTCGAACGCGGGTCGTTACCTAGCTCTGACCAGGCTTTACCGTCAGCTGACAAAACCCTGCGGACCGTGTGGCCCCACGGAATCGTCAAGGTACCGAGGTTTTTTATCTCGGTACCTTGCTTTTTTCTCTCGTGGCGTTAGCATTGCTCGGACGAGAAAGGAGCCACATGTTCCGGACACAGCCCCCGGAGGACCTCCCGCAGGAGCGCCTCATATTGCGTGACCTCGGCTTCTGCGGCCACTACCTCCACTACAACTTCGGCGGCCGCTCGGGCCAGTCGCACATCCTCGTCATGCTCCACAAGCGGGGCGACGAGATGCCCCAGGGGGAGCTCCAGTCCCTCTTCGACATCCAGAGCGGCTCGTTCTCCGAGGCCATCTCCAAGCTCGAGGCCGAGGGCCTCGTCGAGCGCACCCGCTCCGACGAGGACCATCGCAAGATGGTCGTGCGTCTCACCGCCGAGGGGCTCGACCGCGCGAAGGCCAGCATCGAGCGGCACATGGAATTCGAGGGCGAGGCCTTCGCCCCCCTCTCGCCAGACGAGCGGGCCAAGCTCCTCGAGCTGCTCGAGAAGACCGCAAACCACTGGAAGGAGCTCGAATGCAGGAACTGACCTTCCGCCAGATCGTGTCGACCCTCGGCAGGAGCGTCCGCGAGTACAAGCGCGCCTCGATCGCGACGCCGGCCCTCGTCATCGGCGAGGTGGCGCTCGAGTGCGCCATCCCCTACGCCACCGCCCTGCTCATCGACAACATCAAGGCGGGCTGCGGCTTCGACGTCATCGTCCACTACAGCATCATGCTGATCGTCATGGCCCTCGCCTCGCTCGCCTTCGGCACCGCCGCGGGCATCACGTGCTCCGACGCCTCGTGCGGCCTCGCCAAGAACCTGCGCCGCGACATGTTCTACAACATCCAGACGTTCTCCTTCGCTAACATCGATCGCTTCTCGACCAGCTCTTTGGTCACGCGCCTCACGACCGACATCACCAACGTGCAGAACGCCTACATGATGCTCATCCGCATGGCCATCCGCTGCCCGATCATGCTCGTCTTCGCGCTCGCGATGTCGTTTTACATGGTGGGGCCGCTCGCCTTCGTCTATCTCGCCATCGTGCCGCTCCTGGGCCTGGGCTTCTTTTGGGTCATCAAGACCTCCATGCCCATCTTCCGGCGCATCTTCAAGAAGTACGACGCCCTGAACGAGTCTGTCGAGGAGAACATCCTGGGCATCCGCGTGGTCAAGAGCTACGTCCGCGAGGACTACGAGAAGGAGAAGTTCGGCCATGCCGCAGACGAGGTCTACCGCGACTTCCGCGGCGTCGAGCAGATCCTCGCGCTCAACACCCCGATGATGAACCTCGCCGTCTACGTGGCCTTCGCGCTGGTCATGTACTTCGGCAGCTACATGATCATCTCGAGCCGCGGCACGCTCATCGACGTGGGGCAGTTCTCGGCGATCACCACCTACGGCTTCCAGATCCTCATGAGCCTCATGATGCTCTCGATGGTCTTCGTCATGATAACGATGGCCGAGGAGAGCTCCCGGCGCATCTGCGAGGTCCTCATGGAGAGGAGCGACCTGGCGAACCCCGCCCACCCGCTCATGGAGGTGCCCAACGGCTCGATCGACTTCGACCACGTGAGCTTCAAGTACTCCGCCGACGCCCAGCGCACGGCGCTCACCGACGTCGACCTGCACATCGCGAGCGGCGAGACCATCGGCATCATCGGCGGGACGGGCTCTGCGAAGTCGACGCTGGTGCAGCTCGTGAGCCGCCTCTACGACGCCACCGAGGGAACGGTGCGCGTGGGCGGCCACGACGTGCGCGACTACGACCTCGAGTGCCTGCGCAACCAGGTGGCCATGGTGCTCCAGAAGAACGTGCTGTTCTCGGGCACCATCAAGGAGAACATGCGCTGGGGCAACAAGGAGGCCACCGACGACGAGATCGTCCAGGCCTGCAGGCTCGCCTGCGCCGACGAGTTCGTGAGCCAGTTCCCCGACGGGTACGACACCTACGTCGAGCAGGGCGGCACGAACGTCTCCGGCGGCCAGAAGCAGCGGCTCTGCATCGCCCGCGCCCTGCTCAAGAATCCCAAGGTGCTCATCCTCGACGACTCCACGAGCGCCGTCGACACCAAGACCGACTCGCAGATCCGCTCGGCGATGAGAAGCTTCATCCCCGAGACCACCAAGATCATCATCGCCCAGCGCACGGCCTCGGTGGAGGACGCCGACCGCATCGTGGTCATGGACGATGGCGCGATCTCGGCCGTCGGCACCCACGACGAGCTCATGCGGACCTCGGACATCTACCGGGAGACCTACACCTCGCAGAACAAGATGCAGAAGGGCGGCGAATAGCATGGCCGAGAATACCGATGCCAGGCGCCAGGCCACGGGCGGCGCGAAGGCGAGCGGCGCCGTGGCAGGACGCGTCATCAGGACGATCTTCGGGTTCTATCCCGTTCTCGCGCCCGTGGTGCTCGTCTGCATCATCGTGTCGGCCGTCTCGAACGCGCTGCCGGCGATCTTCATGCAGAACATCCTCCAGGTGGTCCAGGACACCTGGGAGGGCGGCGACTGGGGCGCGGCCGCACCGCAGGTCACGGGCCTCGTGACCGGGCTCGTGTGCATCTACGTCGTGGCGATCGTCGCGAGCTTCTCCTGGACGCGTCTCATGGCGACCGTCACCCAGGGCACGCTCATGAAGCTCAGGAAGCTCATGTTCAACCGGATGGAGGACCTCCCCATCCGCTACTTCGACACGCATCCGCACGGCGACGTCATGTCCTACTACACCAACGACGTCGACGCCTTGCGCCAGATGGTCTCGCAGAGCCTTCCCAACCTGCTCATGACCGTGCTCACGATGGCCACCATCTTCCTCATCATGCTCTACTACAGCGTCTGGATGACCTTGGTGGTGATCTGCGGCGTCATGCGCTCATGATGTGGCTCACGGGCAGGCTCGGCGGCAAGAGCGCGCGCTTCTTCCTGCTCCAGCAGCAGACCATCGGCGAGGCGGAGGGCTTCGTCGAGGAGGCCATGGCCGGCGAGAAGGTGGTCAAGGTCTTCTGCCACGAGGCCGAGACCGAGGCGCAGTTCGACGAGGTGAACGAGCGGCTCTTCCAGGCGGCGGACAGCGCCAACCGCTATGCCAACACCCTGGGGCCCGTCCTCATGAACCTGGGCAACCTCCTCTATGTCATCGTGGCCCTCGCCGGAGGCATCCTGCTCCTCGGCGGCGCGCCCAACCTGAGCATCTCGGGGCTCGCCCTCTCGATCGCCGTGGTGGTGCCGTTCCTCAACATGACCAAGCAGTTCGCGGGGCAGATCGGCCAGATCTCGCACCAGATCAACGCCATCGTGATGGGACTCGCCGGCGCCAAGCGCATCTTCTCGCTCATCGACGAGGAGCCCGAGGTCGACGACGGCTACGTCACGCTCGTGAACATGACCGTGCGCCACGGCGAGTGGGTCGAGACCGACGAGCGCACCGAGATGTGGGCATGGAAGCATCCCCACCGCGAGACGGGCAAGACCGACTACTACCCGCTGGAGGGCGACATCATGCTCCACGACGTCGACTTCGGCTACACCCCCGACCACATGGTGCTCCACGACATCTCGCTCATGGCCCAGTCGGGGCAGAAGTTCGCGTTCGTGGGCGCCACGGGAGCCGGCAAGACCACGATCACCAACCTGCTCAACCGCTTCTACTCCATCGCCGACGGCAAGGTCCGCTACGACGGCATCAACGTCAACAAGATCAAGCTGGGAGACCTTCGCCGCTCTCTCGGCATGGTGCTGCAGGACACGAACCTGTTCACGGGAACCGTCATGGACAACATCCGCTACGGCCGGCTCGACGCGACCGACGAGGAGTGCATCGAGGCGGCCAGGCTCGCGGGCGCCGACAGCTTCGTCGAGCGGCTGCCCGACGGCTACGAGACGCACCTCTCCGACAACGGCGCGCAGCTCAGCCAGGGGCAGCGCCAGCTCCTCTCCATCGCCCGCGCCGCCGTGGCAGACCCTCCCGTCATGGTCCTCGACGAGGCCACGAGCTCCATCGACACCCGCACCGAGCAGATCGTCCAGCGCGGCATGGACGCGCTCATGAAGGGCCGCACCACCTTCGTGATCGCCCACCGCCTCTCGACGGTCCGCAACTCCGACATGATCGTCGTGCTCGACCACGGCCGCATCATCGAGCAGGGCAACCACGACGAGCTCATCGCGAAGAGGGGGACGTACTACCAGCTCTACACCGGCGCCTTCGAGCTGGAGTAGGGCGAGCGGGCGGCGCGGGAGAGGTCGACGTTCGCGCGTTCCCCGCGCGCCTCGCCGCGATACTCCCTCGGCGACCGGCCGAACAGCCGGCGGAACTGCTGGGAGAAGTTGCTCGGGCTCGAGAACCCGATGCGCCGGGCGACCTCCGAGACCGACGGGCGACCGTCGGCCGCAAGGAGCTCGGCGGCGCGCTCCAGGCGATAGCGGAGCAGGTAGCTCGAAGGCGCGACGTCGAGCATGCGCCGGAAGCAGCGGAGCGCCTCCCTCTCGCCGATTCCGGCCGCGCCCGCGATGTCGGACGCCTGGATGGCCTCGGCGTAGTGCTCGGCGACGAAGGCGCACATCGCCCGCGCGCGCTCCTCGTCGGCGCTCGCTCGCACGGCTCGTCCGTCGGACGGGCCGCGGACGAGCGCCAGGGCGAGGAAGAGGTCCGAGAGCAGGGAGCGCACCTCGAGCTCGAAGCCCGGCCCCTCGCGCTCCATGGCATCGACGGCACCGGCGATGTCGGCGATTCCCCGGGAGGCCGCCTCGGTGCCCGGGCGCAGCACGGCGGCCTCGAACGCGGGATCCCCCACGACCGGCCCCACGTAGCGGCTCGAGAAGACGCTGCCCGGCAGGCCCTCGACCAGGGAGCGCGAGAAGACGACGTCGCGGATGTGGCACTCCGGGGCTCCCACGCACGCATGCATGACGCCAAGGTTCACGCAGGCCGCCTCGCCGCTCGCCACCTCGAGGCCGCGCCCCGGCAGCGAGAGCGACATGGTCCCCTCCACCACGACGATGGCCTCGAACTCCCCATGCCAGTGCCAGGGGACGACACGGCCCGGGCGGTCTCCCAGGCGCTCGTCGTACCCTTCGCACGGGAACGCCTCCGAGCCCTCGGGCGGGATCTCGCGTGCGTTCCCGACGAGCGTCTGCTTGCAGGACCCATGGATCATTGCAGGGCCTTTCGTCTGAATTTCGATAGCTTATGGCGGAAATGAGCGACTTCCGCGTCTGATTTCATATTACCCTTATAGCGTTAGATAATCACGCATGCATCGGAGCGAACCCATGTCAGCACTGCTCCTCCCCATCATCTACCTCGCCTTCATCAGCCTGGGGCTCCCCGACTCGCTGCTCGGCTCGGTTTGGCCCATGATGCACGCGGACCTTGGGAGTGACGCTCTCTGCAGGCGGGGTCGTCTCCATGGTCATCGCCGGCTGCACCATCGTCTCGAGCCTCATGACCGACCGCCTCGTCCGTCGTCTGGGAACCGGAAGGCTCACCGTGCTGTCGGTGGGGATGACGGCGATCGCCCTCGTCGGCTTCTCGATCGTCGGGGAGTTCTGGCAGCTCGTCCTGTGGGCCGTCCCCTATGGGCTGGGGGCCGGCGCCGTCGACGCGGCGCTCAACTCCTTCGTCGCCCTCCACTACGAGGCACGCCACATGAACTGGCTGCACTGCTTCTGGGGCATCGGTGCCAGCGCGGGGCCGGTCATCATGGGCATGTGCATGGGGGCAGGCGTCGGATGGGCCTGGGGGCTATCGTGTCATCGCCTGCATCCAGGCCGGCGCTCGTCATCGTCCTCCTGGTGACGCTCGGCCTCTGGAGGGCCTCGAGCGGCGAGGGCTCCGGAGGGAAGGCGCCGCGGAGCATCCCGCGCTCCCAGCTCCTTCGCAGACCCGGCGTGGTCCAGGTCCTCGTCGCGTTCTTCTGCTATTCGGCCATCGAGGCATCCTGCGGCCTCTGGGGCGCCAGCTTCATGGTGGCTGGCCGCGGCATCGCGGCAGGGCAGGCCGCCCTTCTCATCTCTCTCTTCTACCTGGGCATCACCGCAGGCCGGCTCGTATCGGGGCTGCTCACGCTGAGGCTCGACGGCAGGGCGCTCCTCCGCCTTGGCTATGCGCTCATCGGGTCGGGGAGCCCTCGTCATGGCGCTCGCCCAGGGAGCGTCCCGCGCTCGGGGCGGCCTTCGTCCTCGTCGGCCTTGGGCTGCGCCCCCATCTACCCGCAGATCATCCAGCTCACGCCGACGCGCTTCGGGGAGGACGTCGCGCCCTCTCTCATGGGGGTCCAGATGGCCTGCGCCTATCTCGGGTCGACGTTCTTCCCCCCGATCGCCGGGCTTATCATCCAGAACGTGTCGGCAGGGTTCCTGCCCTGTCTCGTCGCCGCCCTCCTCGCGGCGATGGCCTTCTCGATGGAGCGCTGCGACCGCCTTGCCTCGATGTCCCGTTCCGCCGATCGATAGGAGATTCCCATGAGGGCCGACTACCACGTTCACAGCGAGTTCTCCGACGACTCCTGGTACCCGATGGAGAGCGTCGTGCGCGACGCCATCATGCTCGGGCTCGACGAGATCTGCTTCACCGACCACGTCGACTACGGCGTGAAGCCCGACGTCGACCACCCCGAGCTCGCTCGCATCGAGGACGGCGAGCCCGTCCTGAACGTTGACTACGCCCGCTACTTCCCCCGCATCGCCGAGCTCGCGGAGGCCTATCGCGAGCCGGATAGCCGTGAGGGCAGGGCCTCGAGTTCGGCATCCAGACCCAGACCGAGCCGGAGTTCCAGCGGCTCTTCGACGCGAGTCCCCTCGACTTCGTCATCCTCTCGATCCACCAGGTGGGAAACCGCGAGTTCTGGAACGGCGACTTCCAGGAGGGCCACACCCAGCGCGAGATCAACGAGGCCTACTACCAGGAGCTGCTCGACGTGGTGAACACCTGGAACGACTACTCGGTGGTGGGTCACCTCGACCTCATCAAGCGCTACGACCCCTTCGGGCATCTACCCCGACGAAAGCACCCGCGACATCGTCGCGGCCATCCTTGAGCGCGTCATCGCCACCGGCCATGGCATCGAGGTCAACACCTCGTCGTTCCGCTACGGCCTCCCCGACCTTCAACCCTCGACGTCCATCCTCGAACTCTATCGCGACCTCGGCGGCGAGATCCTCACGATCGGCTCCGACTCCCACGAGCCCGCGCACCTCGCCGCCCACTTCGACGAGGTGATCGACCGGCTCAAGGCGATCGGGTACACCCGGTTCTGCACCTTCGACCGCATGATCCCGGAATTCCACGCGCTGTAGGAAGTCTCAACCACCACATAAGCATATGCAATATATCAGTATATCTATACAGTATCGATGGATATGCCCAGGATGGCTTATATTTACTATGCATTAGATAATTCGCAGGAGGGTCTCGTGCCCATCGAGGCCGCGAGACCCTCCGCATGGTGTCTGGAGAAGCATGAGCCCCAGAGGACTCGCACTCAAATACGTCGCCTGCGCCACGGCCATCGTCGCAAGCCTCGCCCTCTCGTCCTTCCCCTCCGGCTCCACCGCGCAGGCGGAGCAGCAGGAGGCGCCCGTCGACCAGACCGTCGCCACCACGACGGCGGCCCAGGCGAGCGCGTCGATGCTCCAGGGCGTCAGCGCGAAGGCCAAGGACGCCTACGCCTCCGCCTGCGCGGCCCGGGACCAGGCAGGCCAGCGCACAGGCGGACGAGTCCGCAGAGGACGGACCTCACCTACGTCGCCGCCTCCGAGTACGGCCGCGGCGACGGCCTCATGGGGAGCGGCACCGCCTCCGGCGAGCGCATCACCGGCGGACTCGATGGGAGTCGCCATGCGCACGATGCCGCTTGGCACCGTCGTGGAGATAACGTATGGCGACGCCACCGTCCGGGCCACGGTGAACGACCGCGGCCCGTATTCGGGAAACCGCCAGATCGACCTCCAGCCCGCCGTCGCGGAGGCGCTGGGGCTTCAGCGGCACCGGCACCGTTGGGTACCGGGTGGTGGGATAGGCCCCTCCCCGACCACGGCGACGGGTCGTATGGTGTTTTCCTGGGGAATGGGTGGCTCCTTTCGGCCAGCCACTACACTGTTGCAAGCTGTACCAGCCGACGACGAGCTCAACACGGGGGAAGCATGGCCTTTTCGGGAGACGCGAAGCATCTGACGACCTGGGAAAGGGCCCTCCTCTCCGGAGCCGTGGCCGTGGCGTTCGCCCTTGCGGTCCCCTCCCCCGCCCTCGCCGACGAGAGCCTCCAGTCGCTCCAGGAGAAGGCCATCTCCGCGGGGGACGCCTACTCCCAGGCCCAGGCGGCAGCAGACGACCTCCAGTCGCGAATCGACGACAACCAGGCCAAGATCGACCAGATCGAGGAGCAGCTCCCCGAACAGCGCCAGCGCGCGGCCGCCTCGGCGAAGACCCTCTACAAGATGCAGCAGGGGCAGACCAGCCTCGTCGACCTCATCCTCTCCTCCGACGACTTCAACGACCTCATCTCGACGATGACCTACCTCGACTCGATCAACTCGCTCAACTCGAGCGCCCTCGCCCGCCTCGCCGACATGGAGAGCGACCTCAAGAGCACCCGCGACGAGCTCGCGACCGAGAAGGGCCAGACCGACGAGACCCTCGCGGCGGCCCAGTCGGCCTATGCGACGGCGCAGAGCGCCGCGACCGCGGCCGAGAGCAAGGCGGTCGCCCAGCAGGCAGCCGCCCAGGCCGCCTACGAGGCCCAACAGGCCGCGGCCCAGCAGGCAGCCGCCACGACGCAGGCGGCCGCCACCGACGACGCCCCCGCGGCACCGTCGGACACGACCTCCGGCTCGACCTCGGGCTCCGACTCCGGGTCCTCCGCGGCCACCGGCGACTGGAACTGGGTCGAGGCCTCCGAGTACGGCGAGGGCGACGGCCTCATGTACAGCGCGACGGCCAGCGGCGAGACGGTCACGCCCACGTCGATGTGCGTCGCCATGAAGTACCTGCCCCTCGGGACCATCATCCAGATCACGTACAACGGCGCCACGTGCACCGCGCGCGTGAACGACCGCGGACCCTATGCGGGCAACCGCCAGATCGACCTCCAGCCGGCCGTCGCGTCCGCCCTCGGCTTCGACGGCATCGGCACCGTGGGCTACCGCATCGTGGGCTAGCAGCCCCCGTCCCGCAGCCCGGTTCGAAACGGTTAGAATCCCTTCTATGTCAACGGCATGGGAGGGATTTCTTCATGGCTGACGGGCAGCGCATCGAGACAGAGCGCCTCATCCTCCGCCCCTGGCGCGAGGGGGACGCCAAGGCGCTCAGGGCCCGTGCCGGCGACCCCGGCGCGCAGGCCAAGGCCGGCTGGCTCCCCCACACGAGCGACGAGGACGGCCTCGCGGCGGCCCGCGAGGCTCCCGCCGCCCCCGAGGCCTATGCCGTCACGGTCAAGAGCCGCCCTCTGGCAGACGAGCCCGTCGGCAGCATCAGCCTCCGCATCGGCGCCGCATCAGACCTGGGAATCCCGGCCACCGAGGGAGAGGTCGGCTACTGGATGGCAAAGCCCTTCTGGGGCTACGGCTACATGCCCGAGGCGGTGATCGCCCTCATCCGCCACGCCTTCGCCAACCTCGGGCTCGAGGCGGTGTGGTGCGGCTGGGACGAGGGCAACGAGCAGAGCCGCGAGGTCCAGGAGACGGCGGGATTCCGCTCCCACCACACCCGGAGGCGCAAGGCCGCCGCGGGAGACGAGATGACCGAGCACGTCACCTGCATCACGCGCGACCAGTGGGAGCGGGGGCAGGACAAGGACCCCACCGACTCCTCCACCATCGACCGCCAGCAGCGCGAGGCGGCCGACATCAACGAGCACGTCCCCCGCATCGCGCGCATCCGCTCGGGCGGCCAGACCGGCGCGGACAGGGGCGGGCTCGACGCGGCGCGCGAGGCGGGCATACCCATCTGCGGCTGGTGCCCGAAGGACGGCCTGGCGGAGGACATGGCCGAGCCGCCCGGGCTGCTCCGCGACTACCCCGAGCTCGTGGAGAGCCCCAGCGAGGGCTACGTCCAGCGCACGGCCTGGAACGTCCGGGACGCCCACGCGACGCTCATCGTCGCCCCTGACGGCCTCGAGCCCAAGAGCGGGACGGCGATGACGGTCGTGTTCGCGCACGCCTACGGGCGGCCCGTCTTCGTCGCGAAGAATTCGGGCCAGATGGGCGAGATCGAGGGATGGCTCTCGAGGCTCGGGCGCGGCCTCACGCTGAACGTGGCGGGCCCGCGCGCCTCGAAGCTCCCCGAGGTCTACGGGATAACCAAGGACGTTGTGGGAAGGCTGCTCGAGCGCTCTGCCAACGGGGAGTAGCGCCTACTTGCGCCTGACCCTGTTCGCGAGGACGTCGTGGGCCACGACGAGCGCGAGGACCAGGGCGCAGAGGTAGCCGACGAACCCCAGGAGCGGGATGCCGAACACGACGGGCTCGATGCGGGCGTAATAGACGATCGAGCTGCCGATGAAGAGCCCGGCGATCACCACGGCCACGGTGAGGCGGTCGGTGACGTGCTCGAGCGTGGCGAGGGGATCCTCCGAGCCCACGAGGTCCATGTTGACCTTGAGCTGCCCCCTCGTGAGCATCGTCATGAGGAGGTCGGCCTTGCCGGCGGCCCCCAGCACGCCGTGGGTGGCCAGGCGGCTCTCGCGCACGAGGTCCTTGGCCTCCTTCTCGGCGAGCGTCTGGAGGCTGTCGTGCGAGCGCACGTGGTTCGCGATGATGTCGACCATGCTCACGCCGGGGAGGAACTCGTCGACGACGCCCTCGAGCGTCACGAAGCCGCGCGCCATCATGGTGACGATGCCGGGCATCTCTATGCCGTTCCTCCGCGCGAGCGAGACCAGGGCGTTCAGGAACTGCCCCAGGTCGAGCTCGGAGAGGTTCGTCGTGCCGAAGTTGTCCACGATGATGTCGAGCTCGGAGAGGAGCTGGGCGTGCGAGACCGCGCTCGACACGCCGTTCGTGGCGAAGCGGAGCAGGCCGTTCATCAGGCGCGGCGTGTCGCGCTCGGCCACGGCGAACATCATCTCCCGCATGATCGAGCGGTAGTGAGCCGAGAGGCGCCCCATCATGCCCAGGTCGATGTAGACGATCCTGCCGCCCGAGACCATGATGTTGCCCGGATGCGGGTCCGCGTGGAAGAAGCCGTCGTCGAGCACCTGCGAGGCGTAGTTGTCGACCAGCTTGGTGCCTATCTCGGTGAGGTCGTAGCCGGCCTCGACCAAAGCCGAGGGATCCGACACGGCGAAGCCGCGAACGTAGTCCATGACGACGACGTGCTCGGTGCAGAGCCGCGGATAGGGAGCCGGGCAGTCGACGAAGCGGCACTCGGAGTTGTTCTCCTTGAACTCGCGGAGGTTCCTGGCCTCGACGAGGAAGTCGGTCTCCTCGCGGAAGTTCTCCCAGAGCTCCTCGACCACGCCCTCGAGGTCGAGGATCTGGTCTCCCTTGATGAACGCGCGGGCGCGGTGCGCGACCGTGCGCATGATGTCGATGTCCTGGGCCATGACCTCCTGGACGTGGGGGCGCTGCACCTTGACGGCCACGTCCTCGCCCGTCACGAGGCGCGCCCGGTGGACCTGCGCCACCGAGGCCGACCCCAGGGGCTTCTCGTCGATGGAGGCGAAGAGCTCCTCGAGCGGCTTGTCGTACTCGGCCTGGAGGGTGAGCAGCACCGTGTCGTAGGGCATGGGGTCGACGTCGGCGCGCAGCTTCTTGAGCTCGTCGCAGAACTGCTCGGGCAGGAGCTCCGAGCGCATCGAGAGGATTTGGCCGGCCTTCACGAAGGTGGGACCCAGCTCCTCGAGCATCTCGCGGAGCGTGACGGGCGTCACGCCGTGCAGCGCGTCGTACTTGCGCACGATCGCGAAGAGCTCGCGGATGCGCCTGCGCCTGCCGGCGCGGCTCAGGTTGTAGCGCCTGCCGCCTCCCCGCCTGCTTCGCCCGAGGAGGGCGATGACCAGGTCGCTGTCCTCGTGGTCGTCGGCGAGGAGCTCGGCTGCCATGTCCCTCGGCTGACGCCCCGGGGGACTCGGCTCGACGTCCTTCTCTTCTTGTTCTGCCATGTGATCTGGGCGCGAACGCTACTTGGCGTCCTTCTCCGACCCGTCCTCGACGTCGACCTTGGTGGTCTTGGCCTCGACGTCCGCGGCGATCTCGGCGACCTTCTTCGCGTAGGCGGCGCGCTCCTCGGCCGTCATGGCCTCGAGCTTGCTGCGCAGCATCGTCCCGTCGAGGTCGCCGGCGGCGGCCTTGGCCTTCACGGTGAGCTCCTCGTTCAGGGCCTTGCCCTGCTCGACGGTGATCTCGCCCTTCTTGACGAGCTCGTCGATGATGGCCTCCGACTTCTCGGCTCCCGTGGCCACGGCGCCGACGCCGGCCAGGAAGAGCTTCTTAACGCCATCGGTAAGATCCAGACCTGCCATTTGTTTCCTCCTCGTTCAGCATGCGCGTGCCGCATCGCATGCGGCCTTTCACTCATAGTACCCCCGAGCCGTGCCTCTAGGCGAGGAGCACCCTGGCGAGCTCTGCCGGCGTCTCGCAGATCGCGGCGGCTCCGGCGGCCTCGAGCTCGGAGCGCTCGGCGGTCCCGAACAGCACGCACGCGCACGGCACGCCGGCCGCGCAGGCGCCGTCGACGTCGTAGAAGCGGTCGCCCACCATGACGGCGTCGTCTGGCGTCGCCCCCATCTCGGCGAGGGTGCGCTCGATCAGGTGGAACTTGTCTGCCCTCGAGGGATCGGTCTGGCCCACGACCGCCTCGAAGACGTCGCGGACGCCCAGCTCGGACAGCATGCGCTCGACGAGCGGCTGGCGCTTCGACGTCGTAACCGCGAGTCGCCTCCCGGCCTCGGACAGCTCGCCGAGCACCTCGCGCATGCCGTCGAAGAGCGGGTAGTCCTCGGGTCCGACCCCGTCGTAGATCGCACGATAGCGCCGCGTTATCTCGGCGGCGTCTGCGGCTGAGAATCCATAGACCTCGCTGAAGGCGCCGGGGAAGGCCGGCCCCACGAGGCGTCCCGCATCCCCTATCTCGGCATCCGTGAGGCCCCAGTCGCGAAGGACCCTCCCCGCGATTCTCACGATCGAGGACCTCGTGTCCGCAAGGGTCCCGTCGAAGTCGAAGAGGACGCACTTGCGTGCCCGCAGGTCCCCGCTCGTCATCATGCGTCCCTTCAATCAGGGTCTCCCGTCTCGAATGCAGCATAGCCGATAGTCGGCCGCGCACGGCGGAGACGCGCCCCCTCCCATCGTCGCGTGCAAGGACGTTGTTTGTAGAACAGGGAGCTTCCCCCGGGCCGCGAGCCGTCGCCACCCCCACGAATGCGGTCTGCGACCAAAGGCCGCCGGAATCGGCCGCGCGTGGTCAACGAGGGCATCCGTGGGGTTTCGCGGAGAGCGCCGCCGAGCAGGCTGACGTCTCCGTGTTACCGTCCTGCAACAATCCGACCATTTTCGCGTCGCTCCTGTATCCTTAGAGGGGCGTCAACCTTTCGCCGTCGACTCACAAGGGAGCATCCTCCATGTCACGCGTCTACAACTTCTCGGCCGGTCCAGCTGCTCTTCCCGAGGAGGTGCTCAAGTCTGCCGCCTCCGAGATGCTCGACTACGCCGGCAGCGGCATGTCGGTCCTCGAGATGAGTCACCGCTCCAAGGAGTACCAGGCCGTGTTCGACGACACCGAGGCGACGCTCCGGCGCGTGCTCTCCATCCCCGAGGGCTATGACGTCCTGTTCCTGCAGGGCGGCGCGACGCTCGAGTTCGCCGGCATCCCCATGAACCTCATGCGCACGGGCTCGGCCGACTACCTCGTCACGGGCAACTTCGCCAAGAAGGCCTGGCAGGAGGCCAAGAAGTACGGCACCGCCAACGTCTACGCCTCGAGCGAGGACACCAGCTTCGACCGCATCCCCGAGCTCGCCGGCCTGCACCCCTCGGCCGATGCCAGCTACGTCTACATCTGCCAGAACAACACCATCTTCGGCACCATGTTCACCGACCTTCCCGAGACCGACGGCAAGCCCCTCGTCGCCGACGTCTCGAGCTGCTTCCTCTCCAGGCCCCTCGACGTCGAGCGCTACGGCCTCATCTACGCAGGCGCGCAGAAGAACGCCGGCCCCGCGGGCGTCACCGTGCTCATCGTCCGCCATGACCTGGTCGAGGACGGCCCCGCCCTCGACTGCTGCCCCACCTACCTCGACTACAAGAAGCAGGCAAAGGCCGGCTCCATGCTCAACACCCCCAACACCTTCGGCATCTACCTCTGCGGCAAGGTCTTCCATTGGGTCGAGGAGACCGGCGGCCTCGAGGCCATGGAGAGGCGCAACTGGGAGAAGGTCGGCCTGCTCTACGACTACCTCGACCAGAGCGAGCTCTTCAAGGGAACCGCCCAGCCGGAGAGCCGCTCGATCGCCAACGTCACGTTCCGCACGCCCACGCCGGAGCTCGACGCCGAGTTCGTCTCCGGGGCCAAGCTCAAGGGCATCGTGGGCGTGAAGGGCCACCGCCTCGTCGGCGGCATGCGCGCGAGCTGCTACAACGCCGTGCCCCGCGAGGGCATCGAGGCCCTCGTCGCCTACATGGGCGAGTTCGAGAGGGCCAACGCCTAGGGCCGGCCGCACATCGTTCAATCCAGGGCGGCGGACGCGACAGAGGCGTTCCGCCGCCTGCCGTCAAGGGGGAAGCCTATGCGACGCATCAAGGTAATCGACAACATCACGAAGAACGGCCACGTCGAGTTCGGGCCCGGCTACGAGTTCACCGACGACCTCTCCCAGGCGGATGCCATCCTCATGCGCTCGAGCGACATCCACGACCTCGAGCTTCCCCCCTCCGTGCGCGCCATCGGGCGCGCGGGCGTAGGCGTCAACAACATCCCCGTCGAGCACTGCGCCCATCAGGGCATCGTCGTCTTCAACACCCCCGGGGCCAACGCCAACGCCGTCAAGGAGCTGGTCATCGGGCTCATCATGATGACCTCGAGGGACGTCCTCGGCGGCATGAGGTGGTGCCGCGCCCACGAGGGCGACCCCGACGTCTACGTGAAGGCCGAGAAGGCCAAGAAGGAGTTCGTGGGACGCGAGGTCATCGGCCGCAAGATCGGCGTGGTGGGCCTCGGCAACGTGGGCTCGAAGGTGGCCAACGCCTGCGACGCGCTCGGCATGGAGGTCTACGGCTACGACCCATACCTCTCGGTCGAGCATGCCTGGCAGCTCTCGAGGAGCGTCCGCCGCGTCGACGACCTCACCGAGCTCTGCCGCGGGTGCGACTACCTCACCCTCCACGTCCCCTCCAAGGAGGACACCATCGGCATGCTCGGCGCCGAGCAGATCGAGGTGCTCAACGACGGCGCGGTCCTGCTCAACTTCGCCCGCGAGACCATCATCGACGAGGACGCGGTGGCGGCGGCGCTCGAGAGCGGCAAGCTCTCCCGCTTCGCCTCCGACTTCGCGACCCCCAAGGTGCTCTCGATGGAGAACACGATGGTCACGCCGCATGCCGGCGCCGGCACGGGCGAGGCCGAGGCCAACTGCGCCGACATGGCCATCGAGGAGCTCACCGACTACCTGGAGAACGGCAACATCACCAACTCGGTGAACTACCCCGAGTGCCACATGGGGGTCTGCCGCTACCCCGGCCGCTTCGCGTGCCTGCACGCCAACGTGCCCAACATGATCGGCCAGATATCCGCCATCCTCGCGCAGGAGGACGTCAACATCCAGCGCATGGCCAACGAGGCCGAGGGGCCCAACGCCTACACCATGGTCGACACCGACGACCCGCTCGACCCCACGACGTACAATCGCCTTCGCGCCATCGAGCACATGTGGCGCGTCCGCGTGATCAAGCCCGTGCCCGAGAACAAGTAGCCGGAGGCCGCCATGCATGCCGAGCCATTCACCTGCCTGAGGCCGGCGCCCGCCGTCGCCGCCCAGGTCGCCGCCCTTCCCTACGACGTCTACGACCGTGCGGAGGCGAAGGCGGCCGTCGCGGGACGCCCCCTCTCCTTCCTGAACATCGACCGCCCGGAGACGCAGTTTCCCGACGACCAGGACATGTACGCGCCGGAGGTCTATGCCAAGGCCGCGGAGCTCCTGAGAGACGAGCTCGCCGACGGCACCTTCGTGCGCGACGGGGTCCCGTGCTATTACCTCTACCGGCTCGTCTGGAGGGGCCGCGCGCAGACGGGCATCGTGGCCTGCTGCTCGGTGGATGACTACGAGAACGGCACCATCAAGCGCCACGAGAACACCCGCGCCGACAAGGAGGCCGACCGCATCCGCCACATCCAGGCCCTCGATGCCCAGACCGGCCCGATCTTCCTGGCCTATCGCGACAGCCTCGCCCTCGACGTGATCGTCTCGGCGGCGACGTCGGCCCAGCCCCTCTACGACTTCGAGGCCGACGACGGCGTACGGCACACGGTCTGGCGCGTCTCGCGGCCCGACGCGGTCGAGGCCATCGAGGCGACGTTCGAGCGCATCGACTGCGCCTACATCGCCGACGGGCACCATCGCGCCGCGAGCGCGGTCAAGGCGGCGCTCGCCAAGCGCGCGGCAAACCCGGGCAACGTGGGGGTCGAGCCCTACAACTCGTTCCTCTCGGTGCTCTTCCCGGCAGGCCAGCTCCAGATCCTCCCCTACAACCGCGTGGTCGCGGACACGAACGGCCTCGGGGCGGAGGGGCTGGTCGAGGCCTGCGAGAGGGTCGGCCTCGCGGTGGGCCCGGCACGGGAGGCCCCCATCGAGCCGGCTGGCGCCGGACGCTTCGGCATGTTCGTGGGGGGTTCCTGGCACGAGCTCGCGGTCGACCCGGCCTCCGTCGGCGAAGACCCCGTGGCCTCCCTCGACGCGAGCATCCTCCAGGATCGCCTGCTCGGCCCCGTCCTCGGCATCGCGGACCCGCGCACCGACCCGCGCATCTCCTTCGTGGGCGGCATCCGCGGGACGGACGAGCTCGAGCGGCGCGCCGGCGAGGAGGGCGTGGCGTTCGCGCTTCACGCGACCTCGATCGAGCAGCTCATGGCCGTGGCCGATGCGGGCCTGCTCATGCCGCCAAAGTCCACCTGGTTCGAGCCCAAGCTCAGGAGCGGCCTGTTCGTCCACAGGATCTAGCCGTCAGGGTCGGGCCGCGGCACATTTCGGCGGACGGCCACCGAGCCCCGTGCCGACATACTTGGTGTTATCCTCTGTGCGTGCGAGAGGAGCATCCCATGGCGGGCAAGACGGACGAATTCAAGGTCATCGAGGTCAAGCGCAGCGTCTTCGACGCGAACGACCGGCAGGCCGACGAGCTGCGCGACGAGCTCAGGAGTCGGGGGCTCTTCCTCGTGAACCTCATGAGCTCGCCCGGCTCGGGCAAGACCACGACGCTCAGGCGCACCATCGAGCGCCTTCGCGACGAGATGTCCATCGCCGTGCTCGAGGCCGACATCGACTCCGACGTCGACGCCCGCACCGTGGCCGCCGCAGGCGTCCGCGCCATCCAGCTCCACACGGGCGGGATGTGCCACCTCGATGCCGGCATGACCCGCCAGGGCCTCGAGTCCCTCGACACCGAGGGCATCGACCTGGCCTTCCTCGAGAACGTGGGGAACCTCGTATGCCCGGCGGAGTTCGACACCGGGGCGTCGAGGAACGCCATGATCCTCTCCGTGCCCGAGGGTGACGACAAGCCCCTCAAGTACCCCCTCATGTTCGAGGTCTCCGACGTGGTGCTCATCAACAAGATCGACGTCATGCCCTATTTCGATTTCGACATGGACGCCTGCAGGACGAACATCCTCGCGCGCAACCCCGAGGCAACCATCATCCCCCTCTGCGCCAAGACCGGCGAGGGCGTCGACGCATGGTGCCAGTGGCTGCGTGACGGGGTCGAGGCCTGGCGCGCATAGCGCCGGGGAAGGAGCGAGCGATGAGCAACGAAGAGGCCGGGCCAAGGAAGTCCACCATCGGCACGACCGAGGGCAAGCGTCCCTACGCGATGCGCTTCGGCGCGCCCTACCGCCCCGACCCCGCCAACCCGGACGCGCCGGGACCTGCCTCGAAGGGAGAGCCGCGCGGCTCGGTCCTGCGGCTCGGCCAGAAGATCACCGACCGGATCGGACACACGGTGAGTACCTCGGACCCCGAGTACTGGGGCCTGGCCTCCTTCGTCGACGACGAGATGGCGGCCGTCGCCAACCACATGAGGCGGCGCAGGCCCATGACGCTCGCCCAGATCGAGAAGGCCTGCGGCAAGGACGCCGACGAGCTCCTTCCCATCCTCGAGAGGATGAGCGTCGCGGGGCTCCTCGAGTACAACTGGGAGAACGACGCCCACGAGAAGCAGTGGATGCTGCCGATGTTCGTGCCCGGCTCGGCCGAGTTCTCCGTCATGAACGAGAGGCAGCTCGAGGAGCACCCCGAGCTGGCCACCTTCTTCGAGCGCATGAGCAGGCTCCCCCTCGAGAAGGTCACGCCGATGGTTCCCCCCGGAGGCGCCGGGGTGGGCATGCACGTCATCCCGGTCGAGAGGGCCATCGAGCACGAGAACGTGACGGCCGACGTCGAGCACATCTCCCACTGGCTCAAGAAGTACGACACCTATGCCGCCAGCGCCTGCTCGTGCCGTCTCTCGGAGGCCGTGCGCGGCGACGGCTGCGGCGACGACGCCGAGGACTGGTGCATCGGCGTGGGCGACGTCGCCACCTATTCGGTCGAGACGGGCAAGGGCCGCTACGTGACCTACGACGAGGTCATGGAGATCCTCCGGCGCGCCGAGGCCAACGGCTTCGTGCACCAGATCACCAACATCGACGGCTCGGGCAAGATCTTCGCGATCTGCAACTGCAACGTGAACGTCTGCTACGCCCTGCGCACCTCCCAGCTCTTCAACACCCCCAACATGAGCCGCTCGGCCTATGTCGCGAGGGTCGACGCCGAGCAGTGCGTGGCCTGCGGCGGATGCGTCGAGCACTGTCCCGCCGGCGCCGTGAAGCTGGGGCAGAAGCTCTGCCGCAAGGACGGCCCCGTCTCCTACCCGAAGCAGGAGCTCCCCGATGCCGCGAAGTGGGGCCCCGAGAAGTGGGACGAGGACTACAAGGACACCGCGCGCATCGAGTGCTACGAGACGGGCACGGCGCCCTGCAAGGTGGCCTGCCCCGCCCACATCGCCATCCAGGGCTACCTCAAGCTCGCCGCCCAGGGCGACTACGCCAAGGCGCTCGCCGTCATCAAGAAGAAGAACCCCTTCCCCGCCGTCTGCGGCCGCGTGTGCAACCGGCCCTGCGAGGAGGCGTGCACCCGCGGCACCGTCGACGAGGCCATCGCCATCGACGACGTGAAGAGGTTCATCGCCGACCAGGACCTCGACGCCGCCACGCGCTACGTCCCGCCCGTGGTCCAGCCTTCGCTCCGTGGGCCCTTCAAGCAGAAGATCGCCATCGTGGGCGCCGGCCCTGCCGGGCTCACCTGCGCGTTCTATCTCGCCCAGATGGGCTACTCCCCCACCGTCTTCGAGCGCGACGCCGAGCCGGGCGGCATGCTCACCTATGGCATCCCCGCCTACAAGCTCGACAAGGACGTCGTGAAGGCGGAGATCGACGTCATCCGCGAGATGGGGGTCACGATTCGCTGCGGCATCGACGTGGGTGCCGACGTCACCCTGGACGAGCTGCGCGCCGAGGGCTTCAAGGCCTTCTACCTTGCCATCGGCTGCCAGGGCGGCAAGAGGCCCGGCATCCCCGGCGAGAACGCCGCTGGCGTCGAGATCGCCGTCGACTTCCTGCGCAAGGTGCTCGGCGGCACCGAGACGGACCTCGAGGGCAAGCGGGTCGTCGTCGTGGGCGGCGGCAACGTGGCCATCGACGTGGCGCGCTCCGCCCTGCGCGCAGGCGCCGCGAGCGCTACGATGCGCTGCCTCGAGAGCCGCGACATCATGCCCGCCTCGCCCGAGGAGGTCGCCGAGGCAGAGGCAGAGGGCGTCGTCATCGAGTGCGGATGGGGGCCGAAGGAGATCCTCGCCGAGGGCTCCGGGCTCGTCGGCATCTCCTTCAAGCGCTGCACCCGCGTCTTCGACGACGAGCGCCGCTTCTCCCCCGCCTACGACGAGTCGGACGTCCAGGTCGCGGATGCGGACCGCGTCGTGCTCGCCATCGGGCAGGCCATCGAGTGGGGCAGCCTCATCGAGGACGAGGGCGTGACGTTCTCGCGCGGCTACGCGCCCAAGGCGGACCCGCGGACCTACCAGACCGACCAGCCCGACGTCTTCGTGGGAGGGGACGTCTACACGGGCCCCCGCTTCGTCATCGACGCCATCGCCGCGGGCCACGAGGCGGCGATCTCCCTCCATCGCTTCGTGCAGCCCAACTCGAGCCTCACCATCGGGCGCGACCGCCTGCACTATGTCGAGCTCGACAAGACGGACCTCTCCATCGGGGAGTACGACACCGCGAAGCGCCAGGTCCCAGCCACGAGGCCCGACGTCGATCCCAGGACCGGCTTCGTCGACGCCCGTCTCGACCTCACGGAGGAGCAGGTCAGGACCGAGACCGCCCGCTGCCTCGGCTGCGGGGCCGCCGTGGTGGACGAGAACAAGTGCATCGGCTGCGGCGTGTGCACGACGATGTGCGGCTTCGATGCCATCCACCTGCATCGCGACCATCCCGAGTGCTCGACGATGATCAAGGCGGAGGACAAGATGAAGGCCGTCCTGCCCTATGCCATCAAGCGCGAGGTCAAGATCCGGCTCGGGCAGAAGAGGTAGCCATGCACGAGCTGGGCATCGTCTTCTCGGCCATCGACACGCTCGAGGAGGTGGGCAGGGAGGGCTCCCTCTCGTCCATCTCCTCGGTGACGCTCGAGCTGGGCGAGGTCTCGGGGGTCGTCGACTCGTACCTCCTCGACTGCTGGAGGTGGGCGGCCGACAGGAGCGACCTCCTGCGCGGCTCCGAGCTGCTCATCAAGGCCGCGCCCGCCGTGAGCGTCTGCGACGCCTGCGGCAGGACCTACCCCACCGTGGAGCACGGGCGCGTCTGCCCCTACTGCCAGAGCGCGGACACCGAGCTTCTGACCGGCCGCCAGATCGAGATACTCGAGGTCGTGGCGACGTAGGGGTTTCCGATCGGTCACGATTCGGCCTCTGGTCGCCCTCCCCGCGCACGGACGCGGCACAATGTCGCAGTGGCAGCGACGACCCCCCCCGGCGGCAGGCCCGCCATGCACGGGGACGGGGCGCCTTCTCTTCTCGCTGATTGGGGACACATGGAGCAAGGGGACACGAACTGGGGCAAGTCGGTGGGCGTCGTGGTGGCCCGCGGCGGGAAGGTCCTGCTGGGGCGGCATACCTATGGCCCTGGGACCGGCCTTCTCATCATCCCGGGAGGGTACCTCGACCACGGCGAGTCGGCCGAGGAGGCGGCGGCGCGCGAGGTGCTCGAGGAGACCTGCGTCGAGGTTCGCGTCGAGGGGCTCTGCGGCATGCGCTTCAGCGAGCGCGACTGGTACGCGGTCTTCTCGGCGAGCTACGTATCGGGCGAGGCCCGCCCGGGGGACGAGGAGAACAGCGAGGTCGTCTGGATGGACGTCGACGAGGCGCTCGGGCGCGACGACGTCCCGGGCCTCACGAAGGCCGCCATCCGCTCCGCCCTCGGGGGCAAGACGCTCGCGCCGCAGGGCTACGACCGCGCTCGCGAGCGCTGGCAGGCCAGCTACTACGGCTAGCTAGACGTCGAGGCCCGCCTCGGGCAGGGCCTCGCCCGCATGCTCGAGCCCCACCTGGATGAGCGTGCGGATGTGGTCGTCGGCGAGCGAGTAGATGGTTCGCTGGCCCTCGCGCCTGCCCGAGACCAGCCCGCGGTCGCGCAGGAGCCGGAGCTGGTGGGAGATGGCCGACTGCGACACGTTGCCCCGCTCCTGCAGCTCGCCCACGGAGAGGTCGTCGCGCGCGAGGGCCGCGAGGATCTGGAAGCGCGTGAAGTCGCTCAGGGCGTCGAAGATCTGCGTCGTCTGGTAGACGACGTCGTCGTTTTCGAGAAGTGCGTCGAAGGCCGCGCTCACCTTGCAGCTTCCGGCCTCGGGATGGTCGTGCCCCTCTTGTCTTGTGGTCATGTTCCTGCGCGCCCTTGCCTTCCTCCGGGGATTCGCTGATGATTCTATACCCTTGCCGGCCGGGAGGGAGGCCTGCCCCCGCGGGTTCGCGCCCCGGGGGTCGGGTACATGTATCATGTCGTCGAAAAAGCGGGAGGAGGGCCATGTCGGAGCGGCATCGCATGCACGGCGGGAAGGCGTCCGCGCTTCTCCTGCTGCTCGCCGCCTTCTCGGCGGCCGTCTTCCTCATCTCCCTCGTCTCGGTGATCGTGGGCAACGAGGGGCTCGTGGCATGGGCCCTCGGCCTGAGCCTCGCCTTCAACGGCGCCATCATCGCGCTCGCCTTCGTCATGGTCGCCGACCTCAAGGGCGAGCAGGAGGCCCTCCCCGAGAGGTCGGTCGGTCAGGAGCCGGACGCCCTGGCGCTGGCCCCCGCGGCCCCCGAGCCCGATGCCGCCGGGCAGCCCCCGGCCGACGAGCGGCAGGAGGGGGCCTTCTCCCTCGAGGGATTCTCCGAGGGGCTGGCCTCCTCCGACGACCCGATCGCCTTCCTCAAGGTCTTCGTGGGGGACATCCGGACGCGCCAGGCGCGCGCGGCGCAGGGCGTCCCCGACGAGGGGCGGGGCACGGCCCCGTGCGGCATCGAGCTCTACGCGGCGCGGCAGCTCGAGGAGGCGGGCCTGTTCGCCAACGACGTAGAGCTCCCGAGGCTGGGGGTCATCCGCCCGAGGAGGAGCGGGCTGTTCTTCGTCCGCATCGAGGCCCCTCGCTACCCGTATGCCGCGAAGCTGCGCGTCATCGAGCTCGAGGCGGCGCTCAACCGCATCCTCTTCGCCTGCGCCATCCTCTCCGAGCGGGGCGACGCCAGCGAGGAGGCCTGCTTCTGCGCGAACCAGAGCCTCGAGGCCTCCGTCGCGGCCCAGGCCGTCGTCGACATCCTGCCCGAGGAGGAGGGGCAGGGCCTCCCCGAGGGAGAGTTCGCGCTGCGCGAGGCGCTCTCGACCGGCATCGAGACCTTCAAGCTGCCCTATCGGCTCGTCGCCTCGTTCCGCTCGAACGTCGCCGCCGGCAACCTGGCCGTCGAGATAGACCTCGTCCCGGCCGAGGCCTTCCCCAAGAGCTGCTTCTCGGCGGACGTCGGGCGCATCATCCCCACCACGGCCGAGATGAGGCGCCGCCGTGCGGGCGACTACGCCCTGAGGGTCGCGCTCCTCGTGACGAAGCAGGCCTTCTCCTGCGCGCCACGGCTCGAGAGGGTGTCCGTCGCGACCGTTCTCGACACGTCCGCCTCCCATGGCTGCTACCTCTCGGCCGAGGTGGAGCGGGACGCCTTCTGCGAGGTCGACCTCGCGGAGGCGAGCGACCCGGTCGGGATCTGGCGCGGCCTCGGCGCTTCGCTCGAAGTCGACGACGACGGGGCGCTGTCCCCCGTCGAGCAGACCTTCGACCTCGAGGACGAGCGGTTCTGCCCCACGCTCAGATACGAGCCCATCGAGCTGTCGAGCCGGACCCTCGAAGGCGCCTCCGCCAGGGCCTTCGGCTGCGAGCGGGTCTCCGGCCTCGCGATCGAGGAGAAGGCCCGCCGCAGGCAGATCGCCGCGGACATCGGGCGGCACCTCGGGGAGTCCACCGAGGCGAACGTCAGGCTCATCCTCGACCTCGCCGGCGACAGCGTCGACCCGAGCGTGCAGTCCGCCGCCAGGAGAACGGTCTCGAAGCTCATCGACGGCACCCTGGCCGACCAGAGCCCCCTCGCCGTGGAGGACGAGTTCGTCGAGGGCGACGAGCTCACCCGTGCGGTCGAGCGGGCGCAGGCCGAGCTCCGGGACAAGGGCAGGGGCCCGGCCGTCGCGGCGAGGACGCTCTCCGACGCGCTGGCACCCCTCGAGTTCGCCGGGACCTACGAGGACGACGGGCGCACCTCGTACCGCCACTTCTCGAGCTACGTCGAGAGGACGCTCTACAACCGCATGTTCGCCGAGCCGGACAAGACCCTCGAGCTGGTGCCCGACGCCTACTTCGACGCCACGCTCCTCCTCGCGACCGTCTCCCTCGACCTGCGCAGGCTCGACGACGCCATGAGGTACGCGACGCGGGCGCACGAGCTCGACCCGCTCGACGACCGCTCGCAGCTCCGCATCGTACGCTGCTACGAGTACAAGGAGGACTACCCCTCGGCCATCGACCAGCTCATCGAGCTCCTCGCCGTCGCTCACGACGCGGAGGGGGCAGGCGTCGCCTACTACCGCATGGCCTTCATGCAGTGGAAGAGCGGCAGCGTCCTCGCGGCGCAGGCCTGCTACAGGAAATGCCTC
Organism: Atopobiaceae bacterium; assembly: GCA_022482785.1. GTDB lineage: Bacteria > Actinomycetota > Coriobacteriia > Coriobacteriales > Atopobiaceae > JAKVON01. The sequence goes on along the minus strand of JAKVON010000005.1, from coordinate 38,869 downwards.
CAGTTCGCCTCGAGCTGCTACGGGCTCGCCGCCATAGAGCTGCAGACGCTCCTCGCCACCACGGGCACGGCGAGCGCCCTCGACGACGAGGGCGTCGACGAGGCGCTCGTGATGCACGGGATCCCCCTGGCACCGACCGAGCAGATCGGCACGGCCCTGGTGGAATGCACCAGGGCCGCCCTCGACAGCGAGGTGTTCCCGGTCGCCCGCAACTTCGCCGCCACCCTCGGGGCGCTCACGGGAGACGACGTCGTCTTCGACATCGTCCGCTCGATCGAGCACGAGCCGGACCGCTAGGCTCGCCTGCCCCCTAGTTCCCGGCGAGGTCGAGACGCATGAGGCGGGCTATGGCACAGATGTAGATCCTCAGGGCGCGCTTGAGGCACTCCTCGCCGATTCCCTCGTCGGCACCGTGCTCGCCGCCCACCCATGCGGGCTTGGGCTCGCTCTCGTCGTTGGGGCCGAAGCTCGCGGCGTTCGCGAAGTGGCGGGCATACGTTCCGCCGCCGATGGTGAAGGGCCTCGAGTCACGGCCCGCGTACTCGTTGTAGGTCGCGACGAGCGTCTCTATCTCCGGCGAGGTGGGATCGACGTAGAACGGCACGGAGTCGTCGGCGACCTCGAACGTGGCGCCGTACCTCCCGGCGAGCCCGGTCAGCCTCGCGGCGAGCTCGTCTCCCGTGGTCGACGTGGGATAGCGCGAGTCGATGGTCTGCTCGAAGCGGCCCGCCTCGCTCCTTATGGTCCCTCCGATGCAGGTGAGGGGACCGAACTTCTCGTCTGCGGTGGCGATTCCTAGGGTCGAGCCGTCCGTGGACGAGAGGATCGCATGCTCGAGCAGCAGGAACGTGCGCTCGGCGTCGCTCACGACGGTGCCGTCGAGCAGGTAGTCGACGAGCAGCCCGATGGCGTTCACCGTGCCGGCCGGGATGGAGGCATGGCCCGGCTTGCCGTGGGCGGTGATGCGGGCGAGGCCCTCGCCCGCAGGGGCGACCTCGATGCCTTCCGCCGCGGGGAGGGCCGACGCGTCAGCGCGCACGACGGCCGTGGCGATGCCCGGAATCGCGTTGGGGACCGTGCCGCCGTCCATCTCGACGATGCCGCCGCCCGCGATCCTGGGGGACACGAACGTGCCGCCGAAGTGGCCCTTCTCGCCATTGCAGACGGGGAACTCAGCGTCTGGCGTGAACAGGAAGGCAGGCTCGGGATAGCGAGCCTGGTAATAGGGGATGTCCCCCATGTTGGTCTCCTCGTCGTTGCCGATGATGCAACGAAGGGTGTAGGGAAGCTCCTCCCCCCTCTCCTTGAAGAAGCGCGCCGCGTAGAGCGACAGGACGCACGGGCCCTTGTCGTCGACGATTCCGCGGCCGATGAGGTAGCCGTCCTTTCGCGTGAGGTCGAACGGATCGAAGCTCCAGCCGATGCCCTCGGGGACGACGTCGGTGTGGGCGATGGTGGCTATCTGGGCGGAGGACGTCCCGGGGAGGTCTGCGTAGCCGAGGTACCCCTCGCAGTCATGGGTCTCGAGGCCGAGCCTCGAGGCGATGCCGAGGGCGCAGTCGAGGGCGCGACGGCTCTCGGGGCCCCAGGGCATTCCCTCGGCGGCATGGTCGCGGTCCTCGACGCTGCGGATGGAGATGAGCGACCGCATGTCCTCGATGGCATCGGGCCAGACCCGCTCAACGTACTCGTCGATCTCCCGCTTCAGCGCTTCGTCGGCCATGGTCGTCCCTTCTCATGGATGGTGGCTGGTTGTGGTTGCGTATGCTAGCGTACACGTTCGCGGCGCCCGGCCTCGCGAGGCGGCGGGCATCTCCGGGCGCTCGGCTGCGGCGACGCCGCTCGCACGAGACAGGAGACCCGCCGTCACGCAAGCGTTATCCTTTATGGGTTCTTTTCCTACTGTCGAGGTTTGGGGGCCCTTGTGGCATTCGCACTGGGCAAGAAGATCGAGAAGGCATCCGGCTCGCGCGCCGCGAGCACGGGGATTCCGTTCAGCATGGGCATGGTCCTCGTGACCCTCGGCGTGGTCTACGGCGACATCGGCACGAGCCCGATGTACACCATGAAGGCCATCATGAGCGGCAACGGCGGCCTGCCCACCATGGACTCCGACGTCATCCTCGGGGCCCTCTCGCTCATCATCTGGACGCTCACCCTCATCACCACCGTCAAGTACGTGCTCGTGGCCATGAAGGCGGACAACCACAACGAAGGCGGCATCTTCGCGCTGTTCGCCCTCGTCAAGCGCTTTGGGAAATGGCTCATCCTCCCGGCCATGATCGGCGGGGCCGCCCTCCTGGCAGACGGCATCCTCACCCCGGCCGTCACCGTCACGACCGCCATCGAGGGCCTGCGCACCATAGACTTCGGCATGAGGTTCATCGGCGAGGACCAGGCCAAGGTCGTCGTCATAACCCTGGGCATCCTGGCGATACTCTTCCTGGTGCAGCGCGCCGGCACCTCGAGCATCGGCCGGGCGTTCGGGCCGCTTATGACGATCTGGTTCATATTCCTCGGCGTGACGGGGCTCATCAACATGGGCGGCGACCTCAACATCCTGAGGGCGCTCAACCCCGTGCGCGGCATCATGTTCCTGTTCGGGCCCATCAACAAGGCCGGGATGATGGTCCTGGGCAACGTCTTCCTCTGCACCACGGGCGCCGAGGCGCTCTACTCCGACATGGGGCACGTGGGCAAGAAGAACATCTTCGCCAGCTGGCCGTTCGTGAAGGTCTGCCTGATCCTCAACTACCTTGGCCAGGGGGCCTGGATCCTCGCGAACCAGGGCAACGCGCACCTCGCCGCCATCCCCGACCTCAACCCCTTCTTCGAGATGCTGCCCGAGGACCTGCGTCCCCTTCGCCGTCATCCTCTCCACCGTCGCGGCCATCATCGCCTCGCCAGGCCCTCATCACCGGGTCCTACACGCTCATCTCCGAGGCGACGCGCCTCGACCTCATGCCCCACATGCAGATCACCTACCCCTCCGAGACCAAGGGCCAGCTCTACATCCCGCTGGTCAACACCATCATGTGGGTCGGCTGCTCCGGCGTCGTCCTCCTGTTCAGGAGCTCGAGCAACATGGAGGCGGCCTACGGGCTGGCGATCACCCTCACGATGCTCATGACCTCGCTGCTCCTGTTCACCTACCTGTCGAAGGTCGAGCACAAGCCCCTGCTTGCCGGCATCTTCGTGGTCTTCTTCGGTGCCGATAGAGATGACGTTCTTCCTCTCGAGCCTCACCAAGTTCGCGCGTGGCGGCTACGTCACCATCCTCATGGCCACCGTGCTGTTCCTGGTCATGTTCATCTGGCGTCGAGGCACGGCCATCGAGCACACCCAGACCGTCTACCTGCCCGTGCGCGACTACCTCAACCAGCTCAAGCGCCTCAAGCTCGATCAGCGCTACCCCCTTCTCGCCGACAACCTGGTCTTCCTCACGAACGACCCCTCGCCCGATCGCCTCGACCGGGACATCCTCTACTCGATCCTCGACAAGCGCCCGAAGCGCGCGAAGGCCTACTGGTTCGTGAACGTCATGGTCACCGACGAGCCCTTCACGCACAACTACACCGTGAACAGCTTCGGCACCGACTTCGTCTTCAAGGTCCAGCTCCAGCTGGGATTCAAGGTCAACCAGCGCGTGAACGCCTATCTCCGGCAGGTCGTCACGGACCTCGTGCAGTCGGGCGAGCTCGGGGCGCAGGAGCATAACTACTCGATCTACAAGCATCCCTCGATCGTGGGCGACTTCCGCTTCGTGCTCATCCGCAAGCTGCTGGTCCCCGAGACGGACATCTCCACCGGCGACATGACCACGATGAGCGCGAAGTACGCCATCCGTCGCATCGCGGGCTCGCCCGCTCGCTGGTACGGGCTCGAGAACTCGGCCATCATCCTGGAATACGTGCCGCTCTTCGGGCGCCCCCGCAAGATGACCAAGCTCGTGCGCCTTCCCCTCGACGACTCGATCGCCCCGGAGGACGAGGACGAAGGCGAGGAGGACATCTTCTCCGCGGACAAGGCCGCAGCCCTCAACGCCTCGAAGAGCGAGGTGCAGCGCAACGTGATCGGCGGGGACACCAGCTCGTTCACGAAGCTCACCCGCAAGGACATCGAGAGGGACACGCGGTCGCGGGAGACCCCCCAGCCGCCCGAGTCCTAGGCCTGGGCACCCGCCCACCCTCGCGGCTCGCACGTTTCCGCCGCGAGTGCATGGATCTAAAGCCGAATCGCCTCACTTTCGCACCTTTTCTCCCCGAGTGCATGGATTGCTCGTGCACTCGGGGAGAAAAGGTGCGACGTTGTGTTCCCGCATGATTCGGCGAATGCTCCTATTGCATCAGTATTGTATATTTATAACAGAAATCTAACAGGAAATATCGATAATATTACCTGGTAGATTATGTTGTAGAATCCTCTTGCCATTTCGTTCTGGCATGATAGTCTGCAACCATGACCATCTTTCTCAGCGACATATCCGCCCTCCAATGCTGGCGCGCAGCCAAGCCTCGCGGCATGGCGATGCCGCCTGAGGCCAGCATGGCCAACAACGAGGCGTTCGCCGGCCACATCCCCAAGGCCGACGGCGAGGCCGTTCGCTTTCTCGAGGCGATCGGGATGCACGACCTGCCCATCAGCGTCCTCGTGCCCGCGAGGTCCTCGCGCAGGGACACGCGCATCATGCGATGCCGCGTGTGGAGCAGGCCCCCTTCCCCCGGCTCGTTCTGGCATGTGAGGGATGACGTGTACTGCTGCTCTCCCGAGTTCGTCTACCTGCAGATGGCCGGCAGGCTCGACCTCGTGGGCACGGTCCTGCTCGGATATGAGCTCTGCGGCCGGTACTCCCTCTCCCCCGCCGGCGGGGACGGGTTCTCGAACAGGGCCGTACCGCTCGCCACCAGGGCGTCCCTTCTCGAATTCGTCGAGGGCACCCCGTCCGCCAGGGGCTCCAAGATGGCGCGTGCGGCATTGCGGTTCGTGTGCGAGGGCTCGCGCTCGCCCATGGAGTCCGTCTCCTCGATGCTCCTGGGCCTGCCGCCGCATCGCGGGGGAAAGGGCTGCCCCACCCCCTTGATCAACCATCGCGTCGACCTCGACGACGTCGCTCGCAAGGTGGCAAGGCGCAGCTACGTTGAGTGCGACTTCTTCTGGCCGCGCGAGAGGATTGCGCTCGAGTACGACAGCAACGAGTTCCATGCGAGCCCCGCCGGGATGGCCCGCGACGCGTCGAAGCGTGCCGCTCTGGAGACGATGGGGGTCTGCGTCTTCACGCTCACATGGCAGCAGGCGAGGGATGCCGAGGCAACGGACTCCCTGGTGAGAGCGATGGCAAGGAAGGCGGGATGGCGTCTGCGGACCCCCAGCGCAAGGGACGCGAACCGAGAGCGGGAGCTGAGGCGGAGAATCCTGCCACGCGCGCCGCACGAATCTTCCGCGAGTGCATGAGGTTTGGGCTAATCCAGCCCCTTTCCACACGTTTCCGCCGCGAGTGCACGAATCGCCCATGCACTCACGGCGGAAACGTGCGAGTGCAAAACGGGACCCAGGCGAACCCAGGTCCCGCAAGGCATTCCCGAGGGCGGCTGCCGAGGGTCACTCGTCCTTGTGCCTCTTCCTGAGGTAGAGCGCGCCGCCCACGATCGCGAGGCCGGCCACTCCCAGGCAGATGGGCAGCGCCAGGGAGGTCTGGTCGCCGGTCGCAGCCGTGAGGAGAGAGGCGCTGGCGAGCGTGGGGTAGAGACGGGAGACCAGAGGAGTGAAGCCCGTGGGCGTGTACGCTCCGGGCGCATCCTTCATGACCACCGTCGCCGCCGAGAGGGCCGCGCCGCCGGAGCTGACCGTCCCGTCGGATGCGACCTCGAACGCGATGTCGTCGGCCATGGCATACGCGGCCGGTGCCGAGACCTCGTGCAGCGTATAGGATCCGACCGGCAGGCTCGTGACGTGGGCCATTCCGTTGGTGTTCCAGCCGTCGACGACCTTGCCGGCCGAGTCGAGGATCTGGAGCGAGGCGCCCACGAGCTGGGTGGTCACGCTCGTCGACGAGACCTTCTCGACGGTGACCTTGTGGGTGTTCAGCGTGTTGGTGACGGTCTTGCCGTCCGTCGAGACGGCAGCCGCGTAGTTCGCGGGCACCGCGGTCTCGGAAACCGCGTAGGTCGCGGTAACGCCGTCGATCGCGTTGGGAAGGCCGGTCCACTCGTGGATCCACGAGTCGCCCGTGCCCGTGACCACGACCGCGTCGCCGTACGCGACGCCGTTCTGCATGAGCTGCAGGGTCACGGAGGTGGGACGCATGCCGTAGGCGTCCGACGAGTCGTTCCAGGTCTTGGTGGCGGTGAAGGAGGTGGTGCTCACGGGGGCATCCGTCTGCTCGAGAGCCACGCCATCATCGGTGGCCTTGAGGTTCGGGTCCGTCGTCGTCACCTTGCCGTCGGTTCCCACCGTGAAGGCCTGCGAGCCCTTGTGGACCTCGTAGTTGGCGGGAGCCTTCGTCTCGGTGAGGGTATAGGCTCCGGCAGGAAGGGCGAGGCCCGCCACGGAGGCAGTCGAGCCCTCGACCACGATGGTGCCGTCGGCATTGGTGGTGATGGTCTTGTCGATCTTGGGCGTGAGGTTCGTCGACTCGATGTGGAACGTGCAGCCTGCAAGCAGCGTGCCCTTGGCGTTCGGGCTCGCGTCGGCCTTGGAGAACCTGACGATCGCCGTCATGAGCTTGTTGGTGACGGTCGTGCCAGCGACCGTCTTCGCGTAGCCCGCGGACACCGTGGTCTCGTCCACCGCGTAGGTGTAGTCAGTGCCGTCCGCATCGGTCTTGGGAAGGCCGGTCCACTCGTGGGTCCAGGAGTCGCCCGTGCCCGTGACCGTTGCCGCATCGCCATAGGCGACGCCGTTGCGCATGAGCTGCAGGCTCACCGAGGCGGGACGCGTGCCATAGGCGTTCGACGAGTCGTCCCAGGTCTTGGTGGCGGTGAAGGCCGTGGTCTCGTACTTGTTTTCGAACGAGACGGACGCCGCGGACACGCTGTCACCCTTGGCCAGCGCGCCCGTCGCCGCGAGCTTGCCTGTCTCGGCGTCGAGCGCAACGGTCACCGTCCAGGTGTAGGTCGTGGGATCATAGGTCCAGCCCTCCTCTTGGCCGCGCTGCTCGGAGATGGTGTACTTGTAGGTGCCGGCTGCCGCGAAGGTCACGTTGCCAAACGAGGCGGTGCCTGCGCCCTGGGTGGTGCAGGTCGTCTTTGCTGGCAGAGGGCCGCCGTTCACGGCCGCGATCTGGTAGGTGAATGTGGGGAAGCTGGACGCGGCGGAGCCGGAAACGGTCTTGGTGACCTGCGGCACCGCCGTGGTGGGCTTGCTGTAGTTCGCGAACGCGGCCGCCGTGGTGGACGAGGTCTGGCCAGCAAGATCCTTCGTGGCCGAGGCGGCATAGGTGGTGCCCGTCACACTGAGAGCGTTGGTCACTTCATTGAGTTCGACCGTCTGCGTCACGGTGTAGGCACGCGTATCGCATGCGATCGAGTCACTGGTGGTGGTCTCGATCACCTGGTAGACGTAGGTGCCCGCCTTCGTGTAGTTGATATCGCCGAAGGAGACGGCACCATCGTCGGCATTGGGGGCCGTACGGTCGACAAGGGCGGGGGCGTCCGTTGGCGCGCTCGTGCGGTGGAGCTTGAACGAGAAGAGCCCCGCCGCAGGGGCGACGCCGTCGAGCGTCTTGGTGACGGAAATCTTGCCGGTCGTGGACGTGGCCGCAACCGACTTGTTGTCGAACGAAGGCGTCGCATTCGCGGCCTGGGCGATGCCGTCCTTGCTCACGGTAATGTTGGCACTGTCGACCACGAGGCGATCCTTGGTGACGTCATCCTCCACGTAGGTCTCGTACTCCACGGGCACGGAAATCGTGTAGGTGGAGGCATCTTTGGCGATGGTCGCCGTCGAGGCCGTGGTCTCGCTCATCTTGAACGTGTACGTCCCCTCCTTGTCGAAGGTGAGCGTGTCGAAGGAGACGGCGCTGCTCTTGGCGACATTGGAGCCCGTGACGGACGAGCCCACCGCCAGCGTGGTGGGCGTGGTGCCGTAGGTCGCAGAGGCGCCGGCTGGCTCGGAGAGCAGCGAGAGTCCGAACTTGAAGGCGCTCGCAGGCACAGCACCGTCAACGGTCTTGGTGGCCGATGGCGTCCAGGTGGCGTTGGTCTCCGGGGCGTTCTTGGTGTTGACGTAGTTGACCTTAACGCCGGTCGCGGTGTCACCGTCTGTGATGTCGATGGTCTGCGCACCAATCAGGTTGGGCGTGTACAAGCTATCCGACTGCTCCACGACCGAATAGGTGACCGTTCCTCCCACGGGAAGGTCCACGAACTCGACCACTTGCCCGCCGTGCATCGTGAGGGAGCCGGAGAGCGTGCCCTCGCTCTCCTTCGTGGTCAGGGTCTGGGTGTTGTCGCCGTAGGTCTTGCCGCCGTCATCCGACACCTTGTAGGAGATCTCGCCGAGCGGGTTGGTGCCCTCCTTGAGCTTGAAGGTGAAATCGAAGGTGAACTCACGAGCCGCATCGGCATGCTCGCCCTCGACGGCCTTCGAGACGTAGAGGTTGGCCGTCTTGATCTGGTTGGCGAAGGCGTGAACGTTGTCGGTGGCAGTGGAGCTCTCGGTATGGCTCCAGCTCGAGTTGGCAAAGTAGCTGGCGTTCGCGGTCTCGGCGGCGGTGTACTTCGCTCCCACCGGCACGCCTGCGAGGACGAGCTTGGAGTTGGTGCCACCGTTGAGCCTGTAGGTGACCACCGTCACGCCCCCGATTGTATCTTTGGTGAAGTCGACCGCCGTCGAGCCACCATCCGTGTCGTTGGAGATGGGGGACGTGTAGTCGCCGTCGAAGGTGAGAGTGAAGTCGAAGAGCTGCGTCGTGCTCGCGCCCGATCCGACGACCGACTTGTCGACCTCGAGGGTCGACGTCTTGCGCGTGTTAACGAAGGTCGCAGCCGTAGAGCCGTCGGAGCCCAGATAGGTAACGGTTGCCTCGTAGGCCTGGGTGGTCGCGTTCTTGTCAACAGCGACCGTTGCCGTGTAGGTCACGGAGCTCTTCTCATAGAGGGAGCTCGACGCGGTGACGTTCTCGGCGATGAGGAACTGGTAGGTGCGAGCCTCGGCGGGGAAGGAGAGCGTGGGGAACGTCACGTCCGCACCGGAGTTGGTCGCGGTGAGGGGCGTCGTGCCCAGCGCCTTGGTGGCACCGTTGTCCGAGTAGGTCACGGCAGCACCGTAGTCCCTGACGGCAGCGGCCTTGAAGGAGAACTCGTTTGCCGGGGTGGACCCAGCCGGCCAATCGAGCGACTTGGTTGCCTTGAGGGTTGCCTGCACCGTGTCGGCGTAGGTGTTGGTGAAGGTCTTGCCATCCGTGCCGGCGCCCGCATAGGCGACGCTCGCGGTAAGCCCGCCCGCACCGTCATCGCTCACCGTGACCGTGACCACCGACGTCGCCGCGCTGTTGGTGATGCCCGCGGGAGCCGCGGACGTCTCGGTGATGTCGAACTTGTAGGTGCCCGCCTTCGTGAATGCGATGGCGTTGAAGGTGAGGGCATCGGTCGTGCCCGAGGTGGCCGTGGTGGTGGCCGTCGTGGTCGTGGGCATCGTGTAGCCGGTCGTGTCGTTGGTACCCTCCGCCGCCATCGTGAGCGTGAACGCGTCGCCCTGCTTGAACTCGCGTCCGTCGATTGCCTTGGTGGCCGTGAGGTTCACGTCGGTGGAGGCCGCCTTGGTGTCGTAGGCGACGACGCTGCCCTCCCCGCTCGGCGTGCCCACCTCGGCGTGCGCCTCGGCCTGGGCTAGCCTGGTCGCGTAGTCGGTCCCGGGAAGCATCACGAAGTGCTTGGTGGAGTCGAGCGCATATCCCGAGGGAGAGGTCGTCTCGACGTAGTAGTAGAGCGTGTCGAGGTCCATCCTCGTGCTCGAGGCCCCGATCGTGGTGTCCTTGAACGTGAGCGTGCCGGTGGTGCCCGTGGTCTCGGTGTCGGCGAGACTCGACACCTGGTCGAGCGTCGTGCCATCCGTCCAGCCGTCGAGATTGACCCTGTAGAGTTGGAAGGTGGCTCCCGGCAGCACCTTCGTAATCGAATCCTTGTCCGACTTGGTGAGCGTGAGCGTGTCGTTCGTGCCACTCGCGGAGCCCGAGGCGGTGTGCACCTGGTAGCTGGTATCCGTCTTGGTGGAGGAGTTCGCGACGTCGGCCAGGGCGGCGGCGTTCTTGACCGAGACCCAGCTGCCCACGGCTCCGTTGAGCTTCGTTGAGTAGGTCACGATGAGCGACTTCGAGTCAGGCACCGTGATGCTGAGCTTCGTCGTGACCTTGCCGTCAGCATCTGTCGCAGACGCGGCACTGATGGCGCAGCTGCCGGTGATGTCGGTCGTGCCGTCCATGATCTTGAAGCTCGAAGGGACGATCGTGGTGTCGCCGTCGAGGGTGTCGGTGAGGGTGAGGGTGTCGCTCGAGGCCGAGAGGTCCTCGGCATGCGGGTTCACGGTGAGGGTGTAGTCGAGCAGCTCGGAGTCGGAACGCTGAGTGCCGCTCTTGGAGAGGACGGTATCGCTCACCTGGACGTCCGAGCTGGCGGGCGTGAAGGTGAGATCGCCGCTGGTACCCGTCACGCTGTTGGTACGCATGCTCGTGCCGGCTGGGACATTCGAGAGCACGGTGTAGTAGTTGAGCTCGACGTAGGCATAGTCCTTGCCGTTGCGCGCTCCACCTGAAGTGTCGATGACCTCGCTCGTCGGGATCGTGAAGACGGGGGAGGTGGACGTGCCCGCAATCGTGCCACCGATCTTCGTCCCGGTGAGGCTCACGCCGTCGATGCTGTTGGGATAGTAGTTCGTCCTCACCGTGCAGGTAACGGGGTAGGCGGCGGTGTTTACGAGCGTCGTGTCCGCGGGAAGCGCGTCGGTGATGGTGACGGCCTTCCCGTCCAGGTCGACCAGACCGTACTCCTGCGTGTCCGAGCGCTGGTTGGCCGTGACCTTCCACTTGGCGATCCAGGCACCCTTGCCGTTGTCATAGGTGGAGTCCCACGAGACCGAGCCAGACTTCGTGAGGGCCGACTGGGCGTCGATCGCGTAGGTGGCCGTCGCCGGATGGGCGATTCCGCCATGGGTGAACCTTGACGTGTTGGAGTAGGTCCGCGCGGACTTGTCGCACATGGTCTTGTACGTGACGACGACGTCCTCCGTCTGGGCCTTGAGGAAAACGATGTGCATCGCGCTGTCGTGGTTGCTGGAAGTGTCCCAGCCAAGCGTGTAGTCGGTACCAGCGGCGAGGGTGGTTTTACTCGTCGCAAGCGTCAACGTGGGCTCCGTGCCGTCCTCGAACCAGATCGCGGGCGGCCAGCCGGCGTTGTCGAACGCGTCGTCGAACTTGTCGTTCGCGGCGACGCCGCCTTTGACGGTGCTCGTCCAGGTGACCTCGCCGGTGGAGGCGGAGTCGTTCGTGGTGACTTCCTTGGAAATGTAGTCGGAGTCCTTGCCGGGATTGACGTAGGTGCCCGTATCGGAGATGCCTTTGCCTCCTGGCGGGGTGACCGTAGCCGTGTTGGAGAGCGTGGAGGCGGTATCGGGACTCGTGATGGTCGTGGAGTAGGTGATCGTGTAGGTGTTCTCATCCGCATCGTCGGGCAGGGTGTAGGTGAAGGTGCTCGCCGAGGAGTCAAGGTCCACCGTGCCCACCGTGGTGCCGCTGGAGTTCTTGATGGTGGCCTTCGTGCCCGCCGTGTAGGTCTGACCCGCCGCGATGGTGTCGGTGAAGACATAGTTGCTCACATCAGCCTTCTGGGCGCCGTCGTTGATCTTGACGGTCCAGTTGACGGTGTTGTTATCGCCCTTGGAGCCATCGTACTTGTCGACGTAGCTGTAGTTCACGTTGGGCCAGCTCGTGGCATTGGAGCCGCCCGCCGTCTTGCTCTCCCCCGTCCAAGTCCACGCCGCGTAGTTCTTGCGATTGGCATCAGGGAGCTTGCCGTTGTTGGCAAGGGCCTCGGCCTTGCCCGTTTCGGAGAGCGCCGCCTTGTAGGTGATGGTGTGGGTGCCCTTGCTGATGGTCGTAGCCGAGACCGTCGCCTTCTGCCCGTTCACCGCAACAGTGGGTGAGGTTCCGTCGAGAGTGAAGCTCTTGGCATCGAACGTCCAGTCGCTTCCGAGCGTGTCGTCAAGCGAGAAGTTGGCAAGGTCGCTCGTGGCATTCAGGGTGATGGTGAAGGTCGCGTTGCCGTCCGCGTCGATGGTCTGGTCCTTGGAGCCCGTGATCTTGCCGTCGTTGAAGGTGACGGTCACCGGGGCAGCCACCGCGGGGAACGAATACGTCTGAGAGGTCTTGCCATTCGTCTCGGCCGAGTCGAGGGTGAAGGCGAACCTGAAGTTGGTCTGGACCTCGGAGGAGTGGCTTTGAAGCCATGCGGCGTTGTACGTGAACGTGATGGTTCCCCCGCTTATGGCCCACGTGCCCGCGACCGTCGTGCCATCCGAGCCATAGAGCGTGCCGGAGGTGGCCCCGGCCGCGGAGCCGGTCAGGGTGACGCCCGCGGGCATGGTGTAGGTGCGGACGTTGTCCGAGGACGTCGGCGGGGTCGTGTAGGTGATCGCGATGCTCCCGTAGAGGGACTGGCCGCGATCGACCGTGCCGACGGGGGTGGTGCAGCTCGAGTCGGTGTAGAGCCCGAGCGTCGCCGTGGCGTTGGCGCTCGTGATCGCCACGGGGTCGCTCTGAGTCGTGATGGTCGAGAAGATTCCGCCGATCTTGTTTGCCGTGGCACTCGGGGTATCAAGCACCCCGAGCACGCCCGCCAGCGAGTCTGTGGGGGCATCGTCCTTCGATGCCGTCGAGGAGTCCTCGCTCGCGTCCTCGTCGCCCGTATCCGCGGCGTCGCCGTCGGCCTTGGTGTCCGTGGCGGTGTCGCCTGCGGGGCCGTCATCCTTGACGGTGACGTCGTAGCTGCCGATGCCAGGGAGGTCGAGGGTCTTGTCGCCCGCGCCGCCGATCGTTCCCGAGACGGAGATCTGGCCCGCGACGTCGCCCGCATGGGCCGCGTCGTAGTGCAGCTTGAGGGTGTGGCCGGAGATGGAGAACGTGCCCACGGCCGTGTCGCCGTCCCTGAGCGTGCCGGAGTTCCCGTCAGCGGAGTAGTCGAGGCAGTCGGGCAGCTCGTAGGTGAACTCGTCGCCGGCCGCCACCTCGCGCTTGTCGGCGCCGATCGTGTACTCGACGTGGATGCTCACGACGTCGCCCACCGCGAGCTGGGCGCCATCGGTGACCTGCGTGTCGCCCACCTTGACGGACGACCCGGTGATGTCTGCCACGTCGACCAGCTTGAACGAGCCGCTCTCCTTGGGGGCGGTGGTGGCCGCGTCCGGCGTGGCGGAGGTGGACGGCGCCGGGGTGGAGGGCGTGGTCGCGTCCGCCTTGACGGCCGGCGTCTTGGCGGCAGGCGTCTCTGACGAGGGGGCGGTCTCCGTGGTCGCCGGCGACGCGGCGGCCGCCGTCGTGGCCGCCGCCGTGGAGGGCGCCACCCCGGCGAACGCCTGGGAGGGCAGGAGGCCCACCACCAGGACGAGGCTCATCGCGAGGTTGAACAGGCGGCTGGGCTGGCGACGTTTCATATGGATTCTCCCCCTGGCACAGTGCTCAAGCAGCAGGCACAGTCTGACAGCTACTTATGGATTCTATTGGACCTCGAGGAGATGTCGCGCAGGACTCGGGGAGAAGGGCAATCCAGCTTGCGGGCGGCATCGAGGGGCCGGATCTGCTCCGCGCGTTTCTTTCGCGAGTGCACGACCAATCCATGCACTCGAAGCGAAAGCGTGCAAAAGGAGCCCTAGTCGCGGAGAAATCCATGCACTCGGAGCGAAAGCGTGCACGCGCGAAACTCCCCGCCCGCACGTCCCTACAGCCTGCGGAACAGCTCCTCGAGATAGCGTCCCACGCCGGAGTCGTCGTTGCCCGCAGGGGTCGTGTGATCGGCCGCGGCCTTGGCCTCGTCCGTCCCGCTGGCCATGGCGACGCCGTCGCCGGCAGCCGCGAGCATGGCCGCGTCGTTGGAGGAGTCGCCGAAGGCCACCACCTGCGCCACGGGAATGCCCAGGTACGAGCAGAGCCACACGAGCGCCGCGCCCTTCGACGTCTCCGCGTCCGAGACCTCGACGTTCCTGGGATGCGAGCTCACCCAGGAGAGCGTCTCGTCCCGTCCCACGGCCTCCACGATGGCGTCCCTGTCCTCGGGCCGCTTCCAGTAGAGGCCGAGACGCTCGACGTAGGTGACCTCGTCGAGGAGCTGGGGAATCGTCTGGTCGACGGGCGTGCGCAGGGCGCGCAGCGTGTTCAGGACCGGCTCGGCGAGGCCGAAGGTGTCGAGCGCGTCGTAGCGGGCGCGCTCGGCGAAGACCTTGCCGTCGGCGAAGAGGTCGAACGTGACGTCGAGGTCTCCCACGGCCTCGTAGAGGGCCCTCACGCGCGCGGGCCCGATGAGCGAGCGACGGATGACGCGTGCGGCGGGCACGTCGGTCACCGCCGCCCCGTTGGCGGAGATGGCGAAGCGCACCGTGGGATGGGCCAGCAGCGGCGCGGGGATTCCGCCGCAGGGCCTTCCCGTGCAGGGGACGAAGCCCACCCCGTGTGCCGCGAGCAGGTCGAGGGCGGCGAGGTTGGCCGCCGTGAGCTCCTTCTCGGGAGTGAGGAAGGTGCCGTCGAGGTCCGAGAACACGAGGCGCATGGCTATCGGCGCTCCCCCAGCACCACGTAGTCGTGGCGGTCGAGGATCGAGCGGTAGGCCGGGCGGATGATGCGCTTGCAGCCGTAGAGCTCCTCCATGCGGTGCGCCGTCCAGCCGCTCATGCGCGCGATGGCGAAGATGGGGGTGAACATGTCTGCCGGCACCCCGAGCATGGAGTAGACGAAGCCGGTGTAGAGGTCGATGTTGGCGCAGATGGGCTTCGACGTCCCGCGGGCCTCGCAGACGATGGCGGGCGCGAGCCGCTCGATGCTCTCGATGAGGCCGAGCTTCTCCTCGCAGCCCTTCTCGTGGGCGAGCTTGGCGGCGTAGCGCTTGACCAGCTGCGCGCGCGGGTCGGACTTGGTGTAGACGGCATGGCCCATGCCGTAGATGAGGCCGGTCTTGTCGAAGGCCCTCTTGCCGGCGATCTTGGTGAGGTAGGAGCCCAGCTGCTTGTCGCTGTCCCACTTCTTGACGTGCTTGGCCACGTCGTCGATCATCTCGCCCACCTTGTAGTTGGCCCCGCCGTGCTTGGGGCCCTTGAGCGAGCCCATCGCCGCCGCGTAGGCGGAATAGGCGTCGGTTCCCGAGGAGGAGAGCACGCGGCACGAGAAGGTGGAGTTGTTGCCGCCTCCGTGCTCCGCGTGGAGCATGAGCATGACGTCGAGCATCATGGCCTCGTCGTGGGTGAAGCCGTCCTCCGTGCGCAGCACGTCGAGGACCGTCTCGGCCATGGAGTAGCCGTCGCGCACGGGCGGTATGCGCAGCCGCGTGAGGTTCCTCTTGGCCTCGTTGGCCTGGTGCGCGATGGCGGCGATGCGCGGGAGGCGACCGAGCAGCGAGAGGGCGACGTCGATCTCGTGGGTGGGGCTCGTGTCGTCGGGGGTCTCGTCGAAGGCGTAGAGCAGGAGCGTCGAGCGGGCGAGCACGTTCATGATCGAGTGCGAGGCCGTGGTGCGCGGGAAGATGTCGAGGTATCCCACGGGGAGGGCACGGCGCGAGTCGATGCGGGCGTTGAAGTCGTCGAGCTGGGCGGCCGTGGGGAGCGACCCCGTGATGAGCAGGTAGGAGACCTCCTCGTAGCCGAAGCGGTTCTCCTGCTGGGGATGGCTCACCAGATCGGCGATGTGGTATCCGCGAAGGACCAGGTCTCCCTCGTCTGGCTGGACCCTGCCTTCCGCGTCCTTGGTGTACCCGTGGACGTCGGCGATGGTGGTGAGGCCGACGAGCACGCCCGAGCCGTCGGCGTTGCGCAGGCCGCGCTTGACGTCGAGCTTGGTGTAGAGCTCGGGCGGGACGTCGTCGATGCGGTCGAAGCCCTCGTAGAGCTGGTCGGAGACCTTGGGCCGGCCGAGCGCGGAGGAGGGCATGGGGCTGATGTCCATGACGCGCGTGAGCGCCGTGGAGTCGCGCGCGGAGAGAATGGAGTCGAAGGCGCGATGACGGCGCTCGATGTCTGCTGACATGGTTTCGCCCCTTTCTGCGAGGTCGTCGAGACGAGGCGGGCGAGACGCGAGGACCCGCGAGACGATGGCCCTAGAGTCGGTACATGAAGCGGAAGACCTCTTCGCGCTGAAGCGTTATCTGGACGCCGAGCCGCTCGGAGAGGGTGTCCACCTGCGACTTGAGCTCTGCGAACGTGCCCGTCATCCCCGACAGGTCTACCAGCATGGTCATGGTGAAAATGCCCTGGAGGATGGTCTGGGAGATGTCGAGGATGTTGATCTCGTGCTGGGAGAGCAGCCCCGCGACGGCTGCGACGATGCCGGAGCGGTCCGAGCCGAGCACCGTGATGATGGCGCGGTCCCTCTGGATGTCATCGCTCTGCGGCACGTGTCCCCCTTGCGTCAGACCCTGCTCGATGGCGTTGATTGTACCCCAGGGCAAAGGGGATAGACGAGGCGCGCCAGGGTTTGGAAACACGTAGGAAAAGCTTTGGGAACCCGGCTAGCAGGCGGCCAGCTGCTTCTCGAAGAGGTCGACCACGTCGTCGGTGGTGACGTCGAGGGCAACCGCCAGCTCGGTGAGGGAGCGCTGGCGGGCCTCCTTGAGGATGCGCTCGTAGACGACGGGGGGCTTCTTGTTGTTGGCACGCACGCGGTCGATGCGCTCGGTGAAGGTCTTCACGATGCGGACCGAGTCGTCGCAGGTGCCACGCTTGATCTGGTTCTTGAAGTGCTCCTCCTCGAGGGCGTTGGAACGGTCGGTGTAGGAGTCGACGTCCATCTCCGAGTAGCCGTTGATGAGGCTCACGGCCTCATCGTGGCTGAGGATGGGGCGCAGGCGCCCCTCGCTCGCGACGGGGAAGCTGATCAGCATGCGGTTGCGGCCGGCGACCGGCTGGAGGACGTAGGTCTCCTGGGGGATGCCGTCGATCCGCTCGACCTTGCAAACGCCCTGACCTGGATGAACAACGTATTCGCCAACTGCATACATAGTGGTACCTCCTCGATTTCGTATCATATAATAGCACGTCAGGGGCCAAAAATCCAGTTTGGGCCCTGGGGAGGCGACGCGACGACGTCCGCCTCCTTGACACGAACCGCGCTCCATGTGGTTGAATGGTGGCGAATGGAGGCGCGATGAACCGCACGCAGCTCGAGACACTGCTCGGCCAGGTGAGGGATGGCGCCGTCACGCCCGAGGACGCGGCCGCCCAGCTCTCGCTCGCCCCTTTGCGCGACCTCGGCTATGCGACGCTCGACACCCAGCGCGAGCTGCGGCAGGGCGCCGGCGAGGTAGTCTACGGGGCCGGCAAGACCGCCAGGCAGATCGCGGGCGTCGTGGGCGGGCTCATGGCCGCCGGGCAGGAGAGGGTCCTCGTGACCCGCATCGACGAGGCGAAGCTCCGAGAGCTCGAGGGAATCGCCGGCGGCCCGGCGCTCGACTACCACGCCGACGCGCGTCTGCTGGTCTGCGGCGACGGCATGCCCGAGCCCGACGGCGCCGGGAGCGTCTGCGTGGTCGCCGCCGGGACGAGCGACCTCTATGCCTCCGAGGAGGCCGCCCTCACGGCCGAGTTCCTGGGAAACGAGGTCCTCCGCATCAGCGACGTGGGCGTGGCCGGCATCCATCGCCTGCTCTCCCATGCGGGGGAGCTGCAGGAGGCAAGCGTCGTCATCGTGGTCGCCGGCATGGAGGGGGCGCTCGCGAGCGCCGTGGGCGGCCTCGTCTCCGCCCCGGTGATCGCCGTGCCCACGAGCGTGGGCTACGGGGCGAGCTTCGGGGGCATCGCCGCCCTGCTCGCGATGATCAACTCGTGCGCGTCGGGCGTCTCGGTCGTGAACATCGACAATGGGTTCGGGGCCGGCTACCAGGCCAGCCTCATCAACCACGTCCGCGTCCGCCACGGCGGACGCTGAGCGGAGGGGCCATGCCGCGCCACCTGGTATTGGACTGCGCGTTCGGAATTGCCGGAGACATGCTCGCGGGGGCGCTCCTCGACCTCGGGGCCGACGAGGGGGCAGTCCGCAGGGCCGTCGAGGGGCTGCCCCTCGACGGCTTCGGGCTGCGCGTCTCCCGCGTGGAGCGAAGCGGCCTCTCTGCCTGCGACTTCGACGTGGCGCTCGACGAGGCGCACGACGGGCACGACCACGACATGGCCTACCTGCATGGCGGCGAGGGCGAGGCGCACGGGGGCCATCGCGCGCATGCCCATGCCGGCCACACCCACCGCACCCTGCCGGACGTGCTCGGCATCATCGCGGCCTCCGACGCGAGCGACGCCGCGAAGGCCCTGGCCGCGAGGACGTTCCGGATCCTCGCCGAGGCCGAGGGAAAGGCCCATGGCATGGCTCCGGACGAGGTGGGCTTCCATGAGGTCGGGGCCGTCGACTCGATCGTCGACATCCTGGCCGCCTCCGTGGCGATCGACTCGCTCGGCGTAGACGGCGTGATCTGCGAGTCGCTCGCGGACGGCCATGGGACCGTCAGGTGCCAGCACGGGATCATCCCCGTGCCCGTGCCCGCGGTCGTGAACATCGTCGCGGCCGAGGGGCTCGTGCTGCGCCACGTCGACGTGGAGGGCGAGCTCACGACCCCCACGGGAGCCGCCCTCGTCGCCGCTGCGAGGACGGGAGACGCGCTCCCCGCCAGCTACCGCGTGCTCGGGAGCGGCCTGGGGGCGGGCAAGCGAAGCTATGGATGCCCCAGCTACCTGCGTGTCCTTCTCATCGAGGACACGAGCGGGGATGCCTGCGGCGGCGATGCCGCCTGGCGGCTCGAGACCGACCTGGACGACTGCGCGGGCGAGGCGCTCGGGCATGCGCTCGACCGCCTCATGGCGGCAGGCGCCCGCGAGGCGCACTGCGTCCCCCTGCAGATGAAGAAGGGCCGGCCCGGCTGGCAGCTGCAGGTTATCTGCGACGAGGGGCATCGGGCCACGCTCGAGGGCATCATCTTCGAGGACACCACCACAATCGGCATCCGGCGCGAGCGCTTCGACCGCACGGTTCTGCCACGCGAGGAGGTCGCGGTCGAGACCGAGTTCGGGACCGTCGCGGCCAAGAGGGTGACGCTGCCGTCGGGACTGCCGCGCGCCTACCCCGAGCACGACGACGTGGCGCGCCTGGCTGCCGAGCGGGGCATCCCCTACCAGGAGGCCTGGCAGGCGGCAGTGGCTGCCTGCTCGCACGCAGCAGGGTAGGGCTGCCGCGGCCGGCGGGGCCCCGCATCCGCCATCCCCGCGGCGCGCGAGCCCCTTCCAGCTTGGCTTCACCTTTGCGTCGGAAGTGTGCGCGACCCCGCGGGCGCGGCGCTTTCAGCTGCCTTAACGCTCCTCGCCATAGACTCGTCTCGTCGAGCAGGAGACCGGACGGCAGGAGGAGCCATGGGAGAGAAGGACGCCAGGTTCGCGGCAGACCAGATATGGCGCAAGGCGGGCGTCGCCGTCGTGACGGGAGCCCTCGCGGTCGCGCTCGTCCCCACCGGGGCCTTCGCCGCAGACGCCTCGACCCAGCAGGCCACCTCGGGCTCTGCCGGCACGCAGCAGGGGCCCGGCGGCTCGGGCGAGGGCGGCACTCCCCCCGACATGCCCTCGGGCGACCAGGGCTCGGGCGGCGCCCCCGGCGGGTCGATGCCAGGGGGCGGGGGCGGCGGCGCCAACTCGATGACCTACGACTACTCGGGCACCCTCTCGGGGGCGCTCGCGGCGAGCGGCGAGTCCAAGACCTCCTCCGGGGAGTCCGTCTCCGCCACGAGCGCCGACCAGAATGCCGCCCTCGTCCAGAACGGCGGCACGCTCGACGTCACGAACGGCACGCTCACGAAGTCGGGCGACGACACCAACGGGGACAACTGCAACTTCTATGGCCTGAACTCGATACTGCTGGGCGTGGGCTCGAGTTCGAAGGCCTACGTCTCGAACACGAAGCTCTCCGCCACGAGCGAGGGCTCGAACGGCATCTTCTCCACCGACGGAGCGACCGTGTACGCGAACTCGGACACGATCGACACCACCGCCGGCAACTCGCGCGGCCTCGACGCCACCTACGGGGGCACGATCGTCGCGAACGACATGACCATCACCACGCAGGGCGACCACTGCGCGGGCGTCGCGACCGATCGCGGAGGCGGCACCATCAACCTCACGAACTCGAAGCTCTCCACCGCGGGATCCGGCTCGCCGCTGCTCTACTCGACCGGCGACATCCAGGTGGACAACGTGACCGGCACCGCCACGGGAAGCCAGATCGCGGGCATGGAGGGCCTCAACACCATCCTGATAAACAACTCGACGCTCGAGAGCACCCAGACCGACAAGACCGCCTCCGACCCCATCGCCGACGGTATCATCATCTACCAGTCCACCTCGGGCGACGCCGAGAGCACCACGGGCGCCGCCGCGACCTTCGATGCCGCGAACTCAACGCTCAAGAGCGCCATCGCCTCGGGCTCGATGTTCTACTTCACCAACACGACCGCCAACGTGGTGCTCTCGAAGACGACGCTCGACTTCGACTCGAGCAAGGCAAGCCTCATCGAGGCCTCCGGCAACGACTCCAACAGCTGGGGCACCGCCGGCAAGAACGGCGCGACGGTGAACTTCACCGGCCTTTCCGAGACCATGAGCGGCAACGTCGACGCCGACACCATCTCGACCGTCGACCTGTACCTCCTCGAGGGCACGAGCTGGACGGGGGCGGCGAGCATCTCCACGAACGCGAACGGCGCGACGAGCGCGTCCCCCCTCACGGTGAACGTCGACGCAAGCTCGACCTGGGTGGTCACGGGCAACTCCACCGTCTCGAACCTCAACGTCGCCTCGGGCGGCAAGGTGGTCGACTCCTCGGGCAAGACCGTGACCATCGTGGCCAACGGCCAGACCGTCGTCAGCGGAGACTCGGCCTACACCGTCACCGTGAACGGCTCCTACGGCACCACGGTCACGACCTCGGATGCCAACAAGCTCTCGAGCGACGTGACCGACCGCTCCGACTTCGACAGCCACTACTCCACCTCCACGACGTGGACGATGGGCGACGGCACCGCCTCGCAGACGAGCGCGTCGACCTCCTCGGCCACGACGACGGCAGCCACGACGCAGACGACGTCGACCTCGAGCGCCAACTGGTGGGACAGCGTCGCGAGCTGGTTCATGGGCCTCTTCGGCATGTAGCGGCCAGCGGCCAGACCCCCTACCCGTCGAGCGAGAAGCTCATCTCCACGGGGTTGTGGTCTGAATAGGCAAAGCCCAGGTCGACGTTGCGGGCGCTTGCCGTCACGTTCGGCGAGACGATGAAGCCGTCGATGGTGGTGGTGTAGGTGACGTCCCTCTCGTAGGGAATGTCGTCGCCCCTGCAGGTGGCCACCTCGGCGAGGTTGTCGGCGCGGACGGCCGAGAAGCCCGCAGGCAGGTCGGAGTCGTCGAGGGCATGCACCCACGAGGGGACCTGCTGCTGCGAGGGGTAGAGCTCGATGCTGCCGCAGAGCGCCTGGTTCCAGTCGCCTCCCGCTATGACGTAGTTGCCCTTGGCATACTCCTCGGCCATGACGCCGTCGAGCATCGTGAGCTGCTGCTGGCGGATGGTCCCGCCCGCGTCGTAGGCAGACATGTGCGAGTTGATCAGCACGAGGTCGCGGCCGTTCGAGACGGGGATGCGAAGGACCTCGAAGCAGCGGTCGAGGTCGAAGAACCTCGTGGGGAAGCTCCCGTCGACCGGATAGCTGCGCCGCACGGCCGAGCTCACGGAGACGTCACCGAGCGCGAGGATCCCGGCGCTCACCCGACCGTGCATCTCGGGCCACGGATAGGCCAGGAAGGCGCTGTGGAAGTTCGAGGCGAAGGCCCCGCTCCTGTCCGCGAAGGCGGCCTCGATCGCCTGCAGCTGGTTCACGTGATAGCTTCGGTCGGAGTCGACGTCGACCTCCTGCCAGAGGGAGAAGTCGCACCCAAGGCTGCGAATCGCCTGGATATCCCCCTCGGTGCATGCCTCCACGCTCTCCTTGCTCGCCGCCACCCCATGCGTGCCCTTGGTGGGCGTGCCGTCTGCCATGACCCCCTCGTCCATGAAGAAGGTGTAGTCGGGGGTGTAGGCCCCGAAGCCGATGTTGTACGTGGAGATGGAGTAGGTGGCCTGCGGATCCAGCTGCTGCCTGGCGACGCCCGCCTGGGCGTTGTCCACGGAGAGCTCCTGGCCGTCTGGGATGCGGCTGTAGGTGAGCACGAGGTAGGCGAGGTACCCTCCCACCACCGCCACGAGGATGGCCAGGACGACGAGGACGACCTTGAGGGCCCTCCTCGCGGGCTTGGGCAGCGACACGACAGCCCCCTCTCGACGCGGGCGACATCTTCTCCGGGCCATCGTAGGGCCTGCTCGACGTGCCTGCGACATCTGTTCGCCGACTGGAACGGCAGACTGGGCCCAACGCCCGGACGATTGAGCTAGATTGGACTCGCATCGCGAGGGAAGGAGCAGCATGGACCTCAAGACACTCTACGCGGCGACGCTCGACTGGTGGCAGGACCTCGATCCCGAGACCCGCTCCCAGGAGCTCGAGCGCTTCGCCCGGCGCTTCGCCTACAACTCGGCGCGCATCGAGGACGACGCCGTGACCTTGTCCCTCACCAAGGAGATCTTCAAGACGTCAGGCGTCACCGGCTACTCGGGGCCGCTCGCCCCCCTCTACGAGATCCAGAACCAGAAGGACTGCTGGGTCCGCCTCATGGCAGACGTCGACTCGAGGCGCGCGTTCGACGAGGGCCTCGTCCTCGAGGCGCACGAGACCCTCACCTTCGGCACCTACTCCCCCACCCAGCTCGCCGATGGCGAGCGTCCGGGCACCTACAAGCAGGGGGACTACCTCATCGCCGGGGCGCCCGAGGTGGGAGCCTCCGCAGAGGACGCGCCCCAGCTGGTCCGCGACCTCTGCGACGAGGTGGCGAGCGCGCTTCCCGGGCTCACCCGCGGCAAGGCCCTCATCGTCGCCGCCTACTTCCACTGCTCGTTCGAGGCGATCCATCCCTTCTCGGACGGCTCCGGCCTCACGGGCCGCGAGCTCATGAACTACATCCTCCTGGCAGGCGGCCATCCGCCCGTCGTCATCTACGACGAGGACAGGCGTGCCTACTTCGACTGCCTCGAGGCGTTCACCTCGGACGGCGATCTCCAGCCCTTCAAGCGCTTCCTCATGGCCGAGACGCTCCGCACCTGGCGGGAGAGCATAGGGGGCTAGTAAGTCCCGCCCGTCCTGCGCATGGGCGCTCGGGCGGCCCCGCCCCTACGCGAACGGGCGGACCATCCCCCGCATCCCGCCCATGCTGTCCCAGATGCTGTTGGTGCGCACGCAGTACGAGCCTCCCCAGGTCGTCGCACTGATCATCGTGTCGCCGCCTATGTAGATTCCCACGTGCCCGTAGTAGCAGACGATGTCGCCAGGCTGGCGGTCGCCCACGCCGACGTGCTCGAAGCGGGAGTCCTCGAAGATGTTGTTCGCATCGTGGTCCTGCCAGGGGTCGTACATGTGGTCATACGGGTTGAAGACGGTATCCATGCCGGTCGCATAGAGGCACTGGATGACGAGGCCGGAGCAGTCGACGCCCACGCCGGGGGCGCAGGCGTAGTCCCACACGTAGCCCGTTCCCATGTACTCCCAGGCCCGGCCGACGAAGGCGTTCACGCAGTCGGAGCGGCTGGCGTCGATGGCGATGCGCGACGGGGTCACGTACGAGAAGATTCCCGCGTTAGGATGCTTGGGCCGGACCGACCAGCTGCTCACCTGGTAGAGCCACGACGGGTTCTGGTAGCCAATCTTCGATGGGGTCGCCGCAGCCGAGAGGCGGAAGGCCTGGGCAGCGGAGTTGTTGGCAGTCCACACCTGGACGTTCGTGCCGTTCCCCGTTTGGCCACCCGCGACGTCGAGGACCGTGCCGCCGCATGCGGAGACGAGCTCGAGCCCGCTCGCCCCCATCGAGAACTTCCATTTCTGCGCCGATGCCCCGTTTCGCTCCCATTGCTGCACGTTGGTGCCAGGAGCCGACGAGCCGTTCTTCACGTCGAGCGCCTTCGCGCCGCAGCACGAGGTGAGCGTGTAGTAGCCGTTTCCTGCCCCGCGAATCCACCAGCGCTGCGCGAGCCCCCCGTTCG
The DNA here is from genome assembly GCA_022482785.1 of Atopobiaceae bacterium. Classification (GTDB taxonomy): domain Bacteria; phylum Actinomycetota; class Coriobacteriia; order Coriobacteriales; family Atopobiaceae; genus JAKVON01. The sequence goes on along the minus strand of JAKVON010000005.1, from coordinate 14,535 downwards.
AGCTCCATATCTGGACGTTCGCCCCATTGCCTGACGAGCCGCCCGAGACGTCGAGCCTCTTGCCTGCAGCGCTCACCGGGGATATCTCGTAGAAGCCCTCGTTTGAGAAGAGCGGGGTGTCCGTCAGCGTCCACGCCTGTGCGGCCGTGCCGTTCGCCGCGTAGGTTCCGACGTTCCTGCCAGAGCTGTTGACGCCGCCCGAGAGGTCGAGGGCCTTACCATTCGCAAGGTTCTTGAAGGTGAGGCCCTTTCCTGCCGAATAGCCGACCTCCCACTGGCGCGCCGAGCCGCCATCCCAGCCCTGAACGGCGTTGTCGTTCCTTTCCACCAGGTACTCCCCCGAGCCCACGCACTGGAGCGTGACGATTCCCTTGGAGACCTCGCGCACGTACCACTTCTGGGCCTGGGTGGCATTGCCATCCCAGATCTGCACGTTTCCTCCCGCGGACCAAGTCCCTCCCGAGACGTCGAGGCAATGGCCTCCCGCGGAGGTCCAGATCGAGTAGCATCCCTCGACGACCCGCGGCGTGTACTTCGAGAAACCGAACGAGGTCCCGTCCGTCGCGGTGGTGAGCCGCGACCCCCTTCCGCTGCCGACCGCAAGGGCGAGCCCGCTCGCCACGTTGACGATACGGTACGTTCCGCCGCCGTTCTCCTGAATGGACCAGAGCTGGTTCTGGTCGTTGGATATGCTATCCCAGATCTGGACCTTGCCGCCAGGGATGACGTCGCCGTTGTCGAGGTCGATCGAGCGGTTGGACCCGACGCCCGTGATGCGGTAGTAGCCCGCCGAGGAGTCGTAATCGACCGAGAATCCCTGCGCCAGGGTACCATTCGAATCCCATGCCTGGAGAACGGATCCGTTGCCCGTGGCCCCGCCGGCGACATCGAGCACGCGCCCGCCCACGCTCAGGGAGTAGAGCCCGTCGTCGATGGTCTTGCCCTTCTGGGGCTTCGCCGAGGAGGCCGACGAGAAGACGAACCGCTGTGCGGCCGTACCGTTCGAGTACCAGGTCTGGATGTTCGAACCCTCGGAGGTGCTGCCTCCCGGGAGGTCGGTGACCAGGCCGTGCCCGAGGCCCGACCAGAGCGTGTAGGTGCCGTTCCCGTTCGAGGCGATGACCCATCTCTGGGCCGCGGTGCCGTTCGAGGCGTACTGCCAGACGTTCCCGCCGAGGCTGGTCCGCGCGCCGCACACGTCGAGCGCCTTGCCGCTGCCCACGCACGTTATCGTACGCCAGCTCGTCCCGCCCGAGACCGTGGTCGCGACCTTCCAGCGCTGCGCCTGGGAGGAGTTGGAAGACCACAGGCGGACGTTGGCGCCGTTGGCATGCGAGCCGCCGTCGACGTCGAAGACCCGATGGAGCGAGGCCGAGGCGGAGATGGCATAGGTGCCATCCGCCAGATCGGAGGCGTGGTCGTTGGCGAAGGCAGAGACCTCCGACGACGACCAGGGGATCGAGGATGGGGAGAGCGAGACGGATAGCGCGCGGCCATCCGCCGAGGGGCAGGTGATCGCGGTGGAGCCGCTCAATCCGAGGGTCTGCCCGTTCGCCGCGTTGACGATGGCATAGGAGCCGTCGGGGTTCTTGCCCACCGACCACAGGCGCTGCTTGAACCCGCTGGCGGACGTGCCCTGCTGGCGGACGACCGCGCCTGGGACGACGTCGCCCCCGTCTGCGTCGAGCAGGCGGGACGAGGCCTCGTCATAGATGAGGTAGTACCCGGAGGCGGAGTCGAAGGAGAAGCAGAAGGCCCCGGAGAGGTCCGAGCCCGACGCCGCCGAGACGATGGGGACGGCGGCGTCAAGCGAGCCACCCTTCGCGACGAGCTCGCGGGACGAGCCGACGCCGACCCGGTAGCTCCCGCTTGCGATGGTCTGGCCCATCGCGGGGGCGGCGAAGGCGGCAGAGACGAGCCGGTAACGCTGGGCAGAGGTCCCGTTGGGAGACCAGACGTCGAGGTTGGCGCCATCGGAAGTCAGGCCGCCGGCGATGTCGAGCACGAGATTGCCGAGCTTGGAATAGATGGCATAGGAGCCATCGGGGTTCTCGACGAACCGCCAGAGCTGCGCGGCAGAGCCATTCGCTGAGTACTGCTGGACGTTGGTGCCCGCCTTGCCCTGCGCCCCCGCGACGTCGAGCGACTTGCCCGAGACGACGGACGTGATGGAGTACCATCCGCCACCGGCCGACGCGACCTTCCACCGCTGGGCATTGCTGGCGTTCGAGGACCAGGACTGAACGTTTGCCCCGTTCGCCTTGGACCCCCCGGCGACATCGAGGACCATGCGGCTCCCGACACTGCACTCGATGGCATAGACGCCATCCGCCACGCCGGACGCCGCGGGGGTGACGACGGGGGCGGCCGTCGTCGTGGCGGCCAGGGGCGAGCTCGCTGCCTGGGACGATGCCGACGGGGAGGTCGCTCCCTCGGTCGGGGAGGGGGACGTGGCGGCCTCGGTGGAGGCCGCCGGGGTCGAGGCGCTCGTCGCCCCTGCCGCGGGGCTTGCCGGCGAGGTCTGGGCAAGGGGGGTCTCGGCGGAGGTCGTGGCGCTCTCGGCCGCGGACGCCATCGCAGCCCCCTGACCTCCCAGGGCGAGAGGAGGAGCCGACTGCAGGACCACGAACGAGCAGAGGGCCGCGACGGCGAGCCCCCAGGCCTTTGACACGCGCATGAGAAATCCCCCTTGAGAATGCTTTCAGGTTTTTCCCATCGTAGACCACCCGGAGGCTATCCGTGCGCAAGCGGAGCCGACGTTTCCGCTACCGTCGGCTTTCCTCGCTTGCGCGGGAGACCACGAGCGCCTCCGCCTGGCGCGCCCCCATCACCCGCACGCCGCTCAAGAGGTCGCTCATCAGCACGAGCGAGGGGCCGGAGGCGGATGCGACGTCACGGACGAGCACGACCACCGCATAGAGCACATAGTAGGTCAGCACGACCGACGACAGGCTGCCGGACGAAACGCCCTCGAGCGTGCCCGCGCTCGGGTCGAGCACGAACAGGGGCAGCAGCAGCGAGACGTAGACCAGCAGGAGGTAGCGGACGAGCCTCTGGTACCACCTCGAGCGCGACCCGTCGGGGCGGACGATGACGAGCCTCAGCGCGGCCTGGCCGAGCGTGCGGCCGAACGCCATGGGAACCAGCAGGAAGACGACGGCGCTCAGGACAGCCGCGCATCCGACGGCGCCGAGCTCGCCCCAGAGGGCAGCGAGGCGGCTCGGCAGCACGCCCGCGCCATGGCGAAGCGCCAGGACGCCCAGCCCCACCAACGCCCAGTCGAGCGCGAAGGAGCAGAGGCGCCGCGTGAGCGTGGTGCGATGCTCGGCGCGGAGGGCCTGCTCGCGGTCTATCTCGTCCATCGGCGGGAGGAGCTGGACGAGCGGCCAGGAGAGCCAGAAGCCCACGAGGGCGCCCGTGGCGTTCACGAGGAGGTCGTCGACGTCGAAGAGGCGGTACGGATGCGCATAGATGCCCCACAGCCCCGTGAGCTGGGTGAGCTCGAAGAAGAGCGAGAGGGCGAACCCAGCGGCCAGCACCTGCCACCAATGCCAGCGCTTGAGGTAACGCAGGTAGAAGCCGAACGGAACCGTCATCAGCAGGTTCAGCACCTGCGTATACACGGCGGGCTGCCGAAGCCCCAGCATCCAGGTGCGCGGGTGCGCCAGCTCCGCATAGCGCCGGAAGACCGAGAACGCGTAGCGGAGCGACTTGAGGGGCACGAGCTGAGGCGTCGCCGCGTAGGCGACGACGACCGTCCTGTCTGCGGGGAGAGGAAGGATCACGAGGTAGAAGGCACAGACGAGATAGAGCGCGAAGGTGAAGACCACGAGGGTCTTCCAGAGGGATATCGTCCCGAAGCGGCGGTACTCCCAGATCACGTATGGAACCGAGAGAACCGCCGCGATCGCGGGGAAGCACAGGGCGGCAATGGAAATCGTAAGCAGGTATCCGGACATGGTCTCTCCCCTCTCTCTCGCCTTCCCGCACCAACTATACCGAGGATGCGCGCGCCCGGGGACGGGACCGCCCGCCTGCATCCGCCAAGTGAGATACTGATATGCGTGCGCGGCCCTGCCGCGCGCGGACAAGCCCATCACACGAGGAGGATTACCATGGCGTTCGATCCCAACGAGATCCTGAGGAAGGCCGGCGAGTTCGCCGGCGAGGCCAAAGAGGCCGCCGAGAAGGCATACGACCAGGCGAAGCCCATGGTCGAGAAGGCCGTCGAGGATGCCAAGCCCGTCGTCGCCGAGTACTCCCAGAAGGCCCAGGAGGCCATCAAGGAGGGCGCCGAGAAGGCGAAGCCCATGGTCGACGAGGGCGTGAAGAAGGCCGGCGAGGCCATCAGCCAGGCCAAGGACCAGATCGCCGCCAAGACGGCGAAGCCTGCGGACTCTCCCTCGGAGGAGTCGTCCGAGGACGGCCCGACCCAGGCCTAGCCCCGAGGCCCACAAGGGAGCGCGAGCGAGGACCCCGTGTCAGACCGGCATGGGGTCCTCCTCGTCCCCAGGGGCGTCCAGCTCGATAGTGGGGTCCGCGTCTCCGGGGGCCAGCTCGGCGGTCCTCTCGGCGTCATCCCCCGGGAGCTCGCCGTCGACCATCTCGCCGAGGGGCACGATGTCGCGGAACAGCACGCAATGGTCCGGCGGCAGGGACCGGTCCTGGTGGTGGTGGCCGAAGTACCAGAGCCTGAAGTCGAGCTTGTGCTCGAGTATCTCGAACCACTCCGTGAGCGCGTCCGAGCCCTGCCAGACCTGGTCGCTGCCATAGACCCGCTCGAGCATGGACGTCGCGCAGCAGTGGGTGACCACGTAGTCGACCTTCCAGCCCGCCTCGTCGAGAGCGGCCTCCGCGGCATCGAGCTCGGCCTCGGTGGGCATCTCGCCCGCCCACCACGAGCGCCCGGGCACGCGCCACTCCCGGTCGACCGAGGTGGCCCCGCCCATGGTGAAGATGGTCGAGCCCTCGATGGTGTAGATCTGCCCGCGCTTGAGGTGCATCACCGAGGGGGAGAGCCGGCCGACGCGGCCGCCCATCCACTCCTCCTCGGGAAGCTCGGCGAGCATGTCGTGGTTCTCGTGGTTGCCGTCCACGAACAGCGTGGTCCAGGGACGGTCCTCGAGCCAGTCGCGCCAGTAGAGCTCCTCCGCGCCGTTGTCCCACACCAGGCCGAAGTCGCCGGCGATGATGAGGTAGTCGTCCTTCGTGAGGAGCCGGCCCAGCGGGAAGTGCCTGCCCGAGAGCTTCGAGATGTCGATGCCCCCGTGGAGGTCGCCCGTGACGTAGATGCCCATGAGCGGCTAGGACTTGCGCACGTCGTTTGCGATGCGGTCCTGGACCGAGATGCCCTTGCGGCGGTCGTCGCCCCAGAAGCAGCAGCTCATCATGCCAGGGCCCACGTGACAGCCGATGGTGGGGCCGATGCTGGTCTCGATGAAGCGCGTGGAGTCGTCGGTCTTGTGGATGAGGTCCTCGAGGCGCTCGACGTCGTGCGGGCAGTCGGCGTTGCCGATGGCGGCGACGGCCGAGTAGATGTCGGCGTTGTGGTTCTTCTCGTAGAACTCCGCCATCTTGCGGATGGCCTTCTTGCGGCCGCGGGCGACGCCCATGATCGAGAGCTTGCCGTCGAGGTCGAAGGTGAGCAGCGGCTTGACGTCGAGAAGCGAGCCTGCCGCGGCGACGCCCGAGGGGATGCGGCCGCCGCGCTTGAGCGCGTTGAGGTCGTCGACCATGAACGTGGTGTGCACGTAGTAGCGGGCCTCCTCGGCCCAGCGCACGAGCTGCTGTGCGGTGAGGCCCTTGTCGCGCTGACGCACGGCCTCGGTGATGAAGAGGCTCTGCGTGGTGGAGCCCACCCTGAGGTCGACGATGTAGAGGGGGATGTCGGCGCCCTTCTCCTCCTTGAGGCGGCCGAGCACGGCCATGGCCCCGTCGTAGCAGCCGGAGATGCCGCTCGAGAAGGCGAGGTAGACGGTGGGGATTCCCGAGTCGATTGCGGCGCGGAACACCTTGTCGAACTCGCCCTGGGAGGGCTGCGAGGTCATGGGCGTGGCGCCCTTGCGGATGGCCTCGTAGAACTCGTGGGCCGAACGCGCCTGGAAGAGGTCGTCGGTGCCGGAGAGGCCGCCGTCCTCCTTGTCGGCCTCGACATAGGAGAAGTGCAGGCAGGTGACCTCGTTGTCGTCGAGGTACTCCTTCGTGAGGTCGCAGCACGAATCCGTGATGAGGTTGCATCTTCTTGGCATGTCGCCACTCCCCTTCTCGCATGACGTGCCCATTGTAGCGTGAGAGCGGCCGCAGGACGAGGCGAGGGGGCGGACGGGCGAGGCAGCCTGCGGTGCCTGCCCGCAGGATTTTGCAGGCTGTGGACCACAGCCTGCAGTTTTCCCCGGATTGGGGGTGCGGACATTTTCTTGTACCAAGGTTACACCCCGTAGCCCAGGCGCCTGCGGTAGCAGGCCGGGCTCATCCAGCCCAGCGACTGCTTCGGCCGCTCGTCGCGGTAGTACCTCAGGTAGGCGTCCAGCCTCGACGCGAACTCCTCCGTGGTCACCCCGCCCCAGTCGCGGCAGCGGAAGAACTCGTTCTTCAGCCTGCCGAAGAAGCCCTCGCAGGCGGCGTTGTCCCCGCAGCTGCCCTTGGCCGACATGGACCTGACCAGGCCGTTCTCCTCGCATGTGGCGATCCACGCCTTGCCCCTGTACGGGCCCCGCGGTCGGTGTGGACGACGACGCCGGCCGCCGTCCCGCGCGCGAGGGCCCCCAGCAGGCTCGACACGACGAGGTCCTCGTCGGGGTGGAGCCCGATCGACCAGGAGGCCGGCATGCCGTCGAAGCAGTCCACGACGGGGCTCAGGTAGACCTTGCGGCCGCCCGGCAGGCGGAACTCCGTGACGTCGGTGAGCAGCAGGCGGCCCGGCTCGGAGGCGTGGAAGTCTCGCGCGACCAGGTTCGCCGGCGCGGGCGATATCTCGCCCGCGTACGAGCTGTAGGGCCTGCGCCGGCGCCTGCGCAGGTAGACGACCCTGCACCCCTCCTCGCGCATGACGCGCCGGACCACCTTCTCGGAGACGCGCCAGCCCTCCCCGCGCAGCTCCTCCCACACGTAGCGGTACCCGCGCGCCCGCCCGGCGGCCTCGAACAGGCGGACCACCTCGGCCCCGAGGCCCGCGCGCGGGTCCGGGGCGCCCAGCCGCGCCCTGTGGTACTCATAGGAGCTCTTCGATATCCCCAAGAATGCGGTGATGGAGCGGAGGGGCAGGCCTGAGGCCCGCCTCAATCTCTCGCCTAGCTCGGCCTTCCTCCTGTTCGAGGTCGAAGCCGGGTTCCAGCCTCCCTCTTTTAGGTCGGCCAACACCGCCCTGAGCAGCTGGTTCTCCAGCAGGGCGGCGTCAATCTCCTCCGGGGTCATGTCCTCGCGTCCCACGGTCCCTCCCTCGTCGTCGGGAACGTCCGGGGCAATGGTAGCCCCGCGGCGCCCCCTCCGCACGCGCCTCTCGTGGGGGACCTGGCCGCGCGCCCACGCCCTCACGGCCTCCCTGGACGCCCCCACCAGCTCCCCGGCCGCCTGGTAGCTGAAGCCCTCGTCCAGCGCGTAGAGGGCGAGCTCGACGTCATCCCTGCCGTACATGCGGACCTCCAGTCCGGACCACTTCGTGGTCCAACTTTTTGTCCGCACCCCCATATCCGGGGAAAAGAGCAGGCTGTGGACCACAGGCTGCAGAATCCTGCGCAGGACGGACGGGCTGGCCCCAAAGACAGGCCCCACCTGGTAGAGTGGACTCGAGGCGGGACGACGGACGTCCCGCATACGGGCGAGAGGTGTCCCGATGGAGTTCTTCGCGACGTGTCCCACAGGATTCGAGCATCTGCTCGCCGGCGAGCTGTCCTCGCTCGGCATCGAGGGGCCGCGCGCCCTCAAGGGGCAGGTCGCCTGGACGGGACCGCTCGAGGGGGGCCTGCGCGCCTGCCTCTGGAGCAGGCTCGCGAGCCGCGTGGCGCTCGTGCTCGCCCGCGTGGGCGCCGGCGACTCCGACGAGCTCTACGAGGGCGTCTCCTCCATCCCGTGGACCGACCACCTCCCCGAGGCCGCGACGCTCGCCATCGACGCCCACGGCACCAACGCCAACCTCAGGAACACCCAGTTCCTCGCGCTGCGAACGAAGGACGCCATCGCCGACCAGCTCCTCTCGCGGCGCGGCACCAGACCCGTGACCGACACCTCCCATCCCGACCTGCGCGTGGTCGTACGGCTCAGGGAGGCTCGCGCCACCGTCGGGATAGACCTCTCCGGAGAGGCTCTCTTCCGCCGCGGCGGCCGACGGCTCGCCGGCCGCGAGCTCGACGCAGCTCCCCTCCGGGCCGACTACGCAGCGGCGCTGCTCGCCGCCGGCGCCTGGTACCGGCGATGCCGCCAGGACGGGCCGACGCTCTTCGCCCTGTACGGCGGCTCCGGCTCGGTGCTCGTGGAGGCGGCGGAGGAGGCGGCCGACCGCGCGCCGGGGCTCCTCCGCCCGAGATGGGGCTTCGAGGGCTGGCTCGGCCACGACGCGAGCGTCTGGAACGCGCTTCTCGACGAGGCCGACGAGCGCGCGGAGAGGGGCAAGGCCAGGCTCTCGACCCTCTCGCTCCTGGCCGACGACCCCCGGCGCGGCACGGGGTCTGCCTGCAGGGCGGCCCTCCGGGCGGCCGGCCTCGACGCCGAGGTGCGCCTCGGCCCCGACGCGCCGGACGCCGAGGCGCTCGCGACCGTCGACCTCTCCTGGCTCGGTGCGGACGACCTCGCCGAGGAGTCCCTGGCACTCGGCCGCGTCTCGAGGCTCGCCGCGACGCTCGCGCCCGGCTCGACGATCTCCGGCCTCGCCCGCGGCGGCTCGCTCGCGGCGACCCTCGGCCAGGAGCCCGCCTCGGCGCATGACGTGATCGCCGGCACGTCGGCCGCCAGGATCGAGGCCTTCTCCGTCTCGGCCGACATGGCCGCCGGCTCGCGGCCCACCGTCACCCTCAAGGACGGGACCGTCGTCGCCGTGATGGTAGGAGCGAGCGACCAGTTCGCCGCGCGCCTGGCCAAGACGGCTCGGCTCCGTGCCAAGTGGGCGCGCCGCGAGGACGTGAGCTGCTACCGCGTCTACGATGCTGACCTCCCCGACTACGCCGTCTCGCTCGACCTCTACCAGGGGGTCGTTCCCACCCCGGGCCGCTGGCTCGTGGCCGCCGAATACGCCGCGCCCAAGGGGATCGACCCCGGCCTCGCCCATGACCGGCTCCTCGACGTGCTCGCGATCGCCCCCGCGGTTCTCGGCGTGGCACCCTCGGACGTCTACCTGCGCACCCGCGAGCGCGCCCGCGGCGGCTCGCAGTACGCCGAGACAGGACGGCCCGCCCGCCGAGACGAGCGCCGCGGGAGGAGGAGCGAGCTCCCCGCAGGCTCGGTGCTCGTGGACGAGGGTGGCCTCACCTTCGAGGTGAACCTCGCCGCGCGGCTCGACACGGGCCTCTTCCTCGACACCCGGGACGTCCGCGCGCGCATCCGCGAGATGGCCAAGGCGACGGCCGGCTCCAAGCGCTTCCTCAACCTCTTCGCCTACACGGGAACGGCGACCTGCTACGCCGCGGACGGCGGGGCCAAGCACACCACCACGGTGGACCTTTCCAACACCTACCTCGAGGTGGCACGGCGCAACATGGCGCGGAACGGATTCTTCGGGCGCGAGCACGAGTTCGTGCGCGCCGACGTCGTGGGGTGGGTCGCCGAGCAGCGCCATACGGCCAACCGCTGGGACCTCGTCTACTGCGACCCGCCCACCTTCTCCAACTCGTCGGGGATGCGCGGCAGCTCCTTCGACGTGCAGCGCGACCACGCCGAGCTGCTCATAGGGATATCGCGCCTGCTCACCCGCGCCGGCGTGTGCGTCTTCTCGTGCAACCTGCGGGGATTCAAGCCCGACGCGGCGGCCCTCGCCAAGGCGGGGGTGGTCCTCGAGGACATAACGGACGAGACCATCCCCGAGGACTTCTCGAGGAACGCCCGCATACACCGCTGCTACCTGGTGCGCCGGGGATAGGGGGACGTCTTGGTCCAGGCGCCAAAGGGGCTCTGGCCCTTCGGGTTCGAGGCCGCGATCGTCGACTTCGACGGCACGATCGCCGACTCCGCCCCCGTGTGGAGCAAGGTCGACCACGCCTTCCTCGCCAAGAGGGGACTGCCCTACGCCGAGGACTACTCCTGCGACCTCGCCGCCCTCGGCTTCGCGGCGGGCGCGCGCTACACGATCGACCGCTTCGGCCTCGACGAGGACCCGGCCGACATCTGCGACGAGTGGAACGACCTGGCACGCGACCTCTACAGGAAGGACGTCGAGCTCCGTCCCGGGGCCGAGCGCTACCTGCGCGCCCTCAGGGGCAGGGGCGTTCCCGTGGCCCTCGCCACCACGAACGACCCCGAGGTGCTCTTCTCCCTCGAGCCGCGCATCGACATCCATGGCCTCTTCGACGAGATGGTCTTCGGACGCGAGGTGGGCAAGCCCAAGAACCAGCCGGACATCTACCTCGAGGCGGCGCGACGCCTGGGAGTCGAGCCGTGGAGCTGCGTGGTCTTCGAGGACATCGTGCCGGGCCTGCTCTCGTGCGAGTCCGTCGGCATGACGGGCTGCGCGGTGAGGTCGAACGACCCCTCGCAGACCCTCGCAGACATCATCGAGGCCGGCGACCTCTTCCTCGAGGACTGGCGCTGCATCAAGCTCTGAGCCAGGCGCCGGCCGCGAGTGGTACTGATCGCACTCCCGCATCAGTACCACGAAAGTGCGAGTGGCTCGGACGGGCGCGGAACGAAACCGCAGGTCGCCAAGGGCCGCGAGTGGTACTGATCGCATCCTCGCGCCGCAGCGTGGTACTGATCGCGCCATCGCGTTGCGGCGGCCTGCCGAGCCATGAAGAAGGAGGGGCACCTCTCGGCACCCCTCCCCGTCCACAGCTATGTCTGCGAGCTACTTACTGAGCCTTGCGGACGTTCGAAGCCTGGAGCTTGCCATTCTGGCCGGTGGTGACGTCGAACTCGACGGCCTGGCCCTCGTCCAGCGTCTTGAAGCCGTCCATCTGAATCTCGGAGTAGTGGACGAACAGATCGTCGCCATCCTCGCGAGAGATGAAACCGTAGCCCTTGTCCGGATTGAACCACTTAACAGTACCCTGAGCCATGACGTGCCTTTCTTTCGGTTGCCCCACGGGGCAAATACAATGCGCTTTCGCGCGGAACATGCGACTCGAAGCCGCAAGGCAAAGTGTAGCCGAACGCAAGGGAAGACCTGCCGAGAAATGGCTTATCGGCACAACCGACACGTATCGTGCGGCCCAACCACAAGATATGGGGGCCATGCTCCGGCACGACCCCCAATCCGGTTTCCGTTCGCCGAATGCTTGACGGGACAGAACGGGTGTGTTTAGCACCCCATTTGTTAGAACAGCCCAGATATCCTGCCCGTCGCGTCGACGTCAATCCTCTCGGCGGCCGGGTGCTTGGGAAGCCCGGGCATCGTCATGATCGCACCGGTGATGGCGACGACGAACCCGGCGCCGGCGGCCACATGGACGTCGCGGACCGTGATCCGGAAGCCCTCGGGCGCACCGAGCCGCGTCTGGTCGTCGGTGAAGGAGTACTGGGTCTTCGCGATGCACACGGGCAGCTCGCCGAAGCCGTCCCGCGCGAGCTGCGCCATCTGCTTGGTGGCAGAGGGCGTGAAGTCCACGCCGTCGGCATGGTAGACGCGGCGGGCGACGGCCTCGATGGCCTGCTGGATGGGCGTGCCGGTGGCATAGGAGAAGTCAAAGTCGTTGGGCTGCCCCACCAGGCGGAGCACCTCCCGGGCGAGCTCGATGCCGCCCTCCCCTCCCTTGGCCCAGACCTCGGACAGACGCACGTTGGCGCCCACCTTCTGGCAGGCCGCCTCGACGAGGTCGAGCTCGGCCTGGGTGTCGGTGGGGAAGCGGTTGATGGCGACCACGCAGGGAAGGCCGTAGACCTTGGTCATGTTCTCGACGTGGCGAAGCAGGTTGGGAAGGCCCCGCTCGAGCGCGTCGAGGTTTTCCCCATCGAGGTCCGTCTTGGCGACCCCGCCGTTGTACTTGAGCGAGCGGACCGTGGCCACGACCACGACGGCATCGGGCCTGAGGTTCGCCATGCGGCACTTGATGTCGAGGAACTTCTCCGCGCCGAGGTCCGCGCCGAAGCCTGCCTCCGTGACGACGACGTCGCCGTAGTGCAGGGCCATCCTCGTGGCCATCACGGAGTTGCAGCCATGGGCGATGTTTGCGAAGGGACCGCCATGGACGAAGGCGGGCGTGCCCTCGAGGGTCTGGACGAGGTTGGGCTTGAGGGCGTCCTTGAGCAGCGCCGCCATGGCGCCTTGGGCCTTGAGCTGGCTTGCCGTGACCGGCTCGCGCCCGTAGGTGTAGCCGATGACGATGCGGCCGAGCCGCTCCTTGAGGTCGGTGATCGAGCTGGAGAGGCAGAGCACCGCCATGACCTCGCTCGCGACCGTGATGTCATAGGAGTCCTCGCGCGGGCACCCGTCGGCCACGCCGCCCAGGCCGTCGACCACATGGCGCAGCTGGCGGTCGTTCATGTCGACGCAGCGATGCCAGGTGATCCGGCGCGGGTCGATGCCGAGCTCGTTTCCCTGCTTGATGTGGTTGTCGATCATGGCCGCGAGCAGGTTGTTCGCGGCGCCGATGGCATGGAAGTCGCCCGTGAAGTGGAGGTTGATGTCCTCCATGGGGACCACCTGGGCATACCCGCCGCCGGCGGCCCCTCCCTTGATGCCGAAGACCGGCCCCAGCGAGGGCTCGCGCAGGGCGACGACGACCTTCTTGCCCAGGCGCCTCATGGCATCGGCCACGCCGATCGTGGTCGTGGTCTTGCCCTCGCCCGCGGGCGTGGGGTTCATCGCCGTCACGAGCACGAGCTTGGCGGGGGTCGCAGGCTCCGTGGCGAGCACGTTGTAGTCTACCTTGGCCTTGTCGTGGCCGTAGGGGATGAGGTGCTCGGGCGCGATCCCGAGCCCCTCGGCGACCTGCTCGATGGGCGCCACCTCCGCGGCCTGCGCGATTTCGATGTCGGAAAGCACTAGACTACCCCCTTCGCCTCGAGGTCCCGCTCGAGGCCCTCGAACTCCTCCGGACAGACCGCAAGGTCGCAGCCGAAGGCCTGGGCGACGGCCTCGGCCTGACTGCGACGGATGGAAGCACGCGAGTCATGCTGCAGGTCGTAGGCATCGGCGAGGCGGCCGAGCGTCCAGGCCACGTACCCGGCGACCGACTCCCCCACGCCCGAGAGCTGGATCATCGTGACGAGGGAGGCCGGCGAGAGCGCCATGGCCGTCTGCGCGTCGAGGTCGATGAGCTCGCCGATCGAGGCCTCGACCTCCTCGGAGGCCTGCCTGTCACGCTCGAGGAAGGCGCGGCGCAGGGCGGCGGAGACGGCGACGCCGAACTCCTGGATGAGGCCGAGGATGTAGTCATGCTGCAGCATGCCTCCATGCTACCACCCACGAGGCGACAAGGCCCAGGAGAAGGCCCTCTCAGCGGTTCTTGGCGAGCTGGCGGGCGATGGCCTCGTAGAGGCGGGCAGCGTCGACGGGCTTTGCGACATGGGCGTTCATGCCGGCGGCCAGGCACTCCTCGACGTCCTCGTCGAACGCGTTCGCGGTCATGGCGACGATCGGGACCGTCTTCGAGTCGGGACGGGCGAGGGAGCGTATGCGCCTCGTCGCCTCGAGGCCGTCGAGCACCGGCATCCTCACGTCCATGAGGATCAGGTCGAAGTGATACTGCTCGGAGGCGGCATACTGCCTGAGGGCACGCTCCCCGTCGGTGGCATTGACCACGGACGCGCCGCGCTTCTCGAGCATGCGCATGGCAATCTCGGCGTTGATGGCATTGTCCTCGGCAAGCAGTATCCTGACGCCTTCGAGGGAGACCTCGCTCGAGGGGGCTTCCTCCTCCACGACGTCCGGGCAGATCCTGAACGAGAGGCGCACCGTGAAGGCGCTGCCCTCGCCAGGCGCGCTGCGGACGGAGATGGTGCCGCCCATGAGGTCCACGAGCTCCTTGGTTATCGCGAGCCCGAGGCCCGTGCCGCTGCGGTACTGGTTCGAGGCCGAATGCTCCTGCGTGAACGGCTCGAAGAGGTGGCTCTGGAACTCCTGCGTCATGCCGATGCCGTCGTCGGCCACGGTCATGTCGATCGAGAGACGGCCCTCCTCCACCTTGTGGTTCGAGAGCTCGAACCACACGTGCCCGCCTCTTGGGGTGAACTTGACCGCGTTCGAGAGCAGGTTGTAGAAGATCTGGTTCAGGCGAAGCGGGTCGGTGAGGACGGCATGCTCCGTGTAGGGGTTCTTCACCGTGAAGACGATGCTCTTTTCCTCGCAGAGGGGGACGATGACCGACTCCAGGCTGCGGATGAACAGCGGATAGGAATAGCGCTCGTAGCGAAGCTCCATCTTGCCGCTCTCGGCCTTGCTGAGGTCGAGGATGT
>JAKVON010000004.1 GCA_022482785.1 Atopobiaceae bacterium | reverse complement strand
TCTCCTCCTGGACCTGGATCATGTACCAGTTGGCGTAGCCCTTGAGGCCGCGCTCGTCGTAGTAGTCGGCAAAGGTGAGATAGAGATACGCCGAATAGAGCTCCTTGTTGATCTGCGTGTTCATGATCTCGCCGACGTGCTTGTCCAATGCCATCGGTACTTCCTTCCCGCCCCTCGGGGCATTGCCACCGTGTCGGTGGCATCTATACCCATCCCGTTCGCGGCGTTTCCCCTCGTGGATGCGGGCGACTCTGCGGGTATGATGTGCTCATGTACGCCCGAGACATCCGGAGGCCTCAATGATCAAAGCCCGCATCGGCCTTTCCCGCCTGGCCGTGGCCTGCCTCGCGCTCGTCGTCGCCCTGTTCGTGGCGCCCGCGACGCAGGCGTTCGCCCGCAGCTACTCCATCGACGAGGTGAGCATCGATGCCACGGTGTCGTCCGACGGCGCCCTCTCGGTGACGGAGGACCGCACCTTCGACTTCGACGGCTCGTTCCGCGGCGTCTACTGGGACATCCCCACCACCGGCTACAGCGGCCGAACCGTCTCGGTCGACGTGAGCGAGGTGGGGCAGGTCTCGGGAGGCTCCCTCAGCCCGTTCGTCGCCAGCTCCTCGGAGCAGAGCGGGTCCTACCAGGTGAGCTCCGCCACGAGCGATTCGGGGGCGAGCGTCCAGCGCATCAAGCTCTACTCGACGCAGTCGGACTCCAAGGCCACGTTCCGCATCTCCTACACGCTCACGGGCGGCGTTTCTGCCTGGGCGGATACGGGAGAGCTGTACTGGAAGTTCGTCTCGGACGGCTGGGAGGTCCCCTCCGACAACGTGACCTGCACCATCCACCTGCCGGGGACGGCGACCACCTCCTCGAGCGACTCGACCATCCTGGCCTGGGCGCACGGCCCGCTCAACGGCAACGTGACCCGCACCGCCGACGGGGCCGCCTACGTGGTGCCCGAGGTGGGCACGGGCGAGTACGCCGAGGCCAGGCTCACGTTTCCCGTCTCCTGGCTCTCCGGCATGACCCCGAGCGCGACCGCGAGGCTCGACTCCATCAAGTCCGAGGAGCAGGCGGAGGCCGACAGCGCCAACGCGAAGCGCACCGCCGCGAAGACCGAGGTCTACGGCGGCGCGGCCGGCATCGGCGCGCTGGGCGTCCTCTCGCTGCTCAAGCTCTTCCGGACGCGCCGGCGCTACAGGGACAACCATAGGCCCGTCTTCACCGACGAGTACTTCCGCGACGTCCCCTCGAACGACCATCCCGCCGTGCTGGGCGGGCTCATGCGCGACGGCACCATCGAGCCCCAGGACTTCACGGCCTCCCTCATGCGCCTCACCGACGAGAAGGCCATCAAGCTCGACGTGGTGGAGGTCTCGCACAAGACGCTCTTCGGCAGCAAGCAGGACAAGGACTACTGCCTCACGCGCGTTCCCTCCGTTGCGGACAAGCTCACCGACGCCATCGACAGGCAGACGATGCATTTCCTGTTCGACGTCGTCGCTCCCCTGACGTCCGACTACCAGCACCATGCGGACGGTCGCGACACGCTGCTCTTCTCAGACGTCTCCGCGGTCGCCAAGGAGCATGCCGAGACCTACTCCGACTCCATGGACGCCTGGAAGACCAAGGTCACGGCGGCATGCGAGTCCAGGGGCTTCTTCGCAGACCCCACCAAGAGCGGAAAGGGCGGGCTCATGGCGCTGGCCGCCGCCGACGTGCTCGTGGGCTTCGGCGGTGGGTTCGTCTGCCTCGTCAGCCTGGGGTCGGACCTGGGGCTCCTCGTGGGCGTCGTCGTGGGCGTCATCGGCATCGCCCTCATCGCGGCCATCAACAAGATGGACTCGCTCTCTGCCGAGGGAGTTGAGCTCAGGGCGAAGATGAGGGCCCTCAAGAAGTGGCTCTGCGAGTTCACGCGCCTCAAGGAGGCCGTGCCGCAAGACGTCGTCCTCTGGAACAAGCTGCTCGTGCTCGCCGTGGTGCTCGGCGTCGCAGACCAGGTGATCAAGCAGCTCAAGGTGGCCATGCCCGAGCTTCTCGAGAACGAGGAGTTCATGCCCACCTACGGCTGGTACACGGGCTACTACGGCATGCCGATGCCCGCGGACACCTTCACGCAGACCTTCAACACCGCGGCCCAGGTCTCTGCCGCGCAGCTTGCCAGCTCGACCATGAGCTCGGGCGGCGGCTTCGGCGGCGGCTTCTCGGGCGGCGGAGGCGGCGGCTTCGGCGGCGGAGGCGGCGGCGGGGCCTTCTAGGGCCTGCCGCCCTCCTCGCGGACGGTGGCCGTCAGGAGACCAGTCGCAGGACGACCCCTACAGCTTGCCGACGTAGGAGAAGCACTCCGTGCGCTCGGCCCCGTTGCTGGCCTCGATCAGGTGGGACTCCGCGCGCTCGAGGCCCTCGTGCTCGTAGAAGCTCCAGTCGCAGGAGTCGTCGGTGATGAGGTAGTAGTGGGTCGCCCCGCACCAGCGCAGGTAGCTCAGGCCGTCGTTGAACAGCCGCCTGCCGATGCCGCTGCCCTGCGCGTCGCGGTCGACCACGAGCAGCTCGATCGCGCTGTCCTTGGGGAACTCCGGCCGGCTCGACGTGGCGGCCGCGATGGCATCCTCGGCGTCGCAGACGGCAAGCTCCTCGCCGATCTCGAAGTCGGTCGCGGCGCGGCCGGCATCGAGCGACGCCTCGAAGCGACGCTCCCACGGCTCGACGTCGATGTAGTCGGGCATCCCGTAGCGGGCGAGCACGCAGCCGAGCACGCGGCCCTGCTCGTCGACGGCCACGCGGGCGTGCGTCTGGCGGGCGAGGTGATGCGCGAGCTCCGCGGCGCCGCAGACGAGCGCCCATGCCCCGGAGAGATGCCCGTACCAGAGCCGGGCCACGATTCCGGAGACGACGGGGAAGTCGCCGTCGGTGAGTTCCCTGAGAATGACCTGCGAGTTCTTGTCAGCCATGTCGAATCGCCTCGATATTCCCTGTGTATCCTGCGCGTACGAGGGTAGCGCGCTCGGCCCCGTGAGGGTATCGTGGTTCGTGCCGGGCGCGTTTCTCAGTGTCTCACATGCGCGCACATTTCAAGTTCACGAGGAGGACCAATGGCAGATAGTCCCATTAAGCGGGCGCTCGTGTCCGTCACCGACAAGGGTGGCGTCGTCGAGTTCGTCAAGGCGCTCGAGGGCGAGTTCGGCGTCGAGGTCATCTCGACCGGGGGAACTGCCAAGGTCCTGGCCGACGCCGGCGTCCACGTGACCAACATCGAGGACTACACGGGCTTCCCCGAGATGATGGGCGGGCGTGTGAAGACGCTCCATCCCAAGGTGCATGGCGGGCTGCTCTGCCGTCGCGACGACCCCTCGCACATGGCCGACGCCAAGGCCAACGGCATCGAGATGATCGACCTCGTCTGCGTGAACCTCTACGAGTTCGAGAAGACCATCGCCAAGCCCGACGTCACGTTCGCCGACGCCATCGAGCACATCGACATCGGCGGCCCCTCGATGCTGCGCTCCGCCGCCAAGAACAACGAGTCGGTCACCGTCGTCTCCGATCCCACGGACTACGATGCCATCCTCGCCGAGATGCGCGCCAACGGCGGCGCCACCACGCTCGCGACCCGTCGCAGGCTCGCGCTCAAGGTGTTCCAGACCACGAGCTCCTACGACGGCGCGATCGCGCGCTACCTCGAGAAGGTCCTCTCCGAGAAGCCCGCCGACACGGATGCCGCCGAGTTCCCCGAGACCCTCGCCGTGAGCTTCTCCAAGGCGCAGGACCTGCGCTACGGAGAGAACCCGCAGCAGAAGGCCGCCTTCTACCGGCAGGCCGACGCCCCCGAGCACAGCCTCGCCTCGGCCAGGCAGCTCCAGGGCAAGGAGCTCTCCTACAACAACTTCCTCGACACCGACGCCGCCTGGGCCGCCGTCCGCGAGTTCGACGACCCGGCCGTCATCATCCTCAAGCACCAGAACCCCTGCGGATCGGCCGTCGCCGCGGACGTCACCACGGCCTACGACAACGCCTTCGCCTGCGATCCCGTCTCCGCGTTCGGCGGCATCATCGCCGTGAACCGAGAGGTGCCTCTCAGCCTGGTCGAGCACTTCGCCGACGTGAACAAGCAGTTCGTCGAGGTCCTCATCGCACCGAGCTATACCCCCGAGGCCCTCGAGCGCCTCGCCAGGCGCAAGAACCTCCGCGTGCTCGCCACCGGCGGCATCGATGCCTCGATCGGCCTCGAGATGCGCACCGTCGACGGCGGGTTCCTGGTCCAGGAGCTCGACCACGTGAGCGAGGACCCGGCCACCTTCACCGTTCCCACCAAGCGCAAGCCCACCGAGGCCGAGATGGCCGACCTCCTCTTCGCCTGGCGCGTCTGCAAGACCGTCAAGTCGAACGCCATCCTCGTCGCCAAGGACAAGGCGGGCATCGGCATGGGTCCCGGCCAGCCCAACCGCGTCGACTCCGCGCTCATCGCCTGCGAGCGGGCCGAGAAGAGCTGCGAGCGCATGGGCAAGCCCGTCGAGGGCCTCGTCGCCGCGAGCGACGCCTTCTTCCCGTTCCGCGACAACGTGGACACGCTCGCCGCCCATGGCATCACGGCCATCATCCAGCCGGGAGGGTCGGTCCGCGACGACGAGTCCATCGCCGCGTGCGACGAGCACGGCATCGCGATGGTGTTCACCGGCGCCCGTCACTTCCGCCACTAGGAACCCATGCCCGACGCGACGGAAAGGCAGCTCAGCGAATTCCAGCCAGGCGCCCCGGTGCTCGTGTGCCGGTGGCGCCTGGCGAACCGCTGCCTGCCCCTCGAGAACCGTCACCTCAGGGCCCTCGCCGCGCGACGCGTCTGTGGCGAGCCCGTCAGCCAGAACCTCCTCGCCTGGGCCAAGCAGCACATCGAGTGGAATCTCGAGACGGGTGCCGTCGAGCACCCCGACGGCGTGCTCATGCTCGTCGTCGACGACAAGGGTCAGGCGGCCATGTCGGTGGGGGAGTACGTCCCGCTCCCGAACGCCTCTGCCATCGCCCTCGCCGCCCGTGCGAGCTCGTCGCTCGCCGAGGCGGACGCCTCCGGCGTGGCGCCCGAGACCCTCTGGGCCGTCCGCGGGGACACGCTGGTGGCAGGCGTTGCCGTTGGGCAGCCCCTCTCGGGGGCGGCGTCGCTGGTCGTCGGGCTCGCCGAGACCGTGGGGACGCCGGTCGCCCGCGACGGCGGGCTCTCCCTGGCGGCCCCGACGGACTCGAGCGAGCTGTTCCTCGTCTCCGACGAGCATGGCATCGTGCCCGCCTCCGATGCCCCTGGTCCGCACTCCGCCACGCTCGCGACGGGCTACCAGCGACTTCTCGACCAGACGAAGCGCAAAGGCAGGTAGCGTCGGGTAGGCGGGCCCACGGCCTGGCCTCGCGGCCCGCTCCTCGCCCCCCATCCGGCCGTCTGGCTCGAAGCGACAAGGGGGTGCCGGGCGGTCATCCGCCCCCGTTCGCGTGGGCGTGCCCACGTCTCGGGGAACTTAAGGGTTCCTTAAGGTTTCCCGCCGGCGGCCGCGTGGATAATCCGAGGCGTTCGTACGGGACCCGGCCCTCTGTGCCGGGCGGTGGATTGGCGGGGGAAAAAATGAAGTTCTCGCGTGCTGCTCTGAGCGTGCTCCTCTCGGTGGCGATGGTTCTCGGCAACGTGCCGGTCGCGTATGCCGAGGAGGCCACGAGCCAGCCGACGACGACGTCGACGGCAAGCAGCGACGCCGCGACTGCGACCAGCGACACGAAGGCCACGGCAGCCGAGAAGACGACGGCCGGCGACGCGAAGGCCTCCGCCAGCGACACGTCGACCAAGACGAGTGCGACCACAAAGAGCGCGGCTGCCACGGACGGCGATGCGAAGGCCTCCACCAGCGACACGTCTACGGCGGCCGGCGACGCGAAGGCCGCGGCGAACTCCCAGACCAGTGCCAGCGACGCGGCCTCCGAGGTCGAACCGCAGGCGACGACCTCGTCGACCGACTCCACGGACGAGTCCACCCAGTACTCCACCGGCCTCGCGAGCGACCCGGCTGCCAACGCCAAGCAGAAGGCGCTCAACGACAGCTACGACGAGGCGCAGCAGGCGCAGAGCGGCAAGGTCGAGGCGCAGAGCACGCTGCCCTCCAAATACGACCTGCGCAACGTCGACGGGAAGACCTACGTCGACGCGACGCGCCAGCAGGGCAACCTGGGCGACTGCTGGGCGAACTCCCTGTCGAGCTGCGTGGCGAGCAACATCCTCAAGCAGACGGGCGGCGCGAACAAGGCGACCATGGCGCTCTCCGCGCGCCAGATCTCGTGGAACATCTACAAGCCCGTCAACCCCTCCACCGTCATCGCCAGACGTGCCGTCGACCCCGACCAGTACGGCGAGGGCATGGTCGTGCAGTTCGGCGACGGCACGAACTCCAGCATGCAGGGCGCCCAGATCCTCTCGTCGTGGCAGGGCCTGGCCTCCGAGACCGGCTCGCAGGGCATCCCCTTCCAGGACTCCACCGGCAACAAGGCGGCGCAGCCGAGCGACAAGTGGGCCATCACCGAGGCCCAGCGCGACTGGTCGGTCGCCCACGTGACGGACGCGGAGCGTCTGCCTTCCCCCGCCACCGTCAGCGGTGACGATAAGACTGGCGAGCCGGTGTATGCCTACAACGCGTCCGGCACCGATGCCGTCAAGAAGGCGCTCGTGGAGAATGGCGCCGTGCAATTGAACTATATGGCCACGATTCCGGGTGACCCCGAATTCAATGAGAAGACTGGTGCACAGTACATCAGTGTAGATAAGTATTTAGATTACACGAATAAGGGCCGGGGCCACAGCGTCACCATCATCGGCTGGGACGACGACTACTCCGCCTCCAACTTCAGCTCCGCGGTGAACCCAGGCAAGAACGGGGCCTTCCTCGTGAAGAATAGCTGGGGCTCGTACGGTGGGCTCACGACGGTCGACGTGACGTTCAAGGGAAAGACGAAGAACGTCAGTAAGTCCACGTACGACAACCAGTCCGTCTACCTCGACAAGCAGTCTGACTCCTCCTATATCATGTATCCGATTCGGGCCAACGGGTTCGTGGACACCGAGCATCCCATCGCGACAGGCCTGAAGGATTACAACAAGGACAGCTCCCTCAGCTTGGTGTGCATCGACGGCAACGGCAAGAAGTACACGGTCGACAGGGAGATGGCCGCGGGAACCGAGGACTCGCCCACCTGGGACGGCTGCTTCTGGATCTCGTACTACGACGCCACCATCAAAGAGGTGACCTCCTTCAAGGCCGACGTGCCCGCGGCAAACGCGAGCGGCACGTACAAGTACACGCACGAGTACCTCTATGACTACCTGGGCACGGCGAGCATGTTGGACACCAAGGAGGGCGCCTTCGACACCAAGTCGAGCGCCCCCTCGGGCGGCACAGACCCTGCCACCATCGTCGTGCAGGCTGCCAACGTGTTCACCGCCAAGGCGAACGAGGCCCTCTCCGCCGTGACCGCGGTGACGCAGAGTGCCGCCTCCACCGTGCGGCTCGCCATCTACCGCCTCATAAGCGGCGCCACGAGCCCCACGCAGAGCGCCACGGGAGCCCCCGAGCTCACCATGACGGTGACCGAGGCCAAGGCGGGCTACCACACCGTCGACCTGAGCAAGCTCCTCTACTTCAGGGCCGGGGAGTCGTTCTCGGTGGTCGAGACCATCACCAACCTCAAGGGCGCCGGTTACCTGCCCATCGAACTGGGAGCGACGAAATACAACGGCAATACGTGGACTGCGAAGAGCGGCACGGGCGAGAGCTACATCAGCACGGATGGCGGCAAGACCTGGTTCGATGCCAGCACGCTCACCGCGGCCGACTTCTCGCTCGACAAGATCGCCAACGGCGAGGCATACGCCGCTATGAAGGTCAAGGTGGCCAGCGTGGGCAACGTGATGATCCGTGCGCTCACCACCGACTGGACGCCCGTTCCGACCCCGGCGCCCGCGACGGAGACGGGTGCCATTGCGCCCGTGGAGGCGGCCTCCCAGGGCACGGTCGTCGCGACCGTGCGCGCCTCGCACGCGCTGCCCGCCACCGGCGACGCGACGACGGACCCCTGCATGCTGCTCGTGCTGTTCGCCTCGGCGAGCCTGGGCGTCGCGGCATGCGCGCGTCGCAGGAGGGCCGCCTAGCGGGGCCCGCCCCGGGCATCCCGCACGGAGCGGACGTCTGCGGCATCGTCCGCCCCGCGTCCCCGCGCATGCTACGATTGTGCGGGACCTGACCACGGGGGAGGGAGACCGATGGCACGCATCTTCATCGTCGAGGACGACGATGCGATCCGCGACGAGCTCGCCGAGCTGCTCCGCAAGAACGGGCACGAGCCGCAGGCGGCCATCTCGTTCGCCAAGGTCGCCGAGCAGATCGTCGATGCCGCTCCCGACCTGGTGCTGCTCGACCTCAACCTCCCCGTCGCGGACGGCCACCTCGTCTGTCGGGAGGTGCGGGCCTCGTCGAGCGTGCCCATCATCGTGCTCACGAGCCGCACCGGCGAGATCGACGAGGTCATGAGCATGTCCCTTGGGGCCGACGACTTCATCGCCAAGCCGTACTCGCCCCACATCCTGCTCGCCCACGTCGAGGCGATTCTGCGCCGGGCGCAGCGTGGCTACGAGGGGACGAAGCTCGAGCGCGGTGGCGTGACCCTCGACATATCGCGCTCGACCGCCTCCGCCAACGACCGTTCGGTCGAGCTCACGAAGAACGAGATGCGCATCCTCGCGGTCCTCATGCGGGCGGACGGGGCCATCGTCCCGCGCGAGACCATCATGTGCGAGCTCTGGGACTCGGACGCCTTCGTCGACGACAACACCCTCACGGTCAACGTCAACCGCCTGCGCTCCGCGCTCGAGCGCATAGGCGTGAAGGACTACCTGGTCACGCACCGCGGCCAGGGCTACTCGGTCTAGACGCGCATGCGTCCCCTGCCCTACGTCAAGGACGTTCTCTCGGAGGTCGGCATCTTCGCCCTGGCCGTCGCCACAGCAGACGTCGTCCTGCTCGCATCCGGCAGCGAGCGGAACATCGTCCTGCTCGTCGACGGCGTCCTCGCCCTCGGCGGGATCGCGCGGCTTGCCGTGCGGTTCCTGCGCGACAGGGAGTTCTGGAAGGGCCTCGACGCGATCGCCCGGATGGACTCCTCCGCCGGCCACCTGGAAGGCGATTCCCTCGCAGCCGCGCGCATGCTCCCGAGTCCCGAGGGGGCGAAGGCCGTCTCGACGCGCTGCGCGATCGACAACATCGCGCGCGACGGCGCGGAGAAGGTCGCCGCCGCGCGCCGCGACGCCGAGGAGCACCGCGAGTACGTCGAGACCTGGGTCCACGAGATCAAGACCCCCATCGCCGCCGCGCGCCTCGCCGCCGCGAACCACCCGGGACCGGGCATGCCGGCCGTCTCCGCGGAGCTCGACCGTATCGACACCTATGTCGACCAGGCCCTCTACTACGCGAGGTCCTCCTCCGTCGACCGCGACTACGTCATACGCGAGACGAGCCTCGAGACGCTGGTCAACGATGCCGTGAAGGCCCATGCGCGCACCCTCATCGAGCGGGGCGTGCGCATCTCGAAGGGCGACCTCGACGAGACGGTGCTCTGCGACGCGAAGTGGATGCGCTTCTGCCTCAGCCAGGTGATCGAGAACGCTGCGAAGTATCCCGCGGCGGAGGGCGAGGGGAGGGTCCCGGAGATCTCCTTCGCGGCGAGGCGGGAGCGCCAGGGCTCCGCGGACGAGTGCGTGGTGCTCTCGATCCGCGACAACGGCCGCGGCATTCCCGAGCAGGACCTGCCCCGCCTGTTCGACAAGGGGTTCGTGGGTACCAACGGGCGGGCCCACGATGCCGCGAAGTCGACAGGCATCGGTCTCTACCTGGTAAAGCGCCTCTGCGACAAGATGGGTCTCGGCATCGGCGTGACGAGCTCGCCGGGCCGGTGGACCGAGGTCGACTTCACGTTCCCGATGAACCGCCTGCATTTCCTCGACGACGAGTCCAGGCTCTGAGCCCCTGCTCCCTATCTTACAAAAGCGTTACCCAGCCGTAAGACGCTTCGATGGCTGCCCCTCTCCCGACGGGCGATGATGATGCCGTATTCGAAAAGGGAACGAGGAGGCATGCGATGAGCGAATCGGCGAAGAGGTTCTGGGACGCCAACGACGCCCTCGTCCGCAACGAGATGACGCCGGCCGGGAGGGCCGTCCTCGTCGCGGTCATGTGGGCGATTACCATGGTGGCGATGGCCTTGCTCTGGATCTGCTCCCGCTAGCTCGGACCCGCCCGTCAGCTCCCCAGCCCAGGAAAGGAAAGGCAGAGGCATGAACAGAGGATCTCACAGCAGGCACATGGCGCCGGTCGCCCCACGCGGCATGGGTGGCGTCGCCGCCGCCGAAAGGCCGACGGCAGGAAGGGAGACCGTCCTCACCGTAGCCAACCTCGAGAAGGTCTACGGAGGCGGGGCCAACAGCGCCACGCGCGCCCTCGCGGGCATCTCCTTCTCCATCGACCGCGGCGAGTACGTCGCCATCATGGGCCCCTCCGGCTCGGGCAAGTCGACGCTCCTCAACTGCGTCGCGACCATCGACCAGCCCACGTCCGGCCAGGTCTTCATCCACGGCTCGGACGTGACCCGGATGCGCAGCCGCGAGCTCTCGCAGTTCCGCCGCAACGAGCTCGGCTTCATCTTCCAGGACGCGAACCTCCTCGACACGCTCACGTGCCGCGAGAACGTCGCCCTGCCGCTCACCATCGCCGGCAAGCCGGCCCGCGAGATCGACCAGCGCGTCGACGGCATCGCGCGGCGCCTGGGCGTCGCCGACCAACTCGACAAGTATCCCTACCAGGTCTCCGGCGGCCAGCGCCAGCGCATGGCGGCGTGCCGCGCGATGGTCACGAGCCCCACGCTCGTGCTCGCCGACGAACCCACGGGTGCTCTCGACTCCAAGAACGCCAAGCTTCTGCTCGAGAGCTTCGACACGCTGAACGCCGAGCTCAAGGCCACGATTCTCATGGTCACGCACGACTCGTTCGCGGCCAGCTACTGCCAGCGCGTCCTGTTCATCAGGGACGGCAGGATCTTCACCGAGCTCCGTCGCGGGGAGATGTCGCGCCGCGACTTCTTCGACCGGATCATGGAGGTCGTCGCGATGATCGGGGGCGAGGGCTCGGATGTTCTTTAAACTCGCCCTCGGCAACGTCCGCAAGTCGGTCAGGGACTACGCGGTCTACTTCGTGACCCTCGCCCTGGGCGTCGCCGTCTTCTACGCGTTCAACACCATCTCGGGCCAGGCCGACTTCCTCTCGACCAACGCCAGCGAGATCGTCGGCACCATCTCGAGCATCATGACGGGAACGACGGTCTTCCTTGCCTTCGTGCTGGGGTTCCTCATGGTCTATGCCAACAACTACCTGGTGAAGAGGCGCAAGCGCGAACTCGGGCTGTATCAGGTGCTGGGCATGACGCGGGGCCAGGTCTCGAGCGTTCTCGTGCTCGAGACGCTCATGGCAAGCCTGCTGGCCTTCGTCGCCGGCATAGCCATCGGGCTGATCTTCTCGCAGCTGCTCGTGTTCGTGACCGCCAACTTCCTGCACGACCGCGTGCACGACTTCGCCTTCCGCGTCTCGCCGGAGGCCATGGGGCTCACCCTGCTGTGCTTTGGCATCATCTTCCTGGTGATGCTCGCCTTCAACCTGCGCACGCTGCGCAAGGTCAGGCTCGTCGACCTCATGGGCGCCGAGCGGAGGAACGAGTCGGTCCGCCTGCGCAACCTTCCCCTCAACGTCGCGCTCTTCGTCGCCGGCGTGGGTCTCATCGTCGGGGCGTACGTCCGCCTCGACCATGACGGCCTGCCCGTGGGCGGGCCTGCCACGCTTCCGGCGTTCGGGGTCACCACCCTCATGGTGATCGCCGGCACGTTCCTGTTCTTCTACTCGGTCTCCGGCTTCATGCTGCGCGTGGCCCAACGCTTCCATGGTGCCTACTACCACGGGCTCAACATGTTCACGGTGCGCCAGCTCGCGGCCAAGATCAACACGGTCTCCATCTCGACCGGCCTCATCTCGCTCATCCTGTTCTTCGCCATCACGTCGGTGACGAGCGGGCTGTCCATCTGCGCGATGCTCAACCAGAACAGCGACGCGGGCGCGCCCTACGACGCCACGTTCACCGCAATCTACGAAAGGGGCGACGGCGCGGGCGCCGCCGCCACGCATCCCGCAGACATTGCCGCCCAGCTCAAGGACAAGGGCTACGACCTCGGGCCGATCACGCGAGGGTCGTTCCTGGCCTCCAGCTACGAGGTGTCGTCGGTGCCCGGCACGAGCTCGATGAGCCTCGGCGACTTCCTCGCGGTGTCGGGGGACGAGGTCCCCTCCGTCTACAGGAACCGGGACGTCGCCACGTTCGGGCTCTTCATGATGAGCGAGAGCGACTACAACGCGGTGCGGGCGCTCGACGGCCTCGGCCCCGTGAGCCTGGGATCGGACGGATACGTGCTCACCACCGACACGACCGACCTCGCGAAGGTCTACTCCGACGCGCTCGCCAAGGGCAAGACCGTCGTCGTGAACGGGCGGACCCTGCATCCCCTGCAGACGGAGGCCATCTCCGACGCGAGCGCGAGGTTCGAGAACTCGGCCACCGCTGCCACGAACCCGGGAACCGTCGTCGTGCCGGACGAGCTGCTCGCCGGATGCACGCCCTACAGCACCTGCCTGGGCATCAGCTACGCCGGCGACACGGATGCCGCCGACGACCTCGTGAGGAGGATCTCCCGGGCCCGGGTGGGGGACCTCACCGAGAACGGCGCCGGCGTCGCCTTCCTCGCCATATCGTCGACCCGTACCGACGAGCTCGCCGCATCGCTCGGCATGACCGGCGTCGTCAGCTACCTGTCTATCTACATCGGATTCGTTCTCGTCATCTCGTGCGCCGCCATCCTCGCGATCCAGCAGCTCTCCGAGGCCAGCGACTCGGCCCAGCGCTATCGGCTGCTCTCCGAGATCGGCTGCCCGAGGAGCCTGTCGAACCGGTCGCTGCTCGTGCAGACCCTCGTGTACTTCCTGGCGCCGCTCGCCGTCGCCGTCGCCCACTCGCTCTGCGCGATGCGGTCGGTGATCACCGTGGTCCGGCTCTTCGGCGCGCTCGACATCACGGGGGTCGCCGCCACCACGGCAGGCATGTTCCTCGTGGTCTACGGGGCCTACTTCCTGGTCACGTACTCGGTGGCCAAGGGCCTGGTGAACGCCCATACCGTCGAAGCAAGAAGCTAGGGGGCGGACATGTCTCTCGCATGGAAGCTCGCCCGCGGGAACGTGCGGCGCAGCATGAGGTCGTACTCGGTGTACTTCGCGACCCTCTCGTTCGGCTCCTGCCTGCTCTACTCGTTCGCCTCCGCGACCGACTACCTCCAGACGCTCGACCTCTCTCCCCGAGATGGCCTCCGTCATGGTCGACCTCAACAAGTACCTCCCGCCCTTCGGCTTCTTCATCGCCCTCGTGTTCGTCTTCATCGTGAGCTACGCGAGCAGGATGCTGGTGCGCAGGCGCAAGCGCGAGCTGGCCTTCTACCGGCTCATGGGCATGAGCCGGTGGCGTGTCGGCGGCGTGCTCTTCCGGGAGTGCCTGATCGTGGCCGCCGTGTCCCTGGCCGCGGGCATCGCCATCGGCATCGTCCTGTCGCCCCTGTTCGGCGCCGTGACCGCGTACGCCTTCGCGACCCCCTGGAGGCTCTCGCTGAGCGTCTCCCCGACGGGGTGCGTCGTAACGGTCCTCTCCTTCGTCGCGATCTCGCTCTTCTCCGGCATGGCGAGCCGCCGGGAGCTGCGCCGGCATGGCATCGCCGAGCTCATGCGCGCCGACAGGGAGGTCGAGACCATCGGCCGCGACGGCGAGGGCGCCTCGGGCAGGTCGCTCCGCCTCGGCCTGGTGCTCCTGGGCATCGTCTATCTCTGCTGTGCCGTTCCGCTGCTCCAGGCGATCTTCCTGGTGTTCCTCATCCCCATGTGCGGGATGGCCTGCCTCGGGACCTACCTGGTGCTGCGCTACCTCGCGTCGCACCTCCCCAGGCGCCTGCGGTCCGTTCGCCCCTTCTACCTGCACGGGCTCAACTGCTTCGTCATGCGGCAGGTCGAGTCGAAGATACGGGCGACCTGCGGGGCGCTCACCTGGGTGAGCGCGCTTCTCGCGGTCGGCATCTGCCTGGTCGCGATGGGCATCGGCTTCAGGCTCGCCTTCGACGTCGCCCCGGTCTCGCCCGGGGGGCTCGACGCGCTGAGCTACGCCCCCGTCTCGTTCGTCGGCATCTACTACGGCATGACGTTCGTCGTCGCGGCCTGCGCCATCCTCGCCCTCCACCAGCTCTCCGAGGCCCAGGACAATGCGCCCGCGCTACGTCTGCCTGCGTCGCCTCGGCTGCCCGGACGGCCTGCTGGCGAGGTCGGTGCTGGGGCAGGTGGCGACCTACTTCGTCGTCCCGGGCGCGATGGCCGTCGTCCACGACGCGTTCGGGCTCGTGATCACCGGCTGCCTGCTCGCGGGGTTCACCGGCCTGCCCGACGCCCTGATCGTCCGGGACCTCCTCGAGACCCTCGCCGTGGTGGGGGCGGCGTTCGCGGGCTATCTGGCCCTCACCTACGCGAGCTGCAGGAGGGAGGCCCTCGCGTAGGGTCCCTCCACAGATCGAGCACACTTCCCCGGCTCGCCCGCGGCGGGATTGTAAACCGCCCCGGGCGAGCTTCCCAGCACGAGAGAAATCCCAGTAAACAATGGGTATTCAGATTGCCGAAAGGGTTGCTTCGATTGCAGATTCTCAGGTTGTGGCCCGTGCGATTGCGGGATACTTCTAACTGAATGCGCAGGAGCGGAAACACAGCCTTCCGGCAGCACCCACCGCAACAGCAACGCATCTCTGTGCGAGACGCGGCCCCAGCCCCTTGGCGAGGCCTGCGTCGTGAGCGAGGAACTGGTCTGGGGGCCGCAAACAAGGAGCCGGCCCCCGGCGAAGACAGCTAGGAGAGGAGAGCTATGGCGCGAGAATTCAAGTCAATGGACGGCAACACCGCCGCGGCGCATGTGTCGTATGCGTTCACGGAGGTGGCGGGCATCTACCCGATCACGCCGTCCAGCCCCATGGCCGACTATGTCGACCAGTGGGCCGCGCAAGGCCGCAAGAACATCTTCGGCACGACCGTCAAGGTGGTCGAGATGGAGTCCGAGGGTGGCGCCTCCGGCACGGTCCACGGCTCGCTGGGAGCCGGTGCCCTCACCACCACCTACACGGCCTCCCAGGGCCTCCTGCTCATGATCCCGAACATGTACAAGATCGCCGGCGAGCAGCTTCCCGGCGTCTTCCACGTGAGCGCCCGCACCGTGGCCAGCCACGCCCTCAACATCTTCGGCGACCACTCCGACGTCATGGCCTGCCGCCAGACCGGCTTCGCCATGCTCGCCGAGGGCAACGTCCAGGAGGTCATGGACCTCGCCCCCGTGGCGCACCTCTCGGCCATCAAGGGCAGCGTCCCGTTCCTGAACTTCTTCGACGGGTTCCGCACCTCCCACGAGATCCAGAAGGTCGCCGTCTGGGACTACAAGGACCTCGCCGACATGGTCGACATGGACGCCGTCCAGGCGTTCCGCGACCACGCCCTGAACCCCGAGCACCCGCACACGCGCGGCAGCCACGAGAACGGCGACATCTTCTTCCAGCACCGCGAGGCCTGCAACTCCGGCTACGACGCCCTGCCCGCGGTGGTCGAGGACTACATGCACCAGGTCAACGCCAAGCTCGGCACCAGCTACGAGCTCTTCAACTACTACGGCGCGCCCGACGCCGACCGCGTGGTCATCTGCATGGGCTCGTTCTGCGACGTCCTCGAGGAGGTCATCGACTACCTCAACGCGCACGGCGAGAAGGTCGGCCTGGTCAAGGTCCGCCTGTTCCGCCCGTTCTCCATCGAGCGCTTCGTCGACGCCCTCCCCGAGACGGTCAAGAAGATCGCCGTCATGGACCGCACCAAGGAGCCGGGATCGGTGGGCGAGCCCCTCTACGAGGACGTCGTCTCCGCCCTCTACGAGGCCGGCCGCACGGGCATCAAGGTAGTCGGCGGCCGCTACGGCCTCGGCTCCAAGGACACGCCTCCCTCGTCCGCCTTCGCCATCTACAAGGAGCTGGAGAAGGACGAGCCCCGTCGCGAGTTCACCATCGGCATCGTCGACGACGTCACGAACCTCTCCCTTCCCGAGGATCCCGACGCCCCCAACACCGCTGCCCCCGGCACCATCGAGTGCAAGTTCTGGGGCCTCGGCGGCGACGGCACCGTGGGCGCCAACAAGAACTCGATCAAGATCATCGGCGACCACACCGACAAGTACGTCCAGGCGTACTTCCAGTACGACTCCAAGAAGACGGGCGGCGTGACCATCAGCCACCTGCGCTTCGGCGACAAGCCCATCCGCTCGCCCTACTACGTCACCAAGGCCGACTTCGTGGCCTGCCACACCCCGGCGTACCTCACCAAGGGCTTCCGCATCGTCCAGGACGTCAAGCCCGGCGGCACGTTCCTCATCAACTGCCAGTGGGACGTCAAGGAGCTCGGCGAGCACCTCAACGCCGAGGCCAAGCGCTACATCGCCAAGAACGACATCCAGCTCTACACGATCGACGCCATCGACCTGGCGGCCAAGGTCGGCATGGGCAAGCGCACCAACACCACCCTGCAGTCCGCGTTCTTCTCGCTCGCCAAGGTCCTGCCCTCCGCGGAGGCCATCCAGTACATGAAGGATGCCGCCACGCACTCGTACCTCAAGAAGGGCCAGAACATCGTCGACATGAACCACAAGGCCATCGACGCCGGCGCCACCGCCTACAAGAAGGTCGACGTCCCCGCCGAGTGGGCCAACGCCACCGACGAGAAGGCCGAGCTCACCCTCGAGGGCCGCGAGGCCATCGTCAAGCAGGTCAAGGAGCTCCTCAACCCGATCGACCGCATGGACGGCGACCGCCTGCCCGTCTCCGCGTTCACCGAGCACGTCGACGGCCAGTTCGAGCTCGGCGCCTCCGCCTTCGAGAAGCGCGGCGTCGCCGTCATGGTGCCGCACTGGGACGAGTCCAAGTGCATCCAGTGCAACCAGTGCGCCTACGTGTGCCCCCACGCCACCATCCGCCCGTTCGCGCTCACTGCGGACGAGGCCGCTGCCGCGCCTGCCGGCATGCGCACCCTCGACGCCATGGGCCCGAAGGCCAAGGGCATGAAGTTCACGATGGCCGTCTCGCCGCTCGACTGCATGGGCTGCAGCGTCTGCGTGGGCGTCTGCCCCAAGGGCGCCCTCACGATGACCTCCGCCGAGCAGGAGCTCCCCGAGCAGGAGAACTTCGACTACTGCGTGGCCAACGTCTCCGAGAAGACCGAGCTCGTCGGCCCGAACGTCAAGGGCAGCCAGTTCAAGCAGCCGCTCCTCGAGTTCTCCGGCTCCTGCGCGGGCTGCGCCGAGACCTCCTACGCGCGCCTCGTCACGCAGGTCTGCGGCGACCGCATGTTCATCTCCAACGCCACCGGCTGCTCCTCGATCTGGGGCAACCCGGCCGCCACGGCTCCCTACACCGTCAACGCAGACGGCCATGGCCCCGCGTGGAACAACTCGCTGTTCGAGGACAACGCCGAGCACGGCCTGGGGCTCGAGGTCGGCTACAAGGCCGTCCAGAACAAGCTCGTGGCCGACACCCAGGCGCTCATCGACGCCGACGGCGCGAGCGACGAGTTCAAGGCCGCCGCTCAGGCCTGGATCGACTCCAAGGACGACGCCGAGGCCAGCAAGACGGCAGCGGCTGCCTACGTCGAGCAGCTCGAGAAGCTCGGTGGCGACGCCGCCAAGGGCATCCTCGCCGACAAGAGCTACCTCACCAAGAAGTCGTTCTGGATCTTCGGCGGCGACGGCTGGGCCTACGACATCGGCTTCGGCGGACTCGACCACGTCCTGGCCTCGAAGAACGACATCAACGTCTTCGTCTTCGACACCGAGGTCTACTCCAACACCGGCGGCCAGGCCTCCAAGGCCTCGAACCTCGGCCAGGTCGCGCAGTTCGCGGCAGCCGGCAAGGACGTCAAGAAGAAGAGCCTGGCAGAGATCGCGATGACCTACGGCTACGTCTACGTCGCCCAGGTCGCCATGGGCGCCAACCCTGCCCAGACGCTCAAGGCCATTGCCGAGGCCGAGGCCTATCCCGGCCCCTCGCTGGTCATCGGCTACTCGCCGTGCGAGATGCACTCCATCAAGGGCGGCATGGCCAACTGCCAGTCCGAGATGAAGAAGGCCGTCGACTGCGGGTACTGGAACCTCTTCCGGTTCAACCCCGAGGCGCCCGAGGGCAAGAAGTTCTCGCTGGATTCCAAGGAGCCCGCAGGTGGCTACCAGGACTTCCTCAAGAACGAGGCCCGCTACAGCCGCCTCACGCGCGAGTTCCCCGAGCGCGCGACCGACCTGTTCGCCAAGAACGAGGCCGCGGCCATGGACCGCTACCAGCACCTCCTCAAGCTCAAGGCGATGTTCGCCGAGGCGTAAGGGAGCGCAGGCAGCACGAGCCCGCACAACAGGCCGGGCCGGGAGCGAGAGCTTCCGGCCCGGTTTCTTGTCGTGGTACTGGTGACGGATCGCGACCAGTACCACACGGCGGCGGGAGAATGCGATCAGTACCACTCACGGCCTACGACGACCTGCGGTTTCGTCCCGCGCCCGGCTGGCCTACTCGCGCTTTCGTGGTACTGGTGCGAGGATGCGACCAGTACCACGAATGTGCGGGCGGGGGGGGACGTGCCCGGGCTATGCGCTCCGGAAGCCCCTGCCGATGATCTCCGAGCTGTTGACGATCGTCATGAAGGCGCCGGGATCGTTGCGCTTGAGCCAGATGCGCAGGCGCGAGGCCTCGCGACGCGTGAGCACCGTCACGATCACCTTCTCGGGGTGCATCGAGAAGCCTCCCACGGCGTCTCGCACGGTGGCGGTGCGCTCGAGCTCGCGCACGAGGAAGTCCAGCACGGCGTCGGGCTCGTTCGAGATCACCGTGCAGACCTTGCGCAGGTTGAGGCTCTCGATCACGTTGTCGACCACGAAGGACTTGCCGAGAAGCCCCAGCACGCAGTACAGGCCCGTGCGCGGTCCGTAAAGGACGAACGCCATGGCGACGATGGCGGCGTCGCTCACCATGAGCGCCTTGCCGATCTCGAGGCTGGTGTACTTCTTGAGCACCATCGCGAGGATGTCGGTCCCCCCGGTCGAGGCGCCGATGTCGAAGACGATCGCCGAGCCTATGGCGGGAAGCAGCACGGCGAAGCACAGCTCGAGCAGGGTGTCGTCCGTGAGGGGGTGGACGAGGGGCATGAGCCACCCGAAGAGCGAGACGTAGGCCGACAGCGCGAACGAGGAGTAGACCGTCCACCCGATGGTCCGCCTGTCGAGGAGGACGAGGCCAAGCACGACGAGAGCCGCGTTGATGGTCCACATGAACGTGGACACCTGCGTCCCGGGGAAGAGCGTGGAGAGGATGATCGAGAGGCCCGAGGTCCCCCCGAGGGCGAAGTGGTTCGGCGCCTTGAACACCATGACGCCTATGGCCGTGAGGACGAGCCCGAGGTTGAGATAGAGGAAGAACCTCGGGCCGGTGGGGTCCTCGCGCCGTGCCGCCGCCTGTCGCGCATGGGCCACCTGCTCGGGCGACAGCTCTTCTTCGAAGCTCGTCATGAGCGCGATACCAGGCTTCCGTCGCATGCGGTGATACGTCCGTGTAGAGGATGAGACCGCACGCGGGCGATGTCAACCTCGCGTCCGAGAGTCCCTGGCTTCGGGGCTACTCCTGGGACGAGGGCTCGGGGCGGAGGCGGCGCCAGGGCCGTGCCAGCTCGATCGTGCCCTCCACGCTGCGCTCGGACGGCCCGAGGTCCCGGCCGGAGAAGTCGACGTGACCCGTTATCCCCGCGACCTCGTCGCCGGCCGAGAAGCTCCGCGCCATGTCGGGCCATCCCGCCAGGGCCTCGTCGAAGAGGTCCTGGAACGAGGCGGTCGACTCCACGCCCGTGAAGGGGTCCGTCCAGGCCTCGTGCCCGTCGTTGGCCCACGGGCACGCATCGGTCTCGACGACGGGGTGCGACATGGCCTGCGTCTGCGCGTGTGGCCGGAACCTGCGCTCGACGGCGCCGAGCGCGACCGAGAGGGGCCTGCCTGCGGGCTCGCACCTCAGGTAGAAGGCGCGCATGTCGTCGAGGCATCCCCCGAACCAGGCCGGGCCCATCCTCTTGTGAGCGGAGGCGAGGACGGCCTGGCTCACGAGCGCTCCGGCGGCCTGCGAGATGCGGGCCGTGTGGACGAGGCACCCGGCGGGGGAGCTGTCCCTCACGGAGGCGTGGCGCATGCGCCACAGCATCGCCGAGTCGAGGTCCCCCTCGACGATGGCGTGGACGGGCCCCTCGGCGTCGTCGAGGCCGTCCGCCATGTCGATGATGCGGTACTCCTGGGCGTAGACGAGGGGATGGGTCGTGCGGTCCAGCTGGTAGTGTGCAAGGAAGCCGAGGGCGAAGGCCATGCCCAGCCGGCGGTCGTCGTCGGAGAGGAACCGCGTGGCGTCGCGGAGGGACTCGAGGGTCCTCGTCGGGTGGGCGTTGTGGAGCGCCTGGGCGACCCCGACGCTCTCGGCGCAGCGCGAAAGGGGAGCCCGCCAGCGGAAGAACAGCGGGTCGGGGCCCTGGTTGCCGATCAGGAAGGCGATGAGCTCCTCCTCCGAGGAGACGAGCCCGGCAGGCACGTCGCGGACGGCCTGCTCGCCGAAGAGGTGGTGGTTGATCAATGCCGGCATGTTCGCTCCCGTGAGTCAGACGCTCGGACCTCCGTCCATGGTACCCCTTGCCGGCGCGCGACCCGACCCAAGCATCCGAGGCGCGCTTCCGGTCGCAGGGCCCACCTGCGCTAGAATGGCAACGTGCATGCAAAGAAGACGAAGGGGCGAGGCGGCATGGGAGACGACAGGACCATCGAGGACGGACGCGAGGGCGTGGGAGCCCGGAGGATCGCGCGCATCGGCATGATAGCGGCCACCTACGCCGCCGCGAGCCTCGTGACGATTCTCTTCCTGGGCGGCCTTGCCTGGGGTCCGGTGCAGTTCCGCATCTCGGAGGCCCTCACCGTGCTCGCCCTCTTCACCTCTGACGCCATCCCGGGGCTCGCCCTGGGATGCGTCATCGCGAACGCGGCGAACATCGTCCTGGGCGGCACGGGCACGCTGGGCCTGCTCGACGTGGTCTTCGGCACGCTCGCCACGGCTCTCGGGGCGGCGTTCACCTGGCGCTTCCGCAAGAACAGGTGGCTGGCCCTCCTCGGCCCGGTCGTCGCGAACGCCCTCATCGTGCCAGCCTACCTGCCCCTGATGCTTGCAGGGCTCGGCTTCTACACCATCCCCTTCACCTCGATCTCCCTCGAGGGGTCCTATCCCCTCATGTACCTCTTCGGCCTCGTCTCGACGGGGCTCGGCGAGGGTCTCGTCATGTACGTGCTCGGCCTGCCGCTCGCGCGCTCGCTCGCAAAGACGTCGCTTCCGAGGCAGCTCGGATGCGAGTCCGACGGATCCGACGACAAGGCCCGTGCATGAACCCAGTCGTCGTCATCCCCACGTACTGGAGCGACCGGCGCTCCGAGTCCGAGGACGTCGACGTGGGCGGCTATGACCACACCACCCCGCTCGACCAGGAGGTCCCGGAGCTCGAGCGGTGCCTGAGCTCGCTCGACCACGTGAGGGGCATCGTGCGCATCGTGGTGCTCCTCGTGTGCCCGCCCGCCTGCGAGCGTGCGATCCGCAGGCGCGTGAACACCATCTGCCTGCGTCATCCCAGGAACCAGATAGACGTCGTCGGCTCGGCGGAGGCCTCGGCCATCTCCCGGGTCGTCTCCCGGATCGCGCCCGAGATGGGCACGGAGACCGTCTCGCTCATGGGCTACGGGGCGATCCGCAACATGGGCCTCGCGGTCGCCTCCATCCTCGGGCATGACGTCGTCGTCTTCATGGACGACGACGAGATCGCCCTCACGAACGACTTCCTCGTCGAGGCGGTCTACGGCCTCGGCCAGCAGACGCGCCAGGGCCTTCCCGTGGTCGCGAAGAGCGGCTACTTCCTCGACGTGCGCAAGTCGCCCTTCGCTGACACGCGCCGCAAGCGCTGGTACGACGCGAACTGGACGAAGACCGGCGACTTCAACCGCTGGATGGAGCGGGCACTCAAGTCCACCCGCATCTCGCGCTCGAACGTGGCCTGCGGCGGATGCATGGCCCTGCATGCGGAGGCCTTCACGCGCATCGCCTTCGACCCCTACATCACGCGCGGCGAAGACCTCGACTACCTCTTCGACCTGCGCATGTATGGCCTCGACATGTGGTTCGACAACCAGTGGCACGTCCAGCACCTCCCTCCCAAGACCTCCTCGCGCCCGTCCCGCTTCCTCCAGGACCTGTTCCGCTGGGAGTACGAGCGCGCCAAGATCCTCCGCTCCAACGCGAGCATCGGCACCGGCCAGGTCTCGGCCGGGTCGCTCATGCCCTACCCGGGCCCGTGGATCTCGTCGAGCCTCGACAACCGCATCTTCTGGACCTCCCTCTGGCGCGCGATCGGCTGCCCCGAGCACAAGGCCTACTTCTCCATATGGGCGCACGGGCGCAGGGAGGCCCGCGCCTATGCGGCCGAGATGTCGACGCGCTACCTGAGCTTCATGA
This sequence comes from Atopobiaceae bacterium, assembly GCA_022482785.1. Classification (GTDB taxonomy): domain Bacteria; phylum Actinomycetota; class Coriobacteriia; order Coriobacteriales; family Atopobiaceae; genus JAKVON01. Next base: position 192,563 of record JAKVON010000004.1, on the reverse strand, counting down.
CCTACTGGCCCGTCGTGATGGCACGCCTGTGGGACAACGCGCAGCTTGCCGAGGCCATCCTCAGGAGCGGGCAGGTAACCAAGAGGGAGATGCGCCTATGAGCGTCCTCGGACGTAACCTCGGCAGGATGGCGTGGTCGTTCGGCCTGAGCGACCGTCTCCAGAGCCAGGAGACCGAGCGCACCCTCAGGACGGCGTCCCTCACCCTCCAGCACATGAGCAACGGCCTGTCGCCCGAGAGCTGCCGCGCGGTGTGCGAGCTGCTCCTCCCTGAGACCAAGGCCATGGCGGTCGCGATGACCGACCGCTCGACCATCCTCGCCTACGTGGGCGAGCTCGAGGCCGACTTCCCCGCGGGAAGCCCCATCCAGACCGTCGCCACCCGCGAGGTCCTGGCCTCGGGCGAGATGAAGACCTTCTCCTCGGTGGTCGCGGGCGACCCGGACGGCCCCGGCTCGGTCCCGTCCCCCGAGGGCCTCTCGGGAGAGGGCGCGACCCGTCAGCTGAGCCTGGTGCCCGCGGGCATCGTGGTCCCCCTCTGCGTGCGCGGCAAGGAGCCGGTGGGGACCATCAAGTTCTACTACCGCAACCGCCGCGACATCGACCGCACCCAGGCGGCCATCGCCTCGGGCCTCGGCGAGCTGCTCTCCACGCAGCTCTCGGTCTACGAGCTCGACCGCCAGGCGGAGCTCACGACCAGGGCCGAGCTCAAGGCGCTCCAGGCCCAGATCGACCCGCACTTCCTCTTCAACACGCTCAACACCATCGCCTCCCTCACGCGGACGGAGCCCGCCGAGGCGCGCGGGCTGCTCCGCGAGTTCGCCTCGTTCTACCGCGCGACCCTGGAGAACTCGACGTCGCTCATCCCCCTCTCGAGGGAGCTCGAGCAGACGAGGCGCTACCTGCGCTTCGAGCATGCGCGCTTCGGCGAGGAGCGCATCATCTGGAGCGAGCACATCGCCAAGGGCTGCGAGGACGTCATCGTGCCGGCCTTCGTCGTGCAGCCCATCGTCGAGAACTCCGTCCGCCACGCGATGCGCGACGAGGGCAACCTCCACATAGACATCCACGTGCTCGAGGAGGGCGACGACATCCTCATCTCCGTGGCCGACGACGGCCTCGGCATGGGCGAGAAGACCGTCTCCCACCTGCTCGACGCGCCCGTGCCCTCCGACAAGGGGACGGGAATCGCGCTCTACAACGTCACCGAGCGCATCAAGAGGTTCTACGGCCCGGGCTCCGGGGTCGAGGTCGTCTCGAAACCGGGCGAAGGCACCTGCGTGACTTTGCACCTGGTGGATGCTGTAAATGAGAAAAAGTGAGATTATAGTTAGCGAGAACGTTCCTGTGCGTCGAGTGTCGCCAAACGGCGGAGAATAAGTTGTTGGGAGAGACATGCTGAACGCGATGATCGTCGATGACGAGGCCCCCGCCCGCTCCGAGCTACGCTATCTGCTCGAGGAGACCGGTCGCGTCGATACCATCACGGAGTGCGCGAGCGCCCGCGAGGCCGTCGAGAAGCTCATGGAGGGTCGCCCCGACGTGATCTTCCTCGACATCTCGATGCCCAAGACGTCGGGCATGCAGCTCGCGGAGGCCTTCCACAAGCTCAAGAACCCGCCTGCGGTGGTGTTCGTGACCGCCTACAGCGAGTACGCGCTCGAGGCCTTCGACGTCGACGCGATCGACTACCTGATGAAGCCCGTCGAGACCGACCGCCTCAACCGCGCCCTCGACAAGATCCAGGTGCGCATCAAGCCCTCCTCGACGAACCACTCCTCGGTCGAGCGCATCCCGGTCGAGAAGAGCGGCCGCAAGGTGCTCGTCCCCATCGACCAGATTCGCTACATCGAGGCGAAGGACGACTACTCCTGCATCTACACCGACGTCGACCGCTACCTCTCGACGATCTCCCTCGCCCAGCTCGAGAGCAAGCTCTCCCCGCACGGCTTCTTCCGCGTGCATCGCGGCTACATCGTGAACCTCGAGTACGTCGAGGACGTCGAGGTGGTCTCGAGCGGCATCCTCCAGCTCGGGATCAACGGCGTCGAGGGCAAGAAGATCTCCGTCTCGCGCAGGCGCGTGGTGCAGCTCAAGCGCGCGCTCGGTCTCTAGGCAGCCCTGGCGAGCATGGCGACGCATCGCATCGACGTGGTGAGCGACACCCATGGCTACCTCTCCGAGGAGCTCGTGGCGGCCTTGGCCGGCACCGAGCTGATCGTGCACGCGGGGGACCTCTGCTCGCGCGACGACTACAACACCCTCAAGGCCATCGCCCCGCTCCGCATGTGCCTGGGCAACAACGACTGGAACTACGACTATGGCCCCGACGTCAAGAAGCTCGTGCGCTTCTCGAAGTGGGGCCTACGCTTCCAGGTCTGCCACTACCGCGAGCGCATAGACCTTGCCACATGCGACGTCGCCATCTGCGGCCACACGCACCGGCCCTTCGTCGAGAAGGCGCGCCACGGGAGGGTCCTGGTGATGAACCCCGGGTCGACCACCTTCCCCAGGACGGAGCAGGGGCCCACCATCGGGAGGCTCATGGTGGGCGACCACGGCGACGTGGAGTCGGCCGTCATCGTCGAGCTCGAGCCCAAGGACCCCGGGGAGGGCAAGGGGAGGCGTCGCTGGGCGTTCTGGGACTAGCCCCGCCCCGTGCCGTCGCGCGACGGGTCGCGCCGGGCGTCCCCGCCCCCTTGGCCGTCGCCCTCCTCCGAGAGCAGCAGGGGGCATATCGCCTTCGTGTAGAAGGCGAGCCATGCCATCGAGACGCAGAAGCCGGCGATGACGTCGGAGGCATAGTGGACGCCCAGGTAGATGCGGCTCACCCCGATCGCCACGATCAGCACCGCGAAGAACGCGCACAGCGTCCCGCGCAGCACGCGGTCCTTCTCGTAGTGCCAGACGAGCCACGCGAGCAGGCCGAAGAAGGCCATGGCGACCATGGAGTGGCCGGAGGGGAAGCTGTAGCCGGACTCCGCGACGAGCCGGAAGCCGTCGGGACGCGGCCGCTGGATGATGCCCTTGATCAGCTGGTTCAGGATGATGACGAGGCCGAGGTTGAGGGTGGCGCAGATGCCCGGCCGCCTTCCCGGCGCGAACGCGGCCACGATGACGAGCATGACGAGCAGGGTCACGGGGTCTGCGAGGTTGGAGAGGCTCTCCATGACGGGGGTGAGCGCGTCGCTCCTCAGGTAGGCGACGAACACCGAGTAGGCGAGCGAGTCGAGCCGGAGGATCTCGCCCTCGTTGACCTCCTGGAGCAGCCAGACGAAGGCCATGACGCAGACGGCGACGACGGCGACGCGCCAGTTGCGCCTCAGCGACCCGAGGATGCGGCTTCCCACGTTGCGGACCATGCGACCTCCCTTGTCACGACGGCGTTCCCCTCCATGATAGAGAAGGGCCTCCCCCAGTCGCGTTGCGAGGGGGAGGCCCTTACGCAGGCCTTACGATTGCCCTGCCCTACAGGTTGGCCTCGAGCTCCTTGGCGAGCTTGCCCTTGGGCGCCGCGCCCACCATCGTGTGGACCGGCTCGCCGTTCTTGAACAGGATGAGCGTGGGGATCGACATGACGTGGAAGCGCAGGGCGAGCTCCTGCTCCTCCTCGACGTTGCACTTGTAGACGACGAGCCTGCCGGCCATCTCGTCGGCGATCTCCTCGACGATGGGGGAGAGGGCACGGCAGGGGCCGCACCAGCTCGCCCAGAAGTCGACGAGGACCGGCGTGGCGCTCCCCTTGATGACGGTATCGAAGTTGGCGGTGGTGATGGTTCCTGCTGCCATGATGGTGTTCCCCTCTTTTCGAACGCGCGTCCCCGAGGCGGCGCGCGCCTTGCTGACCTGCAGGGCTTATACCCCATCGTTCTCGTAAATGTCGCTTGTGGGGGCCGCCTGGCCTGGGGCGCGGTAGAATCGCGACAGGGCCAACGAGGAGGCGGCATGGCGAGAGACACGCACGGACGGCGGGACGCCTGCCTGGCGAAGGCCAGGGCGGAGCTCGACGGCCTCGCCGATGCCGGCGTCGTGATGGCGGGAAACGCGTTTCCCGCGGTCCTCCTCGTCAAGGGCGAGCTCTCCGCGACCGAGCGAGCCTGCGCGTCGGCCTTGCTCGGGGGCGTCGACGGAGATGCGCTCCGCGCCGCGCTGTCCGCGCTCGGCTATGCCCCGACCGACTGGTGCGCCCTCTCGGCCCTGGCCGACGACGGCGAGACGCCCCTCTCGCCGGGCCTGCTCAGAAAGGCGTTCGCCGTCATAGACCCGACGACGGCGATCGCGTGCGACGAGACGGCCGCCCGTCTCGTGCGGGAGGCCTTCGCAGACGAGCTGGCCTCCCTCGAGGAGCTTCCCGCCGCCGCGCTCGAGCCCGGCTTCGTGGCCCACGTGCTGGGGATGCGCCTCATGAACCTGGGGGGCTTCGCCGACGCGCTCGGCGACCCCCGCGAGAAGCAGCTCATGTGGGCGTGCCTGAAGCGGCTCGCCCCCCTCGGGGAGCCCTACTAGCCCGCCCGGGCGGCGCGGGGCACGGCGGACGTCATCGATGGCGCGGGCCAGCGGGCCCGCGCGAGGGAGAGGCAGGCAACCATGAGGATCAGCGACATCCTCGCTCGGAAGCAGTCCTTCTCGTACGAGATCTTCCCTCCCAAGGGGGAGCTGTCGTGCGACAGGGCGGCCGCGATCGTCTCGGAGCTCAAGGGCAACGACCCCGACTGGGTCTCGGTCACGTTCTCTGCCGGCGGGACGGGAAACTCGCGGCACACCGTCGAGATAGCCCGGCGCGTCCAGGACGACCTCGGGCTCACCTCGCTCGCGCACCTCACCTGCATCGGCGCGAGCGTCTCCGACGTCGACGGCTACGTCGCCCGGTTCCGGCAGGCCGGCATCGAGAACGTCCTCGCGCTCCGCGGCGACCGCATCCCAGGCCGCGAGCCCGTCGACTTCTCCTACGCCTCCGACCTGATCTCGCACCTCAAGGGCACGGGCCTGTGCATCGGGGCCGCCTGCTACCCGGAGGGCCACGTCGAGTGCGAGAGCCCCACGAGGTCGATGGAGAGGCTCAAGGCGAAGCAGGACGCCGGGGCGGACTTTCTCGTCTCGCAGCTCTTCTTCGACAACGAGCTGTTCTACCGCTTCCGCGAGGCCGCCCTCAAGGCCCGCGTCAAGATACCCATCGTGTGCGGGATCATGCCCTTCACCAGCACGAAGCAGATCCAGCGCATGGCCTTCACCTGTGGGGCCACCATCCCCTCGCGCGTCATCAAGAGGCTCGTCGCGGTGGGCGACGACCCGGACGACCAGCGTCGCGCGGGCGTCGAGTACGCCTGCGAGCAGCTCTGCGACCTCGCCGGGAACGGCGTCGACGGGCTGCACGTCTACTGCATGAACCGGCCCGACGTGGCCAAGGCGACGCATGACGCCCTCGCGGGCTGCGGGTACCTCGGGGCATGACGGGAATGGTCGAGGACTTCGACATACCGTCCGTCGACCGCGGGGAGGTGCTCCGCTACCTTGGCCATGCCGGCCAGGACATCCCCCCTGACCTCGACGCCAGGATCGACGACGCCGTGGCGCGGTGCATGGAGGTCGCGCGCCCGCGCGGCGTGACCCGCGTCTTCGACGTCGACCTCCCCTCCTCGTCGCCGGGGCGCGTCGCCCTTGCGGGGGCGGCCCTCACCCTTGACGGGCGCGACATCTCGGCGCATCTGGGGGGCGCCACGGCGGCAGGGCTCCTGGCCGTGACCCTCGGCATCGGCATCGACCGCGAGCTCCGGCTCCTCTCGGCGACCGACCCGCTGGCCCAGGTGGTCCTCGACGCGGCGGCGACCGCCCTCGTCGAGCGCGCCGCCGACGCGGCCGAGGCCCTCCTCGTGGGGGAGGCCGCCTCTCGCGGGCTGTTCGCGAACGACCGCTACAGCTGCGGCTATGGCGACTTTCCCCTCGACGAGCAGCGCTCCTTCGTGAGCACGCTCGATGCCGGGCGGCTCCTCGGGCTCGGGCTCACGCCCTCGAACCTCCTCGTGCCCACGAAGAGCGTCACGGCCGTGCTGGGGATGTTCGGCGAGCCGCAGCCGGGCATGCCCGCCCTCTGCCCCAAGTGCCACTGCCATGACTTCTGCACCATCCGAGCGACCGGAAGGACCTGCCGTGGGTAACGCATCCGTCTCGACGAGCTCCGTCTCGATACATGCGCCGGAGGACCGCCTCCGCCCGCGCCGCGTGCGCGTGGCGGACGGGCACCTCGCCGACGCCCTCGCGGGCCGGGCCTTCCTGCTGCTCGACGGTGCCATGGGGACGCAGCTCCAGGCGGCGGGGCTCGAGGCGGGCGCCCTGCCCGAGCTCCTGTGCCTCACCGACCCGGGTGCCGTGACCGCCGTGCACGCCGCCTACGTGGCCGCGGGCAGCGAGGTCGTGACCACGAACACCTTCGGCGCGAACGCCTCCAAGCTCGGCGGCGCCGCGGGCGTCGGGGAGGTCTTCTCGGCGGCCGTCGCCTGCGCCCGCGCCGCGCGCCCGCGCTACGTGGCCGCCGACATCGGGCCCTCCGGCTCGCTGCTGCAGCCTCTCGGCACCCTCTCGTTCGACGATGCCTACGACCTCTTCGCCGAGCAGGTCCGTGCCGCCGACGCCGCCGGGGCGGACCTCTTCGTGATCGAGACCATGGCCGACCTCGCGGAGGCCAAGGCCGCCGTGCTGGCTGCGAAGGAGAACTCCGACCTGCCCGTCCTCTGCACGATGACCTTCGGGGAGGACGGCCGCACCTTCCTGGGGACGACGCCCGAGGTCGCCGCGGCGACCCTCTCGGCCCTCGGCGTGGATGCCCTTGGGATCAACTGCTCGCTCGGGCCCGACGAGGTGGCCCCCCTGGCGAGGCGCATGCTCGGCTGGGCGGCCTGCCCGGTCGTGGTGCAGGCCAACGCGGGCCTGCCCAGCGTGGTCGACGGCAGGACCACCTACTCGATAGGCCCCGACGAGTACTGCCGCGCCGTGGGGCGGATGCTCGAGGCCGGCGTCACCATCGTCGGCGGGTGCTGCGGCACCACCCCCGAGTTCGTCCGCGCGGAGCGCGCCCTCCTCGATGCGCGCGAGCCCGTCTCCCACGTGGCCTCCAGCGACTTCTGCGTGGCGAGCGCGCAGCGTCTCGTGAGCCTCGCGGCAGGCGAGGTTGGCGTCATCGGGGAGCGCATCAACCCGACGGGGAAGCGCCGTCTCAAGGAGGCCCTGCGCGCGGGGGACCACGACTACGTGATGGGCGAGGCGATCGCGCAGACGAGGGCGGGCGCCGAGGTGCTCGACGTGAACGCGGGCCTGCCCGAGATAGACGAGCCTGCCACGCTCGTGCGCCTCGTGGGCGAGCTCCAGGCGGTGAGCTCGTGCCCGCTGCAGGTGGACTCCGCGGACCCCCTCGCCGTCGAGGCGGCGGTGAGGAGCTATCCCGGAAAGCCGATCATCAACTCGACGAACGGCAAGGCGAGCTCGCTCGAGGCGATCGTTCCCATCGCGCGGCACTACGGATGCGCCCTCGTCGGCCTCGCCCTCGACGAGGGCGGGATCCCCGCGACCGCCCAAGGCAGGGCCGACGTCGCGGCGAGGATCGTGCGCGCGGCGGACGCCGCCGGCATCCGCCGAGCCGACGTCCTCGTCGACTGCCTCACCATGGCGGTCTCCACCGACCAGAGCCAGGGGCGCACGATCCTCGAGGCGATCCGCCTGGTGAAGTCGCAGATGCCTGGGGTGCGCTGCGTCCTCGGGGTCTCGAACGTGAGCTTCGGGCTGCCCTTCCGCGAGCTGCTCAACGCGACCTTCCTCGCCGCGGCCTTCGGGGCCGGGCTCGACCTCGCGATCATCAACCCCCTGAACGAGCGCCTGATGGATGCCGTCGCCGCCTGGAGGGTCGTCAACGCGCAGGACGAGGGGGCGGCGGGCTACATCGGCGCCTACGCGGGCCGCGCGCCCGCGGCCGGGACGACACGGGCCGCCTCGTCCGCGGCCGAGCCGCCCGCCGCAGGCCAGAAGGCCTCCCCCGGGGACCAGACCCCCGAGAGGAGGGCCGCCGAGCTCGTCATCGCGGGCAGGAGGGGCCCCATGCCCGAGGTGACCGAGGCCCTGCTCGCCGAGCACGACGCGATGTACGTGATCGACCAGGTGCTCATCCCCGCGCTCGACGAGGTGGGCGAGCGCTTCGAGAGGGGAACCTTCTTCCTGCCGCAGCTCATGGCCTCGGCAGAGGCGGCGAAGGCAGGCTTCGAGACCATCCGCGCCCGTTCTGCCGCGGGCTCCGTTCCCTCCAAGGGCAAGGTCGCCCTCTGCACGGTGCGCGGGGACATCCACGACATCGGGAAGAACATCGTCCGGATGCTGCTCGAGAACTACGGCTATCAGGTGATCGACCTGGGGCGCGACGTCGAGCCCCAGGCGTTCGTCGATTGCATCGTCAGAAACGGCATCCGGCTGGCCGGCCTGTCGGCGCTCATGACGACGACCGTCCCCGCCATGGCCGAGACCATCGCGCTCCTGCGCGAGCAGGCCCCGGAATGCAAGGTCATGGTGGGCGGCGCCGTGCTCAATCCCGAGTACGCCCGGATGGTGGGGGCGGACTTCTACGCCAAGGACGCCGCGGAGAGCGCCCGCATCGCCGCCGAGGTCCTGGGCTGACCTGCGATTCGGGAACGCCGCTCTTGATTTATGCGAACGCATAAGATAGGATGATTCTATCGTAAATTTATGCGAACGCATAAGATTGGAATTGACATGGAACACATCAGGACCGTTGCCGATCTGGGAGCCGTCATTCGCCATGAGCGCAGGCGGCAAGGCTTCTCGCAGACTCAGCTGGCCGATGGCTCGGGCGTGGGCATCACGTACGTCTTCAACCTCGAGAACGGCAAGGAGACCTCCGAGATGGGCAAGGCCATCCGCGTTGCCGAGTCGCTGGGCATCGATCTGTTCGCCGAGGCGAGGGCCTGATGGCTCGTCTCGTCATCCGTCGGGTCGGGGAGCGCGACGTTTGCGAGGTGGGCTTCATAGACCTCGATTCCCGCACTTTCTCGTATGCGGAATCCTATCGTGAGTCCGTTGCCCGGCCACCCCTGTCCCTCTCGCTGCCTCTCAGGGAAGAGCCGTATCCCGAAGGGGAATTTCGTCCCTACTTCGAGGGACTGCTTCCTGACGGGGATGCGCGAAGGGCCCTTGCGGCGGCGCTCGCGGTGCGCGAGGGAGATTACCTCTCGATGCTTGGGAGCAGTGCCGTAGACTGCGTGGGTGACGTTGCGATTTCTCCGGATGGAGATGCCGCCGACTTCTCCCAAACCGACTACGTGTCCGTCTCCGAGGAGGAGATCGGCACGTTCTTTGCAGATGACGCCTCCCTTTCGAAGAGGAACGTCAAGGACAGGCTCTCGCTCGCAGGGGCGCAGGCCAAAACGGCGCTCGCCCATGTACCGGGGACTCCATGGAACGAGGGGTGGCTGAGGCCCGTTGCCGGGGCCGCATCGACGCATATCCTCAAGGCTGGGCAAAGCGTGCGCATCCCAGAGCTCGAGTACGTGTGCATGCGTGCCGCCAGGGCATGCGGCATCGACGTCCCGAACGTGGGACTGCTCGATGTTGGCAGGGGACGGCTCGTCATATGCGTGGAGAGGTTCGATCGGGCAGTCTCGTGCGATTCGAAGACCGATAACGAGACAAGCCAACTCCATGTCCGCCGTCTCCACCAGGAGGACTTTGCCCAGGCCATGGGCATTATGCCGGGTTCGAAATACGTCGAGCTGTCACCGAGTACGGTCGAGGCGATCTGTGGGCTTGTCCGGAAGGTGTCCAATCGCCCCCTTGTCGATGTCATCTCGTTTTTGAGACTTGTCTGTTTCGACTATCTGGTGGGCAACTGCGACAACCACCTCAAGAACCTCTCTCTGCTCCATCGCGAGGGGGACAGGTCGGTGAGCCTGGCTCCGGCATATGATATCGTGCCGACCGCATTTTTCGAACGATACTCGCGCGAGATGGGCATGCGCATCGGATCGTCGAGTCTCATCGACGACGTGACACCCGACGACTTCAGAGGGCTTGCCTCGTCTTGTGGCGTAAAGGTGAGACTGCTCGGGCGCGTGTGTGCCGACCTGGTCGATAGGGTCGTCCCCGCCCTGCTCGACGCAGCCAGGGACTTGCCGCCGGACCTCGACTTCGTTGGCTATTCCGCCGAAGACCTGGCTCGTGACGTCGAGCCGCGCCTCTCCGTCCTGGCCCGCTTCGCGCGCACCTCGTAGGCGCGCCCCTGCCGTCCGCCCGTCTCGGCGACCTTCGCCGCGCGCAACGGCCCTCAGGCACGGACCAGGGGGTACCATGTTCCTAGAAGGTCCTCCTCGTGATTGGAGCAGCATATGGCAACAGTACCGGCACCGATTGACGCGACCGCCACACCCGAGTGGGCGGCGCTCAAGAAGCACCACGACGAGCTCGAGGCCAAGGGCATCAGCCTCAAGCAATGGTTCGAAGACGACCCCAAGCGCGTCGAGAAGCTCAGCTTCGACATGGAGGACCTGCACTTCGACCTCTCCAAGAACCTCATCGACGACGAGGGCGTCAAGCTCCTCGTCGCGCTCGGCAAGGCCGTGAACGTCGAGGGCCGTCGCGACGACATGTACAGGGGCGTGCACATCAACACCACCGAGGACCGCGCCGTCCTGCACACCGCGCTGCGCCGTCCCGCGTCCGACGCCGGCAGGTTCATGGTCGACGGCCAGGACACCGTGGCCGACGTCCACGAGGTGCTCGACAAGATGTACGCCTTCGCCGAGAAGGTCCGCTCCGGCGAGTGGAAGGGCGTCACCGGCAAGCCCATCGAGCATCTCATGAGCATCGGCATCGGCGGCTCAGACCTCGGCCCGGTCATGGTCTACGAGGCCCTCAAGCCCTACGCGGACGCCGGCATCGACTGCCGCTACGTCTCCAACATCGACCCCAACGACATGGCCGAGAAGATAAAGGGACTCGACCCCGAGACCACCCTCGTCATCATCGTCTCGAAGACCTTCACCACCCTCGAGACCCTCACCAACGCCCGCGAGGCCAAGACCTGGCTCCTCGACACCCTCAAGGCCCAGGGTGCCATCGACGGCTCTGACGCCCAGAACGCCGAGGCCATCGAGAAGCACTTCGTCGCCGTCTCCACCGCGCTCGACAAGGTCGCGGCCTTCGGCATCGATCCCGAGAACGCCTTCGGCTTCTGGAGCTGGGTCGGCGGCCGCTACTCGGTCGACTCCGCCGTGGGCCTCTCCCTCATCGTGGTCCTTGGCCCCGAGCGCTTCGAGTGCTTCCTCAAGGGCTTCCACGACATGGACGTCTACTTCCAGGAGACCCCCCTCGAGGAGAACGTCGTCGCGCTCATGGGCCTCATGAACGTGTGGTACGTCAACTTCTTCGGCGCGAGGACCCATGCCGTGCTGCCCTATGACCAGTACCTGCATCGCTTCCCGGCCTACCTCCAGCAGCTCACCATGGAGTCCAACGGCAAGAGCGTGCGCTGGGACGGCACCCCCGTCACCTCCGACACCGGCGAGATCTTCTGGGGCGAGCCGGGCACGAACGGGCAGCATGCCTTCTACCAGCTCATCCACCAGGGAACGCAGATGATCCCCGCGGACTTCATCGCCTTCGCGAACACGCCCAACCCCACCAAGGACGGCGAGCAGGACATCCACGAGCTCTTCCTCGGGAACTACCTCGCACAGACCAAGGCGCTCGCATTCGGCAAGACGGCCGACGAGGTGCGTGCCGAGGGAACCGCCGAGTGGATGGTGCCCGCCCGCGTCTTCGAGGGCAACAAGCCCACCACCTCGATCTTCGGCGAGGAGCTCACGCCGCACGCCCTGGGCGAGCTGATCGCCCTCTACGAGCACATCACCTTCGTCGAGGGCACGGTCTGGGGCATCGACTCCTACGACCAGTGGGGCGTCGAGCTCGGCAAGCAGCTTGCCAAGCAGATCACCCCCGCCTTCCATGACGATGCCGCCGCCGCGAGCCAGGACGCCTCCACCAAGGCCCTGCTCGACTACTACGCGGGGCACCGCAAGTAGGTCCGCACGACACGCGCCGAGCCCACGGACGGGCGGCCTCCCTCGGGCGGTCGCCCGTCTCCTCATGCCGCTCGTCCTCCGTTCGCGGAATGTGGCGGTTCTGTGGAGGACGTCGCGCTATCCTGTGGGAAGGGTTGAGGGAACTGCAGAACAAACATGGTCAGGAGGTCTTCTTTATGAACTCGGAAAGCATCAAGAAGTACGTGGCCGAGGGGATCGGCACGATGGTGCTCGTGCTGTTCGGCTGCGGCACGGCCGCCGCCGTCAAGTGCAACGGCGCCAACATCGATGCCGCCTACGTGCTCACCGCGCTCGCGTTCGGCCTGTCGATCGTCGCGATGGCCTATTCCATCGGCAACGTCTCCGGATGCCACGTGAACCCCGCCGTCTCCCTTGGCGTGCTGCTCACGGGAGGCATGGACGTGAAGGACTTCGTGGGCTACGTCGTCTCCCAGTTCGTGGGTGCCATCGTGGGTGCCGCGCTGGTCGGCGTCATCGTGGGCTTCGACAGCAGCATGGGCTGCAACGGCCTCTACGACGGCAACGCCATGCTCTCGGTCCTGATCGAGATCGTCCTCACCTTCACGTTCGTCCTGGCCGTGCTGGGAGCCACCTCCAAGATCGAGAACGCGCACATGGCCGGCCTCGTCATCGGCCTGTCGCTCGTGCTCGTGCACATCCTGGGCATCCACTTCACCGGCACCTCGGTGAACCCTGCCAGGAGCTTCGGCCCGGCCATCTTCAAGGGCGGCGCGGCCCTCTCGAGCCTCTGGGTCTTCATCCTCGCGCCGCTTGCCGGCGGCGCGCTCGCGGCGGTCGTCTGGAACTTCCTCCAGTCCGACTCCGACGAGTAGCCTCCTCCCTACGGGGCATGCCAGGGGCGGCACCTGACCGGTGCCGCCCCTTTTTTCGTCGTATGGCGTGGCATGCGTGGCCGAGGACCACCACCGCCCCTGTCAGCGAGGGGGGGCAGCCGCGCTCAGCAGTTGCCGGTATAGACGTGGCGCAGATGCCTTCGGGCGACGTCTGCCAGGTGGTAGACGCGGGACGTGGGCGTGGGGGCCGCATGTGCCATGCGCCAGCAGGGGAAGAAGCGTGACAGGTGGTAGGTGATCTCGGGGTCGAGCCGGGCGAGCCAGGCCGCCATGGCCTCGACCTCCTCGTCGGAGTCGTTCGCGTCCGGTATCACGAGCGTGGTGACCTCGAGGTGGCAGGTGGGGCAGAGCGCGAGCTCCGCGATCGTCTCACGGACGCACGCGAGGTCTCCGCCGCAGTCCTGGTAGAGGCGGGGCGTGAAGCCCTTGAGGTCGATGTTGGCCGCGTCGACGAGGCCCTCGAGCGCGCGTATGACGGGCATCTCCGCGCACCCGTTCGAGACCAGCACGTTGACCAGCCCCGCCTCGTGCGCGAGCTCGCAGCAGTCCCTCACGTACTCCCAGCCCACGAGCGGCTCGTTGTAGGTGTAGGCGATTCCCACCACGCCCTCGTTCATCTCGCGCTGGGCGCGCGCGACGGCGACGAGCTCCTCCGGGGAGATCTCGCGCCAGGGGACGTCGTCGGGGCCCGCCTGCGAGATCTCGTGGTTCTGGCACCAGGGGCAGCGCAGGTTGCATCCATAGCTCCCCACCGAGAGGAGCAGGCTGCCGGGCATGTAGCGAAGGAGGGGCTTCTTCTCGACGGGGTCGAGCGCGAGCGAGGTGACGCGCCCGTACGAGTCGCAGGCCACCTCCCCCGAGACGTTCCTGCGGGCGTGACAGGCACCGAGGGCGTCCTCGGGCAGGGAGCAGTGCCGGGGGCAGACCCGGCACGTCACGCGGTCGTCGCTCATGCGTGCCTCGCCACCTCGAAGCGCTCGAGGCGGATGTCGTCGGACGCGAGGTCGATCCCGCCCTTCCGCGCCGCGATGCGAACCTGGTCGACGACGGAGTCGACGCCGTCGAGGTCGGGCAGGAGAAGCCCGCGCCGCCCGTCGTCGGTGCTCACGATCACGCCGTAGCGCTTGGGGTCGAGCTCCGTGGTGGTCCCCGCGGGCTCGGGCTCCGTGAGCACGTCGACGTCGTAGACCAGCTCGGGAAGCTCCTCGGCGCGAACCCTCGGGAAGCGGGGGTCCGCCGTGCCGGCGGAGATGGCGTTCGCGCAGATCTCCGCGGCAAGCGTGGGCCGGACGGGGAGGATGGTTCCGATGCATCCGCGGAGCTCCCCCGCGACCTTGAGGGAGACGAAGGCCCCCGCCCGACGCTCGGAGAGCTCGGGAGGAAGCCCGGCGGGCGGCTCGATCCTCCTGCCCTCGAGCACGTACGTCTCGAGGCTCTGGCGGGCGAGGGAGACGTAGGCGTCCTCGGATGCCAGGGCATCTGCCATGCGCCGCTCGTGCCAGCGCTCGTACTGGTCGCCGAAGTCCCGTTCGGGCGCGGAGCCGCGCGGCCCCTCGGGGGTGAAGCAGGCTACCCCGTAGCCCACGCCGAACGTGTCCTCGTGGCTGAGCAGCTCGGGACGGACGGGGGTGCGGTCGAGGGCCCCGGCCATCATCTGGAAGCTCCGGAGCCCGCACTCCGCCGCCCTCTCGCAGAGGGCGGGGTCGAGCTCGAGCAGGCGGGCGAAGTCGCCGCTCCGGAAGGCCTCGCAGACGAGGGCGTCGAACTCGGGACCCTCCGGCGCATATCCATAGGGGCCGTCGGGCCTGCACCTGTGCGAGAGGTCGCCGGAGGCGACGTAGACGGCCCGCCTCCCCAGGCCCTCGCTGACCTCTGCGACCAGCTTGCCCAGGCGGTAGTGCACGAGGGGCGAGAGGTCGGACAGCCCGATGCGGACCAGCCTGAAGCCCGCGTATCCCGCCACCTTCTGGACGAAGTGCAGAGGGACCATGGTCGCGTGGTCGAGGGACGGGTCGCGCTCGCCATCGGTGCCGGCCGGGATGCCGGCCGCCTCCGCCGCGTCGCAGAGGGCTCGCACGAACTCCTCGTCGTAGCTCGCGGAGTAGCGCGCGGAACCCGCGCCGAACTGCGAGAAGCTTCCCTGGGCGCCTGGTCCGGGGGAGATGTGCAGGTAGTCGTAGTACATGACCGAATGGGGGGTCGAGACGACGATCGTCTCGGGGGCAAGCCCGGCGATGCGGCGCCCCACCTCCCCGTAGGCGTCGACGGTCGCCTGGATGCCATCCTGGCGACCCTGCCCCACCTCGGGATGATGAGCGGGGGATGCGGTACCGCGTATGCTGCGATGATGCTCATCTCAGGACCTCCTCGGGAAGCGCCGGCTCTCCTCGGAGTATATCCCCGGGACGGGCGGGGATATCGCGTCCCGGGGGACTACCGGGAGAGCTTCGAGCGCATGAGCGTGACGAGCTCCTTGTAGCGGCTCATGCTCATGCTCTGGCGGACGAAGACGGCCGTCCCGCCGCCCTTGAAGGCGAGGGCGCAGCAGGTGTCGTCGGCGTTGACCGCCGTGAGGTCGGAGAGGGGATAGGTGGTGGCGCCGTCGGGAAGCGCCATCACGACCTTGTCCTCGTAGGCCTCGGCCCTGCAGCCGAGCTCCTCGGTGGGCCTGCCGGCGGTCGCCCACCCGAGCCTTCCCAGGGCGCGGCGCGTGATGCTCACCCACTTGTCGGCCAGGGCGAGAAGCCCCGCGGAAACCAGCACGAGGACGACCGCCACCTCGGTGGGGAAAATCTTGAACCAGAGCCCGGCGAGTATGAGCACGATGACGCCCACGCTCGCGAACTGCGTCATCGTGCGCTTGCGCTCGCCGGTGACGAGGACGGCGACATGCCCGATGAGCGAGTCGGTGAGATCGTAGCCGGAGGAGAAGAGCACCCCGTCGGGGCATGGCTCGTTGGCCTCGGACCTCTTGGCCCTCTTCCGCCCGATCCCATTACTCGCTCGCTCCCGCGTCGTAGTTGCTGGAGTCCGAGCTGCTGTAGCTCTTGCCGCTCGACGACGAGCTGCCGCTGCTCTTGGAGAAGGTCCAGGAGCTGCTCGACTTGTAGTCGGGCGAGGCGGCCGTCTGGAACTCCTGGCGCGAGACGTTCGACAGCGTGGCGTTCACGTAGCTCGCGAAGATCGGGCAGGAGGTCGTGGCCGGCGAGCCCGTCGAGCCGTGCACGTAGACGGTCTTCTCCCCCGACTCGCGGTGCCCCACCCAGACCGAGACGGCGATCTGGGGCGTATAGCCGTTGAACCAGAGGTCGCCCGCGTACTCCGTCGTTCCCGTCTTGCCGGCGATGGGCTGGTTGATCTTCGCGTTGCTGTTGACCACGGTGGCGGTGCCGTTCTTGACGACCCCTTCGAGCACCTGGGTCTCCGCGTAGGCGGCCTCGGCCGAGATGGCCTGCGTGGGGGCATCGGTGTGCTGGTAGACCGAGTTGCCGTTGCGGTCGAGGATCTTGTCGATGGCGATCGCGTCGCGGTGGACTCCCCCAGCCGCGAGCGTCGCGTAGCCCTCGGCCATCTGGAGGGGCGGCACCCCGATGGTCCCCAGGGTGATCGAGGCGTAGTTCGGCAGGTCGACCTTGATGCCCATGGCCTTCGCGGTCGAGACGATGGAGTCGGCGCCGATGGCGTTCGCCACCTGGGCGTAGCCGGTGTTCGAGGAGAGCTCGGTCGCGCGGGCGAGCGTGATGGTCCCATAGCTCGTGTTGTAGTGGTTCTGAACCTTCCAGGACGAGGTGACCTGGATGGGCGAGTTGCAGTTGATGTAGGTCTGCGGGCTCATCCCAGCAGAGATCGCCGCCGCGAGGGTGAACGCCTTGAAGCCGGAGCCCGGCTGCCGTCGTGCCTGGGAGGCGAGGTTGTACTGGTCGGCGTCATAGTCGCGCCCGCCGACCATGGCCTTGATGTAGCCGGTGGAGGGGTCGACCGCCACGAGGGCCGCCTCGAGGGAGTCGTCGCCGATCGACTCGAGCTGCTTGTTGCAGGCGTCCTCGGCCGCCTGCTGGTCGGTGGGGTCGAGCGTGGTGTAGACCTTGAGGCCGCCCTGGAAGACGGTCTTCTGGTCGAAGTCCTCGAGGAGGAGCTGCTTCACGTAGTCGGTGAAGTAGGGGTACGTCCCCTTGGAGCTCATCACCGAGCTGCCGGTGTCGAGCTCGATGTCCTCCGCCTGCGCCGCGTCGTGCTCCTCCTGGGTGATGTCCCCTGCCGAGAGCATGCGGTCGAGGACGACGTTGCGCCTCTGCTTGCAGGCGTCCGGGTTGACCGTGGGGTCATAGAGCGACGGGGAGTTGGGCAGGCCGATGAGCGTGGCCGCCTCCGAGAGCGTGAGGTCCTTCGCGTCCTTGTTGAAGTAGGTGACGGAGGCCGCCTCGATGCCATAGGCCGAATGCCCGTAGTAGATGGTGTTGAGGTACATCATCAGGATCTGGTCCTTGGAGTAGGTCTTCTCCATCTGGATCGCGATGTAGGCCTCGCGCACCTTGCGCTTGAGCGTCTTGTCGAACTGCTCGTCGGAGAGGATGGTGTTGCGCACGAGCTGCTGGGTGATGGTCGACGCGCCCTCGGAGTTGCCGCCGAGCTGCGCGACCATGGCGCGGATGATGCCCTGGGGGTCGACGCCGTTGTGCTGGTAGAAGCGCACGTCCTCGGTGTCGACGGTACCCTTGAGCACGTAGGTGGAGACCTGGTCGATGGTAATGGACTTGCGGTTCTGGAGGTAGTACTCGGCGATGAGGTTGTTGCTCGAGTCGTAGACCTCGGTGGGCTCCGCGACGAGGTACGCGTCGGCGGACGTGTAGTCGGGGAGGTCGGTGAGCCACGAGTTCACGAGCGACGTGACCGAGAACACGAGGGCGATGACGAGAAGGGCGACGAACCCGATGACTCCGGCGAGGCCGAAGCCGACGATGTGGGTATGCGCGTGCTTCCGTGCCCTGCGGTTGCGGATTCCCATGCTTCCTCCTAAGTCAGTGCCCCATTATCGACCAAAAGGACCTGAATCCAAAGCGAAAGGCTCGGCGGTCGACCGCGTGCGACCAACATCCACAACCTTTGAAAGGGTCGTGCGGGGCTTTGACGTATCCTAGACGGACGGATGGGAGGCAGGAATGGCTCGGGCTGCTCGCGGAGATAGGGGACTCTGGACCCTCTGGCTGGTCGCGGCCGGTGCCCTGGCCGCCCTGACGGCAGCGCTCGCCCCCCTTCTCGCCATCTCGGCCTACAACCACTCCTACGCGGACGACTGGCACTACGGCGTATGGGCCCACCTGGCCCTCCAGGCGAGCGGCGGGGATTTCCTCTCTGCGCTGGGGGCGGCGTTCCAGCAGGTGGGCACCGCATATGTCGACTGGCAGGGAACGTACTCCGCGATCTTCCTCATGGCCCTCGAGCCAGGCATCGTGGGGGAGGGCGCCTATGTCGTGGCGGCTCCCATCATCCTCGCCGCTCTCGTCGCGGCGACGTTCTGGTCGAGCCACGTCCTGCTTCGCGAATGGCTGCACCTCGACCGTCCCAGCTGGATAGCGGTCGCCTCGCTCGTCCTCGTCCTCCAGACGCAGCTGCTTCCCAGCCCCGTCGAGGGGATCTTCTGGTACAACTCGGCCGTCTACTACACGTTCTTCCACTCGCTCATGCTCGTGCTGCTCGGCATGGTGCTGCGAAGCGTCGACCCGAACCGCTCGAAGCCCGTCCTCAAGCTGGTCATAGCCTCGACGGTGGTGGCGTTCGTCTTGGCTGGCGGGAACTTCGTGACCGTGCTCGTGACGGGCGAGCTCCTCGTCGTCCTCTGCGTGGTCCTGTGGCGGCGCAACGTGACGTCCTTCTCGTGGGCCCTGCTTCCCACGGCGGCCCTCTTCTGCGGCGCCGTCATCTCGATGACCGCGCCCGGCAACTCCGTCCGGCAGCAGACGCAGTATCCCCAGGACGCCCTCGGCGCGGCGGACACCATCTGGCGCTCGTCCCTCTCCGCGTTCCAGTACCTCTCGAGCTGGACGACGGGCCTCGTGGTCCTGGCGATGGGGGTCATCGCGGTGCTGGCCGTCCGCGCCGCGTTCGGCAAGGATGCCCCGCGACGCGCCTGGCGGCTTCCCGGCCTCGTGAGCGTGGGCCTGGTCGCGCTGTTCGCGACGAGCTTCACCCCCACGTTCTACTCGATGGGGACCGTGGGCCCCGGCCGCGTGCAGGACGTCCGGCTCGAGCTCTACGTGGTGCTGCTCGTGCTCGACGTCGTCTACTGGGCGGGCTGGGCCGCATGGAAGGTCCGCGCGCGTCGCGAGCGGGACGTGCCGACGTCCGCCGTGGCGGCGCAGGCAAGGCCCGCATCGGGGCTTCTCTCGTCTTCTCCCGAGGCCGTGGCCCCGGCCGCCGGGGACGAGGGCCCGGCCGCGGGGCGGTGCCAGGGTCCTGCCGCAGAGCCTCCCGCGACCTCCCGCAGCCCGCTGCTGGGCGCACGGACGGTCAGCGCCATCTGCGGCATGCTCCTGCTCGTGTTCGCCCTCACGTATGGCTCCATCGCCTCCGACACGAAGACGGGCGAGGACCTGACCTCGGTGTCGGCCACGAGGAGCCTGGTCTCCGGGCAGGCTGCGGACTACGACCAGCAGGTGAGGGACCGTCTCCAGACGATCGAGTCCTCGACGGAGAGCACGCTTCAGGTGCCGTTCTACACGAACGCCCCGAAGGTGCTGTTCATGGGCGACATCAGAGACAACATGTCGAACTACATCAACTACCGTCTCTGCCAGTGGTACGGCAAGACGTCCATCATCGGCTACCTGGCCTAGGGGAACCGCGCCGCGAGCGCCCGGGTCCCGCGACGGCCTGGGGACTCGGCGGCGCCATGCGACGAGACGAAAGCGGGGCCGCGGGCGTCCTCGCCCGCGGCCCCGCCCGAGCGATGACGCATGGCGCTACTTGCCGCCGAAGAGCTCCTCGGCGATGTTGGCCACCCCGCCGAGGTCGAGGCCGCCCCCCGACTGGCTCGAGGAGGTCTTCTTCGAGGTCTTCTTGCCCGAGCCCGTGGTCTTGCCGGAGCCCCCGAGGAGGGTCTCGGCAAGGCCTGCGACCTCGCCGAGGTCGATGCCGCCGGACGAGGAGGTCTTCTTGCCAGACGTGGTCGAGCCCGACTCCCCGCCGAGGAGGGTCTCCGCGAGCCCGGCCACCTCGCCGAGGTCGATGCCGCCTTCCGAGCCGGCGCCGGACTGGGTGGCCGTCTGGGTCGTCGTCGTGGATGCGGCGGCCTGGTCGCCCCCGAAGAGCGCCCCCACGATCTTGGTGAGGTCGCCCCCATGCTTGGAGAACAGGTCGGCGGCGAGGCTGGCGACGGTGCCCATGTCGACGTTCTCGCCCTTCGCGATCTTCGAGGCGCACGTCAGGGCCTCCGCGATCTCCTGGCTCGAGAGGTCGAGCCCCGTGACCGACTTGACGGCTCCCGAGGGGTTCTCCGTGAGCTGGCTGAGGAGGTTCGGATCGTTCTTCGCAGCCTCGACCAGCTGCTGTGCGACATCGGTGGTAGCCATGAATCACTCCTTGTGTCGATTCAGATGCGTGCGTCGCGACTCCCGCGCCGCCGCTGATATACTATACCTGCAGCTTTCGTCCTGACCCGGAAGGGGGGCTGCCAGTCGGGCAGCGGTCCCTTCCCCTATCCAAGGGGGATGACCGACATGGCAAGTGCAGGTAAGCCGCCCGTCGAGAGGAAGTTCGTCGACGTCCGCTCCGGGAAGCAGGCCTCGGGGCAGCCCGCCCCTGCCCAGGCGCCAGCCGCGCAGAGCCCGACAAGGCCGCCCGAGGGCTCTGCCCCCGCCGTCGACCTCGATGCCGAGCATGCCAACCGCAAGGCCGCCGCGAAGCCGTTCCGCATCGTGGCCGTCATCCTCTGGATCCTGGGCATCGTCTGCGAGATCGTCGGCATCAACTTCATCAACGGCAACATCTACTTCCCCAGGTTCTCCCAGCAGACCTGGCTCATCATCTGGCTCGTGCTCGACTTCGTGCTCGTCGTCATCGGCAGCCAGATGTGGAAGCGCGCCAACCACATCAACCCGCCGAGCGAGGCCAACAAGGCCGAGTACTGGCTCCAGACCGAGGCCGGCGTCATCGTCGCGATAATCGCCTTCGCGCCGATCATCTTCGTGCTGCTCAACGACAAGAAGCTCGACAAGAAGACGCGCCAGATCTGCTCCATCATCGCCTGCGTGGCGCTCGCGGCCGCCGGCATCTCGGGAGTCGACTTCCATCCTGCCACCCAGGAGGACTACGACGCGGCCGTCCAGAGCGCGGCGCAGCTCGGCTCCACGGGCCAGTCGACGACGACCGCCCCCGCGACCGTCACCTCGAACGACATCACCGCATACTGGACGACCTTCGGGCGCGTCTATCACCTCAACCCCAACTGCCAGGCGATCAAGAACTCCGCCACGATCTACTCCGGCTCCCTCGCCGACGCCTTCGCCGCGAAGCGCAGCCGCGAGTGCGAGTTCTGCGCCAGGGCCGGCGGCTCCGACGTCCTGCCCACCGCCGACAAGGTCGCGGCGGACCTCGCCGCGAAGTCGGACAGCAGCGTGACCAACGTCTCCAACGACGCCTCCGTGGCGGCCGCGAGCAGCTATGCCTCCGCCGCGACGACGACCGCCGCGACGACGACCGCGGCTACAACCAAGAAGGCCGCATAGCGTCGGCCCTCCGGCCATGAGGCAACGAGGCGGGCCCGGACGACTCCTCGTCCGGGCCCGCCGCCGTCCGTGTTGTCCCGAGGCGGCCTCGGCCGCGCCTTCGCCTAGGCCTCCGAGCCCATGACGAGCGGCACGAAGCGGAACGCCGTGCAGTCCACGTAGCCCTTGTCGGTGAGGCGCAGCTCCGGGATGCAGGCGAGCGACATCGACGCCATCGTCATGAAGGGCGACGGCATCGTGCAGCCCATCTCCGCCCAGGCCCGCTCCATGTCCGCGACGTCTCGCGCCACCTCCTCGACGGGCTTGGGGCTCATGAGCCCGGCGATGGGCAGCTCGACCAGGGCGAGCACGCGTCCGTCACGCACGGCGACCTCGCCGCCGCCACAGGAGACCAGCGCGTTTGCCGCAATGGCCATGTCGTCGTCGTTGTCGCCCATCACGATGAGGTTGTGGGCGTCGTGCGCGACCGTCTGCGCGAGGGCCCCGTGGATGCCGAACCCCTTCGCGAATCCGGCCGCATGGGCGCCGGTGGCGTGATGCCGCTCGAACACGAACACCTTGAGCAGGTCGTTCTCGGCATCTGCGAGGAGCTCCCCGCCGCGAGCCGGTGCATGCGCGTGCAGCTCCCTGGTCACGGTCGAGCCGCCCGCGCATCCCATCGCCCGCACGGGAACGACGCCGTCGCCAACGGGCGCGGGGATGCGGAAGGTCTCGGCCTCGATCCTCTCCCCGACGTGCATGGTATGCAGGATGGCGTCGGGCCAGGCGAAGCGCGCCTCGGGGAAGAGGGGCCTGCCGTCCTCGGCCACGACCTCGCCGTCGATGATGACCCGCGTGACGCCGAAGTCGTGCAGGTCGTCGAGGAAGACCAGGTCGGCACACTTTCCCGGCGTGACGGAGCCGAGGTCGCGCGCCTGGCGGAAGCACGAGGCGGTGTTGATGGTGACCATCTGGATGGCGGTGACGGGGTCGATTCCAGACGCACGGCCATGCGCAGGATGCGGTCGAGGTGCCCCTCGCTCACGATGGTGTTGGGATGGTTGTCGTCGGAGACGAGGCAGCAGAGGCGCGTGTCGACGTCGTGCGTGGTGATGGCGGGGGCGAGCGCGGCGAGGTTGTGCCAGGCAGAGCCCTCGCGCAGCTGGGCGTACATGCCCAGGCGCAGCTTGGCGAGGACTTCTTCGGGGCGGACGCTCTCGTGGCAGGCCGAGATGCCCGCGGCCACGTAGGCGTTGAGGCCGCGGTCGGTCTCGGGGTGGAGTAGTGGCCGGTCACGCACTTGTCCGCGCGGAGCGTGGCGTCGACCTCGGCGAGCGCGTCGGCATCCGCGGCGAGGATGCCGGGGAAGTTCATCATCTCTCCGAGGCCCACCGTCTCAGGCCACGACATGGTCGCCTCGACGTCGTCGGCGTCGACGGAGGCGCCGGTGTCCTCGAAGCCGGGGACGGCCGGCACGCACGAGGGGGTGGTGAGCATGGCCTTGATCGGGGACTCCGCCGCCTCCTCCAACATCGTGCGGACCCCGTCGAGGCCGCAGACGTTGGCCATCTCGTGCGGGTCCATGTAGATGCCCACGGTGCCGTGGGGGATGGCGGCGCGGGCGTACTCGGAGACGCCCACCATGGCGCTCTCCACGTGCATGTGCCCGTCGAGGAACCCTGGCGCCACGTAGGCGCCGGCGGCGTCGATCACGTGGGTGTCGGGCCCCGTGCAATGCTCGGCCGTGTGGCCGTCCAGGCCAAGGTAGGCGATCCTGCCCTCGGCGACGGCGATGTCCGCGTGCTCGAGCACCTCGTGCGTGGTGACGCTCACGAGCCGTGCGTCGCGAACGACCAGGTCGGCCGGTGCCAGGCCTTGGGCGACCCGCACGAGCGTCGAGTTGCATCCCCAGAGCGGCTTCTTGCAGAAGGTGTTGATCATGGCAGGGCTCCCGTTGTCGTCCTTCGGATTCGCTTTCCCGTACATACCCACTCGTGTGGAGGGCCCCTCGGATGGCCGGTCTCCAGCGGCAGGCCATCCGGCGCCTGGTTTCTGGCATGGCCTTTTGGTGTGGGCCTGGGGGGTCGGGCGCGGCCTCCTGTATACTGCGTGGAGCAAGCGCGTTGGGTGGGTGCGGGCGACGACATGCCTCGAACCTGGTCAGGGCCGGGAGGCAGCAGCCATAAGGGGCCTCCGTCGGGCGCCCGCTCCCACCGAGCGCACTTCCTCCGCGCATCGCACCCGACCGAAAGGCCTGCCAGCCACATGGGCTTCATCAACCTGATCACCGAGCTTCTCCGCAACCCCAAGGACGCCATCGCCGGATGGATCGCGATGGGTCCGGTCACCGCATACGGCTTCATCTTCCTCATCATCTTCATCGAGACGGGCGTCGTGGTCTTCCCGTTCCTGCCAGGGGACTCGCTGCTCTTCGCGGCCGGCTTCTTCGCGGCCGACAAGGCACTCAGCATCTTCGTGCTGCTCGGCGTCGCGTGGGCGGCGGCCATCCTCGGCGACCAGTGCAACTTCTTCATCGGCCACTTCTTCGGCGAGAGGGTCATCGCGTCGGGCAAGGTCAAGGCCATGACGCCGGAGCGGGTCGAGAAGAGCACGGCCTTCCTCGACAAGTGGGGCAACCTCGCCATCTTCCTCGGGCGCTTCTTCCCGTTCATCCGCACGTTCGTGCCGTTCCTCGCGGGCATGGGCGGCATGAAGTGGCACAACTTCTTCATCTTCAACGTCCTGGGCGGCATCTGCTGGTCCACGCTGTTCGTGCTGCTCGGGTACTTCTTCGGCGGCATCCCCGCGGTGCAGGACCACTTCGAGCTGGTCATCGTGGGAATCGTCGGCGTCTCGGTGATTCCGGCGATCGTGGGTGCCGTGAAGGCGCGTCAGGGCAGCAAGGCCAAGGGCGCGCACGAGGCTGGCAGGCGCTAGGTCATGCCGACACCAGAGGATGTGGCACGCCTCGAGCGATACGAGGCGTTCAGGCGCGACGTCGTCGCCGAGCTCGTCGAGACCGAGGCGAGCCTACGCTCGCTCAAGGCGGAGCATAAGACCAAGACTGCCACCTACCAGCAGCTCTTTGCCAACCGCTTCCTGCTCAAGGGAATCCTGGACAAGCTCGCGGAGCATGGCATCTAGGCGTCGCGAGCCGTCTGCGAGGGTCGCACATGCATGACGAGGACCGTATCGCGCGGATGACCCTCGAGGAGAAGTGCCTGCTCCTCTCCGGGGGAGGCACCTTCACGACACGTGCCCTGCCTCGGCTCGGCATCCCCTCCCTGCAGCTCTCCGATGGCCCCCATGGCCTGCGCCTCCAGCGGGAGGAAAGCGGCGGCCTGGGGCTGGGCGGGAGCGTCCCCGCCACGTGCTTTCCCACCGCCACGACGGTCGCCAACAGCTGGGACCCCGCCCTCGGCGAGAGGCTGGGCCGTGCCTTGGGCGAGGAGGCCCTCGCCCAAGGGGTGGACGTGGTGCTGGGACCGGGGCTCTGCGTCAAGCGAAGCCCGCTGTGCGGCCGCGGCTTCGAGTACTTCTCCGAGGACCCCCTGCTGGCCGGCAGGATGGCCGCGGGCTACGTGCGGGGCATCCAGTCGACGGGCGTGGCGGCCTGCCCCAAGCACTTCGCCTGCAACAGCCAGGAGACGCGCCGCCAGGCATCCGACTCGGTCCTCGACGAGCGCACGTTGCGGGAGATCTACCTCTCGGGGTTCGAGACGGTGGTGCGCGTCGGCCGTCCCCGTTGCATCATGAGCAGCTACAACCTCGTGAACGGCACCTATGCCAACGAGAGCCGCCACCTGCTTCGCGACGTCCTCCGCGACGAATGGGGCTTCGAGGGCGCCGTGGTCTCCGACTGGGGCGGCTCGAACGACCGCGCCGCGGGCGTCGCGGCCGGCTCGACGCTCGAGATGCCGGGCCCGGGGCTCTGCTCGGCGCGCGAGCTCGCCGCGGCCGTCCGCAGGGGCGAGGTCTCCGAGGCGGACGTCGACGCCCGCGTGGACGAGGCGTTGGGCCTCGCCCTCTCGGCGCCGGGAGGGCGGACGACTCGCGTCGGCTTCGACGCCGATGCCCATCACCGGCTCGCGCGGGAGATCGCGGCCCAGTCAATCGTCCTGCTCAAGAACGACCCGCCTGCCGGCGGGGGCGGCCAGGCGGGCGCGCCCCTCCTGCCGCTTGCTGCGGGCACCTCGGTGGCACTCGTCGGCGACTTCGCCAAGACCCCACGCTACCAGGGCGCAGGGTCGTCCCGCGTCGTCTGCACGAGGCTCGACAGCCTATGTGGCCTCGTGGGGGACAGCGACCTCGACTGCGTCGGCTACGCGCAGGGCTTCGAGCGGCATGGCGCCGCGAGCGACCGGCTCGCGGCGGAGGCCGTCGCGCTCTCTGCGAGGGCGGACGTCGTGCTGGTCTGCCTGGGGCTCGACGAGCGGGCGGAGTCGGAGGGCGCCGACCGGCCGGACATGAGGGTGAACGGGAACCAGGTCGACCTCCTCTCCCGCGTCGCGGAGGCCAACCCCAACGTGGTCGTGCTCCTCTCCGGGGGAGGCCCCGTCGAGAGCGGCTGGATGGCCGCCGCGCGGGCCGTCCTCTATCTCGCGCTGGGCGGGCAGGCGGGGGCCGCGGCGGCGCTCGACGTGCTGCTCGGCCGCGTGAGCCCCTCGGGCAGGCTCAACGAGACCTGGCCGGTCGCGCTCGCCGACACCCCTTGCGCGCGGACCTTTCCCAGCCCGGCGGCTACGGCCGAGTACCGCGAGGGGCCCTACGTGGGCTACCGCTATTACCAGACGGCCGGCATCCCCGTGGCGTTCCCCTTCGGCTTCGGGCTCTCGTACACGACGTTCGCCTACTCCGACCTGGTCGTGAGCGAGGACGAGGCGTCGTTTTCCATCGCCAACGTGGGCCCCGTCGAAGGCTCCGAGGTGGCCCAGCTCTACGTGTCGAAGCCCCGTCACGAGGTGTTCCGCCCGGAGCGGGAGCTCAGGGGGTTCGCGAAGGTGGCCCTCGGGCCCGGCGAGGGCAGGCGCGTGAGCATCCCCCTCGGCCAGGCGGCCTTCCGCTACTGGAACGTGGGCACGAGCTCCTGGGAGGTCGAGGGAGGCACCTACGTGGTGCGCATCGGCGCCTCGGTCGACGACATCCGGCTCTCGGGGGAGATCGACCTTGCCGGCACGGGGGCGCCGAATCCCTACGAGGGCCTCGACCTCGGCCCCTACGAGACGGGCCGCGTGGCCGACGTCGACGACGCGCGCTTCGCCGCCCTGCTCGGCCACGAGATTCCTTCGAGCCGGATACGTCTCGATCGCAACCTCTGCATCTGCGACCTCATCCATGGGCGCAGCCCGCTCCTCTGGCTGCTCTGGGCTGTGATGCTCCTGGTCAAGCGCTGTGCGGAGGCCTCGGGCAAGCCCAGGCCCGAGCTGCTCTTCGCGTGGAACATGCCACTGCGCGCCCTGGCCAAGAACGCGAGCGGGGTCTTCTCGATGGGCGCGGTTGACGGCCTCGTCATGGAGGCCCGGGGACTCTGGCTCATCGGGCTCACGAGGTGCCTTGCCGGAATCGTGGCCAACGTCGTCGCCAACGCCAGGCAACGCTCCTCGCTCAGGGACGGTCCGGGGCGCTGAGCCTCGTCGGGTGGATGCATTCCACGCCCTCGCGGTCGCAGAGCTCGATGAGGCGACGGTCCTCCGTGAAGAGGGTCGCCCCATAGCGCCGCGCGAGCGTGAAGTAGAACATGTCGTAGACGGAATGCCCGAGCCGGCATGCCTCCGAGAGGGCCTCGACGTCGTTCTCGGAGAGGGGATGGAACTCGTTGACGAGAGCGGTCGCCTTGCAAAAGAGGCCGAGTGCCTCCGAGTGATTCATCTGACCGGCTCGGACGTACTTCGTGAGGGCATTGGCGGCCTCAGCCCTGAACAGGTCGGGAGCCAAGCACCTTTCGTCGATGACCATGAGGCCCCTTAGGCCCCTCCCTTCCGGAGTGGCCCGGACGATATTGATTGCCGCGCTGCAGTCCATGACGATCATCGGCCGTCACGCAGCTCCCGTATGATCTGCTCGGGGGTGGGGAAGTCGTCAGGTATGTCGATGACGGGCATGGCGTCGATCTCGGCGAACAGCCGCCTTCTCTGCTCGGCGATGGACTCGTCGCAGGAGAAGTCGCGATACGTCTCGTGGGCGTCAGGGTGCCGGGCGAGAAACTCGCTGATGGCGATCGTCGCCTCCTGGGAGACGCTGCGG
This sequence comes from Atopobiaceae bacterium, assembly GCA_022482785.1. Taxonomy (GTDB): domain Bacteria; phylum Actinomycetota; class Coriobacteriia; order Coriobacteriales; family Atopobiaceae; genus JAKVON01. The sequence goes on along the minus strand of JAKVON010000004.1, from coordinate 164,670 downwards.
TGGTCGCGGCGGGCCCGTTCCCTGAGCCGCTCGTGGAGGTCTGCCGGGAAGTCCCTTACCTGCAACGCGGACATGGTCTCTCCTCTCTGCATGAACTTCGCATGAAGTATACACCCAAGGGGGCGCAAGGCGCGTCCCGGTCCTGTCCTATACTTGGGGCACGCTCGCGAACGCATCGTGAACCCATGCCCGGAGGCCCCCCATGGAATCTCTCTACCGCAAGTACCGCCCGCAGACGTTCGACGACGTCGTGGGGCAGAGGCATGTGGTCTCGACCCTCGAGCGGGCCGTCGTCGAGGGCCGCACCAACCACGCCTACCTGTTCTGCGGGCCGCGCGGCACGGGAAAGACCACCATGGCGCGCCTGCTCGCGAAGGCCCTCATGTGCGAGCAGGGCCCGGGCAGGCTGCCCGACGGCACCTGCGACCAATGCAGGAAGATCGCCTCCGGCGAGCACCCCGACGTCTACGAGCTCGACGCCGCGAGCCGCACGGGCGTCGACAACGTCCGCGAGGAGATCATCAACCACGTCGACTTCGCGCCCATCGAGGGCCGTTACAAGGTCTATATCGTCGACGAGGTCCACATGCTCACCACGGCGGCGTTCAACGCGCTGCTCAAGACCCTCGAGGAGCCGCCCGCCCACGTGGTGTTCGTGCTCTGCACCACCGACCCGCAGAAGATTCCCGCGACCATCCTCTCCCGCGTGCAACGCTTCGACTTCCACGCCATCTCGAACGAGGACATGGAGGCCCGTCTCGCCCACGTGTGCGAGGCGGAGGGGTTCACCTACGACGAGCCCGCGCTCGCCCTGGTGTGCCGCCACGCGCGCGGCGGCATGCGCGACGCGCTCTCGACGCTCGAGCAGCTCTCGGTGTTCGGAAACGGCGCGATATCGCTCGAGTCGGCGACGGACCTCCTCGGGGAGGTCTCGTCGCAGAGGCTCGACGACGTCGCCCGCGCCCTTGCCGCCCGCGACGTGCCGGCCCTGTTCGCCTGCGTGGCCGACCTCGCGGACAACGGCACGGACCTCCTCCAGTTCACCCGCGAGCTCGCGGCCCACATGCGCGACGTCTACGTGACGAGCGCCGTGGGCACCGCCGCCGGCATGGTCTCGGCGGGGCCCGACGAGGACCGCGAGTACGAGGAGGAGGCGCGCGCCTTCGGCTCGACCGAACGGCTCGCCCGGGTGCTGAGCGTGCTCGGCGAGGTGTCGAACGAGATGAGGACGGCCACGAACCAGCGCCTCGCCCTCGAGATCGCGCTGACGAGGCTCGCCCTGCCCGAGGGCGACCTCACGCTCGCCGCCCTCGCCGAGAGGGTCGCGACCCTCGAGGGCAAGCTCGAGGCCATCGCGCGCGGGGTGACGGTCCCGTCCTCCCCGCGCCGGGAGGAGCCGGCCCCGCGTCCGGCGCGACAGGCCGAGACGACCTCCCCCGCCCCCCGCGAGCAGCCCTCCACGCGCGACCAGGCAGGCCAGCGGCCCGTTCCCCCCTCGCCACGGGCGCAGGCTCCCGTCACGGCCGCCCCGACGCCCGTCCCGGCCCCCGCGCCCGCCCCGGCCCGTCCGGCCCCTGCGCCCACGAGCGACCCAGGCGCGCTCCAGCGCGCCTGGAAGGAGGTCGTCGCCCGCGTGACGAAGGAGCAGCCGGCGAACGGGGCCTTCCTCCTGAACTCGACCGCCCTGGCCGACGACGGGGAGCACGTCGTCGTCTCCCTGCCGGCGGGAAGCAACTTCGCCGCGAAGATGCTCGAGCGCCCGGACGTGAGCGCCGGGATCGTGCGGGTCATGGCCTCGGTCCTCGGCCAGCGCAAGCTGAGGGTGGTCGTCGCGGGGTCCCCCGCGCCTTCCCCGGCACCCTCCCGCCCAGCCGCGCGCACGGCCCCGGCGCCCGCGCCGAACCCGACCGCCGCGCGGCCGCAGGCGGCCGCGGCCCAGCCCGTGCCCGCCCCGCCCGCCTTCGAGGAGCCGCCCCTCGCCGACGGCCCGTACGTGTACGAGGACGAACCCTATGGCTACGAGGCGGGCGACCTCCCGTCCCCCGAGGGGGTCGCGGGGACGGCGCCGCAGCGCGCCGCGGGAACCCCCGCGGAGGCGGGGGCCGGCGCGACGTCCCCGGACCCCGCGCCCTCGCCGGCCCCGGGAACGCCCGAGGGTGATCTCGCCTCCATGCTCGAGGGGGTCTTCGGCGCGGGCGTCACCGTGAGCAAGGTCCCGGCGCAGGAGGGCTCGCGCGGGGCGGACGGCGGCCCCGCGGGCGCATGAGGCATCCCATTCGCTAAGATACCTTCGAGTGGCAACACGACGTCCCCCCCCAGGAAAGGCGACCCATGGCTCAGATGAACATGCAGCAGATGATGAAGCAGGCCCGCAAGATGCAGGAGCAGCTGGCCGTCGCGCAGGACAAGCTCAAGGACATCGAGGTCTCGGCAAGCGCGGGCGGCGGGATGGTCAAGGTCACGGCGACCGGCGAGATGACGGTCACCTCGATCTCCATCGACCCCGAGGCGATCGACCCCGATGACGTCGAGCTCCTCCAGGACATGGTGCTCGCGGCGGTGAACGATGCCCTCGCGCAGGCCCAGGAGGCAGCCAACAGGCAGATGGGGGCCGTCACCGGCGGCATGAGCATCCCCGGCCTGATGTAGGGCGGGCCTCGGAGAAGATGGACCCCATCACGAACGACGGCCACGCCCTCGAGCGGCTTCTCGACGAGCTGGGCAGGCTTCCCGGCATCGGCCCCAAGTCCGCGCAGCGCATCGCCTACTTCCTGCTCAGCGCGGACGACGAGCAGTCCAGGCGGCTCGCGCAGGCGGTGCTCGACGTCAAGAGGCAGGTCCACTTCTGTCCCATCTGCTTCTCCTATGCGACGCGCGACACCTGCGACATCTGCTCCGACGAGCGACGCGACCGCACGACCATCTGCGTGGTCTCCGAGCCCCGCGACGTCTCCGCCATCGAGCGCACGGGCACCTACCACGGCCTCTACCACGTCCTGGGAGGGGTCATCTCCCCCATGGACAAGATCGGCCCGGAGCAGCTGCACGTGCGCGAGCTCCTCGCCCGCCTTGCCGACGGCGAGGTGCGCGAGGTCATCCTCGCCACGAACCCCGACGTCGAGGGCGAGACCACCGCGACCTACCTGTCCCGCACCATCAAGCCCCTGGGCGTGGCCGTCTCCCGTCTCGCGAGCGGCCTTCCCGTGGGGGGAGAGCTCGAGTATGCCGACGAGGTCACGCTCGGGCGCGCCATCGAGGCGCGTCGCGAGGTCTAATGGATTGTCTTGCCTATATATGCGTATCCAAGTCGTTCTATTTCGAATCTATGCATTGTGATGCATGGGCACTTGCATGGGCCACACCCGAGGCCTATGGTTGTCAGACCTGCCCATGCAGGGTCGGGCCAGCCATGCGGCGCTCGCCCGGCAGCAGGATTCGACCGTCTCGAGACCCAGGGAGGCATACGTGATTCGTGTCGGAGTGATGGGTGCGGCCGGCTATGCCGGCGCCGAGCTGGCGAGGATCCTCCTCTCCCACCCCGATTTCGAGCTGGCGCTCGTGACGTCCAACGCGGACGAGGGCGAGCGGCTCGACGCCGTGTACCCCTCCTTCGTGGGCGCGACCGACCTCGCCTTCTCCTCGCATGACGACCCGGCCGCCTACGACCTCGACGCGATCTTCCTCGCGCTTCCCCATACGGCGTCGATGGCCCGCGTGCCAGCCCTGCTCGAGCATGGCGTGACGGTCGTCGACCTCTCCGCCGACTTCCGCCTGCGCGACGCGGCGACCTACGAGAGGTGGTACGGCGTTCCCCATGCCTGCCCCGAGCTCCTCGCCCGTGCGGCCTATGGCCTGCCCGAGCTCTTCGGGCAGGGGCTCGAGCGCCTCGCCGCCGAGCGCGCGCAGGGCACGCCCGCCCTGGTTGCCTGCCCCGGCTGCTATCCCACGGCCTCCACGCTCGCGTCGTTTCCCCTGGTCGCCTCCGGCCTCACGACGGGCGCCGTCATCGTGGACGCCATCTCCGGCGTCACGGGGGCCGGAAAGAGGGCCAGCACGAGGACGCACTTCTGCTCGGCCAACGAGAACCTCGAGGCGTATGGCGTCGGCACCCATCGGCACACGCCGGAGATCGAGCAGAACCTCACCGATGCCGGCAGGGGCGTCCAGCAGGTCGTCTTCACCCCCCATCTCGCGCCGGTCGAGCGGGCCATCCTCTCGACCGTGACCATGTCGCTCTCGCGGCCCGCGACGACGGACGAGCTGCTCGCCCTCTATCACGAGGCCTACGACCACACCGCGTTCGTGCACGTCCTCGATGGCTCCCAGCCGCGGAGCGCGAGCGTGGCGGGGACCAACAACGCCCAGCTCACCGTCGTCGCCGATGCTCGCACGGGGCATGCCGTCGCCACCTGTGCCATCGACAACCTCTGCAAGGGGGCCGCCGGCCAGGCCGTCCAGTGCGCCAACGTCGTCTTCGGGCTCGACGAGCGACGAGGCCTCGCCGCCATCGGCCGCGCCGTCTGAGACGGGCCGTCGGCCTCCCCGGAAACGTCTGCTCCCCAAGGCAAGGAACGCGCATGAACACTCCAGAACTCAACGTCATCGTCTCCGGCGGCATCACCTCGGCGAAGGGCTTCTCCGCCTCGGGGGTCCACGCGGGCTTCCGACGCAACCCGGCACGCCTCGACATGGCGCTCGTCGTCGCCGACGAGCCCTGCCCCTGCGCGGGCACCTTCACGCAGAACCCCTTCGCCTCGGCGCCCGTGCGCATCACCCGCTCCAAGGTCCGCTCCGGGGCGCTCGTGAAGGCGGTCGTCGTGAATTCCGGCAACGCCAACGCGGCGACGGGCGCGGCGGGGCGCAAGACGGCCCTCGACACCTGTGATCTCGCCGCCAGGGCCCTGGGGTGCGACGCCGAGAACGTGCTGGTGAGCTCGACGGGCGTCGTGGGCCAGCAGCTCTCCATGAAGCCGTTCGAGGTCGGCCTTCCCCAAGCCATCGAGCGTCTGAGCTGGGACGACGGCGGTGCCTTCGCCGCAAGCGCCATCCTGACCACAGACACCTTCCCCAAGGAGTACGCCGTCACGTACGCGAGCGCCGCCCCTGGGCTCGAGGGCAGGGAGTTCGCCATCGGCGGCTGCATCAAGGGCTCGGGCATGATCATGCCGAACATGGCGACCATGATCTGCATCATCACCACCGACGCCCCCCTCGACCACGAGACGGCCCAGGCCGCGCTCTCCTCGGTGGTGGGCGAGACCTTCAACAAGCTCACCATCGACGCCGACACCTCCCCGAACGACACCTGCCTCCTGCTCTGCTCCGGCGCCGCCGCGCCGGGCGCGCGCATCGAGCGCGGCACCCCGGCCTTCGACGAGTTCGCGTTCGCGCTCCATGACGTCTGTCGCTACCTGGCCCGCATGGTGGCCCGCGACGGCGAGGGCTCGACCAAGATCATCACCGTGAACGTCACCGGGGCGGCCTCGGATTCCGACGCGGACGCCGCCGCCCGCAAGGTCGCGAACTCGACCCTGGTGAAGACGGCCATCTTCGGCCATGACTGCAACTGGGGCCGCATCGCGGTCGCCGCGGGCTCGTCGGGCGCCCGCTTCTCCCAGGAGAACGTCTCCATCGACATCATGGGGATTCCCGTGTGCCGGCACGGCATGGCCCTCGACTTCGACGAGGACGAGGCCCTGCGCCGCTTCGAGCAGGACGAGATCGTCATCGACTGCGACCTCGGGGAGGGGGACCGCTCGACCACGATCTGGACGTGCGACCTCACCTACGATTACGTTCGCATCAACGGTGACTACCGCACCTAACGAGTCCGCCTCCCGTGCGCTAAGCTAGCGGGGAACTTCGTCTGGCATCCGATCACGAACGAGGCAGGTCACCATGGAGTACATCAACGAGGTACGTACCCCCCGCTACGCCCAGGACAAGAGCCGGGCGCTCGTGGAGGCCCTGCCCTGGCTCAAGGAGGCGACCGGCAAGACGGTCGTCATCAAGTACGGTGGCGCCGCCATGGTCTCGGACGCGCTCCGGCAGCAGGTGACCGACGACGTCGTCCTCCTCAAGCTCCTCGGCGTGAAGCCCATCCTCGTCCACGGCGGGGGCAAGGCCGTCTCTGCCGCCATGGAGAAGGCCGGCCTGCCGGTGCGCTTCGTCGACGGCCTGCGCGTGACGCCCCCCGAGGCCATGGACGTCGTCCGCGAGGTCCTCGTGGGAACCGTGAACTCGCAGCTCGTGAGTGCCATCAACGTGCACGGCGCGCTGGCCGTGGGCCTCTCGGGGATGGATGCCAACACCGTCGTGGGCGAGCCCGTCTCCGACGAGCTCGGGCGCGTGGGGAGGGTGACCCGCGTGAACGCCGCCTACCTCCAGTCGCTCGTCGCGGCCGACTACATCCCGGTCCTCTCCTCGATCGCCTCCGACGACCACGGCGGCTGCCTCAACGTGAACGCCGACGTCGTCGCCGGCGAGGTCGCCTCGGCGGTCGGCGCCCACAAGGTGGTCTTCATCACCGACGTCGACGGCGTCTACGAGGACATCTCCGACAAGACCTCCCTCATCTCGAAGATGACGCTGTGCGAGGCGCGCGAGCTCGCCTCCTCGGGAGCCCTCTCCAAGGGCATGATCCCCAAGGTGGAGTGCTCGATCAAGGCCCTGGAGTCCGGCGTGCCGCGCGCGCACATCATCAACGGCAAGCGCGAGCACTCGATACTGCTCGAGGTCCTCACCGACGAGGGAATCGGCACCATGATCTACCGCATCAAGGGCTCCGAGCCTCCCGCGGACGACTTCTCGCCCGCCCCGCTCGACCCGCTCGCCCGCCATCTCGCCCTCTAGTCCCCGCGGCCGAACGCCCGAGGTGAAGGAGCAACCATGTCACTCGCAGAAGAGAAGAAGCTCGACGACGCCTACGTGATGCCCACCTTCGGGAGGTTCGGCGTCGAGTTCGTGGGCGGCCGGGGCATGACCCTCGTCGACGACCAGGGCAAGGAGTACCTCGACTTCCTGGCCGGCATCGGCGTCTGCTCCCTCGGCCACTGCCATCCCGTGCTCGTGGGGGCCCTCGAGGAGCAGGCCGAGAAGCTCGTCCACGTGTCGAACTACTTCTACATCGAGCATCGCGGCTCGGTGGCGAAGCGCCTCTCCGACCTCGCCGGCCAGGGAGCCACCACCTGGAAGACCTTCTTCGCCAACTCCGGCGCCGAGGCGAACGAGTGCGCGATGAAGCTCGCGCGCCTCCGCTCCACCCGTTCGGGGAAGGGCGGCACCACGATCGTCGCGCTGCGTCGCGGCTTCCATGGCCGCACGCTCGAGACGGTCGCCGCGACCATGCAGGAGAGGCTGCAGAAGGACTTCCGCCCGCTGCCCCCCGGGTTCGTCGCCACCGAGCCCAACGACGTCGCGGCCCTCGAGCGGCTCTTCGCCGAGCAGGGCGACGCCATCTGCGCCGTGATGCTCGAGCCCATCCAGGGGGAGTCCGGCGTCCATCCCCTGACCGACGAGTTCATGGGCGCCGTCAGGCGCCTCTGCGACGAGCACGACGCCCTCATGATCGCCGACGAGGTCCAGTGCGGCATGTTCCGCACCGGCAGGCCGTTCGCCTTCCAGCTCTCCGGCGCCACCCCGGACATCTTCACGCTCGCGAAGGGAATCGCCGGAGGCGTCCCCATGGGGGCCTGCGTCGCCCGCGCCGACGTCGCCGACGTCTTCCGCCCCGGCGACCACGGCTCCACCTTCGGCGGCTCGAACCTCGCCTGCGCGGCGGCCGATGCCGTGATCGCCGAGCTCGAGCGGGGGCGCTACGACGAGCGTGCCGCCGAGGTGGGCTCCTACCTCATGGGGCGGCTCGCCCAGGTGCCGCACGTGACCGACGTGCGCGGCGCCGGACTCATGGTCGGCTGCGACCTCGACGACGTCGCCCCCGACGCGCATGACGTGGTCGCCGCCGCGCTGGAGGGCGGCGTCGTGCTCAACGCCACCGGCCCCCGCACGCTGCGCCTGCTCCCGCCCCTCGTCTGCGAGAGGCGGCACGTCGACGTCCTGGTCGACGTGCTCTCGGCGATCCTGGGCGCAGGCGACTAGGCCATGGACTACGAGGAGGCGGCCGCCCAGATCATCGGCCATTCCCCGGTCGTGTTCCGCGGGCACGGCAGAAGGCAGCGCGACGTCTCGACCGGCGAGTACGCGGTGCTGGGCTATCTCGACGACAACGGCGACACGGCCGCCCCCGGCGAGATCGCCGAGCAGTTCATGCTCACCTCGGCCCGCATCGCGAGCATGGTCAACGGGCTCGAGGCCAAAGGCTTCGTCACGAGGTCGGCAGACCCGAACGACGGCCGCAAGAAGGTCGTCACCATCACCGAGAGGGGCAGGTCGGCGACGCGCGAGAAGCGCCGCCTGGCCCGCGAGGACATGACGTGGTTCCTGAGGCAGCTCGGCGAGGACGACGCGAGGGAATACGTCCGCCTCGACGCCCGCGCCTACGAGATATACCTCGCCTCCCAGCAGGAGGCCCCGCCCGCCGACCGGTAGGCCGCGCCGCCGGGGCCCGGCGGGCGCCGCGTCTCGAGGGAGTTTCTCCGCATGCCGAGCGGAGCCGCGACGTCCGGGCGCCATGGTGCTAAGGTAGGGGCGTGGCCGGAGTCCGGGCCACACGCTCAAGGGGTGTCACGAAACAGACCGCAAACGTTCCCCGAGGAGACCCTCATGCCCTCCGAGACCAACAACACACCGCGCAGGCGCGCAGGCTCGCACTTCGCCCCGGCCGGCTCTGCCGACTCCGCCACGTTCGCCGCCGCGGCACGACGCCACGAGGCCTCGAGTGCGGCGAGCATCAGGACCTCCCTTCCCTCCGACGATGCCTTCGGGGCATCCGAGACGCCCCGGCCGATTGGCGTCGACCCGTCCGAGACGGGCGCCTTCGCCCGGCTCTCGGCGGGGGAGGGGGCCGTCATCGCCACCCGGGCCACCTCCGAGCAGGCCGCCAGCGCCGCCCGGACGAACCTCGAGACGACCGGCTCCATGCGCATCCCCTCGTCCCGCCTTCCCAAGGTCAAGCGCCGCCACACGCGCATCAAGACCGACAAGCGCCTCTTCCTCGGCCTCGCGGTGGCGGCGCTCGCCGTCATCGCCGTCCTCGGCTTCGTCTTCGGGCGCGCCTACGACTCCACCTCCACGCAGCAGGTCGCCAGCGAGCAGGCATCCCAGACCCAGGCCGCGGCGGACGGCTCCATCGCGCTCGGCGACCTCACCTACGCCCTGGCGAAGCAGCCGGACGGCAAGTATGCCCTCACCCGCAAGAGCTCGTCGTCCGCGGCCGACGTCGTCTTCGAGATCGACGGGACCCCGAAGGCCCTCGTCCTTTTCAACGGGGCGTTCTTCATCCCCGAGGACCTCTCCGACGGCACGTGGGACGTGGTCGCCTACATGGTGGGCGACGGCTCCGTGCAGACCCAGCTCAGCGACTCCTCGGGCAATGCGATCAAGGGCTCCGGGACCGTCTCCTCCGCCCAGCTTGCCGACGGCCGCCTGACCCTGGTCGATTCGGAGGGAAAGAGCACGTCGGTACCCCTTTCGTGACGTCTCCCGACGAATCCTCCACTTTTTCCGGCATCTAGTGGACAGGGGAGCACGAAGTCGTGTACCATTCTCTCCGCGCAACGCGCGTTTGGGGTATTAGCTCAGCTGGTTAGAGCGCCGGCCTGTCACGTCGGAGGTCGCGGGTTCAAGTCCCGCATATCCCGCCAGAACCTCACGAGAGGGCTCGGCCTCAAGGCCGGGCCCTCTCTTCGTCTGGCTGCGCATGACGCATACGCGACAAAGTGCGGCGCACAAGCTACAATTCTTTGCGGCACGAGGACGGCACGGAAGCGGTGAGGGGGCTTTGTGGGCGAGGGGCAGACATCGAGGACGCCGGTCGCCGTGTTCGACTTCGACGGCACGACCATCGACGGCCAGTCGGGCACCCTCTTCACGAAGTACCTGCTCACCCATGGCCTCATATCGCCCTGGCAGGTGTGCAAGCTCATCTGGTGGGGCGCCCGCTACACCCTGCACCTCCCGCACGAGCAGGACGAGTCGCGCGAGATCATCTTCAAGGACCTGGGCCACCGCGACCTTGCCGAGGTCCTCGGCATCATGCGGGACTTCCATGACGAATGCCTGCTGTCCCGCTATCGTCCGGCGGCCCTGGCCGAGGTGAGGCGCCGCCACGACGAGGGCTGCGTCACGCTGCTCGCCTCCGCCACCTTCCTCGGCATCGCGCAGGTGGCCGGCGAGCACATGGGCGTCGACGGCGTCGTCGCGACCGAGATGGAGAAGGACGCGGCCGGGCACTTCACGGGGAACGTCCTCGGCGAGGTCATCGAGGGCCCCGCCAAGCCCCGGGCGGTCTCCGCCTGGTGCGACGGGCATCTCGGGAAGGGGAGATGGAGGCTCGCCTACGCCTACGGCGACCATCATTCCGACGAGGAGCTCCTCTCCCTGGCCGAGAAGTCCTTCGCGGTGAACCCCGGGGAGGCCCTGAAGAGAATCGCCAGGAAACAGGACTGGGAGAGGCTCGACTGGGAGGCATGACCCGGGAGAGCGTCACGAGAGGGAGCGTCACCATGGACATCTCGAGGAAGACCGACTATGCGCTGAGGATGATGGCCGCCTTGGTCAGGCATCCCGACGGCGTGCTCTCCGTGCGCACGGCGGCCGACGACAACGACGTCCCCTACTCGTTCGCGCGTTCGATCCAGCACGACCTCGTGCGGGCCGGCCTCATCGAGAGCCTCCGCGGGAGCAGGGGCGGCATGCGCATCGCCATCGATCCCGACGAGACGACCCTCCTCCAGGTGGTCGAGGCCATCCAGGGGCCCGTGGGCGTCTCGTCGTGCGACACCGCGGGCACGAACGGGGGTCCCTGCCCGCGCATGGAGCAGTGCCGCTTCAACCCCATCTGGAAGGGCGCGTGCGCCCTGCTCGTCGACTACCTCGGCTCGGTGACCCTCGAGCAGGTGGTCTCGGGATCGAAGGCGCCCGTGGTCGCGCCCCTGTACTGCAGGGAGGACTCCTTCGCCGACGTCGCCGCCGAGGCGGCCGCAGACCTCGCCTGCGACGTCGTCGTCGCAGGGTAGGCAGGCCATCGCGATGCAGGCGCCCCCCGAGTCCCTGGACCCCGCCTCGTTCGGCCCGTTCCGAAGGCGCGTCCTGTCCCGCGGCAGCGAGCTCTATCGCGACCTGCCCTGGCGCCGCACGCGCGACCCCTATGCCGTCCTCGTGAGCGAGGTCATGCTCCAGCAGACGCAGGTGGCCCGCGTGGACGGCCGCTGGCAGCGGTGGCTCTCGCGCTTTCCCTCCGTCGACGCCCTCGCCTCGGCCGATGCTGCCGACGTGCTCGAGGAGTGGCAGGGCCTGGGCTACAACCGTCGTGCGCTCGCCCTGTGGAATGCCGCGCGGGCGATGTCGGCCTTGGGGGGCTCCGTCCCCTCCGGGCAGGATGCGCTCGTGCGCCTGCCCGGGATCGGGCCCGCAACCGCCGCGGGCGTCCGCGCCTTCGCCTTCGACCTCCCCGGAACCTATCTCGAGACCAACGTGCGTGCCGTCTTCCTCCACGAGCTGTTCGCCGGGATGGTCGACGTCCCGGACCGCGAGGTCGCGCGCTGCGTGGCGGCGACCTGCCCGCAGGATGCGCATGATCCTGCCGACGATCCTCGCACCTGGTACTATGCCCTGCTCGACTACGGTGCGCACCTCAAGCGCACCGTCCCCAACCCGTCCCGGCGCTCGAAGGCGCACGTGCGCCAGTCCCGCTTCGAGGGATCCCACCGCCAGAAGCGTGCGGAGGCCGTGCGCATCCTCCTCGCGGCGGGGGCGGGCGGAATCGGCCTCGAGGAGGCGGCCGAGGCCCTCTCGTCGGCCGAGACGGGGGCCGGGAGAGACCCCCTCTCCCCGGAGGACGTGCGCGCGATCCTGGACGAGCTCGCCGCCGAGGGGTTCTGCTCGGCGGAGGACGGCCGCTGGCGCCTGTGATGCCGGCTCCCCGCCGTCCTGTCGAGATTTGGTAATTCCAAAAATGCCATAAATCAGGTAGTATTTGTTTTTGGGTATAGGAACCCAAAGCCGCTATCGGCTGGAAAACCATTCAGATGCACGATGGGAGAAACCAATGACTGACTTCGCTGCCTCACAGACAAAGAAGAACCTCGAGACCGCCTATGCGGGCGAGTCCCAGGCCTCGATGAAGTACGGCTATTACTCCTCTGCCGCAAAGAAGGAGGGGTACGTCCAGATCTCCGACATCTTCGCCGAGACGCAGAAGAACGAGGCGGAGCACGCGAAGCTCTGGTTCAAGTACCTGCACGACGGCTCCGTCCCCGACACCCTGACCAACCTCAAGGACGCTGCCGCCGGCGAGCACTACGAGTGGACGGACATGTACGCCGGCTTCGCCAAGACCGCCAAGGAGGAGGGCTTCACCGAGATCGCCGCCAAGTTCGAGGGCGTCGGCAAGGTCGAGAAGGCCCACGAGGAGCGCTACAACAAGCTCGCCGAGCGCGTCGAGAAGGGCGAGGTCTTCGACCGCGAGGGCGTCAAGGTCTGGAAGTGCACCAACTGCGGCCACCTGCATGTGGGCGCCGCCGCCCCCAAGATCTGCCCGGTCTGCAACCACCCGCAGGCCTACTTCGAGGAGCAGGCGATCAACTACTAGCCTCTTCGCCCGCGCTCTGGCACGGGTGCGTCGAAGCCCCCGGAACCGTGGCCTTCTGGCTGCGGTCCGGGGGCTTTTCCGTCCGCGGGCGGCGCGTGCGGCCCGCTGCGCAGATCGCGACCTATCCCATTCGTTTCCCGGGCGAATGCAGACCCTCCCAAGAGGGCCCTTCGATCTTCCCTGGCGAGATGCTCGATGGGTCTTCGAATCGCGGGAACAGTCGCAGACTGTGCATGATTGTCGCAACCATCGACAAATGTCGGGGGATTCCCTCCCCATGCGTTGACAAATCCTAGTCATTAGCTATGATATAGGACATCATGGTGACCAAGACGACATACACCTGCATTTCCTGTCGGATGATGCGCTAGCCCGGGCTCTCGTTGCCTGAGCGACGATGTCGTTCCGGAGTCCGGGCGTAAAACGTCCGTCTTTCCCAAACAGCACAGGCTCAGGCCACGGCCCCGACGACTCGGCGGGCATGGCCTGCGCCAAACCAAGGAGGAAACACCATGGCCTTCCAACTCGATCCCAGCTTCGCCAACGACCCCGAAGCCCACTTCGACACCCTTCAGGTGCACGCGGGGCTTGCCCCCGATCCCGTCACCGGGTCCTCGTCCCTTCCCATCTACCAGTCCGCCGCCTTCGAGTTCAAGGACGCGGCCGATGCCGCCGGAAAGTTCGCGCTCCAGGTGCCTGGCAACGTCTACGGCCGCCTGACCAACACCACGACCGACTCCGTCGCCGCGCGCGTCGCCGCGCTCGAGCATGGCTCGGCGGCCGTCGCGGTCGCCTCGGGCCATGCGGCCGAGATCCTCGCGATCCTCAACATCGCGCGGGCCGGCGACAACATCGTGGCCTCGAACTCCCTCTACGGCGGGACGTGGAACATCTTCCTCCACACCTTCGAGCGCCTCGGCATCCACACGAGCTTCGTGGAGAACAACGACGTCGAGGGGTTCCTCTCCGCAACCGACGAGAACACCAAGCTCTGGTATGCCGAGACCATCGGCAACCCTCGGCTCGACGTCTCCGACGTGCCCGCCCTCGTCGCCGCGGCCAGCACGGTCGACGTGCCGGTCTTCGTGGACAACACCTTCGCGACGCCCTACCTCTACCGTCCGGCCGAGGACGGCGCCGCCGTGGTGATCGAGTCCCTCACGAAGTGGATCGGCGGACATGGGACCTCGGTGGGAGGCGCCGTCATAGACGGAGGCAACTTCGACTGGGGCAAGGTCGAGGGCAAGTTCCCCACCCTCACCGAGCCGGACCCCGACTATCACGGGCTCGTCTTCTGGGATGCCCTCGGCAGCGCGGCGTTCGGCACCCGCGTGCTGGCACAGCAGCTCCGCGACTTCGGGCCCACCCTCTCCCCGTTCAACGCCCAGCAGATCGGCCTCGGGATAGAGACTCTCTCGCTGCGCGTCCAGCGTCAGTCCGACAGCGCGCTGGCCGTCGCCAGGCACCTCGAGAGCCATCCGAAGATCGCCTGGGTGAGCTATCCGGGCCTCGAGAGCCACCCAACCCATGACGTCGCGGCGCGCATCCTGCGGCATGGCTTCGGCGGCGTGGTCGTCTTCGGCGTCAAGGGGAGGCCGGCAGAGCGGCCTCGACCTCGTGGACAACGTGCGCCTCGCCACGCACCTGGCCAACGTGGGGGATGCCAAGACCCTCATCATCCATCCCGCGTCCACCACGCATTCCCAGCTCACGGCCGAGCAGCTCGAGGCGGCGCACCTCAGCGAGGACCTCGTGCGCCTCTCCGTGGGAATCGAGAGCGTCGACGACATCATCGCCGACCTCGACCAGGCCCTCGACCGAATCTAGCCGCGCCTCGCGGCCGCCTTGCGCCTCGTGCTCTCGGGGGGCTTGCCTGCGCTCGGACAGATGTCCGCGAGCGGGCACTCCCCGCAGAGCGGCCGGCGCGCGTCGCACACCTCGCGGCCGAACAGCACCAGCTGGTGGTTCACGGGTCCCCAGAGCTCCCTGGGGATGACGTCCAGCAGGTCCTGCTCGGCCTTGAGCGGGGTGTCCGCCCTCGTGAGGCCCATCCGCGTCGCGATCCTGAAGACGTGCGTGTCGACGGCGATTCCCTCGACTATGCCGAAGGCGTTGTTGAGGACGATGTTCGCCGTCTTCCTTCCCACGCCCGGCAGGGTCTTGAGCTCGTCCATCGTGCGAGGGACCTCGCCGGCGTAGTCGGCCATAATCTTCTGGGCGCACTCCACGCAATGTGCCGACTTCGTCCTCCAGAAGCCGATCGAGCGGATCACCTCGGCCACGTCGGCCTGGTTCGCCGCAGCCATCTCCGCAGGATTCGGCCAACGGTCGAACAGCTCGGGCGTGACCTTGTTGACGGCGGCGTCGGTGGTCTGAGCCGAGAGCAGCACGGCGATTACCAGCTCAAACGGAGTCCCGTAGTGAAGCGCGCACTCCGCTTCGGGATAGCGCTCGTCCATCCTGCGGCACATCTCGACCGCACGCTCGCGCCTGCGTGCCTTGGACTCCCTCGGCATGGTTTCGAACCTCCTTGCTGGTGACACGACATTTCGCAATTCCCACTTGGCATGGTACGCTCAGAAGGCGATTCGGCACAGAGGGCGGAAGTGTCGCGCGTCCGTCGAACAGGTGTCAGTTTTCGGGAACATCAGAGATACACTGTGAACGATCGTCTTCGCGTGGCGATCGACCGCAGCATGCTCGTTTCCGATCCTTTCAGGCCGGTGTGACAAGGGAGCGTCGAAGAATGGCAGACGACAAGCGCACTCTTACCAGCGATGACCTCTATCTGCTCGCGAAGGGCAACTGGTACCGAAGCTACGACAAGATGGGTGCCCACCCCGCGACGGAGGGCGGCAAGAAGGGCTTTCCGCTTCGCCGTCTGGGCCCCAGACGTCGAGGCCGTCCACGTGACGGGCACCTTCAACGAGTGGGACGCAGACCAGTATCCCCTGGCCCCCTCCGAGACCGGCGGCGTGTGGGAGGGCTTCGTCCCCAACGTCAAGGCGGGCGACCTCTACAAGTACGTCATCGACACCAAGGACGCGGGCCGCATGTTCAAGGCCGACCCGTATGCCTTCGAGGCGGAGTGCCCTCCGGGAACCGCCTCCTGCGCCACCGACATCTCGGGCTATGCCTGGAAGGACAAGGCCTGGATGGACGAGCGCCGCGCGACCAACCACATGAAGAAGCCGCTCAACATCTACGAGGTGCACCTCGGCTCCTGGGACCGCGAGGAGAACGGCGACTACCTCACCTATGACGAGATGTCCAAGCGCATGGTCGCCTACGTCAAGAAGATGGGCTATACCCACGTCGAGCTGCTGCCCGTCATGGAGCACCCCTTCGACGGCTCGTGGGGCTACCAGGTCACCGGATACTTCGCGCCGACCTCCCGCTACGGCACGCCCAAGCAGTTCATGCACCTCGTCGACTCGTTCCACAAGGCGGGCATCGGCGTCATCCTCGACTGGGTGCCCGGCGGCTTCTGCCGTGACGAGCACGGCCTCGTCCACTTCAACGGCCACATGCTCTACGAGAAGGAGGAGCATCCCGACTGGGGTACCTTCAAGTTCGACCTCGGTCGCGGCGAGGTGCGCAGCTTCCTCATCTCCAACGTCCTCTACTGGCTCGAGCAGTACCACGCCGATGGCATCCGCATGGATGGCGTCACCAGCATGCTCTACCTCAACTTCGGCGTGGACGACCCGTCCAAGAAGAAGTTCAACGAGAAGGGCACCGAGGAGGACTTCGTCTCCATCGACTTCATCCAGGAGTGCAACGCGCGCGTGGGGGAGTACCACCCCGACGTCATGATGATGGCGGAGGAGTCGACGGCCTGGCCGCTCGTCACCTATCCTCTCAAGGACGGCGGCCTCGGATTCCACTACAAGTGGGACATGGGCTGGATGAACGACACCCTGCACTACTGCCAGACGGACTTCCCCTGGCGGCCGGGCAACCACACGCTCATCACGTTCTCCATCATGTACGCCTTCAACGAGAACTTCATCCTGCCGCTCAGCCACGACGAGGTCGTGCACGGGAAGTGCTCGCTCATCGGCCGCATGCCGGGAGACTACTGGCGTCAGTTCGCGGGCATGCGCGCGCTGGCCTTCTACCAGATCACGCACCCTGGCGCCAAGCTCAACTTCATGGGCAACGAGATCGCCCAGTTCATCGAGTGGCGCTACTACGAGGGGAATCCAGTGGTTCCTCACCGACGAGTACGAGACTCATGCCCATCAGCAGCACTTCATCGAGAGGCTCAACGACTTCTACAAGAAGTCACCCGCCCTCTGGCAGGAGGGCTACTCCTGGGACGGCTTCGAGTGGATTGACGCGGACGACTCCGACCAGTCGATCGTGAGCTTCCTGCGCCATGGCGACGAGCCGGATGACGACCTGCTCGTCGTCATCAACTTCGACCCGGCGACCTACGAGGAGTTCAGGATCGGCGTCCCGCGCGAGGGCGTGTGGAAAGAGGTCTTCAACAGCGACGCGGAGGAGTTCGGCGGCTCCGGCGTCCTCAACACCGTCGCCGCGAAGAGCGAGAAGGTCGCCTGGAACGGCTGCGACAACTCGATCGTCGTGCGCATAGCCCCCATCGGCGGCCAGGTGTTCAAGCGCACGGGCGACCTCCCCAAGCCGAAGGCGGCCCCGAAGAGGGCAACCGCCAAGAAGCCCGCCGCCTCCAAGGCCGCGGCTGCCAAGAAGGCGGCCCCTGCGGCAAAGAAGGCGGCGCCGGCCACCAAGAAGACATCCCCTGCGGCAAGGAAGGCTACGCCCGCGGCCAAGAAGCCCGCGACCGCGACGAAGCCCGCCGCGACCGCCAAGAAGGCAGCGGCTGCCAAGCCGTCTGCGGCAAAGCCCGCAGGCACGAGGAAAGTCGCGCCCAAGAAGGGGCAAGCAGCCAAATAGGACCGAAAGGAATCCATGTCTCTATTCAAGAAGGAGAAGACCGAGGCCGTCGTGGCACCGGTCCCGTCGACAAAACAGGAAAACGGTATGCAGCTGTTCAAGGACAAGCAGGACTTCATCGACCAGTACAGGGCAATCTTCGAGAGCGAGCTCGGCAAGACCTTCGAGGAGTGCGACGACCTCGACCGCTACTCGATGCTCGCCAAGCTCATCGCCGTCAAGTCCCGTTCCATCGAGTCCGCGACGACGCGTCGCGCCGTCAAGAGCGACCAGAAGAAGGTCTACTACTTCTGCCTCGAGTTCCTCATCGGCAAGCTCCTTGACAACTACCTCATGGACTACGGCGCGCGCGAGCTCGTCGCCGAGGGCCTCGACGAGCTCGGCAGCGACCTCGCGACGCTTTGCGACCAGGAGGCGGATGCCGGGCTGGGCAACGGCGGCCTCGGGCGTCTGGCCGCGTGCTTCCTCGACTCCATGGCGACGCTCGGAATCGCCGGGTACGGCAACGGCATGCGCTACCGCTACGGCCTGTTCCGCCAGGAGATCAAGGATGGCTGCCAGGTCGAGGAGACCGACAACTGGCTCGCGCACGGATATCCCTTCGAGGCCCGCAAGCCCGAGTCCGCCGTCGTCGTGCGCTTCAACGGCGACGAGGTCCGACACGAGGAGAACGGCAAGTTCTGGTTCACCTGGGACAACGCCGACGAGGTCCTCGCGGTCCCCTATGACGTGCCGGTCGTCGGCTATGACGGCAAGACGGTCAACAAGCTGCGCCTCTGGTCCGCGGAGCCCGCGCGCGAGGACTTCGACCTCGACGCCTTCAACTCGGGCGACTACGCCAAGGCCATGAAGTTCCGCTCCGACGTCGAGGCCATCTCGACGATCCTCTACCCCAACGACGCGGGCGAGCACGGCAGGCTCCTGCGCCTCAAGCAGGAGTACCTCTTCGTCTCAGCCGGCCTCCAGACCATCATCCGCACCTACCACAAGGAGCATGGCAACGACTGGGCCCACTTCGCCGACCACGTCGCCATCCACACCAACGACACCCACCCCGCCCTCTGCGGCCCCGAGCTCATGCGCATCCTCATCGACGACGAGGGGCTCGACTGGGACGCGGCCTGGGCCGTGGTCAAGGGCTCCGTCTCGTTCACCAACCACACGATCATGCCCGAGGCGCTCGAGAAGTGGCCCATCAACACCTTCCGCACCCTGCTTCCCCGCGTCTACACCTTCGTCGAGGAGATAGACCGCCGCTACCGCGAGAGCTTCCCCCGCGACAGGTACGACAACTGGCAGGACATGCTCAGGAACACCGCCATCCTCTGGGACGGCCAGGTGCGCATGGCGAACCTCTCCATCATCTGCAGCCATTCCGTGAACGGCGTGTCCGACCTCCACACCAACATCCTCGAGCACGAGGTCTTCAAGGACTACTACGAGATCGATCCGGGGAAGTTCAACAACAAGACCAACGGCATCTCGCACCGTCGCTTCCTCGGCGAGGCGAACCCCTCCTACTCCAAGCTCATCACGTCCGCCATCGGCGACAGGTGGATGACCGACTCCAACGAGTTCGAGAAGCTCGTCCCCTTCGAGAAGGACGCCTCCTTCCTCGAGGACATGGAGGCGTCGCGCCTCGAGAACAAGAAGCGCCTCGCCGCCTACGTCGAGAAGGCCTCCGGCGTCGTCCTCGACCCGAACACGATCTATGACGCGCAGATCAAGCGCTTCCATTCCTACAAGCGCCAGCTGCTGAACGTCTTCAAGGTGCTCGACCTCTACAACCGCCTCTGCGACGACCCGAGCCTCGACATCGAGCCCACGAGCTTCATCTTCGCGGGCAAGGCGGCCCAGAGCTACTTCTTCGCCAAGGAGGTCATCCGCCTCATCAACTCCACGGCCGACGTGATCAACAACGACAAGAGGGTGAACGACAAGATCCGCGTCGCGTTCGTCCCCAACTTCGCGGTCTCGAACGCCCAGTACATCTACTCCGCCGCCGACATCTCCGAGCAGATCTCGACCGCCGGCAAGGAGGCCTCCGGCACGTCGAACATGAAGCTCATGCTCAACGGCGCGATTACGCTCGGCACCTACGACGGCGCCAACGTCGAGATCGCCAAGCTGGTGGGCGAGGAGAACATCAAGATCTTCGGCATGCGCGTCGAGGACGTCGAGGCGCTCCGCGCCTCGGGCCAGTACTGGGCCTGGAACGAGTACAACTCCGATCGGGACCGCACCGGCCGGATTGTCGACGAGCTCACCGATGGCACCCTTGCGCGACTCTCCGGCAACTTTGAGAATATCCATGACGAGCTCATGACCAATAACGACCAGGAGTTCATTCTCAGGGATTTCAAGCCGTATGTGGAGGCTTTCGAGGAGCTCAACCATGACTACCGCAAGAGGCAGGAGTGGTTCAGCAAGGCGCTTCACAATACTGCAAAGTCGGGTTTCTTCTCGAGCGACCGCACGATCGAGGAGTACGCCCGCGAAATCTGGCACGCAGAGTAGCGCGCCGGGACAGGGATCGTGCGGATAACTGCGGTTGGCGCGTAAGGGCGCGTCAAAGAGAAGGAGGGCGCGATGAGCAAAGAGAAGTGCATCGCAATGCTCCTTGCCGGCGGGCAAGGAAGCAGACTGGGGGCTTTGACGAGGAACATCGCCAAGCCAGCGGTCTCGTTCGGAGGAAAATACCGCATCATCGACTTCGCCCTCTCGAACTGCGCGAATTCGGGGATCGACACGGTGGGCGTGCTCACCCAGTATCGTCCCTACGTTCTTCACTCCTACATCGGCACCGGCGAGGCCTGGAACCTCGACGAGCGCGGCGCGGGCGTCTCGATCCTGCCGCCCTATGCCACCGAGACGGGCGGTGCCTGGTACGAGGGCACGGCCGACGCCGTCTACCAGAACATCGGCTACATCGAGGGCTATAAGCCCGACTACGTCCTCATCCTCTCGGGCGACCAGCTCTACCGCATGGACTACCACAAGATGCTCGAGAACCACATCAGGCACAACGCCGACCTCACCGTCTCGGTCATGCCCGTGCCCTGGGAGGAGGCCTCCCGCTTCGGCATCATCACGCAGGATGACGACGAGAAGATCCTCAAGTTCACCGAGAAGCCCAAGAAGCCCGATTCGAACCTCGCCTCCATGGGCATCTACATTTTTAACACCGACCTGCTGATCGAGAAGCTCAAGGAGGATCACAACGATCCCCAGAGCGAGCACGACTTCGGCAACAACATCATCCCCAAGCTCCTCTCCGAGGGCCGTCGCCTCTACACCTTCGAGTTCAACGGCTTCTGGCGCGACGTCGGCACCATCGCGTCGTTCCACGAGACGAGCATGGAGCTGCTGGGCGAGAAGCCCGAGTTCGACCTGTACGCGAAGGACTTCCCGATCATGTCGAACGCCAGCACGCGTCCGCCTCACTACGTCGGGCCCGAGGGCGACATCGACGACAGCCTGGTCGGCAACGGCTGCCGCGTGTTCGGCTCGGTGAAGCACTCCGTCCTGTCCACCGACTCCTACGTCGGCCCGCGCGCGACGGTCGTCGACTCGATCCTGCTTCCGGGTGCCAAGGTCAAGGAAGGCGCCCGCGTGGTTCGCGCCATCCTCGGCGAGAACTCGACCGTCGAGGAGAACGTCACGCTCGGCAGCGTCGACGTCACGAAGGACACCGCCGTCATCGGCGACGACGTGGTAGTCGGAAAGGGGGAGGAGTAACGATGGCACAGGCAATCGGCATCATCACCGCTAACTACTCCACTCAGAACTCGAGCATGCTCACCGACGTGCGGCCGGCGGCGTCCCTGCCCTACGCAGGCCGCTACCGCCTCATCGACTTCCCGATGTCCAACCTGGTCAACTGCGGGGTGCGCACCGTGGGCGTCGTCATGCCCTACAACTACCGCTCGATCATCGACCACATCGGCTCGGGCAAGGACTGGTCGCTCGACCGCAAGAACGGGGGCCTGTTCATCCTCCCCGGATCGGCGTTCGGGTCGACTCGCGAGGGCTCGCGCTTCCTGCTCCGCGACATCGACTTCAACCGCCTGTTCCTCGACCGCGCCACGGAGCCCTACGTGATCGTCAGCTCCTCCAACGTGATCTTCAACATGGACTACGACCCGCTCATCGACTGCCATGCCTCCACCGGCGCCGACATCACCATCGTCACGCGCAAGGCCACCTGCGACGATCCCAACCTCTCGTCGGCCTGGATCGAGGACGGCCGCGTCAAGGGCATGCATCGCGGCGCCAAGTATGGCGAGGACGAGTTCCTCGACACGTTCATCATCAAGCGCGAGGTGCTCCTGAAGGCGCT
This sequence comes from Atopobiaceae bacterium, assembly GCA_022482785.1. GTDB lineage: Bacteria > Actinomycetota > Coriobacteriia > Coriobacteriales > Atopobiaceae > JAKVON01. The sequence continues at coordinate 142,702 of JAKVON010000004.1, read as the reverse complement.
CGACTGGTACGCGGCCGTGAGCCACCTCGACCTGTTCGAGGCCCTCGCTCAGGACTTCGACAAGGTCAATGTCATGGACTACCAGTTCAATGGCTACGCCGCCTCCATCTTCACCACGCAGGGCTACTTCCGTCACAGCATGGAGCTCCTCGACCCCAAGATCGCGGAGGAGCTGTTCCCCGAGGGCCGTCCCGTCATGACCAAGGCGCACGACACGCCCCCCGCGAAGTACGAGACGGGCTCCCGCGTCCGCAACTCGCTCGTCTCTGCCGGGTCGAGGATCTCCGGCTCGATCACGGGCTCCATCCTCGGTCGCGGCGTCCGCGTCGAGCGTGGCGCGACGGTTCGCAACTCGCTGATCGGCCAGGGCGTCGTCATCGAGTCCGGCGCGATCATCGAGAACGCGATCGTCGACCGCAACAACTTCATTCCTGCCGGCACCGAGCTCAGGGGCACCCCCGAGGCGGTCCTGGTCAAGGAGAAGAGCCCCGAGCGCCACTAGGGCCCAAGGACGTACGAGCTGGCGGGGGCCGACTTCGGCCCCCGCCATCAGACCGTTTTTCGTTCTTTCGAGAAGCAACACGGGCATCGCGAGTATTCGCATGAGTGACAAGGTGGAACACATGAGCGATCAAACCAGGAAGATGGGCGTGGTCTTCGCAGCGAGCGAGGCGGTCCCCTTCGTGAAGACGGGCGGTCTCGGGGATGTCGCCGGGTCGCTCCCTGCGGCGCTCCAACGTGAGGGCTGCGACGTCCGCGTCATCCTTCCCAAGTACGGGTGCATCCCCGAGGAGTACACGAGCAAGGTCACGCACATCGCCGACTTCTATGTGCCCCTCTCCTGGCGAAACGTCTGGTGCGGCATCGACGAGCTGGAGCTCGACGGGGTCAAGTACGAGTTCGTCGACAACCAGGACTACTTCAACCGCGACCATCCCTATGGCTACTTCGACGACGGCGAGCGCTTCGCGTTCTTCTCGAAGGCCGTCACCGAGGCCCTCCAGTACCTGCCTGACTTCACTCCGGACATCCTGCACGTGAACGACTGGCATAGCGCCCTGTCGCCCGTGTTCCTCCGTGAGTTCTACAACGGCCTTCCCCTCTACGACAACGTGAAGACCGTCCTCACGGTTCATAACCTCAAGTTCCAGGGCCAGTTCTCGGAGTTCGTGCTCAACGACATCCTGGGCATGGCCCACATCCCGGCAGCGGCGAGCCAGCTCACCTGCGGGCCGGATGCCATCAACTTCATGAAGGGCGGGGCCTGCTACTCGGATGCCCTCACCACGGTGAGCCCGAGCTATGCCCAGGAGATCCAGGACCCCTTCTTCGGCGAGCACCTCGACGACGTCTTCCGGCGTCGCTCCGACGTCCTCTCCGGCATCCTCAACGGCATCGACTACAAGCTCTGGGACCCTGCCGCCGACAAGAAGATCGCCGCGAACTTCTCGGCCAAGGATTTCGCGAACAAGGCCAAGTGCAAGGAGGCCCTCCAGAAGGAGTTCGGCCTCGACGTCGACCCGCTGCGGCCGCTGGTGGTCATGATTGGCCGCCTCACCAAGCAAAAGGGCCTCGACCTGGTCAACTATGCCATGGACGAGATCGTCGGCCGCACCATCCAGGTGGCCATCCTCGGAACCGGAGACAAGAATTTCGAGGACTCCCTCAGCTACTTCGCCTGGAAGTACCCGGGTAAGGTCGGGTTCCGCGCCGCGTTCGACAACGACCTCTCCCATCGCATGTATGCCGGCGCCGACATGCTGCTCATGCCGTCGCTGTTCGAGCCGTGCGGACTCTCTCAGATCATCGCCATGCGCTACGGCACGCTCCCCGTCGTTCGCGAGACCGGCGGCCTGCGTGACTCGGTCGCAGCCTACAACGAGTTCACGGGCGAGGGCACGGGCTTCTCCTTCGCCAACTTCAACGCGAGCGAGATGAAGGACACCCTGTTCTACGCGGCAGAGGTCTTCTGGAACAACCACGACGCCTGGACGAAGATCCAGAGGCAGGCCATGGAGGCCGACTTCTCCTGGGATCGCTCCGCCGAGCAGTACGTCAACGTGTACAAGGGGCTTCACCCGGAGATCGAGGTCAAGCCCGAGTCCGAGGTCGCACCCGAGCCCGAGCCCGCGCCGGCCGTCAAGGTCGCCGAGAAGAAGGCCGAGGACGAAAAGGCCAAGGCAGCTGCCGCGAAGGCGGAAGCCGAGAAGAAGGCCGCCGAGGCCAAGGCGAAGCTCGAGGCAGAGAAGGCCGAGGCAGCCAAGAAGGCCGCCGCCGAGAAGGCCAAGCTGGAGGCAGCCAAGCGCGAGGCCGAGAGGAAGGCCGCCGCCACGAAGGCGGAAGCCGAGAAGAAGGCCGCCGCCGCGAAGGCGGAAGCCGAGAAGAAGGCCGCCGAGGCCAAGGCGAAGCTCGAGGCAGAGAAGGCCGAGGCAGCCAAGAAGGCCGCCGCCGCGAAGGCGGAGGCGGAGAAGAAGGCCGCCGCCGAGAAGGCCAAGCTGGAGGCAGCCAAGCGCGAGGCCGAGAGGAAGGCCGCCGCCGCGAAGGCCGAGGCCGAGAAGAAGGCCGCCGAGGCCAAGGCGAAGCTCGAGGCAGAGAAGGCCGAGGCAGCCAAGAAGGCCGCCGCCGCGAAGGCGGAGGCGGAGAAGAAGGCCGCCGCCGAGAAGGCCAAGCTGGAGGCTGCCAAGAAGGCGGCTGCCCCCAAGCCGGCCCCGAAGCCGGCGCCCAAGCCCGCTCCGAAGCCTGCCGCCAAGCCGGCCCCGAAGCCTGCCGCCAAGGCGGCTCCGAAGCCCAAGACGAAGAAAAAGGGCAGCAAATAAGTGTGGGCCTTTCATAACAGCAGGTCGCAGGCCTATCGCAATCCCTACGGCGCCATTCGACTGGGTGGCGCCGTACACCTTGCCATCGACATCTGGGATGACCCGGACGCGAAGGTGAGCTGTCGCACGTGGGTCGACGGGGACGGCGAGACGACCATCGATATGGATGCTCGCCCTGGCGAGGGCGAGAACGGCGCCGTCCGGCATACCTGCGAGCTTACCCCCGAGCGCCCGGAGATCATCTGGTACAGCTTCGTCATCACCCGCGGAGACGGCCACGTCGAGCACTACGGGGCCCAGCGTGGCAGGACGGGAGGCGAGGGCCAGCCCTGGGGAGACTCCGAGCCGGCCTCGTTCCAGATCACGGTCTACAAGGAGCGTCAGACCAAGCCCGACTGGTACACGAAGGGCATCGTCTACCAGATATTCCCCGATCGCTACCGTCGGGGCCCCGGCTGGAGGGAGCTCTGCGAACGCTCTCTCGGCCAGCATCGCAACGGTCCCGACCGCGTCCTGCGCCGCGACTGGTACGAGACCCCCGCCTACGCCCGTGACGAGCATGGTCGCGTGCGTGCCTGGGACTTCTACGGCGGGACGCTGCTCGGCATCGCCGAGATGCTCCCCTCGCTCAAGGACATGGGCATCACGGCCCTCTATCTCAACCCCATCTTCGAGGCCGCCTCGAACCACCGCTACGACACGGCGAACTACCTCAAGATAGACCCCATGCTCGGCGACGAGGCGGACTTCAGCTTCCTGTGCGACAAGGCGGCCGAGAACGGCATCTCCGTCATTCTCGACGGGGTGTTCAACCACACGGGCTGTGACTCCATCTATTTCAACAAGTACGGGAACTACGACTCCGTGGGAGCCTACCAGAGCGAGGACTCCCCCTATCGCTCCTGGTACAACATAGACGGCGACGGCGTGACCTACTGCAGCTGGTGGGGCGTCGACGATCTGCCCGACGTCGACGAGGAGGATCCCTCCTACCGGAAGTTCATCTTCGGGAAGCCAGGCGGCGTCGTCGAGAAGTGGCTGTCGCTCGGCGCCAGCGGCTGGAGGCTCGACGTGGCCGACGAGCTGCCGGACGACTTCATCGCGGGGATCAAGCGCGCGGTGCTCGACACCAAGCCCGACGGCCTCCTGCTCGGCGAGGTCTGGGAGGACGCCTCGAACAAGATCTCCTATTCCAAGCTGAGGAGCTACCTGCTGGGAGACGAGCTCGACTCCGCGATGAACTACCCCGTGCGCGATGCCGTCGTGGGGTACGTGATGGGTGCCGTCTCGGCTCCCGCCGCGGCCGAGAAGCTCGAGAGCCTTCACGAGAACTACCCGCCCGACGCCTTCGCGGAGGCACTCAACCTCATGGGGAGCCACGACAGGCCGCGTCTCCTCACCCTTCTGGGCGGCGCCTTGGCCGAGGGGGGCATGAGCGAGCACGAGCGCGAGGTGTATCGCCTGAACGACGGGCAGCGCGGGCTGGCGAAGGGTCGGCTTTGGCTCGTGACCCTGCTCCAGATGACCCTCCCCGGCGTCCCCTGCATCTACTACGGCGACGAGGCGGGCCTCGAGGGCTACTCCGACCCCTTCAACCGCGCCGGCTTCCCGTGGGGGACGCGAGGACGAGGACTGCGAGACCATCTACCGCAACTGCGTCTCGCTCCGTCGCTCGTTCGACTTCTTCACGGGTGGCGACTTCGAGGTGATCAGCTGCGGCGAGGACGTGTTCGGCTTCTACCGCATGGGGTCCGACGGCGACGGCGCCGCCGTCCTGGTGAACAGGAACCTCTCCGAGTCGCGCGAGGTCTCGATCGAGATGCGTGGCGAGTGCGCCTCCGAGCTCATCGGTGGCCAGCCCTCTCCGCATCGAGAACGGCAAGGTGAGCCTCACCCTCTCGAACCTGGGCAGCGCGGTCGTCTACTTCCACAAGCGCACCCGCCTCGCCAAGCCCCTCGAGCACGGCTCGGGCATCCTGTGCCATATCACCTCCCTTCCCACCGAGGGCGGGAGGCCTGGCACGATGGGCGACTCCGCCAAGCGCTTCATCGACTGGCTGGCCATGTGCGAGCAGCGCTACTGGCAGGTCCTGCCCATCAACCCGACCGACCAGTTCGGCTCGCCCTATGCGGGCATCTCGGCGTTCGCGGGCAACACGCGCCTCATCGACACGGGCGGCAAGGACCTGCGCGAGCTCCACCGCGGCTTCCACGCGGACCGCGCGTTCCGTACCTGGTGCGACGAGAACGCGGAGTGGCTCGACCCCTACGCGCTCTTCATGGCGATCCGCGAGAGGGAGGGTGCCTGCGCCTGGCAGACCTGGCCCGACGAGTACAAGGACTACGATCCCAGGCTCGCCCGCAAGTGGGAGTTCCGCGAGGGCGTCGCCTTCCACAAGTGGTGCCAGTACGAGTTCGCCCGCCAGTGGGACGAGCTGCACGACTACGCCCGATCCCGAGGCGTTCGCATCATCGGCGACATGCCGATGTACGTGTCGGTCGACTCCTCTGACGTATGGGCGTCGAAGGACATGTTTCGTCTCGACGACCAGGGCTATGCCGGCCGCATGGCAGGCGCCCCGCCCGACCGCTTCGCGCCGGACGGCCAGCTCTGGGGCAACCCGACGTACAACTGGGACGCCATGCGCGCCGACGGGTACGCCTGGTGGCTCAAGCGCCTGTCGCGGGCCTTCACCCTCTACGACTACGTGCGCCTCGACCACTTCCTCGGCTTCGAGCACTACTACTCCATCGAGCAGGGCAAGCTCGCGACGCAAGGGGAGTGGCTGCCGGGTCCCGGGCTCGACCTGTTCAAGGTCGCGAAGCGCGAGCTGGGCGAGCTGCCGATCATCGCCGAGGACCTTGGCGTGATCACCCCGGCCGTGCGTTCGCTCGTGGCGGGCGTGGGATGCCCGGGCATGGACATCCTCCAGTTCGCCGACGGCGACGTGCGCGACGGCTACCAGCCGCACCCCGACAAGATCTCCTACACGGGCACGCACGACAACCAGACGCTCCTTGGCTGGTGCGAGCAGCGCTTCCCGGGCCAGGACGACATCGCGCTCGCGCGGGACCTCTTCGCCAAGGTCATGCAGTCCAGCTCGAACGTCGTCATCTTCCCGCTGCAGGATGTCATAGGCCTCGACGACGACGCCCGCATGAACATGCCCGGCACGGCGGAGCATAACTGGGCCTGGCAGGCTCGGTGGAGCCAGATCGGAGACGAGCAGGCCGAGCTTCTGCGCGGGCTCACGGAGAAGAGCGGGCGGGTCTAGGGATGCGCCCGGGCGAAGGGCCTTCCCGCGGCCTCTCGCAGGGCGTTCCCGCTGCGTCTCCCTTTTCGGAAAGCGGCGCCTCGAGGGCGTTGCCGTCCCTGGCAGCCCCTTCGGGGCGCATGCCCTGACGGATGGGTCGCCGGGAGTCCCAAGGACCCTCTGCGGGGTCTCTTCGTCGGGGGGCGGATGCGCTGACGGGGCATCCGCATGGCAGGGGCGCGAGATGGGCCGCATGTTAACGAACGAGGCCTTGCGCCCAAAACGTGCGGCAGGTTTTCCATGAAGTCGCGACTTGGCGCGATGGGTGCATTCGCCGTGAGATAGCCTGATGTTGGGTATCGTTGTCAGGTCCGATAGGGGAGGCGTCACATCATGTCATCGAATATCAGACTGCTTGTCTCCTGCCACAAGCAGGGGATACTGGTCCCTGAGAATTCGCTGCTCTGCCCCATTCAGGTGGGAGCCAAGGGGAAGGCCCGTCTCGAGGGCATGCTCCATGATGACGAAGGAAGCAACATCTCGTCCAAGAACTACTCCTATTGCGAGCTGACGGGGCAGTACTGGGCGTGGAAGCACCTCGAGGCCGACTTCTACGGCTTCCTGCACTACAGGAGGTATTTCAACTTCTCCGAGACGGTCTATCCGATTCATCACGAGCCCTTTATTTTTGGCGACGTCGTCTTCGATCGCAACGATCCCGAGACGTTGGAGAAAATCGGTTTTTCCGAAACGACCATGCGCTCGGTGATCGAGGCCCACGACTTCATCGCCCCCGAGCCCATAGCGACTCCCGACGGCGTGAACGTCTACGACCAATACAGGATGTCCGCAGGCCATCACATCGAGGACTTCGATACGGTCCTCTCTCTCATCAAAGCCCGCTACCCGAGGATGTGGCCGAGCACCGAACGCTACCTGAACCAGAACAAGCTCTATGTCTGCAACATGTTCGTAATGAGCAGCAAGCTGTTCAACTCCTATTCGGAATGGCTCTTCGACATCCTCTTCGCCCACGAGAGGCTCTGCGACTCCTCGCACTATTCGGGTGTGGGAAGGCGCGTGAGCGGCTATCTCGGGGAGAGGCTTTGTGGCATCTACCTCTCGTATCTCTATGATTCGGGGTACGACGGCAAGAACCTGCAGCGCGTGTTCTTCCGGCACCCGGAGAATCCGCTTCTCCAAGGGTCGGCGGAACCCTCCCGAGATGCGCGCATCGAGTTCGGGACGATATCGAGGGGCAGGGGAAACATCTACTCGTCCCTCTCCATCCCGCCCGAGCTCCAGGGCGATGGGGTCGTGGCCCACGCACGGACCCAGGGAGGAAATCCCGTTCCGGCCAAGGTCGTGGATGGGCCCGCTGGCAAGGTCCTGGTTCTGCCTGTTCTCTCGGTCGACCAGACGGCAACGGTCGAAGTCGTGGATGGTTCGGCAAGCCCCCTCGCCTCGAGTGCCTGCACGTTCTCCCCCCAGCTGACAAAACTGCGCTCCCGGGGGAATACGCTGCTCAAGAACAACGTCGCCCGGCATATCAGGAATTGCGACGAGCACCCGCTGCCCCATGACACCCGCGTGAGCGTCCTTCACTCGATAGGAGACGTTGACGGAACCGACATCATCCGCGGCGAAGTCACGGTCGTCCTGGGGCCGACCGACCCGGATGATGCCTTCGTCGAGGTGAGCGTCATCGGATCAGACGGCAGCCCCGTCGGGATAGGTGATTGGGTGTGCGGTGGAGACCAGGTGGTTCCCGTTCTCGAATATCCTGGCATGCGCGTGCGCAGAATCGCCTACTCGATTCGCATGCCGCGTGTCGCCTCGTATGTCGTCTGGGCGAAGTTTCCCGACGGGGAACATCCCGACGGCTTCCTTTCGGCCGAATGGTTCTTCGCGCGGGACTCTCGCAGTCTCTGGAACGCTTTCATTCTTCCGGCCTGCGATGACAAGGGCTATGGCAAATGGTTTACCGAGAGCCATCGCGCGAGCGAGCTCGCCCTCGATTCCCAGCGCCACCGGGAATTCGCAGAGGAGCCCGTTTTCTCGATAGTGGTGCCGCTCTTCAAGACCCCCATCCCGTTCCTCCGCGAGATGGTGCGTTCCGTGGTCGCGCAGACATACGGCGGCTGGGAGCTCATCCTCGTGAACGCGAGCCCCGAGGATGCGAAGCTCTCTCGAGAGGTCGCGCGATGCGTGGCGGCCGACCCGCGAGTCAGATGCGTCACGCTGACCGAGAACCGCGGCATTACCGAGAACACGAACGAGGGAATCCGCGCCGCGTCCGGAGACTTCATTTCCTTTCTGGACCATGACGACGTTCTCGAGCCCGATTGCCTCTTCCACTACGTGGATGGCATCAATAAGCATCCCGATACCGATCTCATATACTGCGACGAGGATAAGCTCGAGAACGGGCGCTACGCCGCTCCCTTCTTCAAGCCTGCCTGGAACCCGGACCTTCTCCTGGGGATGAACTACGTCTGCCACTTCCTTACGGTGCGCAAGTCGATCGTCGACACGCTCACGCCACCGGGCAGCGAGTACGACGGATCCCAGGACTGGCATATGACCTTCAGGGTCGGCGAGCGCGCCCGCTTCGTCCTCCATGTCCCCCGGGTTCTCTACCACTGGAGGATCCATGACAATTCGACGGCGAAAAGCGCCGGCCAAAAGGACTATACGCTCGAGAGCAGCCGGCTGGCGGTCAAAACGCATCTGGACCGCATGGGGATCGGGGGACGGGTCTCCGACTCTCCGCTGAGCCCTCGGAGGTTCGTGGTCGAGTATGATCTCGGCAGCCATCCCCTCGTCTCGATCATCGTTCCCAACAACGACTCCGTGAAGGTGCTCAATCGCTGCCTCATGTCCGTGCTGAACCACTCGACCTATGATAACTTCGAGGTCGTGATCGTCGAGAACAACAGCTCGCGCCAAGAGACCTTTGACTACTACGACGAGATTCAGCACCTCGACCCGCGTGTCCGCGTGGTCACGCTCGAGGGGATGCAGGCCTTCAACTTCTCGAGGATCATCAACTTCGGGGTGGCGCATTCCAAAGGCGAATACCTGCTCATGCTGAACAACGACACCGAGGTCATCAGCCCCAACTGGATCGAGGAGCTGCTCGGCCCATGCATGAGGGCAGACGTCGGGGCCACGGGAGCAAGGCTCCTCTTCCCGGATGGCACAATTCAGCATGCAGGCGTCACCTTCGGCAACGACGGCCCGTGCCATCTGAACTACTTGCTTCCCAGGCGGGTGGGAGGGAACTTCGAAAGCACCCTCCTGGCGCGCGACGTGAGCGCGGTGACGGGGGCGTGCCTCCTTACGAGCAGGCAGGACTTCGATGCGGTGGGAGGGCTGGACGAGGAGCTTGCCGTAAACTACAACGACGTGGACTACTGCCTCAAGCTCATCGAGGCCGGAAGGCTTATCGTGTTCTGCCCCACCTCCGAGCTCTATCACCTCGAGTCCGTCTCAAGGGGCAGCGAAAGGAGCGGGGAGAAGGCACTTCGGTTCCGTAGGGAGAAGGGCCTGTTCATGCTCCGGTGGCCTCGGTATTTCGAAGAGGTGGACCCCTACGGAAACCCGAACTTCTACCAGGGGATCTCCTACGAGAGGTTGAATCCCAAACCAGAAAGGGAGGAATGGGAATAGTGAGAAAGCTCCTGATCACTGGTGCCAACGGGCAACTTGGCAACGAGCTGCAGATGATTCTCTCTGCAGGCAAGGCCAGCATCGGCCCGATCGACCCCGCCTGGGCGCGCTGCGAGGTCGTGCCCACCGACGTGGCCGAGCTCGACATCACCAATGCCGAGGCCGTCATGGACTTCGTTCGTGCCGGCGAGTTCGACGCGATCATCAACTGCGCCGCAGCCACCAACGTCGACGGCTGCGAGACCAAGCCCGACTTCGCCCGCGTGCTCAACGCAGACGCCCCTGCGAACCTCGCTCGTGCCGCGGCTGCGGTGGGGGCCACCCTGGTCCAGGTGTCGACCGACTACGTTCTCGCCGGCACCGATCCCATGCCACAGACCGAGGAGGCGCCGACGGCGCCCGTGACCGTCTACGGCTCCACCAAGCTTGCCGGCGAGAGGGCGGTCGAGGAGTTGTGTCCCAGGCACTTCACTCTGCGTACGGCCTGGCTCTACGGCACGAGGGGAAAGAACTTCGTGCGCACGATGGTGGGCCTCGGCCGCACCCACGACAGCATCACCGTCGTGTGCGACCAGCATGGGTCCCCGACCTTTGCGGGCGACCTCGCCTACGAGGTCCTCGCCCTGCTGGGCACCGAGGCCTACGGCCTCTACCACTGCACCGCCAACGGTGCCACCACCTGGGACGTCTTCGCGCGCCGAATCATGGCCGATGCCGGTCTCGACTGCGAGGTCAAGCCCGTGACCACGGCGGAGTGGAATGCGGATGCGACCAGGCCCCTTTGGTCGATTCTCGACAACAAGCACCTCCGCGACACGATCGGCGACTCCATGCGCTCGTGGGACGTCGCGCTGGATGAGTTCATGAGAGACAACCTGGCCTCGCTCTAGGAATTAGGAAGGAAATCATCATGTCCACCAAGACCTACCTCGTCACCGGCGGCGCCGGGTTCATCGGCTCGAACTTCGTGCTCTACATGCTCGACAAGTACGATGACATCCGCATCGTCAACGTCGACAAGCTCACCTACGCCGGCAACCTCGAGAACCTCGCCTCGCTCGAGGGCGACGAGCGCCACATCTTCTCGCAGACCGACATCTGCGACAAGCCGGCGATCGCAGTCCTCTTCGAGAGGTACCAGCCCGACTACGTTGTCAACTTCGCGGCCGAGAGCCATGTCGACCGCTCCATCAAGGAGCCCGAGGTCTTCGCGAACACCAACGTCATGGGCACGGTCACCATGCTCAACGCGGCCAAGGCCGCCTGGGAGCAGGCCGACGGCACCTATGGCGACCATAAGTTCCTGCAGGTCTCGACCGACGAGGTCTACGGCTCGCTCTCCATCGACGAGCCCGACACGTTCTTCCGCGAGACCACCCCGCTGTCGCCGCACTCGCCCTACTCGGCATCCAAGGCCTCGGCCGACATGTTCGTCAAGGCATACGGCGACACTTACGGCTTCCCGATCAACATCACCCGCTGCTCCAACAACTACGGTCCGTTCCAGTTCCCCGAGAAGCTCATCCCGCTCATGATCAACAACGCGCTCGACCACAAGGCACTGCCCGTCTACGGCGACGGCGCGAACATCCGCGACTGGCTCTACGTGGCCGATCACTGCAAGGCCATCGACATGGTGATCAACGGCGGCAGGCTCGGCGAGGTCTACAACGTGGGCGGCCACAACGAGCGCCCCAACATCTTCATCGTGAAGGCCATCATCGCCGAGTGCGCGAAGGCCGTGGGCTGACCCTGCCATCACCGAGCGGCTCATCACCTACGTCGAGGACCGCAAGGGCCACGACCGCCGCTACGGCATCGCTCCCGACAAGATCAAGGAGGACCTCGGCTGGTATCCCGAGACCAAGTTCGAGGACGGCATCGTGCTCACCATCGACTGGTACCTCGCTCACAAGGAGTGGATGGATCACGTCACCAGCGGTGCGTACATGGAGTACTACGAGAAGATGTACGGGGGGCGTGCATAGCCGGCCTGCGGCTTTCTGCCGCGGCGGGTGACGAAAGGGAACGCCTGGATGAGGGAAAGCATGGGCAGAGACGGGTGTGGGAGGACAACGCTTCGACGTGACTGCGTCCTCGCCGGCCTTGCTGGGATTGTGACGGGAACGTCCCTGTCCGTTGGGCGAACGTTCTATCGCGATTTGGGATACGTTGACTTCCGTGACCCCGGTATGTGGGTTGAGGGTCTGGTCCTCTCGGTCGCCGTCTTCGCCGTCGTCCTCCTCTCCTTTCGGCTATGGGACAAGTGGCAGGCTCGTGATGCCCCTCTCGAAAGGCCTGGTAGGATAGGGGTCCTGGTTCTCCCGACTGCCCCCGCGCCTGATCAGGGCCATCTTCACGATTGCGATCTTCGCCCTTTGGGTCCCGGCTTTCCTCGCCTTCTTCCCAGGCAACTATTCGAGTGACGGTCCTCTCCAGGTCTCCGCTCTCCTCAACCGAGGGCTTCATCGACCTGCATTGGCCGGCTGTCCATACCCTCGTCCTCGCGGGCTGTCTCGAGCTGGGACGCTCGGTCGCCAACTCCTTCGATTTCGGTCTGTCCGTCTATTGCATCGGGCAAGGGCTCCTCCTCGCCTTTTCGATGGCCTTTGCGGCGGAACGTGCGATTCGATGGAAGGTCCCCGCGCCGTTCGTGGTCGCGACGACACTCGTCATGGCCCTCAACCCGGTCCTTCAGACCTATGCCTTCACCACCACGAAGGACTCGATGTTCGCGGCGTTCTTCCTCATCGTTCTCGTCTATCTCGCCGAGATGGTTCGTGATCCAGCGCGTTTTCTTGAGAGCACGCCCTCTCTCGTTCGCTTTGCCCTTGCCGTGCTGGCAACGTGCCTGATGCGCAAGCAAGGGGCCTATGTTCTCGTGGTCGTGGGAATCGTCGCGCTCGTCTGGCTCGCCAGGCCGTCGTCGCGAGTGCGATTCGCCGTCGCAATCGTCGTCCCGCTGGCTGCGGCTTTCCTATGCAATCCCTTGATATCCCTGCTGGTTCCCACGCGCAGCGACTCGGAGCGCGAGACCCTCTCGGTTCCGTCGCAGCAAGTGGCTCGTACGTACATGCTCGATTACGACAGCCTCACGACCGGAGAGATCGAGTGGTATTCCCGCTACTATGACATCGCCCAGTTCGAGTCGGGAAGATTGACCACCGCTCCCTATGCCTCTGCCGGAAACGGCCGCTTCTATGACACCATCACCGGCACGGGCTATCTCGACTGCCTGGCCGACTTGTCGAAGGGCGCCCTGAACGACGCGGCGTATGCAGAGGATAAGCTGGGATACCTCTCGGGCTGGATGGCTCTTGCGCGTGGGCACGAGGGCCTCTATTCCGAGGCGTTCCTGTGGGGGGAGGTCGGCTATGTCTATCCCAGCTCGAAGGTGGCCAATCGCTGGACGGGAATGTCGCCGTGGAACGAGTTCTCGGTTGCCCTCGACGAGGGCGGCGCGGCCAACCAGATAGCCGACTACCATCAAACGAGCTTGCTGCCAGGCTACCTATCGTGGCTGGTCGATGGCACCCAAAACATCTTTCCCGAGAATCCCCTTCTCATGCTCTGGGTGAGCATGGCGCTGCCGTTCTATGTCCTTCTCGCATCTTTCTGCCTCCTCGCGCGCAGACGGGGGTCCTCGCTGCTCATCGCCTGGATGCTGCTGTTCGTGTACTGGCTGTCGCTGGGGCTGGGTCCGGTCATGTGCATCCGCTATGTCACGCCCCTGTTCTATTGCCTGCCGTTCGCCGCCAGCTTGCCTCTGATGGGAAGCAGGGCCTAATGATTCGTGACATCAAGCTGATAATGGCCGAGAAGCGGCTCTTTAGGCCAAACACCTCTTTCGTCGTCTTTGGCGTCGCGGCCGCCATCCTCATAACAACGTGCAGTTCCGTTGGGTCTGATGGGTACCTCGTCCTTGGAAAGGCATTCGCTCTTCGTCTCATCGTCTTGTCTTGCGTCATTGTCGTGGGCTTTCATCTTTTAGGAAATCTAAAAGTGGGGGACACAGATGCTCGGCCTCACGGGATGAAGACGGACAGGATTCTGAAGGACGCTGCAATTATCCTGATGTGCTGGATTCCATGGCTCATTGCACTGTATCCCGCAAATTATCTTGGGGATACGATAATCTCCATCGGATGGGTATTCAAGACGCTGGAAGGCTCCACTGGTCTTATTTATGATCACAATCCGGTGCTGACGATATATGTCTTTGGCGCGGTGGCCCTATTTGGTAGATTTGTCATTCATAATATGCCGCTTGCATTCTTCTGCTTCGTCATACTGCAGTCCTGGATGTGCAGTCTCGCTCTTTCGCTCATGGCGAACTATGCGAGGTCAAAGCTATGCATATCCGCGATGGCGTTTCGTGTGACAATGATTTTCATCTGCATTTGTCCCTTATTCCCTATCTGGAATAACTACCTTTCAAAAGACTCGATGAACGCCCCTTTCCTCGTCGTATGGTTTGTCATTTTCGTCGAGGAGGTCAGGACTAACGGCAGAATTTTCGAGAATTCTAAGACCCGATGTATCCAGTTCATGGTGATTAGCTTGATGGTATGTCTGACGAAGAAACTGGGGGCCTATGTCATCTTTCCTCCTCTGGTCATCCTGCTATTTCGGGCCATCTGGCAGTCTCGTGCACGGAGAAAGCAGGTAGGAGTCGCCAGCCTCGCCCTGGTCACGGTCATCCCGGCAGCTATCGTCTTCGTTCTGCTTCCTCATGTCGTGTTCCCTCTTGCCGGAATTGCTTTGGGGGAGAGGTACGAGTCGCTGGCCGTTCCTCTTCAGCAGACTGCGCGATACGTAATCGATCACGGAGACGATGTCACAGACGAGGAGCACGAGGAAATCGATGCATTGCTGGGGTATCAAACCCTTTCCGAAAGATACGTCTATTGGCTTGCGGATCCAGTGAAATCCAAGATAACAGAGCCGACTGATGCGTATGGCCCATGGCTGCATGCCTACGTTGCTGAAGGTTTGCGCCATCCGCTTTGCTACCTTGAATCGTTCGTTGCCCTCGAGAAGGGGTTCGGGGCCGAGGGCTCTGCGATATACGTGAGAACCGACTCGAGCGACATGGGAGATTTCGACAGCGTTGACATGTCGGATGCGTATGTCAGGACAGGCCTGTCTCAGAAAACGTCAGAGCTGGCTTCGAATCTCTACGCGTGGGTTAGTGCCATGCCAGCTATCGATATCGCATTCCAGTGTTCAACGTATGCGGTGCTGCTGCCTGCGTTTCTCTTTGGGATGACCTTCTCTGCAAAGGGCAGGAGGAGGACGGCTTTAGCGCTCTGTTCGCTTCCCGTACTTCTTTCATGTATGGGGGTCTGGCTCTCGCCCATCTCGATCTCATTCGACGGCGGTCGCTATCTTATACCGCTCATCTTTCTTTCCCCGTTGATGCTGCTCATCCCTCTATCGTCAGATTTCGTGAAGAGCCTCCTGTGAGGGAGACGGAATAAGTCGATGCTTTGGAATCTTGCAGGGTTCTTTTTTCGATTTCACGGTGCGGACTTCTGCTGTCCTGCATGAAAAATACTCGGGTGTTGGGTGGGCGATGGAGCACTTGTTCCATAATATAACCATGATGCCAAGAGTCGGTTCACGAGCCAGGAGGTCTCATGTCCGAAGCCATTGCCAGCAGGTAACTTCACCTTCACGCCCACCTCGATCGAGGGCGTGACCATCGTCGACGCCAAGGCGTACGGCGACGCGCGCGGCTACTTCATGGAGACCTACAAGCGCCCCGACTTCGTGGCCGGTGGCATCGACGTCGAGTTCATCCAGGACAACCAGTCCGCCTCCACGCAGGGCGTCCTGCGTGGCCTTCACTTCCAGATCAACCACCCGCAGTCCAAGCTCGTGCGCGTGGTGGAGGGCGAGGTCTTCGACGTGGCCGTCGACCTTCGTCCCGGCAGTCCCCACCTTCGGCAAGTGGGAGGGCGTCGTCCTCTCGGCCGAGAACCACCGCCAGTTCTTCATCCCGCGCGGCTTCGCCCACGGCTTCTACGTCATGAGCGAGACGGCGGTCTTCTGCTACAAGTGCGACGACACCTACCATCCTGGCGACGAGGGCGGCCTCATGTGGAACGACCCCGCCATCGGCATCGACTGGCCGCTCGTCGAGGGGGTCGAGCTCAACCTCTCCGAGAAGGACACCCAGCACCCCTCGTTCGACGAGTGGCGCTCCGAGAAGGGCCTCTAGCCGGTATGGCGGGCGGTGCTCGCCCACGCATCTCTCTCGCGGGGGTCTTCCCGTTCTATGACGGGGGCGATGTCGTTCGCTTCGCGTGTGCGGTGCCGTCGACGGCGACGGGTCGCATCAGGCCGCGGGCCCTCGACGAGTCCGGGACGCCCCTGTTGGCTGGCCATCCCTCGTCTTCGACGAGCATGACGAGGCGTCCCCCGACGGATCGTCCCAGCACTCGCGCGTGGCGACCATCTCGCTGCGCGTTCCTGCCGGAACGCACTCCTGTGGGGTCGAGGTCTCGCTCCGGCGTGGGTCTGAGGCCATCTCCGCCCGCCTGCTCGTGGGCTCGGACGAGTACGACGGCACCCGCGAGAGGTGGTGCGACGGCAGGCTCAACGCCATCGACGACATGGACTACGAGAAGTGGCTCCTTGCGCAGAGGCCAAGCGGCGAAGAGCTGGCCGATCAGCGTCTCAAGAGCGCGGACCTTCCCCTTCGGCCCCTCGTCAGCATCGTGACGCCGGTGTTCCGCACCCCGCCCGACTTCCTCAGGCAGATGATAGATTCCGTCATCGCGCAGTCGTACGAGAAATGGGAGCTCGTGCTCGTCAACGTGAGCGGTGCCTGCCCCGAGGTCGATGAGGTCTCGGGGCTTACGAGGACGAACGCATCCGCGTGATCGTTGCCGAGAACAAAGACATCTCGTCCAACACCAACGTGGGCATAGCGGCCGCCCGAGGCGATTACGTCGCCTTCGTCGACCACGACGACTTCGTCGAGCCTGACGCGCTCTTCCGCTACGTCGAGGCCATCAACGCCCATCCCGAGTGCGACCTCCTCTTCTGCGACGAGGACTACTGGGGGGAGGTGGACGGGCGCGAGCTCTTCTTCGCTCCCAAGTTCAAGCCGGGATGGAACCCGGACCTGCTCTACACCTACAACTACGTGTGCCACATGCTCTGCGTGAGCCGTCGCGCGCTCGAGCTCACGGAGCGCTCGGACGCCGAGGTCGCCGCCGCGCAGGACTACGACCTCACCTTCAAGGCGGCCTCCGTCGCGCGCGAGATCGTGCACGTTCCGCGCATGCTCTACCACTGGCGTGACCATGCCGCGTCGACCGCACGCCATCGCGAGAGCAAGCCCTACGCCCTGGTCGCCGGCAGAAGGCAGTCCAGAGGGAGATCGACCGCCGAGGGCTGCCCGCGACGGTCGAGTACGGGAGCACCGACTTCTCCTATCGCGTCCGATACGAGCTGCCGGACCCGTCTCCGACGGCGAGCGTCGTCGTCGTTCCCCGGGATGGCTCCGATGCCCTCGACCACATGAGGACGATGGCGCTCATGCGCCTGTGCCGCGTGCGTACGCAGGTTCGCAGGGGCACCCGGAACGCGTCGTTCGGGAGGGCCGTCAACGAGGCCATCGCCAGATCGGCCGGTGACCTCGTGGTGATTCTCGACGAGGACTGCAACCCCCCTGGCAGGGGCTGGCTCGACGACCTGGTCGCTCCGTTCGCGAGGCCCGAGGTGGGCTGTGTGGGGCCTCTCATGTGCGACCAGGACGACGTGATTCAGTCGGTCGGGCTTGTGGTGAGGAAGGATGGCAGCCCCCTTCCCGTTGAGCAGGGCCTTGCTCCCGTTGACCTGGGCTACATGAACGTGATCCGCCACTCCCGGGACTGCACGGCCCTCTCGGCGGGCTGTCTTGTGATGAGGCGTGCGGACGTCGAGCGCATCGGGCCTCTCGACGAATCCCTTCCGGAGACCCTCTGCGTCGAGGACTACTGCCTCAGGCTGCGCGAGCACGGGCTCCTGGTCGTGTGCCTCGCGTCCCGGTTTGCCAGGAGACGTACCGCATGGGCCGCCGAACGGCGTGACGCCGCGTCATGGGAGGCGGGCCTTGCGCTGGTGAGGTCCCTGCATCCCCAGGTGGCTGACGGCGACCCCTACTTCTCGGAGGCGTTCGACGATTCCAACGGCCTGTTCCAGCTCAAGAAGAGCGGGCGCTGACGAGAGGTAGACTAGCCCCATGTTCGTTCACAGGGTCGCACGACAACTGAGGACCTCCCCCGAGTACGCGGCGATTGCCCGTGAGCTCGCGGACGGCCATGACGCGACGCTGGCCGTCGCGCAGTCCGCGCGGCCACTGCTCCTCGCCGCCCTCTGGGCGGAGCATCCCCGCCCCTGCCTGTTCGTTGTCTCGGGCGAGGAGGCTGCCGACAGGGCGTCGCGCACGCTTGCCGCCTGGCTCGGCCTGGGGAGCGTGGGTCGGTTCCCCGAGCGCAAGGACTGGCCCTGGGCCGACGTGGCCGCCGACGACGCCGTCATCGGCGCCCGCTGCCGCTCCCTCGCGCGGCTCTCGGCCGCCGAGCCCGTCATCGTGGTCGCGAGCGCCCGCTCGCTCATGCGCTGCGTGCCTCCCGTCGGCTCGGGCTACTTCGCGAGCTCGACCTTCTCGGTGGGGGACGAGGTCCCGTTCGAGGACATGGGCGCGCTGCTCGTGGGCCTCGGCTATGCCGACGAGGGAGCCGTCGACTCCCCAGGGCAGTTCCACGTCCACGGGGATGCCGTCGACGTGTTTCCCGCCCAGGCCTCGAGCCCGGTGCGCATCGAGTTCTTCGGCGACGAGATCGACCACGTGCGCCGCATGGTCGCCGCGACCGGCCAGACCATCGGCGAGCTCGAGGAGGTCACCGTCTCGCCCTGCCGCGAGATAGCCCTCACGCCCGAGACGGTCGCCCGCGCCCGCAAGGCGCTCTATGCCAAGGCCCAGGAGGACAGCCACGTCGCCGCGGACCTCGAGCTCATGGAGTCGGGCTCGTCGTCCCCGACGCTCGACCGCTACCTTCCCGTGCTGTACGGCGCGAGCGCCACCCCGCTCGCGCACCTCTGCCCCGAGACGCTCGTCTGCCTCGCCGAGCCCCGCGCTCTCTTCGACGACTGCCAGCGCGCGGGCGACGAGATAGCCGCCGCGGCAGGCGCGGCCCGCGCGAAGGCCTCGGGCCTCTTCGTCATGCCACGCGACCTCGACTTCGGGACCCAGCAGCGCCTCTCCTTCGCCTCGATCATGAGGGCGGGCGGCTCGGCCACCGCCGAGCTCCAGGTGCGCCAGCCCGCCATCGCCGGCTCGGACGCCAAGCTCCTGGGGCGCGTGAGGCAGTTCGTCTCGGACGGGTGCGCCGTCTGCTTCGCCGTGCCCGAGCGCTCGGGCCGCTCCTCGCTGGAGCTCGCCTTCACCGACGAGCACATCCCCTTCGGCGAGTCGCTCGCCCAGGCTCCCGAGAACGTCCCAGGCACCGTGGGCTCCGCGACCCCGCTGGCGGAAGGCCGCGTCACGTTCTTCGACGCCCCCGTCCCGGCGGGCATCGTCGTTCCCACGGCGCGCCTGGCGGTCCTCTCGATATCCGACCTCACGGCGCGCATGGCCAGCCACAAGACGCGCCGGCGGGTGGACCCCTACCTCGGTCACCTTCCCGTTCAAGCCGGGCGACTACGTGGTCCACGCCACGCACGGCATCGCGCTCTTCTCAGACATCGTTCGGCAGGAGGTGGCAGGGACGCGAGCGCGACTACTTCCTCCTGGAGTATGCGGGCGGGGACAAGCTCTTCGTGCCGCTCGAGCAGGTCGACCGCATCACGCGCTACGTGGGCCCGGACGGGAGCTCGCCTCGCCTCACCCGCCTCAACACCGCCGACTGGTCGCGCGCCACGGGAAAGGCCCGCAAGTCCGCGAAGCGCCTCGCCTTCGACCTCGTCGACCTCTACACCAGGCGCGCCTCGGTCGCGGGCCACGCCTTCCCGCCGGATTCGCCGGCCCAGCTCGAGATGGAGTCGAGCTTTCCCTACGAGCTCACGCCGGACCAGGCTCACAGCCCTCGCCGACATCAAGGCCGACATGGAGGCCCCCAAGCCCATGGACCGTCTCCTCTGCGGCGACGTGGGCTTCGGCAAGACCGAGGTGGCCCTCCGCGCGGCCTTCAAGTGCGTGGGCGACGACCGCCAGGTCATGGTCCTCTGCCCCACGACGATCCTCGCGGAGCAGCACTTCGAGACCTTCTTCTCCCGCTTCGCCTCCTTCGACAAGCGCGTCTCCGTCCTCTCGCGCTTCGTGACCCCCGCCCAGCAGCGCGCCGCCCTCGAGGGATTCGCCGACGGCTCGGTGGACGTGCTCGTGGGGACCCATCGCCTCCTCTCCGCGGACATAAACCCGCACGACCTGGGCCTCGTGATCGTCGACGAGGAGCAGCGCTTCGGCGTCCAGGCCAAGGAGCAGCTCAAGAACATCCGCGAGCAGGTCGACGTGCTCACCCTCTCGGCCACGCCCATCCCCCGCACCATGCAGATGGCGATGTCCGGGGTCCGCGACATGTCGCTCATCATGACCCCGCCGCCGGGACGCCTGCCCGTGAAGGGTCATGGTGGGGGAGTACGACCCCGACAAGGTCTCCGCCGCCATCCGCTCCGAGGTCGCCCGCGGGGGGCAGGTCTACTACGTCTCGAACCGGGTGACCACGATCGAGGACGCGGTCGAGCGCGTCAACCAGGCGGCGCCCGAGGCCCGCGTGGGCATCGCGCACGGGCAGATGAGCGCGCGCGAGGTCGAGGACGTCATGCTGAGCTTCACCGAGCACGAGATCGACGTGCTCGTGGCCACGACCATCATCGAGAGCGGCATCGACAACCCCCACACCAACACCCTCATCATCGAGGACTCGCAGCGTCTGGGCCTGGCCCAGCTCTACCAGCTCAAGGGCCGCGTGGGACGTGGCCGCATCCAGGCATACGCCTACTTCATGTTCCCCGGCGAGCTGCCCCTCACCCCCGAGGCCACGGCGCGCCTCACTGCCATCAACGAGTTCCAGGAGCTGGGCAGCGGCATGCGCATCGCGATGCGCGACCTCGAGATTCGCGGCGCCGGCTCGCTCATGGGGGCCGAGCAGCACGGCAACCTCTCGAGCGTGGGCTTCGACCTGTTCACCCAGATGCTCGGCGAGGCGGTCTCGGAGGCGCGTGGGGAGTCCGCGGACGTGGCGGAGGTCGAGGTCACCATCAACCTTCCCGCCGACTTCTACCTGGCGGACGAATACCTCCCCGACGTGGACCGGCGCGTGCTGGTCTACCGCAGGCTGGCCTCGGCCACCGAGCTCGCCGAGGTGGACGCGCTCGAGCGCGAGTGCGAGGAGGCCGACGGCGCGCTTCCCCTGGCGGGGAAGAACCTCTTCGACCGCGCCCGCGTGCGCATCCGGGCGTCGCGCCTCGGCGTGACCTCCGTGTCGCTCACGGGAGGGCGTCTCGTCTACCAGGGAGTCGACGTGGCGCGGAACCTCATCCCCAAGCTCAAGTCCAAGGGGGCCCTGGTCTATCCCAAGAGCCACAAGCTCGCCTACCCGTTCCGCATCTCTGCGGAGCAGGTCATGCCTGCCGCCCTCGGCGTGCTCGAGGAGTTGGGCGGCGACGACGAGGAGTAGGGCCCTACGCCCTCTTCGCGACGCCGGCGAGCTTGCTCCAGCCGGTGGGGATGCATCGTGAACCCGGTCACGGAGGGCTTGTAGGCGCAGACCGTCTTGGCATGCGAGAGGGGCAGGCAGGGCAGGAGCTGCGCGAGCCTCTTCTCGAGCTGGTGGTAGATGTCGTCGCGTGCCGAGCCGTCGGGCGTCCTGATGCCCTCCTCGACAAGCCTGTCGTAGGTGTCGTCCGCGAAGTGGGACATGGAGGCGACGCCGCTCGTGGACGCGAAGAGGTTCATGAAGTTGTCCGGGTCGCCGTTGTCGCCCGCCCAGCCGTAGAAGCCGAGGTCGAAGTACTCCTCCTTGCGCTTCGTCCGGAACGTGGCCCAGTCGTACGAGTTGATCGTGAGGCTGACGCCGCACTTCGCGAGGTAGCCCTGGAGCGACTCGGCGAGGGCCTGGCCGCCTGCAGGGTTGTACTGCATCGCCGTGGTGTAGGTGATCGCCACCAGGTCGGTGATGCCGGCGGCGGCGAAGGCGGCCCTTGGCGGCATCCGGATCGTAGGAGGGGTAGCTCACGTCCTGCACGTAGGAGGCCATGAACGACGGCATGAGCGAGTTGGCGGCGTCGGCGTAGTCGCCGTAGAGGGTCTTCACCATCTGGGCGACGTCGATGGCCTGACACACGGCCGTGCGCGCCCCGACGCTCGAGAGCTTGCTGCTCGCGGTGTTGAAGCAGAGGTAGTTCACGTTGAGGCCGTCGATGGCGTCGATGTCGTCGCCGTTGGCCCTGACGGTCGGGGCCGAGTTGGTCTCGACCGCCGTGATCATGTCCACCTCGTTGTTCGAGAGGGCGGTCACGCGGGCCGCGGACTCCGGCATGATGCGGAAGACGACGGTAGGGGTCTTGGGGACGTTGTCCTTGTCCCAGTAGCCGTCGAAGGCCTTGAGCGTGACGGTCGCGTCCTTCTCCCAGCTGTCGAGCATGTAGGGACCGGTGCCGCATGGGGCCGCCGAGAGGTCTCCGCCGGCCTTGGCAAGCGCGGCGGGGGAGACGATGGGCGTTCCCAGGGCCATGGCGAGGTTGCGGAGGAACGGGGTGCAGGCGGAGCGCATCGTGCAGGTGACGGTGCGCGCGTCGGTGGCGACCACCGACTTCACCCCCACGCCCGTCTCGTCGGATCCGAAGACGAAGTCGGCGTAGCCCATTCCGGAGGTGGCGTGCCCGTCCATCTGCCGCTCGAAGTTCGTGACCACGGCCGCGGCGTCGAAGTCGGTCCCGTCGTGGAACCTGACCCCCTCGCGAAGCCTGAAGGTGTAGGTGAGGCCGTCGTCGGATACCTGATAGCTCTCCGCGAGGCAGGGCTCAACGTCGCAGGTCTCACCCTTGAAGCGGAAGAGCCCCTCGTAGAGGTTGGCACAGAGCTCGAGAGACCCGAAGTCGTTCACGAGGGCGGGGTCGAGCGCCTGGGGGCTCTCGTTCAGGGCGTAGGTGACGCTCTGGCTCGTCTGGGTCCCGGAGCCTCCCTGCGCGGCGCACCCGGCGAGGGGAAGCGCCCCCACGGCCCCGGCGGCACAGGCCGCCATCCGGAGAAAGCCGCGTCGCGTGACGTTAGTGAGCTGGTTGCGTTCCATGCCTCTTCCTTTCCCCGCGGGCCCGGAGGACCCCATGACGTGGCTAGTATAATACCTACCGCATGATAGGAAATGCGTGAGGGGCATTCCGGTGCCTGGG
The DNA here is from genome assembly GCA_022482785.1 of Atopobiaceae bacterium. Taxonomy (GTDB): domain Bacteria; phylum Actinomycetota; class Coriobacteriia; order Coriobacteriales; family Atopobiaceae; genus JAKVON01. The sequence goes on along the minus strand of JAKVON010000004.1, from coordinate 119,574 downwards.
ACGGGGATACAATTGGGGCGTCTCGAACCTCTGCGAGAGGAGAGCCCCGTGCCCACCATCATCACCGACCTCGCCCCGTTCGTCCGGGGGGCGGTTCGCCTCGAGCCTGCGGGCGATGGCCTGTGGAGGCCGATGCGCCTCTCGCCCGAGCAGGTCTCTCGGGCCGAGGCGGGAGGTCATGGGGGCAATGCCACCTCGACCTCGGGCGTCGTGCTCGCCCTCAGGACGGACGGCGACGAGGTCTCGTTCGACTGCGGGATCACCTTCCCGCAGGGCGGCGACGCCTCGGCGCTCGGCGTGCCCGACGGCATCGACGTCGTCGTCGGGAAGACTCTCGTCACGACCCTCCCCGTGCGGGACGGCCGCGTCGCGGCGCGGTTCGAGAACCCCGCCCATGACCTTGTCGACCTCCGCATCTACCTTCCGTGCGTCATGGGGGTCGCCGTGGGCCCGCTGTCGGCGAACGGGCGCGTCGAGCCCATCGGCCAGAGCCCCGTGCTCCTCGCGCTGGGCGACTCCATCTCGCAGGGCTGGATCGTGGGGCACCCGAGCCTGTCCTGGCCGGCCCGGCTTGCCGACGACCTCGGCCTGGACCTCGTGAACCAATCCATCGCAGGCGGCCTCTTCGACGACGGCCCCCTTGTCGACGTCGGCGACGTCGTTGCGCGGCCCTCCCTCGTCACCGTCGCCTATGGGACCAACGACTGGGCCCATTCCCCCTCCGCCCCCGCGATCGAGGCGGCCGCCGAGCGCTACCTCGACCGCCTGGCAAGCGTCTATCCGGATGTGCCCACCTATGTCATCGGCCCCGCCTGGCGCGCGGACATCGATGCGGAGATGCCTTCCGGGGTCGGACTGCCATGGGTGGGGTCCCTGCTCTCGCGCCTGTGCGAGAGGCATGGGAGCCTGAGGTTCGTGGAAGGCCTCGACTTGGTTCCCCATGACGCCGCGCTCTTCGCCGACGCCCGCCTCCACCCGAACGCGCGCGGGGCCGCATTCCTTGCCCGCGGCGTCCGTGACGCCGTGGGGATGGGCGTGCAGCCCAGGCTCGGGGGTGCCGTCGGCCGAGCCGACGAGCAGACCTCGAGGCGTCGCCATGCCCCGCAGGGGCATCCCGCCTTCGACGCGCTGGTCCGGACGATCTGGCGTCTCCGCCAGCCGGACGGGTGTCCCTGGGACAAGGTTCAGACGCACGAGTCCATCTCGCGGAACATGCTCGAGGAGGCCTACGAGGCCGTCGGCGCCATCGAGGAGGGAGACATGGCGCATCTGCGCGAGGAGATCGGCGACGTGCTCATGCAGGTCCTGCTCCATGCCCAGATCGACGCGGACGCCGGCGGCTTCGACATCGACGACGTCTGCGCCGAGCTCGACGAGAAGCTCGTGAGGCGCCACCCCCACGTGTTCGGAGAGGCGGACGCGGCCAAGGCGGAGACCCCGGACGACGTGCTCGGCATATGGACCGACGTGAAGCTCAGGGAGAGGGCTGCTACGGCGGGGCCGTCCGGCCTGCTCGATGGGGTGCCGCGGGCGATGCCCGCGCTCATGGAGGCCCAGAAGGTCTCGAAGAAGGCGGCGGCCGTCGGCTTCGAGTGGGAGACCACCGCCGACGTCTGGGAGAAGGTGGCCGAGGAGCGCTCGGAGTTCGAGGCAGAGGAGCAGGGCTCGGCCGAGGCCTCGCTCGAGTTCGGCGACCTGCTGTTCGCCCTCGTGAACGTCGCCCGCCACGAGGGGATCGACGCCGAGGGGGCCTTGCGCTCGTCGACCGGGAAGTTCCGGAGGCGCTGGGCGGACATGGAGGCGCAGGCCGCCGAACGCCATGTCGACCTTGCGGACCTCGCCCCCGACGAGCTCGAGCGCGCTTGGCGTTCCGCCAAGGGACGCGAGCATCCCAATCTGCTATAAATGTGAGCAGGAGAAAGCGCCCCACGTGCCCTTCCCGGCGAGGTATGCTCTCGTCAGAGGTCGGGTTACCTCAACTGCTTCCGGCCAAACGCAGACGAATCGAACAACATGGGCTCAAGCGGCAAGGTCATCGAATTCAAGGCTCCGTCCGAGGAGAAGGCCGCATCGGCCGCCCCCTCGCGCCGTCCTGCCTCGAGGTCCGTGCGCCGCAAGCCAACGAAGCGCGTCGAGCCGGCCAAGGCATCGATGCCGTTCGAGGTCAGCGAGTCGAGGGGCGCCGACGCCGACTCCACGGGCGCCCTCTCGAAGGCGCAGATCCACGCGGCCGCTTCCGTCGCGTCCGAGGACGATCCGGGCGCCGTCCGGCGGACGGGGGCCATCCCCGCCTCGGCACCCGCGGCCGTGCCGCCGAAGGCCTCCGATGACGCCAGGCCCGATTCCCCGGAGAGGCGCATCCGCCACGCACTTCCGCACGTTCCCTTCCCGCACGTCCCGCCTGCGGGCAAGGCCAAGCCATCAGGGCGCGTCGACGGCGCGTCCGAGGACGATGCCAAGGGGGAGGGGCAGGCGAAGCCCCTCCGCGAGCGCATCGCGTCGCTCCAGGGGGCAAGCCGCAAGGCGGCCATCGCGCTCGCCTGCGTCGTCGTCGCCCTGGCCTTCCTCTACGTTCCGGCACGCAACTACTACGTCGCCACGCGCGATGCCCAGGAGCTCGCCTACAAGCTCGACCAGACGAACTCCAACAACGAGACCCTCAGGGGCGACGTCAACACCCTCGAGACCCAGGAGGGCATCGAGGACGCGGCGCGCAAGAGGGGCTATGTCAAGGAGGGGGAGACTGCGGTGAGCGTCGAGGGGGTCGACGACTCCTCTACGAGCGGCAGCTCCGTCACCTCGATCATCGCCGACGACCAGTCCTCCATCCCCGACCTGCCGTGGTACGTGAGCGCCCTCGACGCCGTCTTCTTCTACAGGGCCGGATAGCATGGGCCTGGCAGCCGCCATCGACATAGGGACCGTCTCGGTGCGCCTTGCGCTCGCCGAGGTCTCTGACGGCCACGTCGACCACCTCGCCAAGCAGACGCGCATCTGTGACCTGGGCGAGGGCGTCGACAAGACGGGCTTCCTCGCCCCCGGTGCCATCGAGCGGGTCTCGAGCTGCAGCGCCGACTTCGTCGCGGCCGCGCGGGAGGCGGGCGCGGAGCGGGCATGCTGCACGCTCACCAGCGCGGCGCGTGACGCCTCGAACTCCTCCGATCTGCTCGGGCGCCTGCGTGGCCTCGGGCTCTCCCCCGAGGTCATCCCCGGCGAGGTGGAGGGCTCGCTCACCTTCCTCGGCGTGGCGCAGGACTTTCGCGGCGAGCGCATCTGCGTGGCCGACAACGGAGGGGGATCGACGGAGCTTGCCGTGGGACGTCTCGCCAGGGCGGGGGAGGAGGGCGACCCGCTCGAGATCGAGTACGTGAGGTCGGCCAACGTGGGCTGCCGCCGGGTGACCGAGCATGCCCTCTCGCAGGCAGACCCTCCCACGGCAGACGACCTCGCACGGGCCCACGCGTTCTGCCGCGAGCGCCTCGGGGCGGACGTCCCCTGGAGCGAGGCCGCGGCCGGCGACGGGGCGGTCGAGAGGCCGGGGCGGCTCTGCGTCGTGGGAGGGACGGTCACCTCGCTCGTGGCCATGCGCGAGCAGCTCGATCCCTACGACTCGCATAAGGTGCACCTGGCGACCCTCTCGTGCGAGGACGTCGACGCGCTCGAGCGGATGCTCGCCTCGCTCACGGTGGAGGAGCGTCGCCACGTGATCGGGCTCCAACCCAAGCGGGCCCCGGTCATCCTGGGCGGCGCGATCGCCATCCGCGAGCTCCTGCGCGTTACGGGATTCGGCGAGCTGACCGTGAGCGAGAGCGACCTCCTCTTCGGGCTGGCACTCGCCGTGTCTGCCGCGGAGTCCGGCCGGTCCATCGTGGGCGGATGGAAGCCCGGGCTCTCGCGCCTCTGAGGCCGGGAGTGGGGTATTTTCTTAGGCAGCGACTGGCATGTGCGCCTACGTGGGGGCGTGGCGGAATTGGCATACGCAGGAGACTTAAAATCTCTCGCCGAAAGGATTGTGGGTTCGAGTCCCACCGCCCCTACCATTATTTGATGATAAATGCGCTGGTAGATTGCTTATCTGTATGCGAGAATCAGGGCAATTTCCTGAAAAGTGGACACACAGATGGACAAGCGACCGAAATCGCTCTGGCTACATTCCAGAAACGAGTTCTGAAACTGTCGTCCCGAGGGCGTCGGCTATCCTGCACAGCAGAGTGAAGCCGACGCTCGTCTTCCCGTGTTCGATCCGACCCATCTGCGAGTGACTCGTGCCGACTCTCAGGGCCAGCTGGCGCTGCGAGACGCCCCTGTCTTCGCGTGCCCGCCGTATGTTTCCGCCCAACATGTCCATCCGCCCGTCATCCATGTCATGAATGCTATGAGCAGCTATCATCATGGTGGCACCGTATATGGTGCCACTTAGAAACCAGAGGACGAAGGAGACATCATGGCAGGGACATATTCGCGGCGCGAGGCGTTGGAGATTCTTGGGGCAGCGGCCTTTGCTGCGCCAATGGTGGCCGTCCTAGGCGGCTGTTCGAACGGCGGCTCCGCTGCCACCACTGCGACCACGGGCGCTGCGGCGTCATCAGGGAACACTTCGACTGCCAGTGAGAGCTGGACACCGACGGCGCTCAGGAATGGCGAGTCGTTCTGGTATGTCATGGACAAGAGGCCTGCGAAGGACGCTACGTTCGATGCCCTGCACTTCCACGACGGTAAAGTCGATAGAGTGCATGGGATGTCGGCTTACGACGAGACTGCAGCCTCACCTCTCGTGTGGTTCAAGGTAACCGACATGCAGGGCATGTCCGATGCCGATGTGCTTGCGAAGTGCATGGCTGCGTGTGACGCGAGCCTCGCCGCAGACAAGCAGGACGGCGGCGACTACGTCACGGATGTGTCGTTCGGCATCTACGGGGAGACGGACTCGACGGGGAATCACGTGTCAAGTGAGTCGTTGAGAACCGACCCCGCGACTGGCAAGGTGCACCGCATTGCAGACCCACCAACTCAATACAGCGACTCCTTCGAGCATGACAAATTGTCATTCTCATACTACTTTTCTGGACCGTGCGGCACGTATAACGTTCTGGACATGTGGTTTGCAGGGTGGGGCGTGTCGAACTACAAAGGTGAGAGCATCGGCTATTTGGTGCGCCGCTACGACAGCGAGGACGCGGCTATGACGGCGACCTTCAACACGGATACTGACCCGAAGGCGGATGGCCTCACGATTTCGGATAAATGATCGCGAGACTTTTCGGCTAACTAGCAACTGGTGTTTTTCAGCACCTCAGGTATTTGCCTGGGGTGCTGTCTTTTGGAGATGAGAGACATGGAGAAAGAGAAGTCGTTCAGGACGATCGAAGAGCGGGTGGAGCTGCTCGAGTCGCGCGACATGAGGATGGACGAGGACCCGAGGCCGACCCTCATGCGCGAGGGTTACTACTCGGTCGTCAACGGATACAAGGACATCCTCATCGACCGGGACGCCACCGCCAGGGTCGTGGCCGAGATGAGGGTCTCGACGGACGGGGGCTTCGTCTCGCCCGTCGGCGGGGGGATCTATGTCGGCCAGCCTTTCACGGGCTACGGGCTGCTCGCCCTGCCCGAAGGGTCCGTCATCGTCAGGATGCACATCAGGCCCGAGGTGCTCTTCCGCTCGTTCCTGCCCGCGGTTTCGACCAGCGACAGGCTCCTGCGCTTCTTCATCGACCCAGAGCGCGACCGGTTTTCGTGCGGCCACCTGCTCCTCTCATCCACGACGCTTCCCGTGGAGGACGTCTCGCGGATGGTGGGCTACGCCGACACGAGCAACTTCTACAAGGCGTTCCGCGCAACGTTCGGTATGTCTCTGAGAGGAAGCCATGGGTGTGCATGCCATGTTCATCGGCGAGATCGGGGAGGCCTTCTGACCTGAGCTCCAGTTCCATCGCTTGTCTGTCGACGCTTTACCAACGCGTCATTCCTTTGATGCCGATGAGCGTGTTCGTCCTTGAGCTGAGTATTTTTACTCAGTATGCTGAGTAAAAATACTCAGTAGGAGGTGCACTGTGTACGAGCGCAGCCAGGTCGAGACGATTTCGAGGCGAATCGCCGAGGGCGGGAACCCGCTCATGCAGGTCATCGTCGGACCGCGACAGACCGGCAAGAGCACCATGCTCGCGCAGGCCCTCGCGAAGGTGGACCTCGAAAGCCACGTCGTGAGCGCCGACGACCCGCTCGACCCGTCGCCGGAATGGCTCCGAACCGAGTGGCAGCAGGCGCGCAACATGACGCGTGGCAACGACCGGACCGTCGTCCTCGCCATCGACGAGGTGCAGAAGGTGCGCCGATGGCCGGGTACGGTGAAGTCGCTCTGGGATGCCGACCAGCGCACGGGGGCCAAGGTCAAGGTCCTGCTCAGCGGCTCGTCCTCGCTCCTTCTGCACAAGGGGCTCGAGGACTCGCTCATGGGGCGCTTCGAGCTTATCCGCTCGCCGCACTGGTCGTACGTGGAGTGCTGCGACGCCTTCGGGTACTCCCTGGACGACTACCTCTACTTCGGCGGGTACCCGGGGGCGGCGCGCCTCACGGGCGACGAGAGCCGCTGGACCGCCTACGTGCGCGACTCCATCATCGAGCCCACCATCTCCCAGGACGTGCTCGCGCTCGAGGACGTGCGCAAGCCCGCCCTCATGCGGACCCTCTTCCGCCTCGGGTCCGCCTACTCGGCCCAGGAGCTCTCCTACAACAAGATGCTCGGGCAGCTCCAGGACGCGGGCAACACCGTGACCATCGCGCACTACCTCGACCTCTTGGACAAGGCCGGCATGATCGCCGCGCTTCCCAAGTTCGACGCCAAGGAGCTGACGCGGCGCAGGAGCTCGCCGCGGCTCATGGTGTACGACACGGCCCTCATGAGCGCGGTCTCCGACAAGGGCAGGGATCGCCTGCTGGGGGAGGGCGACCTCCGAGGACGTCTGGTCGAGTCGTGCGTGGGTGCGTCCCTGCTCGCCCGGGCGCCTGAGGAGGGGTTCGAGCTCTCCTGGTGGCGGGAGGGCAACGACGAGGTCGACTTCGTGGCGCAGAAGGGGGCGGCGCTCTCCGCCATCGAGGTGAAGGGCGGGACAGAGAGCTCGCAGAGCGGCATGGCGAAGCTCCTGACAAAGTATCCCGAAGCGAAGCGAATCGTCGTCGGCGGCTCTGCCGCGGGGGCATGTGGCCTCGAGGAGTTCCTTCTGGGCGAAGTGCCGCTGTTCTTCTGAGAAGGGCAGCGGCACTTCGAGTCCCTCCGTCCCTACCAGTGCTCCTCCCTTGGCAGGCCCTAGCGACGTTTCTATGTTTTTCAACTGGTGCTTTACCGAGCATGGCGCGAAAGCCGTCGAGCTGTTCTGGAAAAGGCCAGGAAAAAAACCTAGAAACGTCAGCCTTGCTGTCCTGTCGCGTCGTGGGTGAGGCTCTCCAGGAACGCGCGTGGTGCGGCGGAGAAGACCTGTCCTCTCTTCCAGGCGAAGTCGATGGTTGTGACGGCCGGCGGGTAGAGCAGGCGGAACTCGAGTCCCGTGCCCTTGCCCGTGGTGGCGATCCTGTCCAGGCAGAGCGCGTAGCCAACCCGCTCGCGCACGAGCATCTCGGCGTTAAAGAGCAGGTTGTACGTCGCGACGATGTCTACGCTCGTGGCGTGCTCGCCGAGCCACGCGGCGCAGGTCCCGGCACTCTCGGCCTGCTCGGAGGCGATGAGGGGGAGTCCCACGAGGTCGATCGGGGAGATGACGTCCTTCTCCGCCAGGGGGTCGCCCTCGGGCATGAGCACGCCCCAGGCGTCGGTGGGCGAGAGCGGGACGTGGTCGTAGCGGTCAATCCCGGGATACGACATGAGCACGGCGAAGTCGACGCTGCCGTGCTCGAGCCGCTCCACGACATCGGCGGAGTCGCCGCTGTGGATGTGGAAACGCACCTGCGGATGGAGCTCCCGGAACTCGCGGATCCTCGCGGCCACGGAGCGCATGGTCTCGCTCTCGCCGGCGCCGATCCAGACGTCGCCCTCCACCACGTCCTCGCCGTGCGCGAGGTCGGCCGCCGTCTGGTCGGCGAGCCCGACGAGCTCCTCGGCGCGGCGGCGCAGGTAGATTCCCTGCTCGGTGGGCGTGACGGAGCGACTGTGGCGCTCGAGCAACTCGCAGCCCAGCTCGCGCTCGAGGTCGGCGATTTGGCGGGAGAGGGTGGGCTGGGTCACGTGGAGCGACTCGGCGGCGGCGGACATCGTGCCCTCGCGGCAGACCGCCAGGTAGTAGCGAAGCACGCGCAGCTCCATGATGGCTCCAATCCATGCCTTCAACGCATAACGCGATATTCGATATAGGCAATTGTATTGCTTCGTCGCAGGCCGGACAATCTTCTCGACGAGAAATCCCATACGAGGAGGCATCCATGGCGAAGACCTACCCAGCCGCGAGCGAGCTCGAGTTCGTGGGCAACGACCACCGCACGTTCGAGATCTACCCGCAGATCGAGATGCGGAAGGTCCGCTTCCGCAACCGCTTCGGCACCGAGATCGTCGCCGACCTCTACCTCCCCGAGGACTTCGACGACGCGACCGACAAGTGCTACCCCGCCATCGTGGCCTCGCATCCCCATGGCGGCGTGAAGGAGCAGTCCAACGGCCTCTACGCCCAGGAGATGGCCACCTACGGCTATGTGGCGCTGGCCATCGACCTCTCGTTCGGCGGGGAGTCGGGCGGCTCGCCGCGCCACGCCTCGAGCCCCGAGACCTACGTCGAGGACATCATGAGCGCGGTCGACTGGATCGGCCTGCAGCCCTTCGTCGACCGCGAGCGCATCGGCCTCATCGGCATCTGCGCAAGCGGCGGCTTCGCCACGGCGGCGGCCAGCCTCGACCCGCGCGTGAAGGCGCTCGCGACGTTCAGCATGTACGACATGGGCAAGGCCACGCGTGAGGGTCTCGGCCACGCCATCGGCCGAGACGCGCGTCTCGCCATGCTCGCCCAGGCCGCCGAGCAGCGCTGGCGCGAGGCGGCGGGCGCCCAGACGGCCTACCAGATGGCCTTCCCCGTGACGGCCGAGGCCTGCGCAGCCATCTACGACCAGCTCGACCCCGTGAGCCAGGAGTTCTTCACCTACTACTGCACCGAGCGCGGCCGCACGCCCAACTGCACGGGCCAGATCACGCTCAACAGCACGGCGGCGCTCATGGCCTTCTTCCCGTTCGCGAACATCGACCTTCTGGCGGGACGTCCCCAGCTCTACGTGATGGGCGCCGACGCGCACTCGCGCGAGTTCACGGAGGACGCCTTCGCCGCGGCCCCCGAGCCCAAGGAGCTCGTGGTGATCCCCGACTGCGACCACGTCGACCTCTACGACAACAAGGAGAGGATTCCCTTCGCCAAGGCAGCGGAGTTCTTCGGCAAGGTGCTGGGGGCGTGAGGATGCGAGCGTGTCGCAGGGCTCTCGTCGCGTTCGTGATGCTGGCCCTGACGATTCCTCTTCCTGGCTGCGCTGCGGGCACGTCTGCCACAAGCGCGCAACCCACAACAACGAGCACCTCGCAGGAGGCGACAACCATGAGCTCCATCACCATCGCCGTCAACGGCAAGGCCTTCACGGCAACGCTCGCAGACACCGAGGCGGCGCGCCGGTTCGCGTCTCGCCTTCCCATGACGCTCGACATGGCCGAGCTCGGCGGCAACGAGAAGTACGCCTACGGCGACGCGACCTACCCGACGGCGGGCGCCTCCGTCGTGAGCCCTATCGAGGCCGGCGACGTCATGCTCTACGAGGACAGCTGCGTCGTCCTGTTCTACGCGACGCACGACAACGCGAGCTACTCCTATGTGCCGCTGGCCAGGCTTGACGACCCGTCGGGACTCGCCGAGGCCGTGGGCGCCGGCTCCGCTGCCGTGACCTTCTCTGCAGCCAACTAACGAAGGGAACCAGAACCATGCCTCAGAACATCACCATGCGATTCGGCTCGACCGAGGTCGGGGCCACGCTTGACGACAGCGAGACGGCGCGCGCCTTCGCCGAGAAGCTCCCGACGACCATCCATGTGAGCGGAACCGGCGTCGACTTCTGCGGCCGGATGCCGTTCGAGCTGCCCTACGAGCAGCGCCAGGTGCATCGCGGCTGGAAGGACGGCGACGTCAACTACAACCCCGGCGGCGGCTGGTTCGCGGTCCTTTTCGCCGACGAGGAGAACTCCATGCGCTACGGCGACCAGGTGAGTATGGGCCGCGTGGACGGCGACCTCTCCGTGCTGCGCGGGCTCTCCGGCACGTACGACCTTACGATTGAAAGGCGGTAGGCGACCATGAGGATCCTGGTCCTGAACGGCAGCGCCCGTCCGAACGGCGGGACGGCGGCGATGGCGGCGGCATTCGCCCGCGGGGCACGTGGCGCGGGCCATGAGGTGGACGTGCTCGACATCGCCCGCATGGGGATCCACGGCTGCATGGGCTGTGAGTTCTGCCACACGCGCGGCGACGGCGCCTGCGTACAGCATGACGACATGGACCAGGTCTACCCTCTCTGGGACGCGGCCGACATGATCGTCATCGCGAGCCCCATCTACTACGGGTCCCTCTCGGGGCAGATGCACTGCCTCATCCACCGCACCTACGCGGGTGGCATTCCCAGGCGTTGCAAGCGCATGGCGCTCCTCCTGTGCTCGGGCGCGCATGGCGTCTATGCCAACGCCGAGGGCGTCTACCACGGATACCTGCAGGGATACTTCGGTGCCGAGGACTGCGGCGTCTTCGAGGCCACCACAGGCGAGGCGAGGTCGGCCGCGATGGCCGATCGGCTCGAGCGGTTCGGGGCGAGCCTGTGAAGCGTCCCATGCCCAACGACCAAATGGAAGGAACCGACATGAAGAGGAACATCGGAAGCAAGCTCGCGCTCTACCCCTGCCCGGTCGCGGTGATCGGGGCGATGGCCGAGGACGGCAAACCAACGTGGACGCTCGTGGCGCACATGGGCATCATGGGCCACGACCACGTGATGGTGAGCCTGGCCAAGCCCCACCACATCAACCGCTGGGTCAAGGAGGCCAAGGTCCTCTCGGTCAACGTCGTCGACGAGGGCATCCTCGCCAAGGCGGACTGGTGCGGCATGGCGAGCGGCGCCAAGGTCGACAAGTCCGAGGCGTTCTCCTGGACTGCGGGGGATGCCGGCGCGCCCGTCATCGACGACGCGAGGCTCGTGATGGAGTGCGAGGTCGAGGACGTCTACGACACCGACGGCTTCGACAACTTCATCACCACGATCGCGAACACCTATGCCGACGAGGCCATCCTGAACGACAAGGGCAAGCCCGACTACGACGTCTTCAAGCCGGTGCTGTTCGAGATGCCGAGCTACACCTACCTGAGGACGGGGGAGACCATCGCGCCGTGCCTGAGCTTTGCGAAGGCGGCGAGGTAGATGATCACGAGGAGGTCATTCCTCGTCGCGGCCGCGTCGCTCGCCATGGCGGGGTGCTCGGCCGCGAGGCCCGATTCCGCATCGTCTGGTGCGAACTCGTCTGCTAGCACCACCGGCGCTGGTGAGGCTCAGACGGGAGCCAGGACGCTGGTCATGTGCTTCTCCGCGACGGGGAACACGCGCGGCGTCGCACGGGCCCTGGCGGGCGCCATCGGCGCAGACTACTTGGAGATCGAGCCGGAACAGCCCTACACCGAGCACGACCTTGACTACGACGACGAGACCACGCGAGCGACGGTCGAGCAGCGCGACGGCACGGCGCGACCGGGGATAGCGTCGGCGATGCCTGAGTGGGGCGACTACGACGTCATCCTCTTCGGCCATCCCATCTGGTGGGAGACGGTGCCGCGGATCATGTGCACGCTCTTCGAGCAGAACGCGGCGGCGCTCGCGGGCAAGCGGTTGGCCGACTTCTGCACCTCGGGCGGCAGCGGCATAGGGAGGGCGACCGACGAGCTCAAGGGCATCGTTCCCGATGCCGAGTGGGGTGTCGGCCGTCGCTTCGAGGCGAGTGCCTCGGCCGAAGAGGTTGCGGCATGGGCGCAAGGTCTCGGTTTCTAAATCTCAGCGAAGGATCCTCTGTGAAGGGAGCCATCATGGCACAGGACGGCAACTACATCTTCAAGCTTGCGGACGACGTCTGCCGAGCGCACGTCTCGTTCAAGAACCACTACGGCATCACGCTGGCCGCCGACCTCTACACGCCCAGGGGGCTCGCGCTCGACGGGTCCGCGGAGAAGGCCCCGGCCGTCGTGGTCGGCCCTCCCTACAGCGGCGTCAAGGAGCAGGGCCCCGGCGTCTACGCCAACGAGCTCGCCCATGCCGGGTTCGTGGCGCTCGCCTTCGATCCCTCCTACAACGGGTACTCCGGCGGCGAGCCGAGGCACATCTCGAGCCCCGACGTCTTCACCGAGGACTTCCATGCCGGCGTGGACTACCTCGGCACTCGCGACTTCGTCGACCGTGGGAGGATCGGTCTGGTGGGCATTTGCGGCTCCGGCGCGTTCGCCCTCTCCGCCGCGCAGGTCGACCCTCGCGTCAGGGCGGTCGTCACGGCGAGCATGGTTGACATCTCGAGCAACTACCGGATGCTCTCCGACGAGCAGCGACGCGCGCACCTCGCCGATATGGCCGAGCAGCGCTATATCGACTTCCTCAACCCCGCTCCCACGCTCTACCGACGCACCGGGCTCGAGCTCGACTTCGAGGACGATCCCGTCGCCTCCGAGTTTGGCACGTTTTACGCGCGCAGCCGGGGCTATCACCACAACTCGATCGCCCAGTTCGCCGTCACCGATGACATGGCGTTCCTCGACTTCCAGGAGCTCAACCATCTCGACTGGATCGAGTGCCCCATCCTCCTCGTCGCCGGCGAGAAGGCCATGTCGCGCGGCCTCACGGAAGGGGTCTACGCGGCCGTCCCAGGGCCGAAGGAGATGCTCATCGTGCCGGATGCCAACCACGTCGACCTCTACGATGACGTCGCCAAGATTCCATTCGGCAAGATAGAGGAGTTCCTGTCGAAGAGCCTGGCATAGTCGGGCCCGGCAGGCGAGAGGAGAAGAGCGGGAACATGGACACGATCATCCTCAACAACGGAGTCGAGATGCCGCTCCTCGGATTCGGCGTCTTCCAGGTCGCGGACCAGGAGGTCTGCAAGAGGAGCGTGCTCTCGGCGCTCGAACTCGGATATCGCCTCATCGACACCGCGGCATGTTACGGCAACGAGCGTGCGGTCGGGGCGGCCGTCGCGGAGAGTGGCATAAGCCGCGGGGACGTCTTCATCACGTCGAAGGTGTGGATTCAGGACGCGGGCTACGAGCGGACCATGGCGTCCTTCGAGAAGACGCTGGAGAACCTCGGCACGGACTACCTCGACCTCTACCTCGTCCACATGCCCTACGGCGACTACCACGGGAGTTGGCGGGCGATGGAGGAGCTCGCCCGCGGCGGCCGCGTCAGGGCCATCGGCGTGTGCAACTTCCTCGCCGACCGGCTCGTGGACCTCATCCTCTCCCACGATATCGTGCCAGCCGTCAACCAGATGGAGACCCACCCCCTCTGCCAGCAGAGGGCCCTTCGCGAGCTGCAAGCGGGCTACGGGGTCGCCCCCATGGCCTGGGCGCCCTTCGCCGAGGGGAGACGCGGCATGTTCTCGAACGAGACGCTGTCAGAAATCGGGTCCGCTCATGGGAAGTCGGCCGCCCAGGTGATTCTGCGCTGGCTTCGCCAGGAGGGTGTCGTGGCCATACCCAAGTCTGTCCACGAGGAAAGAATCGCGCAGAACTTCGACGTCGACGACTTCGAGCTCTCCGCGGCCGAGATGTCGACGATTCGGGCGATGGACACGGGGAAGAGCCTCATCCTCGACATCGCGACGGTCGAAGAGGCAATCCGACTTCATGGCATCAGGTTCGAACAGTAGGCAATGGCTTGCGGGCGGGGAATTCCCCTGGGCGAGTCCCCTGTTTTCTGAGAAGGGCATAGGTACTTCGAGTCCCATCGTCCCTACCAGTGCTCCTTCCTTGGCAGGTCCTAGCGGCGTTTCTATGTTTTCCAACTGGTGCTTTGCCGGGCATGGCTCGAAAGCCGTCGATCTGCTCCGAGAAAGGCCAGGAAAAAAACCTAGAAACGCGAGCCGGGCAAGCCGACCTGCCGAGGGATACAGTACCGATAGGCACCCGAGGGCATGGGGGCGCACCCCGAGCGGAGAGAGGCATTCGCATGGACATCGACTACCTGCTGTGGCTCCAAGGGGTTCGCCAGTCGTTGGGCTCCGGCGTCGAGAGTCTCCTCTGCCTCATCACGACGCTGGGCATGCCGCAGTATCTGCTGATTGTCGTCGCGACCGTCTACTACTGCATCGACCGGCGCGTCGGGGCCCGCATCCTCGCCTCGTTCTGCCTCGGGAGCTTCGTGAACGAGTTCCTCAAGATCCTCTTCTGCGTCTATCGGCCCTTCGTGCGCGACACGCGCCTCCATGTGGCTGACGCCGCCGCGTCGGGGGCCATCGGCTACTCGTTTCCCAGCGGTCACGCGGCCCTGGCCGCCGGCACGTTCGGCAGCCTTGCCCGCTCCTACAGAAAGCGGAGGCCTGTCGTCGTCGCCTGTGTCGTCGCCGTCGTCCTCATCGTCTTCTCGCGCAACTACCTCGGATGCCATACGCCCCAGGACGTGGTCGTCGGCGTCGCTGTCGGCTACGGCGCGGCCGTTGTCGTCGACCGCGCCTTCGGCTGGGTGGGTGCGTGCGAGTGGAGGGACGTCAGAATCCTCCTCTGCTGCCTCGCGGCGAGCGTCGTGGCCCTCTCCGTCGCGATGCTCAAGCCGTACCCGATCGACTACGACGCGGCGGGAAACGTCCTCTACGATCCGATGCAGGCGATCCCCGTCGTCTTCTATGCGGCGGGCGCCTTCGACGCCATGGCGCTCGGCCTCGTGCTCGAGCGGCGCCTCGTGGGCTTCGAGGACACCTCCTCTTGGGCGCGCCGCCTCCTCCGCCTGGTCCCGGGCATCGTCCTGATGTTCCTCCTCCTCGCGCTCGGCATGAAGCTCGGCTCCGTCGTCGGCACGCTGGCCGGCTACTTCGCCATCGGCTTCCTCCCCGTGTTCTCCATCGCCTTCCTCTGGCCGCTCGCCTTCGTGCATATCGAGAAGGCACTGCCCGGCGGGAAGGGATAGCCTCCCGTCTGGAAAAGCGATATCGGAGAACCCTAGAAGTCGACGTTCTGGTCGTAGGCGAGTCCGTCTGCCTTTCCGCGCTGCTCCCGGCAAGGGGCGGTTGCATGCGCGGGGTAGAATCGCATCAATATCAGCGATCTTGTACCGAAGGGTCTCGGCATGCATCGTGACCGCGGCTTTACGCTCATGGAGATGCTCGTCGTGGTGGCCATCATCGCGGTTCTCGTTGCCATCGCCATACCCCTGTTCGCGGGGCAGCTCGCGAAGGCGCGCGCTGCGGCAGACGCCGCGAACTGCCGCAGCGCGAAGTCGCTTGCCACCGTTGAGTGCATGAGCAACTACGACGGGGACTTCTCCAGGAAGACCGAGGCGGAATGGGTCACCTTCGTCACGACAGAAGGCGGAAGCATCCCCTCGAAGGGCCAGGCGGACGGCTCGAGCCTCTCCTGCACCTATACGACCTCCGGAATCACGTTCACCTACGGTGGGACATCGGGGAATGCGGCGCTCAACACCTTCGAAGACCTCGCGGCCCAGACCGAGGCGGGATACAACGGCAAGTATCACAGCGGAGACGACCTGATTGCCGCGGTGGCCAAGGCGAATGGCGGCACGCTCCCGTCGACGACGTCCGCGGATCTGGCCAGCGCCCTTGGGGTCTCGAAGCTCTACGACGGCAAGGACATGTACTGGCGACCCGATACCGCGACGATAGGCGGAGAGAAGAAGGTTTTCCTCTTCGCGAACAGCGACAGCACCGGTCATGCCCAATGGCAGGGGTTCGCCATCTATTATGACGGGCACTATTACGCCTCGACGAACGTCACGACGGACAGCAGCGGCAACACGACTCTCAACCGGAACAACGTCAACACCTTCGCGGACTTCCTGGCAGGAAAGAACGGCAACTGGAAGCTCGTGAGCTAGCCTCCCGCCTCGCGACGCACACGCCCACCCGCCCGCAGAAAAGGGATGGTCCCGACACACCTGTGTCGAGACCATCCCATGACCTGCAGCCCTTATCGGCCAGCAATCCTAGAAGTCGACGTCCTGGTCGTAGTAGACGCACTTGAGGAGCTTCTCCATCTCCTCCTGCGTGGGCTTGCGGGGGTTGGCGCCGGTGCAGGCGTCGAGCAGCGCGTTGGCCGCGACGTCGTGGATCTTGGAGAGGAACTCCTGCTCGTCGATGCAGGAGGTCTCGCTCTTCACGCCGCCCTGGCCGTAGTTCTTGATGCCCTGCGGAATGTCGAGCTGGTCGTTCATGTGGCGGATCTCGGCGACCAGCGCGGCCACGAGCTCCTCGTCCGTGGAGCCCTCGAGGTGCAGGATCTCCTTGGCGACGAAGGCGTAGCGCTTGCGGGCGTTCTCGTCCTTGGCGTTGAACTGGATGACCTTGCCCAGATACATGGCGTTGGCGCAGCCGTGGATGATGTGGCCGCCGGAGAACGCGGCGCCGGTCTTGTGGGCCATGGAGTGCACGATGCCGAGGAGGCCCGAGGAGAAGGCGATGCCGGCGATGCACTGCGCCTCGTGCATGTGCTGACGGGCGTCCTTATCACCCTTGTAGGAGACGGGCAGCCACTCGTGGATCTCGCGGATGCCGTGGAGGGCGTTGGCGTCGGTGAACATCGAGGAGGCCGTGGAGACGTAGGCCTCGAGGCAGTGAGTGAGGGCGTCCATGCCGGTGTGCGCGCAGAGCTTGGCGGGCATGGAGTAGGTGAGCTCGGGGTCGACGATGGCGACGTCGGGCGTGATCTCGAAGTCGGCGATCGGGAACTTGATGCCCTTGGCATAGTCGGTGATGATCGAGAAGGCCGTGACCTCGGTCGCGGTGCCCGACGTGGAGCTGATGGCGCAGAAGTGGGCCTTGGTGCGCAGCTTGGGAAGGCCGAAGACCTTGCACATGTCCTCGAAGGTGGTCTCGGGGTACTCGTACTTGATCCACATGGCCTTCGCGGCGTCGATGGGGCTGCCGCCGCCGATGGCGACGATCCAGTCGGGGCCGAACTCCTGCATCGCGGCAGCGCCCTTCATGACGGTCTCGACGGAGGGGTCGCTCTCGACGCCCTCGAACAGCGCGACCTCCATGCCCGCGGCCTCGAGGTCTGCCTGGACGTCCTGCAGGAAGCCGCCGGCGCGCATGCTGTGGCCGCCGGAGACGATGATGGCCTTGGTGCCCTTGAGGTTCTTCACCTCATGGCGCGAGCCCTCGCCAAAGTACAGATCACGCGGATTGGTAAAACGACCCATGGTTCCTCCTGACGTCTCGCCGCGATCGCAGTGCCGCGGCAACCAGTAATAAAGAGGGCGAGAGCCCTCCGTATGCCAAGATGGGAAAAACGAGTGCGCCCGCTTGCCCTGTCGATGCAGGGAGCGCGCAGGAGGACGGTACGCCATCAGGCCATCGGCGATGCGATGCGACGTCGCGTCACCACATCCTATCTCCTTTTTCGCGCGGGGATATACGCGAGAAGGGAAGGCCGACAATTTCTCTCCTCGCCGCCTCGGACGGCGCGTTCGGACATCGATGCCACTCCCAAGCCAGGCTTCCCGTCCCCGTCGGGTACAAACGGCCTAGATCGGACGGGGCCGTCGGAAAGAGGGGCACGCCATGCTCGAATCGAAGGCGGCAGCGCCCAGGCTCGGCAAGGACGAGTACAAGAGGCTCTACAAGCCGCTTGCCGAGCGCCTCATGGTGCTCCAGCAGATGGCCCGCTTCGCTGGCCTGGGCTCCATCGTGCTGTTCGAGGGCTGGGACGCGGCCGGGAAGGGGGCCGCCGTCTCGGACCTGGTGGTCAACCTCGACAGCCGCTACTTCAACGTCTATGCCACCCAGGACCCGGTCGGCAGCGAGAGCAGGCTTCCCTTCATGGCCCGGTTCTGGTCGAGGGTCGGCGGCCATGGCACCATGACCATCTTCGACCAGGGCTGGTACCACGCCGTGATGAAGAGCCTGGCGATGTCCAGCTCGAACGACGAGGACGCGGCCGCCCGCGAGAGCTTCGTCGACCAGGCGATAAGCTACTCGACCTCGATCCGCTCGTTCGAGACCCAGCTCGCCGCCGACGGGTACCTCATCGTGAAGATCTTCCTCAACATCCCGGCCGACGTCCAGCGCGAGCGCTTCATGGAGCTCCTCCTGGACCCCAACACGTCCTGGCGCGTCACCGATGGCGACGTGGACCAGGTCCAGCGCTACGGGGCCTACGCCAAGGTCTTGGAGCGCCTCCTGAGCGTGACGGACCGTCCGGCCGCTCCCTGGACCGTCGTCGAGGCGACCCACCGGCGCAACGCGAACGTCGCGATCATGCAGACCCTCGTCGCGGCCTTCGAGTGGGCGCTGGCCGCCCGCGGCGTGGACACGACGGGGACGATCGACGAGGTGGCCGCGGCCGTCGCCGCCCACGTCCGGGACGACGGGCAGGAGGGCATCGGCTCGGCGGCGGACCTCTCCTCGATGCACGAGCTCGTGGAGGTCGGCCGCATAGAGGACGCACGTCACGACCTCGTGGTGGGCAAGAGGGAGTACGCGAGGAGGCTTGCCGGGCTCCAGGAGGCGCTCCACCGCCAGCAGGCGGAGCTGTACCGCAGGAGGATTCCGCTCGTGGTCGCCTACGAGGGTTGGGACGCCGCCGGCAAGGGTGGCAACATCAAGCGCCTCGCCCAGGGCCTCGACGCCCGCATCTACATGGTGAACCCCATCGCCTCCCCGACCCCCGAGGAGCTCGCGAGGCCCTTCCTGTGGCGCTTCTGGACGCGCCTGCCCAGGACCGGCCACACGGCGATCTTCGACCGGACCTGGTACGGGAGGGTCCTGGTCGAGCGCGTCGAGGGCTATGCCAGGCCCGAGGAGTGGCGGCGCGCCTACGACGAGATAAACGAGTTCGAGGCCGAGCTCGAGCGCTGGGGCGCCATCCTCGTGAAGCTCTGGATCAACGTTGGGTCTGAGGAGCAGCTCAGGCGCTTCAACGAACGGCAGGACAACCCCGAGAAGCGCTGGAAGATCACCCCCGACGACTGGCGCAACCGCGAGCGCAACGACGACTACGCGACCTGCGTGGACGACATGCTCCGCCTCACCTCGACGCCCTACGCGCCGTGGAACGTCATCGAGTCCGACGACAAGAGGTACGCGCGCCTCAAGGCGCTCGGCATCGTGAGCGCGGCCATCGACGAGCGGCTGGGGGACGCGGGCCTGGAGCTCTAGCCCCTTTCCTGGTCGAAGAGGCCTGGCAACGCGTGGCAGACGGACCTGGCGACCCTGCTGCCGACGAGTGCCTTCACGATGTCGGGAATCACGAACGGGAGGCATCCCGCGAGCAGCGCCTCGCCCGGCCCGAGCGAGGCCACGGCCATGAGCTGCAGGCATCCGAGCGCGTACGAGACGCCGAGGAGCGCGGCACACGCCGCCAGCCGATGCCACCTGTCCCTGCCGGCCCGCAGGACCGCCTGCGCGGCGACCATGCCCACGAGGAACCCCGATATGAAGCCTCCTGTCGGACCGGCGATGACGCCGAGCCCTCCGCGCATGCCCGAGAAGAGGGGCAGGCCCAGGGAGCCGAGCGCGACGTACAGGGCAACGGAGCCGATCGCCTGGGACGGCGTGAGGGCGAGCGCGACGAAGGCGAGCGCCATGGTCTGGAGCGTGAGCGGCACGGGCCCGAGCGGAACGGTCACCCAGGCGGAGAGCGCGAGGAGGGCGACCGACGCCCCGGTGCGGGTGATGTCGCGTGGGGCGATGCCTGCCCCTCCGCCTGCCGACGCGCTCGTCCCGTGGGCCATGCGTTCCCTCCCGCTCCGCTCAGGTGTTCATGTTGGTTCCATCGTAGACCTGCCGACTTGGTCGGGCCGCCAGGTGGGTACGATGGCGTTTGGTATACTTTGGCGGCACGTCCCCATCGTCTAGTGGTTAGGACACCGCCCTTTCAAGGCGACGACACGAGTTCGAGTCTCGTTGGGGGCACCATCGCTTCTCTCAGGCGCCCCTCTGGCTCTGGCCGCGGGGCGCCTGGCTATGAGGCTTCGGGGAGGTCTGTGTGGGAAGGAACCTGGGCAGGAGGGAGCTCGAGGCCATTGCGCGCACCATGCGCCGCGAGGTCGTCGACCTCTGCTATCGCAGCCCGAACCACAAGGCGCATCTCGGCGGGTCGCTCTCGTGCGTCGACATCCTCGCGGCCCTCTATGCCGACGTCATGGAGACGGGCGTGGGCGCGACGGGTGCCGCCTGGGGTTCGCGCGACCGCTTCGTCCTGTCCAAGGCCCATGCGGCGGTCGCGCTCTACGCCGCTCTCCACCAGGCCGGATTCCTCTCCGACGAGGAGATGTCAGAGCCCGTGTGCGGGCATGGGACCCTGCTCTACCGCCAGACGCAGCGCGACCTCGCGCATGGCATCGAGATAAGCGGCGGCTCGCTGGGCCAAGGGCCTCGGCCTCTCCGCCGGGCTCGCCCTGGCCCTCGCGCGCAAGCGCCTTCCCTCGCGCGTTTTCTGCCTGCTCGGGGATGGCGAGACCAACGAGGGCTCCATCTGGGAGAGCGTCGCGTTCGCCTCCCACAACGCCCTCTCGAACCTCGTGATACTCGTCGACAGGAACGGCTTCCAGCTCGACGGGCCCACCTCCGAGGTCGTCGACTCGGGCAGCCTGCTCGAGGAGTTCCGCGCGTTCGGCCTCGAGGCGGAGGAGGTCGACGGCAACGACGTGGCGGCCGTGCGCGATGCCTTGGCCGAGGCACTCGACAGGGGCGCCCGGGGCGGCGGCCCGCAGGCCCTCGTCTGCGACACCGTCAAGGGGAAGGGCCTCTCCTTTGCCGAGGGCCGGGTCGAGTGGCATGACAACGTCCTCACGGAGGACCTCTACCATGTCGCGCTCGACGAGCTTGCCGAGGGGGGCGATCCGCGATGAGCGCCGCGTGGGGCGTCCCCGCCTCGGAGGTCGAGGACCTCTGCTCGCAGTCGGCCCATGCCGTGCTCGGGGCCACGCTCGCTGGCATCGCGGACGCCGACGATGCGCTGACGGTCGTGGTCTCCGACTACGGCCGCAGGCTCGGCCTGCTCGGGCTGCGCGACACCCATCCCGCGTCGTTCGTCCAGGCGGGAATCGCCGAGCAGGACCAGGTGAGCATTGCCACGGAGCTCGCCCTCGAGGGCTTCCCGACGTTCGCGCCGGCCTACGCCTCGTTCATCACCGGCCGCGCGTACGACCAGGTCCGCGTCGGGCTCGGCATCATGCGCGCCCCCGTGGTGCTGGTGGGCCTCGCCGCAGGCTATGACTCGGGCGACCTCGGTGCCACCCACACCTCTACCGACGACGTCTCGCTCATGCGCTCGATCGCCGGCCTCTCCGTCATCTCCCCCGTGGACAACGTCGAGCTCGTCGGCGTCATTCGCGAGCTTGCCGCACGCCCGCGCCCCGCCTACGTGCGCATCACGGGCAACCTCTCCCAGACCTGCCTCCACCCAGGCGGCTACCAAGGCTCCATCGGTCCCGCCGAGTGTCTCCGCACGGGTTCCGACGTCGCCCTCTTCGCCACCGGCTCGGTCAGCGCCGCGGCCCTTGACGCCGCCGAGGCCCTCGCGTCGCACGGCGTCGAGGCGAGCGTGACGAGCGTGTCGTCCATCGAGCCCATCGACGCCGACGCCGTCATCGCCATGGCGGCCGCAGCCGCGCGACGCCTCGTCGTCACCGTCGAGGAGCACTCGACGCGAGGCGGGCTCGGCTCCGCCGTCGCCGAGGTGCTCGAGGGCCGTGGCGATCGTCCCGCCCTGCTTCGCATCGGCACCGTCCCGGGGTATGCCGACGGCGCGATCCGTCGCGACCTGCTTGCCGAGGCCGGCCTCGACGCGGCGGGCATCGACCGCGCCGTCTGCGCGCGGCTCGGCATCGGCTCCTAGGCGCTCGGCGCCGGGCACGGCGCGGCTCACGGCCCTGGCCAGTTTCGACGCACGCTACCAGCCGGCATCGGCCCCGTCGTCGAAGCCCTGCGCCTTCGCGACGAACTCGGGCAGGGTCGAGGCCCAGGCGACGAAGTCGGGGGTGTCCACCACGATCGGGTCCGCCTCGTGCACGGCCAGCAGGCTCTCCTCGAAGCTCCCGGGCTTGAAGGAGGGGCGGTCCGGCAGGTAGATGTCGACGTAGGTGGGATGCACGAGGAGGTAGGCCCCTCCCTCGCAGAGGTTCGCGAAGCCCATGATGGCGCGCTGGGCCGCCCCCAGGCGGTCGAGCTTGAACATGAGAAGCGCCCGCGAGAGGTGCATCCAGGCGTTGCCGGCGCGACGGAACCGCACGTCGAGCGCGTTCAGCCCCTTCTCGTCCTCCAGGCGCGCGAGGGCGAGCGAGCAGGTCAGGCGTGCCCCCAGCAGGTCCGAGGGGGCGTGCTCGATGAGGCTCCTGCACGAGCTCTCCGCCAGGCGGTAGCGGGCCCCGTCGAAGCAGGTGCGGGCCACGGCGGCGTCGAGCCTCAGGCGCGGCCGGCTGAAGACGTCGTCCCAGGCGTCCCCCGAATCGGGCACGACCAGGGGACCGTCCTGCTCCTCGACCTCCTGCTGGAGCTCGAGGAGGAGCCCGAGGGCCTCGTTGGGGTCCTGGTCGGCGGCAAGGACCCGGAGCAGCCTGGCGTCGACGCAGCCGGGGTCGAGCGAGAGGGCGCGGTCGCAGTCGGCGACCAGGCGGTCGAGATGGTGCCTGCGGGCCCTGAGGTAGGCGTCGTCGTCGAGGTTCTCCTCCTCGTCGCGGGAGTCCTCGATGCGTGCGAGGGCCTTGCCCACCTCGAGGAAGGCGGCCTCGTGCTCGTCGTCGACGAAGAGCGAGGGGTTCTTCGAGACGGAGCGCTCGAGCTCGGCGAAGCCCTCCGGGGAGAGATGGCCGAGCTTGTCGCTGCGCTTGAGGGAGAGCCGGCGCACCAGCTCGTCGGAGGCGTCCATGGGCTACGCCCGCCTTGCGGAGGCGTCTGCCGGGACGCCTGTCTGGGCGGCCACCCATGCGCCGAGCGTCCCCCTGCCGTTCTCGTCGCGCCCCTCCTGGAGGAGCACCGTAGCCTCGGAGACGGCGAGGATGAGCTCGTCCTCGCTGTGGGGCGCGACCGCGAGCCGGGCGAACACCCCGTCGGGGAGCTCGTCCTGGCGCGAGAGCGTCTCGAGGGCATGGGGGTAGCTCTCGGTGATGCGTGCGAGCCACTCGCGCGCGCACGTGAGGTCGCGACGCTTGTAGGCCAGGGCCACCCGCGCCATGAGCAGCCACGCGTCGGCATGCTCGGGGCCTGTCGAGCTCGCGAGCCGCACGTTGCGGCCGCGGGCGAGCCTCTCGAGGCCGGCCTCGTCCTCGAGCTTGGCGAAGGCCAGCGCCGCCGTGAAGCGCACGTCGCACTGGTCCGTGGGGTCGAGCTCGAGGAGCTCGTCGGCGAGCTCTATGGTCTTGGTGTAGCGCCCGCAGATGAGGGCCTTGGCGGCCTCCGTCGAGGCCCAGCGCAGGTACGGGCGCAGGGCGATGTCCCCGGCGAGGTCCGCCCTGGCGCCGAACTCCTCGCGGGCGGCGTCGCGGCGGCGCAGGCATGACTCGCGGACCGCCGGGGCGTTGGCCTCGAGGAAGCGGTAGTACGACTCGAAGGAGAGGAGCTCGGCGGCGGCCTTCATGCGCGTGGCGTCATGGCAGTGGGCATCGAGGTCGAGGGCCTCGTCGAGCAGCTTCCCGGCGTTGTCGAGCAGGGGCTGGACGGCCTCGTCGCTCGCGAAGGGCAGCTGGTAGTCGATGAGGTCGGTGGCCTCTGCGACGAGATGGAAGGCACGGTCGCCGTCGGACTGCGGCAGGGCGTCGCGGTTCTGGTCGTAGCGGCGCGAGAAGGTGGAGATGGCGCGCGCTGCGCCGAAGGGGTCCTTGGAGTCGAGCGTTCGCGCGAAGCGAAGCCCGAGGCGCAGATAGTCCTCGCGACGTGGGTCGAACGACATGGCAACCTCCTCAGGCGACCCGAAGGGACGTATCTCGGTAGTGTATACATTCCCGCGCGGCATCGGGACGGGGGCCTGCGGGCGACGGCGGCCCTACCCCTTCGCGGCCAGGAGGGCGCGCATGCACTCGCACCAGCCGTCCGTGCTGTCGAGGCGGCTCACGTAGGCGTTGTCTCGCCTCGCGAGCTCCTGGTGGGCGAGCGGGTGGTCGAGCCCGTTGTGCATGAACAGGAAGAGGCCCGAGGCGCAGGCCATGTCGCAGTCCGCCGGGGAGTCGCCGGCGCAGAGGACCTCGTCGCGCTCGAGCCCCATCATCTGCACGAAGCGCTCGGTTCCCGTGCCCTTCGTGACGCCGGCCGGGGTGACGTGGTAGGTATGGATGCCCACGGGGTGCTCGCGGTCGCAGTCGAGCGCGGAGGCGCCGGAGATGCGCCGCACGAAGCCGTTGTCGGCCAGGTAGAGGGGGAGTCCCGACGCGTCGAGCATGGCCTGTGCCTCGTCGGGGGCGATCCTGCCGCGCAGGGCGACGGTGACCTCCCGGTACTCGAAGCCGATGCCATTGTCATGGTAGGTCTCGAGCTCGTGCGGCCAGCGCCCGAGCATCGCGTCGATGACGCCGGTCTCGCAGATCGCGTCGTGGGGGGTCTTTCCCGATGCCTGGTCGTAGGGCATGTCGCCCGTGAAGTAGGCCCACTCGGGCTGGCTCGACTGGCTGGTGCAGATGAGCCCTCCCATCTCGGCGATCCAGCCGGGGAGGTCGAGGATGCGGGCGTCCTCGGCAATCATGGCGCGGTTGCGGCCCGTGCAGGGGATCACGGAGACGCCGGCCCGCCTGAGCTCGATGAGGGTCTCGACGAGCTCGGCGGAGGGGGTCCCGTCGCTGGCGTTGGTGGCCTTCGCGCCGGTGAACATGGTGCCGTCGGCGTCGGAGACGACGTAGCGGATTCGCCGGAGCCTCTCCGCCATCTCCCCGCTCGGGCGCTTCGTGGGGAAGAGCCGAAAGCCCTCCGCCTGGTCAGCCCTGCTCATGGGGCTCCTCTCGCATCCTGCGCCGGCGCTCGTCGCGCTCGCGCAGGGCCTTGGTGACGATGTCGCCGTCGGTCCTGACGGGCTCGAAGGCATCGCCGCGGTGCTGCCGCGTCTCGTCGCCCTTGGCAAGGAGGCACAGCACGGCCTCGCGGTGGGCGGCATCCGCGTCCGCCACCTCGACGGCGCGGCATATGGCCCGCTCGCGATCCTCGACGATCTCATAGGGGAGGTTCGGCGGGGTGTTGGCCGCCAGGTCCGCGCATATCTCGGAGACCGGCTCGTGGGCCGGGTCCTCCTCGGTGTAGATGACCAGGTCGCAGTGGCCCGCCGAGGCCTCGGGCAGGTGCTTCCTGCGTTCCTGGGCCTTGTTGCCGGGCGCCCCGAAGACGGCGACGACCATGCGCCCGGGGTATTCCGCCTCGACCGACTCGAACAGCTTCTCGAAGGAGAGCTTGTTGTGGGCGTAGTCGACGAGCGCGACGATGTCGCCCGTCTCGCTCTCGATGAGCTCCATGCGTCCTGGTACGCGCGCCTCGACCAGCCCGTCGAGGATCTGCTGGCGCCCGATGCCGAGCAGCTGGCAGATCGCTATGGCGGCGAGGGCATTGTCGACGTTGAACAGTCCCGGCATGCCCACCATGACGTGGTCGGACCACTCCGGGGTGTGGCAGTCGAACGAGACGAACCCGTGGCCGGGAGTCACGTTCTCCGCCCAGACGTCGGCGGCGTTGCTCCTCGCCGAGAAGGTCGTGAGGTGCGGGGCCTTGCGGGCGGCGGCGAGCACCGTCGAGGCGCAGTCGGTGTCGAGGTTCACCACGCCGCGTCGGCAGCGGTCGAAGATGAGGAGCTTTGAGGACAGGTAGTCCTCGAAGGTGGGGTGCTCGACCGGCGAGATGTGGTCGCGGCCGATGTTGAGGAAGCAGGCGATGTCGTAGGTGAGGCCGTCGGCCCGCTCGTGCTTGAGGGCATGGCTCGACACCTCCATCACCATCGAGAGGCCGTGGTCGCGCGCGTGCGCGAGGTGGCGCCACAGCTCGGGTGCCTCGGGGGTGGTGTTGTGGCTCTCGAACCGCTCCTCGCCGTCGTACGTCTCGATCGAGCCCATGACGGCGGCCCTGGAGTAGGGCTCGCCGCCATCGAGGATCGTGCGGACCATGTAGGCGACGGTCGACTTGCCCTTGGTCCCGGTGATGCCGACGACCTCCATGTCGCGGTCCGGGTGCCCCCAGGCCTCGGCGGAGACCACGGACATCGCGTGGCGCAGGTCCGTGCAGACGAGCGCGGGCGTGCCCGGCGCCTCGGTCGCGAGCGCGGCGGCGTGTCCCTCGTCGCAGAGGTAGGCGACGGCGCCGGACGCGATCGCCGCCGCGAGGAACCGCGGCTCGAACGCCGCGCCCTTGCAGACGAAGACGTCGCCGGGCTCGACGTCGCGGGAGTCATGGGCGGCTCCGCTGATGGCGAGCTCGGGCAGGGGGGTGGTGGCACTCGCGAGGTAGCCCCGTTCAGAGAGCAGCTCCGCGAGGGCCTTGAAGGTAGTGTTTTCCATGCCATAAGGATAACGCCTGCGGGCGTCGAGGACATGGCTGCCCTGCGAGTCGGGAAAAAGACATGGGGCCGGGCGGCCCCCTAGTGCTTCCCGCCCTTGTCGCCTGGGTGGCGGTGGTGCTTCTTCTTGGGCTCGTCGGCCGCCTTGGGCCTGGCATCCGCCTTGGGCTTGCGGTCGGAGCCGTGCTTGGGCTTGGGCTTCGGGGCGGCCTTGGGCCTGGCCTTCTCGGAGGGCTTGGCAGCGGGCCCGTCGGGGCGGCCGCCCTGCCTCTTGCCGCCCTTGCCGCGGCCCTTCTTGCGCTTCGCGGGGCCCTTCGCCCTCTCCGCCGAGCGCCCGGGATCGAGCGAGGGCGGCTCCTCGCCGAGGTCGAGCGGGGCCTTGGGCTGGTAGGCCGGTACGACGGAGCCCATGAGCCGCTCGATGTCGTAGAGGTCGGCGGCGTCGTCGGTGGTGACGAAGGTGAGCGCCCAGCCCGTCTCGCCGGCGCGCCCCGTGCGGCCGATGCGGTGGATGTAGTCCTCGGGGTCGGCGGGGACGTCGAAGTTCACCACGTAGCGGACGTCGGAGATGTCGATGCCGCGGGCGAGCACGTCGGTGGCCACGAGCACGTCTACCTTGCCCGAACGGAACTCGGAGAGGGCGCGGTCGCGCTGGTTCTGGCTGCGGTTGCCATGGATGGGGGCACAGGAGATGCCGGCCTTGCGCAGGCGCCTACAGCAGGCGTCGGCACGGTGCTTCGTGCGGCAGAACACGATGACGCGGCCCGGGCCCTCGCTCGCGAGCACCTTGGCGAGAAGCCCGTTCTTGACCTCGGGCGACACCGCGATGGCATACTGGTCGATCGTGTCGGCCACGGTGCCCTTGTGGGCGATCTCGACGCGGACGGGGTCGCGAACCAGGTCGGCGATCGCGCCGATGGCCGAGTCGTCGAGCGTGGCGGAGAGCAGGAGCGTCTGGCGGTCCCGGGGCACCTGGGCGACGATCTTGCGAACGGTGGGGAGGAACCCCATGTCGAGCATGCGGTCCGCCTCGTCGAGCACCAGCGCCTGCACGTCCTTGAGGTGGCAGACTCCCTGCTCGATGAGGTCGATGAGACGCCCGGGCGTGGCCACGAGAACGTCGCACCCGCGGGCGAGCGCCGCCTTCTGGGGCTCGTACCCCACGCCGCCGACCACGGTGACGCAGGAGTGGTGGGTGTGGCGGGCGATGGCGGAGGCCACGTCGTCGATCTGCTGCGCGAGCTCGCGGGTGGGGGTGACCACGAGCACGAGCGGCCCGGCCCCGCGTCCCACGTGCCCCAGGCCGTCCATGATGGGCAACAGGAACGCGGCCGTCTTGCCGGTGCCGGTCTGGGCGGCGGCAAGCAGGTCGCGACCGGCCAGCACCTCGGGGATGGACTCTCGCTGGACGGGGGTGGGCTGTGCGTAGCCCAGGTCGCGCACGGCGGAGAGCATGGTGGGGGAGAGCCCGAGCGCCGCGAAGCCGTCCGGCTCCGCGGGCATGTCGGCAGGATGCGCGTCTGTGCGCGGGGAATCGCTGATTGTCATGAGGGGATGTTTCCAATCGATAGAGATGTCGACGACAAGGATAGCAGGCATCGGGCCGGCCCGCTCATGCGGCGCCTCGATGCCCCCTCGCACACAGGCCCTCCAAAGGGAAAAGTCCAGCTATGGTAAACTTCTCTCGCCCCTTCGCCTGCGGGCGTGGCGGCGATTCGGGCGATTGGCGCAATGGCTAGCGCAGGTGCCTTACACGCACAAGGTTGGGGGTTCGAATCCCTCATCGCCCACCAGGAGACGCGAGGTCGGGCCGCGGGCGGATGCTCGCGGCCCGAATGCGTTGCGATGGGCATGGGTCGTCCTTTCAAGAGAGTGCGACGCATGTTCGAGGCTCTCCCCGGGCTCCTGGCGCCAAACCAAGAAGGGCGTCGGAGAAGCATTCTCCGACGCCCTCTCTCGTCCCATTGGGACGGCTTCTATGCGGTGACCTTCCTGAGCAGCTCGATGATGTCTTCCTTGGTCGCGTCCCTTGGGTTGCCGGGGCAGCAGGCGTCGGCGAGCGCGTCGTCCGCGAGGCGGTCGTAGTCGGCGGCGACGAGGCCCTTGACGGTGGTGGGGATGCCCACGTCCTCGCCGAGCGTGCGCACGGCGAGGACGGCAGCGGCGCGCGCCTCCTCGATGCTCATCGAATCGGTGCCCTCGACGCCCATGGCCTTGGCCACGGCGCGCAGACGCTCGCCGGTGCAGGGAGCGTTGTACTCCATGACGAGCGGCAGCATGATGGCGCAGGCGACGCCGTGGGGGGTGTCATAGTGCGCCGAGAAGGTGTGGGCGATGGAGTGGGCGATGCCCAGGCCCACGTTCGAGAAGCCCATGCCGGCGATGTACTGAGCCATGGCCATTGCCTCGCGGCCGGAGTCCGGGACGCCGCTCTTGGCCTCGGCGACGGCGTCGCGGAGGTTCCCGGAGATGAGGCGGATGGCCTCGAGGTGGAACATGTCGGTGATCTCCCAGGCGGCCTTCGTGGTGTAGCCCTCGATGGCATGGGTGAGGGCGTCCATGCCGGTGGCGGCGGTGAGGCCAACGGGCATGGAGGCCATCATGTCGGGATCGACGACGGCGACCTCGGGGATGTCATTGGTGTCGACGCAGACGAACTTGCGCTGCTTGTCGGGGTCGGTGATCACGTAGTTGATCGTGACCTCGGCCGCGGTGCCGGCCGTGGTGGGGACGGCGATGGTGAAGACGGCATGCTTGGTGGTGGGGGCCACGCCCTCGAGCGACACGACGTCGGCGAACTCGGGGTTGTTCACGATGACGCCGATGCCCTTGGCGGTGTCCATGGAGCTGCCGCCGCCGATGGCGACGATGCAGTCGGCGCCGGAGTTCTTGAACGCGGCAACGCCGTCCTGCACGTTCTTGATGGTGGGGTTGGGCTTGATCTCGCTGTAGAGCTCCCAGGCGATGCCGGCCTTGTCGAGGACGTCGGTGACCTTCCTGGTCACCCCGAACCTGACGAGGTCCGGGTCGGAGCAGACGAAGGCCTTCTCGAGGGAGCGGCGGGAGATCTCCCCGGGGATCTCCTCGATGGCGCCCTTGCCGTGGTACGAGATGGTGTTGAGAACGATGCGATTGGCCATGATTCCTCCTTGTGAAAAGGCCTCCCGCGTTGGCGGGAGGCTGGTGGCTGGTTCTCGTGCCCTTATCGAGGACGATGTCTACCCGATGAAGTCAGACGTCGAGCCGGGCGTCTGGGGCACGACGTACTTTCCGTCGCGGATGACGACGGGATCCTTGAAGTACTTCGCGAGGTGCGGGATGTACTCGAGGAAGAGCGCCGGGTGTCCCACGGAGATGTGGTTGAACAGCACCAGGTGCTGATGAATCTGACCCATGTCGCCCACGTGCGGAATCACGGGCACGTCGAACTTGCGAGACATGAGGCTCACGAGGATCCACTCGGAGATGCCGCCCACGCGCAGGGCGTCCACCTGGTTGAACGACATGGCCTTGGCCTGCAGGTAGTTCTTGAACATGACCTTGTTCGGGACATGCTCGCCGAGGGCGATCTTGAGCGGGGAGAAGGCGCGTGCGATCGTCTGGTGCGCGAGGACGTCGTCCGGGTCGGTGGGCTCCTCGATCCAGAAGGGGTTCATCTTCTTGACCTGCGGGATGACCTCGATCGCGTCGGCCATGGTCCACTGCTGGTTGACGTCGAGCATGATGGTCACGTCGTCGCCGACCGTCTCTCGGATGAGCAGGGCGCGGCGGATGTCGCGCGAATGGTCGCGAGAGCCGATCTTGAGCTTCATCGCGGTGAAGCCGTTCTCCACGGCCTGCTTCGCGTTGGCGACGACCTTCTCGTCGGGGTAGTTGAACCAGCCCACCGAGGTGTCATAGCCGGTGTAGCCCGTGTCGAGGATGCCCATGCGGGAGTCCTTGGTGAGCTGCGCGTCACGGAGGATGCCTGAGCGCCTCCTCCTTCGTGAGCACGTCCTCCACGTAGCGGAAGTCGCAGAGGGCCACGACCTGCTCGGGCGTGAGGTCGACGAGAAGCTTCCAGAGGGGCACGTCACGCGACTTGGCCCAGAGGTCGAAGCAGGCGTTGGTGATGCTCGCGAGCGCGAGGTGCACCACTCCCTTGTGGGGGCCGAGCCAGCGATAGCACGGCGAGTCGGTGATCTTGGCGAACGTCTCGCCGAAGGTCGCCATGAGTTCCTCGATGTCACGCCCCACGAGCTCCTCGGAGAGGTACTTGATGGCCGTGCAGACCATGTCGTTGCCATAGCCGAGGGTGAAGGTCAGGCCCCGTGCCCCTCGACGTCCGTGTCGGTCTTGAGCTTGCACACCGCGTAGGCGTATTGGGGGACGGTGTGGACTGCGTCCGAGCCCGGCACCGTCCGCGAGCGGAAAACGCCTGTCCTCGACCTCGATGCTGCGTATCGTGACGGTTCCCATTGAGGCATCACATCCTTCTCTGCCCCGGCATGCGCCTGGGCTTCATATGGTAGAGTGTTCCTATATACGAAAACAGTTCACATATACGGCAGCGAATGTAAGCCCTGCCCAAAGAAAAGTCAATGGGATTCTCGTCATGTCCGCCGAGCGGCAGATGCTCCCGACGAACGACGTTCGCGAAGCGGGACATACAATGATACGTGGGCGAGCAAAGCCGTCCACAAGAGAAGAAGGAGCATCAAATGCCCAAAGACGACGCCGGTCGTGGCGTGGAGCACAGGTCGACGCTCAGGGTTCTCACCATCCTGAGGCTCTTGGCGCGTCATGAGGGAGGGATGACCCTCTCGGAGCTGGGACGCGAGGTCGGGGCTCCCAAGAGCAGCATCTATCCCATCATCCACACGATGGCCGACCAGGGATTCGTCGAGCTCGACGAGGCGTCGGCGCGCTACTCCATCGGCCTCAAGTCCTATCTCGTGGGCATGAGCTACGACAGCGGCGGCAGGGCGATGCGGGTCGTCACCGATGCGATGCGCTCCGTCGTCGATGCCTGCAACGAGACGTGCCAGCTCGGCGTGCTCGAGGATGGCCGGGC
Source organism: Atopobiaceae bacterium (assembly GCA_022482785.1). Classification (GTDB taxonomy): domain Bacteria; phylum Actinomycetota; class Coriobacteriia; order Coriobacteriales; family Atopobiaceae; genus JAKVON01. The sequence goes on along the minus strand of JAKVON010000004.1, from coordinate 87,849 downwards.
CCTCTACGTGGCGAAGGTCGACTCCACCGAGGCGATCAGCCTCAAGTCGGACGTTGGCAAGAGCCTGCCCCTCTACTGCACGGCCATCGGCAAGGCCCTCGTCTCGGAGATGCCGCTCGACGAGGTGCGCAAGCTCGTGGGCGATCGATTCGAGCGTATCACGAAGACCACGATCACGAGTTTCGATCAGCTTGCGAGGCAGCTCGAGCAGGTTCGCGAGTCGGGAATCGCACACGATGGGGGCGAGATCACCGAGGAGGTCGACTGCCTCGCAGTGCCCATCAAGGTGCGCGGGGAAGTGGTCTATGGAATGAGCGTCTCGGTGCCGTCGTTCCGGTTCACCCGCGAGAAGGAGCAGATGGTTCGCGAGATCCTCATGGACACCCGCGACCGCCTCGAGAGGACGCTTTCCTAGAAGAGTGGTGCTCTGCCTGCGCATATAGCCGTTCACAACAAAGAACAGACCGTTCGCGAGACGGCCCCGGCTTCTCTTCCCCGGGGTCGTCTCCGTCGTTATAGTTCGCATCGTAGTTCTTAAAACAGAACTACGTTCACATATACGAACGGCACGGCTGCACGACCACAAGCTAATCGACAGAAGGGAAGAGGAATGTTTGCAGCAGGCATTGCGGTGCTCGTCCTCGCCGGTTTCTTCCAAGGGACGTATGGGCTCGGGATGAAGAAGTACGAGCCGTTCTCCTGGGAGGCCATGTGGGCGATCTTCTCGATTGTGGGCATGGTCATCACGCCGTGCGTCTGGGCGTCGATCACGGTTCCCGGGTTCTTCCAGTACATCGCGGCGGCACCTGGCCAGACGATCCTCATGGCGGCGTTCTGCGGGTTCTTCTGGGGCGTCTCGGCAATCGGCTTCGGCAAGGCCATCGACTACATCGGCATCTCGCTCACGAACGGCATCGCCTACGGCGTCTCGTGCATCGTGGGTGCGCTCGTCCCGCTGTTCATGAGCTCAAAGGTCCCGAGCAGCGCCTACGTCACCGGACTCGTGATCGGCATCGTCCTGCTCGTGATCGGCCTCGCGCTCTTCACCAAGGCTGGTCTCCTACGTGACGCACAAGGCGCCGAGACCGAGAAGGGCCGCGACCCGCGCTTCAAGACCGGCCTCATCCTCGCCTTCATCTCCGGGCTCGGCGGTGCGGCCCAGAACATCGGCTTCACCTATGCGGGCGTCACGAGCCAGCTCGCCGTCGCGGGCGGCGTGAGCGCCACCAACGCGGCCGTCATCCCCTGGATCGTCGTCGTCTCCATGGGCGGCTTCGTGGCGAACATCGGCTATGCGCTCGTGCTGCTCGCCAAGAACAAGAACTTCCACAACTACACCGACAAGGGCTGCGGCGTCGGCTACGCGAAGAGCGCCCTCACCGGCATCGCCTGGTACGCGGCCCTCGGCGTCTACGGCATCGCGACCGTGCTTCTCGGCGGCTTCGGCCCCGTGGTCGGCTGGATCGGCTTCAACGCGCTCGGCCTCATCATCGCAAACGCGTGGGGCCTCAAGGACGGCGAGTGGGAGGGCTTCGAGAAGGCGAAGAAGTTCCTGCTCAGCGCCGACGGCATCCTCATCGTCTCGCTGGTCATCCTCGGCATCAGCAACACCCTCTAAACCATCTGGGAACGGTTCGATAGGCATCGCATCCATGTGCCGCCGTGGCGGCATGAGAAGAAGGAGCGTCGATACACATGGTTGATTCGCTCGAAGAGATGAAGTTCTGCCCGGTCCACCCCACCGAGGACGAGAAGCGCCCGATCGTCTCGATCGGTGCCGGCGGAATCGTGAACGACTGCCACTACCCCGCGTACAAGCTGGCTGGCTACCAGGTCACCGGCACCTACGACCTCAATCCCGACCGCGCGAAGATGATGGCCGAGAAGTTCGGCGTTCCCACCGTCTGCGAGACGATCGAGGATGCGGTCAAGCTCGCCCAGGACAACGGCGCCATCTTCGACATCGCCGTCCCCGCGTCGCGCATCCCCTCCGTGCTCGAGCACATCCCCGACGGCTCGGTCACCCTCATCCAGAAGCCCATGGGCGAGAACATCCAGCAGGCCAAGAGGATCCTGGACATGGTCCACGAGAAGCACCTCACCGCCGGCATCAACTTCCAGCTGCGCGATGCGCCCTACGTCATCGCCGCCAAGCAGATGGTGGACGAGGGCCTGCTCGGCACCATCGTCGACCTTGAGGTGCGCGAGACCGTCTTCACCCCCTGGAACCTCTGGGACTTCCTCTACAAGGTGGACCGCATGGAGATCAACTACCACTCCATCCACTGGGTGGACATGGTGCGCTACTTCCTCGGCGACCCCAAGGGCGTGTACTGCAAGACGATGAAGCACCCCGAGATGGACGGCCTCGCCCAGGTGAAGTCGAACATCATCATGGACTACGGCGATTACCTGCGTGCCGGCATCATCTCCAACCACAACCACAAGTACGGCCTCGACGAGCAGGAGTGCTTCATCAAGATCGAGGGCACCAAGGGCTGCATCAAGATCACCACGGGCGTCTACCTCGACTACCCCAAGGGAAAGCCCGACGTGTTCAAGTACAACCTGCTCGATGACGGAAAGGGCTGGCGCACGCTCGACGTCAAGGGCAGCTGGTTCCCCGAGGCGTTCGTGGGCACCATGGGCGGCCTCATGAAGAAGGCCGCGAACCCCGACTACGACTACATCAACAACATCGACGACGCCTACAAGACGATGTGTGTGTGCGAGGCCTGCTACGAGTCGAGCGCACACGGCGAGACGCCCGTCGACTACGAGTAGGGAAGAAGGCTTCGAAAGCGGAACCGCCCCGGTCGCGTAAAACCCCTCTCTCCGCGACCGGGGCATCCCACGATGAACGTCAGGGCTCCCGGCTCGCCGGGAGTCAACGAAAGGAGCCTCATGTCCGGGACGCTCGAGATCATCGACTCGCATTTTCACGTTTGGGACCTCGCCAGGCAGAACCTGCCCTGGCTGGCCGAGACGAATGGTGCGATCACGCGCACGTACACCATCGACGAGCTCGCCTCCCGCTACGAGGCGATCGGGGACGTCGCCTTCTTGGGTGGCGTCTACGTAGAGGTCGACTCCGATGACCCGCTGCTCGAGGACGAGATCGCCCGGGGCTTCCCCCAGGACAAGGTGCTCGCCCTCATGCTCCGCTCTCGCGTGAGCCCATGGATGCGCGTTCCCATTCATGCGGCCGGGGTCCGCGAGCCGCTCCATGTGCCCTCCTCGCCGAAGGGCAGGTGCCTCGAGGCGAGTTTCGTCGAAGGGCTTCGAGCTCTGGCCGGGAGAGGCTTGCCGTTCGAGTCGTGCAATCGCGTCGGCGAGCTGGGCGACCTCTACGAGGCCCTCGCCCGAGTTCCCGAGGAGACCGTGATCCTCAACCACCTCGGCAACGTGCAGGCCCTCGACGAGAGGTACCTCGCTGCCATGCGCAGGCTTGCCACGCTGCCGAACCTCTATGTGAAGGTGTCGGGATTCCCGACGGCCGACCAGGCGTTCGTGAACGAGTTGCTCGGCTTCGCGAAGGACGCCTTCTCTCCCGAGCGCCTGCTCTACGCGTCGAACTGGCCGGTTGTGGAGCTCTACTCCACCTTCGAGGAGAACCTCGCCGTGCTGCGCGAGGCCTTCGCCGACGACGAGGGGTTCTTCAGGGACAACGCGATGCACGCCTACGGCATCAGCCTGTAGTCGCACGAACGAGATGCATAACCTGCCGTTCCCTCCTCGGCTCATGGGGAGGGGGCGACGGCGAGATGACATATTCGAAACCAAGCTTGAGGAGCACGACATGAGCGAGAACCAACCAGAGGGACTGTACGTCGCGGCGATCACGCCGTTCAAGGAGGACGGGACCGTCGATGACGACGCGACCCGTGCCATGATCGAGAGGAACCTCTCGGAGGGCGCGGCGGGGTTCTTCGTCGCCGGGAGCTCGGGCGAGTGCTTCATGCTCACCGAGGCCGAGAGGATTCACCTCTTCGAGGTCTTCTCCGAGTATCGTGACCGTTGCACGATGTTCGCCCACGTGGGCTCATGTGGCACCGAGGAGTCGGTGCGCTACGCGAAGGCCGCGCGCGAGCTGGGCTTCCAGCGCTTCGCCGCGACGCCGCCCATCTACTACGGCTATCCGGCCAAGGCGGTCGCGGGCTACTACGACGACATCGCGGCGGCGGCCGGCCAGGGCGTCTTCTTCTATAACATCCCGTCGAACACCCACTACGACATCGACCTGAGCAACCCCGAGATCCGTTCGATGCTCGCGTCGGGCTCGATCGCAGGCGTCAAGCATACGAACCTCGACGTCTACCAGATGGAGCGTCTGCGTAGCGTCAACCCCGCCCTGAAGTGCTTCGGCGGCTTCGAGAACGAGATGGTGGCCTTCCTCGCCATGGGCTGCGACGGGTTCATCGGGTCGACCTTCAACTTCATGCTTCCGCATTATCTCAAGATCTACCAGGCCTACCTTGCAGGCGACGGCCAGGAGGCGCGACGTCTCCAGGCGAAGGCCAACAACATCCTCGAGACGCTCATGTCGGTCGGGCTGTTCCCTGCCATCAAGCACGTCCTCAACGAGGACGGCATGGGGGTCGGCGGGATGCGCAGGCCCTTCCAGCCCCTTTCGGAGGATTCCGCAGCGCTGGTGGACAAGGTCGTCGCAGAGAATCGCGTGAGCTAGCCCCGATCTGTCGAACGTGGGATTTCGCTCGTACGGAGCGATCGGCCGCGTGAGGCGCTTGCCCACGCATGCGGACCCGCACCCATCTCGTGCCGTCCCGGGGCGTTTGCAAGCTGCGGTGCCAGAGCCGGACCCCCTGCCTGGGAGGGATCGGGGCGCAGGCGTGAGGGCGAGTGGAGGATAAGTGAGAGCGTACGTCATGGCCCTGGATGCGGGCACCACGAGCAGCAGGTGCGTTCTCTTCGACCAGCGGGGCAGGATCTGCTCGATGGCCCAGAAGGAGCTCACGCAGTACTTCCCCGAGCCGGGCTGGGTGGAGCACGACCCCAACGAGCTCTGGCAGACCCAGCTCTCCGTGGCCCGAGAGGCCATGAAGAAGATCGGCGCCGCCGCCTCGGAGATCGCTGCCATCGGCATCGCCAACCAGCGGGAGACCACCATCGTCTGGGACCGCGAGACGGGACAGCCCGTGTACCGCGCCATCGTGTGGCAGTGTCGCAGGACCGCCGACTTCACGGCGCGACTCAAGCTCGGCATCCCCGACGTCGACGAGGTCTTCAGGCGGAAGACGGGCCTTCTTCTCGACCCGTACTTCTCCGGCACGAAGATTCGCTGGATACTCGACCACGTGGAGGGTGCTCGCGAGCGAGCGGAGCGGGGCGAGCTGTGCTTCGGCACCGTCGACTCCTGGCTCATCTTCAAGCTCACGAAGGGTCGCGTCCACGCGACCGACTACTCCAACGCGTCGAGGACCCTGCTCTTCGACATCAACGCGCTCGCGTGGGACAGGACGCTCTGCGACTTCTTCGGCGTGCCCATGGGCATGCTTCCCGAGGCCAAGCCATCGAGCTGCGTCTTCGGCGAGGCAGACGCGGAGTTCTTCGGCTCCCCGATTCCCATCGCGAGCGCCGCGGGCGACCAGCAGGCCGCGCTCTTCGGGCAGACCTGCTTCACGCCCGGCGAGGCGAAGAACACCTACGGGACTGGGTGCTTTATGCTCATGAACACCGGCTCGAGCCCCGTCTTCTCGAAGAACGGGCTGCTCACCACCATCGCCTGGGGATTGGACGACGAGGTCACCTATGCTCTCGAGGGCTCGGTGTACATGGCAGGCGCGGCCATCCAGTGGCTGCGGGACGAACTTCGTGCCATTGATTCCGCGGCTGATTCGGAGTACTTCGCGACGAGGGTTGACGACACGAACGGTGCCTATGTGGTGCCCGCCTTCACGGGGCTGGGCGCTCCCTACTGGGATCCCTATGCGCGTGGTGCCATCGTGGGGCTCACCCGGGGGACCAACAAGTATCACGTCATCCGGGCGACCCTCGAGTCGCTCGCGTTTCAGTCGAACGACGTCCTCCACGCGATGGAGCTCGACTCCACGGTTCGGCTCTGCTCGCTCAAGGTGGACGGCGGGGCCTGTAGGAACAACTTTCCTCATGCAGTTCCAGGCAGACGTGATCGACGCGCCCGTGCGACGTCCCGTATGTGTGGAGACCACGGCAATGGGAGCCTCCTATCTCGCGGGGCTCGCGACCGGGTTCTGGAAGTCGCAGGACGACGTTATCGATAACTGGCAGCTCGACCGCGCGTTCTGCCCGCGGATGTCGCGGGAGCGTAGGCAGCGTGAACTGGATGGCTGGTCGCAGGCAGTGCGGTCCGTCGCCGGCTGGGAGCGGGGCAGGGCCGCCATTCCAAGCCCCCGCGAGCAAAGCTAGGAAGGGAGAGGCTTATGGTCTATGACGTGATAATCATCGGCGCCGGAGTGTCGGGAGCCGCCGTTGCGCGGGAGCTTTCGAAGTACGAGCTCGGCACCCTCGTCATCGAGAAGGGAGAGGATGTCTGCTGCGGCACCTCGAAGGCGAACAGCGCCATCGTCCACGCTGGCTACGACTGTCAGCCTGGTTCGATGATGGCGAGGATGAACGTTCGGGGCAATGAGATGATGGGCGAGGTCTGTCATGACCTCGACGTACCCTTCGAGCGCATCGGCTCCCTGTTGGTGTGTACCGACGAGGAGCGACTCCCTGGTCTCCGGGAGCTGCTCGCCCGCGGCGTCGCGAACGGAGTGAGGGGGATGCGCATCCTCTCGCGCGAGGAGGCCCTCGAGATGGAGCCGCATCTCGAGGGCGGCGTGGTGGGCGCGCTCTACGCACCCTCGGCCGGCATCGTCTGCCCGTTCGCGCTCGACATCGCGATGGCCGAGAACGCGTTCGAAACGGCGTCGACTTCCACTTCAACACCGCGGCCGAGAGGCTCTCGCGTGATGCCGAGGGCATCTGGCACGTGAGGACCAACAACGGCGAGTATCGCAGCCGTGCCGTGGTGAACGCCGCGGGCCTCTATGCCGACGTCCTCCACAACATGGTCTCCGAGAGGAAGATCCACATCACGCCCCGTCGCGGCGATTACCTCCTGCTCGACCACGACGCCGGGGGCTTCGTCTCCCACGTGATCTTCCCGCAGCCAACGGCCCAGGGCAAGGGCGTGCTCGTGGCGCCGACCGTCCACGGCAACATCCTCGTGGGCCCCTACGGCGATCGACCTGCCCGACGACGAGCGCGAGGCCACCGCAACCACCCAGGCCGGACTTGACCTCATCCGGGAGAGGGCCTCGGAGAATGTCGCCGACATCCCGCTTCGCCAGGTGATCACGAGCTTCGCGGGCCTCCGTGCCCATGAGGACCACCATGAGTTCGTCCTCGGGCAGGTGGGTGACGCGCCTGGCTTCTTCGACTGCGCGGGCATCGAGTCTCCGGGGCTCACGAGCTCTCCGGCGATCGGCGAGTACGTGGGGTCGCAGGTGCGCGAGATGTTCCAGGCCGCGGCCAAGGGCGCGTGGAAGGGAACTCGCACGGGGGCCGCTCGACCCCAAGAAGCTCACCATCGAGGAGCGCAACGAGCTCATCCGCCGCGAGCCCGCCTACGGCCAGATCATCTGCCGCTGCGAGTCGGTGAGCGAGGGCGAGATCCTCGACGCGATCAGAAGGCCGCTCGGCGCCCGTTCGCTCGACGGCGTCAAGCGTCGCGTTCGCGCTGGGATGGGGAGGTGCCAGGGTGGATTCTGCAGCCCGCGCGTAATGGACCTCCTCCAGCAGGGAGCTTGGCATTCCCCTGGAGGAGATCACCAAGAGCGGTGGCGCGTCGAAGGTCGTCCTCGAGAGAAGCAAGGAGGTGCAGGCATGATGACGGAGACAGGGGGCACAGGGCAGACTGCAGGCGTCGAACAGGTCGACGTTGTCATCGTGGGCGGCGGACCCGCCGGGCTGGCGGCTGCGGCGTCTGCGCGCGAGGCCGGCTGCGAGTCGATCCTCATCCTCGAGCGCGACGCGGAGCTGGGCGGCATTCTCAACCAGTGCATCCACAACGGATTTGGCCTTCACAGGTTCAAGGAGGAGCTCACCGGTCCCGAGTACGCAGACCGCTTCGCTCGGAAGGTGCGCGAGCTGGGCATTCCCTATCGGCTCAACACCATGGTCATGGACATCTCGCGGGACAGGATCGTCACCGCGATGAATCGCGAGGACGGGATGTTCCAGGTGAAGGCTGGCGCGGTGGTGCTCGCGATGGGGTGCAGGGAGCGTCCGCGCGGCGCCCTCAACATCCCCGGGTACCGGCCGGCTGGCATCTTCACGGCGGGCACGGCACAGCGGCTCGTGAACATCGAGGGCTACATGCCCGGTAGGGAGGTCGTGATTCTCGGCTCGGGCGACATCGGCCTCATCATGGCCAGGCGCATGACGCTCGAGGGCGCCAAGGTGAAGGTGGTTGCCGAGCTCATGCCCTACTCGGGCGGGCTCAAGCGCAACATCGTGCAGTGCCTCGACGACTACGGCATTCCCCTCAAGCTGTCGCACACGGTGGTCGACGTGGAGGGCAAGGAGCGCGTGAGCGCGGTAACCATCGCCGAGGTTGGTCCCGACAGGCGGCCCGTTCCCGGTACCGAGGAGCGCTACACCTGCGACACGCTGCTCCTGAGTTGCGGACTCATCCCCGAGAACGAGCTCTCGCGCGCGTGCGGCGTCGAGATCAGTCCCATCACCAACGGCCCCGTGGTCAACGAAAGCCTCGAGACGTCGATACCTGGCGTGTTCGCCTGCGGAAACGTGCTCCATGTGCATGACCTGGTCGATTTCGTCTCCGAGGAGGCCGAGGGGGCGGGCCGTCGCGCCGCCGACTTCGTGCAGGGGAGGCTTGCGACCGGCGGTGGTGCTCGTATCGCCCTGCGGGCAACGAACGGCGTGCGCTACACCGTGCCGAGCAGCGTCGACCCCGAGCGGATGGGAGATGCGCTCACGGTGAGGTTTCGCGTGGGCGCCGTGTACGAGAACGCCTATGTGAGCGTCTATCTCGGCAAGGACCGCGTTCAGCACCGCAAGCGGCCGATGCTCGCGCCGGGCGAGATGGAGCAGGTCGTGCTCCGGCGCAAGGACATCGAGGCGTGCGGCGGTCTGGACGTCATCACGCTCGCGATCGAGCGGGACTAGGAGGGCGACGATGGAGACAAGGCATCTGACCTGCATCCAGTGCCCCAGAGGATGCGCGCTCGCCGTGCGTCTCGAGGGTGCCGATGTGCTCGACGTCTCGGGCAACACGTGCAAGCGCGGCGAGGTCTATGCGCGGAAGGAGGTCGTCCATCCCACGAGAACCGTGACAAGCACGGTGAGCGTCTCGGGCGGGGCACGCGATCGGGTCTCGGTCAAGACGTTGCAGGACGTTCCCAAGGAGCGGATCCTCGACGTCATGGAGGTGGTCAACCACACGCTGGTCCGGGCACCGGTGCATGTGGGCGACGTGCTGGTGGCAGACGTCTGCGGGACGGGCTCGTCGCTCGTCGCGACGGCGAACGTCGAGGCGGCCTCGTAGGCCCGCGGGATGCCCTACTCGCCCTTCCCGGCCACCGCAAGGCGCACGCACTCGTAGGCGCCGTCGTAGATGCCGATGCGCTCGGCGGTCTCGATGTGGTCGCACATGTCCTCGACGAGGGAGTGGTCGGCCTGGAACGAGTCGATCATGGCGAGCACCTCGCCGGTGTCGTCGATCTCGTAGGTGCCGTCGCCCACCTCCTGCGCGCGGACGGCGCCCCAGGCCTCGTGGCCGCCCACACGGTGGATCATGAGCTTGGGCACGGGGTAGAAGGCGAGCTCGGAGGGCTTGGTGACGAGCACATCGCAGGCCCTCATGAGGAGGTTCGTCGAGTAGACCGCGGCGAAGATGTCGTCGTCGCAGAAGGCGTGGACGCCGGAGAGCGGACCGGCGAGGGCATCCGACGACAGGCGGGCCGTCCCCTCGAAGGCGTCGAAGTGCCTCGTGGCGATGGAGGCGAGGCCGTCGACCGACCTCTCGAGCCCCTCCCAGACGTCGGCGTGGTCGCCCACGTTGACGAGCAGGCAGGCCTGCCCCGAGCGCACGTAGGGGAGCAGGTGCCGCACGATGGCGGCGAAGAGCTCCTGCTGGGCACCTGCGCCGCCCACGGTGAGCAGGTAGCGAATGGGCTCCCCTCCCTCGAGGCGGGAGCGCCGCGCCGCGCAGTCGGCGCCGATGTTGGCGACCAGCTCGTGGTCGATGTAGTGGCCCGTGCAGCGGATGCTGCCCTTGGGCATGGGCCTCAGGGCGCGGCCCTTGTCCATGCCGCGCAGCTCCTTGTAGCCGAGGTAGGCGCTGGGGGTCTGGACGGCATGGATGGAGCCCTCGGCCAGGTGAAGGGCCATCGGCCAGTTGTCGGGGATGGCGTTGACCACGTGCGTGAGGCCGGCGTGCACCGCCGCCTGGGACGGCCAGACGTGCGTGCCAATGTAGGGGACATCCTTGGGGATGTCGCGGAAGACCGGCACCATGAGCTCGGAGTTCTTCTGGTCGGGGGCATTGTAGGAGAGCTTGCGGAAGCCCTCGGAGTTGAGCGGCTCCCAGTAGAGCCTGTTGAACAGGCCGTACCTCTGGCTCCAGCGCGAACCCATGGAGTAGAGCTCGTTCTGGTGGGAGATGACCTTCGTGCAGGTGGTCTCGGGGAAGGAGTTGAGGTCGAGCCAGTAGGGGGTGTAGCCCATGGCATGGGCGGCGCTGGCCATGGCCATCGAGATGCGGTAGTGGCCGAAGCCCATGCGGATGTTGCCGACCACCACGGGCGCCCCGTTCGCCCCCTCGACCGCGTGGGGCGTGAGGGGGGCCGAGGGCTGTGCCCTGGCGTCGGCATAAAGGTCGAGCGGGCCGGTCGCCCCCTCCATGACGAGGTCGCGCACGCCGAGCGCCTCGCCGATCACGGGCAGGCCCTCCGCGCGGAGGTGGTAGACCGCATCGGAGTCGTCGCCGAACCTCCTGGCGTAGTCCTCCTTCGACTTGCAGGCCTTCTGGTAGGTCCTCTCGTCGATGGCGTTGCCGAAGACGCTCCGCGCGCGGTCGATCTGCTCGCTCATGGCCGTTCCCCTTCTCGTGGAGCTTCTGTCTTGCGTCAGCTGGTGATAGTGATACTATCACGTTGATAGCAAGACTATCACCCATGAGGAGAGCGGTCAAATGGAAAGACGACGAGAGGTCACCCTGCTGCAGGACGTGCCGCTGCCCGAGCCGTCGCAGGCATCGGCGGCTTCCGACGAGGCCGCGGTGCGGGCTGCCGCGCGGCTCTTCCTCGAGCGGGGCATCGGCTCGGTGAAGATGACCGACGTGGCGGACGGGTGCGGCGTGGGGGTGGCGACGCTCTATCGTCACTTCTCGACCAAGACAGACCTCGCCATCGAGGCGGCGACGCTCCTCTGGGGGAGCTTCCATGCGTCGTTCCGAGAGCTCGTGGCAACCAGCTCGTTCGATGCCGAGAGCGGGCTGGGCAAGCTCCGCCTCATCCTCGACCAGTATCGCATCGCCTATCGCGAGCATCCCGACTTCGTGGCGTTCCTCGACGAGTTCGACCGCTTCGTGCTCGACGAGCGCGTCGACGTGGCCCGGCTCGAGGCCTACGGCTCGGAGGTCAACGCGTTCTATCCCGTGCTCGAGGAGGCCTATCGCCTCGGGCGGGCGGACGGCTCGATCGCGCGGGAGGTGGACTTCGGCGTCTTCTTCCAGGCGGTCGCCCATGCGCTCATGGGCGTGGCCGAGAAGCTCGTCCGCGGCGAGGTCCTGCCCACCGACGACTTCTCCCACGGCGAGGAGGAGCTCGAGTGCATCGTGTCCATGGCCATCGAGTCTCTCGGCGGCGCCACCAGATGACGGCAGCGGGGCCCGTCGCGCACGACGGCCCGAGGAAAGGGGAAGGCATGGAGGAGAAGAGGCTCGCAGACAACCGGGTGCTCTGGACGTTCGCGATCGGGCAGCTCGGGTGGTCGATCCTCTCGGGCATCATCTCGAACTGGCTCGTGTACTACTACCAGCCGAGCGAGGAGCTCGTGGGCAAGGGCATGCAGCTCTTCATCACGCAGGGCGCCGTCGTGCTTGGCCTCACGGTCATCGGCCTCATCACCGCCTCGGGACGTCTCATCGACGCCTTCGTCGACCCGTTCATCGGCTCGAAGTCGGATGCGTGCAAGCACAAGCTCGGCCGCCGCATGCCGTTCATGCGCTATGCCGCCATCCCGTTCGGCGTGGCCACGACGCTCGTGTTCTTCTCGCCCGTGAACGGCATCAGCGTGGCGAACGACGTCTTCCTGCTCGTGTTCGTCCTCGTGTTCTACTTCTGCATGACCTGCTACTGCACGCCGTTCAACGCGCTCATCCCCGAGCTCGGCCGCACGCAGAAGCTCCGCATCGACGTCTCCACGCGCATCTCGGTGACGTTCTTCCTCGGCACGGCCGTCGCCTACCTCGTCCCCAACATCGCCGCCGTCTTCCAGCCGTCGCTCGGCGTGGCGGGGAGCTTCCGCGCGACGATCGCGATCCTGTCGGCGGTTGCCGTCGCGTGCATGCTCGTGCCCACGTTCGCCATCAAGGAGAGCGAGTATGCCGTGACCACCCCGTCGACCGCGTCGATGGGGGAGAGCCTCAAGAAGACCTTCAGGAACAGGGAGTTCCAGACGTTCGTGGGCTCCGACGTGCTCTATTGGATCGCCCTCACCATGTTCCAGACCGGCATGCCCTTCTACATCACCGTCCTCATGGGCTTCGACGACTCGATGACGTTCGTCCTGTTCGCCGTCATGACGCTCCTCTCGCTCGCGTTCTATGCGCCCGTCAACGTCCTGGCAAAGAGGATGGGGAAGAAGAGGCTGGTCGCGTTCGCGTTCTTCTTCTTCAGCCTGGCGTTCCTCGTCACCTCGCTCTCGGGCTCGTTCGGCATCCCCTCGATCGTGTGGGGCGGGCTCGTGGCCGTCATGGCCGCCATCCCCATGGCGATCCTCGGCATCCTGCCCCAGGCGGTGCTCGCCGACATCGCCGAGGCCGACGCCGTCGAGACCGCCGAGAAGCGCGAGGGCATGTTCTATGCCGCCCGCACCTTCGGCATGAAGCTCGGGCAGTCCTTCGCGATGATCCTCTTCACCTCGATCGCTCTCGTGGGCACGAACGGCTTCGGATACCGCCTCACCGCGATCGTCGCCACCGTCCTGTGCCTGGCCGGCGGACTGGTGTTCACCAGGTACCACGAGGGGAGCGTGCTGGCCTCCATCGGCGAGCCGGAGCCGGGCTCGGGCTCGGGGAGGGAGTAGCGCCATGGGGGTCGAACCCATCATCGCGATCGACTACCAGGCGGAGGGAGAGCCTGCGGCGAGGTCCGTCGTCGTCGGCGCCGACGGCATGGCGTCGCCGGGATCGGCCGCGGCGGAGCTCGGCCTCGAGCTCGCCTCGGACGGCGTGTCGTGGCGGCTCGTGACGAGGCCGGCCTCCCGCGTGCGGATCCTGGGCTGCGTCGCGAGAATCGCCCTGCCCGTCTCGAAGGCCGACTCCGTCTTCCTCAACGGGTACGAGTCCTGGACGGACAGCTGGGAGCGCAGCCCACGTGGCCGCATGCGGGGGCTTCGTCGCGTGCCCGAAGGCATCGTGGACAAGTACGTCCTCGACGGCAGCGGCGACTACCGCTTCACGCGCTATGACGACAGGCCCGGCCGCATGCATGGGTTTGGCTATTGCTACCTGCGCCGCGGCGGCCAGGTGACGCTCGTGGGCTCGCTTTGCGAGGACTCGGGCCTCACGACGGTCCGCACCTCGGCGCCGGACGACGAGGTCACGCTCGAGAAGGAGCCCCCCGCCCGCGCGCTCGAGCCCGGCTCGTCGCGGGAGCTCGTCTCCTTCTCCGTCGTCGAGGGGGAGCTCGGCGAGGCCGTGGGGCGCTGGCTCTCGCTCGCCGGCGTGAGGCCTCGGCCGGCGTCGCCCGTCGTGGGCTTCACGAGCTGGTACCGTCACTACGGCGACATCGACGAGGCGACGCTCGAGCGCGACCTCGACGGTCTGGCCGGCGCGCTCGACGGCGTGGAGCTGGGGCCCGCGGAGCCGGTCTTCCAGGTCGACGACGGCTATGCGAGGGTGGGCGACTGGCTGTCGCCCGATCCCGCCCGCTTCCCCGAGGGCATGGCCCCCCTCGCCCGCGAGGCGGCGGCGCGCGGCATGCTGCCGGGCATCTGGCTCGCCCCCTTCGTGTGCGAGAGGGAGTCCCGCCTCTTCTCCGAGCATCCCGGCTGGCTGCTGCGCGACGCGGCCGGACGGCCCGTCGAGACCGGCTGCAACTGGAGCGGTGCCGTCGCGCTCGACACGCGCGCCCCCGAGGTCCGCGAGCACCTCGGGCGGGTGCTCGCGACCGTCACGCGCGAGTGGGGCTACAGGCTCCTCAAGCTCGACTTCCTCTTCGCCGCCTGCATGCTTCCCCACGACGGCCTCAACCGCGGCGAGCTCATGGCCGACGCGCTCGACCTCCTGAGGGCGAGCGTGCCCGCGGGCGTTCGCTTCGACCTCTGCGGCGTTCCGCTGGTCTCGGCCTTCGGCCGTACCGAGTACTGCCGCGTGGGATGCGACGTGGGCCTCGACTGGGACGACAAGCCCTACATGCGCCTGCTCCACCGCGAGCGCGTCAGCACCAGGAACAGCCTCGCCGACACCAGGGGCCGCGCGCACCTCGACGGGCGGGCCTTCCGCTGCGACCCCGACGTCTTCTTCCTCCGCTCGGGCGACGTCAGGCTGTCCCCCGAGCGGAAGGCCGAGCTCCTCGCTGCCGACGAGACGCTCGGCGGCGTGCTGTTCACCTCCGACGACATGGGACGTTGGGGCCCCGAGGACCTCGCCCGCTTCCATGAGGCCGTCGAGATATTCCGTACGAAGGAGGGGCCGCGCCCGTCTGCGGAATGACGGGCCAGCTCCGATGGGTCTTGTCGTAACGTCCGTTGTGTGCACCGTGACGACGCGAAAGGGCGAGACATGAAGAAGTTCATCAATGACCCGGCGGATCTCGTCGACGAGCTCCTCGAGGGCTATGCGCTGGCCTACCCGGATGCCGTGACGATCGAGGAGCCGCGCATCGTCCTGAACCGCGGCCTCGAGGGCGCGGACCGCGTGGCGATCGTGTCCATCGGCGGCTCCGGCCACGAGCCGTGCGCCTGCGGCTACGTCGGGGACGGGATGCTCGACGCCTTCGCGGCAGGCGACATCTTCGTCGCCCCCGGTGCGGACGAGACCTTCCGCGCGGTGTCGCTGGCCGACCGGGGCAAGGGGGTCCTCCTCGTCATCCTCAACCATGCCGGCGACCTCATCTCTGGCAGGGCGACGGTCGAGAGGTGCGCGGGATGCGGCATCGACGTCCGCATGGTCGTGGTGCAGGACGACATCTCGACGGCCCCCCGGACGGACTCCGACAACCGCCGCGGGCTGGTGGGCTGCGTTCCCATCTACAAGATCGCGGGGGCCGCGGCGGCGCAGGGCATGAGCCTCGACGAGGTCGCCGCGATCGCCCAGCGGCTCGCCGACCAGATGGCCACCCTCGCCGTGGGCGTGCGCGGCGCGACGCACCCGGTGAGCGGCAAGCTCCTTGCGGAGTTCGGCGAGGATGACATGGAGATCGGCATGGGGCAGCATGGCGAGGAGGGCGGCGGCCGCATGCGGCTTCGCTCGGCCGATGACACCGCCCGGATCATGATGGGCTCGCTCCTTGCCGACCTCGGCATCACGGCGGGCGAGAAGGTGCTGCTCATGGTGAACGGCATGGGCTCCACCACCATGATGGAGCTCCTCCTCGTCTTCCGTGGCTGCATGAGGGTGCTCGGGGAGAGGTCGGTCGAGGCGGTCGCGCGGAAGGTGGGCAACGTGCTCACCGTCCAGGAGGCCGCCGGCTTCCAGATCAACCTCATCAGGATGGACGACGAGCTCGCGAGCCTCTGGAACGCCCCGAGCTCGGCGCCGTTCTTCACGGTGCGCTCGGGATCCTAGAGGTAGCGCTCCAGCGTCTCGTAGAGGTGCGAGGCGTCTATGGGCTTCACCACGTAGCCGTTGATCCCGCAGATGAGTGACGTCTGCACGTCCTCCTCGAAGGCGTCGGCGCTCATGGCGATGATGGGCACGGTCGCGGCGTCGCTCCGGTCGAGGCGGCGGAGCGCCTTGGCCATCCGCCTCCCGTCCATCACGGGCATCTCGATGTCGGTGAGGACCGCGTCATAGCCGCCTACGGCCGATTCCTCGAAGAGCTCGAGCGCCTCGCTCCCGTCCTTGGCGGAGTCCACCACCAGCCCGACCCTCTCGAGCAGGTAGCGTGCGATCTCGAGGTTCATGGCGTTGTCCTCGGCGAGGAGGACGTGCTTTCCCGGGAATCTCGCCCCGTCCGCCGCGCAGGAGCTCGAACGCGAACCCTTCTCGTCGTCTGGCGTCGCCTGGTCGCGCACCCTCCTCAAGGGGACCTCGACGACGAAGCTCGTGCCTTCGCCCAGCCTCGACTCGACCTGGATGTCCCCGTTCATCATCGATACCAGGCTGTGGCATATGGCAAGGCCGAGCCCCGTTCCCTTGTGCTCGTCCGAGGAGCTCCTTCTCTCCTGCGAGAAGGGCTCAAAGAGGTGAGGGAGGTACTCCGCCGACATCCCGCGCCCCGTGTCGACGACATGGAACGCGAGGATGGCATGGTTCTCGTCGCCGGCGACCTGCTCGACCGCGAGGGAGACGAGGCCTCCCCTCGGCGTGAACTTGGCCGCGTTCCCGAGCAGGTTGACGAGGACCTGCTGGAGCTTGAGGCTGTCGCCCACGAACTCCGTGCACACTCCCGGGCCGAAGGAGCGCTCGAAGCGCACCCCTCCCGCCGCGCACTGCGCGTCGGCGATGGACGAGACGCCCTCGACGAGCTCGGCCAGGGAGAACGTCGCCTCGTTCAGGGTGAGCCTCCCGCTCTCGATGCGGCTCATGTCGAGGACGTCGTTGATGAGGGAGAGGAGGAACCTCGAGGAGGAGGCGACCTTCGAGAGGCGCTCCTTCTCGGCGGTGCTCACGCTCGGGTCGTCGAGGCTCATCTCGGTGAACCCCATGATCGCGTTCAGGGGGGTGCGGATGTCGTGGCTCATGCGCGAGAGGAACTCCCCCTTCGCGACCGACGCCTGCTCGGCCGCCCTGAGGGCGTCGCTCAGGGCCTGGCGGCCCTGCGCCTCGAGGAGGTGCTCCTCCGTGTGGTCGCTCGCGACCAGGGCGAGGAGCCTCCTTCTGGGGTCGACCCAGCTGACCCAGGCCTCGTGGTAGCGCTCCCTCCCGTTGGGGACCAGCAGCGTGTAGAAGATCTCGACGTCGGGCCGCGTGCGCAGCGCCTCGAGGAGGCTCTCGAGCCGCAGGGACCCCCTGAGCCCCTCCCGCTCCCCGGCGGGGACGTAGGCGTCGATGAGCTCGCTCATCGTGCGGTCGAAGTCGTCGCCCTCCTTCGGGATCGTGATGCCCTCGATGTCGCTCGACGCGAGGATCTGGAAGGAGTTGCGCGTCCCGTCGACGAGGCAGATGTACTGGAACTTGTGACGCGCGAAGTTCTCGAGGACCGTCTTCTGGACGACCTGCATCTCGTGGTCGGACGAGAAGTCCACGAGCGAGAGGTAGACCACCCGATGGCCCTCGGCGGCCTCGACGCTGCCGCTGGCGGCAACCCAGGCGTATCCGCCGGTCACGGTGGAGAGGCGGAAGCTGGCCTGGAAGTCCGCGAGGTTCCTGACGGCGTCCTCGACGATGTGGGTCACCCTCTCGCGGTCCTCGGGATGGACGCACGCCATGAAGTCCCTCTCGTAGAGTCGCGACACCTCCTCGTGGGAGCCATGCAGCAGCTTGCCGATGCCGTTGCTCGCGTAGATGGTGGAGAGGGCCTTGCCGTTGATGGTGTCGAGGACGACGATGCCGCCGGGAATGTTGTCCATCGCCCCGAGGAGGCGCTCGTAGCTGCTGTCGAGCTTGCGCCTGCTGGACGTCTGCAGGGAGGCGTCGGCGACGACCAGGCAGAAGAGGCTCGACCCGTCACCCTCGGGCTCGGCGTTCAGCCAGATGTCGACGAAGCGGGGCCCGTCGTCGGCGCGGGCGATCCGGCCGAGGGTGCGATAGCGTCCCCCGGTTATCCCCGCCTTGTACAGCATGAGGCGGATCCGCTCGGACTCCTCCGCGTACACGATTCCGGCGAGGCCGGTGTCGAGGGCCTTCGCGACCTGCGACGCGTCCATGCCGAGGATCTCGCCGAGGGCGTCGTTCATGAAGAGGGCGTGGCACCCCTGCGCGTCGTGGACGAAATACCCCACGGCGACGGGAATGCGTCGCAGCCACTCCGAAACCCCATCGCCTTCCGTCGCTCGACTCATCTCCTGACCTGTGACCAAGGCACCAGCCGAAGCATTGCCATCACGAACGTTATCTGCGTCAATCATAGCAATTAATACCGTGCGGAGGCGGGGCGTCCGGCGCGGCGTTGGGGAATAATCCCCCGTACGGCTCACGAGGGAGGGACCATGCCCAACATCACCGACTATCTTGCCTGGCGCGGGGACGTGACCCTGGCCGAGCGTCCCTTCAACGACGTCGACAACGTCATCCTGGCCACGCTCTCCTACGTCGACTTCACCGGCATCGTGCCCGCCGAGGCGACGGGAGGGGCCGTGGACGTCGCGTCGGCCTTGAGGACGCTCCTCGCCGAGACGGGGGAGGACGTCGCGCCGAGGATCCGCTCGCTCGCCCAGGTGAACGCCCCCTTCCTCCGTGCCCTCGCCGCCTCCGAGCGCTTCGGCGGGGCGCTGCTCTCGAATTACGTCGACGTGCGCGACGAGGACAGGCGGATGCAGTTCAGCGCCCTGCACGTGGCCCTCGCCGACGGAGCCGTCTACGTGTCCCTGCGCGGGACCGACCAGACGCTTCTGGGCTGGCGCGAGGACTTCCTGCTCGGATGCGAGGTCACGGGCGCGCAGGTCGCCTCCGCCGACTACCTCGAGAGAACGATGAGGCCGGACGGCCGCTATCTCGTGGGCGGCCACTCGAAGGGCGGCAACCTCGCGATGTACGCCGCCATGGCTATACCCCAGCGGCTTCGCGACCGCATCGCATGCGTCTACAGCGACGACGGCCCCGGCATCGCCCCCGAGGTCCTGCCTGCCGGCGGCTATGGTCTGCTCGAGGGCAAGCTCCGGCGCATCGTGCCGAGCTTCAGCATCGTGGGGATGCTCCTCGACCCCGAGGGCGTCCCCAAGGGCATCGTGACGAGCAGCGCCTCAGGCGTGGCCCAGCACGACCCCCTCACCTGGCAGACGGGTGCCACGGGCCTCGTCCTCACCGACGGCCTGCTCCCGGAGTGCAAGGTGTGGAACCAGTCGTTCTCCAGGCTGCTCGACGGCGTGGGGCTCGAGGACCGCAGGAACTTCACCAACCAGATGTTCGACGCCCTCTCGGCCGGCGGCGCCACCACGCTCGACGGCATCTTCGGAGGGGGCGTGGGCGGCATCCAGCAGATCGCCAACGCCATCGCGGCCTCCGACCCGCGGACGAAGGACGTCCTCGTGAGGCTCCTGCAGGCCATGGCGGGCGCCACCGCCGGCGCGGCGGCCGTCACGGCCTCGAGCGCCGTCGCGACGGCGACGGAGGCCGCCCTGGCCAAGGTGCGGGGCCGCACTCGCTGAGCCGGCCCCGGCGTCCGGGTCTACAATGTGAGTCGCCCTCGTTTCCCAAGCCTTCCGAAAGGGTCGCATGGAACCCACTGACAAGCCCATCGGCATCTTCGACTCCGGCCTCGGAGGCCTCACGGTGGCCCGCGCCATCGCCAAGGAGCTCCCGAGCGAGTCGATCATCTACATCGGCGACACGAAGCGCTGCCCCTACGGCCCGCGCGACCAGGCGGAGGTCCGCCTGTTCGTGCGCCAGGTGGGCGCATGGCTCGAGAGCCGCGACGTCAAGGCGGTGGTCATCGCCTGCAACACCGCCACGGCCGCCGGCCTGGACGTGCTCCAGCGCTCGCTCGAGGTGCCCGTCATGGGCGTCATCGAGCCGGGCGCCCGCGCGGCCATCCAGGCGACCCGCTCGAGGAGGGTCGGCGTGCTCGCGACCCAGGGCACGGTCGACTCGGGCTCGTACGTTCGCGCCATCGGCATGCTCGACGCCGGCGTCCGCGTGACCCAGGCCGCCGCCCCCGCCCTCGTCGAGATCGTCGAGGACGAGCTCGTGAGCGGCGCCCACCTCCACGAGGACTGGATGAGCGACAAGGCCATCTTCGACACGCCTGCGATACGTGCCGCCACGCGTGCCGCCGCGGCACCCCTCCTCGGACGCGGCATCGACACCGTGGTGCTCGGCTGCACCCACTTCCCGCTCCTCGCCCCCGAGGTGCGCTCCGCCCTCGGCGACGGCGTCCGCATCGTCTCCTCCGCCGAGGAGACCTCCGCGGAGCTCCGCGCCACGCTCGACCGCCGCGGGGACCTCGCCCCGGCCGGCGTCGACCCCGCCTACCGGTTCGCGACGACCTCCGACGACATCACGGAGTTCGCCGTGGCGGGGAGCTTCATCTTCGGGCACCCGCTCGACTCGATCGAGCATGTCGACCTGGAGGACCTCGAGGCCCTGACGGACTGCGTCGGGACCGGGGAGGGGGAGTAGCCCATGCAAGGAGGCGACGCATCCGCGCGCGCCCGCTCGTTCGGGCGCGCCGCGGGCGAGATGAGGCCCGTCACGCTCACGCGCGACGTCATGAAGAACGCCGCCGGCAGCTGCATGGCGGAGTTCGGCGACACGCGCGTGCTCTGCTCGGCCACCATCGAGGACGTGCTGCCCGGCTGGCGCAAGGGCGCCCACGCGGGCTGGGTGACGGCGGAGTACGCGATGCTGCCCGCCTCGACCAACACGAGGAGCAAGCGCGAGTACCGCGGCCGCAAGGGCCGCTCGATGGAGATAGAGCGGCTCGTGGGGAGGAGCCTGCGCGCCGTGGTCGACCTGCGCGGCCTCGGCGAGCGCACGGTCACGGTGGACTGCGACGTCATCCAGGCAGACGGGGGCACGCGCACCGCCAGCGTGACCGGCGCCTGGGTGGCCCTCCACGATGCCCTCATGTCGCTCGTCGATGCCGGCACGCTCGCGCACCTGCCCCTCACGGGGCAGGTCGCCGCCATATCGATGGGGGTCGTCGGCGGCTGCGAGCTCCTCGACCTCGACTACCCCGAGGACTCCCACGCGGAGGTCGACATGAACCTCGTGGGGACCGCGGACGGCGGCATCGTCGAGCTCCAGGGGACGGGGGAGCGCTCCACCTTCGACCGCGCGCAGGCTCGACCGCCTCCTCGGCCTGGGGCAGAGGGGCATCGAGCGCCTCGTCGCCCTCCAGGACGAGGCCACCGACTTCACGAGCTAGACGAGACCAGACAAGGGAGGCACGCGTGTTCCTCATCCTCGCCGGCGTTTGGGCCGCGCTCTTCGCCATCTCGTTCCTGCGCGAGAAGCGCCGCTTCCGCAACGCCGTCTACCTGATGATGTGCGTGATCTCCCTCGCCCTGGAGGTCATAGCCCATTTCCGGGGCGACATGTTCCCGCCCCTCCTGGCGGTCGCGGTGCTCCTCCTGCTGTCGCCCCTCCTGCTCGTAGGCGTCTCCGTCATGTTCGTCTGGTGCGGCGTGACCTCGATCCGCAAGGAGGGGCTGAGGCTGCCGAACGTGCTCTCGATAGCGTTTCCCGTGGTCATGTGGAGCGCGCTGGCGTTCGTGGTCTGGTCGCTCGGCGCGGCCGGCTCGGTAAGCCCCGCGGTCGTCTACGCCGCCGTCCTCGTGGGGATGCTCGGCCTGTACGTGAGCTTCACGTTCGCCGCCCTGTTCCTGTACTCGGTCCTCTATCGCATGGTGCCCCAGCGCGCCGACTTCGACTTCATCGTCATCCATGGGGCGGGGCTCATGCCCGACGGCTCGGTCACCCCGCTCCTGGCCGGGAGGTGCGACAAGGCGTTCCGCGTCTTCGAGGGCGGCGGGAGCAGGGCCCTCATCATCGCCTCTGGGGGCCAGGGCCCGGACGAGGCGAACTCCGAGGCGCAGGCCATGTGCGACTACCTCGTGCTCCGCGGCGTGCCACGCGAGCATATCCTGCTCGAGGACGAGTCCGCCAACACCTACCAGAACATGGCCAACTCCAAGCGCATCGTCGACGAGGTCTCGGCGGAGCGGGGCATCGCCTCTCCGAGCTGCGTCTTCGTCACGAGCGACTACCACGTGTTCCGCACGGCGACCTACGCCCGCAGGGTGGGGCTCAAGGCCGACGGCGTGGGCAGCAGGACCGCCCGGTACTACTTCCCCAACGCCTTCATCCGCGAGTAC
Source organism: Atopobiaceae bacterium (assembly GCA_022482785.1). Classification (GTDB taxonomy): domain Bacteria; phylum Actinomycetota; class Coriobacteriia; order Coriobacteriales; family Atopobiaceae; genus JAKVON01. The sequence goes on along the minus strand of JAKVON010000004.1, from coordinate 65,478 downwards.
GTCGCCGTGATGCTCGAGCACAGGTGGGCGCTCGTGCTGCTCGTCGCGGTCTGGGTGCTCGGCGTGGTGGCCTCGAGCCTCAGGATGTAGGCCGGGACGGCCTCCTACACGAGGCCGTCGGTCTTGTCCTGCTCCTTCGTCTCGTGCGCGAGCTCCTCGTCGTGGCGGCGGATGGCCACGCGGCGGATCTTGCCGTTGACGGTCTTGGGCAGCTCGTCCACGTAGTCGACGATGCGCGGGTACTTGTAGGGGGCCGTCTTGTGCTTGACCCAGGTCTGGAGCTCCTTCGTGAGCTCGGTCGAGGGAACGAAGCCCGAGGCCAGCACGACCGTCGCCTTGACGGCGTAGCCGCGCAGCGGGTCGGGGACGCCGGTGACGGCGCACTCGCGCACGGCCTGGTGCTCGAGCATGACGCTCTCGATCTCGAAGGGCCCGATGCGGTAGCCCGAGCTCTTGATCACGTCGTCGGTCCGGCCGACGTAGTAGAAGTAGCCGTCCTCGTCCACCCAGGCGGTGTCTCCCGTGTGGTACCAGCCGTCATGCATGGCCTCGGCGGTCTTCTCCGGCTCTCGGTAGTACTCCATCATGAGGCCGGTCGTGCCGGGGTGCCCGCTCCTGCCCTTGCCGTCGAGCCTGATGCAGATCTCGCCGGTCTCGCCCGTGGTGCACTTGGTGCCGTCGTGACGGCAGATCTGGACCTCGAACTGCGGCGAGGGCTTGCCCATCGAGCCGGGCCGGGGCGTTGAGTTGGCGAGGTTCGCGATCGTGAGGACGGTCTCCGTCTGTCCGAAGCCCTCGAAGATCGTGAGGCCGGTGTGCTCGCGCCAGAACTGGAAGAGGTCCGGGTTCAGGGCCTCGCCGGCCGTGGTGAGGTACTCGAGCGTGGAGAGGTCGAACGAGTCGACGTCCGCCTCGGAGAGCATGCGGTACATCGTGGGCGGGCAGCAGAGCGTGGTGATCTTGTACTTCGCGACCAGCGAGAGGATCTCGTCGGCATGGAAGCGGTCGAAGTCGTAGGTGAAGACGCAGCCCTCCATGATCCACTGGCCGTAGTACTTGCCCCAGACGGCCTTGCCCCAGCCGGTGTCGGCGATGGTGAAGTGGAGCCCGCCGTCGGAGTGGACGTTGTGCCACTGCTTGCCGGTCACGATGTGGGCGAGCGCGTAGCCCGAGTCGTGCAGTACCATCTTGGGCTCGCCCGAGGTGCCGCTCGAGAAGTACATGAGCATGGGGTCGAAGCCGTTGGTCTCGCGCCGCTCGAAACGGTCGGATGCGGCGAGCACGCCGGAGTTGAGGTCGAGCCAGCCCTCGCGCTCGATGGACGCCCTGCAGAGGCCCTGCTCGCCGGAGAGGGCCTCGCCGTATCCCAGCTTGGCGGCCTCCTCGCGGGAGAGCTTGCCGCCGCCCGCCCCGTTCACGAGCATCCTCACCTTGAGGCTGGGGCACTGCGAGGCCACGTTGTCACAGACCTGGGCGATGTCGCCAACGGAGGTGCAGACGACGGCCTTGATGTCGGCCGCCTTGAGGCGGTAGGCGAGGTCGTGCTCCTTGAGCATGAAGGTCGCCGGCACCATCACGGCCCCAAGCTTGGCCAGCGCCGTCGCCACGAACCAGAACTGGTAGTGGCGCCTCATGATCACCATGACCATGTCGCCGCGGCCGATGCCCTGCTCGGAGAGGTAGTTGGCGCACTTGTCGCTCCAGCGCCTCATGTCGCCGAACGAGAGGCGGTGCTCCTCGCCCTCGGGATTGCACCAGACCATGGCGGGGCGGTCGGGCTCGGCCGTGGCGATGTCGTCGACGATGCTGTAGCCGAAGTTGAAGTCCTCGGAGAGGTTCGCGGTGAAGTCGGAGAGGACGCCGTCGGCGTCATAGGACTCGGTCACGTAGCGCAGGTTGATGTTTCGCATTATCTATCCTCTGGTATGAGGCGGCCCCAGCCATGGCAAAGCCGCCGAAACGGATGTCCCGGACGTGCGCGGAGGCGGTGCTACCAAGACCCGAGGGCCAGGCAGCACCTAGATAATGGCGATGTTGGAGACGTGCGCGGCGGGGGAGAGGGACGAGACGATAATCTGGCGACCACCCGTGTGCCTTGTCGCTGCGTCCATGCTCACCCTCCCTGTGCGTCGAAAGTCGCGGCATGCTCGGCCGCGCGGTTTTGGCAAAGTATAGCCCTCTTCGCCCCATGAGACAAAGGGGGGCGTCGTCCAAGGGGCGACCGCGCCTACGTGAGGCCCGTCGATCTTGTCGTTCTCCACCGGGAGGTGGGCCCTCTCCTCGTCGGCGATGCGGATGGCCACGCGGCGGATCTTGCCGCTCGTGGTCTTGGGCAGCTCGTCCACGTAGTCGATCACGCGGGGGTACTTGTAGGGCGCGGTCTTGTGCTTGACCCAGGTCTGCAGCTCCTTCGTGAGGTCGTCGGTGCCCTCGAACCCCTTCGAGAGCACGACGGTGGCCTTGACGGCGTAGCCGCGGACCGGGTCGGGCACGCCGGTGACGGCGCACTCGCGCACGGCCTCGTGGGCGAGCAGCACGCTCTCGATCTCGAAGGGCCCGATGCGGTAGCCCGAGCTCTTGATCACGTCGTCGTTGCGTCCCCACGTAGAAGAAGTAGCCGTCCTCGTCCACCCAGGCGGTGTCGCCCGTGTGGTACCAGCCGCGCCGGCGCGACTTCGCCTGCTCCTCGGGGTTCTTGTAGTACTCCTTGAGGATTCCGTGGAGGTCGGGGGTCAGCTTGATGCAGATCTCGCCGGTCTCGCCCGTGTCGCAGCGGCTCCCGTCGTCACGCTGTATCTCGACCGTGAACTGCTGGGAGGGCTTGCCCATCGAGCCGGGCTTGGGCTCGGGGCCGCCCACCCAGTTGCCCACGATGACCGAGGTCTCGGTCTGGCCGAAGCCCTCGTGGATGGTGTGGCCCGTGTGCTCCTTCCAGAACTGGAAGAGGTCGGGGTTGAGCGCCTCGCCCGCCGTCGCGCAGTAGGTGAGGCACGAGAGGTCGTGCGCGTCGAAGTCGGTCTGGCGCATCATGCGGTACATCGTGGGCGGGCAGCAGAGCGTCGTGATGTGGTACCTGGGGATGAGGTCGAGGATCTCGTCGGCGTGGAAGCGGTCGAAGTCGTAGGTGAAGACGGCGGCCTCCATGACCCACTGCCCGAAGATCTTGCCCCAGGCGGTCTTCGCCCAGCCCGTGTCGGCGATGGTGAAGTGCAGGCCGTCGTCCGAGCAGACCGACTGCCACCACTTCGCCGTGAAGCAGTGGGCGAGGGGCAGGCTGTGGTCGTGCATGATCATCTTGGGCTCGCCCGAGGTGCCGGACGAGAAGTACATGAGGAACGGCTCGTCCCAGGTGGTCTCGCGCCGCTCGAAGCCCTCCGGAGCGGCCAGGACGCCCTGCGTTGAAGTCGATCCAGCCGTCGCGCTCGGCCGTGGCGCGGCAGACGCCGCCCTCGCCGGAGAGGGCCGGGCCATAGCCCAGGCTCGCGGCCTCCTCGCGGGAGAGCTTCCCGCCGCCCGCGCCGTTCACGAGCATCTTGGTCTCGAGCGTGGGGCACTGGGCCTCGATGTTGTCGCAGACCTGGGCGGTGTCGCCCGTCGAGGAGCAGATGATGGCCTTGCACTCCGCGCTGTTGATGCGGTAGAGCATGTCATGCTCCTTGAGCATGAAGGTCGCCGGCACCGCGATGGCGCCGAGCTTCATGAGCGCGGGGATGACAATCCAGAACTGGTAGTGGCGCCTGAGGATGACGAGGACCTTGTCCCCCTTGCCGATGCCCTGGGCCTCGAGGAAGTTGGCGCACTTGTCGCTCCAGCGCTTGATGTCGCCGAACGAGAAGAAGTGCTCCTCGCCCTCGGGGTTCGCCCAGGTGAGCGCCGGGCGTCCGGGCTCGTTCACGCCGATGTCGTCGACGATGTCGTAGGCGAAGTTGAAGTCGGGGGTGGGGTTGGCCTGGAACTTGACGAGATGGCCCTCGGCGTCGTAGGTCTCGTCGATGTAGCGCTTATGGATGTTCCTCATGGGAGATACCTCGTGGGTTCTGGCGACCAGGCGGCCGCGCGGCGAAATGGGGCGGGACGGGGGGCGGTGCTACCGAGGCGATGGGCCTCTCGATAGCACCTAGCGTACGTCCTCTACCTGTACCTGCGGCTTCATGACGAAGGCCAGGAAGGTGCAGGGCTCGCCGCCGATGGCGATCATGCCATGGTCGTTGCCGGAGTCATAGAAGAGGGTGTCCCCGGCCTCGAGCTCCTCGACGTGGCTCTTGTACTGGAAGCGCATCCTGCCGGAGAGGATGTAGTCGATCTCCTGGCCCTTGTGGCGCGAGCAGTGGATGGGTGCGGACTGCTCCTCCTCGAGGTAGGGCGCGGTCACGAGGAAGGGCTCGCACATGCGGTTCTTGAAGTGGGGCGCCTTGTGCAGGTACTCGAATCCCGCGCGGCGCTTGATCGAGAGGCCGTCTGCGGAGCGGACGAGCGAGTAGCCGGTGAGGTGGGGGCTCTCGCCGGTGAGCAGGTCGATGACGTCGAGGCCCATGCGGGCGGCGCACTTCGACATGAAGGTGTACGAGATGTCGGCGAGGCCGTTCTCCTGGGCCTCGTACTCTGCCAGGTCGCGGCCGGTGGCATCGGCCATCTCCTGGGCGGAGATGCCCATGTCCTCGCGGAGCGCCTTGATGCGGTGGGCCACCTCCTGGGTGTTCGCGTCCATGTCTGGTGGCACCTCCCTGCGCTCTCACGGCCTGGCGACTCCTGCCGGTTGCCGCGATTATAGACCAAAGCGGGGCCGCCGTTCGCCCCAAGCGCAATTATCGGCGGAATAGCACGGCGGGAACGCGCCGGCTCGGCCCCCTTGTGCTTCAATGGGAGGCCACGGCCGACCAAAGGAGGACCCCCATGCAGGAGAAGAGACTGCCGCCGAGGCTCGCGGGGCTTCCCCCGATCGTCATCGTGGTGGGCCACTACGGGGTGGGCAAGACGAACTTCGCCCTCAACCTCGCCTCTGACCTCGCCCTCGCCGGGCGGAAGGTGACCGTCGCCGACCTCGACATCGTGAACCCCTTCTTCCGCTCGAGCGACTACGAGGGGCTCCTGTCCGGCCGCGGGATCGACGTGATAAAGCCGGAGCTCGCCGGGTCGGCCCTCGACGTGCCCGCCCTCTCCGGACGCATCGACACCGCGATCGACCAGGCACAGGGCTCGGACGGCAAGGAGACCCTGGTCCTCGACGTGGGTGGCGACGACGTGGGCGCCGTGGCGCTCGGGCGCTACTCCAAGGCGATAGCGCGGGCCCCCTATGCGATGCTCTATGTCGTCAACGCGTTCCGCGACGACGGCGACGACGTCGGGCTCGCCGCCTCGCTCCTCTCAGAGATCGAGGCCGACTCCCATCTCGAGGCGACGGCCATCGTGGGCAACTCCCACCTCCAGTCGGAGACGGACGCCGAGACCATCGCGCGGGGCGCGGAGTTCGCCGAGAGGGTCTCGCATGCCGTTGACCTCCCTGTTTGGGCCGTGACGTCTCCCGATGCCAGCCTGGTCGAAAAAAAGGCCGGTCCAAGGGGCCTCGATTCCTATATAGTCTCGGTATATGTAAAAACCCCCTGGGACGTGTCGGACGGCAGCCTCTCGTGAGGCGGGCGTCCGCGTAGAGAGCCTCGGGTTCGGTCGACGAGAAGGGAGAGCGGGATGCCTCGAATCATCGTGGACGATACCTACTGCAAGGGATGTGGGCTGTGCGTAAGCGCATGCCCCCAGAAGATCATCGAGCTAGATGCCGACAAGATCACCGCAAAGGGATACCATCCGGCGCATCTCGTTGACGAGAGCAAGTGCATCGGATGCTCGAGCTGCGCGCTCATGTGCCCCGATGTCGCAATCACGGTCGAGAGGTGATGACATGTCCGAGAAGTTCCTGATGAAGGGCAACGAGGCCCTCGCGGCATCTGCCATCGCGGCGGGCTGCCGGTTCTACTTCGGCTACCCCATCACGCCGCAGACCGAGCTCGCCGCCTACATGGCCAAGACCATGCCCAAGATCGGCGGGACGTTCCTGCAGGCGGAGAGCGAGATCGCCGCCATCAACATGGTCTACGGGGCGGCCGCCGCAGGTGCCCGCGCCATGACCTCGTCGAGCTCGCCCGGCGTCTCGCTCAAGGGCGAGGGCGTCTCCTACATGGCCGGCGCAGACCTCCCCGGCGTCATCATCAACGTCGAGCGCGGGGGCCCTGGCCTCGGCTCGATCCAGCCCTCCCAGCAGGACTACTGGCAGGCCACGCGTGCGCTCGGGCATGGCGGCTACCGCAAGATCGTCTACGCCCCCTCGACGGTCCAGGAGATGGCCGACTACGCCTACCTGGCCTTCGACAAGGCAGACGAGTACCTCATGCCCGTCATGCTCCTGGCAGACGGCCTTTTGGGCCAGATGATGGAGCCGGTCGAGCTGCCGGAGGCCAAGACGGACTTCCCCGAGAAGCCCTGGGCCACCACGGGCACCAAGGGCAGGCGCGAGCACAACATCGCCAACTCCCTCTACCTCGCCCCCGACGAGCTCGAGCGCAAGATCCGCGACCGCCAGGGGCGCTACGACAAGATCGTCGAGTGCGAGCAGAGGAGCGAGGGCTTCATGCTCGACGACGCCGAGATCGTCCTCGTCGCGTTCGGCGCCAGCTCGCGCATCTCCCGCACGGCCGTGGTGAAGGCCCGCGAGGCCGGGATCAAGGCCGGGCTCCTCCGCCCCATCACGCTCTGGCCGTACCCGACCAAGGCGCTCGAGGCGACCCTCGACCACGCCAAGGGGTTCCTCTCGGTCGAGATGAACGAGGGCCAGATGGTCGAGGACGTGCGCCTTGCCATCCACGACCAGCGTCCCGTCGAGTTCTACGGCCGCACGGGCGGCATGATCCCCACCCCGGCCGAGGTCCTCGGCGCCATCCAGAAGCTCGCAGAGAGGGTCGGTGACTAGTCATGGCAGAGCCCAAGATCGTCTTCGAGCGGCCGGAGTCGCTGCTCCCCGTGCCGACGCACTACTGCCCGGGTTGCCCGCACGGCATCGTCCATCGCCTCGTCTGCGAGTGCATGGACGAGATGGGCCTCGCGGGGGATGCCGTCGGCATCGCGCCGGTGGGCTGCTCCGTGCTCGCCTACAACTACTTCAGCTGCGACATGATCGAGGCCGCGCACGGCCGCGCCCCTGCGGTCGCCACGGCGGTCAAGCGCGTCGAGCCCAAGAACCTCGTCTTCTCCTACCAGGGCGACGGCGACCTCGCCTCCATCGGCATGGCGGAGACCGTCCACGCCGCCACCCGTGGCGAGGACATCTCGGTCATCTTCATCAACAACGCCATCTACGGCATGACCGGTGGCCAGATGGCTCCCACGAGCCTCCCCAACCAGGTCACGCAGACGAGTCCCCTACGGGCGTGACGTCTCGACGGCGGGCTATCCCATCCGCGTCTCCGAGATGCTCGCGACGCTCGACGGCGTCGCCTACGTAGAGCGCGTCACCGTCGACACGCCGGCGCACGTCCGCGCCGCGAAGAAGGCCATCAAGAAGGCCTTCACCTACCAGATGGAGGGACGCGGCTACACGCACGTCGAGGTCGTCTCGGCATGCCCGACCAACTGGGGGCTCTCTCCCGTGGACGCGCTCGCGTGGCTGCGCGAGAACATGCTGCCCTACTATCCGCTGGGCGTCTACAAGGACGTCGTCGCCGACGGCTTCGAGACCGCGGCCGAGGCCGCGCTCGCGCGCGCCAAGGACTGCCCGATCGCACAGAAGGGGACGAAGTAGCATGGCGCAGAACATCAACATCATCCTGTCCGGCTTCGGCGGGCAGGGCCTCCTCTTCGCCGGCAAGCTCATCGCCAACGCGGGCCTCGTCGAGGGCCGCGAGATCTCGTGGCTGCCGAGCTACGGCCCCGAGATGCGCGGCGGCACCGCAAACTGCAGCGTGTGCCTCTCCGACGAGCCCATCGGCAGCCCTCTCGTCACCGAGCCCGATGCCCTCATCGCCATGAACCAGCCCTCGGCCGAGAAGTTCGTGCCCAAGATGGTCCCCGGCGGCATCGCGCTCGTCGACTCCACGATGACGGCGGAGGTCCCCACCAGGGACGACGTCACCATCATCGCGATTCCCGCGACCCAGCTCGCCGAGGAGAACGGCCTGCACGGCGGCGCCAACATCATCCTCACGGGCAAGCTGTGGAAGGAGCGCCCGTTCTGCGAGCGCGCCACGCTCGACAAGGCCCTCGAGAAGACCGTTCCCGCCAAGCACAAGAACCTGCTCGGCAACAACATCAAGGCCCTCGAGATAGGCATGTCCCTCTAGCGCGGGCCGCACATGCGACAAGACGCAGGGGCCGGCATCTTCTGGATGCCGGCCCCAACGACATGGAGGCCTCATGCCCTCACCCACGACCGATCCCACGTCCCTCGACCCGGAGCGCTGCGTCGTCGTGGCGACGGGCAACGCGCACAAGCTCGCCGAGATTCGCGCCATCCTGTCCCCCGCGATGCCCGGCGTCAGGTTCTATGCCCTCTCCGAGCTGGGAAGCTTCCCCGACCCCGAGGAGACGGGCGAGACCTTCGAGGCCAACGCCCTCATCAAGGCCCTCGCCGCGCTCGAGGGGTGCGGCATCCCCGCGATCGCCGACGACTCGGGCCTCGTCGTGGACGCCCTCGACGGGGCGCCCGGGGTCCGCTCCGCCCGCTGGGCCGGCGAGCACGGCAACGACGCGGCGAACAACGAGAGGCTGCTCCGGGAGATGGCGGACGTCCCGGAGCCGCGCCGCACGGCCCGCTTCCACTCGTGCGTCGTGCTGGTCCGGCCGGACGGCTCGGTGCTCGAGGGAAACGGCGACTGCGAGGGAAGGGTCGGCTTCGAGCCCAGGGGAGACCAGGGCTTCGGCTACGACCCCCTGTTCCTGCCCGACGACACTCCCGGAAGGACCATGGCCGAGCTCGTGCCGGACGAGAAGAACGCCATCTCCCATCGCTTCCATGCCCTCGCCGACCTCGCGCGGCAGCTTGCCTAGTCGTGCGGCTCGCCCGACGCCCAATGGGTACCATCGGGTTACCGCCAACCGAAGGAGACGCCGACATGAGAATCATCCACGCCAAGGACTACGACGACATGAGCCGCAAGGCGGCCAACATCATCTCCGCGCAGGTCATCCTCAAGTCGGATGCCACGCTCGGCCTGGCCACGGGAACGACGCCCATCGGCGCCTACAAGCAGCTCATCAAGTGGTACGAGAAGGGCGACGTCGACTTCTCCGAGGTCCACACCTACAATCTCGACGAGTACCGCGGCCTCACGCATGACGACGTGCAGAGCTACCACTACTTCATGCACGAGAACTTCTTCGACCACATCAACATCGACCCCGACAACGTCCACGTCCCCGATGGCTCCAACCCGGATGCCGACGCCGCCTGCGCCGCCTACGACAAGATCGTGAAGGACGCCGGCTACGTCGACCTTCAGCTCCTCGGCATCGGTCGCAACGGGCACATCGGCTTCAACGAGCCCGACGCCGCCTTCTCCAAGGGGACGCACATGGTCGACCTCACGGAGAGCACCATCAAGGCGAACTCCCGCCTCTTCGAGCACGAGGAGGACGTCCCGCGCCAGGCCTACACCATGGGCGTCCAGACCATCATGCACGCGCGCATGATCCTCGTGGCGGCATCGGGCGCAGACAAGGCCGAGGCGGTCTACGACATGATCTACGGCCCGGTCACGCCCCAGGTCCCGGCCTCGATCCTGCAGCTGCACACGAACTGCGTGGTCGTGGCTGACGAGGCCGCCCTGGCGAAGTGCCCCAGATAGCCAACGCCTGAAAAAGGAAGGAAGTCCCCGCGAGCCGTGGGCTTGTGATGGTGCTTTGGTGCCATTCCTTGTCGCGCCGCTCGTAGGGGAGTATCCTATCCATTCGGCTATCTGTTGCCTTTTTGTTCCCCAGTGATCGCGTGGGGGCGCATACGGAGGATTTTTTCATGGAGAATGAGTATCCCGCAGCCAATCGCGTCGACCTGATCCACGAGGAGCTCGCAGAGCTCCAGGGCCAGCGCATCAAGGTCCGTGCCAACATGGGCCGCTCCCGCATCATCGAGCGCACCGGCACCCTCGTGCAGGCCCATCCCTCGCTCTTCGTCGTCGAGGTCGAGGAGCGTCGCGGCCGCACCGCCCGCCAGTCCTACCAGTACGTCGACGTCCTGACCGGCACGGTCCAGCTCTTCGACACGAAGACGGGCGAGCCCATCTTCGACTTCGAGGTCGAGGAGTAGCGCCCCTCCAGGCCGCTCCGCTCCCGAGAAGGTCCATTCATGGCTGATTCCATCAGGCTCGTCGCCCCCTCGAAGCTGAACCTGTACCTCGGCGTGCACGAGGAGCTCGACGAGAGGCGCTACCACCGCGTCGACTCGATCATGACCTGCGTCGGAATAGCGGACATCGTCACCATCGAGCCCGCGGCGTCGCTCGCCGTGTCCTGCGAGCCGCCCTGCCGACTTCCCCGACCACGAGAACACCTGCTGGCGTGCGGCCGAGCTGATGGGGGAGACGTTCCGCCGCCGCCCGAACGTCTCGATCGTCGTCGAGAAGCACGTCCCCGCGAAGAGCGGCATGGGCGGCGCCTCGGCCGACGCCGCCGCGACCCTCATCGGGCTCTGCGAGCTCTGGGGGATCGACCGAGCGGACCCCCGCGTGGAGGAGGTCGCGCGCCAGGTGGGCGCCGACGTCCCCTTCTTCCTCTTCGGTCCTCCCGCCCTGCTCGTGGGGGCGGGCGACGTGATGAGCGAGGAGTTCCCCTCCCTCGAGGGCGTCCCCGTCGTCGTGGTCGCGCGGCAGTGGGCCGGGCATCTCCGCGAGGGAGGCCTACGAGGAGTTCGACCGCGAGCCGGTGGCCCCGAGCCTGGACGGGGGCCGCGAGCTCTGCCGCGCCCTGCGCGAGCACGACATCCCGGGAATCGTGGCAGGGGCTCAGGCAACAACCTCGAGCCCGTCGCCGAGCGCATCGACCCCCAGATCGCGCGGATCCGCTCGTGGATCGCCTCGCGTCCGGGCGTCGAGGCCGCGATGATGACGGGCTCCGGCTCATGCGTCTATGGCATCTGCGATTCCCCGAGCGCCGCCCTGGACGTCGAGCATGCGGCCATCCAGGAGCAAGGCCTGTGGGCGAAGGCCTCGGTCCTCGTCGGCGAGGGCCCGCACGTCATCGGCTAGCTGCGTGGTCCGGGGGGCGACCGCCCCGAATCGCATTCGTGAGGGCTGATTTCGCCCCGATTTCCATTCGTGAGGAGGGGCCTCCGTCGTGGTCGCAGAAACCTGCAGCTCGAAGGACCTATCGGAATAGGTCCCTTCCGCCCTCGCCCTCACGAACGCGATTCCCGCCATCCACCAGAGCCTCGCATGCCATCCCTTTCGTGGAGGAGCTCGGGTGGGGTGCGCCCGGGCCGCGAATCTGGTAGGATGGCACGGCATCCGGGATGTAGCGCAGTTTGGTAGCGCGCTCGGTTCGGGACCGAGAGGTCGCTGGTTCAAATCCAGTCATCCCGACCACGGACATGCGGGCCGTCGGCACAAGCCGGCGGCCTTTTCCGTGCCTCGCCGTGCCTCGCTTGCTTTCGCGTCCCGGCTCTCCTAACCTTGCCCTGGCAGGCGCGCCGCACGGCGAGCCGCACGTGACGAGAGGGGTCCACCATGGCACAGAAGCTTCCGCAGGCCGAGATAGGCATCTTCGGCGGCTCCGGGTTCTACTCGCTGTTCGAGGGCGACTACCAGGAGGTGTCCATCGACACGAAGTGGGGAAGCCCTTCCGACGTCTACACCGTCGGCACCATCGGGGGCCGCACGGTCGCCTTCCTCCCGCGCCACGGCCACAACCACACCCATGCGCCGGCCGACGTGAACTATCGCGCGAACATCTGGGGCATGCGCGAGCTCGGCGTGACCCAGATCATCGGGCCCTGCTCGGTGGGGTCGCTCTCGCTCGACGTCCACCCCGGCGACTTCGTCGTGTGCGACCAGTTCGTCGACCGCACCAAGGGTCGGCCCGACACCTTCTTCACGAGGGGGGAGGACCGCGGCGTCCAGCACCTCTCCGCGGCCGAGCCCTACTGCCCCGAGATGCGCAAGGTGGCGGTCGCATGCTGCGAGAGGCTGGGCATCCCCGTGCATGACGGCGGCACCGTGGTCACCATCAACGGTCCGCGCTTCTCGACCCGCGCCGAGAGCGAGTGGTTCTCGAAGATGGGCTGGAGCTGCGTGAACATGACCCAGTACCCCGAGGCGTGGCTCGCCCGCGAGCTGGGCATCTGCTACTGCAACGTGAGCCTCGTGACCGACTACGACGCAGGCTTGGGCAAGTACGCGGCCGTGACCATGGACGACGTGCTGCGCGTCTTCAACGAGAACCTGGGCAGGCTCCGCGACCTCATCGACGTCATGGTCCCGGCCCTTCCCACCGTGCGCGCCTGCTCCTGCGGCGACTCGGCAAAGCTCTTCGCGTAAGGCCGTGCGATTGGGGTTTCCTTGTGGTGGGGACCCAACGTCGGTATACTCACAAAAGTGAATCACCGTCGTGCCAGTCGATGCACGACGTCCATCCGACTTGGAGGAATCGTCATGTCGCTCGGTGTACCTGAGATCATCGTCATTCTCGTCGTGGTCCTCATCATCTTCGGGCCCAAGAACCTGCCCAAGCTGGGAAGTGCCCTCGGCAAGACCGTGAAGAACGTCCGCGAGGGCATGGAGACGGGGGACTCCGCCGACGAGCCCGAGGAGGAGGTCGTCGAGGAGGACGAGGACGTGGAGGACGTCGAGGAGGAGCCCGAGCCGGAGCCGGAGCCCAAGAAGGCCCCCGCCCGCAAGCCCGCCGCCAAGAAGACCACCTCGACGCGCAAGCCCGCCGCCAAGAAGGCCGCGGCCTCAACGGCCAAGAAGACCTCCACGCGCAAGAGCGCTACCCCCAAGTCCAAGTAGCCACGAGCGAGACAGAGAGCGAGCACAATGAGCACACCCGAGATCATCCTGACCGCCGAAGGACGCCAGAAGCTCGTCGACGAGCTCGCATGGCGCGAGGGCGAGAAGAACGACGAGATCATCGAGCGCATCAAGGAGGCGCGCGACTTCGGCGACCTCTCCGAGAACTCCGAGTACGACGATGCCAAGGAGGAGCAGTCCAAGAACGCCTCCCGCATCACCGAGATCAGGAGCATCCTCGCGAGCGCGAAGGTCTCCGACGACGCCGGCGCCAAGAAGCGCAACATCCCCGTCTCCATCGGCTGCAAGGTGGAGCTCGCCGACGACTCGGGCGAGAAGGAGACCTTCACCATCGTCGGCACCACCGAGACCAACTCCCTCGAGAACAGGATCTCGAACGAGAGCCCCCTCGGCAAGGCGCTCATGGGCCACAAGAAGGGTGACGCCATCGAGTTCGCCGGGCCCACGGGGAAGGTCTTCGGCTACACCATCACGAGGATCTCGCGCTAGACAGCACATCGACCGATGCCGCGCCCCCGCGCTCGCCTCGCAGCGAGTCGGGGGCGCCTTCGTCACGGCATCCGGCATCCCGAGCAAGAAGGAGCACCCATGTCCGACCAGACCAAGCCAGGCGATCCCATCGACACGACGGACGAGCGCGCCATGCGGCGTGCCCGGCGCCAGGCGATGATCGACGCGGGGATCGACCCCTATCCCATCCGCTCGACGGTGAGCGCGCATGCCGCGGAGCTCGAGGGGCGCTATGCGGCCCTCGCCGACGGCTCGGACACGGCCGACGTCGTCTCCGTCGCCGGCCGCATCAGGGCCCTGCGCAACCAAGGCAAGGTCGCCTTCCTCGTCCTGCAGGACTCCACGGGCACCATCCAGCTCTTCTGCCGCGTGAACGTGCTCGGCGAGGCGGGCTGGGACCTGCTCGGCCAGCTCGACGTGGGAGACATCGTCGGCGCGACGGGCACGGTCGTGCGCACGCGCCGGGGCCAGCTCTCCATCTCGCCGACGTCGGTCGAGCTCCTCGCCAAGTCGTGCCGGCCCCTGCCCGAGAAGTTCCACGGCCTCTCCGACAAGGAGACGCGCTACCGCCAGCGCTACGTCGACCTCATCATGAACGACGACGTGCGCGAGACGTTCCGCAAGCGCTCCGTCATCATCTCCGCCATCCGCTCCTTCATGAACGACCAGGACTACCTCGAGGTCGAGACGCCCATCCTGCAGGAGACCCTGGGAGGGGCCAACGCCAAGCCCTTCGTCACCCACTTCAATGCCCTCGACCAGGAATGCTACCTGCGCATCGCCACCGAGCTCCACCTCAAGAGGCTCATCGTGGGCGGCTTCGAGCGCGTCTACGAGCTGGGGCGCCAGTTCAGGAACGAGGGCATGGACCTCACGCACAACCCGGAGTTCACCTCGATGGAGGCCTACTGCGCCTACTCCGACCTCGAGGGCATGAAGCGCCTCTCCGAAGGCCTGTTCAAGGCGGCCAACGCCGCGGTGAACGACTCCGAGAGGATCCAGTTCCAGGGCAGGGAGATCGACCTGTCCGGCACCTGGCGCACGGCTCCCATGCACGAGCTCGTGAGCGAGGCCGTGGGCGAGGAGGTCTCCATCGACACGCCCGTCGCGCGCCTCCGCGAGCTGCTCGACGCGAACGGCCTCGAATGGGAGGATTCCTGGGGCGCGGGCAAGCTCCTCTTCACCCTCTACGACGAGCTCGTCGAGAAGACCATCGTCGACCCCACCTTCGTGTGCGACTATCCCGTCGAGGTGTCGCCGCTCACCAAGCGCAAGCCCGACGACCCGCGCCTCACCGACCGCTTCGAGCTGGTCATCGCCGGGAACGAGTACGCGAACGCCTTCTCCGAGCTGAACGACCCGGTCGACCAGGAGGCCCGCTTCGCCGCCCAGGTCGAGGCCAAGGCCGCGGGCGACGAGGAGGCCATGGACTACGACGCCGACTACATCCGCGCGCTCGAGTACGGCATGCCCCCCGCCGGCGGCATCGGCTACGGCATCGACCGCATGGTCATGCTCCTCACGAACCAGGCCTCCATCAGGGACGTGCTCCTCTTCCCGCACATGCGGCCCGAGAGGGGGGCTGCTCCCAAGGCGGCCCCCGCGGCCGGGACGGCCCTCGGAAGCGGGCTTACCCGCGACCAGGCGTTCGCGCTGCTCGAGGCCCACAACTCCGATTCCTTCCACATCACCCACGGCGAGACGCTCGAAGGCCTCATGCGCCACTACGCCCACGTCTTCGATCCCGGCAACGTCGAGTTCTGGGGCCAGGTGGGGCTGCTCCACGACGTCGACTGGGAGGAGACCTCGGACGACCCCGCGAGCCATACCGTCCGTGCGGCGGAGATCATCTCCGAGGCGGGCGGCACGCCGGAGCTCGTCCGCTCCATCCAGACGCACAACTCCGACAACAACCCGGACCTGCCCGCCCCCGAGCTCAAGATGGAGCGCGTGCTCTTCGCCGTCGACGAGCTCTCCGGGCTCGTCGGGGCCTGCGTCGCGATGCGCCCGTCCCACTCCGTCATGGACTTCTCCGTGAAGTCGCTCAGGAAGAAGTTCAAGCAGAGGAGCTTCGCCGCCGGCTGCGACCGCGACGTCATAGCCAAGGGCGCCGAGCTCAACGGCATGGAGCTCGACGAGCTGTTCGCCTCCGTCATCGAGGCCATGAAGGCGATCGCCCCCGACAGGGACACCTTCGTCCCGGAGGCGTGAGCAGGGGACGCACGCGCCTGCGCGAATGGCATCGGCATATGAGGGTACAGAAGGGTGAATACTTCAGTCTGAGTCGTCTGCCTGCCGGGCATGCCCCCGCAGGCGCAAGGGGGTTCGAACCCGCATGTTCGAGAAGTTCACAGACAGGGCGCGCAAGGTCATGTCGCTCTCCCAGGACGAGGCGCGCAACCTCGGCCAGATGTACGTCGGAACGGAGCACCTGCTCCTCGGCCTCATCAAGGAGGGCGACGGCATAGCCGCCCAGGCGCTCGCCAAGCTCGACGTCACCTACGAGGAGACGCTCGCCTGCGTGCGCGAGATCACGAAGAAGGACGCCGAGCCCGTCCCCGGCGGGCACATCCCGTTCACCCCGCGTGCCAAGCGCGTGCTCGAGAGCGCCTACCGCGAGACCATGACGCACGGCCAGACCTACATCTCGACGGAGCACCTGCTCCTCGGCATCGTGCAGGAGGGCAACGGCGTGGCCATGGAGGCCCTGTCGCGCATGGGGGTCTCGGCCGACGCCGTCCGCAACGCCGTCGACGACCTCATCGCGAAGAACCCCGACCAGGCCGCCCGCCCGCAGGTCTCGGGGGTTCGCCTGGGCCCGGACGTCATGGGCGGCTCGAGCGAGGGGGACGACTCCTCGATGCTCGAGGAGTTCGGCCGCGACCTCACGAAGCTCGCGGGCGAGGACAAGCTCGACCCCGTCATCGGCCGCGACCGCGAGATCGAGCGCGTCATGCAGGTGCTCGCCCGCCGCCAGAAGAACAACCCGCTCATCCTGGGAGACCCGGGCGTGGGCAAGACCGCCATCGTCGAGGGGCTCGCCCAGCTCGTCTCGTCGGGCAACGTCCCCGACATCCTGAGGGGCAAGCACATCTGGACGCTCGACGTCGCCGCCCTGGTCGCGGGCTCCAAGTACCGTGGCGAGTTCGAGGACCGCCTCAAGCGCGTCGTCGCCGAGGTGGAGGAGTCCGACGAGGACATCCTGTTCATCGACGAGATCCACACCCTCATCGGCGCGGGCTCCGCCGAGGGCTCGATCGATGCCGCCTCGATCCTGAAGCCGCCCCTCTCGCGCGGCGAGATCCAGGTCATAGGCGCCACCACGGCAGAGGAGTACCGCAAGCACATCGAGAAGGACTCGGCCTTCGAGCGGCGCTTCCAGCCGGTCATGATCGGCGAGCCCACCCCCGAGGACACCATCGAGATCATCCGCGGCCTTCAGTCGCGCTACGAGCGGCATCACCACGTCCGCTACACCGACGAGGCCATCGAGGCCGCGGTGAGCCTCTCGAACCGCTACGTCCAGGACCGCTTCCTGCCCGACAAGGCCATCGACATCATCGACGAGGCAGGCGCCCGCACCCGCGTCCACAAGATGGTGCTGCCGCCGGAGATCGCCGCCGCCGACGAGGAGCTCGCGCGCTGCAAGGCGGAGAAGTCCGCCGCCGCCGACGCCCAGGAGTTCGAACGCGCGGCCAAGCTCCGCGACGAGGAGAAGGAGCTCACCGAGAAGCGGGATGGCCTCGAGCGCGCCTGGCACGAGAAGCTCGACCAGAACGTCGTCACGGTCGACGTGGACGACGTGGCCGACGTCGTCTCCGACATCACGGGCGTGCCGGTCTCGAGCCTCACCGAGACCGAGGCGACCAAGCTCCTGAGGTGCGAGGACGCCCTGCACGAGCGGGTCATCGGCCAGCAGGAGGCGGTCTCGGCCGTCAGCCGCGCCATCCGCCGCGGCCGCTCGCCCCTCAAGGACCCGCGCCGCCCCGGCGGCTCGTTCATCTTCCTCGGGCCCTCCGGCGTGGGCAAGACCGAGCTCGCGAAGTCGCTCGCCGAGTTCCTCTTCGGCAGCGAGGACGCCCTCATCACCTTCGACATGTCGGAGTTCATGGAGAAGTACTCGGTCTCCAAGCTCGTCGGCGCCCCTCCCGGCTACGTGGGCTATGACGAGGGCGGGGAGCTCACCAAGGCGGTGAGGCGCCGTCCCTACTCCGTCGTGCTCTTCGACGAGATAGAGAAGGCCCACCCGGACGTCTTCAACATCCTCCTGCAGATCCTCGACGAGGGCCGCCTCACCGACGGCCAGGGGCGCAAGGTCGACTTCTCCAACACCGTCATCATCATGACCAGCAACATCGGCGCGCGCGAGATCGCGCAGACCGCGCCCATGGGCTTCGGCTCGACGGGCTCGGCCGGCCTCTCCGACAAGGAGATCAAGAGCCGCGTGACCGCCGAGCTCAAGAAGCTTTTCCGGCCCGAGTTCCTGAACCGCGTCGACGAGGTCGTCGTGTTCAAGTCGCTCGACAAGGAGGAGCTGCGCAGCATCGTCGACCTCATGGTCTCGGAGCTCCGCGACCGCCTGATTGAGCAGGGCATGTCCATCGAGCTCTCCGATGCCGCCCGCGACCTCGTGGCCAAGGAGGGCACCGACGCCATCTACGGCGCGCGCCCCCTGCGCCGCGCGATCCAGACCCTCATCGAGGACCCGGTCGCCGAGCAGATGCTCGAGGGACGCTGGAAGGCCGGCGACATCATCTCCGTCGACGTGGACGAGTCCGGCGAGAGGCTCTCCTTCTCGAAGGGCACGGGCGAGGTCCCCGCCCCGCGCCGGCGCGAGCACCTCGAGGGGCGCAAGGCGCGCGAGAGCTGGCAGGTGGAGAGGCCGTCGCTTCCGGCCTCCGCGTCCGGCGGGGCGGCTCCGTCCCGGGAGTGAGGGCAGCCCTCGCCGCCTCGCATAATATACTGAAGGCCAATGGGCCGGGGGCCGCCCCGGCCCCCGAGACGAAGGGCAGAGCATGGACAACCACACGTCAGAGCCGACCGACGCGCCCACGCGCCTGGAGATCGCCATCCGCAAGACGGCTCCGGGCACGAGCCTGAGGCTTGCCCTCGACATGGTCATAGCCGGACGCATGGGCGCGCTCATCTGCGTCGGCGACACCGACGCGGTGCTCGCCGCGGGCAACGACGGCTTCCCGCTGAACATCTCCTTCACCGCGAACCGCCTCTTCGAGCTGTCCAAGATGGACGGGGCGATCGTGGTCGACAAGGACCTCACGCAGATCCTCCGCGCCAACTTCCACCTCAATCCCGACCCCTCGCTCAAGACGAGCGAGACGGGCATGCGGCATCGCACGGCCGCCCGCATGAGCCTGCTCACGAAGGCCATGGTCATCTCGGTCTCCGAGCGCAGGCAGGTCGTGAACGTCTACGTGGACGGCCACTCGTTCCAGCTGCGCACCGTCGCCGCGGTCATGAGCTCGGTGAACCAGCTCCTCACCACGCTCCAGACCTCCCGCCAGGCCATCGACCGCAGCCTCCTGCGCCTGACCTCGCTCGAGCTCGACAACTACGTGACCCTCGGCGACATCGCCACGATCCTCACCAACTTCGAGGTCCTCATGACCGCCAACGACGAGCTCAGGGGCTGCATCGCCGAGCTCGGCAGCGAGGGGGCCGTCATCGAGATGCAGCGGCAGCAGCTCGTGGCCGGCATGGACGACGAGTACACGCTGCTCGTCCGCGACTACGCGGCCGACTCCTCGATCGAGTCCGCCGCCCGCATCCGCGAGAGCTTCCGGGAGCTGCGCGGCAAGCAGGCTCAGATGCCCAGCCCCGCCCAGGTGGGCGAGACCCTCGGCTTCAAGGGCCTCCAGGAGGACAGCGTGATGAAGACCCTCGGCCTCAGGACCCTCTCGCGCATCAACGTCGTGCGCGAGGGCATGGCCGAGAAGATCGTCGACGAGTACGGCAGCCTCCGCGAGCTGCTCGACGACATCGAGCAGAACCCCGAGCGCCTCGACGACCTCGGCGTCAACAACCCGTCCGTGCTCGCGAACAGCCTGTATCGCATGTGGGGGAAGAAGGAATGAGCGCGGCGGAGTGCCCCTGCGCCGCGCCGAGCGCCCTCGGGTGCCCGGCGCAGGTCCCCGACGCATGCGCCGTCGTCGTCGCCGGCGGCTCGGGCGAGCGGTTCGGCAGGAAGGGCGGCAAGCAGCTCGTCGAGGTCTGCGGGCTGCCCCTCTTCTGCTGGTCCCTGATCGCCTTCGACGCCGCCCCGTCCGTGGGCCGCATCGTCGTCGTCTGCCCGGCGGAGCGCATGGGCGACATGCGCTCCGCCGTGGGGGGGCTCTCCCTGGCGACCCGGGTCGACCTCGTCCCGTCCGGCCCGACCCGCCAGGACTCGTGCGCCGGCGGCCTCGCGGCCGTACCCGAGGGGTACCCCATCGTCTCCATCCACGACGGCGCCCGCCCGCTCGTCACGGTCGACGTCATCGAGCGCTCCATCGCCATGGTGCGCGAGCTCCCCGTCCTGGCGGGCGCGGTCTGCGGGCATCCCGCGGTCGACACCCTCAAGCTCGTGGGCGACGGCATCGTCGTCGCCACCCCGGACCGCTCCATCTACTGGGCGGCCCAGACGCCCCAGGTCTTCCGGCTCGAGGCGGTGCGCTCCGCCTACGCGCTGGCCGCGCGCGAGGGCTACGTCGGGACCGACGACTCCTCCCTCGTCGAGCACGCGGGGGGCCGCGTCGCCTGCTTCGCCGCCCCGCGCGACAACATCAAGGTCACGCTTCCCGAGGACCTCGTCGTGGCGGAGGCGGTCCTGTCGGCGCGCCTCATCGGCGACGCGGGGGATGCGGCGGCATCCGAGGGGGAGGGCGAGCGCCTGTGATCAGGATAGGGCATGGCTATGACGTGCACCGCCTCGTGGAGGGCAGGAGGCTCGTCCTCGGGGGGGTGGACGTCCCCTACGAACGCGGGCTGCTCGGGCATTCCGACGCCGACGTCGTGACCCACGCCCTGGCCGATGCCATCCTCGGGGCGATGCGTGCCGGCGACATCGGCAGGCTCTTCCCCGACGACGACCCGGCCTACGAGGGGGCGGACTCCCTCGTCCTGCTCTCCCGCGTGATGGGGCTGGCCCGGGAGCGCGGCTATGCGCTCGTCGACTGCGACTGCACCATCGCGGCCGAGGCCCCCAAGCTCTCGCCGCACCGCGATGCCATGAGGGAGAACCTCGCTCGCGCCCTGGGCTGCCCGGTCGAGGACGTGGGGATGAAGGCCACCACCACCGAGGGCCTGGGCTTCGAGGGGCGCGGCGAGGGCATCGCCGCGTGGGCCGTCTGCCTGCTCGACGACGGCCGCCCCGGGAGTAAGGTATAGACTCTGACCCTGCGTCCCGACGCCGACGTGCGCCGAGGCCTCTCGCCACCATCTGTGAGGACTGATCATGTTCGATAACTTCCGAGAGGACATCGAGGCCTTCCGCCTGCGCGACCCGGCAGCCACCTCGAACTTCTCGATCTGGCTCAACTCGCCGGGAATGCGCGCCATATGGGCCTACCGGCGCCAGCACTGGTGGTGGGAGCACGGCCACCCCCTCCTCGCCCGTTGGCTCTCGACCAGGTCCCGCCGCAAGTTCGGCGTCGAGATCCACCCCGGCGCCACCATCGGCCGCCGCTTCATCATCGACCACGGCATGGGCATCGTGGTGGGGGAGACCACCATCATCGGCGACGACTGCATGATCTACCAGGGCGTCACGCTCGGAGGCACCGGAAAGCAGCACGGGAAGCGCCACCCGACGCTGGGCGACGGGGTGGTCGTGGGCGTGGGCGCGAGCGTCCTGGGCGACATCCATCTGGGCGACCGCACCAAGATCGGGGCGGGTGCCGTCGTGGTCCACGACGTCCCGGCCGACTGCACGGTCGTGGGGGTCCCGGGACACGTGACCACGATGTCGGGCATCCGCATCCGCTCCGCCCATGGCACGCCGCTTCCCTGCCCTCCCGACGCCGATGCCGCCACGGTGGAGAAGGCCATCGCCGACGTGGAGGACCAGATGCACGTACAGTACCTCCCCGACCCGCTCGACGAGACGGTCGACGCGCTCGTCGCCCGCCTCGACGGCCTCGAGAGGAAGCTCAGCTGCCTCCATGAGGTCGCCATCGACGAGGGGAAGCTCGCCAGCGCGAGCAAGTCCGACAAGGAGTGACGAGGATGCAGGTCTACAACACGCAAGCGCACCGCAAGGTCGAGCTCGAGCCCATCGAGGAGGGGCGCATCCGCATGTACGTGTGCGGGCCGACGGTCTACGACCAGATCCACATCGGCAACGCGCGCACCTTCCTCTCGTTCGACGTCATCCGGCGCTACCTCATGTTCAAGGGCTACCAGGTGACCTTCGCGCAGAACCTCACCGACGTGGACGACAAGATCATCAAACGCGCCAACGAGCAGGGCCGCACGGCCGAGGAGGTGGCCGGCGAGTACGCCGCCGCCTTCATCGACCAGATGCACCGGCTTGGCGTGCTCGACCCGGACATCCGCCCGCGCGCCACGCGCGAGATAGGCGCGATGATCGAGATGATCCAGGGCCTCGTCGAGCAGGGCAACGCCTATGCCGTGCCCTCGGGCGACGTGTACTTCTCGGTGAGGAGCTGCCCCACCTACGGCACGGTCTCGGGACGCAACGTCGACGACCTCATGGTGGGCGCCCGCATCGAGGAGAACGGCGAGAAGGCGGACCCGCTCGACTTCGCCCTCTGGAAGGCCGCCAAGCCCGGCGAGCCGAGCTGGGACTCCCCCTGGGGCAAGGGCCGCCCCGGCTGGCACACCGAGTGCTCGGCCATGGTCCACCGCTACCTCGGCACCCCCATCGACATCCACGGCGGCGGCTCCGACCTCGTGTTCCCGCACCACGAGAACGAGAGCGCCCAGGCCACCTGCTGCTGGCACGAGAGGCTCGCGAACGTCTGGATGCACACGGGCATGCTCACCATCGA
Organism: Atopobiaceae bacterium; assembly: GCA_022482785.1. GTDB lineage: Bacteria > Actinomycetota > Coriobacteriia > Coriobacteriales > Atopobiaceae > JAKVON01. The sequence goes on along the minus strand of JAKVON010000004.1, from coordinate 42,959 downwards.
CGGCGAGAAGATGTCCAAGAGCCTCGGGAACTTCTACACGCTCAAGGAGGTGCTCGACAGGTATCCCGCCGACGCGGTGCGCCTGCTCATGCTCCAGACGCACTACCGCTCGCCGCTCGACTTCTCCTTCAAGCGCCTCGACGGCGCGGTCGGATCGCTCGAGCGCCTGCAGGGCCTCGTCAAGAACCTCCGATGGGCCGCCGACAACGCCAGCACCGAGGAGCACGAGAAGAGCGACGCCGACCGCGCCTTCTGCGCCGACGTCTCCGCCGCGCGCGAGGCGTTCGTCTCCGCGATGGACGACGACTTCAACACCGCCGGCGCCCTCGCCGCCATCTACGGGCTCGCCACGTCGGCGAACGCCTACCTCGCGGCCTCGGGGGGCAGGGTCGTGACCTCCGTCGCGCTGCGCGCCTCCGACACCCTGCTCGAGCTGCTCGACGCGCTCGGGGTCGAGTCGGTGCGGCCGACTGCCTCCGACCTTCCCGAGGGGCTCGTGGGGCTCGCCGCCCGGCTCGCGTCCTTCGAGGGCGACGCCCCGGAGGCCGCGGCCGACGCCCTCCTCGCGGCGCGCGCGGAGGCCCGCGGGGCGAGGGACTGGCCCCGCGCCGACGCCATCCGGGACGCCATCTCGTCGATCGGCCTCGTCATCGAGGACACCCCCGCCGGCCCGCGCCTGAAGACTCAGGGGTAGCGGACATGCCGCGCCCCGGCTCGAAGCGCCCCTCCGCGCGTGACGGGGCCCCCAACCAGAAGAAGGGGTCCCGCCCCACGGGGAAGCGCCCCCAGAAGGCGTCGGGCCCCCGCGGGAGGGGGACGTCCTCGCGTGCCCCCTCGAGGTCCGGCCTCATCGAGGGCCGTCGCGCCGTCGCCGAGGCCCTCGAGGCGGGCATTCCCCTGATCCGCGCCCTGGTCGCCGAGGGGGAGGGCGGCACCGCGGAGCTCGCGGGGCGTCTCGCCCAGGCCGGCGTGCCCGTCGAGCCCGTCCCGCGCGCGCGTCTCGACGCGCTCTCCTCGCATGGCGCCCACCAGGGCGTCATGGTCGAGGCGAGGCCGTTCGCCTATGCCTCCCTCGCCGACGTCATCGCGGCGGCGGGGGCGGGTCCCGCCCTCGTGGTGGTCCTCGACCACGTGACCGACGAGGGCAACTTCGGGGCGATCGTGCGCAGCGCGGAGGTCGTCGGGGCGGCCGGCGTGATCGTCGCCAACGCCCGTGCCGCCCGGGTGGGCGTCGGGGCCTACAAGACATCGGCCGGGGCGGTGCTCCACGTGCCCGTCGCCCAGGTGCCCAACGTCGCCAAGGCGGTCCGCCAGCTCCAGGAGGCCGGGTTCTGGGCGGGGGCGGCCACCGAGCACGCCCGGCAGAGCGCCTGGGCGGCTCCGCTCGACGGCCGCATCGCCCTCGTGATGGGCTCCGAGGGGGAGGGGGTCTCCCGCATCGTGCGAGAGGCCTGCGACTTCGAGTGCCGCCTGCCCCAGCGGGGCTCGATCGAGAGCCTGAACGTGGCCCAGGCCGCGACCGTGCTCTGCTACGAGTGGCTCCGCCGCACCTTCCCCGAGGTTGGGGGCGACGGCGCCCATGAGGAGTGACCCCGCGCTCGAGCTGCTCGTGGTCGACGGCTACAACGTCATCTACGGCACGCCGCGCTATGCCGCCCTCATCGACGAGCCGGCCGGGAGGCGCCTCGGCAACGACCCCTTCGACCGAGCCCGCGAGGCGCTCGTCGCCGACGTCGCGGCCTTCGCGGCCCGTCGCTACGAGCCGGTCGTCGTGTTCGACGGCTCCGGCAACGTCGACCCGGACCGCCCGGACCTCACCCTCGCGGGCGTCCCGACGGTCTTCTCCGCCGCAGGGGAGCAGGCCGACGCGGTGATCGAGAGGCTCGTGCGGGCCGCCCGCGAGAAGGGCAGGCCGGCGACGGTCGTCACGAGCGACGCGACGGTCCAGGCGACCGTCTACGGGCCGGGCGTCACGCGCGTCTCGAGCCGGATGCTGGCCGGCGAGGTGGACCAGATCGTCTCCGACAACGCGGCGGCCGTGGCGGAGCGCACGCACGGCCGCATGACGGTGGAGGACCGCCTCGACCCGGAGACGCTCCGTCGGCTGAACGGGCTCATCGGCAGATAGCCTCCCGCCAGGCCCCGGTCGGCCTCGCGCGGCCATGCGAGACCTGGTAGCATAGGGTCGCGCGCCAGCGTAGCTCAGTTGGTAGAGCAACGGTTTTGTAAACCGTGGGTCGTCGGTTCGAGCCCGTCCGCTGGCTCCAAGGGCTTCTCGGCAGGGCCGCCGGAATCGCCGGCGGCCCTGCCGCTCACGCGGGGTTGTGCAGAGTTCATGGGACCGATACGCCCGGTGGGGTGGAATACGTTGACAACGGGTTTGACGCGTCGTAACATTTCCTCCGCTTGCGCGTGCTCTCGAGTTCGCGTGGGTAGCTTGAAAAGAAAATGGGGATGTGGCACAGCGGCAACTGCGGCGGACTGTAAATCCGCTCCCTCTGGGTTCCTTGGTTCGAGTCCAAGCATCCCCACCAGTGCCCGTGTAGCTCAGTCGGTAGAGCACTTCGTTGGTAACGAAGAGGTCACCGGTTCAAATCCGGTCGCGGGCTCCATTTTCTTCAGGCTTGCACGGCGGTGTAGCTCAGTTGGTTAGAGCACGCGGCTCATATCCGCGATGTCACTGGTTCGAATCCAGTCACCGCTACCAGGTATCTCGCGGGGCAACCGCCTCGCTAGGACATATGATGTAGGACAGACAGGCACCAAAGAGACGGCCGCGAGGGTTGTTTCCTAAAGGAGGATGGCTATGGCCAAGCAGAAGTTCGAGCGCACGAAGCCGCACGTAAACATCGGCACGATCGGTCACGTCGATCACGGCAAGACCACGCTGACCGCAGCTATCACGAAGGTCCTCTCGGAGACGCCGGGCTGCAAGGCCGACTTCACCGCGTTCGAGGACATCGACAAGGCCCCCGAGGAGCGCGAGCGTGGCATCACCATCTCCGTCGCCCACGTCGAGTACGAGACCGAGAAGCGTCACTACGCCCACGTCGACTGCCCCGGCCACGCCGACTACGTCAAGAACATGATCTCGGGTGCCGCCCAGATGGACGGTGCCATCCTGGTCATCGCCGCCACCGACGGCCCCATGGCCCAGACCCGCGAGCACATCCTTCTCGCCCGTCAGGTCGGCGTGCCCTACATCATCGTCTACCTGAACAAGTGCGACATGGTCGATGACGAGGAGCTCATCGACCTGGTCGAGATGGAGACCCGCGACCTGCTCACCGAGTACGACTTCCCCGGCGACGACGTGCCCATCATCCGCGGCTCCGCTCTCAAGGCCCTCGAGGGCGACCCCAAGTGGACCCAGTCCGTGGTCGAGCTCATGAAGGCCGTCGACGAGTACATCCCGACGCCCCAGCGCGACAACGAGAAGCCCTTCCTGATGGCCATCGAGGACGTCATGACCATCTCCGGCCGCGGCACCGTCGCCACCGGCCGTGTCGAGCGCGGCGCGCTCAAGCTGAACGAGCCGGTCGAGATCGTCGGCATCAAGGCCACCCAGCAGTCCGTCGCTACCGGCATCGAGATGTTCCGCAAGACCATGGACTTCTGCGAGGCTGGCGACAACGTCGGCATCCTGCTCCGCGGCATCAAGCGCGAGGACATCGAGCGTGGCCAGGTCATCTGCAAGCCCGGCTCGGTCACCCCGCACAAGGAGTTCGAGGCCGAGGTCTACGTCCTGACCAAGGAGGAGGGCGGCCGCCACACGCCGTTCGTCAACGGCTACCGTCCCCAGTTCTACTTCCGTACGACCGACGTCACCGGCAACATCCAGCTCAAGGATGGCGCCGAGATGGCTATGCCCGGTGACCACGTCACCATCGAGGCCGAGCTCATCCACCCGATCGCCATGGAGGAGGGCGACCGCTTCGCCATCCGCGAGGGCGGTCACACCGTGGGCGACGGCCGAGTCTCGAAGATCGTCAAGTAGCCTCGTTTCCCTGCCCGACGGAGGCCCGGCGTCTCGCACGAGGCGTCGGGCCTTTTTCTCGCCCCGACATGTGGGCGAGTTGCGGTGATTTGGTCGAGCATCTCGACCGAGGCGCCCAGAGAGTTGACAGCCAGCAGAATGGGATGGTAACGTATCCCACCGCGTCGCTTTCGGGATGGACCCGTGTGGCGATTCGTATCAGGAGGAATAGAGAATGCGTACGATGGTTACCCTGGCCTGCACCGAGTGCAAGCGTCGCAATTACACAACGAGCAAGAACAAGGCCAACAACCCTGAGCGCATCGAGCTCAAGAAGTATTGCCCGTGGTGCCACAAGCACACGGTTCACAAGGAGTCCCGCTAAGAGGGGCTTCGCCTCACAGGCCAGTAGCTCCAATGGTAGAGCGGCGGTCTCCAAAACCGTTTGTTGAGGGTTCGAATCCTTCCTGGCCTGCCAGCACAACCTCCGGCTTTCCTCTGCAGGGAGGCCGGTTTTACTGAACGCGGGCACGAAGCCCGAGCCGAAGGGATCGAGAAGGATGGCGAACAAGGACCGGAACAAGAGGAGCGCCCGCAAGGCGCGTGCGGCCGAGCGCAGCGAGCGCGAGGCCGTCCAGGCCAGCTCCCCCGCCTCTGGGCCGAGCAAGGCCCAGCCCACCGAGAAGGCGAAGGTCGCGGCTGCCATCTCGACCCCTTCGGACAAGCCGTCGAAGAAGGACGCGCCCAAGCCCAAGGGCAAGATGCGCTCCTACTTCGACTCCGTCAAGACCGAGATGCGTCGCGTGGTCTGGCCCTCAAAGGAGGAGCTCAAGAACTACTCCTTCGCCGTCATCGCCATGCTCGTCGTCTTCGGCGTGGCCATCTGGCTGGTCGACACGGGCATCACCGCCCTTCTGGTCGCCTATGCCAACCTGAGGGGATAAGCATGGCAAAGCGCTGGTACGTCATCCACACCTATTCGGGATACGAGAACAAGGTCAAGGCCGACCTCGAGCATCGCATCGAGGTCTATGGCCTCGAGGACGCCGTCGTCGACATCCAGGTTCCCACCGAGCAGGTGACCGAGATCAAGGAAGGCGGCAAGCGCGAGACCAAGGACAGCAAGGTCTTCCCGGGCTACGTCCTCGTCCGCATGGAGGTCGACGACAACACGTGGGCCGTCGTGAGGAACACGCCGGGCGTCACCGGGTTCGTCGGCATCGGCGGCAAGCCCGCGCCCCTCTCGCGCGCCGACTACGACAAGATCATGCGCCGCACCTCGCACGCCACGGGAGCCGCCCCCAAGCGCACCTCCACCAACCTCGAGGTGGGCCAGTCCATCCGCGTCGTCTCCGGCCCGCTCGCGGACTTCGACGGCCAGATCTCCGAGGTCATGCCCGAGGCCGGCAAGGTCAAGGTTATGCTCACGATCTTCGGACGCGAGACGCCCGTCGAGCTCATGCTCGACCAGGTCGCCTCCGTAGGCTAGGACATCCGCGCGCCCTCATTCGGTGAGGAATGCTTCTGGGGACGCGCACCGATAGCACCACGCAGTCAGGACCATCGCTAGAAAGGCACGTCAATGCCAGCAAAGAAGAAGGTCGTCCACTTCATCAAGCTCCAGATCCCCGCAGGCGCTGCGAACCCCGCGCCTCCCGTCGGCCCCGCGCTCGGTGCCGCTCAGGTCAACATCATGCAGTTCTGCCAGGCCTTCAACGCAGAGACGAAGGACAAGCAGGGCGACATCATCCCCGTCGAGATCACCGTCTACGAGGACCGCACGTTCAGCTTCATCTGCAAGACGCCCCCCGCGGCGCAGCTCATCAAGAAGGAGCTCCACCTCAAGGGCGGCTCCGGCGTCCCCCAGCGCGACAAGGTCGGCCAGCTCACCGACGAGCAGCTCACCAAGATCGCCGAGATCAAGATGCCGGACCTCAACGCCAACGACATCGATGCCGCGAAGAAGATCGTCGCCGGCACCGCCCGCTCCATGGGCGTCACCATCGCCCAGTAGCACGTAGCGCACCCGGCTCCAATCCTTTCAATGTGGGAGGGCGACGCCGCCCGCTGACCACAGGAGGTAACACATGGCACAGCACGGAAAGAACTACCGCAACGCGAACGAGAAGGTCGACTCCTCCAGGCTCTACACGCCCAAGGAGGCGATGACCCTCATCAAGGAGGTCGCGCCCGCCAAGTTCGACGAGACCGTCGAGGCGACGCTGCGCCTGGGCATCGACACCCGCAAGGCCGACCAGAACGTCCGCGGCTCCATCTCGCTTCCCCACGGCACCGGCAAGAGCGTCCGCGTCGCCGTCTTCGCCGAGGGCGAGCAGGCCCGTGCGGCCGAGGCGGCAGGCGCCGACATCGTCGGCTCCGACGACCTCGTCGCGCAGATCCAGGCCGGCAACATCGACTTCGACGCCGCCATCGCGACCCCGCCGATGATGGCCAAGGTCGGCCGCATCGGCAAGATCCTCGGCCCCCGTGGCCTCATGCCCAACCCCAAGCTCGGCACGGTCACCATGGACGTCGCCAAGATGGTGGGCGAGCTCAAGGCCGGCCGCGTCGAGTACCGCGCCGACCGCTATGGCATCTGCCACGTCCCCGTGGGCAAGGTCTCCTTCGACATGGAGAAGCTCGTCGAGAACTACGGGGCACTCCTCGCGGAGATCCTCCGTGTGAAGCCGGCGACCGCCAAGGGCAAGTACATCAAGTCGATCTCGATCTCCTCGACCATGGGCCCCGGCGTCAAGGTCGACCCGAGCAAGACCCGCGACCTGCTCGAGGACTAGCACGGTGTTTCCGTCGCGGGCTTGACGCGTCGCGCCAGGCCTGCGATACTGTTCGAGCCCGCAAGGGCATGGAACCAACGCACGTCCGCTGCCAGAGACAGCCGGCGCCCGCAAGGGCTCAATGGGGGAGACCCCGCCTGCCGAGGTGGTCTGAGAGCCAGCATTCTCGAGACCCCGTCTTTGCCCAGCAGAGATGGGGTCTTCGTTGTGCGCAGCGAAGCCGCCATCGCCAAGGCGGTCGTGCCGACGCGCAACGAGGAGGTGAAAGCAATATGCCAGCAAAGAAGAAGATCGAGATGCTCGAGAAGGTCTCGACGTCGCTCGACGGCTCCAAGGGGATGTTCGTGATCGACCCCGCAGGCCTCTCCGTCAAGGAGACCCAGGAGCTCAGGAGGAGCCTTCGCGCCGCCGGCGCCGAGATGAAGGTGTACAAGAACAACCTCGTCAAGATCGCCCTCGAGAAGGCCGGCATGCCCGCCATCGACGACATGCTCAAGGGAACCACCGCCTGCGTGTTCTACGCGGAGGACCCCGTGGGTGCCGCCAAGGCCATCAAGGACACCGCCAAGAAGCTCAAGAAGATCGAGTTCGTCGGAGGCATCTCCGACGGCAAGGTGGTCTCCGCCGATGACGTCAAGGCAATCGCAGACCTGCCCAGCCGCGAGGAGCTCCTCGCGAAGCTCGTCGGCTGCATCGCCAACCCGCTCACCGGCGTCGTCCGCACGCTCAACGCCATCCCTCAGGGCCTCGTCACCGCCCTCAGCGCGGTGGAGGACCAGAAGAACGCCGCCTAGGCGCTCGCCAGCACGTACACACAGGAGGGTCGTCCCGTGAGGCCGGCCCGAGAACAGAAAGGTTAGTCACATGGCTGCCACCAAGGAAGATATCATCGAGGCCATCAAGGCCATGCCCGCACTCGAGCTCTCCGAGCTCGTCCACGAGCTGGAGGAGACCTTCGGCGTCTCCGCCGCCGCCCCCGTCGCCGTCGCCGCCGCCCCTGCCGCCGGCGAGGCCGAGGCCGCCGAGGAGAAGACGAACTTCGACGTCGTCCTCGAGTCCTTCGGCGCGAACAAGATCCAGGTCATCAAGGCCGTCCGCGAGCTCACCTCGCTCGGCCTCAAGGAGGCCAAGGACCTCGTCGAGGGCGCTCCCAAGCCCGTCCTCGAGGGCGCCAAGAAGGAGGACGCCGACGCCGCCAAGGAGAAGCTCGAGGCCGCTGGCGCCGTCGTCACCCTCAAGTAGCTCCCTGCCCCTCAGGTAGCATCGGGACCCGTCGCCGAACGTATCGGCGGCGGGTCCTTCCTTGTGTCCCGGAGGCGTCGAGATCGGCCGGCGTCCCGCCCTCCTGCACACCTCCTCCATATGCCCCTGAGGGTTTTCGCAGGAAAAGTGCAAAACAGAGGAATCTACTTGATGAATGCCGCGAAGTCAAGGCTTTTTCTTGACGCGACAGTTGACCTCGGATACATTACTAGTTTGCGACAACTGCCGCATTATGCCGTCTCGAGGGAGGAAATGCCTGGTGCGTACCGCAAAGTCTTCCACCAACACCGCCGCAAACCAGCGCGATCGGGTGAGCTTCAGCAAGATTCAGCCAGCCATGGAGCTGCCTAACCTGATTACCATCCAAAAGGAGTCGTTCGAGCGATTCATGACCGAGGGACTCGCCGAGGCCTTCGCCGAGTCGTCGCCCATCGAGAACGCCGCCGGCACCATGGAGGTCACGTTCGGCGAGCATCAGTTCGGCGATCCCGCGCACACCATCCAGGAGTGCCGCGCCAAGGACATCTCCTATCAGGCGCCCCTGCTCGTCGACGTCCGCTTCGTCAACAAGGAGACGGGCGAGATGAAGGAGCAGCTCGTCTTCATGGGCGACTTCCCCCTCATGACGGAGCGTGGCACCTTCGTCATCAACGGGACCGAGCGCGTCGTCGTCTCCCAGCTCGTCCGTTCCCCGGGCGTCTACTTCTCCGAGGAGATGGACAACGGCAACCTCGTCCATCGCGCGCAGTTCATCCCGGCGCGCGGCGCCTGGCTCGAGTTCGAGGTCGACAAGCGCGGGCAGCTCGTGGTCTCCATCGACCGCAAGCGTCGCCAGTCGGCAACGCTGTTCCTGCGCGCCCTCGGCATCGCCGAGACCGACGACGAGATCATGAACCTCCTCGGCGACTCCGACGTCGTGCGCAACACGCTCGAGCGCGACACCGCCACCACCCGCGAGGACGCCCTGCTCGAGATCTACCGTCGCCAGCGCCCCGGCGAGCCCCCCACCGTGGACTCCGCCCGCTCGCTCATCGACGGCCTCTACTTCAACGAGCAGCGCTACGACCTCGCTCGCGTCGGCCGCTACAAGGTCAACAAGAAGCTCGGCCTCGACCTCGAGTCCTCCGCCCGCGTGCTCACGCAGGAGGACATCGTCGAGTCCCTGCGCTACCTGCTGGCCCTCCACGCCGGTGACACCACCAAGCGCCTCGACGACATCGACCACTTCGGCAACCGCCGCGTTCGCACCGTGGGCGAGCTGGTCCAGAACCAGTTCCGCATCGGCATGAGCCGCATGGAGCGCGTCGTGCGCGAGCGCATGGCGTCCCAGGACGTCGACGACATCACGCCGCAGAGCCTGATCAACATCCGTCCGATCGTGGCGGCCATCAAGGAGTTCTTCGGCTCCTCGCAGCTCTCGCAGTTCATGGACCAGGCCAACCCGCTGGCCGGCCTCACCCACAAGCGCCGCCTCTCGGCGCTCGGCCCGGGCGGCCTCGCCGGCCACAAGTCCGGCTCCAGCCGCCGCACCAACGTGCCGACGGCCGTCCGCGACGTCCACAACTCGCACTACTCCCGCATGTGCCCGATCGAGACCCCCGAGGGCCCGAACATCGGCCTCATCGGCTCGCTCGCCCTCTACGCCCACGTCAACGAGTACGGTTTCATCGAGTCGCCGTACCGCCGCGTCGAGGACGGCAAGGTCACCGACAAGATCGACTGGATGACGGCCGACGAGGAGGAGGTGCACAACATCGCCCCCGCCAACACGCCGTTCGACCCCAAGACCGGCGAGTTCGTGGAGGTCGACTCCCACGGCAACGTGACGCACCCCGAGCGCGTCATCGCCCGCACCCGCGACTTCGACGGCTCCTTCGGCGCTCCTGCGCAGGTCGCCGTCGAGGACGTCGACTACATGGACGTGTCTCCGCGCCAGCTGCTCTCCGTCGCAGCAAACCTCATTCCGTTCCTCGAGCACGATGACGCAAAGCGTACCCTCATGGGCGCAAACATGCAGCGCCAGGCTGTGCCTCTGATTCGTGCGCATGCACCGTTCGTCGGCACCGGCATGGAGTTCCGTGCTGCCCTCGACTCCGGCGAGCTCATCTGCGCCGAGCACGAGGGAGACGTCGTCGAGGTCGACGCAGCCCACATCGTCGTGAAGACTGCCGCGGGCCCCGAGCGCTATGACCTTCCGAAGTACCAGCGCTCCAACCAGTCCACGTGCATCAACCACCGTCCTATCGTCCATGTGGGCGACCACGTGATCGAGGGCGAGCCTCTCGCTGATGGTCCTTCCGTCGATGAGTCCGAGCTTGCACTTGGCACGAACCTCACCGTGGCCTACATGCCGTGGGAAGGCTACAACTACGAGGACGGCATCATCGTCTCCGACCGTGTCGTCCAGCAGGACCTGCTCACCTCGGTGAACATCTCCCGCCACGAGATCGACGCCCGCGACACGAAGCTCGGCCCCGAGGAGATCACCCGCGAGATCCCGAACCTCTCCGAGGACATGCTCGCAGACCTCGACGATGACGGCATCATCCGCATCGGCGCCGAGGTCGGCCCTGGCGACATCCTCGTCGGCAAGGTCACGCCCAAGGGCGAGACGGCCCTCACGGCAGAGGAGCGCCTGCTCCGCGCCATCTTCGGCGCCAAGGCCCACGACGTCCGCGACACCTCGCTCAAGATGCCCCACGGCGCCTACGGCCGCGTCGTCGACGTGGTCCGCTTCAGCCGCGAGGCCGGCGACGACCTCCCGCCCGGAGTCAACGAGCTCGTCCGCGTCTTCGTCGCGCAGCGCCGCAAGATCCAGCAGGGCGACAAGATCTCCGGCCGCCACGGCAACAAGGGCGTCGTCTGCCGGATCCTCCCGGTCGAGGACATGCCCTACATGGCCGACGGCACCCCCGTCGACGTGCTTCTCGACCCGCTCGGCGTGCCTTCTCGTATGAACGTCGGGCAGCTGCTCGAGTGCCACCTCGGCTGGGCCGCGAGCCACGGCTGGGACACCGAGAGCGACGACTCCGCCGAGTACGTCCCCGGCCCCATGCACGTCTCCACGCCCGTCTTCGACGGCGCGACCGGCGACGAGGTGGCCGAGGCGCTCCGCCGCACGAACGTCAACCTGCGGAACAAGGCCAAGGACGAGTACGGCTCCCACGTCATGGAGGCCTTCGTCCCGCAGCTGAACTCCATGGGCAAGACCGTCCTCTATGACGGCCGCAGCGGCGAGAGGTTCCGCGATCCCATCACCGTGGGCACGAGCTACATCCTGAAGCTCGGCCACATGGTCGACGACAAGATCCACGCCCGCTCGACCGGCCCGTACAGCCTCGTCACGCAGCAGCCCCTGGGCGGCAAGGCCCAGTTCGGCGGCCAGCGCTTCGGCGAGATGGAGGTCTGGGCCCTCTACGCGTACGGCGCGTCGAACGTGCTGCAGGAGATCCTCACCGTCAAGTCGGACGACACGGGCGGCCGCGTCAAGACCTACGAGTCCATCGTCAAGGGCGAGAACGTGCCCGAGGCGGGCATCCCCGAGTCGTTCAAGGTCCTCGTCAAGGAGATTCGCTCGCTCGCGCTCGACATCGAGCCGATCGCGGAGCATGAGACCCGTCCGTCCGCCCAGGCGGCCGTCGTCGAGCAGAGCGCGACCGACGCCATCGACGCCTTCGCCGATGCCGGCATCGAGGCCGACGACGCCGTCGAGGACCTCATCGGCGCAGCTCCGGCCGATGCCGACCAGGCCGTCGAGACCCTCATCGGTGACACCCAGAACGAGAAGGAGTAACCAACCGTGGCAGATTTCGAGACCACTGATTTCGACGCCATCAAGATCTCGCTGGCCAGCGCGGACAAGATCCGCAGCTGGTCGCACGGCGAGGTCAAGAAGCCCGAGACCATCAACTACCGCACGCTCAAGCCCGAGAAGGACGGCCTGTTCTGCGAGAAGATCTTCGGGCCGGTCAAGGACTGGGAGTGCTCCTGCGGCAAGTACAAGGGCATCCGGTTCAAGGGCATCGTCTGCGAGCGCTGCGGCGTCGAGGTCACGAGCGCCAAGGTGCGCCGCGACCGCATGGGCCACATCGAGCTCGCCGCCCCCGTGAGCCACATCTGGTACTTCAAGAGCCCCACGAGCTTCCCCCTGGCCCGCCTGCTCGACATCAAGAGCAAGGACCTCGAGAAGGTGCTCTACTTCGCGAGCTTCATCATCACCAACGTCGACGCGGAGGGCCGCGAGGCCGACGCCGCCGACCTCAAGGAGGAGCTCGCCGCCGACCTCGAGCAGCTCGACGCCGAGCGCGACGACCAGATCGAGCGCCTGAAGGAGCAGGGGGAGGGCGGCACCGCCGACGAGTTCGACGAGGCCGAGCCCCTCTCCGCCGACGAGATCCGCGTCGGCATCGCCGACCTCGAGGAGGAGTACGAGGAGGAGAAGCAGCTCCGCAAGGAGGCCTACGAGAAGTTCATGCAGCTCGAGGAGCGCGAGCTCATCTCCGACGAGGCGCTCTTCCGCGAGATGAAGCGCTACTACTCCCTCTACTTCAAGGGGGGCATGGGCGCCGAGGCCATCCGCGAGCTCCTTCGCGGCATCGACCTCGACCAGACCGCCAAGGAGCTGCGCGACATCGTCGCCAACGACAAGGGCCAGAAGCAGCGCCGCGACAAGGCCGTCAAGCGCCTCGAGGTGGTCGACGCCTTCCTCGAGGGCGGCAACGACCCCGCGAACATGATCCTCGACGTCATCCCCGTCATCCCGCCCGACCTGCGCCCCATGGTCCAGCTCGACGGCGGTCGCTTCGCGGCCTCCGACCTGAACGACCTCTACCGCCGCGTCATCAACCGCAACAACCGCCTGAAGCGCCTCCTCGACCTCGACGCGCCCGACATCATCGTCAACAACGAGAAGCGCATGCTGCAGGAGTCGGTCGACGCCCTGTTCGACAACGGCCGTCGCGGCCGTCCCGTCACCGGCAGGGGAGGCAGGCCCTTGAAGTCGCTGGCCGAGGCGCTCAAGGGCAAGCAGGGACGCTTCCGCCAGAACCTGCTCGGCAAGCGCGTCGACTACTCCGGCCGTTCGGTCATCGTCGTCGACCCGCAGCTCAAGCTGCACCAGTGCGGCCTTCCCTCCACGATGGCCCTCGAGCTCTTCAAGCCGTTCGTGATGCGCCGCCTCGTCGAGCTCGGCAAGGTCGAGAACATCAAGGGCGCCAAGCGCGCGATCGACCGCACCGCACCTGCCGTGTGGGACGTCCTCGAGGAGGTCATCAAGGACCGCCTCGTGCTGCTCAACCGCGCCCCGACGCTGCACCGCCTCTCCATCCAGGCATTCGAGCCCGTCCTCGTCGAGGGCAAGGCCATCCACCTGCACCCGCTCGTGTGCGCGCCCTTCAACGCGGACTTCGACGGCGACCAGATGTCGGTCCACGTGCCGCTGTCCACGCAGGCGCAGGCCGAGGCCCGCGTCCTCATGCTCTCCTCCAACAACCTGCGCAGCCCCGCGTCGGGCAAGGTGCTCACCGTGCCCTCCCAGGACATGGTCTTCGGCGTCTACTACCTCACCACCGAGAAGGACGGCGCAGAGGGCGAGGGCCGCATCTTCCGCAACTTCCGCGACGCCAAGAACGCCTATGACTGCAGGAACGGCCTCGACGTCCAGGCGAAGGTCATCGTGCGCGTCACCTCCGAGGACGCCAACGTCACGACCGAGGACGGCCGCAAGGTCTTCCGCGTCATGACGGGCAGCAGCTCCTTCGAGGACCACGACGTGACCGACGAGTCGTTCCGCTTCGAGACCACGACGGGCCGCATCATCTTCAACCGCGAGTGCCTCCCCGAGGACTACCCGTTCATCAACTTCAAGATGATCAAGAAGGACATGAGCCGCCTCGTCAACGACTGCTGCGACCGCTATCCCCTCGCGCAGGTCGAGCCCATCCTCGACGCGCTCAAGTACGCCGGATTCCACTTCGCCACCCGCGCGGGCCTCACGGTCTCCGTGTGGGACGCCGTCATCCCGTCCGAGAAGCCCGAGATGCTCGAGACGACGCAGGACGCCGTCGACCGCATCAACAGGCACTACGAGATGGGCCGCCTCTCCGAGGTGGAGCGCCACATCGAGGTCGTCAAGGCATGGACCACGTGCACCGACGAGCTCGGACGCGTCATGCTCGACGGCTTCTCCGAGGACAACCCCATCTACATGATGGCCGACTCCGGCGCCCGAGGGTCAAAGACGCAGCTCCGTCAGCTCGCAGGCATGCGCGGCCTCATGGCCGACATGTCCGGCGACACGATCGACCTGCCCATCAAGGCCAACTTCCGCGAGGGCCTCGAGCCGCTCGAGTACTTCATCTCGACCTACGGCGCCCGCAAGGGCCTGGTCGACACGGCCTCCCACACCTCCGACTCCGGATACCTCACGCGCCGCCTCGTCGACGTCGCGCAGGACGTCATCGTCCGCGAGCAGGACTGCGGGACCAACGAGGGCGTGACCTACGACCTCCTCCTGCCCGGCACCGACGACCTCAACACCGACCTCGTCGGCCGCTGCGCCCTGAACGACATCGTCGACCCCGCCACCGGCGAGGTCCTCGTCGCCGCGGACTCCTACATCGAGTCCGCCGATGACATCTCGCGCCTCGTCGCCGGCGGGCCTCAGGAAGGTCGAGCTCCGTGCCCTGCTCACCTGCCATTCCAAGTATGGCGTGTGCCAGAGGTGCTATGGCTGGGACCTCTCCACGAGGAGGCCGGTCACCATCGGCACCGCCGTGGGCATCATCGCCGCCCAGTCCATCGGCGAGCCGGGCACCCAGCTCACGATGCGTACGATCCACTCCGGCGGCGTCGCCGGCGCCGACGACATCACGCAGGGCCTGCCGACCGTCGGGCGCATGTTCGACGTCGTGGGCAACGTCAACGAGAAGATTCTGGGCCGCGAGGCGGACCTCGCCTCCACGAACGGCATCCTCAGGATCGTCCCCGAGCAGACCGAGTACCTCATCCAGATCATCGACCCGGACGACGACACCCGCATCCTCGCCGAGAAGCGCGTGCCCGCGTCGGTGCGCTTCATGCCCGGCATCGTGGACGGCGCCGAGGTCCGTGCCGGCGACCAGATCACCAAGGGCTTCGTCAACTTCCGCAACCTGCGCAGGCTGACCGGCATCGAGTCGACGATGCACACCTTCGTCAAGTCGGTCAAGGACGTCTACACCTCGCAGGGCGTCGACCTCAACGACAAGCACATCGAGGTCATCGCGCGCCAGATGCTCCGCCGCGTCCAGGTCACCAATCCCGGGGACTCCAAGTACCTCCTCGGCCAGTACGTCGACCGCTACGAGTTCGCCGAGGTCGTCGACGAGATCACCCTCGCAGGCGGCACCCCGCCCGAGGCCGAGCCCGTCATCCTCGGCACCCTCAAGGTCGCGAGCTCCATCGACTCCTGGCTGTCCTCCGCCTCGTTCATCCGCACCGCGGGCGTCCTCACCGAGGCCGCCATCGAGGGCGAGGTCGACAGGCTCATGGACCTCAAGTCCAACGTCATCGTCGGCAAGAAGATCCCGGCGGGCACGGGCCTCGACGCCTACGACAAGGTCGAGCTCACCTACCACGGCTCGAAGATCGACGCGCCCTACAACCCGCTGTCGAACAAGGCCCTGCCCGAGTGGGCGCCCGACACCCTCAAGGAGATCGAGGAGCAGCTCCCGCAGCAGCTCGACTGGGTGGGCGACGACTTCGGCTATGCCGGCGTGTACTCCAAGAACGGCCGCACCCTCTCCAGCGAGGACGCGAAGCTCTACCTCTTCGACGACCTCGGCGTCTCGCAGCGCTGGACCAACAAGTTCGGCGAGGTGGGCATCGAGACCGTGGGAGACCTCATCGGCAAGACCGAGGACGACCTCCTCCGCATCGACGGCATCGGCGCGAAGGCGATCGAGGAGCTCCGCGACGGCCTCGAGGCCAGGGGGCTGCTCTACATCCTCGAGCCCGAGGAAGACGTCGCCGACGAGGAGGACCTCTCCCAGCTGCTCAACATGGTGTTCTCGCCCGATGCGGACAGCAACATCATGCTCGGCACCGCGGCGCCCTCGCACCACCACTACGACGACGAGCTCATCGGCGGGGAGGCCACTGAGTCCAACGAGGAGAGCCCGCAGGTCATCAACGAGGACCTCGACTCCCTTGACGACCTGCTGAGCCAGGTCGTGAAGCAGGAGGACGCCCCTGACGGCAACGAGGAGTAGCCCCCGTTCCCGCACGAGCGAAGACCGAACCGTCAAGGAGGCCCCGAGCAATCGGGGCCTCCTTTCGCAACAATTTGAATCGCTGCCATATAGAAATATTCGTTTATGTATAATCATTAAAAAAGGGATAATAAGAATCGCATCCTGCCCAGGATTGGGCTTGAGAAGGCACTCAGATTTCGTTCGAAAGGCGTTTGCATGGCGACAGGCTCGAGAAAGACGTACTCGTACGAGACGAAGCTCGCTTCGGTTCGAGCCCATCTCGAGGAAGGCAAGACGGCCGTCGAGGCCATGGAGGAGAACGGGGTCCTCTCCAAGAGCGCCTACTTCCGCTGGTGTGCCGAATACGTGAGCAACGGGGCGGACGCCCTCGTCCCGAGGCATCGCGGCAGGCCCCGTCGCGACTAGGCACCCGTCGTCGGCCGCCGTGCTTATGGGCGGGACGTGGAGATGGATACGCCCGGCCCCGTGGCGTTTTGACATCAGAGAAAACCCAGTGTAAAGTTCGAACTCGCGCCGATTCGGGGCGATGTCGTGCTGCGTCGCCTTCAAGAAAGACAGCATCGCAAGAAGACAGCCGAGAGGTATGAAGGAGAGAAGTTTTGCCTACCATCAACCAGCTGGTCCGTCAGGGCCGCACGTCCGTCAAGTCGAAGTCCAAGAACGCGGCCCTCAGGCATAACCCGCAGAAGCGTGGCGTGTGCACCCGCGTCTACACCACCACCCCCAAGAAGCCCAACTCCGCCATGCGCAAGGTCGCCCGCGTGCGCCTCGTCAATGGCATCGAGGTCACGGCCTACATCCCCGGCGAGGGCCACAACCTCCAGGAGCACTCCATCGTCCTCATCCGCGGCGGCCGCGTTCGCGACCTGCCTGGCGTCCGCTACAAGATCATCCGCGGCGCCTTCGACTGCGCGGCCGTCCAGAACCGCCAGCAGTCCCGCTCCCGCTACGGCGCGAAGCGTTCCAAGTAACCACCCGTCCGCCTGCGTACAAGCGGGCGTGAGCAACAGAGGAGAGAAACATGCCGCGTCGTGCAGCAGCCACCCGTCGTGAGGTCATGCCGGATGCCGTCTACAACAACCGTCTCGTGACCCAGCTCATCAACAAGGTCCTTCTCGACGGCAAGAAGTCCACCGCCGAGCGCATCGTCTACGGGGCCTTCGACATCGTCGAGAAGAAGAGCGAGCAGGATCCCCTGTCCGTCTTCAAGAAGGCCATGGACAACGTCCGCCCGACCCTCGAGGTCAAGCCCAAGCGCGTCGGCGGCGCCACCTACCAGGTGCCCATGGAGGTCAACTCCCGCCGTGCCACCACCCTGGCCATTCGTTGGATCGTGGGCTTCTCCCGCGACCGCAAGGAGAAGAGCATGGCCGAGCGCCTCGCCAACGAGATCCTCGACGCCTCCAACGGCGTCGGCGCCTCGGTCAAGAAGCGCGAGGACCTGTACAAGATGGCAGAGGCCAACCGCGCCTTCTCCCACTACCGCTTCTAAGTAGTCCAAGACCTTCGAGGAGAAGACACACATGGCTAAGACCAAATACGCGCTCAAGGACCTCCGCAACATCGGCATCATGGCCCACATCGACGCCGGCAAGACGACGACCACCGAGCGCATCCTTTACTACACGGGCAAGACCCACAAGATCGGCGAGGTCCACGACGGCGCTGCGGTCATGGACTGGATGGTTCAGGAGCAGGAGCGCGGCGTGACCATCACCTCGGCTGCCACCACCTGCTTCTGGAAGGACCACGTCATCCAGATCATCGACACGCCGGGCCACGTCGACTTCACCGCAGAGGTCGAGCGCTCGCTTCGCGTGCTCGACGGCGCGGTCGCGGTCTTCGACGCCGTCGCAGGCGTCCAGCCCCAGTCCGAGACCGTCTGGCGCCAGGCGCACAACTACAACGTCCCGCGCATCGCCTTCATCAACAAGTTCGACCGCGTCGGCTCGGACTTCTGGAACGCCATCGAGACCATGAAGGACCGCCTCTCCGCCCCCGCGGTGGCCGCGCAGGTCCCCATGGGCGCCGAGGACAACTTCTGGGGCCTCATCGACCTCGTCACCATGACCGCATGGGACTTCAAGGAAGACGACAAGGGCATGATCTACCCCCAGCCCATGGACGCCATCCCCGACGAGTTCGCCGAGCTTGCCGCCGAGAAGCGCGAGGAGCTCGTCGACGCAGCGTCCAACTTCTCGGACGAGCTCATGGAGCTCGCCCTCGAGGAGCAGGACATCCCCGTCGACGTCCTCAAGGACGCCATCCGCAAGGGCACCATCGCCAACGAGCTCAACCCGGTCTTCGTGGGCTCCGCCTACAAGAACAAGGGCATCCAGGAGCTGCTCGACGCCGTCGTCGACTACCTTCCCAGCCCGCTCGACATCCCCGACGTCGAGGGCACCAACCCCAAGACCGGCGAGACCGTCACGCGCAAGGCCGACACCAAGGAGCCCTTCGCCGCGCTGGCCTTCAAGATCATGACCGACCCGTTCGTGGGCAAGCTCACCTACTTCCGCGTCTACTCGGGCCAGGCGGAGGCGGGCAGCTACGTCTACAACTCCGTCAAGGACGGCCGCGAGCGCCTTGGCCGCATCCTCGAGATGAACGCCAACGACCGCGTCGACCGCGAGGAGTGCTCGGCCGGCGACATCGTCGCGGCCGTGGGCTTCAAGAACACCGGCACGGGCGACACGCTCTGCGACGAGCACAACCCCATCGTCCTCGAGTCCATCGAGTTCGCCGACCCCGTCATCGACGTCGCCGTCGAGCCCAAGACCAAGGCCGAGCAGGACAAGATGAGCGTCGGCCTGGCCAAGCTCGCCGAGGAGGACCCGACCTTCCAGGTCCACACCGACCAGGAGACCGGCCAGACCATCATCGCCGGCATGGGCGAGCTGCACCTCGAGATCATCGTTGACCGCCTGCGCCGCGAGTTCAAGGTCGACTGCAACGTGGGCAAGCCCCAGGTCGCCTATCGCGAGACCGCGGGCAAGGCGGTCGCGCACGCCGAGGGCAAGTTCGTGCGCCAGTCGGGCGGCCGCGGCCAGTACGGCCACGCCATCATCGACATGGAGCCGGGCGAGCCGGGCTCCGGCTACTCGTTCGAGAACGCCATCGTCGGCGGCGTCGTGCCCAAGGAGTACATCCCCTCGATCGACAAGGGCATCCAGGAGGCGCTCGAGACGGGCGTCGTCGCCGGCTATCCCGTCGTCGACGTGCACGTCAAGCTCGTCGACGGCTCCTACCACGAGGTCGACTCCTCCGAGGCGGCCTTCAAGATCGCCGGTTCGATGGCCATCAAGGACGCCCTCAGGAAGTCCAACCCCGTCCTCCTCGAGCCCATCGAGGACGTCGAGGTCGAGACCCCCTGAGCAGTACATGGGCGACGTCATGGGCAACATCTCCAGCCGCCGCGGCAAGATCGAGGGCATGGAGGACCGCAAGAACACCAAGGTGATCCGTGCCAAGGTGCCTCTGGGCGAGATGTTCGGCTATGCCACCGACCTTCGCTCCGAGACCCAGGGCCGCGCGAGCTACACCATGCAGTTCTCCTCGTACGAGCCCGTCCCCAAGGCCGTGTCCGACGCTATCGTGAGCAAGTCCGGCGGGAACGCCTAGTAATCAGTAGCCAGCGAATCGCCAGCGACTCGCCATTGTGATGGAGGTATCAAAGTGTCAAGCCAGAAGATCAGGATCCGCCTCAAGGGCTACGATCACGAGGTCGTCGACCAGTCGTCCAAGCTCATCGTCGACACGGCCCAGCAGACGGGTGCCCGCGTGAGCGGCCCCATCCCCCTGCCCACCGAGCGCAACATGTACTGCGTCATCCGCTCGCCCCACAAGGACAAGGACTCGCGCGAGGAGTTCGAGATGCGCACGCACAAGCGCCTCATCGACATCCTCGATCCCACGAGCGCCACGGTCGACTCGCTCATGCGCCTCGACCTTCCTGCCGGCGTGAACATCGAGATCAAGCTCTAGGGGATCTTTTCCCACGCTTTGCCAGGCGGGGCCGGGTGCGCGCGACGCGCCCCGGCCCCGCCTTCGTGATGATCGAGCCCGGCGAGACGTCGCCTGCTTGACGCCACGCCGCAAAGCACGCCGTTCGTGTCGTCCCGGGGCCGGGAACGACTTGGTAACGACCCGAACGGCGTGTTTTGTCGAGAACGGAGGCGAGGCGCCCGAGAGCCGCAGGGCACAGGGCAACGCCCGGGGCAGGGGTTTACGTCATCCTGCGGTTTTTCGCTCTGTAGAGATTGTGAACCCGTCGGCCAGCGTGTACTATGGAACGGCTGCGCGCTTGAGGGGGAGTTCTGTCTCGAGCCCGTGGCGGAGAAACGCGGTCCGCTGGGGAGCCGGCATCCGATATGCCGAGCGACAGGTCCCATGACCGCCGAAGGTTAGGAAGCAGCATGGTCAGCATGATTCTCGGCCGCAAGCTGGGGATGACGCAGGTGTTCGACGAGGAGGACAACGTCGTCCCCGTCACCGTCATCCAGGCGGGCCCCTGCACCGTCTCGCAGGTGAAGACGGAGTCGACCGACGGCTACGAGGCCGTCCAGATCGGCTTCGGAGACGTCAAGCCCCACAAGGTCAACAAGCCCATGGCAGGCCACTTCAAGAAGGCCGGCGTCGAGCCCCAGCGCTACCTGCGCGAGGTCCGCGTCGAGTCCGGCGAGGAGCACAAGGTGGGCGACAAGGTCACCGTCGCCGACTTCTCCGAGGTCAAGGCCGTCGACGTCACCGGCACGTCCAAGGGCAAGGGCTTCCAGGGCACCATCAAGCGCTGGAACTTCACGAGCGGCCCCAAGGCACACGGCTCCCGCAACCAGCGCGAGCCCGGCTCCATCGGCCAGTGCGCCTATCCCGCGCGCGTCCGCAAGGGCCTGCACATGTGCGGCCATATGGGCAACGAGCGCGTCACCGTCAAGAACCTCAAGGTGGTCCGCGTCGACGCCGAGCAGAACCTCATGCTCATCAAGGGCGCGGTGCCCGGCGGCAAGAACGCCCTCGTCTCGATCCGCATGGCCTAAGGGCCGTCCCAGAGAAAACCTTTAGGCTACCAAGGAGAACATGATGTCCAAGATCGATATCAAGAACGCGGAGGGGAAGAAGGTCACCACGACCGAGCTCTCCTCGAGCGTGTTCGGCATCGAGCCGAACATCCCGGTCACGCACCAGGTCGTGACCTGCCAGATGGCAAGCATGCGCCAGGGGACCCACTCCACCAAGGGCCGTTCCGACGTGTCCGGCGGCGGCGCGAAGCCGTGGCGCCAGAAGGGCACCGGCCGCGCTCGCCAGGGCTCCATCCGTGCCGCGCAGTGGGCGGGCGGCGGCGTCGCCTTCGGGCCCGTGCCCCGCTCCCATGCACGTCGCACCAACAACAAGGAGGTCAAGCTCGCGATGCGCTCGATCCTCTCGGGCAAGCTCCGCGACGACGAGCTCGTCCTCGTCGAGGGCTTCTCCTTCGACAAGCCCTCGACCAAGCAGGCCGTCGCCATGCTCAAGGCCCTGGGCATCGAGGGCAAGCGCGTGACCGTCGTCGTCCCCGACGACGCCGTCAACGCCTTCCTGTCGTTCCGCAACGTCGAGCGCGTCAACGTGATCGGCGTGGGCGAGGCCACCGCCACCAACCTGATCGACAATGCGGCGCTGGTCATGTCCGCCGATGTCGCCAAGCAGCTCGAGGAGGTGCTCGCATAATGAACTCCGCCTACAACGTCATCATCCGCCCGGTCGTCTCCGAGCGTTCGTTCGACCTCATGGGCCAGAACAAGTACACCTTCGAGGTCGCTCCCGCCGCCGCCAAGGAGGAGATCGCCGACGCGGTCGAGAAGCTCTTCGGCGTCCACGTGACCAAGGTGAACACCATCTCGGTGAAGCCCAAGAAGAAGCGCGTCCGTTACCAGCTCGGCAACACGCGCTCCTGGAAGAAGGCCATCGTGACCCTCGCCGACGGCGAGAGCATCGAGATCTTCGGCCAGCAGAAGGCAACCGAGGAGTAGCACGTCGCACGGCCGCCTCCGAAAGGGGGCGTGGAAGTGGTTCCGCACGGTATGGATACGCGCGGTACCGTGGTAATCCGGCGTCTCATTCGCCGAGGCAGAAGCCTCAATCCCTGAGCGGATGCGGCTAACGGATAGAAGAAAGGGATTCAGTCATGGGAGTCAAGCACCTCAAGCCCACGAGCGCGGGCAGGCGTTTCCAGACGGTCTCCGATTTCGCGGAGATCACGACGGACACGCCCGAGAAGTCTCTTCTCGAGCCCCTGCCCAAGAAGGCGGGCCGCAACAACAACGGCCGCGTCACCACCCGTCACCAGGGCGGCGGACACAAGCGTCAGTATCGTCGCATCGACTTCAAGAGGAACAAGGACGGCATTCCGGCCAAGGTCGCGACCATCGAGTACGACCCCAACCGCTCCGCCCGCATCGCGCTGCTCCACTACGTGGACGGCGCCAAGGCCTACATCCTGGCCCCCAAGGGCCTCGAGGTGGGCGACACCGTCATCTCCGGCACCGAGGGGATCGACATCAAGCCGGGCAACTGCATGCCCCTCTCGCAGATCCCCGTCGGCACGCTCGTGCACGCCGTCGAGTTCCAGCCGGGCAAGGGCGCTGCCATCGCGCGCAGCGCAGGCACCTCGATCCAGCTCATGGGCAAGGAGGGCGGCTATGCCGTCCTGCGCATGCCCTCCTCCGAGATGCGCCGCGTGCTCGTCGACTGCCGCGCGACCGTGGGCGAGGTCGGCAACGCCGACCACTCCAACATCACCGGCGGCAAGGCAGGCCGCAGCCGCTGGCGCGGCGTGCGTCCCACCGTCCGCGGCACGGTCATGAACCCCGTCGACCACCCGCATGGCGGCGGCGAGGGCAAGAACCACACCTCCGGCCGTCCGTCGGTCTCCCCGTGGGGCCAGCCTGCCAAGGGCTACAAGACGCGCGACCCCAAGAAGACCTCGAACCGCCTCATCATCCGTCGTCGCAAGACCAAGTAGAAGCACGAGAAGGAGTAAGCACACATGAGCAGAAGTCTCAAGAAGGGCCCGTTTGTGGAGACTCGCCTCCTCGCGCGCGTCGCTGCGATGAACGAGTCCGGCAAGAAGGAGGTCATCAAGACCTGGTCGCGTTCCTCGACCATCTTCCCCGAGATGGTCGGTCACACGATCGCCGTCCACGATGGCCGCAAGCACGTGCCCGTGTACGTCACCGAGTCCATGGTCGGCCACAAGCTGGGCGAGTTCGCGCCCACGCGCACGTTCCGTGGCCACAAGGTTGATTAGGAGGGATGCGAATCATGGCTAAGAACAACGAGGCCGCGACCATGCAGGCCACGGCGACCGCCAAGTACGTCCGCGTCGCTCCGCGCAAGGCCCGTCTGGTCATCGACCAGATCCGCTCGAAGTCCTGCGAGAAGGCTCTCGAGACCCTTCGGTTCTCGAACCGCGCCATCGCCGTGGACGTCGAGAAGGTCCTGCGCTCGGCCATCGCCAACGCCGAGAACAACAACGGCCTGCGCGCCGACGACCTGATCGTGAAGGCCGCCTACGTGGACGAGGGTCCGACGCTGAAGCGCATCCGCCCGCGCGCCAAGGGCTCCGCGAGCCGCATCAACAAGCGCACGAGCCACATCACCATCACCGTCGCTCCCCGAAAGGAGGCGTAGCCTCATGGGTCAGAAGGTTTCCCCTACCGGATTCCGCCTCGGCATCACCGAGAACTGGCGTTCTCGCTGGTACGCCGATAAGGACTATGCCACCACGCTCGGCAACGACCTCGAGATCCGCAAGTTCCTGACCAAGCGTCTCGAGCGCGCCGCGCTCTCCCGCGTCGAGATCGAGCGCGCCGGGGACAAGGTCAAGGTCACCATCTACTCCGCCCGCCCGGGCATCGTGATCGGCAAGAAGGGCGCCGAGATCGACGTCCTGCGCAAGGACCTCGAGAAGATCGCCCACGTGGGCCAGGGCCAGGTCACGGTCGACGTCATCGAGATCAAGCGTCCCGAGCTCGACGCCAACCTGGTCGCCCAGTCCATCGCCGAGCAGCTCGAGCAGCGCATCGCCTTCCGTCGCGCCATGCGCAAGGCCGTCCAGTCCGCCCGCAAGGCCGGCGCCAAGGGCATCAGGATCCAGTGCTCCGGCCGTCTCGGCGGTGCCGAGATGGGCCGTCGCGAGTGGTACCGCGAGGGCCGCGTGCCCCTGCACACCCTGCGCGCCAAGATCGACTTCGGCGAGTACACCGCCCGCACGACCATGGGCGCCTGCGGCGTCAAGGTCTGGATCTATCTCGGCGAGCAGCTCCCCGGCCAGCCTGCGCCCAACCCGGCGCTCGAGGGCACGAGCCGTCCCCGCCGTCGCAACGAGAGGAGGGGCAACTAATGCTGGCTCCCAAGCGCGTACTCCACCGCAAGGTGCAGCGTGGCTCCATGAAGGGCGTCGCCAAGGGCAACACCAAGCTGTACTTCGGCGACTACGGCCTGAAGGCCGAGGAGGCCCACTGGATCACCAACCGCCAGATCGAGGCCGCCCGTGTCGCCATGACCCGCGAGATGAAGCGTGGCGGCAAGGTCTGGATCACGATCTTCCCCGACAAGCCCATCACCAAGAAGCCCGCCGAGACCCGCATGGGCTCCGGCAAGGGCAACCCCGAGGACTGGGTGGCCGTCGTCAAGCCCGGCCGCATCATGTTCGAGCTGGGCGAGGTAGACGAGGCCACGGCCAAGGAGGCCCTGCGTCTCGCACAGCACAAGCTTCCCATCAAGACCAAGATCGTCACCCGCGCCGACCAGGACGGGGAGGAATAACACCATGAAGTCCACCGAAATCCGCGAGCTCACCGACGAGGAGCTCGCACAGAAGCTCGAGGACGGCCGCGCAGAGCTGTTCAACCTCCGTTTCCAGATGGCCACGAGCCAGCTGGACAACACCGCGCGCGTCACGGCCGTCAAGCGTGACATCGCTCGCGTCCAGACCGAGATGCGCAGCCGTCAGATCGCAGCGGCCAAGACCGCTGCCGCCAAGTAGATCGCAGGAGAGAAACATGAGCGAGAACGAAACCCGTAATCAGCGCAAGGTCCGTACTGGGCTCGTCGTCTCCATCTCCGGCGAGAAGACGTGCACGGTCCAGATCACAGACCGCAAGCCGCATCCCAAGTACGGCAAGATGATGACCACGACCAAGAAGCTCCATTGCCAGAACGACGACAACGTCGCCGCGGTAGGGGACACCGTGCGCGTCATGGAGACGCGCCCCCTCTCCAAGACCAAGCGTTGGCGCGTCGTCGAGATCGTCGAGAAGGCTCAGTAACACCAACGCATTAGGCCAACTGGCCCGACGTGTGCCGCTCGTGCGGGTGCACCTCTCAGGCCGACCAGGTTCGGAGGATTTGATGATTCAGCAGGAGACCATGCTCGTCGTCGCCGACAACTCCGGCGCCCGTCGAGTGAAGTGCATCAAGGTGCTGGGCGGCTCGAAGCGCCGCTATGCCGGCATCGGAGACGTCTTCATCGCTGCCGTCCAGGAGGCAACCCCCGGCGGCTCGGTGAAGAAGGGCGACATCGTCCGTTGCGTCGTCGTGCGCACCGTGAAGGAGACCCGTCGCAAGGACGGGAGCTACATCAAGTTCGATCAGAACGCCTGCGTCCTGATCGGCAAGGACGGCGCTCCCGTCGGGACGCGCATCTTCGGGCCCGTCGCCCGCGAGCTGCGCGATCGCAAGTACATGAAGATCGTCTCGCTCGCACCCGAGACGCTGTAGGCAAGGGAGACGAACTCATGCCAAAGATGAACATCAGGAAGGGTGACCTCGTCGAGGTCATCTCCGGCAAGGACAAGGGCAAGCAGGGCAACGTCATGCGCGTCATCCCCGAGACCAACAAGGTCGTCGTCGAGGGCGTCGCGATCGTGAAGAAGGCCACCCGCCCCACCCAGGCCAACCAGGCCGGCGGCATCGTCTCGCAGGAGGCTGCCGTCGACGCGTCCACCGTCGCGCTCGTCTGCCCCAAGTGCGGCAAGGCCACGCGCGTGGGCCACGGCACCAGCGCGGACGGCAAGGTCCGCATCTGCAAGAAGTGCGGTGCCGAGTTCTAGGGCTCGCGTCACACAGGCAATTCCCGACCCGAAGGGGGCCGGATCGCATCGATGCGATCCGGCCCCCTTCGTCATGTGCACCATCTGCCAGGGTTTTAGGTTTGTGAACTGCATAACGCCTGCTATGTGTCGTTTTCCACCACTCGTAAATATATCACTATTACAAACATATAAGGATTAGACTGAATTCAAGGTGAATTCTCATCTATGGTGGCCGTATTCGTGGCAGCCAACCAAGTGCGTACCATGCGACAGCATGAAGGAGTAGACAGATGAAGCGTTACGGAAGCAAATGGGGCCTGTTCGCCCTCGTCGCCGCGATTGCCCTGGTCCTGGGGATGCCCGTCTCGGCATTCGCGTCCAGCACGCCAAAGGTGAGCGGCGTCGACTACCTCTATGCGAACGATGGGTCCGCGGCCGCGGGCTCCTCCTCCGACATCGACATCCTCTCCGTCGACGGCACGGCCGGCTCCACGGTCTTCGTCGACGTGAGCGACGGCACCACCCCGATCGCGAAGTGCCTGCCCTTCACGCTCTCCGACTCGAACTCGACCAAGGCCTCCGACGGCTCGCTCTCCGGCGTGGTGAGCGTCTCGATCGACGGCTTCAGCAAGGACGACACCTACACGGTGAACGTCTACGCTGACCGTGCTGAGAAGACGTCTCTCTACTCCGGCACCATCGAGGGCGTCCGCGCGAAGCTCGGAACATCCGGCACCCAGGTCATCGCGATGCGCACCCTGAGCGCGAGCGAGGCCACGAGCCGTGCCTTCAATGCCCCCGAGACCATCAGCCTCAATTCCAGCGTGAGGTATGCACTCGTCGCCGGCCAGTCCAAGACGGGCCTCTCGACCTACGAGTACGCCCTCGACTCTTCGGCCCCCAACACGGTCGACGGAAGCATCACCTATGTCGACGACAACGGCGCCGTGCTCGCCACGGACGCCATCTCCGGGATCGCCAAGGGGGAGCAGCGCGTCGTCTCCATCCCCACCTTCATCGTCTCGGGCGGCAAGAGCTACTACACCGTCTCGTTCACGCACTCCGTCACCGCGAGCTACTCGGGCACGATCGACTTCGTCGTGCGCTGCAAGCCGGCCGGCACGTCCTCGGCGACAGGGGCCGCCAAGACGGCGACCATCAAGCTCGTCGGCTCCGGCTCAAAGGTCGAGGCCACCGACACGGTGAGCCTCAAGGCCGGCTCGACCTACCTCTACGCCGCTCCCACGACGTTCTATCGCGTCGAGAGTGGCATCCTTCACGTCTTCACCCTGGCGAAGAACGAGGGGGTGCTCGACTCCGGCCGCAACACGCTCACGCTCTCCTATGACACCGTGAAGACCGACTCGGCCTACGAGATTGCCTACGACGAGACGACCAACCCCTCGAGCGTCTCCTGGACCGTCGAGCTCATCGACGGCTCCGCCGATCCCAGCTCCTCGTCTCGCGTCATCTCGACCAAGACGATCGACGTGGCTGCCGGCAAGACCGAGACCTACACGCCCGAGGCCTCCATCGACGTCAATGGCACGAAGTACGTTCCCGTCAAGAGCACGAAGGCGAGCTACTCGTATGCCTACGGCTCTGGCGACGACCCCATCACCTATATCTACTACGTGCCCGAGAACTACACGGCACCCTCTGCCTACACGGTGACCGTCAACTACGTCGACCTCACCACGGGCACTACGATCAAGTCGGAGACGCGTACCGAGTCGCCGGACATGACCGAGGACGACATGATCACCTCGCCTGCGTCGCTCACCGTGGACGGCGTCGACTACGTGCGGCTCGCCGGGCAGGACAAGCCCATCCAGCATGGCTTCTACACCCAGTACCGCACCTACACGATCTACTACCGCAACGTGAATGACACGGCCAACGAGAACACCGTCATCACGCACTTCCGCGTCGAGTACGCCGACGGCGGCACGACCGGCACCACGGTCACGCCTGGCACCACCGTGAGCACCGGCACGAATGGCACGAACGGCACGAACGGCACCACCACGGGCACGTCGGCCGTGGGCATCTCGACGGGCAACGACCTCAACACCGTCAACAACGGCGACGGAACGTCCGCCGACGTGCTGAACGGCAGCGGACAGACTCCCAACGAACAGCGCATCGACGACGAGCAGACGCCTCTCGCCTCTGGCACGAGCCAGGACGACGGCATGGCGCGCACCGCTGCCATCGCGGGCATCGCCGCGGCCGTGGTTGCCGCCGTGATCGCGTTCGTCGTCATCAAGAGGCGCAAGAAGGCGGAAGAGGCCACCGAGGCCGCTGCCGCAGGCGAGGACCAGAACGGCGAGGCACGCTAGCATGAGGGACACAAGGAGCAGAGCAATGAGAAACGGCCGCATCCGCGAGATGTCACACAAGGCGCTCGCCGTCATCCTGACCGTCAGCATGGTCATGTCGCAGACGCCGTCCGGCTATGCCTACGCGGCATCGAAGCCGGCGACATCCACGACCACGCAATCGGCGGCGACGACCGCGTCCACGACCACGCAGTCCACGACGTCGTCGAAGTCGCAGTCGACGTCCTCGTCTGCGGCGGCGACGTCCTCGGCCGCGACGACGTCGCAGGCGACCACGGTCGATGTTGCGCTCGACCTGCAGAACGCCTACATCTCCGTCTCCGGGCAGACGGTCGCGGCACCTACGACGAAGGTCACCGTGCCTGCTGGCAAGAAGCTCACCTTCTCGGCAGCAGCCGACTCGGGCTATGAGGTCTCCTCGGTCTCGATGACCGCCGACGGCGAGACCACCAAGCTCTCCGCCAACGCCGACGGCACGTACTCGATCCCTGCCGCGAGCGTCGCGGCGGGCGTGGGGATCGTCGTGGTCGCGAATGCGAAGTCCGCTACGGCCTCCACGACGGGCGCAGCGGTTCTGCTGAGCGCCCAGAGCGATGGCACCGCCTACACGACGGGCGCGGAGACCTATAAGGACATCCTCGGCAACGGGGCATACTTCGGCATCGTCGCCAACATCTGGGACCAGGTCGAGGCCGAGACCAATGCCGCCGTCAAGGTGCTCAACGCCTCGCAGCAGACCGGTAACGACAAGACCAACCCCTCCGACCAGCCCTGGGTGCTCGGCCAAGTCAACGGCAGCTTCTACCTCAAGGGCGTGAACGCCGACGTGTGGTGCCGTGCCGAGGACGAGGCCAAGATTCACGCCTCCGGCAACGTCGTCACCTATCACGATTCCGATGAGGCAACCCTTGATGCCTATGTCGACGACATCCTGAGCAATGCCACGAGCTACTCCAACGAGATGGCCGCAAAGCAGTCCTTCTCTGGAGTGATCACCAGCTATCCCAATCCGTATGACACGAACAGCGGCACCAACGCCACAGGCGAGCTGTCCCTCCAGGGCGGAAAGTACACCATTGACATCACGAGCAAGGGCGCAGGCACCTACTACGTAAATGTCGACTCCTTCTACGCGAACGCCCAGGCCGACAGCCTCACCATCAAGAAGAATACCGACCAGACCATCGTCCTCAACCTCACCGGCACGAGCGTCACGCTGCAGAAGTTCAGCGTCGTCAACGGTGGCACCCAAGTGAGCTCGGATCAGAACACCAACACCGAGGCCGACTCTGACGTGGCCAGCACGGTCATCTGGAACATGCCCAACGCCACCGAGGTCAACACCGGCAGTAGCACCACAGGCGTCTTCCTGGCACCCAAAGCCACCTTCAACGTGACGTCTACCTCTGGCGGATGGATCGTCGCCAACCACGTCAAGAACTCCTCGGGCGAGTGGCACAACGTCTGGCAGCACATGGACAAGGACTACAAGAAGCCTACGACTACGGGCTTCAAGGTAAGTAAGACCGTTGATGGGGCGACGCCCACGTCCGCGCAAGCGTTCACCTTCGACTTGTCCGAGAAGCAGGCCGACGGCTCCTGGAAGAAGATCGGCACCGCCCAGAATGCCGGGGGCACGGCCGCCTTCGATGCCATCTCATACACGACCGATGACGCCGGGACGCATGACTATCGCATCTCCGAGGAATCATCGGCGGGTTACGAGGACAACGCCACCGCCTACTACGTGCGGGTCGTCGTGACCAACACGACCGTCGCCAACACCACGACGGCGACCGCGAAGACCACGTACTACTCCGACGAGGCATGCACGAAGGAAATCAACGCCTCCGGCCTCTCGTTCGACAACACCAGCATCAAGTCGACGAGCGTCTCGCTCGGTGCGAAGAAGGTCCTGAACGGCGGCTCCCTTACTGCTGGGGAGTTCTCCTTCCAGCTCAAGGATGCCAACGGCAACGTGCTCCAGACCAAGACCAACGCTGCCGACGGCTCCGTCTCGTTCGACGCGATCAAGTACGAGGCCGCCGGGACCTACACCTATACCATCTCCGAGGTGAATAACGGCAAGGGAGGCGTCGGCTACGACACGACCTCGCATGCGGTGAAGGTCGTCGTCTCCGACGACGGCAAGGGCAACCTCTCCGCCGTCACGACCTACGACGACAAGGCAGACGTGCCGACGTTCACCAATACCTACACCCTCAAGGGAACGAGCGTCACCCTTGCCGGCACCAAGACGCTGAGCGGCGCGAAGATGACCGACGGCGAGTTCTCCTTCACGGTGAAGGAGAACGGCGTCACGGTCGCCACGGGCAAGAGCACGGTCGGCGGCTCCATCAACTTCGGCACGATCAGCTATACGGCCGCAGGCGAGCACGACTACGTGGTCACCGAGGACGTTCCCGCCGACGCATCAAAGTCCGGCATCACCTATGACGCGACCGCAAAGACGGTACACGTCTCCGTCAAGGACAACGGCGCTGGCCAACTCGTTGCCACGACCACCTACGGGTCTGGCAGCGCGGTCTCCTTCGCAAACGCCTACTCGGCCAAGGGCTCGGTCGTCCTCAAGGCGACGAAGTCGCTCTCGGGCTCCACGCTCAAGGAAGGCCAGTTCTCGTTCCAGCTCAAGGACGAGGACGGCAAGGTCCTCCAGACCAAGTCCAACTCCGCCGACGGCTCCGTCACGTTCGACGCGATCGACTACGCGGCCGCCGGCACCTACGCCTACACCATCTCCGAGGTGGCCGGCACGGCCGCCGGCTACACCTATGACGCGACCGTCCGCAAGGTCACCGTCACCGTTGCCGACGACGGCAGGGGCAACCTCACGGCAACGCCTGCCTACGAGGGCGGCGCGGCCACCTTCTCCAACAGCTACGCGGCATCTGGCACCGCCAGTCTCTCCGCAAGCAAGACCCTCTCAGGCGCCACGCTCAAGGAAGGCGAGTTCTCGTTCGTGCTCAAGTCGGGCGATACGGTCCTCCAGACCAAGACGAACGACGCAAGCGGCAACGTTGCGTTCGATGACCTCACCTACACCCAGGGCGATGCCGGCACCTACGCCTACACCATCTCCGAGGTCATCCCGGACGGCTCGACCCCCAACGGCGACGGCACCTTCACCAAGGCCGGCATCACCTACGACGGCCACGTCCGCACGGCCACCGTCACGGTGAGCGACAACGGGAACGGGACCCTCTCGACCTCCGTCAAGTACGATGGCGGCAAGGCCCCGACCTTCTCCAACGCCTACAAGGCCTCCGGCTCGGTGGCCCTCGGCGCCACGAAGACCCTGAACGGGGCGGCACCTGCCGACGGCGCCTTCTCGTTCGAGCTCAAGGATGCCAACGGCAACGTGCTTCAGACCAAGGAGAACGGCACCAACGGCTCGGTCCTGTTCGACGCAATCAGCTACACGCAGGACGATGCCGGCAAGACCTACACCTACACGATCTCCGAGAAGCTCCCCGAGGGCGTGACGGCGAGCAACCCCACCAAGGATGGAATCACCTATGACACCTCCGTCCATACGGTGACGGTTGCCGTGAGCGACGACGGCAAGGGGACCATCACGGCGACCCCGTCCTATGTCGGCGGGGCGGCGACGTTCGCCAACACCTACTCGGCCAAGGGCACCCTGTCCCTCGCAGGCACCAAGACGATGGAGGGCCGCGCCCTCAAGGACGGCGATGCCTTCGCATTCACGGTGAAGGAGGGGACCAGGACCGTCGCCACCGGCACGTCCGACGCCAGCGGCAAGATCTCCTACACCAGCATCGAGTACGGCCTGAAGGATGTCGGGGACCACACCTACACCGTGACCGAAAATACCTATGACGCCAAGGGCGTGAAGAGCTCGACGCAGTCTCATACCGTCAAGGTAAACGTCTCCGACAATGGCGACGGCACGCTCAAAGTGACCACGCTCGAGGGGAGCGACGATCCCTCCAAGCTCGACTTCACAAATACCTATACCGCTACGGGAGCCACCGCGACGCTCCAGGCGACCAAGTCACTCTCGGGCCGTGGCTGGCTCGATAACGAGACCTACTCGTTCACGCTTGCTGCGAACGATGGCGCCCCCATGCCCGCCTCCGACACGGCGAACGCGACCAAGGATGCCAGGACGGCCTCCTTCGGCTCCATCTCCTATGACAAGGCTGGCATCTATACCTACACCATTTCCGAGTCCGTGCCCGAGGGCGCTACCAAGAACGACGAGGGAGTCTGGACCAAGGATGGCGTCTTCTATGACGGCGCCACCTATACCGCCACGGTGACAGTCAACGACAACGGCGATGGAACCATGAGCTCGAGCGTCTCCTACCAGGGCGGAGAGGTCCCGACCTTCCACAACTCCTATCAGGCCGCGAATGCCACCGCCAAGCTCGAGGGCACCAAGGCCATGTCCGGCCGCCCCTTCAGGCAGGGCGACTCGTTCGCGTTCTCGATCTCCGCCGAGCAGAGTAATGATGCCACTGGCTATGCCATGCCCAAGAACACCACCGCGACGGTGAGCCCGAACTCCGGCGCCACGGCCGATTTCTCCTTCGACGAGATATCGTTCTCGAAGGTCGGAACCTACAAGTTTGACATCGTCGAGGTTGCGGGCAGCGAGGGGGGCGTGACCTATTCCACCGCGAAGTCCACGGCTACCGTCGTCGTCACCGACAACAACGACGGCACGATGTCCGCGACCGTCACCTACGACGGCTCCGCCGCCAGGCCCACCTTCACGAACTCCTACGACGCCTCCGGCTCGGTCTCGCTCGAGGCCGCGAAGTCCCTCGTCGACTCCGCCAGCAGCGGAAAGACGCTCTCCGCCGGCGAGTTCTCGTTCGTCGTCAAGGACGCAGCTGGCAACCAGGTCGCCACGGGCACCAACGACGCCGACGGAAAGGTCTCGTTCTCGCCCATCTCCTACAAGCTGGCAGACGCCGGCAGGACCTTCGCCTACACCATCTCCGAGGTGGCCGGCGCTGCCGACGGCTACGCCTACGACGCCTCCGCCCACACGGTCACCGTCGCGGTGGCTGACAACGGCGACGGCACGCTCAAGGCCACGCCCTCCTACGACGGCGGCGCTGCCCCGACGTTCACCAACACCTATGCGGCCAAGGGCTCGGTCGTCCTCAAGGCGACGAAGTCGCTCTCGGGCTCCACGCTCAAGGAAGGCCAGTTCTCGTTCCAGCTCAAGGACGAGGACGGCAAGGTCCTCCAGACCAAGTCCAACTCCGCCGACGGCTCCGTCACGTTCGACACGATCGACTACACGGCCGCCGGCACCTACGCCTACACCATCTCCGAGGTGGCCGGCACGGCCGCCGGCTACACCTATGACGCGACCGTCCGCAAGGTCACCGTCACCGTTGCCGACGACGGCAGGGGCAACCTCACGGCAACGCCTGCCTACGAGGGCGGCGCGGCCACCTTCTCCAACAGCTACGCGGCCAAGGGCTCGGTGAGCCTTACTGCCAACAAGCAGCTCACGGGCACCGCCCTCGCCGCCGACGAGTTCTCGTTCCAGGTGCTCGATGCCTCCAACAACGTCGTCGCCACGGGCACCAACGCCGCTGACGGCACAATCGCCTTCACGCAGATTCCCTACACGCAGGACGACGCCGGCAAGACCTTCGAGTACTCGATCGTCGAGAAGAACGACGGCAGGAAGGGCGTCGACTACGATGCCCACGTTGCCAAGGTCTCCGTCTCCGTCTTCGACAACGGAGACGGCACGCTTGCGGCCACGCCCACCTATGAGGGCGTCTCGGCCGTCGTCTTCACCAACACCTATAACGCCTCCGGCACCGCGCAGCTCCAGGTCTCCAAGACCCTCGACGGCCGCGACTGGACCGACGGCAACGAATCGAGCATCGCCGCAGACGACTTCTCCTTCACGGTGAGCGCCCTCACCGCAGGCGCGAAGCTCCCTGGCGACACGATCGTCCATGCCACCCGCACCAACCAGGCACCATCCTTCGGTGACATCACCTACACTCAGGCCGACCTCGCCGGCTCCACGCAGACCATCGACGGCAAGCGGGCCAGGACGTTCGACTACCAGATCACCGAGAACGTCCCGGCGAACGCGACTGACAACGGCAACGGCACGAAAACCTACAACGGCGTCACCTACTCAGCCCAGCCCGTCGTCGCTCATGTCACCGTGATCGACAACGGTGACGGCACCCTCTCGACGCAGGTTCACTACGGTGATGACACCACCGGCACGGTCACCTCCGCCGCCTTCACCAACACCTATAAGGCCGCAGGCACCTCTGCCAGCCTCTCCGCGAAGAAGACGCTCTCCGGCGCCACGCTCGAGGACGGCCAGTTCTCGTTCCAGCTCAAGGACAAGGACGGCAAGGTCCTCCAGACCAAGGCCAACGCGGCCGACGGCTCCGTCACGTTCGACAAGATCGACTACACGGCCGCCGGCACCTACACCTACACCATCTCCGAGGTCCTGCCCCAGGGCGTCGACGCCGCCCATCCCACCAAGGATGACATCACCTACGACACCACCTCGCACACCGCGACCGTCACGGTGAGCGACAACGGCAACGGCAAGCTCGTGGCTGCCGTCGCATACGACGCCACCAAGGACACCCCCGGCACCACCGTTGCCCCGACCTTCACCAACACGCACTTCTCCGACACGTGGGGCACCTCGTTCACCAAGGACTACTACGGCTCTGGCAACCCGACGTTCGACTTCAAGCTCGAGACGGCCGACGCATCCGGCAACGCGCGCACCGCGTCCGAGACCACCTACGATGCCACCGCCCAGAAGATCGTCGACGACGGCACGAACGGCTTCTCCGTCGCGCTCCAGAACGGTGCTTTCTCCAACCATGCCGCGACCGTCACGATCCCGAACGTCACCTACTACAAGGCCGGCACCTACTGCTACCTCCTCACCGAGACCTCGGCGAGCGGCTCCACGGTGACCTGTGACAGCGCCCAGTACCTCTACACGGTTGCCGTTCCCACCGACCAGTCCGCGCCTACCGTCACCTGCAAGATGCGCTACGGCACCGACGGCACATGGTCTCGATGTCTCGGCCGTGTCCTTCTACAACAACAGCGCGGTCAAGCTCTCGATGCGCTGCCTCTCCATCCAGTCGGTCTCGTCCATCGCGCAGGAGGTCAGCGTCAGCCCGACCGCCAAAAAGACCTTCACGGGTGGCAGCCTCACCGCGGGCGAGTTCAACTTCGAGCTCCGCGATGCGGACGGCGCGGTCGTCTCCACGGGCACCAACGGTGCGGACGGTAGCATCGCGTTCAACGACATCACTTACACGCAGGTGGGCATCAACGACTACACCATGGACGAGGTCGCAGGCACCGACGGCACGATCGCTTACGACACCACCTCGTTCG
The DNA here is from genome assembly GCA_022482785.1 of Atopobiaceae bacterium. Classification (GTDB taxonomy): domain Bacteria; phylum Actinomycetota; class Coriobacteriia; order Coriobacteriales; family Atopobiaceae; genus JAKVON01. The sequence continues at coordinate 6,851 of JAKVON010000004.1, read as the reverse complement.
CCATGCGCGTCATCGTGACCCAGAACCCTGACGGCTCACTCTCCGCCATGACCACCTACGGCACCGCGTCCGACCCCACGAACCCCACGTCGGCAACGGCACCCACGTTCGCGAACAAGGTCAAGGGCGTGAACCTCCGCGTCCAGAAGACCAGCAAGAGCGGCGGCGAGGCCCTCGCGGGCGCCGTCTACGGCCTCTGGATGGTCAACAACGGCGGCAATGACGTCTACATGGGCAACGGCACCTCCGACGCCCAGGGCTATATCACCTTCGACGACGTGAACGTCGACACGAGCGCCTCCTACTACTTCAAGGAGGAGAGCGCGCCCGCCGGCCACCTGGTCGATCCCTACAGGAGCGACACGTTCTCCATCGAGAAGACGGCCAACGGCTACGAGCTCGTCCTATGCCAACGGCCAGACCGTCCAGCAGGACGCCACGCTCTCTGCCCAGTCGGACACCGCGTCCGCTGCCGCGCTCACGACGCAGTCCGAGGGAACCACGTCCGGCTCTGCGGCGGTCACGCTCACGGCCAACGGCGTGAGCGACTACACCACCGACGTCAAGGTCCAGAAGCTCGACAAGACCACGCACGACTTCGTGTCCGGCGCCCATCTCCAGATCATCGACAAGGCGACCGGAGAGGTGAAGGCCGACTGGTGGTCGAACGACTCCGCGATGGACATCAGCAAGGTCCTGAACGTGGGCACGACCTACATCCTCCACGAGGTGAGCGCCCCCTGACGGCTACGACGTCGCCGCGGACTCCGAGTTCACCATCAACGCCACCGACGGCGAGGTCACCCTCGTCGATGCCAACGGCGACCAGACCGAGATCGTGGACAAGACCACGATGGACCTCTACGACGCCAAGGCCACGACCGAGCGTACCATCGTCGTCACGAAGACGAACTCGGACAACGTCACGACCACCACGACCGCAGGCCCGCTCGCCAAGACCGGAGACGCCACCTCGTTCGCCATCATCGGCGTGCTGGCAGCCTGTCGGCGCAGGGCGTCGCGATCTACGGCATCGTGCGCCGCAAGAAGGGAGGACGACGCCCAGAAGTAGGGGAGTCATCCAAGACCGAGGCCCTGCCGGAGACGCCGTCCACCCCGTGTGGCGGCGTCTCCTTTCCCCTGTGGGGGGAGACCATGGGCAGATACTGTGAAAATTTGACGGCTGCCTGTTAGGGCCTGGCGTTTCCCGCCGCCACCGCGTACTATTTGAACTTGCGTCTTTATGCGGGGAGAGTTCTGTCTCTTCGCCGTGTCGGACGTGAAGGCAGGCTCCCGTCCCCCTTGCCAGGGGCCCGGGAGGCACGAGGTCGGAACCCCGTGCTGAGAACCCCACGAGAAGGAGTAACGAATGGCAGAGGAAGAGAAGAAGGTGCAGGAGGCCAAGCCCGCCAAGAAGGCGGCGCCCAAGGCCGAGAAGAAGCCTGCGGCCAAGAAGCCGGCCAAGAAGGCCGAGCCCAAGGCCGAGAAGAAGGCCGAGAAGTCCGACTACACGCCGCGCCTCAAGGAGGAGTACTCCAAGACCGTGCGTGACCAGCTCCAGAAGCAGTTCAGCTATGCCAACCCCCACCAGGTCCCCCGCTTCGAGAAGATCGTCGTGAACATGGGCGTGGGCGAGGCCGCCATCGACGCCAAGGCCATCGACGCCGCCGTCGAGGACCTCCGCACCATCACGGGCCAGCAGCCCATGGTCACCCATGCCAAGAAGTCCATCGCGAACCTTCCACCTGCGCGCCGGGATGCCCATCGGCGCCAAGGTCACCCTTCGCGGCGACCGCATGTGGGAGTTCCTCGACCGCCTCATCTCGGTGGCCATCCCGCGCATCCGCGACTTCCGCGGCATCTCCGCCAAGAGCTTCGACGGTCGCGGCAACTTCTCCATGGGCGTCACCGAGCAGCTGATCTTCCCCGAGATCGACTTCGACAAGGTCGACCACGTCCGCGGCATGGACATCACGATCGTCACCAGTGCACCCACCGACGAGGAGGGACGTGCCCTGCTTGCTGCGTTCCACTTCCCGTTCAAGCAGGACTAGGCGTATATTTATGAAGTTTCGCCGCGGCGAAGAGTGCCGTGGCGGTGCCAAGAAGGAGGATTTGTGGCTAAGACATCGATGATCGTCAAGGCTTCGCGCACGCCGAAGTACTCGACGCGCGGCCAGAACCGCTGCCAGCGCTGTGGGCGTCCCCACTCCGTCTATCGCAAGTTCGGGCTGTGCCGCGTGTGCTTCCGCGAGCTCGCGAGCAAGGGCGAGCTTCCGGGCGTCAAGAAGTCCAGCTGGTAGGTCCCAGCGCGAGTCCGAGAAGCTCTGCGTGACGAGGCGCCCTGGCCAAGGGCCTGAGCGAACCGGTCGCGAAGATTCATCCCGAGCGAAGGAGAATTCGAAATGAACGTTACCGATCCAATCGCGGATATGCTCACGCGCATCCGCAACGCGAACTCCGCGAGCAAGGCCGAGGTCTCCATGCCCTCGAGCAAGGTGCTCGTCGAGATCGCCCGCGTCATCAAGGAGGAGGGCTACATCGAGGACTACTCCCTCGAGGACACCAAGCCCCAGAAGACCCTCCACATCACCCTCAAGTACGGCCCGAAGCGCTCCAAGGTCATCCGCGGCATCCGTCGCATCTCGAAGCCTGGCCTGCGCATCTATTCCGCGGCCGAGGATCTTCCCCGCGTCCTGGGCGGCCTCGGGACCGCCGTCATCTCCACGTCCAAAGGCATGATGTGCGACCGCGATGCTCGCAAGGCGGGCATCGGCGGCGAGGTCATCGCCTACATCTGGTAACTCTCGGCAGGAAAGGAGACGCACATGTCTCGCATCGGTAAATTGCCTGTCCAGATTCCCGCCGGGGTCACAGCGACAGTCAACGGAACGCACGTGCACGTGAAGGGCCCGAAGGGCGAGCTCGACCGCAACTTCTCCGAGCTCGTGACCATCAAGCTCGACGGCGACGTCATCACCGTCACGCCCGTCGACGAGACCCGCGAGGCCAACGCGCAGCACGGCCTCACGCGCTCGCTCATCAGCAACATGGTCGTCGGCGTGTCCGACGGCTTCTCGAAGAACCTCGAGCTCGTCGGCGTCGGCTATCGTGCCGCGCTCAAGGGCACCAACCTCGAGATGTCGCTCGGCTTCTCGCATCCCGTGATCGTCGAGGCGCCCGAGGGCATCTCGTACAAGGTCCCCGACAACACCCACATCGTGGTCGAGGGCATCTCCAAGGAGCGCGTCGGCCAGGTCGCGGCCGAGATTCGCGACAAGCGTCCCCCCGAGCCCTACAAGGGCAAGGGCGTCCGCTACGAGGGCGAGCACGTCCGTCGCAAGCTCGGCAAGGCCGCTAAGTAACCGCAGGCAGGTCAGCAAGCCCGTCACCCCGTCAGGTGGCGGCACGGATAAGGAGAGAGCATGAACAAGCAACAGGCGAAGAAGGCGGGCCTCAAGCGCCGCCAGCGCCGCGTGCGCGCCAAGATCACGGGCACGGCAGAACGTCCGCGTCTCAGCGTCCATCGCACCAATGCAAACATCTATGCCCAGGTCATCGATGATGTCGACGGCAAGACGCTCTGCACTGCGTCGACGCTCGACCCGGAGTTCAAGGCATCGGGCAAGATCGGCTCCAACGTCGAGGCCGCCGAGAAGATCGGCGAGCTCGTCGGGAAGCGTGCCGTCGAGAAGGGGGTCACCGAGGTCACGTTCGACCGCGGCGGCCGCATCTATCATGGCCGCGTCAAGGCTCTCGCAGACGGTGCCCGCTCCGCGGGCCTGAAGTTCTAGGAGGAAATCGCATGCCTCGTGATCGCAAGCGCCAGGAGGATTCCGAATACCAGGAGCGCGTCGTCTTCATCCACCGCGTCTCCAAGGTCGTCAAGGGCGGCCGCCGCTTCTCCCTCGTGGCCCTCGTCGCCGTCGGCGACGGCAAGGGCAACGTGGGCATCGGCATGGGCAAGTCCGCCGAGGTGCCCCTGGCCATCCAGAAGGGCGTCGACGACGCCAAGAAGAACATGTTCAAGGTCCCCGTCACCGACGAGGGCTCCATTCCCCACGAGGTCGAGGGCCACTTCGGCGCCGGCCGCGTGCTGATCAAGCCCGCCATCGAGGGAACCGGCGTCATCGCCGGCGGCGCCGTGCGCCCCCTCTTCGAGCTCGCGGGCATCAAGAACGTGCTCTCGAAGTCGCTCGGCACCAACAACTCGCTGAACATCATCAAGGCGGCCGCCGAGGGACTGCAGCAGCTCTCCAGCCCCGAGCAGACTGCCGACCGTCGCGGCCTCACCGTCGGCGAGATGTTCGTCGGTAAGGAGAACTAACCATGGCGAAGAACCTCACCATCAAGCTCGTGCGCAGCGCCACGGCCAGCGTCAAGAAGGACCAGACCGCAACCTGCAGGGCGCTCGGCCTGCGTCGCATCGGCGACACCGTCGAGCAGCCCGACAACGAGTCCATCCGCGGAATGATCTTCAAGGTCAAGCACCTTGTCGAGGTCACAGAGAACTAGGAGTCGTCCATCATGCAGCTCAATGATCTCAAGCCCGCAGAGGGCGCCAAGAAGTCGCGCAAGCGCATCGGCCGCGGCAACTCGTCCGGTCACGGCACCACCGCCGGCCGCGGCTACAAGGGCCAGCTTTCCCGCTCCGGCGGCGGCAAGGGCTCGGGCTTCGAGGGCGGCCAGCAGCCGCTCGCCATGCGCCTGCCCAAGCTCCCCGGCTTCACCAACCACAGCCGCACCGAGTACGCGCCCGTGAACGTCGCGCGCCTCGAGGCCATCTTCGCCGACGGCGACACGGTCGACGCCGCCTCCCTGGTCGAGAAGGGCGTCATCAAGTCCGACGCCAAGCCCGTCAAGGTCCTCGGCGACGGCGAGCTCACCAAGAAGCTCACCGTCAAGGTCGACAAGGTCTCCGCCTCTGCCAAGACCAAGATCGAGGCGGCCGGAGGAAAGGTCGAACTCCCGTGCTAAGTGGGATCTCCAATGCCTTCCGCGTGCCCGAGCTCCGCAAGAAGCTCCTGCTCACGGTTGCCATCCTGGTGCTCTATCGTCTCGGCGCGTACCTGCCCCTGCCTGGCATCCCCTTCACGAAGATGCTCTCGCAGATGCAGAACGCCTCCGATACGGTGGGCGCCATCGGCGTGCTGAACCTGTTCTCGGGCGGCGCCCTCTCGCGCGTCTCGGTTTTCTGCCTGGGCATCATGCCCTACATCACCGCGCAGATCATCATGCAGATGATGCAGGCCGTCATCCCCTCGCTGGCGGAGCTCGCCAAGGAGGGCGAGTCCGGCACGCGCAAGATCACGCAGTACACGCGCTACCTCACCATCGGCCTCGCGCTCATCAACGCGATCGGCTACCTGTTCCTGTTCAAGAGCGAGCAGTACGGCATCAGCTGGACCGGCACGGGCCTTCCCGACGGCCTCATGGACGTCATCGCCGTCGTCACGATGCTCGCGGGCGCCATCCTGATCATGTGGCTCGGCGAGGTCATCACCCAGCGCGGCATCGGCAACGGCATGTCGCTCATCATCTTCGCGAACATCATGGCCGGCATCCCCCGCTCGCTCATCAGCTCCGTCGCCACGAGCGACATGGGGACGCTCCTCTCCATCCTGGTCATCCTGATCACGGTCGCCGTCATCCCGCTCATCGTCTACCTCGAGCGCGGCCAGCGTCGCATCCCGGTGCAGTACGCCAAGCGCGTCGTCGGGCGCAGGGTCATGGGCGGACAGGCCACCTACCTGCCCATCAAGGTCAACACGGCCGGCGTCGTGCCCATCATCTTCGCGAGCGCGATCCTGTACTTCCCCGCGCAGATCGCCGTGTTCTTCCCCGACGTGGACTGGATGCAGGCCTTCGGCAACGCGGTGTCCTCGGGTTGGATCAACTGGGTCCTCTCCGTCGCCCTCATCGTGTTCTTCGCGTACTTCTACACCTCGATGATCTTCAATCCCGAGGAGACGGCCGACAACCTGCGCAAGACCGGAGGGTTCATCCCCGGCGTGCGTCCGGGCTCCGCGACGGCCGCCTACATCAAGAGCACGCTCGACCACATCACCCTGCCTGGCGCGCTCGCCATGGCCGTCATCGCCGTGGTCCCCACCATGCTCTTCACGTTCACCCAGAACTCGCTCATCCAGTCGTTCGGCGGCACCTCGGTCCTCATCATGGTGGGCGTCGCCCTGGATACCATCTCGCAGCTGGAGAGCCAGCTCAAGATGCACAACTACGAGGGCATCTTCAAGTAGGCCGCAGGAAGGGATTGAGAGATGAACATCGTTCTGCTCGGAGCTCCCGGTGCCGGCAAGGGCACTCAGGCCCAGAAGCTCGTCAAGGAGTTCGGCGTCGCCCACATCTCCACGGGCGACCTGCTCCGTGCCGCGGTCAAGGCGGCGAGCCCCCTCGGCAAGAGGGCCAAGTCCTTCATGGACGAGGGCAAGCTCGTTCCCGACCAGCTCGTGATCGACCTGGTCAAGGAGCGTCTCGGCGCCGACGACGCCCAGGAGGGCTTCATCCTCGACGGCTTCCCCAGGAACACCGCCCAGGCCGTGAGCCTCGACTCCGAGCTCGCCGAGATGGGCAAGCCCCTCGACGCAGCGCTCCTCGTCGACGTCGAGGCCGACGTCATCGTCAGGCGCCTGAGCTCCCGCCGCACCTGCAAGGCCTGCGGCTACACCGGCACCGCGGCGGACGAGACCTGTCCGAGGTGTGGCGGCGAGATGTACCAGCGCGCCGACGACAACCCCGAGACCATCCAGAGGCGCCTCGACACCTATGCCGAGCAGACCTCGCCGCTGGTCGAGTACTATCGCGGCCACGGCATCCTCAAGGTCGTGGACGGC
>JAKVON010000003.1 GCA_022482785.1 Atopobiaceae bacterium | reverse complement strand
CTATGCGACCTGCTCGCGCGAGCAGGGGCAGGCACCGGGCTCGACGAACTCCACGCGCTCGTGGAACTCGCCCTTCTTGCCCGTGTTGTAGAAGGCGACGGGACGGTAGTACCCCATGACGCGGGTCCAGACCTCGCAAGGCTGGCGCTCCTCGTTGCTGAGCTCGACTCCGTCGACGATCGTGCCGGTGCTGGTGAGTTCGTTTCTGTTGACCATGGTGGTAGCCCCTTTCTTCTGGCACTCACATAGTGCCATATGTCGTATCCTCATGCAAGCCCCGGCCCCACATCTTGTGAGGTCGCGGCGAACGGTCGGGCCTAGACCTCCACCGGCTGGAACGCCTTCTCCTGCTCGGCCTTCTTCCTCTGCGCCAGCTCCTCGTCGCAGATGGGGCAGAACTCGTGCTCGCCTGCGATGTAACCGTGCTTGGGGCAGATCGAGAACGTGGGCGTCACGGTGATGTAGGGCAGGCGGAACCGCTCGAGGGAGCGCTTCACCAGCTGCTTGCACGCCTCGGTCGAGCTCATGCGCTCGCCCATGTAGAGGTGCAGCACCGTGCCGCCGGTGTACTTCTTCTGGAGGTCCTCCTGCTCGCCGAGCGCCTGGAACGGATCGGTGGTGTAGCCCACGGGCAGCTGGGAGGAGTTGGTGTAGTAGGGCTCGGAGCGGGTGCCGGCCTGGATGATGTCGGGGTAGCGCTTGAGGTCCTCGCGCGCGAAGCGGTAGGTGGTGCCCTCCGCCGGCGTGGCCTCGAGGTTGTACATGTGGCCGGTCTCCTCCTGGAACTCGACCATCTGCTCGCGCACGTGGTCGAGAACGCGCACCGCGAGGGCGTGGCCCTCCTCGTCGGTGATGTCGTGGGCGTCGGAGGTGAAGTTGCGGATCATCTCGTTGATGCCGTTGACGCCGATGGTGGAGAAGTGGTTCCTGAGCGTGCCCAGGTAGCGCCTGGTGTAGGGGAAGAGGCCCGCGTCGATGAGGCGCTGGATCTCCTTGCGCTTGAGCTCGAGCGAGGTCTTGGCCAGCTGCAGCAGGTGGTCCAGCTCGTCGTAGAGGCCCTGCTCGTCGCCCTTGTGCTTGTAGCCCAGGCGCGCCATGTTCATGGTGACGACGCCGATCGAACCGGTCTGCTCGGCCGAGCCGAACAGGCCGTTGCCCCTCTTGAGCAGCTCGCGCAGGTCGAGCTGGAGGCGGCAGCACATCGAGCGCACCATGTTGGGCGTGAGGTCCGAGTTCACGAAGTTCTGGAAGTAGGGCAGGCCGTACTTGGAGGTCATCTCGAAGAGGCGGTCGGCGTTGGGGGTGTCCCAGGCGAAGTCCTTCGTGATGTTGTAGGTGGGGATGGGGAACGTGAAGACGCGGCCCTTGGCGTCCCCCTCGGTCATGACCTCGATGAACGCGCGGTTGATCATGTCCATCTCGGCCTGGAGGTCGCCGTAGGTGAAGTCGACCGGCTCGCCGCCCACCAGGGGGACGTTGTCCTTGAGGTCGTCTGGGCAGACCCAGTCGAACGTGAGGTTGGAGAAGGGGGTCTGGGTGCCCCAGCGCGAAGGCACGTTCATGTTGTAGACGAAGCCCTGCATCTCCTGCTTGACCTCGTCGTAGGTGAGATGGTCGACGCGCACGAAGGGTGCGAGGTAGGTGTCCGCCGAGGAGAAGGCCTGGGCGCCGGCCCACTCGTTCTGGAGCGTGCCGAGGAAGTTGACCATCTGGCCCATGGCGGTGCCGAGATGCTTGGGGGGCGCGGACTCCACCTTGTTGGCGACGCCGTTGAACCCCTCGTTGAGCAGGGTGCGGAGCGACCAGCCGGCGCAGTATCCCGAGAGCATGTCGAGGTCGTGGATGTGCATGGAGCCGGAGCGATGGGCGTCTCCCACCTCGGGGGGATAGATGTGGGAGAGCCAGTAGTTGGCGATGACCTTGCCCGAGACGTTCAGGATGAGGCCGCCCAGCGAGTAGCCCTGGTTGGCGTTGGCGTTGACGCGCCAGTCGGCGCGGGAGAGGTACTCGTTCACGGAGCTGGTGACGTCGACGTAGGTCTCGCGGTCGCGACGCATCTGGCGGCGCTTCTCGCGGTAGACGATGTAGGCGCGGGCCGTCTCGAAGTGGTTGGCCGAGATGAGGGTCTGCTCGACGATGTCCTGGATCTCCTCGATGGTGGGGGTCGCGCCGTTGAAGCGGTGGACGATGACCTTGCATGCCTGGCCGGAGAGGATGATGGCCTCGTCGGGGCCGAACTCGCCCGTGGCCGCCCCCGCCTTCTCGATGGCGGAGGTGATCTTGTCTTGGTCGAAGTCGGCGAGCGAGCCATCGCGCTTGACGATGGTCGAGGGCATCTTCTGGGTGACGAAACCGGACATCTGGGCCCCTTCCTAGGCACGTTTTCGCAGTATGAGGCGCTGTGGGCCCAGGGCCTCGCGTGCGCACGAGTTCTACCATACCTTGTGTATCAGTTCGAGGCAACCCACAATGTATTGGGCTTTGGGAATGGCATCACCGCAGGAAAAGGGCATCGGCGAGAAGGGCGGCGAGAGACGGCGTGGCCTCTGAGCTGCACCCCAGCAGACGCGCCCCCGCACCGACAAAATCGGTTGCCGCACACCCGAAATCCACAGGGGCGGACGAGCCCGGGCGGAGCAGCGCCTCGAGGCCGACGTCGTGCGCGGCGGCGAGGATGCGGGGCGCGAGGGCCGCCATCGCGCGGGCGTCGAGGCCATCCGCGCCGAGGGCCGCCGCGCCGGCTGCGGCGAGGGCGGAGAAGGCCTGCTCCACGGGCTCTCCCGTCGCGGAGACGCTGCCGGACGCGTCGAGCCGGACGCTCGCGATCGCCGGGAGAGACGGCGCTGCCGCGCGGACGGCCCCGAGCGCGAGCAGGGCCTCGGGAAGCGAGGGCATGCGCGAGACGAGGAGGCCATGGGCCTCGCGTGCGGCAAGCGAGGCTGCGAGCTGGGCGTATGCGCGGGCGGCCGCCTCGCCCGACGCGCCGCAGGGGCCGACCTCGCCCACCACGAAGCGCGGGGCGCACGAGTAGGCCGCCCGGAGCGCCGCCGCGACCACGACGTCGACCGGCAGGCCCACGCCCGCGGCCTCGAGGGCGGGCGCGGTCGCCTCCGCCGTGTTGGCCACGGCGACCTCGGCTCCCACGTCATGGAAGAGGCGATGCAGGTGGCGGGCGGTCTCGGGCTCCTCGACGTCCCACAGCGGGGCGGGGATGCCGTCGGCGAGCGGCTGGCGGGCCAGCATGGAGTCGATGGGGCCGCCGAACACCAGGGGCTCCGACCCGGAGGCGGCGAGCACGGAGGAGAGCTCCGCCGCCGCGAGCGTCGCAGCGTCGACCTCGATGGGGTCGCGGCCGGCGAGCGCCGCCGCGATGTCGTCTGCCATGCTCCCCTCCCGTCATCGCCGTCACATGGATGTGACTATACCCAGCCTGGCTGGCGGCAGCCCGCAAGCCGTAGGCCTCGCCTTGCTCGCACGTTTCTTTCGCGAGTGCACGGACGAATCGCGCACTCGCGAAAGAAACGTGCGGAATGGGCTAGCCTGAGGCCGGAAACCCATGCACTCGGAGCAAAAACGCGGGTGCCATCCCCGTCCCCCTAGAGCGTCGTGCCGTCGAGCCCCTCGCCCATGGTGGTGGGACCTTCCGGGTCCTCGCCCGCGTCGACGCGCTTCATCATCTCGGCAAGCTCGCCCTCGTTCGCAACGACGTAGGACTGGCCCGAGATGGTGGCCGTGGTCGAGGGGATGGTGCAGGAGTAGATGTTCGCCGGATCCATGCCCTTGAGCTGCGTGGCCATGGCGACGATCGACGAGACGGAGAGGTCGGTCGAGAGCATGTCGGCACCCGCGTTGACCACGCTCACCAGCGTAAGCGGGTTGCTCGTGGAGGTGATCTGGCTGATCAGGGCCGTGATGAACGTGCGCTGGTGCCGCGTGCGCGTGTAGTCGCCGTCGACGAACGCGCGCGAGCGGCAGTAGGTGAGGGCCTGCGAGCCGTTGAGCACCTGGGTTCCCGGCTCGATGACGTCGTCGCCGGCCTTCTCGTCGTCGATCTTGGTGTCGACGTCGACCGTGACCCCGCCGAGCGCGTCCACCACCGTCGAGAACCCGTCGAAGCTCACCTCGACGTAGTGCGATATCTTGACGCCGCACAGCGTGTCGACCGCATTGACCACGCCCGCCGCGCCGTCGGCGGTATGCGTGCCGTTGATCTTCATGGTCTGGCCCTTGTAGCTCACCTTCGTGTCACGCGGGATCGACACGAGCGTGACCTTCTTGTTCGTGGGGTCGACCCGCATGAGCACGATAGGTGTCGCTCCGGTAGTTGGTCTCGCCGGGACGGCCGTCGGTGCCGAGGAGCAGCACGTAGTAGGGCTGGCTGTTCGTCACGTTGTAGAGCGACTGGCGCAGGTCGTCGGTGATGGAGCCTCCGCTGATGCGCATCTGGATCGAGACGAGCCACCCCGCGATGCCCACGACCAGCGCAAGCGCGCAGATGCCTGCGATCTTGGGCCAGCGTCGGGCGCCCTTCTTGCGGTTCCTCGCGCGATAGAGGTCGGCGTTCGAGCGGCTGTACTCCTCGAAGCCCACCCGCTGGACGCCCCTGCGCTCATGCCTCTTGACCATATGCAACCCCTCCGTCCCCGTACGGACGGCGTCAGTCCTGGTCTTCCTCGTCGTCCGGGACGGAGTGCCGCTCGATGTGGGCGCCCAGGGAGACGAGCTTGTCCACATAGCCCTCATACCCACGGTCGATGTGGTAGACGTTCGAGACCGTGGTGAAGCCCTCGGCGACGAGCCCCGCCATGACGAGGGAGGCCCCGCCGCGCAGGTCGGGCGCCTTGACGGGGGCACCCGAGAGGGAGCTCACCCCATGGACGAGGGCGTGATGTCCCTCGATGGTGATGTCGGCCCCCATGCGGTCGAGCTCGCTGGCGAACATGAAGCGGTTCTCGAAGACGTTCTCGGTGACGATGCTCTCGCCGGCGGCCATGGCGAGGACGCACATGGTCTGCGCCTGCATGTCGGTGGGGAATCCCGGGAACGGGAGGGTCTGGATGTCGACGGGACGGATGGGGCCGGAGCGGCTCACCTGGCAGGTGCGCACGCCGCGCTCGACGGTACACCCCATCTGCTCGAACTTCTTGAGGACGAGGCCCAGGTGACGCGGCTCGAACCCGTTGACGCGGACGGGCGCGCCCGTGAGCGCGCCGATGGCCAGGAAGGTGCCGGCCTCGATGCGGTCGCCCACGACCTCGTGCGCGACGGGATGGAGGTCGCCGGGAACCCCCTCGACCTCGATGACGGGGGTGCCCGCTCCCGAGACCTTGGCGCCCATCTCGTTGAGCAGGTTCGCGAGGTCGACGATCTCCGGCTCGCGCGCGGCGTTGTCGATGGTGGTAACGCCCTCCGCATGGACCGAGGCCATCATGAGGTTCTCGGTGGCGCCGACGCTCGCGAAGTCGAGCGTGACCATCGCGCCCTTGATGCCGTCAGGGGCGGACGCGTGGATGTAGCCGTGGTCGATGTCGAACTTCACGCCCAGGGCCTCGAGGCCGAGGATGTGCATGTCGATCTTGCGGGCGCCGATCTGGCAGCCGCCCGGCATGGCCACGACGGCATGCCCGAAGCGCGCCACGAGCGGGCCGAGCACGGCCGTGGAGGCGCGCATCTTGGCGACGAGCTCGTAGGGGGTCTCCCACTTGTCGACGTCCGACGTGTCGATGTTCATCGAATGGGGGCCGAGCACCTCGACGCTCGCGCCCAGGCGCTTCAGGACCTTCCCCATCACGTGAACGTCGGAGATGTTCGGGACGTTGGTGAGCGTGGACACGCCTGGCGCGAGGATCGTCGCGGCCATGAGCTTGAGCGCGGAGTTCTTCGCTCCCTCAACGGAGACCTCCCCCGTTACGGGGTGGCCTCCCTCGATGCGGATGACATCCATATGTGGCTCGGCCCTTCTACTGCTGAGCGTTCTTGAGGAGAAGGTCGCACCAGTCCATCTTGTTCTGGTAGAAGACGCGCGCGTGGTCGCCCTCCTGGAGGGCGTCGCGCTGCTCCTTGGCCTCGTCGTAAACCTCTTTGACGCGCTCGGGATCAATGTCGTCGACGGCTCGCGCATGATCGGCGATGACCACGACCGTGTCATTCGCGATCTCGGCGTAGCCGCCAGAGACAATGATGCCACGCAAGTCCCCACCTTTGTCCTGTGTGTGGGTTATCCGCATGACACCATCACCCAAAGCGCAGATTTCCGACGCATGCCCAGGGTACACGCCAAGCTCGCCCGTCTTCGCGATCAAGACGATCGAGGCGATCTCTCCCTCGTACATGAGCTTGTCCGGCCGCACGATGCGGCAGGTGAGCGTGGCCATGTCCTCTGCTACTCCTCGGTGGTCGAGGCCGACTCCGCGGCCTTCATCGTCTTTGCGCGGGCCTTGACGTCGTCGATGGTGCCCGCGTAGCGGAACGCCTGCTCGGGAAGGTCGTCGACCAGTCCGTCGACGATAGCGGCGAACGAGCTCACCGTCTCGTCGACATGGCAGTAGACGCCGGGGTTGCCGGTGAACTTCTCGGCCACGTGGAACGACTGCGAGAGGAACTGCTGGATCTTGCGGGCGCGCGTGACGGTCTGGCGCTGCTCCTCGGAGAGCTCGTCCATGCCCAGGATGGCGATGATGTCCTGGAGGTCGGAGTACTGCTGGAGGGTCTCCTGCACCTTCACGGCCACGCGGTAGTGCTCCTCTCCCACGATCGAGGGGTCGAGGGCGTCAGACGAGCTGGCGAGCGGGTCGATGGCCGGGTAGAGGCCGAGGTCGGAGACCGAGCGCGACAGGACGGTGGTGGCGTCGAGGTGCGTGAACGTCGTGGCAGGGGCGGGGTCGGTGAGGTCGTCGGCGGGGACGTAGACGGCCTGGACCGAGGTGATCGAGCCCTCGCGGGTGGAGGTGATGCGCTCCTGCAGGTCGCCCATCTCGGTGGCGAGCGTGGGCTGGTAGCCGACGGCGGAGGGCATGCGGCCGAGAAGGGCCGAGACCTCGGAGCCGGCCTGCGAGAAGCGGAAGATGTTGTCGATGAAGAGCAGCACGTCCTGGCCCTGGTCGCGGAAGTACTCGGCCGTGGTGAGGCCGGCGAGGCCCACGCGCATGCGGGCTCCGGGCGGCTCGTTCATCTGGCCGTAGACCAGGCAGGTCTTGTCGATGACCCCGGATTCCGTCATCTCGAGGAAGAGGTCCGTGCCCTCGCGGGTGCGCTCGCCGACGCCGGTGAAGACCGACGTGCCGCCGTGCTCCTGCGCGAGGTTGTTGATGAGCTCCTGGATGAGGACCGTCTTGCCGACGCCCGCGCCGCCGAACAGCCCCGTCTTGCCGCCGCGGACGTAGGGCTCGAGCAGGTCGATGGCCTTGATGCCGGTCTCGAAGATCTCCGTCGTGGTGGTGAGGTCGTCGAACGAGGGGGCAGCGTGGTGGATGGGGTACTTCTCCATGCCGTCGGGCATGGGCTTGCCGTCGACGGGCTTGCCGAGGACGTTCCACACGCGGCCGAGGGTCTGGGGGCCGACGGGCATCATGATGGGCATGCCGGTGTCGGTCGCCTGGAGGCCGCGCTGCAGGCCGTCGGTGGAGGACATGGCCACGGTGCGCACGATGCCGCCGGGCAGCTGGCTCTCGACCTCGAGGATGTTGTGGACCTCGCCGATGGGCGTCTTGTCGTCGACCGTGAGCGCCGCGTAGATGGCGGGCATGCCCTTGTCGAACTGGACGTCGACGACTGGCCCCACGATGCGCACGATGGTGCCCGAGCCCACGCTCTTGCGCGTGAGGCCGGCCATGGCACGCTCCATGGTGGTTCCCTTGTCGACGAGGGGCTTCCTGGTAGGCGCCTGCTTCTTGGCGTGCGCCTCCTTGCGGAAGGCCGTCGACCTGGCAGCCTTGGGCTTCCTGCTCGGCTCGGGGGTGGTGGTGTTCGCCATTACATGTCCTCCAATGCGCTGGCTCCGCCGACGATCTCGTTGAGCTCGGTCGTGATCGAGCTCTGGCGGAGGCGGTTGTAGGTTCTGTTGAGGGTCGTGATGACCTCGGTGGCATTCTCTGTTGCCGACTGCATCGCGCGACGGCGGGCGCCGTGCTCGGCGGCGGCGGAGTCGAGCAGCGCGTGGTAGATGACCGTCCGCACGTAGGCGGGCATGAGGTAGCCCAGCACCTTCGAGGCGGACGGGTCGAACTCGAACTGGCTCCCGCCCGCGGGCGCCGTGCCGACGGCCTCGACGGCCTCGTGGGTGCGTGGGCCGGTGGGCAGCTTCAGGGCGGAGGAGTCGACCGGCAGGAGCTGCTCGATGACCTCGTCCTGCTCGACCCTGTTGCGGGCGTGCTGGTAGAAGATCACGCAGCGGTCGATGGTCTCCTTGGAGAAGCCGTCGATGAGGTAGGAGGCAATCTGGTCCGCCTCCTCCATCGTGGGCTCGGAGGAGATGCCGGCGAACGACAGCGTGGGCGTGACCCCGCGGTACCTGAAGTACTCCGTGGGCTTGCGGCCGCAGGTGACGAGCAGGACCTTGACGCCCGTGGCCTCGAGGTCCTTCTTCATCTGCTCGGCCGCGCGCTGGAGGCTCATGTTGAAGCCGCCGGCGAGCCCGCGGTCGGAGGCGATGACGATGAGCAGGGCGCACCTCACGCTCGCGGGCTTGCGGAGCAGGGGCTCCTCCCCGCCGGCGCCGGCCTCTGAGACGTTGGCGAGCATGAGGGTGATGGCGTCCTTGTAGGGCGCCGCCTCCTGCGCGCGGTCGAGGGCACGACGGATCTTGGCCGTGGAGACCATCTCCATGGTGCGCGTGATCTGCTTCGTGCTCGTGGCAGAGGCGATGCGCCGCTTTATCTCGTGAAGGTTCGACATCGACCGTTACCCTACTTGTCCCGTGCCGCGTCGGCCGGGGTGGCCGCGCCTTCGTCAGACTCGGCCGGCTTGGCGCCCATGCCCGCCTGGTGCAGGTCCTTCTGCTCGAGGAAGGACTCCTTGTAGTGCGTGATGTGGCGCTTGAGGCGCTCGTCGAGCTTGTCGTCGATCTTGCCCTTGCGGACCAGGACGCGGATGTCGGGGTGACGGTCCTCCATCCACTTGCCCAGGCCGTCCCTGAACGGGATGACGTCTGCCAGGTCGAGGTCGTCGAGGAAGTCCTCGTTGCCCGCATAGATGGCGATGACCTGGTCGGCGACGTCCATGGCCGCGAAGCGCTTCTGCTTCAGGAGCTCGGTCATGTGGGAGCCGTGGCGCAGCTGGTACTGGGTGGTCTTGTCGAGGTCGCTGCCGAACTGCGAGAAGCTCTGGAGCTCGGCGTAGCTGGCGAGGTCGAGGCGAAGGTTGCCGGCGACCTGCTTCATCGACTTGATCTGGGCGGAGCCGCCGACGCGCGAGACCGAGATGCCCACGTCGACCGCGGGGCGCTGCCCCTGGAAGAACAGGTTCGACTGCAGGTAGATCTGGCCGTCGGTGATCGAGATCACGTTGGTCGGGATGTAGGCGGAGACGTCGCCCTCCTGCGTCTCGATGAGGGGGAGCGCGGTGAGCGAGCCGCCGCCGTTCTCCTCGCTGAGCTTGCAGGCGCGCTCGAGAAGACGGGAATGCAGGTAGAAGATGTCGCCGGGGTAGGCCTCGCGTCCGGGCGGACGGTGCAGGGTAAGCGCCATCTGGCGGTAGGCGACGGCCTGCTTGGAGAGGTCGTCGTAGGTGATGAGGACGTGCCCGCCGGGGTTGTCCTTGGTGGCGGGCTTGCCGTCCGCGCCGTTGTACATGAAGAACTCGCCGATGGCAGCGCCTGCCATCGGGGCGATGTACTGGAGCGGGGCGGAGTCGGCGGCGGTGGCGGCGACGATGATGGTCTTGTCGAGGACGCCCTTCTGGTAGAGCGTCTGGCGGATGGCCGCGACCGTGGAGGCCTTCTGGCCGATGGCGACGTAGATGCAGACCATGTCGGTGCCGGCCTGGTTGACGATGGCGTCGATGGCGATGGCCGTCTTGCCCGTCTTGCGGTCGCCGATGATGAGCTCGCGCTGGCCGCGGCCGATGGGGATCATGGCGTCGATGGCCATGAGGCCCGTCTGCACCGGCTCGCACACGGGGGTGCGGTCGATGATGCCGGGAGCCTTGAACTCGATGGGGCGGCGGTCGGTGGTCGAGATGGGGCCGAGGCCGTCGATGGGCTCGCCCAGCGGGTTCACGACGCGGCCGAGCATGGCGCGGCCCACCGGGATGTCCATGATGCGGCCGGTGGTGCGGCACTCGTCGCCCTCCTTGATGGTGTCGACCTCGCCGAAGAGCACGACGCCGACCTCCTCGGCGTCGAGGTTCTGCGCGAGGCCGTAGACGTAGCGGCCCGTGGTCGAGCTCAGGAACTGCAGGAGCTCGCCGGACATGGCGCTCTTGAGCCCCGACACGCGAGCGATGCCGTCGCCGACCTCGATGACGTGCGAGACCTCCTGAGTGTCGACCGCAGCGGAAATCGAGTTGAGCGAGGTGCGCAGGGCGTCCGCGATGGAGCCCGCATCGATCCTATCGATCGTTGCTGCCATTGGTGTCACCTCCGTACGATGCGGTCATCTTCAGTGCCGTGCGGACGTTCTGGAGCTGGGTGCGCACGGAAACGTCACGGCGTTCGCCCTCGACGTTGATGATGATTCCTCCCATGATGCTGGGGTCGACGCGCTCGACCAGGTAGACGGGCTTGCCGAGCTCCTTCTCGAGCTTCTCGCGAATCTCCTTGCGGAGGTCGTCGTCGAGCCCGATGGCCGTCGTGACGTCGGCCGCGACGGTGCCGCCGATGTCGATGATGAGGCGCTGGTACTCGTCGATCACGTCCTGGAGGCGACGGAAGTCGTTCTCCTGGCTCATGACGACGAGCAGGTCGATGAGCTCGCGCGGAAGCTTCGTCGCGATCGTCTTGAGCTGCTCGAGATCCTCGACCTCGCGACCCTCGAGCTTGGCTTCCTCGAAGAGCTCGCGGGCGTAGGTCTCGATGCGCTTCTGTTCGACTCGGCTAATCGGCATGGAAGTTACCCACTTCCGCCAGGTACTTCTCGACGAGCTTGCGCTGCTTGTCGGTGTCGAGGTTCTCGTCGATGATCTTGCCGGCGATCTCGACCGAGAGGTTGGCCACCGAATCCGTGAGCTCGGTCAGGGCGGAGCGGCGCTCGTTCTCGACGGCCTCATGCGCGTTGGCGATGATGTCGGCCGCCTCCTTCTGCGCCTGGGCGCGGACCTCGCTGCGCTGCTCCTCGGCAGACCTCTTGGCCTCGGCGATGATGTCGTCCGCCTTCGCCTGGGCGTCGGCGACCTTCTTCTTGTAGGCCTCGAGCTCCTGCTGCGCCTGGACGCGCGTGGCCTCGGCCTCGTCGATGTCGCCCTGGATCTTCTCCTGGCGCTCGTCGAGAGTCTTGGTGATCTTGGGCCATGCGAGCTTCGCAAGCACGAACCAGATGATCAGGAACGCGATGAGGGCAGGGATGAACTCCGCGGGCTTCGGGAGCAGGATGTCCGCGCCGGCGGCATAGGCCGCCGTGGGTGCCACGACCGACGCGGCACCGCTGGCGACGGCGCAGCCGAGCACCCCCCGCACGATTTCTCTGCTATTCGTCTTCATGCTCTTCCTCCAGCTCCATGGCTCGTCTGAACGTCCCCTACTTGACGACGAGGGCGACGACGAAGCCGATGAGGGCCAGCGCCTCGACGAAGGCCGAGCCGAGGATGAAGCCGGTGAACAGCTGACCCTGGACCTCGGGCTGACGAGCGGTGGCCGTCGTATAACCGTAGGCCGCGAGGCCGATGCCGATGCCTGCTCCGATAACACCGAGACCATAACCGATGACTCCCACGATTCCTCCTTTGTCATTCGCCCGTTTCCGTTCGGGCGACTTCGTGCCTTGCATGCAAGCGGGCGCGGGCGCCCGCGTTGTGCCCCTCTGATGCCACTAGCCCTCGTCGGACTCCGCGATCTGCACGTAGACGCTCGAGAGCATCGCGAACACGTAGGCCTGGATGGCCGCGACCAGGATCTCGACCAGGTAGATGATGATGAGGATCGCGACCCACATGACCGAGGCGCCCGCCTGCCCGATCGCGACCGCCGAGACGCCCTGCATGAGCGGCGCGATGAACAGCGTCGCGAGCAGGGAGAAGGTGGCCATGACCACGTGGCCGGCGAACATGTTGCAGAAGAGTCGGACGGCGAGCGTGATGAGCCTCAGGATGGTCGAGAAGACCTCGATGAGCCAGACCAGCAGGTTGATGGGGAACATGACGCCCTTGGGCGCGAGGCTCTTGACGTATCCCCAGGCCCCGTGCTTGCGGATTCCCATGACGATGAAGTAGACGAACGAGACGCAGGCGATGGCCGCGGTGGTGCCGATGCAGCCGGTGCCGGGACGCATGCCCGGGATGATGCCGATGATGTTGTTGGTGAGGACGAACAGGAAGAGCGTCGCCAGGAACGGGAAGTGCTTCTTCCAGGTGGGCCCGAGGATCGACTTGCAGATGTTGTCGCGGGTGAACTCGATGAGGAACTCCATCCCGTTCACGAACCTGCCCTGCGGGACGAGCGAGGCCTGCTGCTTCTTGACGAAGGCGAAGATGAGGACGAGAAGGACGACCACCGCGACGAACATCCAGAAGGAATACTGGGTGACGCCCATGTTGAGGTCACCCACGAATGCCGTGGAGCTGAAGCTGTCGACCAGCTCGTCAATCTCGTTTGTCAGGACGTCAAACGGATTCACGCACACTCCCTTTCCTCGTAAGACACCTATCTCCTGCCGTTCGCGCTGCGCCAGACCCGGACCGACTCGACCGCCCAGAAGGCGAGGAACGCAACGACCATCGGTATCGCAAACGCTAGCAGTTCCTTACCCAAAAACGCCGAGGCGGCGAGCACGGCCACGGAAAGCGCCGCGAACGAGGCCGCGATGCTCGCCAGCCCCTGTACCAGGCTCGGATGCGCCCGCGCCTTGAGGGCCCTCTCGAACAGGACCGCCGGCGGGATGCATCCGACGAGGCCGCACGCAACGCCGAGCAGGGCACTCGCCAGGGCCAAGGCCTTCTCTCTTTCGCTCCGGTCAAACGACAAACGCGAGACATTGTAATTGACTCAGAGTCAAAAAGCCATATCTCGTATCTGGATGGTACCGCAACGCCACGCACGCCACCATCCGTTTCCCGAGCGGTAACCTGACCGACAACGAGCGGTAGCACGAGCGGCGCGGCTACTTCGTGCCGAAGATGCGGTCCCCCGCATCGCCAAGGCCGGGGAGGATGTAGGCGTTGTCGTTGAGCTCGCGGTCGATCTCGCAGGTGTAGACGCGGACGTCGGGGTCGTGGTCGAGCACGGCCTTGATGCCGACGGGCGCGGCGACCAGCACGAGCAGGCGAACGTCCTTGACGCCGGCCTTGCGCAGGTAGTCTATGGCGGCATTGGCGGAGCCGCCCGTGGCGAGCATGGGGTCGACGATCAGGCAGATGCGCTTCTCGACGTCGGGCGGGAGCTTGCAGTAGTACTCGTGGGGCTCGTGCGTCTCGGGGTCGCGGTACATGCCGATGTGGCCGACGCGCGCGCTGGGGACGAGCTCGAGGAGGCCGTCGACCATTCCCAGGCCGGCACGCAGCACCGGCACGATGGCGACCTTCTTGCCCGAGGCCCTGTGGCAGATGGTCTTCTCGAGCGGGGTCTCGACCTCGACGTCCTCGAGCGGGAGGTCGCGGGTGGCCTCGTAGCCCTCGAACAGGGCGAGCTCGCGGACGAGCTCGCGGAACTCCTTGGTGCTCGTGTCCTTGGACCTGAGGATCGAGACCTTGTGCTGCACCATGGGGTGGTCCACCACCGTGAGGCGGCTCTCGTCGTAGTCCGGCTTGCTCATGCGCGTGCTCCCTTCGAAAGGTTTGCCTGCTATCCGAGCTCTGGGTACAGGGGGTGACCGGCCAGGATCTCCTGCACCTCGGCGGCGACGGCCCCGAGGACCGACTCGTCGTCGATGTTGAACACGACCTCGCCGATCATCTCGCCCACGCGGCGGCACTCCTGGGCGGAGAGGCCGCGCGTGGTCGCGGCGGCCGAGCCCACGCGGATGCCGCTCGCGACGAAGGGCGAGCGCTGCTCGTTGGGGATGGTGTTCTTGTTCACGGTGATTCCGACGCGCTCGAGTGCCTGCTCGGCGTCGCGGCCCGTGACCTCGCCCGTGGGCGTGAGGTCGACCAGCAGCAGGTGGTTGTCGGTGCCGCCGGTGACCAGGCGCAGCCCCTTCGAGGTCATGCCCTCGCCCAGGGCCTGGGCGTTGGCGACCACGTTGAAGATGTAGTCGGAGAAGGAGGGCTGCAGGGCCTCGCCGAACGCGACGGCCTTCGCCGCGATGACGTGCTCGAGGGGGCCTCCCTGCGAGCCGGGGAACACGGCCGAGTTGAGGGCCTTGAACCAGCGCTCGTCGTTGGACAGGATGAGCCCGCCGCGCGTGCCGCGCAGGGTCTTGTGGGTGGTGGTGGTCACCACGTCCGCCACGGGAAGCGGCGAGGGGTGCGCGCCCGTGGCCACGAGGCCGGCGATGTGCGCCATGTCGACCATGAGGGCGGCGCCGTTGTCGTGGGCGATCCGCGCGAAGCGGTCGAAGTCGATGATGCGCGGGTAGGCACTCGCCCCGGCGATGATGAGCGCGGGATGGAGCTCGGCGGCCTTGCGCTCGACCTCGTCGAAGTCGATGCGCTCGGTCTTGGGGTCGAGCCCGTAGGACTCCGCGCGGTAGAGCCTGCCCGAGAAGTTCACGGGCGAACCATGGGTGAGGTGGCCGCCGTTCGAGAGCGACATGCCCAGGATGGTGTCACCAGGCTTGGCAAAGACCGAGATGGCGGCGTAGTTGGCCTGGGCGCCCGAGTGGGGCTGGACGTTGGCGAAGTCCGCCTCGAAGAGCCTCTTCGCGCGGTCGCGCGCGATGTTCTCGACCACGTCGACCGCGAAGCAGCCGCCGTAGTAGCGCTTGCCGGGGAGGCCCTCGGCGTACTTGTTGGTGAGGACGGAGCCGGCCGCCTCCATGACGGCGAGCGACGTGAAGTTCTCTGAGGCGATGAGCTCGATCGAGGTGCGCTCGCGCTCGAGTTCCGCGCGAATGGCATTCGCGACCTCGGGATCGGTCGCGGAGAGATGCTCGAGGGCCATGTTCTACTCCTTCTCGGGAATGCCGTAGGTGCCGTTGTCCTCGCTCATCATCTTGGCGACGCGACCGGCATGGCGGCCGCCGCCGAAGGGCGTCTCGAGGAACGTCCTGACGATTTCCTTGTTGGTGTCGAGGTCGACGAAGCGCCCCGAGAGGCACACCACGTTGGCGTCGTTGTGCTCGCGGGAGAGCTCGGCGAACTGGGGGGTCTGGATGGCGATGGCGCGCACCCCAGCGACCTTGTCGGCCGTCATGGCCATGCCCAGGCCGGTGCCGCAGATGAGGATGCCCATGTCGGCCTCGCCGTCGGCGACCTGGCGCGCGACCTTGTCGGCATAGTCCGGGTAGTCGACGCGGCCGTCGTCGTCGGGACCGAGGTCGGCTACGGTGTGGCCGAGGCTCTCCGCGTAGGCCTTGATGTCGGCCTTCTGGCAGAACCCGGCGTGGTCTGAGGCGAGTGCGAGGCGCATGCGTGATCCCTTCGCGAGTGGGGGCGGGCGGCCGATGCGGCCTCCTAGAGAGTACCGCAAACGGGAGGCCGACACCTCCTCTCGATTCGCACAAACCACGCGGGACGGTCAAGGCCGGGTCGGCGTGCCGGCGAGCTACTCGCCCAAGGTGCCGAGAGGGTCGTCCTGCCCGGGATCGGCAGCGACCGAGTCAGGCTCGTACAGGCCCTCGAAGCCATCGGCGTCGCGCACGCGGCGCAGGAGCCGCCGCGCGACAATCGCGCACGCCGTCGCAACGCACGCGAACACCAGGAGGCTGATCACGTTGAGCAGGGTCATCGTATCCCCTCATCGTCGCGGGAGCGGGTGAGGGCCTCGTGCGACGCCAGGCCCTCGTCGCGGAGGAGCAGGGCCTCGCGCCGACGCCCGTCGATCCACCTGAGGGCGGGCAGCAGCAGCACCGTCAGCACGCCGAGCGCGCCCACCGAGGCCAGGTCGCCCACAGCCAGGACGACATCGAGCCCGTTCGGCGCAAGCGACCAGAAGGCGGACTCGTCCGGGTCGCCCCTCCCCTCTGTCGGGGGCGTCGCATCCGCCTCGGTCGCAGGCCCGTCAACGGCCGCGGAGGGAGCATCTGCGACCTCTGGACCGCTCGTCGCGGGCGACTCGGCCGGTGCCGCCCCCTCGGCCGGCAGCACCACCGTCTTCGTGGCGCCGCACACCGAGCATACGTAGCTCTCCCAGCCGTCCTCCGTGCTCGTGGGCCCTTGGCGGTCGTCGAGCTCCCATGAGTGCTCGCCCGTGGACGAGAGGGCGTCGAGCCTGCGGTACTCCACGCGTCCGCACTTGGCGCAGGTGCGTTGCTCGTAGCCCGTCGAGACGCACGTGGGCTCGACCGCGGCCTCCCACCCGCCCCAGTCGTGGCCCGTATGGGGGATGACCCTCTCGAAGGAACGGCTGCACTTCCTGCACACGAAGAGCTCGGCGCCGTCCGCGTCCTCGGTGGGCTGCCGCTCGATCGTCACGTCATAGACATGGCTTCCGCCCGAGGGGCACTCGTCGGCCAACGCGACGACCGGGCCCCTCGACAGGAGGCAGGCAAGGGCTGCGGCGACAGCCATGACGATGGGGCCTGCCCTCCTCACGTCAGATTTCGTCCTCTCACGCCGTCACCGTCCGAGGGCCTGATGTTATCACCCGAATGCAGCAGGTCGAACGTCCTGCGGACCTCGGCCTGCCGGGAACGGCCAACCGGGATGCGCGAGCCGTCGGACAGGATGACCCAGCCGTAGCCCACGTCCTCGACGACGCGCATGTTCACGAGCCTCGCGCGGTGGACGCGCACGAATCCGTATGACATCAGCATCGACTCGATCCTGTCGAGCGACGAGACGAATTCGAACGTCTCGCCCCTGCCGAAGTGGCATACGCAGACGTGACGGTCGACCGAAAAGTAGGCAATCGAGTCGATGGGGATGCTCCTGTGCCGCGAGATCCCGTTGAGGAGCACCGTCTTGCGCCTCCCGGAGCGGACCTTGCCCGTTGCCTTTATCAGCACGCGACGCAGCCGGTCGCGGTCGGACGGGTCGTCCTTCAGCACATAGTTGAAGGCCTCCACGTCGTAGCCGGGAATGGCCAGGTCGTTCGTATGCGAGAGCAGGATGATGATGCCCGAGAAGCCCGCGCCGCGCAGGGCCGCCGCGCCGTCGATGCGGGGGCATGGCCCGGAGTCGACGTCGAGCAGCACGATGTCGGGCACGACGCCCTCCTCGTCCATTGCCGAGACGAGCGATTCCGTGGAGGGGTAGCTCATGAGGACAAGGCCCTCGACCAGATCGGATATCAGCTCCTTCGCCAAACCGAGAACACGGTCGACCTCCTGCTTGTTAATACCGCAGACAACTAGCAGCACACGAACCAGCTCCCTTGCGCGAGATGGGACATCAAGAAGCCTGTTTGCCTTAGCTTACTTCCAACCGGTGCCATAGGCCCTAGCGTCTCTCCTGCCTACGGCGCGCGAGACCGGCCGCCGTCGCGACGACGCCCGCGGCAAGGAGTCCCACGGGGATGGCCAGGTTGGCGGGGTCGCCGGTCTTGGCCAGGAACTCCGTGGCCGGCGGGAGGGAGACCCCCCGATCCACCACGGTGCCGGCGACGTTCGAGGCAACGGGCGGATCGACGCCGGCAACGTCTTCGGGTGGCGTCGACGCACCCGTCTCGGTCCCCATGGCGACGTTCTGGACCTGGCTTCCGTCCTCGCACTCGTTCATCTTGACCGTAAGCGTCATGGTCTTGGACCCGCCAGGCGCGATGGTCTCGAAGAACCAGCTCACGAACGCCTTCCCGTCGATGGTCGAGCCGTACGTGCCGGTCGCGTCGCACGAGACGAACGTGGTGTTGGCAGGAACGTAGTCCTTCACCCAATAGCCTGTCGACGCAGCTGATCCGTCGTTAGAGACGATGATGGTATAGGTGAGGGTGTCGCCTGGCCGCGCGTTGGCCTTGTCGACGGACTTCGCGAGCGTGACGTGCGGCTCATGCGCCCCCGCCTCGGCATACGTCCACGTGCCCGTCACGGTGACGTCCGCGTCGCCCATCACGCCCTCGTTTGGGTCTGACCAGCCGGAGAAGGTCCAGGTGCCGGTGACGTTGCCGGAGGCGTCGCGCACGTCGAGGGTGGTCCCTGCGGCGTGGGAGGCGTCGACGGGGTAGGGCTGGTTCCTCACGTAGGAGGCGGCATCCGCAGGAGGCTCGCCGAGGTCGGACGGGAGATCCATCCCCTGCGTCGCGCTGTTCCAGGAATAGGTCACCTTGTGGGCGGGCACCTCCTGCGCGGCGTAGGTCCAGCTGCCCGTGATGGTGACGTCCGACTCGCCCATCGTGCCGGCGTTCGGGTCGCTCCATCCGGAGAAGGTCCAGATGCCGGTGACGTTGCCCCAGGCGTCGGTGCCCTTGACCACGTAGCCTTCCGTGTACTTGCCGTCGACCTGGTAGGGCTGGTTCTTCACGAGGCCGGCGGCGCCGCCGGGCACGGTCTGGGCGAAGTCGCCCGTGGGGGTGTCGCCTCCCCAGGAGTAGGTCACCTTGTGGGTGGGGACGGCGATGCCGACGAAGGCCCACGTGCCCGTGATCGAGACGTCCGCGTCGCCCATCGTGCCGTCGTCGGGATCGGTCCAGCCGGAGAAGGTCCAGGTGCCGTCGACGTTGCCGTAGGCGTCGGTGTCCGAGACGGTCTTTCCGGCAGGGACGGTGTCATCCACCGCGTAGGACTGCCCCTTCACGTAGGCGTTTTTGTCAGTGGGGACGGTGGCGATGCCAGCCGGCAGGGCCTTGCCGGCGGTGGCGCTCGTCCAGGAGTAGCTCACGTGGTGCGTGTCCACCTTGCCCGCCGCCCACGTCCAGGTGCCGGTGATCGTGACGTCGGAGTCGCCCATCGTGCCATCGTTGGGATCGTCCCAACCGGAGAAGGTCCAGCGGCCGTCGACGTTGCCGTAGGCGTCATGCGTGTCGACCGAGGACGAGCCGTCGAACGAGGTGTCGACCGTGTAGGCCTGGCCGTTCACGTAGGCACCGGCATCGGTGGGGAGGGCGACGAAGCTTTTCCCGGTGGGGAGCTCCCTGCCCTCGGTGCCGCTCGTCCAGGAGTAGGAGACCTTGTGCGTGAGGTGGTTGGTCACCGTGAGGGTGCCGTTCACGACCTCATCGGTCCCGCCCGCGGCGACGGCCGCCACGGCGGCGGGAACGCCCCAGGCGTTCGTGTATGCGTTCGAGCCCTCCGCCGGGCCCGTCACGCCCAACAGCACCTGTTTCGTGTGGGCGGCCGGCGAGACGGTGACCGTCCAGGGGCCAGCCGCGGCATAGCCCTCGGGCGCGGTCTCGGTGAGGGTGTAGGTGCCGTCCGCCAGGCCGGCGAAGGTCACGTTGCCCTTGGCGTCGGTCGACGCGGACTTGGCGTCGACGTCAGGGTCGTCGCTCGCAAGCGTGAACGTCACGCCCTCCATCGCGTCCTCGGCGGCATCCTGCTTGTGAATGGAGAGGCTGCCGGGAAGCTCCGTGTACTCGTCTTTGGCCGGCGTCCAGGTGTTGGTGACGGCGAGGTTGGAGTCGTCCCCGTCTGAGACCCAGCAGCCGAGGACGTTCGAGACGGCAGGGTCGCCGTCTGCGACGGTCTTGTCGCCGTACGAGACGAAGCGACCGGCGCCGTCCTGCGCCGTGTCTTTGACCCCGGTCTCCGTGGCGGTGTAGGTGACCTCGCTGATGTTGCCCTTGGCGTCGTAGGCGTACTTCGCGAGGTCCTCGGTCTTGCTCCATGGCGTGGCAGTGCCGTCAGCGGCCGTTTCCGTTCCGTCAAGCAGGTAGGGCTTCGTGCTGCCGTCGCTGCCCCTGACCGTGATGGTGACGCCCGTGGGGGTGCCGTTCGCCCAGGTCTTGGTGACCTTCACGGGCACAGTCTCGCCGCTCGTCGCCCACACGGCATAGACGGTCTTGCTGGCGCTCTTGGCAACAGGAATCGTGCTGGTCGTGCCCTCAGCTGCGACGGTGGTGTATGTCGCCGTCGTGGCGTCCTCGCCATCGGCCCAGCCCTTGAAGGTGTAGCCCTTGCGGGTGGGCTGCGTGCCGCTCACCGCGAAGTCGTGGGATTTGGCTGCGGAAGGCCCGAAGGTCGCCTTGCCGGGGGCGCCGGTGCCACCGTTCGCGTTGTAGACCAGCGTGGGCTTGTAGAGGGGCTGCCAGACGGCATAGACGTCGACGTTGGCATGGGCGATGGCGACCCGCTGCGGGTCCATCGCGGTCGTCGCGTCTTGCTTTGTGCTCCATCCCAGGAACTTGAACGTGCAGGCGGCGCCGTCGTCGGCCGTGCCATCCGTTCCGGCGGCCTTCTTCATGGAGCTGCCCGCGTCGAGCGTGCAGCTGGCACCCGAGAGGAGTCCGGTCTTCGGCTGGGGCAGGCCGGCCGCGTCTCCCCCGTTCTCGTGGTAGGTCACCGTATAGGCGTAGGGCGTGAAGGTCCACACGCCCGCGAGTGACACGCTGGCGGCAGGCATCGTCTGCTTGCCCGTGACGACGTCGCCCTTCCCGCCGACCTTCCAGCCGGAGAAGGTCCAGGTGCCGTCATCCGTCACCTCGTGGGTGGAGCCGTTGGCATAGGTGGCGTCGACGGTGTAGGTGTCGCCTACCGTGTACGCGTTGGAATCCGTGGGCGCGGTGGCAAGCTCCGTGGGGAGCTCCTTGTTCTTGGTGCCACTCGTCCAGCTGTAGGCGACCTTGTAGTCTACCCTCGTGTTCGAGACGGTGAGGGTGCTGTTGCCACCACTTGTGGATACTCCGCCGCCGGATACGTCGACGTTCCACTCCCAGACGTTCGAGTACACGCCGTTCTCGTCTGGCCCGGAAACGCTCGTGAGCGTCTTGGCGCCGCCATTACCCACTGTGATGCTCTTGACGCTCTCCCCGGTGAACCCGGCGGGCGCGGTCTCGGTGAGCGAGTAGGAGCCGGGGGCGAGGTTGGTGAACGTGGCCTTGCCGTCCGTGCCGGTCGTGAGCGTGGCGGAGTAGGGCTTGCCCGCGCTGGTCCTCGCGAGCGTGAACTTGGCGCCGGCGAGGCTGGCAGAGTTCCTGCCAACGGTTCCGTCCACCTTGTCGACCTCGAACTTGCCGAACGGGCTGTTCGCCGCAGGGACCCAGGTGTTGGTCACGGTGGTGCCGCTCGAGGAGGGCTTCCAGCAGCCGAGGACGTTCTTCGTGTCGGTGGTGCCCGACACGACGTCGTCGCCGTAGACCACCCAGTTGCCATTGGGGGTGTCCTTCGAAAGGGCCGAAGCCCCCTCGCCCACCGCGGTCTCGGTGAGGGTATAGGCGATCTCGGTCGCCGCCCCCGTGGTCTCATCGTAGGTGTACTTCGGCAGTTCGGCGGCTGTGAACGTCTTGCTCCAGGGCGTGGGGGTACCGTCGGCGGCCGCTTCCGTGCCGTCGAGCTTGACGTCGCTCATTGCAGTGGTTCCGTCGGGGTTCTTCACGTCCACGGCAACGGCTGCGGTGGGGCCCAGCTCGCCGGTCTTGGCGTCGGCCTGCCACACCTTGGTGACGGTGACACCCTTCGGTGCTCTTGGCCCACACGGCGTAGATGGTCTTGGTGGTGCCGCCGGTTACGGTGACCGCATCCCCGGCCTGATATGTAGCCGTGGCGTCGGTGCTTTTGTCGGCCCAGCCGAGGAAGTCATAGCCCAGTGCGGGTGGGCTTGGTGTCGCTCACCGAGAAGACATGGCTCGTGGCCGGGTCGGGACCGAACGTGTCGTCGGCGATCTTGCCGGTGCCGCCGTTCATGTCGTATTTCAACGTCTCTTGATACTGCGCCTGCCAGACGGCGTAGACCGTGACGTTATCGGGCGTGGTCGCGTCGATCGAGGCGGTGTCCACGACGTCCTCGGGCTGCGCGTCTGTCGTCGTGCCCCAGCCGACGAACGCGTACGTGCAGCTTCTGCCAGAGGCGTCCGTGCCGGCGGCCTTTGTCATTCCCGCGCCATTGGCAAGGGTCGTGCTGTCGCCCGCATGGAGGCCCGTGACCTGTGCGGGCAGATTCGCCTTGTTGCCACCGTTCTCGTCGTAGGTGACGGTGTAGGTGTCGCGGGGGTTCGCGACGATGAGGGTCTCGTCCGAGAGGGCCTCCGCGCTATCGCCGTTGTAGATGTGGGTGATCCACTGCCACACGCGGTCGATGATCGTGGAGGGGGCCGTCTCGGCCGTGATGGTGGCAGGGTTGCCGTCGGTGGCCGACTTCACCTTGATCGTCCAGGTCGTCGTTGTGCCCTTGTGGTGGTACTGCGGCGCGGAGGTCTCGGTGAGGGTGTAGGTGTGCCCGGGCGTCACCGTGAAGTTGGCCTCGCCGGCGGTGGTGGTGGTCTTCGTCGTGCCCGCGTCCCCCGTGACGGCGTCGTCGGTAAGCGTGAACACCGCGCCCTCGAGAGGCTGAGCAGGCGTGGAGTCATCGGTCTTGATCACGGTGAACGTCACGTCGTCGGCCTGGTTGTCCTGGTACTTGTAGAAGGTGTTCTTGAGTGCGGTGCCCGTGGCGCTCGACTGCCAGTAGCCGGTGGCCACCTGCTCGTCGGCGCCTCCCACGAAGAGCCTGCCCTTCTCGTCGAGGGCGGCGCCGCCTATCTCGGTCTCGGTGGCGGCGTAGGTGATCAGCGCCTTGTTGCCGTCATAGGAGGGCTGGTCCTTGAACGTGTACGACCAGCTGGTGGCGGTTCCCGTGGCCTTGAGGTCAGTCTCTGTCTCGGTGCCCGTCCAGCTGGGGCTGTGGAGCGTGTAGGTGCCGGCGATGTTGCCGCCCGCCATGGTGAAGGTGACGTCGCTCGGGATGGTGGTGGCGTTTGTGGAGCCCGCCCAGGTCTTGGTGACGGTCACGTCCTTGACGATCCTGTTGGTGACCCACACGTTCGCGTTGAGGACGCCACCCGAGACAGCAGGGTTGCCAATGATGGACCCGGTGTACTTGGTTGGGTCGGTCGCATCCTGCGTGACGGTGGTGTTCGTGCCTCCGCGCATCGAGACGAACTGGAAGCCGGAGATTTTCGACAGGTCCTCGGTGATGGCGTAGGTGGTGTCGGGGAGAAGGCCCGTCACCGTGTAGCCCTTGCTGGTCTGAATCGTCCCCTTCTGGGTGTAGGTCTTCGTCGCTCCGTTCACCGTCGCCGTGAGGGTCACGACCACCGGGAACGCCTGGGTGGACGTGCCGCCGGCGAACTCCTTCCGTATCGCGAGGGTGCCCTTGGCGGAGTTGTAGAAGATGACCTTGTTGGCATCGCTCACGCGGACCTCGACGGAATCGGTCGTGTCACCGGAGCGCTTCGCCTGCGCGGAATAGCCGGTCACCTGGCTCTGGGGCGTGTCGAACCCGGTGGGGAGACCGGTGGTGATCTCCTTCACCTTGAGGTTGGTGCCTGCGAAGAGCGGGTACTTGTAGCCCTTCACGCCGGAGAAGTCGGCCGTCTGGCCGCCCTTGAGGGTGAAGGTGCCGTTTGCGCCCGTGGTGTGCACGGTCTTGGTGGCGTCGCCGGCGATGACGTAGTTGTACTTCCCCGTAATGGGCTTGCCGGTGGCGCCATCGAGGAGTTGGAACGAGTAGTCCTGATCCTTGTAGACCGGGTTCACGCCCGAGGCGTCCTTCTTTACCGTGAGCTGGCCGTACTGGACGGGCATCAGGTTGTAGCTCATGGAGAAGTTGGACCAGCCGCCGCTGTCGGTATAGAACATGGCGAAGGTGTGCACCTGGTTCTCGCCCAGGTAGGTGCCATCCCTCAACTCGTCGGAGCTGAAGATGTCACTGAAGTCGATGGTGTGGGGGGTGCCGCCGTCAGTGTTCGGCGCCATCGTGTAGTAGGTGCCGGTGCCCTTGGCGAAGTCGATGATGCCCGTCTGGGCCCCATGCGCGCCGCCGAGGTCGATGACCAGCTTCCCGTCGATGTAGACGTAGACGTCGTCATCTCCCGTGAAGGTGAACTGCATGGGGTCGCCGGTGGTCGTGCCGTCGAGCGTGCCGTTCTCCGGCATCCGGAAGTCGGCCTTCATGTACATGCCGAAGACCTGGTTGTGCGCCGGAACGCTGCTCCCACTCCCGCCCGTGGCATCATCGGGTGAGTTGAAGGGGAAGTAACTCCTGTTCGTGCGGTATGGATACAGCTTGAACTGCCCCGTCACCTGGTCGATTGACGCCGCGTTGGCAGCCGCGCTGAACGAGTAGCGCTTGCTGGCGGAATCGTAGGAGAACAGCTTGCTCACCTTGCCGGCCCACTGCACGCCTGCATCGGTGCCGAAAGTCGTGAGAAGGCTGGGGTCCCAGAGCGTGGAGCCGGAGAGGCCGGTCTTGTTGAAGGTGGGCATGCCGGTGGTGGCGTCGAGGGTCTTGCTCACATAGAAGCCGTAGTCGTTGTTGTAGTTCCTGTTGATTCCCGTGCTCCCCACCGTGACATTATTGACATAGCTGCCGCTGCTGTTGTCGCCGTAGTAATCGAACAGGTACATGTCCATGCCCGCGGGATCGGTGCCCGTGGCGGTGGTGCCCTTTGGCAGCACTTTCACGTAGAAGACGTGGTAGTTGTTTGCATTCCCCGTCACGTCCTTGATGAAGTAGGCGCCCGCCGGCGTGTTGGCGCCAACCGTGACCTTGACCGACTTCCCTGTGGAGTCGGCGGTGTTCTTCGCGATCGTGAAATAGGAGGGGTCGATATTGCCCTGGTTATAGTCCTGTGCGCGCCACTGGGCCAAGTTGACTGCGCTCCCGTTCGTGAGGATGAACGAGTCTCCCGGCGAGGCGAGGTAGCTCCTCCCAACCGGGCTGGTCCACCCGTAGGTGAGGTTCGCGCCGGTGGCGGACGCCGCCGACTGTGCCGGGTTGGTGACCAGGTAGATCGAGAAGCTGCTCGCGGCGACCGTGACGGAATCGGATTCCTCTTCCGTGGCGGCCATGGGCTGGGCCACGACGCTCTCGGCCCCGGCAAGCGCCTGCTCGTTGAGGCCGGTGGTGCCATTGGTGATGTGGTAGGCGGCGAGGCCCTTCCCGCCGGCAAGAGCCGAACCGTCGGCCGCGGAGAAGCGCACGTCTACCTTGTGGCCGTCCGCGGGCTGCACCTCGGCGCCGCCACAGGTGAAGGTGATGTCGTAGGAGACGCGCGCCGCCGCGGAGTTGGCGACGCCCTGCGCGGAGGCGAGGGCGGCATCGAGCATGCCGCCCTCCTCGGGGGCCACCGGCCTCACGGCCACGGTGGTGCCCTCGGGAAACGCACCCTCGGGAGCATCGATGGCGACGGTCACGCCCGCGGCTGGGTCGGTGTAGGCATAGCCGATAGCTGGGGACGAGGGCTCCGCCGCCCAGACCGACACGGCACAGAGGGCCTGCGCACAGATGAGGGCCATGACCATGACGAGGGGAAGTGTGCCGGCAATTAGCCCCATCCACGGGGAGGCGCCCTCTCCCAAGACGCCTCCCCGCCACTTTGTTGGGAAGTGCTTCGATGGCTCGGCGTTCATGTTGCTCCCCATCCCCATATTTAATTCTCTTTTACGCTGCCCGTGCCTGCCAGCACGTGACCAAAGCTCCTTGCAACACGAGCCTCTCCACGCACACGCCCCAACGCATCGAACGGCGGCTCTCCGCATCTCCTTGCTGGCACGATGTGCTAGCACGATGGTTCGAACGGCCAGATGGTATTCTCGATGCTATCGGAGACCCGTGGGCCGTTAGTCTGTCGTTCGGACACGACCGGCGGTTGTCAGGGCACCAACGACGTACCCGAGGGTTTCCTTGTCCCTTGAGTTCAGAATTGCATGATCCGGGAGGCGCCTCGCCCCTTCGCCGAGGGCCGAGCGGGGCGAGCGCGTCACTCCATCGTGCGGCGCAGGGCGTCGCGCCAGCCGGCCAGCAGCCGCTCGCGCGTGGCGCCCGTCATCTGCGGCTGCCAGCGCGCGCCGATCGCCCGGTTGGACCGCAGCTCGTCGCGCGAGCTCCAGTAGCCCACGGCAAGGCCGGCCAGGTAGGCGGCCCCAAGCGCGGTGGTCTCGTCTATCTCGGAGCGCTTGACCTCGATGTCGAGGAGGTCCGCCTGGAACTGCATGATGAAGTCGTTCTGCGCCGCGCCGCCGTCGACCTCGAGCGACGTGAGCGTGTGGCCGGAATCGGCCTCCATGGCCTTGAGGATGTCATAGGTCTGGTAGGCCATCGACTCGGCCGCCGCGCGCACGATGCGGGCGCGGTCGGTGGCGCGGGTGAGCCCGCAGATCACGCCACGCGCCTCGGGCTTCCACCAGGGGGCGCCCAGGCCGGTGAACGCCGGGACCAGGTAGCAGCCGCCCGCGTCGGGAACGGACTTGGCGACGGCCTCGGTGTCCGAGGCATGCTCGATGAGGCCCAGCTCGTCGCGCACCCACTGGATGACCGAGCCGGCCTGGAACACGGAGCCCTCGAGCGCGTAGTCCACCTCGCCGCCCTCGGCGATGCCAATGGTGGTGACCAGGCCGTGGCAGGAGGCCTTGGCCTCGGTGCCGGTGTTCATGAGCAGGAAGCAGCCCGTGCCATAGGTGTTCTTGACGCTGCCGGGCTCGAAGCAGCAGTGCCCGAAGAGGGAGGCCTGCTGGTCGCCCGCGACGCCCGTGATGGGCGGGCGATGGGTCATGACGTAGGAGCTCACGTGTCCGAACAGCCCCGAGGACGGCTTGACCTCGGGCAGCATCGACCTGGGGATGCCCAGCATCTCGCAGAGGTCGTCGTCCCAGGCGAGCTTGTGGATGTCGAAGAGCATCGTGCGGCTGGCGTTCGTGTAGTCGGTGGCATGCACCGTGCCGTGCGTGAGGTTGTAGATGAGCCAGGTGTCGACCGTGCCGCACATGAGGTTGCCCTGCTCGGCCATCTCGCGCGCGCCCTCGACGTTCTCGAGGATCCACTTGATCTTGGTGCCCGAGAAGTAGGCGTCGGGGACGAGCCCCGTGCGCTCGCGGATGAGGTCGGAGTAGCCGTCGGCCACGAGGGCGTCGACGATGGGGGCGGTGCGGCGGCACTGCCAGACGATGGCGTCGTAGATGGGCTGGCCGGTGGAGCGGTCCCACACCACGACCGTCTCCCGCTGGTTCGAGATGCCGATGGCGCGGATGCGGTCCGAGTGGATGCCGCTCGTGAACTGCACCTCGATCATGCAGGCGATCTGGCGGGAGAGTATCTCAACGGGGTCCTGCTGCACCCAGCCCGACTGCGGATAGCTGATGGAGAGGGGACGCGAGGCCGTGGCGACCTTGCAGCCGTACTCGTCGAAGAGGATGGCGCGGACGCTCGTCGTGCCCGCGTCGAGCGCCATCACGTAGCCGCCGTCGCCGGAATCCGGCCGCTCGGCCTCGCCCATGCCGTCGAGAACGCTGTCGACGATAGTCGTGCCCATGCGAATCGCTCCCTCCAGAGGCCGCGACGCGAGCGTGCGGCGGGTATGTGCCTCAGACCAGCGGGGTCTCGATGCCGAGGGCCTCGTCCACGTCCTCCCGGGAGTAGACGCCCTCGCGCAGGACGCGCGGCTCCTCGGCGGTGCAGTCGACGATGGTGACGAACCCCTCGCCCTCGTAGCCCAGGCCGGCGTCGAGGGCGATGTCCGCGGCGTCGACGATGCGACGCGACACCTGCCCGAACGAGACGGGGGCCGACGCGCCGTGCACGCTCGCGCCCGAGCAGATGAGGGGCGCCTTCGCGACCTGCAGCAGCGCCGCGACCACGGGCGAGGCGGAGACGCGCAGGGCGACGGTGCCGTCCTGCCGGGCGAGGAGGCGCGGCACCGCCGCCGAAGCCTTGACCACGATGGAGAGGCTGCCGGGCCAGAAGGCCTCGGCCAGCGCGCGGGCCTCGTCGGTGACGTTGGTGCCGTAGACGTCGAGGTCCGCGACGGAGCTCACCAGCCAGGGGAAACGAAGGGCCGCGGCCGCGCCGCTTGAGCTCGAAGAGGCGCTCGACGCCGCCCGAGACCGACCCGCCGGACCGTGAGATGGAACCCATGCAGTAGACCGACTCGGTTGGGAAGACGGCCAGGCCCCCCTCGCGAATCACGCGGGCGACGGCATCGATGACCTGCGCCTGCGGATGCAACGCGTCTATCGGCAGAATCTCGACGGGCATGGCCCCTCCCCTCCCCTCGTCCTTGCCACGGAATCCGGACGCCCACCATTCTCTGCCTTGGGCGGGCGTTGCGGGGACGTGCGCCGCTCAGCTTTTCGCCAATGGCAGAGGGCTTCGGCAGAGGGATGCGCGGCCGGGACAGGCGGATGCGCTAGCGAGCGGCGCGCGAGCCCACCCAGTCGACTATCTCGGCGAAGACGGCATCCTTGCAGGTCTCGTTCTGCAGCTCGTGCCGGGCCCCCTCGTAGAGGTGGAGGGTGACGTCCGTGAGGCCGGCCTTCCGATAGGCCTCGCAGGCGGTCGTGGGGCCAGCGCCCCGGACGCCCACCGGGTCGTCGGCACCCGAGAGGATGAGGATGGGAAGCCCCTTGGGAACCGCGGCGATGCGCTCGGGGGACTCCGCCTCGCCGAGCAGCCCGGCGATCATGTAGTAGCCGCTGAGCGAGAAGGTCCAGCCGCAGTCTGGGTCCTTCGCGTAGGCGACGGGACGCGCCTCGTCGCGCGAGAGCCACTCGTAGCCCGTCTTGGCGCCCGTCCCCTCGAAGGCCTTGTTATATCCGCCGACGCCCAGGTTGTCGATGAACCTCGAACGGTAGTCCCACCCATGGAACAGGGCGATGGCACTCGTGAGGAACCTCGTCATGCCGAGCATGTAGCCCGGCTGCCAGCCGGTGCCCATGATGATCGCGCCGGCCAGGCCCTCCCCGTGGCGGTCGATGTAGCAGCGGGTGACGAACGACCCCATGGAGTGGCCGAGGACGAACGTGGGGACCTGCGCCCCCAGGCGCCTCTCGACCAGGCCGCGGAGCAGGTGCTGGTCCTCCACGATCTGGTAGGCGGCCTGCTTGTGGTCATAGACGCCGCGGCGTGCCGGGTCTGGGGTGGTGCGGCCGTGGCCAAGCTGGTCGATGCCGGCGACGGCGAAGCCGGCTGCCGTGAGCCTCTCGGCCATGTGCCGGTAGCAGCCGATGTACTCCACCATGCCGTGGACGATCTGGACGTAGGCGCGCGGCGTCCCCGCGGGAAGCCAGAGGTCCCCCTTGCAGGTGGTCGTGCCGTCGGTGGAGAGGAACTCGATCGGCTCGTGCGCGGACACCTTCTGGTTGCTCATGAGAGTGCCTCCTCGATCGCGCGGCGCGAGATGGCCCCCTCACGGAGGATGAGGGGTGCCTCGCCGCTCGTGCCTACGATAGTCGACGCGACGCCCTGCGGCGCCGTTCCTCCGTCGAGCGTGAGGTCGGCCTCGGCGACGAGTGCGGGCTCCAGCTCCGCGCCCGACGCGACGGACGGCATGCCGTGGGTGTTGGCGCTGGTCACGGCCAGCGGCGTGCCCATGCGGCGGGCAAGGTCGCGCACGAGGGCGGAGTCTGGCATGCGCAGGGCGATGGTGCCGTCCTCCGGCCGGCGGTACTCGGCGGGAACGCACGGCGCGGCGTCGACCACGAGGGTGAGGGCGCCCGGCCAGAAGGCCCGCGCCAGCCGAAGCGCCCACTCGGGCACGTCGCGGCCGTAGCGCATGAGGTCGTCGGCCTCGGCGACGAGCCAGGGGAGGGTCTGGCCGGCGGGCCGGCGCTTGATGCGGAAGACGCGCTCGAGGCCGGGGTTGTCCGGGGTGGCGGCGACGCCGATGCCATAGACCGAGTCGGTGGGCATGACGAGGACGCCCCCGCCGGCAAGCGCGCGCACGGCGGCATCGACGACCTGCCCTGACGGATGCCCCTGGTCGCAGGGCATGACCTTGCCCATGGCTACTCCCCCTCCGCCTTCGCGCGCACGGCGGCGACGATGCGGTCGCGGTGCGTGAGGTCCTGGACGATGCGGGGCTCCTCCCAGCCCCCCTGCTCGCGGACGAGCGCGGCGGCCGTCCCGAGCGAGTCCTCGAAGAGCTCGCAGGCCAGAAGCCCGCCCGGGGCGAGCGCCCTCGGGGCGAGCTCGAGGATGCGACGGAAGACGTCGAGGCCGTCGGCGCCGCCGTCCAGGGCGAGCGCCGGCTCGTGGGCAGCCACCTCGGCGGGAAGCGTGGGCACGATGGCGGACGGGATGTAGGGCGGGTTCGAGACGAGCACGTCGAAGGTTCCCATGAGCTGGGGGTCGACGCCTGCGGCGAGGTCGCATTCAACGAGGTCGACGACATCGGCGAGCTCGAGCGCGTCGCGGTTGCGCGTGGCGAGCCCGATGGCCTCAGGCGAGACGTCGCTGGCGACGACATGCGTGCCGGGCCTCTCGGAGGCAATCGAGAGCGCGATGCAGCCGGTGCCGCATCCCAGCTCGAGGACGAGAGGCCGCTCGGCGCAGCGCGC
Source organism: Atopobiaceae bacterium (assembly GCA_022482785.1). Lineage (GTDB taxonomy): Bacteria > Actinomycetota > Coriobacteriia > Coriobacteriales > Atopobiaceae > JAKVON01. The sequence goes on along the minus strand of JAKVON010000003.1, from coordinate 226,843 downwards.
GTCGAGGTGCTCGAGCACGACGTCGACGAGGACCTCCGTCTCGGGGCGTGGGATGAGGACGCCGGGGGCGCAGGTGAGCACGATGTGGCGGAAGGGCATCTCGCCGGTCACGTACTGCAGGGGCTCGCCGGCGCCCCGGCGCTCGATGAGCGCGTGCATCCGCGCGAGCTCGTCCGCCGAGAGGGGCTCGTCGAAGTTCACGTAGAGCTCGACGCGGGACAGGCCCGTCACCGCCGAGAGCAGCCACTCGGCAGAGAGGCGCGGGTGCTCGTCCCCCTTGCGCTCGAGGTAGCCGCGGGTCCAGTCGAGGGTCCGCCTGATGGTCCAGACCTGCTGGGCAGGCATCGCTCAGACTGCCTGGGCGAGCTTCTCGGCGCGGTCGGCCGCGGCCAGGGCGTCGATGACCGAGGGCAGGGTGTCGCCCAGAAGCACGCCGTTGTAGGTGCCGTTGAAGCCGATGCGGTGGTCGGTGACGCGGTCCTGCGGCTGGTTGTAGGTGCGGATCTTCTCCGAGCGGTTGCCGTGGCCGATCTGGCTCTGGCGCTCGGCCCCGAGCTCGGCCTGCTGGCGCTCGAGCTCCATCTCGTAGAGGCGGGCGCGCAGCATCTGCATGCAGACCTCGCGGTTCTGGATCTGCGAGCGCTGGTCCTGCGACTGGACCACCGTGTTGGTGGGCAGGTGCGTGATGCGCACGGCCGAGTAGGTGGTGTTGACGCCCTGGCCGCCGGGGCCCGACGAGCAGTAGGTGTCGATGCGCAGCTCGGTGGGGTCGATCTGGATGTCGATCTCGTCGGCCTCGGGCAGCACCGCGACGGTGGCCGTGGAGGTCTGGATGCGGCCCTGGCTCTCGGTCTTGGGGATGCGCTGCACGCGGTGGACGCCGCTCTCGTACTTCATGACCGAGTAGACCTTGTCGCCCAGTGACCTTGAACTCGATGGTCTTGAAGCCGCCGGCCTCGCTCGGGCTGGACGAGAGGACCTCGACCTTCCAGCCGCGCTGCTCGCAGAGGTGCTGGTACATCTTGTAGAGGTCGCCGGCGAAGATGCCGGCCTCGTCGCCGCCCACGCCGGCGCGGATCTCGACGATGGTGTCCTTCTCGTCGTTGGGGTCGCCGGGGATGAGCATGAACTTGATGTCCTCCTCGAGGGAGGGCAGCTTGGCCTCGTTCTCGGAGATGTCGGCCTGGAGGGCCGACTTGGCCTCCGGGTCGCTCTCCTCGTGGAGGAGCTCCTTGGCGGCGTCGATATCGTCGAGGGCGCCGAGGTAGGCACGGGCCTTCTCGACCAGGTCTGCCTGGGAGGAGTGCTCCTTGGCCAGGCGGGTGTACTCGGTCTGGTCGGAGACGACCGCCGGGTCCGCGAGCTTTCTCTCGAGCTCCGCATAGGCAGCGATGAGCTTCTGCAGCTTGTCACGCATGGCGTGCTCCTCAATGCGACGAGGCGTACGCGCCCATCCGTCGCCGTTCGTAGTCTTAGCCTGGAAATGATACCACGCGGGGGTGTATTTGATTCAGGCGAGGGGACGCGCGACGAGAGCATCACATGTCCCCAGGTCGGCGGCACGTCATCGCGGCTATACTTCTCGCAGGCGAAGGATTCGAGCGCAGGGGGAGGGCCATGGAGAAAGCACGTCGCCGCGCGACCCTCTCGGCCGCCCTCGCCGTCGTTGCCGCGGCCTCCCTGCTCGTGGGCCTCGCCGGGTGCTCGAAGCAGAAGGCCGGCTCGGGCGGCATCTCGCCCAGCACCACTGCCTACGAGGTCGACCTCTCCGAGCGCGACCGCACCTCGCTCGCGATCGAGTTCGCCACGCGCTATTGGACGACCGCGAGCGCGAGCTCTACCACCGCCACGACCAATGCGCAGAACTACTCGTCCACCTGGGACTGGAACACGAAGTGCCTCGTCTACTGCAAGCCGGGCAGCTCGGTCTACGAGGACTTCCGCACGAAGCGGGCCGGCGGGGCGGGATCGCCGGGCTTCCTCGCGAAGAGCGTGGCCTGCGCCGTCACGAAGTCCGCGGGCAACGTGGTCTCGGTCGCCGTCGACGTGGCCGAACGCACCGACGCCTCGGACGACACGTGGGACAAGACGGCCAACCGCATCTATGCGATGGACCTCACCTACGACGAGGACAACCTGGTCACGGGATTCAGCTACCGCCGCACCGACGGGGACGACGGAACGGTCACGAGCTACTGAGTTGTTCGTATTACGTCGCAGATTATGCCTCTTCGCATTGCTAAAACGTCGCAGATAACATAGAATCAGACTCATATAACGTCGCATTCAGAAGGAGCGCAAGTGCTCGAAAGGACGATCTACCAGTATTTCTCTGCGTGGAAAGCCGATGCCAACCACACGGCCCTTCTCATCGATGGCGCACGGCAGGTCGGGAAGACGTTTGCCATCAGGGAGTTCGCGAAGGGCAACTATCGGACGACCCTCGAGATCAACTTCGTACAGACTCCCAGCGCCAAGACGATCTTCGAGGGGGATCTCGACGTCGACACCCTCATAGCAAATCTCACGGCTTTCAGCGGGCAGCCACTTTATCCAGGCAACACGCTCGTCTTTCTCGATGAGGTCCAAGAGTGTCCCCAAGCGCGCACGGCCATCAAGTTCCTCGTGGACGACGGACGCTTCGACTACATCGAGTCGGGCTCGCTTCTCGGCGTGAGCTACCGAGAAGTGTCGTCCTTGCCTGTAGGATACGAGCGCACGCTGCGGATGTACCCCCTCACCATCAGCGAGTTCTTCTCTGCCCGTGGAGTCGACGCAAGCATCGAGAATCGCGTGAGGGGGCTATGCGAGGCTGGCCAGCCCATCCCCGAGGCCATCCACGGTCGCCTGACTCGCCTCTTCCGCATATACCTCGCAGTGGGGGGCATGCCCGCGGCGGTCCAGCGCTACGTCGACACCCATGACCTTGCCCGAGTCCTTCTGGACCAACAGGCCATTCTCGGCCTGTACCGCCAGGACATCACGAGGTACGCAAGCGACAAGATGCATATACGCGCGATATTCAACGCGCTACCCTCCGAGCTCGACGCGAAGAACAAGCGCTTCAAGCTGTCCGACCTCAGCAAGTCGGCCAGATCGGAACGCTATGCGAGCGATTTCATGTGGCTTGCCGACTCAGGGGTCGCCCTCCCCTGCTACAACACGACCGCGCCGCAAACCCCCCTCGAGGCAAACAAGAAGCACAACCTCTTCAAGCTCTTCCTCTGCGACGTTGGCCTGCTCAGCGCCGCGTCCTCCATCCCCGCCCAGTTCGACCTCGTACAAGGAGATCCGTCGATCAACTGGGGTAGCTTCCTCGAGAACGCTCTCGCCCAGGAGTTCTCGGCTCATGGGTTCGGGCTTTACTACTACGACAAGCAAGGCCTCGGAGAAGTCGATTTCCTGCTACAGCGCGGTATCCGCGTCCTTCCCGTGGAGGCGAAGTCCGGCAAGGAATTTCACGCCCATGCGTCGCTCGACAAGGTACTCGGCGTGGGCGAGTGGGGAATCGACGAGGCGGTCGTCTTCTGCGGCGGCAACGTGGAGAGGGACGGGAAGATCACCTATCTCCCCTGGTATGCATCCGCGTTCCTCGAACGGGACAATGCCTCGGGCAGCTTCGTGGTTTCGCCCTGATATGTAGATTCTCATGTCAAGAGGCAATAGAGAGCCAGTACGACGCCATCGCATGGAGGAACTCCCCCGTGAGGGGGAAGCCAGCGGCCTCGGGGATCACCGCGTCGACGCCGCAGCGAGGGCAGATGGCCGCATCCCTCGGCATGGCCGCCCACCTCGTCACCGCCGTCGCCGGGAATGCCTCGCCGCAGGCGAAGCAGGCGCACCGCTCGGAGCGCCCCACGGCCTCGCGGTTGCGGCTGCAGGCATGGTGCGCGCGCTCGAGCAGGAAGTCACCGCCGGCGCCGGCATCGAGCAGCAGCCTGCGCGCGGCGCGGTAGCGCTCGACCCGTCCCAGGTCGCGCGGCGTGACCTCCGGCAGGCGGGAGAGGTCCATGTTGTGGGAGAGGTCCGCGAGCTTCACCTCGCGGGCGATGGCGTCCTCGCAGACGCGAGGCACGTAGTCGGCCAGGTAGCCCTCGCCGGGGCGATGCGTCATGGCATCCACCGCGGCGACCACGCCGTCGGGAATCCCGGCGCGACGCAGGTCGTCAAGGGTGGTCGGGGTGTCCTCCACGACGTCGTGCAGCCAGGCGCAGGCCCTCTCCTCGTCCGTCGCAACGAGCGACGCCACGTGGGCAGGATGTCCCAGGTAGTCGGCGCCGGCCTTGTCGACCTGCCCCGCATGCGCCCGTGCCGCGATGCCGCGCGCCCTCGTCTCGATCGGCCCCATCGCCATGCCTCCCTTCCGTGTCACGAGCCTCCCGACGAGTTTCTCACGAATCACGCCCGCAAGCCCGGCGCGTCGACATGCCTGGGGGCCGCAGCCGGTTGGCGAATCGCCACGACCGGCATGCCCTACAAGGTCGTCACCGGCTTGGTGAGGTCGTAGAGGGTCACGCCGCCGACGGTGGTCGACTGGAAGTTGCCCTGGACCCAGGACTCGATGTCACTCGCCGCCTGGGAGCCGCCGAGCTGCGTCATGCCCCCGCCCATGGTGCTCGAGCTCGATTCCCCCGAGCTGGACTCGGAGCTGGACCTGCCGCCCGCCTCGGTGCCAGAGCCGCCCTTGCCGCCGCCCTGCCCGCCGGAGATGTAGTAGTGGATCCTGCCCTCGGCCACGTACTCCTTGAACTCGTCGAGCGTGGGCGAGGGATCGGAGCCGTTGAAGCCGCCCACCGGCATGACCGCGAGCTGCGTGGCGAGCTGGTACCCCGCCGCCGACTGCGAGCCGTTCGCCGCGGCGACCCAGGTGTAGGAGCCGCTGTCCGCGGAGAGCGCCGCGACCAGCTCGTCGGAGACGTTCGTGTCGCCGCCGAGCAGGCTCGACCCGCCCCCGCCGCTGCCGGAGGGCCCGCCCTCCATGGAGCCGCCGCCCATGCCGCTCGGGGCGGAGCCCGAGCCTTCGCCGTCGCCGGAGGCGGAGCCGTCGCCGGAGGCGGAGCCGTCGCCGCTCGGCATCTCCCCGCCCATGCCGCCGGGGGCGGAGTTGCCGCCCTCGCCACCGGGCATCTCGCCCTCGCCGCTGGGGGCGGAGTCGGAGTTGCCGCCCCCGCCGCCGGAGGGCCTGCCTTCCATGGACCCTCCGCCGTCGCCGCCCATGCCGCCGGCCTGGCCCATGCCGCCGCCCTGGCCTCCGCCCGAGGACGACACGGAGGGTCCGGCCGTCACGATCGAGCCGGTATGGGCGGTCGACGCGGTGTAGAGCGTCCAGGCCACGGGGCCAGCCAACGCCGAGGCGAGGGAGAGGGCGAGCGCCGCGGCCGCAAGGGGCGAGGGCCTCTCGTCCCGCACGGCCTTCCCGGCGGGCTTGGCCAGGCCGACCCCCTCCTCGGGCGGCGCGGCCGGGGTGGTCTCGACCTCGGGCACGACGACCCGCGGGGCGGCGGGCGCCCCGTCCCCCGCGGCCACGCTCGCCGCCGACGCCCCGCCCCTGCGCGAGCGCACCCAGCACACGACCTGCAGCACGATGCCTGCGGCGCCCAGGCCGAACGCCACCAGCCTCAGGGGCACCATCCAGTCGGAGCGCTCCATGAGCGTCACGCCCCAGACGGTCTCGCCTGCGGTGAGGGCCAGCGCGAGCACGCGCGCCCACGCCTGCTCGCGCCTCTCCCAGAGCACCTTGACGCACATCGCCGCGAGCGCGGCGGCCGCAGGCGCGAGCGCCACGGTGTAGTACTGGTGGATCGTGCCTCCCATGAACGAGAAGACGCCCCAGGTCGCCAGCAGCCACCCGCCCCACATGAGGGCGTTGGCGCGACGCAGGTCGCACCTCTTGGCGCGTCCGGCGGCCACGATGACGACGACGATGCCCACGAACGCGAGGGGCGCGATCCAGCTCCACTGGGTCCCCCAGATGCCGTCGAACAGCCGCGTGACGCCCGTGGCGCCCCACATTCCCGACTGCCCGGTGGTCGCGCCGCCGTTGCCAGGCACGACGGCGCCGGTCATGGTGCCGCTGATGCGCCCGAGGCCGTTGTACGAGAAGGTGAGCTCGAGGAACGAGTTGGTCTGCGAGCCGCCGATGTAGGGGCGCTCGCTCGCCGGCACGACCACGGTGAGGAGCACCCACCAGCCGGCCGAGGCCACGAGAGCGCCCAGCGCGACGGCCGCGTCGAGCCAGCGACGCCGCCATCCCGCAGGAGACGCCACGAGGTAGGTGACGCCCAGCGCGGGCAGGATCAGGAACGCCTGCAGCTGCTTGGTGAGGAAGCCGAACCCCATGGCCACGCCCGCGAGCGCCATCCACCTGGTGCGGGCGCGGTTGCCGGCCTTGTCGGGGTCGTACTCGAGCGCGCGCATCAGGCAGTAGGTCGCCGCGCACAGGAGCAGGACGAGCAGGGCGTCCGGGTTGTCGAAGCGGAACATCAGGCATGCGATGGGGGTGGTCGCCAGGAGCGCCCCGGCGAGGAGCCCGCACCACTCGCCGAACGAGCGGCGCACGGTGGCGTAGACCAGGTAGACGGCAAGAACGCCCATGATGGCCTGCGGTACCAGGATCGACCAGCTCGAGAGGCCGAACACCCTCACCGAGAGGGCCATCACCCAGAGGGACGCCGGGGGCTTGTCCACGGTTATCGAGTTGCCCGCGTCGGACGAGCCCCACAGGAAGGCCTCCCAGTTGGTCGAGCCCGCCTGGGCGGCGGCGGCATAGAACTGGTTGGCATAGCCCGAGGCGGAGAGGCCGACGACGAAGAGGAGCACGGTCGCGACGAGAAGCGCCGCGAGTCCGACCCACTGTGCCCGCGTGCGCCTCGGAAGGACGCGGCCGACGGACGTCCTTGCGTGTTTCATCCCATTGCTCCTTACGGACGGATGCGATGACAAGATACGGGCTGGATGCGGCATCTACCGCATGCTCGGAATATGGGCCCTGGCGGGCGCGGGGGTGCCCGCCCGCCGGCTTGCCGCCCTCTCGGCCGCGAGCTCCGCGCGTCGGCGCTCCTCGTCGAGGGCGCGGGCGGTGGTCACGTAGGGGTCGATGGGCGCGAGCGGGTCGCGCTGCGCGAGCGCGACGTCGCGGGCGCAGTGCCCGGACCTGGCGACGCGGTCGAGCGGGAGGGTGCCCTCCGCCAAGGCGCCCCTCATCCGGCCGATGCCGTCGAGGTCCTCGCGCACGGTGCGCGGGATGCTCACCGAGGTGGCCTGGTCCTCCACCCACGTCACGGGGACCTGCACCACGTCGAGGCCGGCAGCCCAGGCGAGGACGAGCATCTCGGTGTCCCAGAACCACTCGTCGCTCTGGATGGCGGGCATCATCGCGCGGGCCACCCGCGTGGTCATGGCCTTGAAGCCGCACTGCGCGTCGTGGATGCCGTAGTGGAAGGCATGGCGGAGCAGGAAGTTGTAGCAGCGCGATATGACCTCGCGCTTGAGGCATCGCGTCACGTGGGACCGGCGCATGAGGCGGCTGCCGATCGAGACGTCCGCCTCCCCGTTGAGCAGGGGGTCGACGAGGGCGTTGACCGAGTCGAGCCCCGTCGAGAGGTCGACGTCCATATAGGCGACGACCGTCGCGGACGAGCTCTCCCACACGCGCTTGAGCGCGCGGCCGCGGCCCTTCTCGTCGAGGTGAACCGCCCGCACGCGGCCGGGATTCTCGGCGACGAGGCCGCGCGCGACGTCGAGCGTGGAGTCGGTGCTGCCGTTGTCGGCGATGGTGACGAACCACGAGTAGGTGGCGTGCTCGGAAAGGTAATGGGAGAGGACTCGCACGGCAAGCGGCAGCGCGGCCTGCTCGTTGTAGACGGGGAGAACGAACTCGACCTCTGCGGATGGGGCGTGGGACGTTCGTGTCATGATGGCCTCCTTCAGTAGGTGAGACGAATTTAGCCGCGCCAGCCGAAGGCAGTCTGAAGGAGTGGCGGAGGGCGAGGCCCTTCGCGAAGGGGACACCATGCTTTAGGCGAGCTGAAGGCGCGGGGAGGCGAGGCGCTATCCCGCGGCCTCGCGACGCTCGCGGGCATCGACCAGCTCGAGGGCGCGTATCGCGCATTCCAGCTGTCCCGCGTCCGGCGGTGCCGTCGTCAGGTGCTGCATCGCGAGGCCCGGCGCGAGCAGCACGCGCACCAGGGGATTCTCCGGATGCGACCCCGCCCACCTGACCGTTACCTCATAGGCGAGGCCAGCCACCAGCGGAATCATGACGACGCGGGAGAGCACCACCACGAGGAACCTGCCGATGCCGGTCGTGATTCCCCAGGCGGCGACGAGGGCGTCGACCGGAATCAGCGTGTTCACGACGATCGCGACGATCATGACCATGATCACGAACGCGGTGCCGCATCGCACGTGGAGGCATGAGTAGCGCGCGGCGTTCTCGGGCGTGAGCGGCTCGCCGTGCTCGTAGCAGTGGATGGTCTCGTGCTCGGCCCCGTGGTAGCGAAAGACCCGCAGCATGTCCGGCATGAGGCGCAGGGCGACGATGTAGCCGATGAAGATGGCCACGCGCCAGCCGGCGTCGACGAGGTTCCACAGCAGGGCCCCCTTGGACGAGTAGTCCCCCAGGACGAGATTTGTGAGCGCGGCCGGAGCCACGACGAACAGCGCGAGGCCGATCGCCGTCCCCAAGACGACCGAGCCGGCCATCCATGGGGCAAGCCCGTCGGCCGCGTCCTGCCCGAGAGGCTCGTCGTCGGGCTCGTAGGCGTGCTCGGACGCCACGCCCATCGCGCGGAACGAGAGCGCCATCGACTCGACGAACGACACGCACCCCCGGACGACGGGCCAGCGACGCCAGTCGCGCAGGCCGGCCGACGGATTTGCGGGATGCTCGAGGTCATGCTCCTCGACATAGATGGTTCCGTTGGGCTGGCGCACCGCGACCGCCCAGCTGAGCTTGCCGCGCATCATGACGCCCTCGATCACGGCCGAGCCACCGATGTGCGTCGCGAACAGCTCGCCCTCCTCGGCGATGCCGCGCGGACGTATTGCCTCGGTCTCGTTCGCCATGTGACCTGCCTTTCTAGTCGCTCGACCAATCGGTGCCAGCGCTACGGCCCGTCCGGTCGCGAAGCGCGGCCGCATCCTTCGGCAATCGCCTGGCAGAAAAAGTAGGGTTTGCGGTTCCGCGGGACGATGCCATGGCAGGAAAAGTCGACATTGCGGTTCCAAAAACCCGCCATCGACGGGCGCGGCCCGATTTACACGACCGCATTCTCTACTTTTTCTGCCACGACGAACTCGCGCGGAACCGCAAACCCCACTTTTCCCGCCACACCCCCTGACAAGCCCGACTCCCGAGGCCGGCATCGGGCTACTCCCCCGCAAGCCTCTCCCCCATGAGCAGGCCCATGACGCTCGACATCATGAGGCCGCGCGTCCAGCCGCTCGAGTCGCCCAGGCAGTGGAGGTGCGCGATGCTGGTCTCGAGGGTCTCGTCCATCTTCACGCGGTTGGAGTAGAACTTGAGCTCGGGGGCATAGAGCAGGGTCTCCTCCGAGGCGAATCCCGGCACGACCTCGTCCACGGCAACCATGAAGTTGACGATCTCCGTCATGGCACGGTAGGGCATCGCGGCAGAGATGTCGCCGGCCGCGGCATCCGGAAGCGTGGGCCGAACGTTGGAGCGGTCGAGCTCCTTGGGCCAGGTGCGCTTCCCGTCGCGCAGGTCGCCGAAGCGCTGCACCAGGATGTGTCCCGCGCCCAGCATGTTCATGAGCTCGCCCACGCGCTGCGCATAGAGAATCGGCTGTGAGAACGGCTCCTTGAAGTTGAGCGAGCAGAGCACGGCGAGGTTGGTGTTGGGGCTCTTCCTGTCCTTGTAGCTGTGGCCGTTCACCACGGCAAGCCCGCCGTCGTAGTTCTCCTGGCTCACGAAGCCGCCGGGGTTCTGGCAGAACGTGCGCACCTTGTTCTTGTAGGGATTAGGGTATCCGATGAGCTTGCTCTCGTAGAGCACGTTGTTCACGGTTTCCATGACCTCGTTGCGTACCTCGACGCGAACGCCCAGGTCGACGGGGCCGGGCTCGTGGTCGATGCCGTGCTCGTCGCACATGCGGTCGAACCAGTCGGCCCCGCGACGGCCCGTCGCCACGACGGTCTCGGCGGCATGGACGACGACCTCGCCGTCGCGCCCCGCCACCACGACCCCGGAGCAGCGCCTGTCCTCGATCAGCACCTCCTTGACCTCGTGCTCGAAGAGGATCTCGACGCCGGCGTCGAGCAGGTGCCGCTCGATCGCGAGGTAGATCTCCTGGGCCTTCTCGGTGCCCAGGTGGCGAATGGGACAGTCGACCAGCTTGAGGCCGGCCTTGATGGCACGGCGGCGGATGTCGGCGACGGCGTCGCGGTTGCCCACGCCCTCGACCTTGTCGTCGGCGCCGAAGTCCAGGTACATCTTGTCGACGCGATCGATGGTGGCCTGTGCCAGGTCCACGCCGATGAGCTCGGGCAGGTCGCCGCCCACCTCGTGCGAGAGCGAGAGCTTGCCGTCCGAGAAGGCACCGGCGCCCGAGAAGCCCCGTGGTGATGCGGCACGGCTCGCAGGCCATGCAGTAGCCGGTGCGCCCCTTGGGACAACGTCGCCTCTCGACGGGCAGCCCCTTCTCTACCATCGTGATGTGCCGGCCGTCGCCCCTGCCGAGAGTCCCAGGGCGCAGAAGATGCCGGCGGGCCCGGCACCTACGATGACGACGTCGGTCGTGATGGCGGTGCTGGTGTCTGGCATGAGGTTCCTCTCGGGTGGCGTGAAGTCCACCCGAGATGATACTCGAACGGACGTGGCCCTTGTGTCGACCAGCCCGTGGCGACCTCGCCAGACCTCAACCGCGTTAGAATGGGCCACATTACCGACACGTCCCACGCACCGTCACCAAGAAGGAGCCTCATGGCCATCGACATCCAGAAGCCCGCGCCCCTCGCGCTCGGCGACCGCTACTACTACACGCTCACCAGCTACGAGCCCGTCTCCATCGAGGTCGAGGTGCCGCTGGTCACCGATGCCGACGTCGACATGGCGGTCCGGTCCATCGCGGCCGAGCGGGGCGTCACCCCCGAGCAGATGACCGACGAGTGGATCAAGGCGAACCTCGACGGGGCGGAGTCGCTCGCGCAGGTGAGGGATGCGGTGCGCTCCCAGCTCGCGCAGATGAACCAGCAGCTCGTCGACTCCTCGAAGCCGGCCAAGGCCGCCGAGGAGCTCGCGAAGCGCCTGGTCCAGGCCGTTCCCGCCGACGAGGTCGCACGCTACCGCGAGGGGGTCCGCCAGCAGTTCGAGATGGAGCTTGCCGAGGAGGGCCTCACGCGCGAGACGTTCCTCTCGAGCTCGGGCGCCTCGCCCGCGTCGCTCGAGCACATGTTCGACCAGGAGGCCAAGACCGCTGCCGAGCAGTCCGCGGCCCTCGACGCCTACGCCCAGGAGAAGAAGCTCTCCATCGACGACACCGAGATCCCCGGCCTGCTGCGCCTCCCTCCCAAGGACGCCGCGCAGCTCATCGACGACGCCCGCGCGCACGGCCAGATCGAGCAGCTGCGCCAGGCGGCCGTCCGCAACAAGGCCGCGCAGGTCGTGACCGCAGAGGCCAGCTGCAGCTACCACCACGAGACCGCGGAGGAGGCCAAGGCCCGCATTGCGCAGTACGAGGCGCTCGAGCAGTTCGCCGCCGCGCGCCAGGATGCCGAGCCCCCCGCGGAGCCTGCGGCGGAATCCGGGTTCAAGCTGGTCTAGCCGACGTCATTCGCTTCCATGCGAGGGGGCCGGGTGGAAAAATCCACCCGGCCCCCTTCTTGAGACTCTCTTTCGCAGGCCACAGGCGCTACTCGGCCTTGGGCTCCTCGGCGGGAGCGGTGGCCTCGGCCGCGGGCTCGGCAGCTGCGGGAGCGGCCTCGGTCGCGGCCTTCTCGGCCTCGGCGGCAGCGGCGGCCTCCTGCTTGGCCTTCTTGGCGGCCTCGGCGGCAGCCTTCTTCTCGAACTCGGCGGCGCGCTTGGCCTTCTCGGCGGCCTTCGCCTCGGCAGCGGCCTTCTTGGCGGCGGCAGCGGCGGCAGCCTTCTTCTCGCGCTCGGCCTTGGCAGCGGCGGCCTTCTCGAGCTGGGCCTGGGCCGCTCCGCCGAACTTGTTGGAGAAGCGCTGGACGCGGCCGCCGGTGTCGACGAGCTTCTGCTGGCCGGTGTAGAACGGGTGGCACTTGTCGCAGAGGTCGACCTGGATCTCTGGGACGGTGGCACGCGTGGTGAACGTGTTTCCGCAGGTGCAGCGCACCTTGCATTCCCTGTACTTGGGGTGGATGCCTTGCTTCATGAGGACTCCTCTAACGTGGCGTCCTGGTTTCCGACCAGGACTTGATGGTATGCCCTGGTTTCCGACCAGGGCGAACAAGCTTTTGCATGGTACCACAGGGCGGCTTCCCGGCAAAGGCGACCAGGGAATCCCCACGGTTCGGCATGGGCTCGGCAACTCGCCTCCGCACTTGCGCTACAGTCTCCTCAGGCGCGCGGAGGGCCGCGCGGACACGGGCCAGGAGGCAGCATGTTCCTCTCCATCGACGTCGGCAACACGCAGACCACGCTCGGGCTCTTCTCCGAGAACGGCACGCTCGACCGGCAGTGGCGCATGGCGACCGACCACACCGACACGGCCGACGAGCTCCACGAGCGGCTCTACGGCTACTTCCAGATGTTCGGACTCGACATCGGCCAGCTCGAGCACGCCTCCGTGGCGAGCGTCGTGCCCATCCTCACCGAGGGCTGGCGCCGCATCCTTCGCATACTGCTCGACGAGGAGCCGCTGGTGATCGACGCGGCGCGCGACTGCGGCATCGAGGTCATCGCCCCCAACAAGCATGGCGTCGGGGCCGACCGCGTGGCCAATGCCCTGGCCGCCAAGATCACCTACGGTGCCCCCGCGATCGTGGTCGACTTCGGCACCGCGACCAACATCGACGTCGTCAACGCACAGGGGGCCTACTGCGGCGGCGCCATCTCGCCGGGGCTGCTCCTCTCGGCCCAGGCCCTGTTCGCGCGCGCGGCGAAGCTCTCCAGCGTCGAGATCGTCGCCCCCGCCCGCGCCCTGGGGACCGACACCGAGACCGCCCTGCAGTCGGGGCTCGTCATCGGCGCCGCCGGCCAGGCGGAGGGGTTGGTCCGGCGCATCAAGGCCGAGCTGGGAATCGAGGGCGCGCCCGTCATCGGCACGGGCGGCTACGCCCCGGTGGTCGCGGAGGCGACCGACCTGTTCGACCACCTCGACCCGGACCTCACCATCAGGGGCATCCGCGAGATCTGGTACCACCGCGCGGTGAAGCGCGCGGCGCGCCACGGGGCCTAGGCGGGCCCCTGCAGCTCGCGGAGAGAGGCCTGCTCGGAGGCGAACTCGACGTCGGAGCCGTCCGCCAGGTGGACGGTCGCCCGGCCCCACACGTCTACGCCGGCGAACACGCCCCGGCAGGCCACGCGCCCGTCGGGGAGCACCGCCATCACCTGCCGCCCCAGGAGGGGCATGCGGTCGAAGTACTCGGAGAGGATGGGCGCGAGGGGACCCGCGGCCGCATGGCCGGCACGGACCTCTGCCGACCACCCGTCGCAGCGCTCGACGACCGCGTCGCGAATCGCCTCGGCAAGGTCCTCGAGGCCGGGCGCCGCCGTGCCGCCGCGCATCGCGTCTTCCAGGCATGCCGGCTCGAGGGGCCGCGCGGTCCCGCATCCGGCCAGGTCGCCGATGCCGCCGCGCGAGAGGTTCACGCCTATGCCGAAGACGGCGAACGTCCCGCCGTCGCCATAGCCCGCCTCGGCGAGAACCCCCGCGACCTTGCCCGCCCCTGGCTCCGGGCCAGCCACGACGTCGTTGGGCCACTTGAGCGCGACGCGCTCCGCGCCGAGGGACCGAAGCGCGTCGAGCGCCCCCATGGCACCCACGGCGGCGATGCCCATGAGCTGCTGCATGGGGACCTCGGGGCGGAGCAGGACGGAGAGGTAGAGGCCGCCCTCGGGAGACTCCCAGACGTGCCCCCTCCTGCCGCGGCCCGCCGTCTGCGCGCGGGCGGCGACGGCCGAGCCGTGAGGGGCCCCCGAGCGGCCCATCTCGGCGACGTCGTCGTTCGTCGAGCCGGTCTGGCGCACGAGGCGGATCGGCGGCAGGGGCGCGCTCGGCTCGCTAGGCATCGATCTCGCCCAGCTCCTTGCGCACGCGGCCGACGCGGTCGGGCTGCTCGGCCACGGCCACGCCGGCATGCGTGAGAAAGCGCACGGGGTCGTGCATGAGGTCCTCCATGGGAACGATCACGTAGTCGCGCTCGCCGAGGCCGGGATGCGGCAGCACGAGCTTGCGGCCCGCATGGGTCTCGCCCTCCATCCACATGAGGTCGCAGTCGCAGGTGCGCGGGCCATGGCCCTCCTGCCCCTTGAAGCGCTTGCGTCCCAGCTGGTTCTCCACGTCGAGCAGCGCGTCGAGCAGGACCAGGGGCGCGAGCTCCGTCTTTATCTCGACCACGCAGTTGGCCACGGGGGTCGCTATGCCGTAGGCGGGATCGGTCTCGTAGGCATGGCTGGTGGCGACCACGCAGGTGAGCGGTATCGCGTCGATGAGGGCGCGGGCCCTCGACAGGTAGCTCAGGCGGTCGCCCACGTTCGAGCCGATGCTCACGAACGCGCGGCGCGGGTCTGGGTGGGACATGGCCCAATAGGAGTCGAGGGCCTGGACGGTGGTGGCGATGTCGTGGACGCGCATGACGCGCGCGCCCGCCTCGATCGCGGCGATGACCACGCCGAGCGTGGCGGCGTCGCGGGCGACGGGGTCGGTCACGCCGGAGACGGCACCCACGAAGCGCTTGCGCGAGACGGCGCACATCACGGGATAGCCCATCGAGACCATCTTCGCGGTGGCGCGCTGGATGACGACGTCCTCGTCGGCGTACTTGCCGAAGCCGGCGCCTGGGTCGATGCAGATGCGGTCGTGGGCGACGCCCGCGCGCATGAGGGTGCGAGCCTGGTCGCCCAGGAAGCCCATCAGCTGGCGCATGATGGGAGCCGATTCGGGCAGGGTGAAGCGCCTCCCGCCGCCCACGAGGCGGACCGTCGGGGCGACGGCGGTGCGGCTCACGCGGCTCATGGTCTGGGCGAGGGCGTCGGACTTGGGCACCGAGGCGTCCGCCGCGAGCGCGTCCTTCTCGGCCTGGGTGAGCTCGACCGGCTCGTCGGCCTTGCCCTTGGCGTCCCTCCCGCCGGCGCCGGCCCTGCCGGAGCCGGTCACGTCGTCCTTGCCGATGGCGCTCCCCCCGCGGGGGCCGCGGGGCGCGGAGTCGAGGGTGACGACCCTGCGGTTGGCGTGGCCGGGGACCTCGCCGGCGTGCATGACGACGCAGCCGCAGCGGGTGTCCGCCGCCACGTTGACCATGTCGGGGTTGGTGAAGGCGGTGACGTCGTTCACGATGGAGGCACCCAGCCGCACGCACATGCGGGCCACCTCGGGATGGCGCGTGTCCACCGACACGATCGCGCCGGCGGCCACCAGGTCGCGGACGACCGGCACCACGCGCTTGGCCTCCTCGTCCACGTCGACCGGCTCGAAGCCGGGACGGGTCGACTCGCCTCCCACGTCGATGATGTCGGCACCCTGGTCGAGCATGTCCAGGCCCCGCTCCACGGCCGTCTTGTGATCGAGGTTCTTGCCGCCGTCGGAGAAGGAATCGGGGGTCACGTTGAGCACGCCCATGACGCGCGGGCGCGCGAGCGAGATCTCGTGCGTCCCGCACTGCCAGACCGTTTGATCCTCTCGAAGCATTGCAGACTCCTCTTGTTATGCGTTGCGTGTCCTGGTTGCTATCTCGTGCCGTCGAAGATGAGCGACATGGCCTCGGCGCGCGTCGCGGGGCGCGTGGCGAAGCCGCCGCGGACGGCCGAGGTGGTGGTGCGGCTGCCGGGCTTCTTGGCCCCGCGCATGGTCATGCAGAGATGCTCCGCCTCCATGACGACGAGCACGCCCTCGGGCCTGAGGTGGCGCTCGATGGCCGAGGCCACCTGGTTGGTGAGCCTCTCCTGGAGCTGCGGGCGTCGCGCGTAGACGTCGACCACGCGCGCGAGCTTGGAGATGCCGCAGACGCGCCCGTCTCGTCCGGGGATGTAAGCCACGTGCGCCACCCCGAAGAACGGCAGCAGGTGGTGCTCGCACATCGAGTAGAACGGGATGTCGCGCACGATGACCATGTCGTGGCAGTCGGCATCGAAGCTGGTCTCGAACAGGGGAGCCGGGTCCTCGTACAGGCCGGCGCAGCATTCCTCGAGGGCGCGGGCCACGCGCGCCGGCGTCTTCAGGAGCCCCTCGCGGCTCGGGTCCTCGCCCATGCCCTCGAGCATGAGGCGAACCCCCGCCTCGATCTTGTCGTGGTCCATGTGACGCCGTGACACGTCGGTCGGCTCGCTCGGCACGTCTCCCCCTCTCGGATACCCCTCGATTGTAGCGTCTGTAGGTGGTGGGGACGAATCGCCGTGGCTCGTCTCCTCCCGTTCTACGTGGCCAGCTCCGTCGGCCAGACGGCGCCGTCGGGCATGGTCTGGTCGCAGCTGGCGACCTCCTCCGGGATGGTGTCGTCACTCTTCATCAGGTCGCTGATGGTGACGAACGTGTATCCCTGGCCCTTGAGGGTGTCGATGAGGGTGGGGAGCGCCTCGACGTCCTGGTCGCGCTTGCCGCCGCCGTCGTGCATGAGGATGATGTAGCCGTTCTGGATGCCGCTCGTCGCGTTCGAGACGATCTTGTCCGCGCCGGGCATGCGCCAGTCCTCGGAGTCCATGTTCCACAGCACGGAGACGGTCATCGCGCCCTTCGTGGAGAGCCAGGTGGACTGCTTGAAGTCGCCATAGGGCGGACGGATCGCCGTGGTGGTGATGCCCGTCGCCTTCGTGATGGAGGAGAAGGCGCCCGTGACCTCCGAGTAGACCTTGTCGGCGCTGTCCTTGGGCAGGTCGTCGTGGGAATAGGTGTGGCTGCACAGCTGGCAGCCGGCATCCACTATGGCCTTGGCCTGGTCGGGATACTCGTCCACGCTCTGCCCGAGGTTGAAGAACGTCGCGACCGCGCCGTGCTCCTTGAGGATCGAGAGGTACTTCTCGGTATAGGCGCTCGGGCCGTCGTCGAACGTGAGCGCGACCACCTTCTGGCCGTTCGTGGGCGTGACGTTATGCAGCTTGATGATGCAGTTCTTCACCGGCCTGACGTTCACCGTCGCGGTCTGGCCGGAGACGTTGCCCGTGCGGACCTCGTCCTGCCCGGCCTCGCCCCACTGCGACACGTAGGCGATGGCGCCGTAGGAGCCGTCCATCTCGAGCTTGGGCTGGGTCTCCGTGGTCGTGGAGGAATAGTCCTCCGTGACGTCCGCGCCGTCGGAGATGTCGATGCTCTCGCCCCCGCCCACGCGGAACCTGCCCGCGTCGTCGGAGGAGAGCTCCCGACCGTCGACCGTCGCGGTGTAGGCCGTGCCGCCGCCCTGGTCGATGACGCTGCCGGAGACCGAGACGAAGTTGCCCGCCTTGCACGAGACCTTCTTCTCGCCGATCACCTGCTCGAGCCCCGTCCCCACCTTGAGGCTGGTGCGGGCGCCGTTGAGCGTGATCTCGACCGAGCGGTTGGTCCAGGCGAATATCCCCACGACCGCCGCGACCGCGATCACGGCGACCAGGACGAGCATCCCCTTGCTCCTGTCGTTGCTGCTCCTCCCCTGCGGGACCATCGAGGGCTGCCGGCGGCGCGGCGCCGAGGCCGGCCTGTAGCCCGTGCCCGCGTGGGTGCGCTGGACGCCCCGCGAGGCAACGAAGCCGTTGCCGGTCGCCTGGGCGGCGCGGGCATGGCCCTGCGAGGGGCCGGAGGTGGCACGCTGGTGCGGGCGCTGCCGGGCGGAGCGGCTGCGCTGCCCGGCCGGCTGGGCCTGACGGCTCCGCTGCTGGCGGGATGCCGCGCGCTGGTTGGGGGTCCTCCCGAACACGTCCTGGTCGGACGGGGAGAAGTATGGGTTGTCGTTCTGCATGATTCTGCCGTTCCGGGATGGTGCGCATCCCTGTCACTTGCTGTTCTCGTCGAACTCCCTCTTGAAGTCCGAGAACATGCCCCTCGAGGCGCCGAGCCTCTTCCCGAGGTCTCTCGCGATCGCCTCGGAGGTGCTTGGCGCCGGCTTCCTGGCACTCCGTGCCTTGGCCTTCGCCGAGCCCTTGGATGGCGAGGCGCCCTTGTCTCCTTTGATCTTCGTTTCGCGGGCCTTGCCGGTACGTGCACCATTATCGCCGCTCGACGACGGTTTTGCCACCGTCCTCGGAACAAATGTCTTCATCTCGCCCTCGGAGGCCTCCGGCAGGTCGCCGGCGGGGCCGCCCACCTTCCTCACCTTGGCGTCCTCGAGCTCCCTCGGGGGCGCGGGCTCGTCGTCTACCCGGGCCTCGGCAATCCTGCGCTTGGCCTTGCCAAGCATGCGGCCCAGCTCGAAGCTGCCCTTGTCGACCGCCTCGCCCGTGGCCTCGGCCGCCTTCCGGCCGGCCTTGCCCCCCTCGATGCGAGCCTTCGCGTAGCCCTCCCCCGCCTTGGCCGCGATGCCCCCGGAGGGGAGCAGGTCGGCGGCCTCGGGCTTGACCACCATGCGGCCGTCACTATACCCCACGAGCATCTTGGGCGGAATCCTCACCTGTCCGACGAACGCGGCCGAGACCCCGCCGTCGCCCACGTCGTAGTGCCTCACCACGCCGGTCGAGGGGGTGAAGGAGGCGTCGCCCACGTACCCCAGCTCCTTGCCCTGGGTGGTCACCACGTCCATGCCCACCCAGATGATGCAGGCGTCCCAGTCGAGCCCGAGCCTCTCGCGCGCCGCGTCGTCGAAGGAGGCGTCGCCGGCCGTGCAGAGCGCGCCCTCGTCGGTGAGCTCGAACGAGTCGAGCGCGAGGAAGATGTCGTCGCGCTTGACCATGCCGGCGATGTCGGGCCGCTTGACCATGAAGCCCACCACGCGCCTTCCGTTGGGGGAGAAGACGGCGGCATGCACCTTGCCCAGGCGCTTGGGCGGCCTGGGTCCCTTGCGGCCGTCCTTCTGGGGCAGGAGGACCCTCTTCCCCTGCATCTCCCCTGTGGTGAGCATGTTCTCCTCCCCGCATGCGAAGGGCGGCCTCAAGGGCCGCCCTGGCTGTTGCGTTGGTTCCCGCGGCAGGCTTCCGGACTACTCGGTCTTCTCCGCGACGTCCTCGGCGGCCTTCTCGGCCTTCTCGGCTTCCTCGGCCTCCTCGGCGGCGTCGACGACGTCGACCTTGACGGAGGAGGCGGGCTTCGAGGCATTGACGTTGAGCTGGTCCATGGCGTCGTTCACGCGGCTGGACACGCTGTCGATGGTGTCCTGCATGGTGGCGGACGTGGTGCTTACCGTGTCGGAGAGCGAGTCGCGAATCTGGTCCATGCGCTCACGGGCGAGGTCGACCTTCGAGCGGAGCTCGTCGCTCTTGGCGTCGAAGGAGGGGCGGATGCTCTCGACCTTGCTGCCGAACGTCGCCGCGCCGTGCTCGTAGGCATCGACGGCGGAATCCCAGGCGTCGTTCATGGCATCGGCCGCGACGGCGCGGTTCTCGGCGCCAGAGCGGGGGGCGAGCATCATGCCGGCCACGGCACCAACCGCAGCCCCGATGACGCTGCCGAGCACGAAGCCAAGTGCGCTGTTGTTCTCACTCATGTCCTGTCCTCCTTCTTCGCATGCCGTTGCATGCGCTGGCTGCCTGACGTGCGAGACGTGCTAGAGAATATACCCAACGAGACGTCGTGCGGAGCGACTACTCGGAAAGGTAGTCCTCGTCGGCGAGCGTGGGCGCGCCACCCGGGCCCTTGAGGCCTGGTTCGGGCTCGGGTTCCGGCTCGGGCTCGGGTTCCGGCTCGGGCTCCGGCTCGGGCTCCGGCTCGGGCTCGGGTTCGGGCTCCGGCTCGGGCTCCGGTTCCGGCTCGGGTTGCTCGGCGGGATGCCGCTCGGAGGCCTCCGCCTGCCCGGTCTCGATCGGGGCGCCATCGGCGAGGCCCTTGATGCCCTCGACGATCGCCCTGAGGTCCGGCTTGGGCTCGCCGCCGCCCGTGTAGGCCCACTGGATGATCCAGGCCGCGCTCGAGAGCGCCCCCACCGCGAGGACGTCATCCGGGCACGAGAGCGTCACGTCGAACGAGCGCTGCTCGTGCGGGACGCGCTCGGTGCGGCCGCAGGTGATGTCGCCGATCTCCCCCGTGCGGGCGAGCAGCTCGACGGCCACGTGCTCGAGCAGGTGCGCCAGCTCCGTGGACGGCATGGCGTCGCGGAAGGTGGGGCCGGCATCGCCCAGGCAGGCGTGGTCGACGATGTCTGGCATGAGGTTGTAGACGTGGGTCGTGCCGATGAGGTCCTCGTCGGTCATGAGAGGGGCCCCGTCGGCCACGCGGATGCGAGCCGTGAGGTTCTGCGGTCCGACCGTGATCTTTCTGATGTCGATGAGCTGAGCCATGGGAAAGCCGTGCCCCCTATCGGGTCGACATGCGAACGTTGCGACGGACGCCCTGAGGGCGCGAGCCGCCCATGCGAACGATTATAGACGCAAGCCCATGCGAAGCGGGCCGGACGACTCGCGTCCGGCCCACTTCGGGTGCCCCGTTCTCTCGGCGGCCGAGAGGGCTAGTTGGCGTGCGGCTGACCGGGCTTCCGTTTGCGGTCGAGCCACTTGCCGAAGTCCAAGTGCCCGTTGGTCATGTACTTCTCGTTGAACATGCTGTCTTCGCTGCACGGAAATCCCGCGCCTCCCGCGATGCCGTCCATCAGCTCGTCGGGAACCGCGAGCTTGTTCTCCTTGCAGAAGGAGATGACGTCCTCCGTGCTCTTGCATCCCTCGAGGCCCTTGGCCTGCTCCTCGGTGAGGCCCTTCGCGAACTCGTCGAAATCCATCCGTGCTCCTCTCGTCGTCACCTGCGATACCGAAAAGGTACCCAGCCAGACGACGGAATTTATTAAGAAACCTTTCGAAATCATGCCGTCCTGCGCGGCCTCGGGCAGATTCCCGGGCCTCTCGGTCAGGCGCACCCGCAAGCGGGCGCGCAGGCCTACTCGTCCTCGCCGGCGTCCCTCTTGGCATCCTCGCGCTCGCCGTCGGCCTCGGGCTCGGGCTCGACCCTCTCGGGTGCCGTGACGCGCAGGAGGGATATCCTGCGGCCGCGCATCGACTGGACGCGGAAGATGTAGCCCTCGACGTTGAAGACGTCTCCCGGCGAGGGAAGGGAGTCGGCGATGTCGAGCAGGAACCCGGCGACCGTCTCGTACTCGTCGGAGTCGGCGATGGGCCACCCGAGCTCGATCGAGTCGTCGATGGGGAAGCGCCCGTCCACGAGCCACTCGCGTTCGGAGAGCTGCGTGAGGTATTTGTTATCGGGGTCGAACTCGTCCTCGATCTCGCCCACGACCTCCTCGACGATGTCCTCGATCGTGATGATGCCCGCGGTGCCCCCGTACTCGTCGACCACGATGACCATCTGGTCGTGGCTCGACTGCATCTCGGAGAGCAGCGGGATGATGTCCTTCGTGTCGGGGACGAAGTCCGGCGTCCTGAGGTGCCGAGTGACCGGCATCCTCGCCTCGCCGTCGTCGATGATGGGGCCGATGAGGTCCTTGATGTGGGCGACGCCAACGATGCGGTCCACGTCCTCGTGGAACACCGGGATGCGCGAGTAGCCCGTGCGCCGCATGAGGTCGAGCACGCTGGCCATGGTCTCCGTGTCCTCCACGGCCGTCATGTCCACGCGCGGGATCATGACCTCGCGGGCGCTCGTGTCGCCGAGGTCGATGACGTCGTGGATCATCGACTTCTCCTCGTCGGAGAGCTCGTCGGCGTCGGTGACCATGTACTTGATCTCCTCTTCGGAGACGTTCTGGCGGTCGGAGTCCTCGCGAACGTGGAGCAGCCTGCAGATGCCGGAGGCGGATGCCGAGGTGAGCCATACCAGCGGCTTAGCGACCTTCACGAAGCCGCGGATGAACCCGGCCATCCTCTTCGCGACGTTCTCCGCGTCCGCCAGCCCGATGCGCTTGGGGACGAGCTCGCCCACCACGATCGAGACGTACGACACGACGAGCGTGATGACGATGGGAGCGAGCACGTGGGCCCCCGGCACACCGAGGCCCACCATCCAGGCGGAGAACGGATCCGAGAGGTTCATCGAGGCGATGGCGGAGGCGAAGAACCCCACGAGCGTTATGGCGACCTGGATGGCGGCGAGGAACTGGGACGTGTTGGCGGAGAGGTCGAGGGCGGCCTGGGCCTTCCTGTCCCCCTCCTCGGCCTCGGGCTCGAGGATGGCGCGGCGGGCATTGACCAAGGCCATCTCCGACATGGAGAAGACGCCGCTGAACGCTGCCAACAGCAATGTGATGACGATGCTGAGCGCTATGTCCATCTGGACGTGCCTGACCTCCTCGAGCGACTTGCTCAACTATATCAGGTCGCGGGCCTCGTCCTCATGCGATGAGCCCGCCGGCGTCACCGCCATGGTCAACGAGGGCATTCGTGGGACCGCGCCACACGGCCCGGGCGGGGGACTCCAGACGTCGCGCGGGCGACGTCCTGGCAATTATCAGCCAGCTAGCGCACCTCGACTATCTCGTAGGCACGCGTGCCTAGGCCGAGCCTCTCGGCATGGTCGAGGCAGCTCTCCCAGCGGGTGTCGGGATGGACCATGTGGAAGTGGTCGGCCATCTCGGGGTCGTCGGGAAGGGCCTCCTCCTGCTCAGAGAGGACCGTGTCTCCCAGCGTCGGCGCCGCGTTCACGGCATCGGCGCAGGCCTGGTCGAGGGCGACGGGGTCGAAGCTCGCGAACATGCCGATGTCCGGCACGATGGGGGTGTCGTTCTCGGCGTGGCAGTCGCAGTTGGGGCTCACGTCCATGACGAGCGACACGTGGAACGCCGGGCGCCCGTCGACGACGGCCTTGGTGTACTCGGCCATCTTGCAGTTGAGGACGTCCACGGCCGCGGCGTAGTCCGCCGCGATCGCGTCCTGGTTGCAGACGCCGATGCAACGGCCGCAGCCCACGCACCTGTCGTGGTCGATCGAGGCGACCACGTGCTTGCCGCCACGCGCCGGGTCGGCCGAGAAGGAGATCGCGTCGTGCGCGCAGATCTTGGCGCACTGGCGGCATCCGATGCACCTGGCCTGGCTCACGCTGGGCTTGCCGGCGGAGTGCTGCTCCATCTTGCCGGCGCGGCTGCCGCTGCCCATGCCGATGTTCTTGATGGTGCCGCCGAAGCCCGTGGCCTCGTGGCCCTTGAAGTGGGTCATCGAGATGACCACGTCGGCGTCCATGATGGCGCGGCCGATCTTGGCGGCGTGCACGTACTCGCCTCCCTCGACCGGCACCTCCACCTCGTCCAGGCCCTTGAGGCCGTCGGCGATTATGGTGTGGCAGCCCACGCAGAACGGGTTGAAGCCGTTGGCGTAGGCGGAGTCGAGATGGTCGAGCGCGTTCTTGCGCCCGCCCACGTAGAGGGTGTTGCAGTCGGTGAGGAAGGGCTTGCCGCCCAGCTCGCGCACGAGGTCGACGACGACCTTGACGTAGTTGGGCCGAAGGTAGGCCACGCCGCCCGGCTCGCCCAGGTGCAGCTTGATGGCCACGAACTTGTTGTCGAAGTCGATCTGCCCGATGCCCGCCTTGCGACAGAGCCTGTCGAGCTTGTCGAGCGTGCTCACGCGCGCGTGCGTGCGGAAGCTGGTGAAGTAGACCTTCGAGGGGGCGGATGCGCTGGTCATGGATACCTCCGGCGAGACGTGATGGCGAGTCGGGAACAGTATCCCCCCTGAAGCGAGGTTCAGGTCAAGGATGTCCGCAGCGAACGGCGCGTCGGGAGAGCCCGCTCCCTGGGAGCCGCCTCGCTCGTGCCGCCCCCGGCGGCTACAGGCCCTCGTCACCCGAGGGGAGCGCGTCGCGGAAGATGCCGTGCGCCTCCTTCCCCACGAGGTTCGCCTGGGCACCCGCCTCGTCTTCGGCCTCCGTCGGGGCATCCTCAGCAGGGGCCTCTTCCGGCACGTCGCCAAGGGAGACGTCCGCGGTGGCAAGCTCGTCGTCGCCATCCACGACGTCGCCCAGCCCGTCATACCCATCCATCTCCCGGCGGGTCGCGTGCACGGCGATCGCCCCCGCCGCCACGACGGCCGCGAGCGCCAGGAAGCTTATGAGGTTGAGTGTCGTCATTTCTCCGCCCTGCTCTCGTCGATCGTCGTCACGCCACGCGGCTCGGCGGCGGCGCGCTCGAGATAGCGCTCGAGGGCCTCCCTCTTGCGCCGCCGCGCCCACCAGAGAGCCGGGAGCATGGGGGCGAGGATGGCCGCTGACACGCCGATCGCGATTCCGTCTCCCGCAAGCGCGACGGCGTCGGTGGCGTTGGGCTCGAAGGAGAGCACGAACGGCCCGAGCATCTGCTGCCCCTCGTCCGGGGGAGACGCGTCGTCGGCCTCTCCTTGGTCCTGCCCCGTCGGCGCCGTGGCCGTCCGAGGAGCCACGCTCGCGGCGGCATCGTCGTCTGGGGACGCCGTCTCGGCATCCGCGCCCCCGGCGCTCGCAGGCGACTCGGGTTCCGCCGCGACGGCAGGGACAGGCTCGCTCTCGGTCGCCCCGCAGACGGAGCAGGCCCTGCGCCTCAGCCCCTCGCTCGTGGCGGTAGGCGCCGTCACCGTCACCCAATCGCCCCAGGTATGCTCACCAGTCGCCGAAAGAGCCGGAAGCTCCTGGTACTCGTAGTGGGTCTGGCTCGGGTAGCGATGGCACTCGCGATGCTCGCTGCCCCTCGTCGTGCACGTGGGCTCGACGTCGACGATCCACGGGCCCCAGTCGTGCCCCGTGTGCGGAATCGGCATGGTGAACGCGTAGCCGCACTTCTTGCACACGTAGGTCATCACGCCGTCCACGTCATCGGTCGCCTGCCGCGTGATGGTTACCTGGAAGACGTGCGAGCCGCCGGAGGGGCACGGCTCGTCGGGCCCTCCGGCGGCCCATGCAAGGCGCGCCGGCAGCACGGGGACGGCGAGGGCCGAGAGGAGCACCACCACGAGACTCCCCGAGAGGAGCCTGCCGAACGACCTCTGTGAGAGGAGGCGTCTCATGAGGGGAGGCTACCTGAGGCCCTGCTTCGCCACGCTGTCGTAGACCCAGGCGCTGTCCTTGTTCACTTGGCTTCTGAGGATGTCGACGGCATCCCTGACGCTCTCGTAGTAGCTCCTCCCCACGGGCACCTTCGCGCCGTCGACCAATGTGAGCTCCCCGAAGCGGCACTTCGTCACCATCGCGACGTTCACGACATAGCTTCGGTGACATCTGATGAATCCATAGGGGGCAAGCTTCGCCTCGACCTTCTCGAGCGTGCTCACGAACTCGATCTCCTGGCCGCCCTCGATGCACACGAGGCAGAGGTGCTTCCTGACCGTCGCGTACATGATGGTGTCGATCGGGATGTTGTGATGGCCCGTGAGGTCGTTGAGGATGAGCTGCTTGCGCCTCGCGACTCGCTGCTCGGCGAGGGCCTCCTTGAGGATGCGGCGTAGGCGGCCCGCGTCATCGTCCGATTTGAGAACATAGTTATATGCGTGGACGTCGAAGGCGGGAATCGCGTAGTCGTCGCTCTTCGAGACCAGGATGAGCGGCCCGGAGTATCCCGTCTCCCTGATTCTGCGGCCCGGCTCGATGCCCTCTCCCTGGGTGTCGAGGTCGACGATGACGATGTCGGGGGAGATCCTCCCCTTCGCGAGCTTGACGAGAAGGTCCTGCTCGTTGGAGAACAGGACGATCCCGACCCCTTGGCCCGGGCCGTCCTCCCTGGAGGCGGCCTCCGCGAGCATGCCAAGGTGCTTGAGCTCGTCGCTTTTTCCATCACAGATGGTGATCTGCATCGGTTCCTCCTCTGAGCATTGTGGGGAGGCACACAGAATCGCGTGCCTCCCCAGGATGATGCCCCCGCACCTCCGCTAGCGGTTGACGTTCTTCCTGCGCCAGACGCCGACGGCTATCGCCGCGAGTCCGACGGAGAGGGCGACCGCGATCGGGAGGACGGGACTTCCGTCACCCGTCGTCGGCAGGAACGTGGAGGACTGCGTCGTGGACGACGTGGTTCCGGTGACGCCCTGCGCGGGCGCGTTCGGGTTGCTCACCGTAAAGGAGGCCTTGTTGGACGTGGTCCCGCTGGGGTCTGTCCCCGCGACGTCCGCGGGAGGAGTGGTGCTGCCGGTGTTCTGGCCAAGGGCGACGTTGTCGACGCCCGTGCCGTCCTGGCACTCGGCGACCTTGACCGTGAGGGTCATGGTCTTGGAGTCGCCGGGGGCGATGCTGTCGAAGAACCAGCTCGCGAACTGTTTGCCCGCGTTCGTGGCGCCGAAGATGCCGTCGCTCGTCTCGTAAGTGGTGTTGTCGGGCACGTAGTCCTTCACCCAATAGCCCACGGCATCGGCATTGCCGTTGTTGGTGGCGACGATGGTGTAGGTCACGGTGTCGCCAGGCTTCGCGGTGCCGGAGCTCACGGACTTGGTGACCACGACGTCGGCGCTCGGCGCGACCGTCCAGATCGCCTTGAGGGCGACGTCGGAGGCAGGCATCACGTCGGTCGACGAGAGGATGGAGCCAACCGTGAGGCCGGAGCCGGCGGAGACGACCTGCCAGCCCCCGAACACGTAGCCGTCCTTGGTCGGGGCGGTGCCGCCGGTCGAGGCCCAGTCGCCGTCCTTGACGATGACCGTGCCCTTGGTGACCTCGATGCTGTCGATGGTGGCAGGGGTGCCGCCGTCGGTATCGAAGGAGACCGTGTACTCCTTGGCCTTGAAGTTGGCCGTGTAGGTGGCGGCCACGTTGAGGCCGTTGACCTTTGCCGGGACGTACGACGCGTCGGTGGAGACCACGTCGCCGCTGGCGTTGGTCCAGCTCACGAACTCGTAGCCGTCCTTGGCCGTCGCCGTGGAGCCCGCGGCCACGCCCGTTGCCGGCGCGAGGGACTCGGAGCCGGGGTCGACGGTTCCCATGGTGGCATCCGCGGACTTATAGGAGATGACGACGTTGGAGTCCTGGGTCCACACGGCATAGAGCGTCACGGTCGCGCCGTCGACGGTGGTGAGGTCGGAGACGTTGGCCTTGTCGGAGTAGCTGGTGCCGGTGTTGTCGGCCTTGGTGTTCCAGCCCCCGAAGGTATAGCCGGGGCGGTCGAAGCCGTTGGCCGTGAGGTCGGCTGCGGTGCCGAAGGTCATGGCCTCGTCGGCCGTGGAGCCGGTGGCGTCGGTCGCGTTCGGGTCGAAGTGGATCGTGTAGCCGTTGGCCTTGAAGTTGGCCGTGTAGGTGGCGGCCACGTTGAGGCCGTTGACCTTTGCCGGGACGTACGACGCGTCGGTGGAGACCACGTCGCCGCTGGCGTTGGTCCAGCTCACGAAGTGGTAGCCGTCCTTGGCCGTCGCCGTGGAGCCCGCGGCGGAGCCGGTCTCGGGGTTAAGGGACTCGGAGGCCGGGTCGACCGTGCCCGTCGAGGTGTCGGCGGACTTGTAGTTGATCGTCACGTCGGCATCCGCGGTCCAGACGGCCTTGAGGGTGATCGAGGTGGTCGAATCGTCGGTGGCGAGGTCCGAGTACTTGGACGTCGCGGTCGCCGCGGTACCGGCGGTGCCGCCGTCAGAGACCTGCCAGCCGGCGAACGTGAAGCCGGCCTTGGTGGGCTCTGCGGGCAGCAGGCTCGAGTCGGACCACTTGACGTCGGTCTTGTCGGCGATGGTCGCGGGGGTGCCGCCATTGGTGTCGTACTTGACGGTATAGGTCTTGGGCGTCCAGGTGCCGGTGAGGGTCACGTTGCGCGCGGGCATCGTGAACGAGCCGTTGGAGATGGTGACGGGGCTCGTGGTGCTTGCGTCGGACCAACCGGAGAACGTGTAGCCGGGTGCCGTGGCCGCCGCGGCGACGGTGACGGAGTCGCCGGTCGAGTGGGTCGCGGAAGCGGGGAGCGCGCTGGCGCTGGCAGGCGCGGTCCCATAGTCGTAGCTGACCGTGAAGGTCGTGGGGACGAAGCCGCCGTTGACGCCCGTCACGTCGACGCCGGCGAGGCCCGCGGCGATGAGCTCGTCATCGGTCTTGGTCGTGAACACGTCGGTCTTGTAGGCGCCGTCGGCCTTCGCGTTGATGTCGGAGTCTGTGGCGCTGGCATCGGGCGCAGCCGTGGACTTGGTGGTGTTGGAATAGGAGCCGAGGGCGGTCCCGGAGAAGGCGACGTAGTAGCCGTCCGCGTTCTCGGGCACGTTCGCGAACGCGTAGGAGCCGTCGGTGGCGGTGGTCACGCTGTAGTCGACGCCGTTGGTGTCCTTGGTGACCTGGGTGCCATCGGCCTTGTAGAGCGCCACGTTGACGCCGGAGAGCAGCGTGTCGCCCTTGGTGGCGTCATAGACGCCGTCACCGTCGTTGTCGACCCACGCGATGCCGGAGACGGTACGCGACACGACTGAGACCCCCGCGGGCGGGGTCACGACGGCCGTGGTCTGCGGGTAGTAGCAGTAGCTGGAGGCGTTGTACAGGACGTCGCCCTTCTCGGCGCCCGTGAGGGAGAGCGCCACATGGAGGTTGAAGCGCTCAGACGCCGCGAGGCTGTCGGAGCAGGCCATGATGGCCGTGGTGCCGTCAGGCACGCTCCAGGAGCCGTTGCCGTTGTCGGTGGCCTTGGTCCACGACACGCCGTTCGCGGTGAACGTGTCGCCGCGCGTCGAGGGCGCGGTGGTCGAGGGGCTGAACGCCGAGGCGTCATAGCTGCTGCGGACCGCGGTGTCGGTGGTGTAGTACACCGCGAACGCGGAGCTCGCGCTCGTTCCCGAGGCGGCCGACGTCGTGGCGGTCAGGCCGCTCACCGCATACGAGCCGCTGAGCTTCGTGCCGTTGGCATCGCCGTTGTAAGGAAGGACGTCGAGCACATAGAGGTTGCCCATGGCAGCCGTCGTGGTGTCGACCGTGCTGTCCCAGGAGGGGCTGTTGAACGTGTAGTCGCTGGACGCCTTCTTCGAGAGGCCGGAGACCGAGGTCCTGGTGACGTAGGTGTTGAAGCAGACCGGGGTGGCCTTGTCGTTCAGGAGCTTCGTGGAGTCGCCGGCGGGATCGACATTGCAGAAGTTGAGGTATGTGGTGCCGCTCACCGCATCGTTGGCGAGATCGGTGGCATCGCCGATCGTGTCCGTGTAGTAGATCTGGTACTCGCCATCGCCGGGAACGGTGAAGTTGGAGGGATCGATGATGGTGCCTCCGGAGAACGTGCCGCCGAGGGCGGGGTTCGCGTTGGGGGTATAGGTGACGGGGTTGTCGGACGTGCTGAGGTAGGCGACGCCGGTGCGAGCGACCTTCGAGGTGTTTTTCTCGTAGTAGGCAGCGGTCTCGGTATCAAGGTCTGCCTTGAGGTTCAGGGACGTCGTGCCCGCGCCGGACACCGTGAACCCGAAGACGCGGTCGACCGTGCGCTGGTTCGACCCGATGTCATAGGTGGCCGTCGGCCAGCTCTCGTTCCAGGCGCTTGTGGCCTTGCGGATGTCGGTGCCGTTGAGCTGCTTGGTGGTCGTGCTGTTGTTGGCGAGGGTGCCGCCCATGACGTAGACCGTGTCGCCCCAGGTATGCCCCTCGTTCCGCTTGGGGGCACCGGTGGTGTCGTCCCACGTGTCCTTCTCGTAGACGCCCGAGGTGTTCTCGGCATCGTCATAGGGAAGCATGAGGTCCTTGTGCGCCTTGGTGTCGGCTCCCCAGGTGTCCTCGGAGACGGCCGCGCCGTCCGTGCCGCTCCAGGTGTCCGCGGTGGTGAGCGTCGTGCCCCCGCGCCAGACGCGAACGTCCTGGACGGTGGGGAGGAAGACCCCGGCGTCGCTGTTCACCTTGTAGGACTTCACGGCCTCGACGATGTTGCTGCTCGAGGTCCAGGTGCCGCCGCGCCACTCGTACAGGATGCCGACGACGGTGCCGGCATCCTTGGCGGCGTCAAGGGTGTCGTAGTAGCGGAGCTGATAGTCCTGCGTGTGGTTCATCTCGTACTCGCTGGCCCAGCCGGTCTTGTCGGCCTTGACGGCATAGAGCGTGGTCGGTTTGATCTCGTTGCCCGAGGAATCCTTGTAGTTCGTGGTCGTTCTTGCCTCATCCGAGGTGGCTTCGATCCCGGCGGGAATCTTGGCCAGGATATTGATGGCGTTGATGTTGTAATCGGGAATGGTGCTCGTGTCGAACTGGAACTTGATGGTGTTTCGGATGTCGACCGTGTCGCCGTTGTTGGTCTCGGTGATCGCATTGCCCGTGTTTAGCTTCTCGAACGTGCTCAGGCGAGTGAAGATGCCGGACACGTCGTAGTCGGCCTTGGGCGGGACGACGTAGCTATAGGTGTTGTCCGTCGCGTCGGAGTCGTTGACCGTCGTGCCGGCATAGGACGTTGCCGTAAGGCTGTCGTGCGTCACCACGAAGGTGCGCGTGGTGCCCGTGGGATCAGAGACCGCGGGCACGAAGTACTCCGCATAGACCTCTGCCGCATCCCAGGTGGCCGCCTTGCTGGAGGAGAGGGTTACCTTGGGTGTGACGGTCTGCCCGCTCTGGGTGAACGTATAGGCGTCCGGGCTGTTGTCGCCCTTGTAGGAGAGGGTCTGGTAGTTATAGAAGTCGGTCGGGGTTATCACGCCGCCGAGCGTCATGTCGCTCACGGGACCGAGCTGGCTCGTGGTCACCGCGGGATCTGCCGACTTGATGCCCAGGAGCACAGGCTGGTTTGCCGCGGTCGTGTCGTCGACCGTGACGTTATTCGCGGTGGTCTGCACCTTTGTCGTGATGTTCCAGGTGATGGGCTTGGTCGGATCAAGGCGCTCGTTGCCCTTGTCAACCACGGCAGAGGTGAGCGCCCACACGCGGCCATAGGTCCAGCCGGTCGTGTCGTCGGGCTTGGTGGTCTGGAAGACGTGCGTGGTCGCATTGTACCAGCCAGACGTGTTCGAGGAGGTGTTGTTGAACGTCGCGGACTGGGTGTCGTACTTCGGCGTGGTGGTGTACTCAATCGTGCGCGTGCCCGTCTGCGCGTTATCCTCGCCGTCCGTGTAGAGCCATGCCTCCTCGGTCACCTGAAGGGTCTCGCCTGCGGCCGCGCTCGAGACGCCGATGTTGTAGTCGCTCGAGAAGGAGCCCGGGACCACGTTGCTGCCGTCGGCCTTGACGGCGAGCGTGCGGCCCGTGAGGACCCAGTTGCCGTTGCCGTCGTCGGTCGCGGTCGCCGTGGCGGTTCCGTTCGCCATGTCCAGGATGGAGCCGGAGGTGATGTTGACCGCACCGCCGGAGGGAAGCGTCTTGGGGACGGTGATCTTGAAGGCGACCCAGACGGACGATGCAGACTTGGTCGCCTCGCCGATGGTCACCGTGCTCGTGAGCGTCTCGCCGGGGTTGGATCCGGCCTCGACGACGATGTTGCCCGTCGTTTCGGTGGAGCCCTTCGCGACGATGTTGACGCCCGTCACCTTGGCCGTGCCTTTGGTGTACGTCTCGCCGTCGGTGCCCTGCGTCGTGATGACGGGGGCGGAGGACTGGGCGGCGGAGTCGTCGGACTGCGTCGTCAGCTCGGTAGGCGTCGTGGCCGTCGCGGCATCGTCGCTCGTCGCCGCGGCGGCGGTGGCGGCGTCGCTCGACTGCGCGGCGGTCGATGCCTGCTCCTGCGTAGATGCGGACGTCGTCGCAGGCTCGGACTCCGCCTCCGTCGACAGCGCGCTTGCCGCAGCCTCGGTGCTGCTCGCCGCCTGCTCTGCATAGGCGGTCTGCACCTGTGCCCACGGGCTCATCGAGAACACCATAAGCCCCGTCACAAGGACTACGAGGAGCTTGTTCAGTAGGGACCTGTTCATTTTCATTTATGCCTCGCTTCCCTCGACCCGCGCATCCTCGGTGTCGCGCCTGGCCATCAATGCGGAAAATACAGATGAATCATCCGCATTTGGGGAGTGGGAAAAGCCAAGGTTTCCTGAACTGCAGCAAAATGAACTCTGTATGACATTACGTTGTCAGCCGTAAGGACTCTCCAGAGATTTATCTTGTGCTGGAGCACGAGGCTATCGGTATCGCTTCTCGTCGGCTAGGTGAGGCGCCGTGCGGGCGTGGTCGCATATCCCATTCGTGGGGGTCGGCCCTTGGGGAGTACCTGATAGGAGGGTTGCCCGAGTCGCTGACATGCTCCGCAAAACCCCACGAATGCCCTCGTTGGCCACGGGAGGCCGATTTCGGCGGCCTTTGGTCGCAAAAGGCATTCGTGGGGGTGATGGTACGGCTAATTCAAATGCGTCGACAAGGCCCATCTCCACGCGGGGACGATGTCGATCGTCCCCCCTTCGACCCGCTCGGTTCCCTCCTCCGCAAGCGTGACGACCGTCCCTCGATCGAGCCCGAGCTCTCGCATCGCCAGGCCGAGCGACCCAAGCTCCCGCGAGCGCGCCTTCGGAGCCGACATGTCGACGCATGCCTGGACGAGTTCGTATGGCTCGCGCGACAGGGCGTCTCCCACGAGGAAGTCGACCTTCTCGCGCTTGGCCGTTGGCGCGGTGTACGAACTCACCGTCTCGATGCGCCTCCCCGCCAGCTGGCGAACGATCTCGAGGTAGACTGCCGTTTCGAAGCGCTTGCCCACATCCTGCTGGCTCGCACGGGATACCGCGAAGACGAGCCCGGGGTCGATCGCATAGACCTTCTGTTGCGCGGTCGTCGACGGCTTGAGCCTCATCGTGAACTCTGGCAGAAGCCGATAGAGGTATGCCTGCTCGAACAGATGCGAGAGGTCGTTGAGCTTCTTCCAATAGGCCTGATAGCCAAGGTCAGAAAGCTGCTCCGAGAGGCCGTTGAGCGAGAGCTCGCATCCCGTGTCGCGCAGCGCGAAGAGCGCGAGCTGGTTTGCGAGGGAGATATCGCTCCTGCCCGAGCGCTCCGCCATGTCGCGCGCGACGACGTCCCGAACATAGCCCTGCAGCAGCTCGATCCTGTCCTCGGGAACACATCCCTGCACCCCGGGGAATCCGCCCTCGTCCAGATACGACGAGAAGAGCCCCGAGAGGCGAGTGGCATCACGCGGAGACACCGCCCCGACGGCCTTCTCCTCCCCCGCCACATCGCGGGCAAGTACCCCCTCGCCAGCGAACGAGCAGTACTCGAGAAACGAGAGGGGAAGCATCACATGCGAGTGGGACCTTCCGCGCGACTGGGTGGCAATCTCTTCGGAGGTGAGCCTGGAAGATGACCCCGTGACCACCATCGTGGCCTTCTCGTGCTCGCTCACGCGCTGCAGCAGGCTCTGCCAGTCATCAAGCTCCTGGACCTCGTCGAGAAAGAGATAGGCGCCGTCCTCTCGGGCCGAGGGCACCTGCCGGTAGTACTCCTCGATCACCGCAGCACCAAGCCCAGAGGAGAGGGGCTTGAGACGATCGTCAGAGAAATTGAAGTAGAGCACGCGCGAACGATCCACGCCGCTTCCGATGAGCTGCCGCATCTTCTGAAAGAGATAGAAGGTCTTTCCGCTTCTGCGCATGCCGACGATGATGTGATAGACGTTGAACGGCCTGGGGATGGGGAGATCCCGTATGACCTCGCTTCTCGGTTTTACCTCGGGAGGCTCGAACTCCAGGCTCTCCTTGACCAGCGACTCGATAATGTTCATGATGCCTCCACCGTGTAGGGCGGTCAACGACTTCTAAACTCAATTTAGAAGTATAGCCCACAACTTCTAAAATAAAATTAGAAGTTGTGGGCTATTTCATGGCGAATCATCAGCCTCCGCTGCGGTGCCGTCCTGGTGGTACAAATCCGACATTGCTATGCCTGATTTGTACCACCAGGACTCTCGCACCGCGGTTCGTACTCGTTGACTCACGCGCAGGGGGGCGCCACGTGCACCCACCAGCTACTTCGTGGCCTCGATGACAGCCCGCGTCTTGGCCTGAATCTCGTCGAGGAAGGCCTGGTCGGGAACCCAGTTGCGGGTGATGGTCTTCTCGGGGAGCTGGAAGCCGCACTCCTCGAGCACCTTGCCCACGTTGTTGGGACCGAGCGGCGCCCAGCCGTAGCTGCCGAACGCCAGGCCCACGCGCTGCGCGTTCTTGGGCGAGAGGCCGCGCATGTAGGTGAGGAAGTTCGCCATCGTGGGGAGCATCTGCGAGTTGAGCGTGGGCGAGCCGGCGCAGAGGTACTTGGCGTCGAGGAAGTCGGTCATGATGTTGGAGGGATGGTCGACCTTGAGGTCGTAGATCCGCGCGGGAATCCCCTCCTCGACGAAGGCCTCGCAGATGGCCTTGGCCATCTTCTCGGTGGAGTGCCACATGGAGTCGTAGACCACGACCGCCTTGTCGGCCACCTCGCCCGACACGAACCCGTCGTAGGCGGCGAGGACGTCGGCGACGTTGCTGCGCCAGATGATGCCGTGGGCGGGGGCGATGAGGTCGAGGTTCTCGATGCCGATTCCCTTGACGGCCTCGACGGCGCGCTTGGCCTGCGGTCCGTAGGGCTGCACGATGTTGGCGTAG
Organism: Atopobiaceae bacterium; assembly: GCA_022482785.1. Lineage (GTDB taxonomy): Bacteria > Actinomycetota > Coriobacteriia > Coriobacteriales > Atopobiaceae > JAKVON01. The sequence continues at coordinate 192,261 of JAKVON010000003.1, read as the reverse complement.
TACTTCTTGGCCTGGATCATGAGCTCGTTGAGGTCGTTCTCGTCGTCGAAGCGGGCCGAGCTGGCGAAGTGCTGGCCGAAGGCGTCGTTGGAGAAGAGGATCTTGTCGTAGGCGTCATAGGTGACCATGTTGTCGGGCCAGTGGACCATGGGCGTCTGCACGAAGGCGAGCGTGCGCTTGCCGATGCAGAGGGTGTCGCCCGTCTTGACCCCCTGGTAGCTATAGGCGTCGCCATAGTGGGCCTTGAGGCCGTTCAGGCCTGCGGGCGCGCTCGTGTAGATGGTGGCGTTGGGCGCGAGCTCCATGATCGCGGGAATGGAGCCGGAGTGGTCCATCTCCACGTGGTTCGAGACGAGGACGTCGATCTTCGAGGGGTCGACGATGGTGGAGATGCGCTCGACGAGGTCGGCCGTGTGGGTGCACTTGGCCGTGTCGACGAGCGTGACCTTCTCGTCCATGATGAGGTAGGCGTTGTAGGTGATGCCGTCCTCGGTGGTGTAGCCGTGGAAGCTGCGAGCGTTCCAGTCGACCCCGCCGACCCAGTAGACGTCGGGCTTGAGCTGCGTTGCCGTGAGCATGGGGACTTCCTTTCGACAAGGCGCGGGCAAGACCCCTGGCCGCGCCGGTAACCGCTATGAAGAAGATAGCCCAATTCGCCCTGGCCCAATCCTCGTGGAGCCGATTTCCCGAATCGGATGCGAGGCGCGGCGCGAGCTCGCCGGCCTGCGGACCGAACGCCGCTGGTGTATGGTTTTCTCGCCCAGCACCCCGCCCCAAGGAGCCTCGCGCCATGAAACAGCTTCGTCCGTATCCGCAGGCCATCGTCACGCGCAAGGCGGCTCGCTCGCTTGCGGCCGGCCATCCGTGGGTGTTCGAGGGAGAGGTGCTCCGCATGGAGCCCGCACCCGCCGACGGACGCGCCGCCGCCAACGGCGACATCGTCGACGTGCGCGAGGAGAACGGCACCTACCAGGGAACGGGTCTCCTCTCCGAGAGGAGCCGAATCCGCGTGCGCGTCGTGTCGAGGAACGCCAACGACCGCTTCGACGAGGCCTTCTGGGCACGCAAGCTCGCATGGGCATGGGACTACCGCCGCACGACCATGGGCGGCCGGGCGCTTCCCGGCTGCGAGCCCGACACGAACTGCTGCCGCCTGCTGTTCTCGGAGGCAGACGGGTTTCCCGGGCTCGTCGTGGACCGCTACGAGGACGTGCTGGTGAGCCAGGTGGGGACGGTTGGCATGGATCGGCTGCGGCCCATGCTCTATCCCCTGCTGCTGGAAACGCTGCGCGACGCGAGGCAGGACGTCTCGGCCGTCTACGAGAGAAACGACGCCCCTTCGCGCGCGAAGGAGGGGCTGCCCCTCGAGAAGGGCTGGTGGAGAGGGCCGGACGGCTCGCTCCCCACCCCGGGGACGGCTCGCCGGACCATCGTCGAGAACGGCGTCCGCTATGACGTCGATCTCGAGAACAGCCAGAAGACCGGCTTCTTCCTCGACCAGAAGTACAACCGCCGGGCCGTGCGCCGGATCGCCGCCGGAAGGCGCGTGCTCGACTGCTTCTGCCACGTGGGGCCCTTCGGCCTCAACGCCGCCGCCGGCGGGGCCGCCTACGTGCGCGAGGTCGACGTGAGCGAGGCCGCGATCGAGCTTGCGCGCGGCAACGCGCGGCTCAACGGCATCGAGGTCGACGGCGCGGGGGCCCGCATGGGGTTCACCTGCGCGAACGTGCTCGAGTACCTGCCCGCCCTCTCCGCGGACCGCTCGCGCCTGCGCGACGAGGGCGGCCCCTTCGACCTCGTCGTCCTCGACCCGCCCGCCTTCACCAAGAGCCGCGGCACGGTCGAGCACGCCTCCCGCGGCTACCGCGAGATCAACGAGGCCGCGCTTCGCCTGCTCCCCCGCGGAGGCTATCTCGCCACCTGCAGCTGCTCCCACTTCATGACCACCAGCCTGCTCCGTCGGGCCATCGCCGAGGCCGCGCATGGCGCCGGCGTGCAGCTCCGGCAGGTCGAGGAGCGCCAGCAGGCCCCAGACCACCCCATCCTCTGGGGCGTTCCCGAGACCCACTACCTCGACTTCCTCATATTCCAGGTGGTTTAGGGAGAGGGATGCTCACTCGGCGATGGCGGCGGCGTCCACGAGGAGGAGGCGCCCGTCCGGCTCCGCACGTCGTGCGAGGGCTTCCTCGAAGCCCTCCTTCGCGAAGAGGACACTCCATCGTTCCGCCGTTGGGAAGAGTCTGGTTCCCTTCTCGCTCAGCTCGGCAAGGACCGCAGGCCCGATCGGCTTCCTCCAGAACTTGCACTCTCCCAACATGAGAGAGCTTCCGGCGATTGCCATGATGTCGATCTCGTCCGGCCCCTGCCACCACCTGCCCATAGAGACGTAGCGGAACGGCAGGTCGCCGGCAATGTTCCTCCTTCGGACCCACTGCCTGCACTCGTCCTCGAAGCCCTCGGAAAGGATGTCGTTGAGCCTAGGCTCGACTACGTGGTTCCATACCCCGTCGACATCGCCGGCATCCAACTCGGAAAGGGACGGCAGGACGGCTGCATACCAGAAGCGCAGGAAGTTGTCAGAGACGCGATAAAGGCCGCGCTGGGCCTTCGCCCGCTCCTTCTCATGCGTTTCCACGGGAAATTCCCTCTCGACGAGGCCCATGCCCAGCAAGCGGACGAGGTAGCTGCTAGCAACGCGATTGTCGACAAGGGCCTTCTGGGAGATCCCGTTGAGCTTGGTCTCGCCCGCGGCGATGGCACCGAGCAGGGTGTTGTAGACGGCAGGCTCACGCAGTTCCTGGCGGATGAGAAAGTCCGCCTCGGAGTGGAGGGCCGAGCCGCGAGAGAGAATCCTCTCCCTGACGTTCTCCCCGACAGAGGCCGCCGGGTCGAATTGGTTTAGGTACTGCGGAACGCCGCCGAGAATCGCATAGGCCTCGAGCCTTTCTTGGGGCGAGTAGTCGGGAAAGAACCCAGCGGCCTCCTCAAACCCGAGAGGCTCCATCTTCCAGATGCCCGTCGCGCGGCCGTAAAGGGGGTTTCTCTGGCCAAGCAGCTCTCCCTCCATGAAGCTCACGGAGCTGCCGCACAGCACGAGCATCACGTCGGCACGAGACAGCGTCGCATCCCAGGCGTTCTGCAGGATGGACGGCAAGGCCCTGTTTGCCTGACAGGCATTGGGGAACTCGTCGATTACGACGAGCTTCCGCCCCGAGATGTCGAGCGTCGCGATGGACTCGAACGCTGCCTCCCACGTGGAGTAGCTGCAGACGAGTCGCGAGGCGACAGGGTCGTGCACGAGCAGCCGCCTCGAGAACGACCGCAACGTAATGGCATCGGTCTCTTGCGAGCAGGAGAAGAAGACGCTCGGCTTGCCCTCGCAGAAACGACGAAGCACCTCCGTCTTCCCGACGCGACGGCGTCCGTACACGACAACGAGCTGTGCGGAATCCTGACCGTAGCAATCTTCGAGAAAGGCCAGCTCGCGCTTTCTTCCGATGAAACGCATGGATGCCTTCCCTTCCTGGCGCCCGTCCGGTTCCCATGTGTCCATGGGTTCAAAACACGATTTGACAAATCGTGTTTTGAACCCATGGTAGCACCGGAAGCCCCATGGAATCGCCATCGCCCGCATGGCGGCGCGCCGCGCGGCGGCTACGCCAGGCGCGCCTTGCCGATGCGCTCGCGGACCTCGGAGGCGTTCCCGGGCGAGAGCGGGACCTCGGCTCCGCTCACCATGATGGCGGAGGTTCTCGTGAAGTTGACCACGAACAGGGCGTTGAGCGCATAGCTCTTGTGCACGCGCACGAAGCAGTGGAGCTTGTCTCCCGAGAGCTTCTCGACCAGGCCGGAGATGCCCATGCGAACGGAGAACGACCCCTCCGAGCAGTGCACGACCGTTAGCTTGCGGTCGGCCTCGAGGTACTCGATGTCGAACGGCTTCACGAGATGGTCGACGCCGCCCATGTCGCGCAGCCGGTAGGTCGACTCGACGCCTCGCTGCGTGGCGAGCGCGTTGACGTACTTGAAGGTCTCCTGCGCATAGCGCTTGGGGAATTTCTCGCCGGGCTCGACGGCGTCGAGGGGGTTCGAGACGTGGTAGTGCGCGAGCAGCATGGTGCCGTCCGAGCCCTCGCGCCAGAGCAGCGTGAGACGCTGCCTCGCGGCGAAGAGCATCTCGAGCTGGGGATCGGTATAGCCCAGGTACTGTCCCAGGACCACATGGACGTTCCCGCTCGAGAAGATGCAGTGGTACTCCTCCTCCGCCAGTATGACCCGCCTGAAGTTGCGGGCGATGGCATGGAACTGCTCCACCGCGGCGTCGCGGCTCAGGGCGTACTCGTCCTCCTGGGCGCCGATCCACATGAAGTCGTCCGCGAGCATCGTCTCGACGCGGTCGATGTCTCCGTCCCAATACGCATGGACGAACTCGCCGGTGAGCTGCTCGGCCCGCCTCTGGGCACTGTTGAGCATGTGCGCGTTCCCTTCGTGAGCGACGCCGGCGGGGAGGGATCCCCGCCGGCGTGCTGCCAATCGTCTATCAATGCGAGCCTCGTGTCGGGCGGGGCGGCGCCGATGGCGACCGCCCCGCCCCCTGCCGCCTAGTCGATGGACTCGAGGGTCCAGACCTGAGCCGCCGTGTGGTTGGGCTCGTACACCTGGACGTTGGTCCCCGCCTTGCTGCTGGCGCCGGCCACGTCGAGCACGAGGCCGTTGCAGGCGCTGTATATCTCGTAGCCCCCCGCGACCTTCACGAGTGACCACCTCTGGGCCAGCGAGCCGTTGGCCGTGTACTGCCAGACGTTGGTCCCGGGGGCGCTGCCGGCGCCGGCGACGTCGAGGACGAGGCCGGAACCCGCGTTGGTGATGGAATAGTACCCGGTCGCCGCGTCATAGGCCAGCACGAAGTCCTGGGCCTTGGTGCCGTTGGAGGTCCAGATCTGGACGTTGGCACCCGCGCTCTTCGAGGCGCCGGCCACGTCGAGCACCGGGGAGCCCTTGACGGACGACGCGATCGAGACGCCCTCGTCGGACGCGGTCTGGCAGGAGTCCAGGCGGAACTTCTGGGCGGAGGTGCCGTTGGCCTTGTACTGCTGGAGGTTCGCGCCGGAGGCGCTGGAGGCGCCGGCCACGTCGAGCGGCATGCCCGACCCGACGTTGGTGATGGCGTAGAGGCCGTTGCCGGCGTCCACGAGCACCCACTGCTGGGCCTTGGAGCCGTTGGACTCGTACTGCTGGACGTTGGCGCCGGACGCCTTCGAGCCGCCGGCGACGTCGAGGACCTTGCCGGACAGGACGTTCTTGAAGGTGTAGTAGCCCTTGCCGCCCTGGACGGCGTGGTACTGCACGAGGAAGCGCTGGGCCGGGGTCTCGTTGTCGGACCAGACCTGCGCGTTCGCGCCGCTCTTGGTCGAGGCGCCGGCGATGTCGACGGCGTTCGAGGCGTTGACGCCGCTCTTGACGGTGTAGACCTTGCCGGTCGTGCCCACGCCCAGGACGTCCACCTGGTAGAGGGCATCGGCAGGCGTGCGGACGACGACCGTGTAGCTCTTGGTGCCGGGGGTGCCCATATCGTTGTCGGCAGCGACCGTGAAGGTGTAGGTGCCGGCCGTGGTGGGCGTGCCGGAGAGCAGGCCGTCCTTGGAGAGCTTGAGGCCGGTGGGCAGGCTGCCGCCCTTGACCGACCACATGAAGTCGGCGGGCTCGCCCGTCGCGTCGAGCTGCTGCGAGACGGCGGTGCCCACGACCATGTCGGGGACGGACGGGGTGGTGATGGTGGGTGCCTCGTACACGTCGAGCTGGTAGATCTTCGTGGCATAGCCGGTCGTGGCGCTCGTGGCCGTCACCGCGAAGGTGTAGGTGCCGGTCTCCGTGGGCGTGCCGGAGAGCAGGCCGCCAGCGGCGAGCGTGATGCCGTCGGGGAGGTCGCCGTCAGCGACAGACCAGGTGACATTCTCGCCTGTGGCATCGAGCTGCTGCGAGTAGCCAGCGCTCACGAGACCGTCGGCGATGAATTCGGTGGTGATGGTGGTCTTCGCCGCGACCTTGAGCGTGAACTTCTTCGTGACGCTGCCGGAGCCGTTGTCGACCTTCAGCTCGAAGGCGTAGTCCTTGGCCGTGGTGGGCGTGCCGGAGAGGAGGCCTTCCTTGCTGAGCTTGAGGCCGGCGGGCAGGGTGCTGCCGCTTGCGACGGACCAGGTGCCCGTGTCGGGCACGCCCGCGAACGCGAGCTGCTTGGAGTACGCGACGTCCTTGGTCGCGGTGCCCAGGTCGGCGCCGGTCGTGATGACGGGGGCCTCGGTGTAGGGAATCCAGGTGGCAGTGAGCGTCACGGTGTTCTCCGCGGGCTCCTGCGCCGCTCCCGTCTTGCTGTCGTTGCACTCGGGCAGGGTGCTGAGCACCGTGTCCTTGGTGACGCCGTTGCCCTTGGAGTCGACCCAGCCCGCGAAGACGTAGCCGGACTTGGTGAGGCCCACGGCCGGCAGGAGGTTCGCGCTGGTCCAGGAGACGCCCTCCTTGGGGTTGGCGACGTCGGTGCTCGGCGTGCCGTCGTCGAGGTCATAGGAGACCTTGTAGTCGCTGTTCGCCTCCCACAGCACGTAGAGCTTGAAGTCGCCAGAGCTCTTGAGGTTCTTGACCCCCGCCTGCTGGGTGTCGTACTTCGTGCCCTTTCCGTAGTGCGCGGTGGTCCAGCCGACCTGGTGATAGCCGACCCTGCTGAACGTCGCCGTGCAGTTGAGGTCCTGGGCTACGTCGTAGGTGAAGTCCTGCGTAGCTGTGGTCTTGGAGTAGTCGTCCACGAAGGTCACGGTATAGGCGTTCGCGTTCCATGCGGCCGTGAGGTCGAGGCTAGAGCTGCCAGTAACGGTATCGTTGGTCAGGGCATTCTTGAAGTCGAACATCACGCTATTCCCAGCCCCGTCGTCGTAGTACCAGCCTGCGAACGTGTATCCGGTCTTGGTGGGATCTGCAACGGGCGTGACGGCATTGCCGGCGTCGACGGTCTGGCTGTCATAGCCGCTGGTGTCGAAGGAGACCGTGTAGCTCTTCGTCCACTGGGCATAGAGGGCGAGGTCTGCCGTGAGGTTGCTCACGGATGCGTCGGCGGCGTAGGCGGTGCCGGACTTCTCGGCCGTCGGCGCGGCCTCCGTGTTCCAGCCGGAGAACCTATAGCCGGGGCGCTCGAAGCCGTTTGCGGCGAGGGTCTGGGCAGGCTCGCCGAAGGTAACGGTCATGTCCTTCATGGTGCCCGTGGCATCGTCGGCATTCTTGGAGAAGGTCACGGCATACGCATGGGCAGTCCACTTCGCGTAGAGGGTGACCTCATCGCCAGTGGTGGGGATGAGGACGCCAGAGGCCTTGGAGCCTGCCGCATACGTCGTCCCGCTGCCATCGGCGGCGGTGTTCCAGCCGGCAAAGTCATACCCTGCCTTGCTCAGGCCGGTGCCATCCGGAAGGTTGGCGGCCGAGCCGACTTGGGTGTTGGTGTTAATCGAGTCAGGCGCGCTCCCGGACCCCTCATTGGCGCTGAAGCTGATGATTCCGGCATTTATTGCCCAATTTGCCTGCAGGGTGAGGGAGGTTACGCTGATGTCCTGACCGTCAATGGACGATTGGGACACAGCGGCCCCACCGGAGATGTTATTCAGGCTTATTGTTGCGGTCCAGTCAACGAAATGCCATCCGGGCTTCGCGAAGGCGCAGGGGCTGAGGGTGGTTGCTCCGGTAACGACCTGGTTGGACATAGAGCCCGTCACAGAGGGATCCGAGGCAATTGCCGGCTCGAACGTGATGACAAGCGCGGTGTTGTCGACCCAGACGCACACGAGGTCAATCGATCCCCCATCCGTGGAGACCAGGTCGCTTACCGTCTGGCCGGGATTGTAGGTCTTGCCATCGGCGGTAAACCCAGCAAGCTTCTTGCCCGTGGGAGGAACAAGCCTGGCATCCGACGCATCAGGGAGCTTCGCCGGCGTGCCATAGGTTGCATCAACCGTAACCAATGACGTTGGATCAGCTGCGCTAGTCTTGATGTTGATGGTGTAGGGGTTCGCCTTCCATGCGGCCTTGAGGGTGATGGAGTCGGTCAGCGGGGTGCCGAAGGCGAAGGCCTTGCCGTCGAGCTGCCAGCCCTGGAACGTGTATCCGGTCTTGGTGGGATCGCCGGGATCTTTAGCCGTCCATCCCGCAGGGACGGTCTGGGCGTCCGGCGCCGCGCTGCCGCCGTCGGTGTCGAAGGTCACCGTGCACTGCTTCGTCCACTGGGCGTAGAGGGTGAGGTCTGCCGTGAGGTTGCTCACGGATGCGTCGGCGGCGTAGGCGGTGCCAGTGCCATCGGCCTTCGTGTTCCAGCCGGAGAACCTATAGCCGTCGCGGGTGAAGCCGTTGGCAGTGAGGGCCTTGGCCACGTCGCCGTAGGTGACCTTCTCGCTGGCCGTGGCGCCCGTGGCGTCGTCGGCGTTCTTGTCGAAGGTCACGGTGTGCGCGTCGGCCTCCCAGGCGGCGGTCATGGTCGCGGTGTAGTTGCCGTCATCGCCCTGGGTGCCATTGGTCTCGATGGCACTCCAGAGGTTGCCGGTCATCGTGGTATAGAGGGCTTTGCTCGAGTCGATCTTCCAGCCCTTGAAGGTGTAGCCATCCTTGGCGATATTGAGGTCGGTCACGGTCGGAAGGGCCGTCCCATTGAAGACGTCTTGGATGGCGTAGCTTCTGCTGCCGACCGTCGCGTCGCCGTCTTTGTAGGTGATTGTGGCCTGTGTCTTGTCGACGGCGAAGATGGTCATCGTGCTGAAGCCGTGCGTGTCCTCGACGGTGGCCACGTAGCCGTTGACGTTATCGCCAGTGACGTTCGCCTTGTAGTAATACGTGTCGCCGCTTCCCTTAACGTGCTTCACGGCGACGTTGTCGATGGTGCCGGTGGTGGGGTCCTTGCTCGCGGCGAAGTCTCTCGCGAGCGGGAGCGTGAGGGTCACGTTGCCCGTGGGCTCCACTACCTTCTTTGAGCCTTCGACGACGATGGCGTTCTGGCCATCGCCCTCCGTCTTGATGGCGGCCGGGTCGGTCGCGGTGGTCGCGATCTGCTGGACGTAGGCCGTAACGTCGAGCGTGAGTGCAGTGGTCTTGTTGGTCGTAGCGTCAACGGTCACGTCCTTGACCGTGACCTCGATGCTCGGCTGCACGAAGACGGTGACGCGGTCGTCCTCATTCACCGTAACGCCGCTGTCGCTCAGCTTGGTGGCCTGCGCCTGCACGTCCTCGGTCGTGACGGCATCGGCGGCACTGGAGGCCACGGCCTCCAGGCCCTCGGCCGAGCTGCTCGCGAGCTGCTCGGCAGCGGTGTTGGCAGCTTCCTGAACCTCTTTGGACTTTTCGGAGATCGTAGGGTCAACGGCCGCCTCGGCCACGGTGGGTGCCGTGTCGACCACGGTCGCGGCTGGGATCACCTGGTATGGATAGGTCTTGTCGCTGGTCTTGGCGACAACGTAGTCAGCAGGCACAACCGCGTACACCGAGGGATCCTTCGCGTACTTGCCACCAGTGATCGTGATGTTCTTGGTGGCTGCCATGCCCTCGTCCGCGCCATTGTTCCCGATGAGCTTGTCGAACGAGCCGCTCTCGATGACGACCGTGGAGGTGGCGCTCCAGTCGCTCACGGAGCAGACGTTCTGGTATTTGCCCGTAACGCTTGTGGTCGTGTTCCTGATGGTGGTCTTCGAGGTGTCATTGGGGGAGTCTTTGTGGCTGAGCACGTTAATCGCATTGCCACTGTACATGGAATCGATATTGTTCACGCTGTTGAGAGTGCACCCGTCGATGGTGACGGTCTGGTTGCCGTAGATGTTGATGCACTGATAGGCGGTGATTTTCGTGTTCGAGACGACCAGGGTGCCGCTTGAGCCTTCCCCGACGTGAACGCCATAGTTGCCGCCGCCGTCGACGTTGTTAACGGTGCAGCCGTCAAGCGTGAGGTCAGCCTTCCGATATGTATCAACCTGCACGCCGCGGTAGTTGTCGTACACCTTGTTCATGTTGACCGTGAGGTTCTTGAGGACGACCGAGACGCCATCCGTATTCACGCGAATGCCGCGAGACGCGGTCGAGTTGAGCGCATGCCCAGCGCCATCGATGGTGACACTCTTCGAAATCATAACGATATCTGTCTCGGTGGCATCCGCAAGCAGGGTGATCGTGTCCCCATCGCTTGCGGCCGCAACCGCCTCGTGCAGCGTCGCGTATTCCTTCGTGATGCCGCTCGCGTTCTTCACGGAGGCGACGCCTTCGGACTGCGGCGTCATGGTTGCCGCAGGAGTCGCCGCCTCAGGCGTTGTCGCTGCGGGGCTGGCCGCCGCTGTCGTCGCGGCTGTCGTCGCCGCGGTCGCGGCCGATGTGGTCGCAGGGTTCTCTGCGAAGGCGGCCGTCATCGTAAGACAGAGCAGCAATGCCACGACTGTTGTTCCAGTCAGTAAGTGCTTCCATTTCACTTTCATATTGCTTGTCCTCTCCCATCGTCGAGCTGCCTTCAGACAACCTTAGGGAGAGATATATCACCGAAATATTGTCGTAAAACGACTTGGGAACGAAAGGGTTCGAAAGAGGAACGAAACCGTCGCGCGAGGCCCTTTTCGACCGTTCGCGGGAGCGAGGGCGGGAGGGCGCCTCGCGGCGAAGAGCATCTCCGCGAAGTCATTGGCATTCAAACTTCCACCGTTGCAGCGCATATGACCGCTGTCTTGCGGCGGACGGGGTGGCACCCTCTCGATGCCACCCCGCCGCTTCTTTCTCACTCACACCTTGAACCGAGCCGCTCGGTAACTATGCGATGGGCCTGAGCGTCCAAGACTGGGCCACCGTATGGTTTGGTGTAAACACCTGCACGTTGGTGCCCGCAGCGCTGCCCGCCCCCGTCACGTCAAGCGCGAGGCCGTCACATGCGCTGTATAGTTCGTAGCTTCCACTTGCCACCTTCACAATCGACCACTTCTGTGCCAAGGTGCCATTTGCGGGGTACTGCCACACGTTGGTGCCTGGATCGGAACCAGCACCACAGACATCGACCAACTTCCCAGAGCCAGTGTTCGTGATGGAGTAATAGCCGTTCGTCGCATCGTAGGCCAGCGTGAAGGACTGGGCTTTGGTGCCGTTGGGGGTCCAAATCTGAATATTGGCGCACGTGTCATTGGAGCCGCCGGAGACATCGAGCACAGGTGCGCCCGCAAGGGCTGCGACTATTGAGAAGGTCCCCTCGGACGCCGTCTTGCATGCGTCGAGCCTGAAGGCCTGAGCCGCCGTGCCGTTGGGGTCGTACTGTTGCAGGTTGGCACCAGACGACTTGGAGCCACCGCTCACGTCGAGCACCTTCCCCGAACCCGCATTCGTGATCTTTCTGAAGCCGTTTCCGAGGTCAGAGAGCACCCACTGCTGAGCGACGGTGCCATTGGAAGAGTACTGCTGAACGTTGGCGCCGGACTCGCTGGAGGCACCATTCACGTCGAGCACCTTCCCAGAGCTCACGTTCTTGAAGGTGTAGTAGCCCTTGCCGCCCTGGACGGCGTGGTACTGCACGAGGAAGCGCTGGGCCGGGGTCTCGTTGTCGGACCAGACCTGCGCGTTCGCGCCGTCGTCCTTAGAGGCGGCCGAGATGTCAACGGCGTTTTCGGTGTTTGCACCGCTCTTGATGGTGTAGACCGCGCCAGCACCCCCCACCCCGAGGACGTCGTCCTCGTAGAGCGCCTCTGCGGAGGTCTGCACCTTGACCGTGTAGCTCTTGGTGCCGGGGGTGCCCGTATCGTTGTCGGCAGCGACCGTGAAGGTGTAGGTGCCGGCCGTGGTGGGCGTGCCGGAGAGGAGACCGTCCTCGCTGAGCTTGAGGCCGGTTGGCATGCTCCCGCCCGTGATGGCCCAGGAGACATCGGCAGGCTCGGCCGTTGCCTCGAGCTGCTGCGAGACGGCGGTGCCCACGACCATGTCGGGAATGGTCTTGGTGGTGATTATGGGCGCCTGGTACACGTCGAGCTGGTAGATCCTCGTGGCATAGCCGGTCGTGGCGCTCGTGGCCGTCACCGCGAAGACGAAGGAGCCAGCCTCCGTGGGCGTGCCGGAGAGCGTGCCATCAGCGGCAAGCGTGATGCCGTCGGGGAGGTCTCCGTCAGCGACAGACCAGGTGACATTCTCGCCCGTGGCATCGAGCTGCTGCGAGTACGCAGAGTCGACGAGGCCGGGCTCGATGTCCTTCGTGGTGATGGTGGTCTTCGCCGCGACCTTGAGCGTGAACCTCTTCGTGGTGGAGCCGGTGCCGTTGTCGACCTTCAGCTCGAAGGCATACGTGCCAACCTTGGTGGGCGTGCCGGAGAGCTTGGCCGTGGCGGGATCGAACGCGAGGCCGTCGGGCACGCTGCCGCTTGCGACGGACCAGGTGCCCGTGTCGGGCACGCCCGCGAACGCGAACATCTTGGAGTACGCAACGCCCAGGGTGGCGGTTCCCAGGTCGGCGCCGGTCGTGATGACGGGGGCCTCGGTATAGGGTATCCAGGTAGCCGTGAGGGTTGCGGCTCCGTTTGCAGGCTCCTGGGCGGTCTTCTTCGTGTTGTCCGTGTAGCACTCGGGAAGGGTGTTGAACACGGTCGCACTATTGACACCAGAACCGTCCTTGTTGACCCAGCCTGCGAAGGCATGACCTGCCTTGGTGGGGTTCACGGAGGGCAGGAGGTTGCCATCGGTCCACGAGACGCCCGTCTTGGGGTTGGCGATGTCGCTGCGCAGGGTGCCGCCGTCGAGGTCGTATGCGACCTTGTAGGTGTCGTTCACTACCCAAATGGCACGGAGGTTAATTGTGGCGCCGGCCGTGGTGGTGAGGTTGTTGACCGACTGGCCGAGCTGATAGGTCGTGCCTTGCCCGTCGGCCTTTGTGTTCCAGCTGGCCTGCTTATAGCCAGGCTTCGCGAACTTCGTGGGATTGGCGAGCGCCTGCGCCTCGCCGTACTTGAAGGTCTGAGTGCCTGTGGCACCCGTGTAGCCAGCACCATAGTTGGAGATGAAATTGACGGTATAAGTGATGGGATCCCATTTTGCCGTGATTTCGAGATTGGACGAATCCTTCACCGTGCCATCGTCGAGGGCGTTTTTGAAATTGAACTCCTGGACGTTCCCGCCCCCATCGTTGTAGTACCAGCCACCGAAGGTGTAGCCGGCCTTGGTGGGATTGTACGCAGGCTCAGTGACCAGAGCCCCGGACCGGACGGTCTGCTCATTGTAGTCGCCCGTGCCAGTGCCGGCGTCAAGGTCAAACGAGACCATGTAGGACTTGGTCCAGCCGGCATAGACGTTCTCGTCCGCCGTGAGGTTCTCTACGCTTGAAATGGGTGTTGTGCACGCAGCTTCCTTGTACCACCCATTGAAGACATAGCCGGCCCTGGTGAACTCGTTGTCGCGAAGAGGCTGAGTTCCCGTGCCGTAGGTAACGACCTGAGAGGTCATGTCGCCATCGCCACCATTGGCAATGAAGTTGACGTTCCATGTGACGGGCATCCACTGGGCATAGAGCTTTGTGGTGCCGCCGTCTTTGGCAATCAGGACATCATTGAAGAGGTCGCCGTCTTCGCCGCTTGCGTAGAAGCTGCCATTACCGTCCGCCTGGTCATTCCACTTGTCCTGCAGGGTGTAGCCGGTCCTACTAAGGGAGTAGTCGGCGGGGATGGGGAGAAAAACTCCGAGTTTCGTGGGAACGGCCAGACTATCGAGAGAACTTTCACCGGAGCCCTCGTTGGCATAGAGCTCGACGGTTCCCGTGTTCTGTGTCCATTGTGCTGTAAGAGTGGTCGTCTTGTTTTCGATCAGCCCAGACGCCGTGACCGAGGCGGAGTCGGCGAAGGGCGTCTCAAGCGTCCCGTCAGACTTCCACCCAATGAAGCGATAGCCGGCCTTGGTGAAGCTGTTCGCCGTGAGATTCTGGGTACCCGTGATGGCCTGGTTGGCCATGGTACCCTTGGCGCCGTTGGCGTTATACGAGATCACCGCGACGGATTTAGGATCGACCCATTCGCCATGAAGCGTTACGACTGCGCCGCTCTCGGAGGACAGGCTGGTCACTTCCTGACCTGGGTTGTAGTTGTGGCCGTTCCCGTCGGTAATATAGGCAAGCTTATAGCCAGCCATTCCATCAGGAACAGAGAACAAATCGGCGGCAGGAAGCTTGGTTGGAACGCCATAGTCTGCACTGATGGTCGTGATGGGGTCGACGCCAGTGGTCGCATGGTTGTAGACCGCAATCTTATATGGGATGGGATCCCATACGGCATAGTAGGTGGGATCGCCGTCGGTGCTCGTGAACACCTTGTCGAAGGTAAACTTCGTGCCCGAACCATCGGACTTGGTGTTCCACTCCTTGAAGGTGTAGCCGGTCCTTGTGGGGTTCTGGAACTCCATGGCCCTTGCGCTGTTCACCACATGCTGAACGATCGTCTTTCCAGACCCGTCGTTGGGATCGAACGTGACATAGTGGTCCCACAGCGCGTAGAGGGTAATGTCTTTCGAAAGCGTGATGGTCTGCCGGGGCACGTAGGTATTGCCGTCCTTGTCAAACCAACCCGTGAAGTTGTGGGGCTCGTTCTTGAACTCATTTGCGTGGAGGGTCGTTTCGTCTTCGCAGGTGCCCTTCTGCTGTTCCATCGTGCCCGTGCCACCATTGGCATCGAAGGTCACGGTGTAGGTATTGGCCTCCCACACAGCGCTCATCTTCGCAGCGAATTTATCGCCCTCGAGAGCGGTCCAGAGGTTGCCAGTCATCGTGGTGTACAGGGTATCGCTGCCGTCGAGCTTCCAGCCCTTCAGGGTGTAGCCCTCCTTGGTGATACCTAGGTCGCCAGCGCTCGGAAGAGTCTTCCCGTCGAAGACATCTTGGATGGTGTACTCCTTGATGGTTACATCCGTGCCATCGTTGTTGTAGGTAATCGTGGCCTTCTGGTCGCTGGTGCTGAAGATGGTCATGGGGCTGAAGCCGTGCGTGTCCTCGACGGTGGCCACGTAGCCCTTGGCGGCGTCGCCGGTGACGTTCGCCTTGTAGTAGTACGTGTCGCCGCTTTCCTTCTCGTGCTTCACGGCGACGTTGTCGAGCTTCTCGCTCACCGCGAAGTCGCTCGCGAGCGGGAGCGTGAGGATGACATTGCCGGTGGGCTCGAGCGGGGTCACGCTGTCGGACACGAGGACGGCGTTCTTGCCGGTGCCGTCGGTCTTGATGTCGGCCGGGTCGGTCGCGGTGGTCGCGATCTTTTGGACGTAGGCCGTCACGTCGAGCTTGAGTGCGGTGGTCTTGTTTCCGACGACGGTCGCGTCCGTAACCTTAACCACGATGCTCGGCTGAACGAAGACGGTGACCGTGGTGGTGTCGTCAATCGTGACTCCCTGGGTGCTGAGCTTGGTTGCCTGCGCCTGGACATCCTCGGTCGTGACCTTGGCAGCGGTCGACTCTGCGACGGCGCCGAGATCGGCCGAGCTGCTCGCGAGCTGCGTAGCGGCGGCTTCGGCGGCCTTCGTCTGCTCCTCGGTTTGACCGCCGGAAAGCTCGACCTTCGCATCAGCCACGGTAGGAGCCGTGTCGACCACGGTTATGGCGGAGACCACGTTGAACACGTCGCCATCCTTAACCGCCACTTCGTTGTCAGCAAGACACCCGTATGTGGTTGGATCGCTGGAGAAGGTGCCACCGGCGATGAACTTGCTCATCGTCGAGACGACGGCGTCCTTGCCGCCCTTGAACGTGCCGCCGGTGATGGAGATCGAGTCGAGCAGAGCGTCGAGGCTCGTATGATCCTTGCTCTTGCCCTCATAGAGGGCGCACCCGTTGGCGGAGGTGATGGTACCGCCCGTGATCGTCAGCGTGGCCTTGGTGCCGTTCTTGCTCCCGACGTAGGTGTTGGTAACGCTGATGGCAGCGCCCGTGGACTCGCTGCCGCTGTTGTTGGCGTCCGGGGGATCATAATAGGAACCCGTGCCGTTGAGTGTGCCGCCGTTCACCACGAGGTTGCCGGCCTTCTGGCCGATGGCCTCGTCGCCGGAGATGGTGCCGCCCTCGATGGCAACGGTGCAGCGGCCGTTCATTGCGATGCCCTGGCCATCGGCATCCGTGGTCGACGTGGGATCAGTGCCATGTGCGCCCGTGACCTTCGCCCCGTCCTTGATGGTGACGGAGAGGCCGCTGCCCGTTATCGTGTTATCGCTGCTGACGATGCCGGTGCCTCCACCATATCCATTATTGGCATCGACAAGGCCTTCCACGGTGCCGAAGACCGTGAGGGAGGCGTCGTCGCATGCCATATCGACAGGATTAGACGTGATTCCGATCCAAGAGCCCCTTACCGTGGTTTCCTTCGCGATGGTGAGCTTGCCGCCAGGATAGATGGAAAGGGCCGTGTCGTTCGCTGGCGTACCAGCCTTCTCGGTGCCGACGTTGGTGACGGTGCCATTCTCAATGGTGACGGTCGCCTCGCTGACGCCCGTTCCGTTGTCCGACGTCATGAGCGTGTGCTTATTCAGATTGAGCGTGACGCTCTTGTTGAGGAGGACGTTCTCGGTCGCGTCCTTCTGCAGCGTGATGGTGTTGCCGTCCTTGGCTGCGGCAACGGCATCTGCCAGGGTCGCGTAGGGGACTTCGCCGATCTTCGCGACTGGATCAGTGACAGTATCTCCCTGGGTGGTGAGCGCCGGAGCAGACTGCGTTGCCGGGGTTGCCGGCTCCGTGGCGGCGTTCTCCTCGGGCGTTGCCGCCGCGGTCGTCGCCGCGGTCGCGGCCGACGTGGTCGCAGGGTTCTCGGCAAAGGCACTCGTCATCATGAGGCACAGCAGCAAACCCACCGTCGATGCCCCAGATAAGAATTGCTTCCATTTCACACTCATGTGAACATTCCCTCCCGTCGGTTCGCAACCTGGAGACGCATATGGGTGTCATATATCACAGAGTGCTTTCAGACATGCAGGACTGGAACGAATGCTATGAAATTGGGCGTGAACGCGAAAGCAGCGTATTGTCTGCTGCTAATTAAGTAGCAGTGTTTCGTATTTGGCACGGAATCATGGCATCGATTTCTGGCTTTGCACTCTGCGCGCGCGGAAGAACCCGCGGAGCATCCCTGCGCTCTCGTCGGCGAGCACCCCGGGTACAACCTCGAACTCGTGGTTGAGGCGCGGGTCGTGGCTCACGTCGTACAGGGTGCCCAGGGCGCCCGCCTTCGGGTCGGCGGCGCCATAGACGCAGCGGTCGACGCGGGCGTTCACCATGAGGCCGGCGCACATGAGGCAGGGCTCGAGCGTCACGTAGACGGTGCAGCCGGTGAGCCGCCAGCGCCCGAGGGCCCGCGCGGCGTCGCGCAGGGCAGTGAACTCCGCATGCGCGGAGGGGTCGGCGTCGGCCTCGCGCCGGTTGTGCGCCCGCGCGACCACCTGGCCGTCGCACACGACGATCGCCCCGATGGGGACCTCCCCCTCGTCGGCGGCCGCACGGGCCTCGTCGAGCGCGAGGCGCATGAGCCGCTCGTCGAGCGTCGCCTCCGTGCCGCAACCGTCCATTCCCAGCCTCCTGGCTTCCGACCGCCCTCATGGGGTAGGATAATCCACGCGCCCCCGGAGGGGTGGCAGAGCGGTTGATTGCAGCGGTCTTGAAAACCGCCAGGCGGCCTCGCCGTCTCGAGAGTTCGAATCTCTCCCCCTCCGCCATGGCTGTTCGTGCGGCCGTGCGCCCATAACGGGCGTGCGGCCGCATTTTCCTGCGGGTATGGGTATACTGGATGCCAATTGGCACGCGAAGGCCCGCCTACGCGCCACAAGGGGAAGGGACACCATGGTTCTCATCATCATCCTGGTTATCATCATCGTCATCATCGGCGGCCTCGTCGCGATCTATAACGGCATCGTGGGCGCGCGCAACCGCTGCGACAACGCCTGGCAGACGATCGACGCCCAGCTCCAGCGCCGCAACGACCTCATCCCCAACCTCGTGAACACCGTCAAGGGCTATGCGGCCCACGAGTCCGGCACGCTCGAGGCCGTCACCAACGCGCGTGCCGCCGTGGCCAACGCCGGCACGCCCGAGGCCAAGATGGCCGCGAACGACCAGCTCTCCGGCGCGCTCAACCACCTGTTCGCCGTCGCCGAGGCCTACCCCGACCTCAAGGCGAACACCAACTTCCTCCAGCTCCAGAGCGACCTCACCGACACCGAGAACAAGATCTCCTACGCCCGCCAGAGCTACAACGACTGCGTGCTGAGCTACAACAACGCCATCCAGACCTTCCCCGGCAACCTGATCGCCGGCTTCGGCAACTTCCAGCCCAAGAACGGGTTCCAGGCGTCGGACTCCGCGCGCGTCGCCCCCACGGTCGACTTCGGCACCACGCCCGGCGTCCCCGTCGCACCCTCCGTCAACATGGGCGCGCAGGCCGCCCCCGCCTCCCAGCAGCAGCCTCCCACGCCGCCCGCGCAGCAGTAGCCCCCACCTCCGGCACACGACGAGAGACCCGCGCCCCCTTGCAGGTACGCGGGTCTCTCCCTTTCGTGCTATGACGTGGGTCCCGACGGCCGAGTCAGAGCGTGCGGGACCCTCGCGTGCGTCAGAGGCCGAGCTTCTTGGTGAGCTTCGAGGCCAGCTCGTCGCGGTCGAGGATGTTGGAGAGCATGATGATCTTGTCCTCGGGGATGCCCGTGTTGATCCCGCGGAGGTCACCGGCGAGGATGTAGAGATCGGCCTCGTCGGGCTCGAGGTCGTCGACGCTCGTATGGTTGACCTTGGATGTCGTCCATCCCGAGCTTCTTGAGTACGTCTTCCGTGTTCATGCGGACGATCAGACTCGACCCGACGCCAGCACCACAGCAGCACATGATTCTCTCAATTGCCATGCGATTCACTCCCTACGTCTCTCCCCGCGCGGACGCGCCGTCGAGTGACTTTCTACCCACAAGCGCCCGACTATCCCACGAAGCGTCGGTAGATGTCGCCAGCGGTCGGGGCCTCTGCGATCGACGCGACGGCCCCCTGGGGTCGAGAGGAGCGCCACCAGGTCGCGCATGACCTCGATGTGGGAGTCGGGGTCCTCCGCGGCAAGGGCGACGAGCAGCCGCGCCGGCGGCTTGCCCGAGCCGAAGTCGACCCCCTGGCGCACCACCGTCACCGCCAGCTGCCGCCTGACGACGCCCTGCTCGGGACGTGCGTGGATGAGGGCGATGTCGGGGGCGATCACGAAGTAGGGACCGAACTTCTCGGCGTTGGCGATGGCCTCCTCGGGATAGCGCGGCTCAACGAAGCCCCCGTCGACGAGCGGCCGGCAGGCGAGGCGAACCGCGTCGCGCCAGTCCGGGGCCGACTCGACGACGCGCACGTTCTCGGGGGCGAGCATCTCCTGGATGTGGTTGGGCATGGGTCTCTCCTCACACGGACGGCTCCGCCTCGATTCTCCGTTAGAACATACGCTTTCGGGACGTTCCTGATGGGGTGAAACGTATGAAACGACGGGGAATTCGGCATCGAGCGGTGCCTATGGCCGTCGGACACGCCGCCTCGGGATGCCGTAGGCCTCGAGCAGGCGCGCGAAGTAGGGGTGGTCGAACACCTCGGGGAGGGAGAAGCGCAGCACCTTGACGCCGCAGGGCGGTCAGCCGGGACTCGCGGCGCCGCTCGGCCGTGAGCACCTCGACCGGGGTGCGGCCCCCGGTCATGCTCGGGTTGACGTACTTCTCCCTCCCGTCGAGCTCGCCTGCCACCTGCTGGCCGTCGGGCAGGCGCCAGAGGAAGTCGACGCGGTAGACGTTTCCCCCGACGGGGTCGCGGAACTCGGCCTGGAGCTCGGGGAGCGCGAAGCCCAGCTCCGCCATCGTCGCCCGGGCGATCGACTCGCCGCCGTTCTCGGCACGGCCGTCTGCCAGCGAGGCGACCCTGCGGGCCTGTCTGATTCCCCAGACGTGGGGGTGCGCCTCGACATAGCCCTCGAGCGAGGCCCTCGTCGCGAGGCCGCGGGCGACGGCCGAGTCCGCGACGGCGAGGGCCTCGCGGAACGGGAGCGAGCGGATGCAGTCGAAGACGGTGCGCTCGAGCGAGGTGACCCGGAGGCCGCCCACGACGACCGGCCCCTCGCCGTCGACCACGTGTCGCGCGACGCAGCGGGAGCCCTCCGAGTGCGAGGCGGAGCTGGTGGCGACGTGCACCCTTCCCATCTGCCGATACGAGACGGCAAGGCCGTGCGCGACGGCAGCCGAGACGTGGCAGAAGGTCCATTCGGGATGGGCCTCCGAAAGGGCCCGCAGCTCATGGAGGTGGCGCGCTCGGGGATCGAGCCCAGACCAGTAGCCCGCCCGCGCGAAAAGGCCCGGCAGAGGCTGGACCACCCGTCCGCGCGCGACGTGCCTCCTGAGCAGGTTGTGCTCGGCTGCGGTCAGGGTGGTGAGGCACATCCCGCGCCGCTCGGCGTCCTCGAACAGGAACGCGGTGACCCTGTCGTCGCGCTTACCCACGGCAAGCCGCCCTTCTTCCGAATCTGGTCCTGGGGTTTCCGCGATCTCGCGCGGAAGCCCATTGTGGCAGACGGCGCATCGGCGGCGGCTCGCGTCGGGAAGAATTGCTCCCCACGGCTTTTCTCCGTCGTTTCATACGCTTTATACCTATTAACGGACATGGAAACGTATGGAACGACGGAGAAATCGACCGCACGAGCCCAGGCCCAGACCCTCCGCATATTTCCATCTGCCATCAGGGCGCGAATGCGCCACAATGGGGCGAAACGTACCACGCCGGCACGGACCACAGAGGAGGCGCCCATGTCCCTCAAGGAACGGCAGGAGCAGATCATCCGGCTCATCGCAGAGAACGGCCGCGTCTCCGTCTCGGACCTCGCGCGACGGTTCTCGGTGAGCGAGGACCGCGTCCGCAAGGACCTCAAGCAGCTCGACGCCGACGGCAGGTGCACCCGCGTCTACGGGGGAGCCATCGCCGCCAACGCCCTGCCCGACCGCGACGTCTTCAAGCGCGTGAACGACTACCGCGACTCGAAGCAGGTCATCGCGCGCAAGGCCTACTCGCAGATCACCGACGGCCAGACCATCTTCCTCGACATCTCCACCACCAACCTCTACCTCGCCGAGCGGATCAGCAAGTCGAGCCTCAACCTCATCGTGGTCTCCAACATGATGGACGTGCTCAAGGAGGTCGCGAAGAACCCGAACGTCATCGCCATCTGCCCTGGCGGCAGCGTCAACCTCGAGCTCAACGGCTTCGTGGGCACCACGGCCGTGAACATGCTCTCGCGCATGCGGTTCGACTCGTGCTTCATGGGGGCGATCGGCATCGACCTGCCCTCCGGGGACTGCACGACCTTCGACGTTGACGACGGCCTGGTCAAGGAGACCGTCATCTCCAACTCGACCGTCCCCTACCTCGTCATGGACTCCCACAAGTTCGGCCTCAGGGGAAACTACTGCTACGCCAGCGTCGCCGAGTTCTCCGCCCTCATCTCCGACGGGGCCAACGAGAAGGGCCTCGAGCAGGTTCGCTCGATGGGCGTGAGCATCCTCTAGGACCTCCGCTCGTACCCCGTTTTATGCCTTTACGCTGCCCTGATACCAGCTTGGCGCGTTTGCGTGTACAATGCCTGTGCAGACGGAGCGCCTCGACGCACCTCGTCTTCCTATCGGTCAAAGAGAAGGGTCATGGATGAAGCCTCGACCTCACAGTCGATGACCCCAACGGTGTGCTCCCTAGGTCACGCCGCGAGGGGTGTGACCGCGCCAGAGAGGATGTCTGGTGCCAAAACCGCACGTGAAAGCCAAGCTCGGCCCACGTGACGAATCGAAGGAGCACGCATGATCTACCTGTCCCAAATACTGGGCATCCCGGTCCTGGATTCCAAGGGCGAGAAAATCGGCACGGTCAACGACCTGGGCATCGCCACGGGCGAGGTCTTCCCTCGCGTGACGAGCCTCGCCTTCACCGGACCGGGCAACACCCCGTTCATGATCTCGTGGCGCAAGTACGTCGACTCCTTCGACGGCGACGAGGTCCGCCTCAAGGTCCCTCGCGCCGACATCCGCTTCTCCTATCTCCAGCCCAACGAGGTGCTCATAGCCCGCGACCTGCTCAACAAGCAGATCGTGGACACGCGCGGCATGAAGGTCGTCCGCGTGAACGACCTCAAGCTCTCCGACTCCGGCTCGAGCCAGCTGCGCCTGCTCGGCGCCGAGGTGGGCATCCGCGGAATCCTGCGCTCGCTCTCCCCCGGCATCGAGCACGTGTGGTGCCGCATCGCCCACACCTTCGGGCACGACGTCCCCGAGCAGGTCATCGCCTGGAGCTACATGGACCTGCTCGACCGCGACCTCTCGAACGTCAAGCTCTCGGTCTCGCACAAGACCCTCGACGAGCTCCACCCCGCCGACATCGCGGACATCATCGAGCAGCTCGACCCACGCCTCCGCGGCCAGGTCTTCGCCCAGCTCGACGACACCCGGGCCGCCGAGGCCATGGCCGAGCTCGACGACGACGAGATGGCCGCCGAGATCATGGGCGACATGAGCGAGCTCGACGCCTCGAAGATGCTCTCCGAGATGGACCCGGACGACGCCGCCGAGCTCGTGGGCGAGCTCGACTACGGCAAGGCCGAGAAGCTCCTGCGCCTCATGGGCGTCAAGGAGCAGAAGGCCATTCGCCAGCTGCTCGGATACAAGGACGACACCGCCGGCCGCATCATGACCTCTGAGTTCGTCTCTCTCCCGGTCGGGTCGACCGTCTCCGATGCCGAGAGGCGCCTGAGGTCGCTCGAGGAGGACTTCGAGACGGTCCACTACGTCTACGTGGTCGACGAGGCGGGCCGGCTCGTGGGCGTCGTGAGCCTCCATCGCATCATCGTCTCTGGATCCCAGACCAAGCTCGAGGACATCGCCGAGACCGACCTCATCACCGCGAATCCCGAGGACGACCAGGAAGACGTTGCCGAGTCGATATCGAAGTACAACCTGCTCGCCATGCCCGTCGTCGACGAGACGAAGCGGCTCGTGGGCATCGTCACCGTCGACGACGCCCTCGACGTCCTCGAGGAGGAGCACGCCGAGGACCTGCAGATCGCCGGCGGCACCCGCAACGAGAGCTCGTCGAGCGAGGGCACGCATGACATGCGGTGGTTCCTGCGACGCCAGATGTGGTTCTTCTTCTGGGCGGTGGGAGCGGCCCTGCTCGCGGCGCTTCTCGCCGGGCTCGCCCCGCAGCGCGACGTCGCGACCACGTCGACCCTGCTCGTCGTGGCGCTGCCGGTAGCGTTGCTCTGTGCCGACAGCATGACCAGCTACGTCACGAACTTCTTCCTCGAATACGACGAGGACGACGAGGACGCCCCCTCTATGGCGGGCTTCACGCTCAAGGGGGTCGGCATCGCCGTCGTGTTCTCCGTCTTCGTAGGCCTCATCTCGTATGGGCTGGCAAGAGCCCTGCCGGCCGACGGCTCGCTCGCGGTGCCCCTTGGCGCCGGATTCCTCTCGGCCATCGTCTCCTGCCTGGTCTCGTTCGTCTCTGCCCCGGCCTACCTGCTCTTCATGCGCAAGCGCGACGACAGCAACCGTGACATCTCGGGCAGCGCCATAGCCGTCTGCGCCATGGGAATAGCCATGGTCGTCTTCGTCGCCGTCGCGCTTGCGGCTGTTCTGAGGTAGAGCCATGACGCCGATGAGGATGAGGAGGGCCGCCCGCAGGAACCGCCCCGCGCCAAAGGCCGAGAGGCCCGCGCGCCAGCGGCTCGACCCCAAGCTCGTGATCGCCGCGATGGGCCCGGGCCTGCTCGCCGCCCTTGCCGGCGCGGACGCAGGTGGCGTCGCGACCTATTCCAACGCGGGAGCGAACTACGGATTCGAGCAGCTCTGGACCGTTCCCATCATGTGCTTCCTGCTCGTCGTGGTGCAGGAGACCGCCGCACGGATGGGCTGCGTCACCGGCAAGGGCTTCGCCGCGCTCATTCGCGAGCAGTTCGGCGTACGCAAGAGCGCGGTGGCCATGCTCGCGCTGCTGGTCTCCAACACGACCGTCACGCTCTCGGAGTTCGCCGGCATCGCCTCGGGTCTCGAGCTGTTCGGCATCCCCGTCTATGTGTCGGTTCCCATCTCGGCAATCTCGATCTGGCTGCTCTCGATGAGCGGCTCCTACAAGCGCATCGAGAAGATTCTCCTGATCGTGAGCTGCGTCTTCCTTACCTACGTCGTCGCCGGGTTCATGGTGAGGCCCGACTGGGGCGAGGCCGCGCGGTGTACCCTGATCCCCCGCATCGAGATGGACCCGACCTACCTCTCGCTGCTCGTGGCAAACGTCGGCACCACCATCGCACCGTGGATGGTGTTCCTCGCGCAGAGCAACGTGGTGGACAAGAACGCGACGAGCGAGGATGTCCCCTACCAGCGCATCGACACCATCACCGGTGCCATCGTGGCGAGCGCCATCTCCTGGTTCATCATCCTCACGACCGGAGCCGTCCTGCACCCCGCGGGAGTCGTGGTCAATTCCTCGGCCGACGCGGCGACCGCGCTCGCCCCCCTCGCCGGCCCGTACGCCGAGGTCCTCTTCGGAGCAGGGCTCGTGGGGGCATCGTTCCTGGCCGCGTGCGTGCTGCCAGGCATCACGTCGAGCGCGGTGTGCGAGGCCTTCGGCTGGGAGCGTGGCGCCAACAGGACCTGGAACGAGGCCCCCGCCTACCACGTGCTGGTGACCGCGATTCTCGCGCTCTCGGCCGCGATCGTCCTCATACCCGACGTCAACCTCTTCGGCATCATGATGGCCGCCCAGGTGATCAACGGCATCCTGCTTCCCGTGCTGCTCGTGTACATGATCAAGATCGCGGGCAACCGCCACGTCATGGGCGAGTACGCGAACGGCAGGCTGTGGACCGGGTTCACCTGGTTCACCATCGTCATGGTGGTCGTGCTCACCGCGATCATGTTCGCGATGCAGGCCATGGGCTTCTAGCAGGGGGATTACCGGCGCAGTCGAACCCAGTTGATGCGCAGATTGCGACTTATCCCACATGGGGAGGCGCCCGTGCGCAAATTGCGGTTTATCCCACGGTTGCTCGATTTATCTGCTTTCCTACCTGCTGGGATGAGACGGCGCGATTGCGAACCCCAACGTTTGCCCAGGAAACGATTGGGATAAGTCGCAATCTGCGCACGGGCGGCCCCGGGGACAGCCGGGGTGAGGGAAACATCGCGAGTGCCCGCTCCGCAGTCTGTTCCATCGCTCGCTTCGCGATAGACGTCGCAGGGCAAACCCGTTCGAACCCGTTTAAGAAGAAGGACCGCTGACCTGGCGGGGTTGCGGTCCTCAATCGGTGACGCTGCCCGATTCTAGGTTTAGGCCATTCTGACCTTGGCAGCACATAGATGCCCCACCATGTCCCAGCACGCCGAACAGGCGACATGCCGGCCCACTGTTCATCGCGACGGGGCGTCTTCCTCACAGCTCGATCTCGACGGGGACCGTGGGATCCACGCTGACGTCGATCGTGGGGCTGATGTAGATCGTGGCAGGATCCACGCTGATGTCGACCCTGCAGTCGCGGTCGATATCGGAGAAGAGGTACCGTCCTCCGGAGACGCCGGAGAGGGCCTCGTCGGGTATCTCGGAGACCTCGGCTTCGCGCAGGGCTGCCCGCGACTCCTCGTCGCCCGGCTCCTGGATGCCATCCGCCCTTGCGTCCGCGCCCTCGTCCATGGGAACCTCCAAACAGGTCGTTTCTTCCCGAGGCATGCCGAATTTGCTACAAATCACCCATCAGCTCCTCATATGACGATGGCGACGGTAGGATTATTTCAACATGAATTATGAATCCGCAAGCTCCGCATCTCACCACTGGCAGCTCCGGCCATATCGGCATATCAACAATCTGATGGGCGTTGCAGTAAGGACATACGACTTCCCTTTTCTCTCTCGGCCTTGTCCTTGTTTCCTTCCCCACAATGCATCCGCCCGCCACGGACTGCGACTCCTCGTCGCTCAGCTCCTGGATGTCGTGCGCCCTTGTATCTCTCTATATGTATCAACGAATCTTTCCATATTAATGGGTCTTCCGCAACTTTGGCATCTCATCGCTCGCAGCTCCCGCAATGTCGGCACGTCAACGGTCTGATAGGTACCACAGAAAGGGCAGCTAAACCCTATACTTATCTCCCTTGTCACGCTCTCCCTTGTTATGCATCCGCCCGTCACGGACTGCGACTCCTCGTCGCTCAGCTCCTGGATGTCGTCCGCCCTTGAGTCCGTGCCCTCGTCCATGGGAACCTCCAATTAGGTCGTTTCTCCCCGAACCGCATCAGATAAGCTGTGAACCACTCATCAACTCCATCAGGGTGCGTTTTCCGCGACGCTTGCACCTCGCCACCGGCTGCTCCCGCAATGTCGGCATGTCGACAGCCCGATGTTTGCCACGGCGAGGGCACTCAAACTGCATATGAAAGAGAAATAGATGAACTTTTTATAGTAAACAAGAAGGTATTACCGCATAGTGGACAATGTACCACATGGTCCCTGCATTGCCGTGTCGACATATCAACAGGAATGCAAGTGCCACAGCGAGGGCACTCAAACTCAAAAATCCCGCCACCTCTGTCTATCTTGTCTACCTCTCTTGTTATGTATACTCCGCCCGTCACGGACTTCGACTCCTCGTCGCTCAGCTCCTGGATGCCATCCGCCCTTGCGTCCGTGCCCTCGTCCATGGGAACCTCCAAACAGGTCGTTTCTTCCGGCGAATCTTCACTGCTAGTGCAACGGCAAAATACGAGGTAGCGGCCCATGGGGCCTACAATGGCGCTTGCGACGACGATCATTGGAGGGACTGCCATGGGCCGCTACAGCCATCTTAGCATCGAGGAGCGCGAGGACATCATGGTCCGCTGGAGGGACCACGAGGGCGTGAGCCGCATCGCGCGGGAAATCGGGCGGGACAAGTCCACCGTCTCGAGGGAGATCGCGAGGAACGGGTGGGCCGCGTCGACGTCGCCCAGGCGCGTCTACAGGGCCTCCACCGCGCAGGCGCGGGCGGACGCGAGGAGGCTCGCCTGCAGGCGAGCCAGGGCCCTCGGCGACCCGGCCAGGCGCTCCCTGGTCGCCTCCCTCATCCGCGACAGGCACTGGTCCCCGGAGCAGGTGGCGGGCAGGATGCGCGCCGAGGCGCCGTCCGAGGCGGTGAGCGCCAGCACCATCCGCCGCGCCGTCGGCTCCGGGGCGCTGGACTGCGAGCTGCCCGGCTGGCAGTCCATGCGCAGGAGGCTCAGGCACCGCGGCAAGCGCAGGCACGCGAGGGGCTCCGAGGAGCGCAGGGGCAAGATCAGGGCCACCCACGAGATCTCGGAGCGCCCGCCGGAGGCGGAGGGGCGCACGCGCATCGGCGACTGGGAGGGGGACACCGTCGTCGGCAGGGCCGGCGGGCCGCGCCTGGTCACGCAGGTCGACCGGGCGAGCGGCTACCTCGTCGGCGGCAAGGCGGCGTCCGGCTCGAGCGCGGACGTGAACGCGGTGGTGGAGCGGGCGCTGTCCGGGGAGGTCGTCAGGACCGTGACGCTGGACAGGGGCTCGGAGTTCGCGGCGGCGTCCGAGCTGCAGGACGCCCTGGGGGCGCCGGTGTACTTCTGCCTCCCGCACCACCCGTGGCAGAGGGGGACCAACGAGAACACCAACGGGCTCCTCAGGGAGTACTTCCCGAAGGGCACGGACCTTTCGGCCGTCAGCGACGAGGAGGTCCGGAAGGCGTACGATGACCTCAACCGCAGACCACGCAAGCGCTACGGCTGGAGGTGCCCCTGGGAGGTATACCACGGCGAGGCGTTGCACTTGCTCTGACGCGAACCATGCCCACGCTGCCCACGTACACCTTATCTGTAGTCCTCCGAGTAGAGCTGTTTCATGAGATCGATCTCCTCGCGACACATGTCTTCGTACCTCCTCGCCCCGGCTTCTCTGCCGCCCGCCACGGACTGCGACTCCTCGTCGCTCAGCTCCTGGATGCCATCCGCCCTTGCGTCCGTGCCCTCGTCCATGGGAACCTCCAAACAGGTCGTTTCTCGAATGCTACTGGTACCCGGAACATACCACCGAAGCGAGATCTTTATGCGAGATTGGAACGAATGTCATCTATTTTGGAACGAAAACGAAAGAATGCCGTCATCTGGCCCCAGCGACCCACTCCCTCCCGCGCAGATGTCGCGTGCCAGGACGTTGCTTGCGAAATAGGAGGTGACAGACGGGGGGGCTTCCCCCAAGCCGTGGACCATCGCGGCCTGCGGCGAGGTTCCCGGACGCAGCCCGCACCCCCACGAATGCCCTTTGCGACCAAAGGCCGCCGGAATCGGCCTCCCGTGGCCAACGAGGGCATTCGTGGGGTTTTGTGGAGAACGTCGCCGAGAGGGGCGGCCCTCCTGCCAGGCGCTCCCCGGAGGCCGACCCCCACGAACGGGATATGCGGCCACGCCTCACCCCCACGAATGCTGTTTGCGACCACGAGGCCCCGCAAGACCCCCACGAATGGGACATGCGACCAGGCCGCCCGGCACCTGCGGGGCCTTCCCCCGGCGCCACGCGCAAGCAACGTCCTGGCAATCAACGCCCAACCCGTCACACCTGCTGCCTGGCGACGAGCTCGGAGAACATCCCCCCGCGTTCCATGAGCTCCTCGTAGGTCCCGTCCTCCGCGATGCGGCCACCATCGAGCACGACGATGCGGTCGCAGTGGCGCACGGTCGAGAGCCGGTGGGCGATGACGAGCCGCGTGCAGCGGAGCGCCTCGAGCGAGTCGGAGACCGTTCGCTGCGTGACGTTGTCGAGCGCGCTCGTGGCCTCGTCGAACATGAGGATCCTGGGCTTCGCGGCGATGGCCCGGGCGATCATGAGGCGCTGGCGCTGTCCGCCCGAGACGCCGCCCTGGCCCTCGCTGATCATCGTGCGCATGCCCATGGGCATGGCCCGGATGTCGTCCGCGATGCCGGCGAGCTCCGCCGCCTCCCAGGCCTCGTCCTCGGTGAGCCCCGGGGCGGAGATCGAGATGTTGTCGAGGATGGACCCCTGGAAGAGCTTGCCGTCCTGCAGCACCACCCCGATCTGGCGACGCACGCTCGCGGCATCGGTCTTGGCGAGGTCGTGGGCGTCGTAGTAGACCGCGCCGCGCTGCGGCGTCTCGAAGCCCAACAGAAGCCGCACGAGCGTCGACTTGCCGCAGCCCGTCCTGCCCACCACCGCAACGTACTCGCCACGACGCACCTTGAGGCTGAGGTTCTCGAGGACGTTCGGCATTCCATCGCCGTAGGAGAAGGTCACGTTGTCCAGCTCGAAGGAGCCCGAGACGCGCTTGGCCGCCGGCCTCCTCTCGCTGGCCTCCGGCTTGGTCTTGAGGATGGGCTCCGCCAGCTCGAGGTAGGGCTTGATCTGGGCGATCCGCGTGGCGACGCCGGAGAGCATGCCGAATGCCCCCGACACCATCCCGAAGGCGCTCACGAAGGCCATGTACTGGGCGAGCGTCACGCCCCCGGCAATCGCGCCGAGGTAGATGACGAGGGTGCCCGCGAGCGACACCGCCGTCTGGAGAGGGGCCGCCAGGCGCAGGAGGATCGGGGGGTTATACAGGAGCCGGGCCTGCTCCTGGTAGATCTCGGCCCAGGTGGAGAAGGCGCGGCTCTCGGCACCGGAAAGCCTGAGCTTCTGGATGCCCGAGATGAGGCCGTACTGCCAGCCGGAGAGCCTGACCCCGAGCCCGAGCGTCTTGCGCGAGACGCGTGCCCCCAGGAGCGCGGCCGCCACCGAGAGCAGCGTGCTCACGAGGATGACGGCGAGCGCGGGGAGAGCGAGCGGCGGGGCGATCACCCATATCTGCACGAGGTAGACGAGCGAGAACACCGAGGTGAGCGCCGTGGAGAGCACCATGTCCTGCAACATCGCCGCAATCGTCCTGACCGTGCCGACACGCGAGGAGAGCTCGCCGGTCGAATACTTCCTGAAGAAGGGGGCGGGCAACGACAGGACGCGCGCCATGAGCGCCGCCTCGAGGGGCAGGTCGAGCTTCGTGGTGATGCGCGCCATGACGAGCGACTTCGCGCCATTGAGGATGACCTGCGAGAACATCACCCCCACGAGAAGCGCCGCCAGGGGGAGGACGACGCTCGCGGACCCCGACGCGACGATCGGGCCGAAGACCATCTGGTTCACGCGGGGGACGAGCATCCCGAGGAGGGTCGACGCGAGCGTGGCGCCGACGACGGCGAGGTAGTCTGCCGGGTCGAGGGAGCGGACCATGAAGGCGAGCAGATCCCTGATGCCGAGCTCCTCCTGCGGCAGAGGCCGGTAGAAGCACCAGGCGGCACCCTCGAGCCTGTCGACGGTCGCCGTCCCCACCCGGTGCGCCTCCCCGTCGCTCGGGTCATGGAACGAGTATCCGCCGTTGGCCCGCGGCAGCAGGGCGACCGGCGTCCCGTCCGTGGAGAAGCCGAGCATCGCGCCCATGGCGTCTCGCCACCAGGGGCCCGCCAGCCTGACCGGACGCGCCATGACGCCGGTGGAGCGCAGCGCGCAGTCCACGATCGAGGCGACGTCAACCGTGTCGCGGGGAACCTCCGACGGTCGCGCGCCATAGTAGGCCAGCACCGACGCAAGCGCATCCTGGGTCTGTGCCCACATGTCGGCGCCTGGCGTCTCGCGCCTGTTCGTGACGGCATCGGAGAGTGCCTGGAGGGCGTCTGAGAGCCGCTCCTCGTCGAGCTTGCGCCGCTCCTCTATCTGGCTCTCGAACCAGCCCATCGCACCCCCCTACTCGCTCGTGACCAGGCGGGCATAGGCGCCGTCCGCCGACATCAGCTCCTCGTGCGTGCCACGCTCCACGACCCGCCCGCGGTCGAGGACCACGATCTCGTCGCAGTCGCGGATGGCGGAGAGGCGATGCGCCACCACGATGACGGTGCAGCCACGATTCCTGATGTTGGCCATCACCCGTCCCTCGGTCGTGGCGTCGAGCGCGCTCGTGGCCTCGTCGAGGACGAGGATCGTCGGGTCGAGCGCGAGGGCGCGGGCGATCTCGAGCCTCTGGCGCTGGCCTCCCGAGAGGTCGGCCCCTCCCTCGGCGAGGACGTGGTCGTACCCGCCCTCGCGACCCATGACGACGTCGTGGATTCCCGCGTCGCGCGCCGCCAGGATGACCTCGAAGTCCTCGATCGAGTCGTCCCACATGCGGATGTTGTTGGATATGGTGTCGTTGAAGAGGATGACGTCCTGGTCGACGACGCCGAGCGAGCCGCACCTCACGTCGCGGGGGACCTCCTGGATCGGCGTGCCGTCGAGGAGGACGTCGCCCGACCACGGCCGGTAGAGCCCGCTCACGAGCTTGGCCAGCGTCGACTTGCCGCACCCGCTCGGCCCGACGAGGGCGACGCTGCCCCCGGGCCTCACGTGCAGGGAGAAGTCCTCGATGAGCGGGGCGGCGAGGGGCGAGTAGCCGAAGGTGACGTGTTCGAGGTCGACCCCTCCCCCGAGCTTCTCGAGCGCCTCGCCCGACGTCCCGCCGTCATCGGGCCGAGCCGGCGCGGCCAACGGATCCGTCTCGTAGTCCATGACGTCCTGGATGCGCTCCATGTCGGTGCGCATCTCCTGGAAGGTCTGCATGCTCGTGACGAGGCTCGCCGCAGGGGCGGCGAACTGTTGGAGGACGCCCTGGAACGCGAGGAGCATGCCCACCGTGAAGGCGCCCCCCATGATGAGGGAGACGCCCACGACGAGGACGGCGACGTTCGCCGCGGCGCTCGCCAGCTGGGGGACGAGGCCGAGGGCTGCCCCGAGCACCTCGAAGCGCACCTGCTGGGTATTTGCGGACGCCTGGAAGCCAGACCAGCGCCGGAAGAAGCCCGCCTCCGCGCCGGAGGCCTTGAGCGTCTCGACCATCGAGATGCCCGCCATGGTGGCACCGGCGAGGGACGCCTGGTCGCGCATCTGCACGCGCGTGATGTTCACGCGCCTCGCGCTGACGACCCGCGCGACGACGAGGTTGACGATGACGCTCGCGACCCCGATCGCCGCGAGCGCCGGCGAGTAGGCGACCATGACCACGAGATAGACGACGAGCATGACGAAGTCGACGGCAAGGGGGGCCAAGGTCGACACCATGGCCTGCGCGATGGTCTCGTTCGTGGCCGCGCGCTCCATGATGTCGCCGGCCATGCGCTGGCCGAAGAACTCCATGGGGAGATGGAGCACCTTCCAGAAGAACTTGGCGTTGGAGCTCACGGCCATCTTGCCCTCGAGACGCAGCAGGTACACCGCGTTGAGCGCGGCGACGACGACCTGGATGACGCCCATGAGCACGAGGAGCGCGACAAAGGGGGCAAGCCATTCCGGATTGGCCCCCGTGAGAAGGCGATCCGCGAAGACCTGCGAGAACACCGGGTTCACGATGCCCGTGGCGGAGGTGATGGCCGCCGTGAGGGCGACGAAGGCGAGGGCGGGGGCCGCTCCCCTCAGGCGCTCGGCCCCGAACTCGCGCACCGACGCGGGCGAGCCGCCCTGCTCGAACGCGTCGGTCGGGACGAGCTGGAGGACGACGCCGGTGAACCCCTCGTCGAACTCGGACACGGGCATCGTGACCTCGCCCCTCGCGGGGTCGTTCACGTAGACCTTGTCGCCCTTGAACCCCCTCACGACCACGAAGTGGTCGAACCCCCAGTGGCAGATGCAGGGGAACAGGCCCTTCTTGCGCAGCGCCTCCAGCTCGAAGCGGTATCCCTTGGCCCGGAAGCCATACGAGCGGGCGGCCCTGAGGATGTTGAATGCGTTCGAGCCGTCGCGCGAGACCCCGCAGTCGACGCGCACCTGCTCCAGGGGCAGCCATCTCCCCCAGTACGCGCAGACCATCGCCAGGCTGGCGGCACCGCACTCAAGAGCCTCCATCTGCATGACCTGCGGGACCTTGCCCGCCATGCGGCCGGGGGCCTGCGACTCGCGCGAGGGGGCGTGCGGCCGCATCGTCTATTCCAGCCCGAAGAGCATGGCGATGGGGCGATGGGCCGTGCCGCCGTCCTCGATGGTGCCGAACAGTCCCCAGACGAGAAACCCGACGAGGAGCAGGATGACCACGGCGAGGATCATCCACACGCCAGGGCTCGTCACCCTGATGTAGTCATCGAGCCGCTCGGGGTCCTTGGCGCGGTCGAGGCTTTTCTTGCGATAGATGTCGGCCATGAGATTTTCCAAGCCCCCTATGCCTTCGATTTCCTAGAGAATCGCAGCGCGGCGGCCATGCCCGCCGACATCAGCGACGCGGCGGCGACCGCCAGCGGGAGGGCAGGCTCATCGGCCTCACCCGTCTCGGGCACCATGGTCTCCTGCGCGCCCACTACGACATTGCCCGCATCGACGTCGCTCGTCTCACTTCCGACGATCGGATTCGAGTTCTTCGCCGCCGTCGTGGAGAACGACGCCGCAGGGCTGGCCTCGGACGCCGCGTAATTGTGGTCGGGGCTCTCGGCGTAGCGAATCTCAAAGTCGTAGCTCGTGCTGGCAGAGAGGCCCTCAAAGACAGGCGAGTCCTGCCACTCCCCGCCCTTGACGCGATACTGCGCCGACGCGCCTGCGGGGCTGGGCGCCACCGAGACGAGCGTGATGCTACGGCTGGTCGCGCTCGCAAGCGCCGGTGGGGCGGGAGCCGCCTGCGTGGCCGCGGCCACCGTGATGCTCACGTCCGCCGTGGCGGTCGCGCCGCCGTCATAGACAACGGTGATGGTGGCCACATGCGTGCCGGCCGAGAGCCCGGCCGCGGGTTGGACGACCCAGGAGTCGATCGACCCGCCCACGGGCACGCTCGCGCCACTTCCTCCCACGATGAAGTCGGCGCTGCCCGAGGTCACGCTCGCGATGGTGGCGGCGGTGTTTCCGCCGCTCGAGATCACGAGAGCCTTCGCCGCAGGCTGGGCGTCCCCATAGGTCACGCCGTCGAACACGGGCGGGGTCACGGTGAGCGCGTAGGTGCGCTCCGCGCCCGAGCCAACCGCAACGCTGAGCGGCACGCTTGCGAAGCTCGTCTGGGACGCGGCAAAGCGCACCTGGTAGGAGCCTGCAGAGAGTCCGGCGACCTCAGTCTCCGCAGGAATCTTCGCCCAGGTCTTCCCGCCGTCGGACGAGAACTCGTAGGAGCTGTTCGCCGAGAGGCCCGATATTTTGCCGTCTGCCTCCCCCGCGAAGCTGGTGTTGACGCCCGAGAGACCCGTGGGCGCGACGGGCCGCGCGGAAAGGTCGATCCGCTGCTCGTCGCTATCTGCGTGCCCTGCCTCTGAAGCGATGCGCGCAATCGAGATCCGATGTCCCGGGAGCGAGGGATCGATGGGAATGGTCCCATCGTCGGCGGCGGTGAGCTCGACGCCGTTGGTGTCGTCGGTGAGATCACGCACGAGGTAGGTGACCCCCTTCACCAGGCCGCCGAACTTCTCGGAGGGATAGTCGACAGCCGCGGCGGGCGCGTCCTCGACGTATGGGACGACAACGGGATCGCTGGTGAAGGAGTCGCCCCATGAGTAGTTCGCCACGCAGCGCACGGTGGCCTGGCTCAGGTCCTTCGTGGGATCGAGCGTATCGTCGGTCGCGCCGTCGATGTTGGCCCAGGTGACCGTGTCGGCAGGCGTGACGGAGGCATAAACGGAAGAGTAGGGACCTGCATGCGATGGATCTTCTACGAACACGTCCACATCGAGCGTGTACGTGCCCGCAACGAGGTGATCGAAGGAAACGGTCTCCTCCCTGCCCATCCCATCGGGCCGCAGAGCCCCATGTTGCATATAGTCGTCCGGACCACTCAGGCGGTAGTCCATATAGACCATCCAGCCATTGCTCCAGCCAAACGAAAGCGTCGAGTCATCCGGCTGTTCGAAGGTGATGACAAGGATGCGAGCGTGCATCGGCTCGGATGTGGAAGGGTCTCCCGCTGGCGAGAAGGGGATCACCCAGGACCTGCCTTGCTGTTCCCAGGAAAGGTCCCCTGGGTCTCCTGGCACAAAGCTCACCGCGGGCGGGGTCGCCGTCCCCCTCTGCCACTGGTAATCGGGCGGCGACGGATTCGTCGTCGTCACGCCGAACGTGAGGGAGTCCGTCGTGGGCTGGGCGGAGATTGCTTGAGGGGGATAGATATCGAGCATCTTCACGGCGCTCGCGTAAACGTCCCCCGCTGCCTTCACGCGAACGTATGCCAGCGCGTTCCCCTTGGCAAGACGGCCAAGGAAGTCGAGCGTCATGTTGTCCGTGCAGGTCGTCCAAACGTTTGGCTGCGTTTCCATCATCCATTCCATGGCCGACGTGGTGCTCGCCCTGCCGGCTGGGTAGTCGATCGTGACGTTGGGCGTGGCCGCGCGGGCGGGAATGGCGTAGCTCTGCTGGCCGCTGGCCTCGCCTGCGCCGACGGCCGCATAGCGGAACAGCACCGCCTTCGTGGTAGAGCCGTCGGCGACCCAGCCGAACGACGTCGCCGCCATAGCGGCGGCGCACGGCGCCCAGTTCTGTCCGCCGTCCGTGCTGTACTCCATGCCCGCGGCGGTGGAAAGCGCCCATGCGTCGGCGTTCGTGTCGACGATGCCCACGGTGGGTGCGGCCGAGCGCGTGGCCACCGAAAGCCCGGTGCTGTACGAGGGGTCGTAGTAGTCGCTTCCTGAGTGTCGGACGAAGAACGTGTAGGCCCTTGACGCGTTGAGACCCGTAAAGACGGGAGAATCCTGCCAGAAGGTGTCGTCCAGTGGCGCAACCCGTACGGTTCCCTTGACGCAGGCATACTCGATGGGATCGGCCACGGTGGACGTTATCGTGTCGAGCGTCACGGAAGTGTCCGTCTTCGAGGCGAGCGTGGGGGCCGCGGCAGACGTGGCCTTGCGATTGACCGTGCCGTTGCCCTCGAGCTTGCTCGTCTCGCTTGCCGACACGTCTCCCAGAATGGTGAGGGTGCCACCATCCTGAACGTCGATCGTGCCGTTGTTCGTAAGGGTAATGCCGCTGGGAATGACAAGCGTTGTCCCGCTGGGGATGGTCAGCGTGTAGCCCGCGGGAATCTCCAGGTCCCGTGGGAGGGTCACGTCGCCCATCACCTGTCCCGCACTCACGGTCGTGTCAAACAGGACGCCCTTCGTCGTGTTCCAGTCATACTTCTTCAATAAGTCGCCATTCCTCCAATGATTGCGGTTGGCGAAGACCACGCCGCCGTCCATGGTGAAGCCCTTGTACCAAAGCCCTCCAGAATAGTCCGATGACGCTGGCCCACTTGCTCGGACAACGCCCCCATGAACGACAATGGAGATGTCGCCAGTAGAATTGGTCGAAAAGCCGATTCCGTTGTCATTGATGTAATCGCCGCCATAGCCCGTTGCGGTCACGTCTCCCCCGTTTATCGTGACGGTGATGGAGGTGCCCGCACCTTTGGCTTCGAACCCCGTGCCGATGCCTGCACCATCAACGCCACCGGCGGCGTTGATGGTTCCGCCGTTGATGACGATGGTGCCCCCGCTTTTGTAACAACCACCGCCGATTCCGGCAGCGCCCCAATCCCCCCTGGCAGTGATGCGACCGCCGTTCAGGATAATGGTTCCGCCGGCCTTGCCAGAGGTGTCCCGCCTGCATCCGATGCCGGCGCCCGCATTCTCTCCGGTCGCCGTCAGCGCCCCGGTGCCATTTTTCTGCGAATAGACGGTCAGCTGATTCGCATCCTCCACGCATATGCCCTTCGGTGCGACAAGCGAGCATCCATCGGCGAGGATGAGGCTCACGTTGCCTTGAACTCTCACGTAGCCGTCAAGGGTCACGTTCCCGTTGACGACGTACCACGTCTCCGTGTCATCCGTGCCCCAAATGGTATCCGCAGCCGTCACCTCGTTGGCAGCCGAGCTGATCTTGACGGTGCCGTCGACGTCGAGATAAGGACACGCCGACGAGGCCGCGCTCAGCGCGGGTGCGTCGGCACTCTCTGCCGCAGGCAAGAGGATTGCCGCGTCCTCGGCAAAGGCCGGCACGGATGCGAGGACAAGCGCCGCCATCACGCCGAGCAGCGCCGCGGCCATGCGCTTCGCCGACGGGCGCGTACGGTTGTCCGCATGCACGATGTTGGGCGTGGTCGTCACGGTGCCTCCTGAGAAAACGAACGGTTCCTTAAGGCATCTTAAGGCAGCCAAGCGCCTGAACGGCGAGTTTGGAACGTATGATGGGATATTGGGAACGTAATCTGCGATTCTGCGATTTCGAGTGCAGGCATGCGCGAATCACCGCATGGAAACGACGGAACGGAGCGCGTCATGAACATCGTCATGGAGAAGAGAGTCGTCGAGCTCACCCAGGAGGTGCTCGCGCGATTCTGGCAGCTCGACTGCGAGTACGTGCTCAGCCTCTGCGCGGACGACGTGATGTGGATCGCCCCCGAGCAGGAGCGATACATGCGCGGCATCGACGCCGTTCGGGCCGACCTCTTCGCGAACCGCGAGGAACTCGTGCCATGCCACCAGTCGGCCGCCGAATACACCGTGGTTCAGAACTGCGGTCGCGCGGCGACGGTGGTCGGCCGATATCTCGTGACCACCGATGACGGCGCGCCGTTCTTCATGCAGGTGCAGCAGCGCTGCTCGTTCACCTGGGAGCTCATCGAGGACGAGCCCCGGATTCGCTCGATCTACGTCTCCAACCCGAGGGGCGAGCTCGCGGTGGCCGACGGGGAGACGTTCGTGAACGCCCTCGGGAAGATGGCCTCGCGCTACATGGAGGCACGCATCGCGGAGAAGGGCGACCATCGCAGGATCGTCTTTTCGGACACCGAAGGGACGTCCCACTTCATTCCCCTCTCCGACATCGTCTCGGTCTCCGCGAAGGGCAAGCGGTGCGTCTTTCACACCGTCTCCGGGGCAATCGAGGCGAGGATGTCCTTCTCGAGCGCGGCGGCCAAGCTCGGCGAGGACTTCATCACCGTGCATCGCAGCC
This sequence comes from Atopobiaceae bacterium, assembly GCA_022482785.1. Classification (GTDB taxonomy): domain Bacteria; phylum Actinomycetota; class Coriobacteriia; order Coriobacteriales; family Atopobiaceae; genus JAKVON01. The sequence continues at coordinate 154,292 of JAKVON010000003.1, read as the reverse complement.
ATCTTGCCAACGCGAGCTACGTCTCGACGCTGAGGCCCTTCACGGTGGAGATGGCGGACGGCGAGAGGATTCGCGTCCCGGAACGCCGCTTCACGGAGGTTCGCAAAGCCATCATGCGCATCCACGAGAACGACTGAGCCGCGTCTGCGCCGCAAACAAAGCGGAGGCTCTCCCACTGGGAATTCAACATGCTTTTGGCGAGCAGAAGACCTTCAGACGCCCTGGACCTTGCCCCGAATCTCGTCGACGAGAACATGCAGCGTCGTGCAGGAGATCTGTTCGGAGGGAGGGGCGTCGCACCTGCATGACCTCAGACGGCTGTTTGCTCGCGCGATTGCAGCCCGTTCGTCACCATAGGCATTGAGCAGCCGATATATGTCCTCGTCACCCTTGTCGTACTCTTTTCCGGTCTTGCTGAGGAAGAGCTCCCGAAAGCCCGCGCAACAGGAAACGGAATCCGCATAGGTCCTCACGTTCCGGAAATGCCCCTCGAACCAAACCTCGATGCATGGGTTCGACCAGGCAACGAGCACGCCTCGGCAAGCCCCTTGGTTTTCACTCTCGGGAACACTTTGATGACCAGGCGTCCCCTCAGTTTTGACGGCAGATTTCTTTTCAGGCCATCAAGATAGTTCTTCTCCGTTTTCTCGGTATCTGTGAAGATGACGTAGTATCCGAGCTCTGGAACCCTGGAATTCGCAAACTCCGATCGTGACTTCCTCTTGCCGTCCCTTTTCCGACTTGGCATCAGTTCCCTCCCGGCAGGTCGAACGAGAATATCTCGGGAACCGCGCCGTACTTCCCAAGCATGTAGTTCTTTTCGTAGTTCTCGTCCTTGCGAATCTTCCTGTCGCCATCGTCGGAGAAGTCTGCCAGCGAATAGAGCTCCGTCGCCCCGCTCTTGTCCTTCTGCGTGAACCAGATCTCGTCGCGTCTGAGCGAGCTATGCGAGAGCTGCCAGGGATCGTGACAGGTGAAGACGAGCTGGGCATTGTGGCCGTTGGTCTCGGGGTTGAGGAAGGCGAGGAGTATCCCTCGCACGAGATGCGGGTGCAGCTTCGCATTGAGCTCGTCAGCGACGAGGATGCCTCCTCTCCTGAGAACCAGCTGGAGCATTGGATAGAGCGCGAACATCTTCAGCGTTCCGTCGGATTCGCATTCGAAGGGGATCTCGACCCTTTCGCCCGTCCCTGGGTTCTCGTGCCGAGAGAAGATGCGAAGCCTTCTCCCCCTCCTCTCCTCCTCGATGTTGGTCTCCTCGACCCTGAACCCGACGATCGAAGGGTCGAATGCCGAGAAATAGCGAACCACGTCCTCGCGGACCCTCTCGTCGCTGTCGAAGCCGACGGGAACGCGATGGGACCAGAGGCAATCCTCGAAGGGACTGCCGAAGTCCACGACCCGCACCCCAAGGAACCAGTCTCTCATCTTCTTGAGAAAGGGATCCTTGAGCTTGGCACCAAGGGAGACCACGAGCACTTCCGGCTCCAGGGACGCCGAGAGGTTCTCGCGGACGGCATCGACGACGCGGGCGAAGGCCTTGCCCCTCCCCCACTCAACGGCCTGGCCGACCCTGCTGAAGACGGGGCTGAACTCACGCGCCGTACGCGCCTTGCAGTTCAGCCACTCCTCCTCCACGCCTGCCTTCCCGACGGTGAAGCCATAGTTGTACGAGCGCCATCCGTCTTCCTCCGAAATCGTGAAGTACACCTCGAAGGAGGAGGGCTTCTCCTTGGAAGAGGCCTCGAAGGCGAACGGCTCGGCACGCCTCGCCGTCAGGCGTCGGTCGCCGTCGTCCTTCAGCGAGTCCCCGTAGGCAAAGGAGTCGAGGACGTATTCGGCCATGAAGTCCAGCGCGTCGACGACATTCGACTTGCCGCCCGCGTTCGCTCCGTACAGGGCCGCCACCGGCAGCAGGCTTTCGCCACCCGCCTTCCTCACCTGAAAGGAGTTCTCGGTTATCTTCGTAGCGGTGAAATCGAGGATCGTATCGTCCCGGAACGACCTGAAGTTCTCGAACCTGAATTGTATGAGCATGGCTGCCCCTCTCTGTGCGTAGAGAATATACCGTTTTCGATATATTCTCTACGAGTAAATGAGGTAATTTCTCACTAGAGAGTAATTATTCTGCTTAAAGTGACACGCCAGACGCCTACCAGGCAAACGCCTTCGCGATGTCACAGCTCATGACGTACTCCGCCATCGAGTCCTGCGGGGTGGGGTCCCGGTTCACGATCACGAGGTGGCTCCCGGAGAAGTACTGGATGAGGCCGGCGGCCGGGTAGACCACGAGCGAGGTCCCGCCCACCACGAGAAGGTCCGCCCGCTCGATGGCCGCGACCGCCGCACCCATGACGTCCATGTCGAGCGGCTCCTCGTAGAGGACCACGTCGGGCTTGATGCGTCCGCCGCACTCCGGGCAGGCCGGCACGCCCTCCGTGCCCATGACCCACTCTGCCGAGTAGGTCTTGCCGCAACGCTGGCAGACGTTGCGATGGACGCTGCCATGGAGCTCGAGCACGCGCCTCGAGCCTGCCGCCTGGTGCAGCCCGTCGATGTTCTGCGTCACCACGGCGGCAAGCAGGCCGTCGCGCTCCAGCTCGGCGAGCTTGAGATGGGCCTGGTTGGGCTTGGCGTCGAGGGCGATCATCTTGGTGCGGTAGAAGTCGAAGAACTCCTCGGGGTGGGTCTCGTAGAAGGAGTGCGAGAGGTACGTCTCGGGGGAGTACCTGAAGTGCTGGCGGTAGAGGCCGTCCTCGCTGCGGAAGTCGGGGATGCCGCTGGCCGTCGAGACCCCCGCGCCGCCGAAGAACACCGCCGTTCCGCGCGCCTCGTCGAAGAGCCGCGCGAGCACCCTCGCAGCCTCGTCCGGATCCGTGACGGCCTTGCCCTTTGACGACATGGCTCCTCCTCGCCTCGTATGCCCCCGCGGGAAGTTGACGCACGCGGATGCGGGTACCATTAGAGCCGATGCTAGCACCAGGAAGGCGGCAACCACGTGAGCGATACGGCAACGACAGATACCCGCGATGCGGCGGCACTCGAGAGCAACGTCTTCGACACGGCACTCGTGCTCGAGGGGGGCGGGCTCCGCGCCAGCTATACGGGCGGCATACTCAACGTGCTGCTCGAGCAGCGGATCTTCTTCGACTTCGTCTGCGGCATCTCCGCAGGCTCGAGCCACTCCGCCGACTACCTCTCGCGCGACACCAAGCGCGTGCGAGGGTCGTTCGTCGAGCTTGCCGCGTCGCCGCGGTTCGGCGGGCTGCGCACCCTCATGAGGGGCGAGGGCTACATCAACTCGAGCTACGACTACGCGGGGTGCATCGTCGACGGCAGCATGCCGTTCGACTGGGACACGTTCGCCGCCAACCCCGCACGCATGGCCATCCAAGCCTTCGAGCGCGACACCGGCAAGACGGTGGTCTGGACGAAGAACGTCTCCCCCGAGACCGACAAGCTTGTCACCTCGGCAAACCTCGTGGGCTGCGTGCGTGCGGGATCCACGATGCCGTTCCTGATGAAGCCCATCCGCGTCGACGGCAAGATGATGTACGACGGCGGCCTCGGCGAGGGCGCGGGGCTGCCCACCCACCTTGCCGAGGACCAGGGCTTCAGGCGGTTCGTGGTCATCCTCTCCCAGGAGCGGGGATACGCGAAGGAGCTGGTCTCCCCCGCGAAGGAGCGCACGCTCAGGCGCGTCGCGAAGAACTTCCCGTTCCTGGTGGATGCTCTGCTCACCAGGCCTGTGCGCTACAATGCCGCGCTCGCGCACCTTCGCATGCTCGAGGAGGAGGGGCGCGCGCTGCTGATCTACCCCGACGAGATGCCCGTGAGGAACGCCACGCTCGACTATCCGCGCCTGGCCGAGTCCTACGAGATGGGCCACGCGCAGGGCGTGAGGGAGCTGCCGCGGGTGCTCGACTTCCTGTTCGGCGACGGGGATGCCGGCCGGGCGGCGGCGCGGGCGGCCGGCGTGCTCGTCGACCCCGTCGACGAGGCAGAGGCCGTGGCCGCATCGTTCCCGCAGGAGGCCTTCGACGCCTACCAGGCGGAGACGAAGACGCCGGAGCTGCTGCGGTAGGGGGACGGAGCCCCTCCCCGTTCGTTAGAATGCAGGTGGACCACAGCCGGCGATAGCTTACGGAGGAAACGGGATGGACGACACCCACGAGCTGAAGCTCGTCTCATGGAACGTGAACGGCCTTCGTGCGGTCATGAAGAAGGGCTTCGAGGACATCGTCGCCGACATCAATCCCGACGTCCTCGCGCTGCAGGAGACGAAGCTGCAGGCTGGCCAGGTAGACCTCGAGATGGCCGGCTACCACCAGACCTGGAGCTATGCCGAGCGCAAGGGCTATTCGGGCACCGCCGTCTTCTCGAGGGAGGAGCCGCTGCAGGTGATCAACGCCATCGGCGCGCCCGAGGCAGACGACGAGGGCCGCGTCTGCGCGCTCGAGTTTCCCGGCTACTGGTTCGTCAACGTCTACACGCCAAACGCCCAGGACCAGCTCAAGCGCATCGACACACGTTTGAGCTGGGACGATGCCTATCGCGCCTTCCTCGTCGACCTCGCGGCCGGAAAGCCGGTGGTGACCTGCGGCGACTTCAACGTCGCCCACCAGGAGATCGACCTCAAGAATCCCGGACCCAACCGCGGCAACCCGGGCTTCTCCGACGAGGAGCGCATGAGCTTCACGCACCTCCTCGACTCGGGATTCACCGACACCTTCCGCGCGCGCCACCCCGACCTGACGGGTGCCTACAGCTGGTGGAGCTACCGCTTCCACGCCCGCGCGAACAACGCAGGCTGGCGCATCGACTACTTCCTGGTGAGCGATGACATCGCCGACAAGGTCACGGGTGCCGCCATTCTCGACGAGGTGTATGGCAGCGACCACTGCCCCGTGGAGCTCACGATCGAGCTGTAGGGCTGCTCCGTCGGCGGTGTCTTGGCAGGAATTTTGAGCGGTGCACTCCCCTTACTGATGGCGTTTTCTTGCGAGCTGCGGAAACGCAAATCGTGGTCTCGCCCGCCTGCACGACACGTCGGTGTTGCCGTGCACCGCTCGATTTTCTTGCCAGCCTCGCCCGGGGATATTGCCAGCCTCACCCGGGAAGCGGGGACGCAGTCTGGGTACCATACGCACCCCATGATGTTCCTCAGCCACATATCAGCCATCGAGCTGCAGGAGGCAAGGCCTCGCGCCCTTCCCGCTCCCTCTGTCACGGGCTCAGCCACCATGCAGCGCCTCTTTTCGGGACATGTCCCCACGTTTTCCAACAAGGAACTTGCAGCGATCGAACGTCAGGGCGTCTCAACCGACGAGCTTCACGTCCTTGTTTCGAGCCGCGACGACCGACGCGGCGGCAATGCGGTGCGCTGCCATGCCTGGAGCGGCCCCTTGCCGCCCGGCTCGTTTCGGAGGGTGGGAGACGGGCTTTTCGTCTGCGCGCCCGAACTCGCCTTCGTGCAGATGGCAACCTCCCTCTCGCTCGTGCGTCTCATCAAGCTCGGCTACGAGCTGTGCGGAACGTTCACCCCTGACGACGCCGTCGAATCCGGCGTGCGCGAGCGCGCGCCGCTCGCCTCGGCCGCCTCCCTCGCCGCCTTTGCCGAGAAGGCCGTCGGCATGCCGGGAAAGGCGGCCGCGGCCAGGGCCGCGCGCTACGTTCTTGACGGCTCAGCCTCCCCCAAGGAGTCAGAGCTTGCGATGCGCCTCTTCCTTCCCTGCTCGCTGGGCGGCTACGGGCTCCCTGCCCCCTCGCTCAACCACAAGGTCACGCTCGACAAGGCGGCGCGCAGAATCTATCCGCACGCCTACTGCCGCTGCGACGTGTGCTACCCCGAGGCCCACCTCGACATCGAGTACGACGGCATCTGCTCGCACACCGGGGCGGCGCGCATCCAGAGCGACGCGCGGCGACGCAACGCCCTCATGAGGATGGGGTACGGGGTCATCGTCGTCACGCAGGACCAGCTGGCCAACAACGCGCAGATGGACCAGATCGCGAGGATGGTGGCAAAGGGTCTTGGCTGGCGGTTCCGGAGGCGCGACTACGAGTGGGGCCCGCGACGCGCGGCCCTCTGCCGCGAGCTTGCCGTGCGACGCCAGCACTGACGGTTGGCAGGAAATTTGAGCGGTGCACGGCACAAGGTGACGACAGGCGAGTCTTTCCCGCATTTCCGCAGGTCGAAGCAGGGCGGCGCGCGGCTAAGCCCGCAGCGCGGTTGCACCGCTCGCTTTTTCTGCCAACGGCGACGCCGGGAAGCCAAAGCGGAGTGCACCGCTCAAAATTCTTGCCAGGCAAGCCATCGAACCACCGAGAATCCCGGAGGGACGCCCGCGCCAACGAGGGGGGCTACTGCTGCTCGGTTTCCTTCAGCGAGAGGTCGAAGGGTATGGCCTGATCGCGAACGACCTTGCGAAGGTACAGGTCGACACCCGAATTGAAGTTGAGCCCCAAGCTCCTGAAGACCCTATCGGCCTGTTCCTTGGTCTCTCTCTCGATACGAATCGTCGTGACGACGACGTCCTTCTTTGCCACCATATCGTTCATATCTCCTCGCTGTCGCAATGACCTGCGGCCGACGTCGTCCCAAAGCTTGGATAACATATGTTAACACACTTTTCAACAGGTACGATAAAGCACTTGGCGATATGAGCGGACCGAATCCGCACGAACGAAGCCCTTTCCGACACAGACGGCAGGGCGAAGATTTTTACTTCACATTCTCCTGCCTCTCCGACTGGCCCAGGCTTCCTATAAGGTCTCCCTCGCTAGCAGGAATAGGATTGCATTTCGCCTGTTGTCCGTAAAATAGATGCCCCAGACCGCAACAAAGTGCGGCACGGCCACTCACTCGAAATTCTCACTCTATATAGAGTGACGTCACTCGAAATTAGAGTGAGGAACATGAGTGAGAGTGAAAGGGAGGTCACGGGCCTTGCGCCTGTGACCTCCCGCTTCTTTCTGGTGGGACGTGTGGGGGTCGAACCCACGACCTTGGGATTAAAAGTCCCCTGCTCTACCAACTGAGCTAACGTCCCGTTCGCCCGCTTTGCAGGCTGCCACATTCTATCACGTGTGCGAGAACGACCCGCGAGCCTTGGCACTCGCTTCAGCGCCGTGGTACTGGTCGCACATCCCCGCCCAGGCCTACTCCCAGGCCCACTGGCCGTTCACGAAGACGGGAACCTCCTCGCCCTCGGCCGTGATGCCGTCGATGGCGAGGTCGTCCGCGCCGATCATGAAGTCGACGTGGGTGTGGCTGTGGTTCACGCCACATGCCATGATCTGGTCGGGGTCCATGTCGACGCCGCCCTCGTAGCACTCGGGAAAGCCCGTGCCCAGTGCCAGGTGGCAGCTCGCGTTCTCGTCGTAGAGGGTTGAGTAGAACAGCAGCCCGCTCTCGCGGATGGGGGTGTTCTTGGAGATGAGCGCGCACTCGCCCAGGCGCGCCGCGTTCTCGTCGGTCTCGATGATCTCCTTCAGAACGGCCTTCCCCTGGGCAGCCCCATAGTCGACCACCCGGCCGCCCTCGAACCGGAACCAGAAGTCGCGCACGATGGAGCCGGCATGCACGAGCGGCATGGCCGAGACGACCTTGCCCTCCGCGCGCATGCGGTCGGGAGAGGTGAAGACCTCCTCCGTGGGGATGTTCGGGAAGAAGCTCACGCCGCCCGTCGTGCGTCCCGCGCCGCCGTCCCAGACACCCTTGGCATTGAGCCCCACGGTGAGGTCGGTCCCGTTCTTGGCGTGATAGTGCAGCGCGTCGAAGCGCTGCGTGTTCATCCTGCGCTTGTTCTTCTCGAAGGCGGCGTTATGGGTCTCCCACGCAGCCTCCGGGTCCGCGTTGTCGGCACGCGCCACCTCGAGAATCGCCAGCCAGAGGTCATACATGGCCTCCTTGGCCGAGACGTCGGGAAACACCTTTCGGGCCCACCTCTCCACGGGGACGCCCGCGATCGACCAGGCGTTGCGCCCGAAGTCCAGGCCGTTCCTCCAGATGGTGCACTCGCTGTTCCTCGCGCGCGAGGCCGCGGCCGGGCGCGAGGGGTCGACCCCCTTGAGGGCGTCCGGGTCCGTGCCGTCCAGGAACAGGAAGCAGGCCCCCTGCTCGGCGAGGCTGTCGAGCTGCTCCCTCTTCCACGAGGGGGTGTGCTCGAAGTAGTCCTTGGGGGCTCGCTCGTATTCGAGGCGCAGGGCCTCGTCGTCGTTCCACACCACCGTCACGTGGCGCGCGCCCGCGTCGTAGGCCGCGGCGATCACGAGCCTGGCGAACGGCGCGGCCTCCACCGGGGCGGTGAGCACGAGCTCCTGGCCGGGCTGCACCGCGGCACCCCTCCTGGCAAGAAGCCTGGCATACCCCTCTATCTGGGGCATGAGGGCCTCCATGGAGCGCTTGCATTCCTTGTCGGACATCGGAAGATTGAAGATACGCACGCTCATGCACCCTCTCCACATCGCAGGCAAAGACGCCCGCATCGCCTTAGATCCTGAACAGCGCGGGGTCGTCGTCCCCCGTCTCCTCGCCCAGGCAGAACGCCGCCGCACGCGCGATGACGCCGGCAAGGGCGCCCGCATCGGCCAGGTCCTCCTTGGGCACGGCCCACACGCGCCGCCAATACCCGTCGTTCCGCGCCATCACGCAGGCATAGCGCCAGAACTCCGCAGAGACCTGCCTGCCCACGCCCACCTTCTCGTACCAGCCCGGCACCGATTCCACGCCCTCCTCGGAGAGGAAGAGCCTGCCCTCGCCCGAGCCTGCGAGGGGATAGGACGGAATCGCGTAGCCCTGACGCCTCGCAAGCCGCCAGACGAGCATCTCGCCCTGGCGCTCGACCACGAGGTCGTTTCCAAGCACCTCTTGGGCCAACGCGAGGAGAGACCCCGCCGTCACCGACGGCGGCAGCTCGTAGCTGCCATCGTCCCGCCTCCAACGAGAGAGGAACCGCCCGAGGGCCTCCGCCGCGCGTCGCTCCATGCGGGCCATGCGCCTCGCCTCCAACGCCGCCGCGATGCCCGCCGGCCACGTCCGACATGCGTCGGGCCCCTTGCGGGGCCCGATGAGACTGCCTGGAGCGGGCAACGGGATTCGAACCCGCGGATGATGGCTTGGGAAGCCATTGCCTTACCACTTGGCGATGCCCGCACAGCCTTGGATTCTATCACAGCGGCGCGCGCTGCCCGCCTGGCTCCGCCTTGGGTAGAAGGGTGAGCAGACAACCAACACGCTTCGACGAAGGGATTCCCATGGCCGCCAGCAGCCTCGAGCTCTATTTCATGCCCGCCTGCCCGTTCTGCCGCAAGGTCCTGCGCTACATGGACAACGCCGGCATCGAGATCCCGCTCCATGACATCACGACGGACGCCGCGGCGGCCAAGACCCTGGTCGAGGTCGGCGGGATGAAGCAGGTCCCCTGCCTGTTCGTCGACGGCAGGCCCCTCTACGAGAGCGACGACATCATCGCCTACCTGAACGAGAACGCCTGACACGCAGACAACCCATGGCGAGAGGGCGGGCCCCATCGGGTGCCCGCCCTCTCGCATATCTGCTTCCTTGTGACTACGACCTGCGGATAAGCTCCGTCACGATATCGCTTATGGCGATGACCTGGCTCTCGATGACGTTCTCGGGGATGTCGTCCTCCGTGTGGGAGAGCGCCGGGCTCCCGCCCTCGCCCATGCCCATGATCGTGGCGGCACGCACCGACTTCCGCATCGCCGGGGTGGCATCCGTGTCGGCCCAGGCCCGCGGATAGGTCGAGAACTTGCAATGGAGGTCGTCGGCGACCTTGCCCAGCATCCTCACGAGCCTCCGGTCGGCACGACGCGAGCCGCCGAGGCCCTCGCTCGTGAGCAGGGTCGGCGTGCCGGCGCCGATGGAATCGAGGTTGATCAGGAACGCGCCGCGGATCGAAGAGCGGTAGTCGTCCAGGAACGCCTTGATGCCGGCGTGGTCGTAGGCCGAGGCACCCACCGCGACGAACCAGATGTCATGGCAGAGGAGGCTGTCGTCCGCCATCCCCAGGATGGCCTCGCGAAGCTCCTCGTCGGAGCCCTGGTCTCCCTGCGCGCCGTCTGGCGTCGCCATCGCCGGCAGCTGGTCGCTCGCCGGCTCCACGCGGATGTCCTCGCGCTCGTCGGCCACCCCCTGCCTCTTCCTGCGAATGGGCTTGGCGGGGGCGTCCTGGCTCGGCCCGCGCGTTATCTCGGGCACCTCGGAGCCCTCGGCAGAGGAGAGCGGGCCGCGCGTGCGCGTCGCCCCGCCCTTCCACGAGCCGTTCGATTCGCCATCCTTCTCGTCGGCGTCGAAGTTGTCCCAGCTGCCGATCTTGCGGCCGTTGGTCTTGGCGTTGTAGTCGGGATCGACGCCGAGCCAGTCGCTGAGCGACTCGTCCGGCTCGGTCTTCTTGCTCTTGCGGCCGAAGAGGCGGTGCTTCTTCTTGTCGGCCTCGTGCTCGTGGCCCATGGTCCCCACCTGCTTCGGTGCCGCCGCGCCGCCCCTCGCGGGCGCGACCGTGGCGATGTCGTCCGAGACGGTCGGCTTTATCGGCTCGTCAGGGTCGACGTTGAACCGGGAGACCTCGGGGATTCCGGAGAAGCGGTCGGAACGGCTCGCGTCGAGGCGCACCGGCGCCGGCACGAAGGTCGCCGGGGCAGAGGAGACGCCGGCAGGGCGCGTCGAGACGGCATCGCGGTCGAAGTCCTCCTCGGAGAAGTCCTTCGGGTCGACGGAGGGCATCTGCGGCATGCTCCCCGAGTTGAACGGGTCGATGCTCGAGTTGGACGGGTCGGGAAGGTCGAAGAGGGCGGCCCTGCGCGCGACCGACGTCACCTCGGGCCGATAGGTGGTCCTCCCCCAGCTCGGGTCCTTCGTTATGTCGCCGGTCGAGCCTATCGTGCCGAGGTCGCCCGAGGTGTCCCCGACAGGCGCGTCCGTGGGGGCCACGACGTCGAGGCCGGTGATGTCCTTCTCGGGAATCTGCTCGTCGGCCTCGGTGTCCTCCTGGGGCTGTGTCTCGGGCTCGGGACGAACGGGCTCCTGCACGGCGGCAGGCCTCTGGGAGACCTGCTCGGACGGACCCTCCACCACCGTGAGGTGGGCCGTCGTGTCGCCGCTCGCCTGCGGCGGCTCGCGGCGGGCAGGCTGCTGGGCACGAGGCGCCTGCTGGCGCTCGGGCTCGCTCGGCTCCTCGACCTGCTCAATCCTCTCGGCCTGCTCTGGCTGCTCGGGCTGCTCGACCGGAAGCACCTCCTCCTGGTAGGAGGGGCGGCGTTCGGCCGTGCGCTCCTTGAGCCGAGAGGCGAAGCCGCTGATCCTCGAGAACACCCCGGAGGCCGCAGGCCGCTCGGGCTCCCGCTCCTCCTCGCGCCTGATGGCTCCCATCGAGAGGCCATGTATGGTCTCGATGGGCTGTTGGTGAATCTCCCCCGCCGTCTCCTGGCGAACCGCGCCCAGGGGCTCGGGACTTCCGATGAGGTCTGGCTCGGACTCGAGCGGGACGACAGGCTCCGGGAGCGGCTCGGAGGCATCCTCCGGGAACGCGCCCTCCGAAGGCTCCCCCTCGGGCTGCTCCGGCTCGGGAATCTCATCGAAAGCCTGCTCGGGCTGCCCGGGCTCGACGGGCTCCCACTCGGCCTCGGGCACCTCGTCGGCCGAGGGGAGGGGTTCCTGCTCCTCATACGTCTCGGACTCGGAGTAGACCTCCTCGGGCATCGGCTCGTCGGGGTGAAGCTCCTTGAATGGAACGATGGTCGGAGGCCGCCACTCGAATTTCGTTTGCGGCTCTGGCTCGGGCTCGGGTTCGACTTCCGGCTCTGGTTCCCACTCGGGTTCGGGTTCCGGCTCTGGTTCGGGCTCCGGCTCGGGCTCGGGTTCGGGTTCCGGCTCTGGCTCGGGCTCGGGTTCCCACTCGGGCTCGGGTTCGGGCTCGGGGACGACATGAGGCTCGAAGGTCGCGGTGGCTCCGCTCCCGGCTCCGGCTCCCACTCCGGCTCGGACTCGACCTCCGGCTCGGACTCGGGGACGACCTGAGGCTCGAACGTCGCGGTGGCTCCCGGCTCCGGCTCCCACTCCGCCTCGGGCTCCGGCTCGGGGGTAACCTGGGGCTCCGGCTCCGGCGTAATCTGCGCGTCGAACATCGTCGTCGCTCCCGGCTCGGGCGAGAAGGGCTCCTCCTCCACGTAGTCATCCTCGACGGACTCCCACTCGGCGTCGGGGATGGCCTGCTCGACGGCGGCGGTGGGCCGCTCGGCCGGAACCTCCCCCTCGGGCGCGCTCCCCTGCTCCTGCGTGCCGTACTCCGGGTAGTCGGAGGGCTGGTAGGATTCCTGCTCGTCATAGTACTCGGGCTGCTGCGAGCCCTCCTCCGGCCGCGAGGCCTTGCGCGAGAACCACCCGCGAAGACGCTGCGTGAGGCTCTCCGTCGGGACGTACTCCTCCGTCGGCTCGACGACGTCGGCCACGGGGGCTTCGTAGGAATCCTCGAAGGAGGCGTCCTGCGGCTGGGCGGGCGCCTGCTCCTCGGGCTGCGACCATTCGTCGTTGGCGGCTGGCGCCTCGGCGGCAGCCATGGGCTCCTGGGCTTGCGTCTGCTCTGCAGCCGGCTGCTCCGGCTGCGCCGCCGCGCCCTCATCGAGAGAGAGGTCCTCTTCCCCGGGAGTCCCCTCGGGAGACTCGACCGGGGGAACCTGCTCCTCCTTCGGAGCGAAGCTGAAGTCGGGCCATGAGGCGGATCGGGCTTCCGGCTCGGCCGTCTGGGGGGCGGCCTCCTCCGGGACCGGCTGCGCCGCGGCACGTGGCATGGGCGTCGACACGGTCTCCGGTGCCGAGACGGGCGACGCTGCGGCGGAGGGCGCGGGCCACTCCTCCTCGGGCTCGATGACGGGGACCTCCCTCAGGTTCTCGCGGTCCACGTCGAAGCGATGGCCGTCTGGCGCCGCACCGAACTCCGCGGCGTCGGAGGCTATCTCGCCCTCCTCGGCGGCGTCCCTCTCGGCGGCCGCCTCCTTGCGGGCGGAGGCGGCGTCTGCCGCCTTGCCCTTGATCCTGAGGAAGGCTCCCTTGATGGAGGTCCCGGCCTTGGCCGCGGCTCCGCCGATGGCCTTTCCGGCACGCTTCGCCGTCTCGACGGCGGTGGACTCCGACTGCTCCTCGCCCCCATAGACGCCGACGTCTCCGGACGCGGGGCGATGGGTCTCGTCGTCGGGTGCGGCGGGTGCGGCGCCAGGCTCGGGAGCCTGCGTGGCGGCCCGAGGCGCCGTGGCCCCGGACAGGAAGTCGGGCAGGGGCTCGGCGGCAGGCCGCTCATCGATCGCGGGCTCTGGCTCGGGCTCCACGACGGGCAGGGGCTCGTAGACGATCTCGCAGTCCTCGGGGAGCATCCCAAGCGAGCGAAGCACCTCCTCGCCATGACGGATCCCGACGGGAACCGCCGGCGAGGGACCAGCCGCGGACAGTGGCTTCGCCTCGCCCACGGAAGGCACCTCCCGGAAGATCCGCTCCTCCTTCTCGGGGACCTCCTCCGCCTTGGGCTCGGGCTCCTTGGGCGCCGCCTCGGGGACGACCTCCTTGGCCCGCATCCGCTCCTCGCGCGTGTGCTCCACGACCGGCCGGACGCCGGTGGGGCAGACGTTCTCGAGCACGCCGAGCATCGCGGCCACGGCCGCCTTGTTGTCGCTCGCGCCCTCGGTGCAGGGCATGAATCGGCTGGCGATCGTCGAGACCCCCCACAGCAGGACGGGCAGCGAGGCGACGAGGCCGATCACGTAGAGGAGCCTCCTCGCGCCATCGGGCAGGAAGCCGAGGAGCTGGAGCAGGGCGAGCACGGCCACGGCGGGGATGCAGTAGCGAGCGGCCTGCATGATGAGGTTGCGGTAGCGCGAGATCGGCTGCTGGGAGATTATGTCCGCGCGGGGCGTGTCATAGTGGGCCACGATGACGATAGGGCGGACCCCCTTGGAGACCAGCGGCCCCGAGGCATGGTGGCACGCGATGACGTTCTGGCTCCTGGCGCCCTTGTCGAGGCCCTTGAGGAGGTCGTTGCCAAGGTAGCGGGCGGCGAGCATGCCGGCGGAGGCGATGGCGAGGAGCGTCCCGACGAGCCCCACGGCCCCGCCCATGCCGGAGAGGAGCATTCCCAGGAACACGAAGACCAGGATGATGCCATAGACGAAGCCCCGCGTGGAGCCCGTCTCGAACTCCTGGATCTTTGGCTCGAGCCCATGGGCGTCGAATACCTCGGCGATGGTCTGCGCGGCCTGCAGCTCTTCCTGGCTGTTGGCTGGCGCAATGGCGACCTGCTCGTCAAGGTAGTCCATGTAATCCCTGGTCATGGCCATGAGACCCAGCCCTCCATCGGGGAAGTGGTTGTGTTTATGCACCTATCTTACCGAGTATACGTCTCTCATGCCCACAAGTAGGAAACAACTCGGGGAATGCATCTCGTCGGGTCGCCCCGCCCACATAGGGTTTGCATCGTTTATCGTTGTCTGAATCCAATCGGGCCCATGCGATCGGGAGGCCGTCACGAACATCGAGGAGGACACAACGGAGCCAGGGGCCGACGTCGTCGCGGCGCGGCGCATCGAGCGGCTCGCCTTCGAGTTCATCAACTCGCGGCATCCCCTCTCGACCGCGCACATACGCAGGTCCTACTACGCCGAGGAGGGCCGCCCTGCCTCTGGCGGCGAGATGGGCGAACGCGAGCGGCAGCGTTGCGACAAGGCCTTCCAGAGGGACCGCGGGCATCTCGCCGACCTGGGCATCGTCATCGTGCAGACGAGCTCCGAGGGAATGTGGGCGGTCGACGAGGCGGCGTCGTTCGTGGAGCCGGTGTCCCTCTCGCGCGAGGACCTGCTCGTGCTCGATGCCCTGCTGAGGCCGCTCGTCTCCGATTCCTCCCTCCCCTATCGCAAGGACCTCCTCATGGCCCTCAACAAGGTCGAGCGCTCGTTCGACGGCCTGCCGCCCGTCGCCGTGGCCGCCGAGGGGGTCGCGTCGCCCAAGGCCCTCGAGGCCGTGCAGCGGGCCTTCTGCAAGAGGGTGCCCGTCGACGTCGTCTACCGGCGCGCGGACGGCACCGTCACCGAGCGGCGCATATGCCCGTATGGCTTCTTCAGCAAGAGGGGCGTCTGCTTCGTGGCGGCCGCTGCCGTCGCCGCCGACGGCAGCGTCGAGCAGGTGGCGAAGAACTACAACTCGTCGCGCATCCTCCGGGCCGTTCCCCGCAAGGGGCCCGTCTACGAGCTTCCGGACGACTTCGACATAGAAGACCAGGTCGGACTGCCCTTCCAGCTGGGACCGATCCTCGGTAAGGCGCGCTTCCTCGTTCCGGGCGACCGCGAGGGCGACCTCCGGGCCGACTCCGGGGGCAAGGGGACCTTCGCGCACGACGGGCAGGGACGGCTCGTCTGGCAGGCGGAGGCCTCCTCCTGGGAGGACGCGGCACGATGGGCGGCGGCCGAGGGCCTTCGGCCCCTGGAACCGCCCGAGGTCGTCGAGGCATGGAAGTCGCTGCTCGAGGGGGCGATCGCCCATGCCGGGTAGGAAGAGGGGCCGTCCGGGAAGCTCCGAGATAACCCGCGAGTCGATCGTGCTCCTCTCCGCGCTCTGCGAGGAGGGGGCGACCCTGAGCGTCGGGGGGGTCGCAGCGAGGCTCGGGATCGACGCCGGCCAGGCCCGCTTCCTCCTCGACGAGCTCATGGGCCTCAGCCTGGGCGAGGAGGGATACCTTCCCGTCACCGAGGAGGGCGACTCCATCGTCCTCATCAGCTCCCAGGGCATGAGGGGCCGTCCCCTGCGCCTCACCCGCGCCGAGACGTACGCCCTCGTCACCGCCCTCGACCAGGCGGGGATTCCCGAGGGCGACCAGCTGCGCCGCGCGCTGGCCGCGCTCGTCGACTCCACCGTCTCTGACGAGGAGGTCGAACGGGCGCTCGGGGGCGACGCCTCGGTCTCGACGGGCCGTGCGCTCACCGCCTGCAACCGGGCCCTCGTCCATCGTCGCCGGCTCGCCTTCTCCTATCGGGGCAACCGGGACAAGGAGGCCCGCGAGCGCGAGGTCGAGGTCCTCGGCACCCGCGAGGACGAGGGGCTGTGGTACCTCGATGCCGTCGACGTGGAGGTCGGGCGCAGGAAGACCTTCAGGGTCGACCGCATGGGCTCGCTTCGCGAGACGGGCCCCGCCTCGCCGCCATCCGCAGGCCAGGCACCCCGAGACGCCGCCGCCCCGCGCGAGGTCGAGGTGACCTTCACCGATGATTCCTGCCTCTACGTGCTCGAATGGCCGGGAGCCCAGGTGCTGTCGCGCTCGGGGGGTGCCGTCCGCGTCAGGATCCCGTACTACGGCGGCGACTGGCTGCCGCGCCATCTCGCCGCCTGCGGCGCCGGTGCGGACATCCATGACGACGAGCTGCGCGCGGCGACCGGCCGGCTCGCGGCGAGGCTGCTCGAAGGCGCGTGAGGCGCCGCCTACTCGTGGCTCCGGCGCCAGGTCTCGATGTAGCGGCGGATGGTGTCGCTCTCGAGGGCGATGGCGCTGCTCGACGGGAGGGAGTCGAGGAACATCCTTCCGTAGCGCTTGGTCGTGAGCCTCGAGTCGCACATCACCAGCACGCCCGTGTCGCTTGACGTGCGGATGAGCCGCCCAGACGCCTGCTTCACCGAGAGCACGGCATCCGGCAGGGAGTACTTCCACCAGGCACGGCTCTCGCGGAGGTCGCGCTCGCGCGAGAGGGGGTCGTTCGGGCTCGAGAAGGGCAGCTTGGGAATCACGACGCACCGCAGGGTGTCCCCGGCGGCGTCGAACCCCTCCCAGAAGGACTTGAGCGCGAAGAGCGAGACCGACTTCTCGGAGACGAAGCGGTCGCGCAGCTGTCGCGTCCCGCTCCCTCGCTCCTGGCAGAGCAGGTCGAGCCCGACGTCGGCGAGCCTCGGCTCGAGCGCCTGGTAGGCGAGGTCCATCTCCCTGCGGTTGGTGAACAGCGTCAGGACCGAGCCGTCCATCGCCACGTGCACGTCATAGAGCAGCCTCTCGAGCGACTCGAGGTAGCCCGGGTCTCGTGGGTCGGGGAGGTCCTTCGCGACCACCACGCGCATCTGGCCGTCGTAGTCGTAGCTCGAGTCGAGCCGCACGTTGCGGTAGTCGTCCCTGTCGAGCAGGTCGAGGCCCACGGCATGGTCGAAGTGGGAGAAGTCCTCCCCCACCGCGATGGTCGCCGAGGTGAACACGACGCTTTTCGTCTCGGGAAGCCACCTCGACGCGAACTCCGAGCCGATGTCGAGCTTCTCCGCCACGAGGCGCTCCGTGCCCACGCGGGAGTTCGAGCGCGAGAGCTGGGCCGAATAGACGTAGCTCTCGTCCGTCCCCTCGCAGATGAGCCGGGTCGCCTCGAGGATGGCCTTGAGCGAGCAGGCGTCGTCGGCGAGGTCGCCGGCGGCCTCCTTCGACACCTTCATGCCCTCCTCCACGGCATCCTCGAGCAGGCGGTTCGCCTCGTCGAGGCGAACCGCGGCGAGATGCCCGACCTCCTCGACCGTGGCCCATTCGGGGGTGTTGCGCACGTCCTGCCCGATCCATATGGTCACCCCGTCATAGCCGCCGTCGCGCCCCGCGAGCCGCATGAGGTCGCGCACCACGTCGAAGAGCTCGGCCATCGCCACGCTCGCACGCGAGACGGAGCTCGCCGCCTTGGCGAGCAGGCCGGCGGCGAGGGTCGAGGCCTCGTCTGCGGACGCCTTGACGAGCATCTGGTGGATCGAGCCCGTCTTCGCCCCTCCAAGCTGCTCGAAGCAGGCGCGGGAGGCCTCCGCGGAGAGCTCGACCGCCCACTGCCTGCGGGCGTCCGCCTCGATCGAATGGGCCTCGTCGACGACCCAATGCCTGATGGGAGGCAGTATGTTGCCGTCGGCCGCCACGTTCCTGAGCAGGAGCGAATGGTTCGTCACGACCACGTCTGCCGAGGAGGCACGACGGCGGGCGCCATGGACGAAGCACCCGTCGGGATAGAAGGGGCACTTCGAGCGAAGGCACTCGTTGGAGGTGGTGGTGAGCCATTGCCGCGGCACGCTGCGCCAGCGGATGCCCAGAGAGTCGAGGTCGCCGGCGGGCGACTGAGACGCGAAGGCATAGAGCACGGCTATGGCCGTGAGCTGGTCGACCTCGATCGCGTGCCTCGTCTTTCCCGCGTCGGGGGCGAGGCCAACGGGCAGCTCGGCCACGCTCGCGCGCTCGAGGCGGCGAAGGCATGGATAGTGCTCGTATCCCTTGAGCGCGAAGAAGGTGACGCCCTCTGGCAGAACGGAGTCCAGCGCGGGAAGCTCGTGCGAGACGAGCTGGTCGGTGAGGGCGTTGGTCTTCGTGGCGACCCCCACCGTGACGTTGTTCGCCTGGGCGAACAGCACGGCGGGCAGGAGGTAGGCCATCGACTTCCCGACGCCCGTGCCTGCCTCGATGGCCCTGTGGGTCGAGGTCGCGAAGGCGTCGAGAACCTCGCTCGCCATCCTGGTCTGCACGGGCCGCGGCTCGAACCCCTCGTACATCCTGGACAGGAGCCCACCCGTCGCGAAGGCCCCCTCCACCTCCTCCCTCTCGGGAACGACGAGGGGAACGTCGAGCTCGAGCGCGTCGGCGCGGGGGCGAGCCCTCACCGATCCGACCAGCTCGTGGCGCTCGTGGGAGAGGGAGAACCTGGCCCCCACCTGCTCGGCCGCCAGCTGCGAGAAGACGGCCCTGTAGGGCCAGTCGGCGACCTCCGGGTGCATGTCGGCGAGACGCGAGAGCAGGCCGGCAGGGAGGTCGGCAAGGCCGCAGAGCAGTATCCGCCAGACCCCGCACAGGGCATCGACGTCGTCGGCGGCCTGGTGGGCGACGCCGTGGCACCCGAAGGCGTCGGCCATGTCCGCGAGGCGGTGGGACGAGAGCCGCGGAAGCGCAATCCGGGAGAGGGCCAGCGTGTCGATCCAGGTGTCGGAGACCTTGCGGCCGCCGGGGACACGCTCTACGAACGTGCGGTCGAAGGAGGCGTTGTGCGCGAGGATGGGCGCGCCGCCGACGAAGCCCACGAGCTCCGCGACGGCGTCGGCGGCACTCGGCGCGCCCACGAGGTCGAGGTCGGATATCCCCGTGAGACGGGCGATCTCCTTGGGGATGGCCCCCGATATCGCGCAGTACGAGTGGAAGCGGCCGACTATCTCCCTTCCGCGCATGCGCGCGGCGGCAATCTCCATCAGCTCCGACGTCCTGAAGGAGAGGCCGGTCGTCTCGGTGTCGAGCACCACATAATCGGTCTCGAAGAGACCGTAATCCCTGGTACGAGCCCTTTCGGCGAGAGTGAGGTAGCTCTCGCGCACGGCGGGCGGGGTCCCGGGCAGGAGCAGCGCGTCCACACCGGAACGTACGGGGGCCTCCACCTTGGGGCTCTTGTCTGCAGTCGTCACGTCTCGCCTAGTCCCGGCCGTGCTCCTCGAGCGCCATCTCGACTATCCGACGGCAGAGCTCCGGGAACTCGATGCCGGCGCGGCGTGCGGAGTCGGGGACGAGAGACGTCTCCGTCATGCCAGGGATGGTGTTGGTCTCGAGAATGGTGGGGACGCCGTCGGCGGTCACGATGAAGTCGCTCCGCGAGATGCCGGCACATCCCAGGGCCTTGTGGGCCTTGATGGCATATTCCTGGGCCTTCTCGTATGCCTCGCGGGAAAGGCGCGCAGGGCAGACATGGTGGAGGCTCGAGGGCTCGTACTTGACCTTGAGGTCATAGAACTCGGCGCCCGTCACTATCTCGATGATCGGCAGCGCCTCGGGGTCGTCGTTGCCGATGACCGGGACCGTTATCTCCGTCCCTACGACGCACGACTCGACGAGGGCCCCCTCGGAGCTCTCGTGGGCGAGGTCGATCGCAGCTGCGAGCTCCTCCTGCGCCGTGACCTTCGTGATGCCGTAGCTCGAGCCGTTCGAGACCGGCTTGACGAAGGCGGGAAGCCCGACGCTCTCGACGAGGGCGGCCACGTCCGGCCTCTCTCCCCTCTTCACAACCACCCCGGCCGGCGTGGGGATGCCAGCGGCACGATAGACGGTCTTGGCCATCTCCTTCTCGCAGGCGATCGCGCTCGCGCGGACGCCCGAGAACGTATAGGGGATGCGAAGCACCTCGAGCAGGCCCTGGATGCAACCATCCTCGCCATAGCGTCCATGCATGGCGACGAAGGCCACGTCGTAGCCGCCTGCCTCGATCCTGGACACGACGCCGGGCTCGGCCATGTCGAACAGGTCCACGTGCTCGAATCCGGCTTCGCCGAGGGCCTTACGGCAGGCACGTCCGCTCGCAAGCGAAATCTCACGCTCGTCAGACCAACCACCCGCAAGAAGGGCCACCTTGCGGCTCTCGATCCGGTCCTGCGTCATCTCGACTCCTTCGGTGTTCTTGGTTCGTGCGGTAGACTTCCAGGAGGCGCACGATGCGCCCTTGTGTGAGGATACTCCTCGCACCCTACGCGAAAGGGACGGACGCACCATGGAATCAAACCATCACGAGACCATCAGGCGCAAGGACCTTCGGACCCTCAGCCAGCGCGACCTCGAGAAACTCCTCGTAGACATGGGTCAGCCGCGCTTTCGCGCGAAGCAGGTCATGGAATGGGCGCTCGGGCGGCACGTCACCTCGTTCGACGAGATGACGAACATCCCCCAGGGGCTCCGGGAGAGCCTCGCCCAGAGCTTCTCGCTCGGAGGCGTCAGCGAGGTGGCTCGTCAGGAGTCACGCGACGGGAGCAGGAAGTACGTCGTCTCCTTCGACGACGGCGTCTCCGTCGAGTGCGTGGGCATGCCCTCGCGAGGCAAGCTCTCCGTCTGCATCTCCACCCAGGCGGGATGCGGGATGGCCTGTGCCTTCTGCGCAACCGGCGCCCATGGGCTGAGGCGCTCCCTCACGAGCTCAGAGATGGTCGACCAGGTCACCCATGTGTCGGACGACTTCAACACGAGGGCGACGAGCGTCGTCTTCATGGGACAAGGTGAGCCCTTCGCGAACTACGACGCGACCCTCGGCGCCTTGAGGATGCTCAACTCCCCCACCGGCCTCGGCATCGGGGCTCGCCATCTTACCGTCTCCACCTGCGGAATCATTCCAGGCATCAGGAAGTTCTCCAAGGAGCCCGAGCAGTTCACCCTGGCGATATCCCTGCACTCCGCCGTCCAATCGACGAGAAACCTGCTCATGCCTGGGGTCAAGCGCTATTCCCTCCTCCATCTCCACGAGACCATGGCCGACTACGTCGCCGCCACCGGCAGGCGGCCCTCCTACGAATACGCCCTGATATCCGGCTTCAACGACACGGACAACGAGCTCTCCGCCCTCGTCGACTTCACCGCTGGCACCCTCGCCCACGTCAACATCATTCGCCTCAACGACGTCGAGGGCTCGAAGTTCCGCCCCTCGAGCCAGGCACGGGCCGAGGAGTTCGTGCGCAGACTCGAGAGGGCAGGCGTGGAGACAACCATCAGGAACTCTCGCGGCACCGACATCGATGCGGCCTGTGGCCAGCTTCACCAGCGCGTTTCCTCATAGCGGAAGGGGATTAGAACATATGTTCTAATCCCCTTCCGCTTCCGCCCGTTCTTTTGCCCTAGTAGCCGATGTCTCGCCATTGCCTGTCTATCCAGGATTGGTTCTGTGCGAGTTCTCCCAGATCGTCCAACGACGTGTTCTGAATCGTCTCGGCAGCCCGGCCGATGGCATCCTTCGCCAGCTCGGTCCCGGTCTCCACCGTCGAGAGAACCTTCTCCTTCGCGTCATCATCGAGAAGACGGTCGTAGGCGACGACGGCCACCCCAGCGACTATTCCTACTAATGCCAGACCCTTGAAGAATCCTCCCATGAGTTACTCCTCCTCCGTCGTGCCGATGATCTGACCCATGATCCTCGCGAGATCCTCTTCGTCTTTGAACTCGATCTCTATCTTGTTCTTTCCCCTAACCTGCTTCACGCGCACGTTGGTGTCGAGTGACGATCGAAGCTGGCGCGCCGCCCTCTTGAATGTCTTCGGGGTCGGGACCCGTGGCTTTCTTTCCTCTTCTTTGCCAGAAAACAATGGAGCGATGTTTTCTGTCTGCCTTACCGACAAACCCTCGTTGGCAACTTTCTCTGCCAGCTGGCTTCTTCCCTCCTCCGTGGGAACCGCGAGGATGGCACGGGCATGGCCTGCGGTTATCTTTCCGGAGGCCATGAGTCCCTGCACATCTTTCGGAAGGTCAAGGAGTCGAAGCGTATTGGCAATCGTCGGACGAGACTTCGAGAGGAGCTTGGCCAGTTGCTCTTGTGTCAGCGACTTTTCCTTGATGAGCTGCTGATAGCCCTGTGCCTCTTCGATGGGATCGAGGTCAGACCTTTGCAGGTTCTCGATGAGCGCCAGCTGGAAGACATCCTCGTCGGCAATTTCCCGTACGACTGCTGGAATCTCCTTGAGCCCGGCGAGCTTGGTCGCCTGATAGCGACGCTCCCCTGCCACGATCTCATAGTCAGTGCCATTCTTCCTCACAAGGATGGGTTGGAGCACCCCATTCTCCTTGATTGATTCGGCAAGCTCGCTGAGCTGCGCTTCGTCGAACGTCTTACGTGGTTGCTTGGGATTTGGCTTTACCTTGTCTATTGGAATGACACTTTCGCTGCCATCATCCCCATACTCGGCACTAGACTCCCCCATCAACGAACCAAGCCCTTTGCCAAGCCCAGACTTCTTAGCCACGCCTGATCACTTCCTTCGCGAGCCGGTTATATGCCAACGAGCCTTTATTTATTCTCGAATACATTGTTACGGGAAGCCCATGACTGGGTGCTTCGGATATCTTTACCGTTCTTGGGATGATTGTTTTGAAGACTTGCTTTCCAAAATAGCTTTGAACCTCGTTTACAACGTCATTCGAAAGCGTCGTTCTGCTGTCGTACATCGTCATGAGGACTCCGAATATCTCAAGTTTCGGATTTAGGCGATTTTGTACCATCTTCATTGACTCGAGGAGCTTCGTAACACCTTCAAGTGCGTAATACTCGCATTGAATTGGGATAAGGAGACTGTCTGCTGCCACGAGAGCGTTGACTGTCAAAAGCCCCAATGACGGAGGACAATCGATAAAGACGTAGTCGAACTCGTCTTTTACGCTATCTATAATGCCTTTGAGGATATTCTCGCGCGCCATTGCCGACACGAGCTCGATTTCTGCCCCTGCCAGCTGAATCGTTGCTGGGACCAGATACACGTTCTTTGCAACAGTCTCCATAATGAGGTCGCTCACTGGATAATCGCGTATCACTGCATCATAGATATCGTGTTCGAGCGTCTCTTTGTCGATGCCAAGACCGCTTGATGTATTTCCCTGCGGATCGAAATCCACGACAAGTATCTTTCTGCCGGTCTCTCCCAATGCTGCCGACAGATTTACTGCTGTCGTTGATTTTCCGACTCCACCCTTTTGGTTGATTATTGCGATTACTCTTACATCTTTATCGGGGTTTTTGCGTTTTGAGCTCAGATAATCCACGTTTCCTCCCAATACAGGTTCCTATGTTCCACGTGAAACATCATGCCACATTTTTTCATGCTGATGTTTCACGTGGAACATTGAACTGTCAGAAGAAATCAGGCCAATGGCTTCGATTTTGCCATGCCAACATGGCGCGGCAGAACAATTCTCCCATTTGAGGTCTTCTCGAAGACAAGAAGGGTTCTATGACCAAGTTGGTTGGGAATGTCAAATTCCTCACATGCAATCCTTCTCATCCCGCAGAGAGAGGATGCCTTATCTCCAGAGGACATCTCATCCTCGGTTGGACGTCCCTTCGTAACGACGAGCCTTCCTCCCTTTTCAAGAAGGGGAGAGGCATATTCGACAAGCGTGGGAAGTGCTGCAACGGCCCTCACAACGACAGCATCAAATTCACCCTTATGTGACGAGGCATATTCCTCCACGCGACAAGCGATGGCCGACGACTTGCCAGACAGACCAAGTTCCTGAAGAAACTCATTTACAGCAGAGGCCTTCTTTCCAACCGAATCCAGGAGAACGGAATTCCATCCAGAGGCAATCGTCAAGGGTATTCCAGGGAATCCCGCACCGGTCCCAAGGTCTAGGAAGAGACCCATGTCTTTCTTTAGATAGGGGAGAAGCAGAAGAGAGTCGAGAATATGAAGATAGATGGCTTCCTCAGGCGAGGTGATCCTCGTTAGATTAAATTTCTTATTTTTATCAATTACGAGCATGAGATGACGGACCATAAGCTCTTCCTGATCGGGAGATAGATCAAGGCCAAAGCTCCGAGTGACACTCTCGAGCTTTTGAACAAGCGTGGAGCCATCTGTCTTCATCGTCATCCAATCTGACAAGAACTAATGAGTAGAGGAGTTTTGACAAAAAAGGGAGGGCCACAAAGTGGCTCTCCCCTTAACTGTACAGCGTGTGAATGAATTTATCGAACGGCGGTTATAACAACGTACCTGTCGGGATCGACGCCTTCCGAGTGAGTCGTTACAGAGGCATCATCGGCAAGTGCCATATGGACCAGGCGACGCTCGTAGCCATTCATAGGGGAGAGGCGCACCTGACCATTCTGCTTCTTCGCACGAGAGGCAGCGGAATGTGCCATGGACTGAATCTTCTGCTTTCTCCGATCCTTGTAGCCCTCGATATCGACGACGACAGGATAATGGAAGCCGAGCTTCCTGTTGACAAGGGACGAGACGATAAGCTGAAGGGCCTCGAGGGTCTTCCCATGACGACCGATGAGGACGGCAAGGTCTCCGTTGCTCACGTCGAGAATGAGCTCGCCTTCGTCTCCCTCGTACTCGTCGATATCCGCGTTTCCCTCGCCAAAGCAACCGAGAATCGAGCGGAGGATGGTCACCGACACATCCGCGATGGTATCGAGCTCGTCGTCGGTAAGGTCTTCGCCATTGGAGTAGTGCTCCTTGAGAGAGGAGTAAGGGCCCTCCTGCTCGCTCTGAGATGGGGAGTCTTCGGTAGATTCTCCCTCGTTGGTAATCTTCTCTTCGTCCTCAGCCATGACAGGCCTCCGCTCTTAGTTTAATTACTTATAGCTAATCAAGCCTTCTTGCGAGGCCTGTTCTTCTTTTCCTTACGCACGACGTCGACTTGGATAGGAGCGTTCAGCAAACGCTCCTCCTCCTCGGCCTTGGCCTTCTCCATGATCTTCTTGGTGATGAACTGCTGTTGGATGACGCCGACGATGGAGGAGACGTTGTAGTAGAGGACGACGCCGACGGGAACGGTCCAACCGAAGTAGACCATCATGACGGCCATGACCGCACCCATTATCTTGGTCTGCTTCGCCTGCTCCTGGTCGGAATTCATGCTGTTCATCATCATGGGCACGAGCGTGAGGATGCCGAAGAGGACGTCGAGGGCGATGTAGACCCAGGCAGAGGCGAGACCCCACTGGGCGAAGGCGTCAGCTGGCGATACGGAGAGAGAGGGGAGGATCGTGTAGAAACTGCCTTCGACCTGCTTGAGGACGGAGAAGAGGGCGAAGAAGATGGGCATCTGCAGGAAGATGGGCAGGCAGCCGCCGAGGGGATTGAAGTGGTTGTGGGCGTAGAACTCCTGGATCGCCTCCTGCTGCTTGGCCGGGTCGTCGGCGTACTTCTCCTGAATCTCCTTGAGACGAGGCTGCAAGACCTGCATCTGCGCGGATGAGCGAGTCGCCTTGATCGTGAGCGGCGACAATATGATTCGGATGATGGCGGTCAGGATGATGATCGCCAGACCCCAGTCGCCGACCGCACCCTCGATGGCACTTAGGATATTGGTAAGAAGGTCAATGAACGCTTGCCACATGGCTCCTCCGAGCTTTCGGTTCCTCAGGGAACGGGATCAAAACCACCCTTGTGAAACGGATGACACCGACAGATTCTCTTGATGGCCAACCAGCTGCCCTTCAAGGCCCCATACTTGACGATGGCCTCGACCGCATACTGCGAACAGGTCGGAATATAGATGCAACAGGGCCTATGAAGAGGGGAGAGGTACTTCTGATATCCCCTTATCGCGCTCACGAGAAAACCGGAGGCACCCGACTTTCCCTCGCCCTGCTTCTTTTCCACCTATCTTCCGCCCTTGCCGATCAGATTCGACAGACCGACAGCCACCTCGTCGGGATGGCTGTCATGCGTCGCCTTCGTTGCAAAGAGGATTATGTCCTTGTTATAGCCCGACAAGTCGAGACTTCTCGCGGCCTCACGCAGAACCCTCTTGCACCTGTTTCTGAACGCTGCGTTTCCCAGTCGCTTCGCTGCGACGAAGGCGACCTTTCCCTGGTCGCCTTCGTCGCATTCAGCTATGGCAATCCTCACGAGAGGGGAATTAAATCTTCTCCCGCTTCTAAAGACCCTTCCAAATTCCTTCTTGGATTTGATGGTCTTCATGAGTTTCCTAGACGGTCAGCGCCTTGCGGCCCTTCGCGCGACGACGGGAGAGAACGGTGCGGCCACCCTTGGTGGCCATGCGAGCACGGAAGCCATGGCACTTGGCGCGCTTGCGCTTGTTAGGCTGATACGTACGCTTCATATGAAGTCCTCCTGGAGCACTTGAGAGAATAAGAGCAGCAAAGCCCTAAGATTGTAGAGGTCAAGCAGGTAGTGTGTCAATTTCAAAGCAAAACCAACACTCTTCTGGAACATTTCGAAGAGTGTGATGAAAGGATTCTTCCATATATATATGTTTCACTCTGAGTGATACGATACATACCCAGCAATTTTTCGTCGGCTGAAAGATTCGTTTTCTACAACTTTTCACGAATTGAAGAAAACTTCCTTTCAACACTGAAATGTTATGAACGATTTCAACATAAGCTCGGCCACAGAAGACGAAAAGACGAAGTCGAGAAGAGAAAGGCGAGGTAAAAAGGTATGTCTCATCCTTTCTATCCTTTTCTCGACGAGCAGACGAATCAGATCGATGACGAAAAGGCCGGCGCGGAAGGGGATTTCTCTGACGTCAGGTATGCGGCTCGAATCGCCATCTACGACGATCCCTCGGTAACGCCTCGCGTCGAGGTCGTCGAACCTCGTGGCGTGAGGGAATACCTCGACGAGATCACGGCCCTCGTCTACAAGCTCGCCCATGACCAGGGTGGAGTCATCCCCTTCACCGTGATCAGGGAGGTGGTCGAGAACTTCATCCATGCCTATTTCATCGAGCCGACCATATCCATCCTCGATGGCGGCAACACCATCCGTTTCTCTGACCAGGGCCCCGGGATAGACGACAAGTCACGCGCGCTCGAATACGGAACCACATCGGCGACGGCGGAGATGAAGCACTACATACGCGGAGTTGGGTTCGGGTTGCCATCCGTTCAGCAATACATGCAGGACAAAGGGGGCATTCTTTCCGTCGAGGACAATCTCGGAAAGGGAACCATAGTCACGATCTCCATGGATTCCTCCTTCGTCGAGAAGACGAGGAGCAGAGACGAGGCAAAGGGCGAGGAACGAGACGGACACCCACACGAAGTGGTGCTCGTCGAGGCAGGGGAGCTGCTCGAGACCCTCAGACACGCGGAGGCCCCCCAGATGAGAGCCGTGTCGGTCGATGTTGATAAACGCGGCCATGCCGTGCTCGAGTTTCTCGACAAACACGAGGCCGTCGGTCCAAGCGACCTCGTGAGGACATACGGAGGCTCTAACCCTACGTGGTCGAGAACACTAAAGTCGCTGGAAAACGAAGGTTTTCTTCTTAAGAGGGGACAGAAGCGCTATCTCACGAAGAAGGGACGCGGATACCTTTCGGATGGCTCGTGAAGTAATGGGCGCCATCCCTCTTTCCATTCCGTATAATGAGTTTTCATCAATTACGGGCCGCATCGGATGCGGCTCTTTTCGTCGGATGGACCTATGGACACTGAGGCAAGGATTCTATGGGAGGACGCCGTCGTCCAGCTCAAGGAGAAGGAGCTGGGCGCGTCGACCATAGCGATGTTGGAAAGCTGTCTCCCAAGCGCCCTCGACGAGGGCACCCTCACGGTCGCGACGAACATGGGGTTCGTCAAGAGAACCCTCGAGAAGCAGAGGGACGTCATCGAGGGCTGCCTCGAACAGGCGGCTTTCCAGCCCATACGCCTCGACATCGTGGTCGAGAGAAAGGCCGACGACTCCATCGACACCCACTCCGACCTCACGAAGGAAGAGATAACCAGCTGGCAGGAGGATGTGACCACCAAAGACGTCCCTCCCTCCATCACCGAGCGGATAGCCTCGAAGGTGTCACAGATCTCGACGCCCACGGACACCCTCGCAAGAAGGAACATGAACCCCCTGGTCGAGGACATCTCCATCAACGACTCGGAGCTCACCTTCGACACCTTCATCGAGGGCGAGGAGAACCGAATCGCGCTTCAGGCGGCGAAACAGGTCGCAAACGGCATGTCGAAGAACTTCAACCCCCTCTTCATCTACGGAAAGAGCGGGCTTGGGAAGACGCACCTGCTCAAGGCCATCTACAACTACATCTATTTCAACGACCCCTCGAGGATCTGCGTCTACAAGACGTCGAGGGACTTCCTCAACGATTACGTCAGGGCCCTCAACGACAAGAACAACGGCAACAACAATGCCCTCTCGGCTCTGACCGGCTATTACCAGGACATAGACATCCTCATCATCGATGACTTTCAGTGGCTCACGGAGCGAGACAGGACCATCGACTACTTCTTCGACATCTTCAACTACCTCAAGGACCACGACAAGCAGATCGTCATCGCCGCCGACCGCCAGCCGAACCAGCTCGGGAGCACCAAGAAGAAGATGGACGAGCGCATCACGAGCCGCGTGGGAGGCGGCTTCCCCATCGCAATCCAGATTCCCGACTACGAGCTCAAGCTCACGCTCATAAAGACCTTCTACGAGCGCCAGAAAGAGGAGGGAAGGAGGGAGCACAGCTCCCTCTATTCCGGAAGCATCAGCCCAGAGCTCCTCGAATTCATGGCGGAGAAGTCCGGCACGAACATCCGCACCATAAAGACTTTCTGCCACAAGTGCCTCATAACGGCGACTGAGAGGGAGAAGCTCGGGTATGTCCTCGAGAAGGAGGACGTTCATCGGCTCGTGAAGGAATCCTTCCCCTCGGAGCAGAAGATCGTCACGATCGAGGAGATTCAGCATTGCGTCGAGGCGGACTACGGCATCAACCACAAGGACCTCATCGGGAGCAAGAGAAACAAGGAGCTGATGGAGCCGCGCCACGTCGCGATCTGGCTGTCGAGGAATCTCACCGAATACACCTTGGCCGACATCGGGGAGAAGTTCGGCGGCAGAAGCCATGCGACGGTGAAGCACAGCATCGAATGGGTCGACAAGGAAGGCAAGGGGAACAGGGTTTTCTTTGACAGGATCATGCGAATAAAGGAGAACGTCCTTGAGTAATCCACCTGTCTTTGTAAAAAAGTTGTCAAAGAAGGCAGAAAAGGACACCATCCACGTTCAATGATTTTGAGACGTCATTTGAAATGATGAAAAAAGAAGGGAATTTCTACAGTGCAACATGATGTGTTTATAGGTCTCTAACAGGTATTCTCTGCACTTTTCATCTCTTCGACGCGGTCTATTACAACAACTATCTTTTTTAAAGAGAAAGGTCTTAGTAATGAGATTCACAGTAAGCCAGTCGGCCCTTGCTAAGGCTCTCTCTATCGCGTCGCATGCCATCTCCTCGAGCGCGACGCAGCCTGTGCTCTCCTGCATCTACCTCAAGGCGGCCGATGGGACGATCGAGCTCGAATCGACCAACCTGACCACCTACATAAGGACGAAGATTCCTGCCAACATCGAGCAGGAAGGCAATGCCGTCGTCTCGGGGAAGATCCTCTCTAACATCGTGAAGGTCCTTCCTGACGCCGCCATTCGGTTCGATGGCGACGAGAAGGGGCTGACCATCAGCTGCCTCAAGAGCAACTACTCCCTCAATGTGCTCAATCCGGGCGATTACCGGGAGTTCCTCTTCCCGGACTATGCCCTCGAGCGTTCCATCGAACTTCCCAAGGAGCTCGTGAGCTCGATGGTCGACAAGGTCTACAAGGCGACCTCGAAGGACTCCTCCCGTCCCATCTTCCACGGCATCTTCATGACCCTGGAAGAAAACGTCCTCAGGATGGTCGCCTCCGACTCCCATCGCGTCGCCGTATGCGACACCAACATCGAGACGTCGTCCGTGGAGAAGAGTTTCAAGGTCATCATCCCGGGTGACGCCTTCCACGAGGTGCTCTCTCTTCCCTCTGACGAAAGTGACATCCTCATCGGATTCACCAGCAACCAGGTCGTCTTCTCCACGGGCACGACGACCTACCTCTCCCGTCGCCTCGAAGGCGACTTCATCAACTACAAGGGCCTGCTCCCCTCCGAGACGGTGAGCTCCGTCAAGCTCGACCTCGGCGAGTTTGCCGCGGCCCTCAAGAGGGTCGCCGTCATAGCGACCGCCGGTGCCATCGCGAAGAAGCCCCCCCTCATCTCCTTCGTGATAGATGCCGAGGGCAACACCCTCACGCTCACCTCCATGGCAACCGACCAGGGAGAGGCGCGCGAAATCGTTCCTGCCGAGGTCACGGGTGGCGACGTCTCGATCGCATTCAACTATCAGTACGTCGCCGACTGCATAGGGGCCATAGAGGGCGAGAAGGAGATCCTGTTCGAGGTCGGCCTCGTCCGCAACAAGAACGTCGGCTCTTTCAAGTCGTTTGCCAAGGTCAACTACCTCTACCTCATGATGCCGCTCTTCTCGAGAAACCAGTAGCGTGCCGCTCGTCGCATCCGACCTCGCCCTCAGGAACTTCAGGAACATCGAGTCGAGGGACATAGAGCTCTCCCCCTCGACGACCATCCTCCTTGGCGACAACGCGACGGGGAAGACCAACACGATAGAGGCCCTGCAACTCCTGACGACGGGCTTCTCCTTTCGACATCCCACGACGGCCGCGCTCATTCGCGAGGGCGCCGGGAAGGGGCATGCGGCACTCCGCGTCCTGGGTGACGGCCGGGTCGTCGACCTCGAGGTGGAACTCGACGAGAGGGGACGCCATTTCTCGAGAAATGGCAAGAGATGCCGCGTATCCGACATCTCCGGCGCGCTCGTCTCGATTCTCTTCACCCCTGACGACCTCGCGCTCGTCAAGCGAAATGCCTCCCTGAGAAGGGACGAGATAGATTCCTTCGGATGTCAGGCGAGCGACGGCTACCAGAGGATACTTTCCTCTTTCACCAGGTCGATAGAGCAGAGAAACAGGCTTCTCAAGGAGGAGAGAATCGACGAGGCGCTGCTCGACGCCTGGGACGAATCCGTCTCTCTCGGCGCTGCAAGCCTCCTGTTCAACCGGCTGAGGCTCTTCTCCCGCCTCAGCGAGAACCTGCGGAGGACATCCTCGCAGTTCTTCCCCCGGGAAAAGGTGGAGTGTCGCTACCTCACCGCGCTTGGCGACGGCTGCCGGTCGATGAGCAAGGAGCAGCTGGGATTCCTCGTCAGGGAGAGAATGGCCGCAAGCAGGGCGGATGACATCCGCCGCCAGCAGACCCTCGTGGGGCCGCATCACGATGACATCCGCTTCTTCATCGACGGTAGGGATGCCCGAGACTTCGGCTCCCAAGGGCAGCAGAGAAGCCTGGTTCTCGCCTGGAAGCTCGCCGAGGTGAGCATGGCGGAGGAGGTGAAGGGAAGCAAGCCCCTGCTCCTCCTGGACGACGTGATGAGCGAGCTCGACGAGGAGAGGAGAGGCGCCATCCTTCGCTGCATGCAAGAGGGGATTCAGACCGTCATCTCTACCACCAACCTCGGCTACTTCTCCAAGCAGCAGCTCGTCGACACCAAGGTGGTGAGCTATGGATCCTAGGAAGAGGGTGGGGGAGAGCGACGTCGCCGGATTGGTGAGCTCCTACCTCTCGGGGAGCCTCGGGCGCGAGCTCTCCGCCAACCAGAGGGCGGCCAGGGCATGGTATGGGGTCTGCCTCGAACGCGAGAGAAATCACACCTGCGGAGTGTTCCTCAAGGAAGAGGACGACAAGCTGCCGCTGCTCGTCGTCTATCTCGATACCAACGTCATCATGCAGGACTTCTCGACGAACAAGGAAATCTATCTGCTGAGGTTGGAAAGCATCGGCTTTCCCGTCTCAGACATCCACTTCAGGCTCTCGAAATTCAAGAGGGAGCAGAGGGTGGAGGCTTCTCCCACAGAGGAAGGGGAACGAATTCCGACGAGGGAGCTCACGGCCGAGGAGATGCGGGAGATCGACGATCTCTCCTCCGAGATATCCTCTCCCGATTTGAGAGGAATTGTCAGAGAGGCCATGATTTCCAGCAAGAAATGGGACATTGCAGAAAGTACGCAAGAATCGTCGAAGAACCGTTAGAAACGCTCTCAAACCCCTCTCGATTGAAAATATAAGAGGTATGACGGTGATTTTTCTCCTGGCCGAGAATCTATATACCTCTCGGAGTAGAATAAAAGACATACGCCCCCCGCGCATGAAATGAAGTCGACGTGGGGCATTTCTGGGTCTTGAGAGAGGGGAAAGCCGCGTGGCTAACACGAAGAACGGCGGTTCGAGCTATAACGGCAAAGAAATCAAGATTCTCGAAGGACTCGAGGCGGTCAGGAAAAGGCCGGGAATGTATATTGGCTCGACGAGTGCGTCGGGCCTTCACCACCTGGTCTACGAGGTAGTCGACAACTCGGTCGACGAGGCCCTCGCCGGATACTGCACCAAGATCCTCGTCAACATCCATCCCGACAACTCCGTGACGGTCATCGACAACGGCCGTGGCATCCCCGTCGACAAGCATCCGCAGAAGCACATCCCGACGCTCGAGGTCGTCCTCACGATCCTCCATGCCGGCGGCAAGTTCGACAACAACGCCTACAAGGTGTCGGGTGGCCTCCATGGCGTGGGCGTCTCGGTGGTCAATGCGCTCTCCAAGAAGATGATCGTCCAGGTGAAGAGGGACGGAAGCATCTACGAGATGCAATTCTCCCGCGGCAAGGTCACCGAGAAGATGATCGTGGTCGGAAAGTCCAAGGCGACCGGCACGACGATCACCTTCTGGCCAGACGACGAGATATTCGAGACGACGGTCTTCAACTACGACACCCTGCGTGACCGCCTTCAGGAGATGGCCTTCCTCAACAAGGGCCTCAAGATCGTCCTCACCGACGAGCGCGAGCTCGACAACAGGGTCGAGGAGTTCTGCTACGGCGGCGGCATCGTCGACTTCGTGAAGTATCTGAACGAGGGCAAGGAGATCCTCCCCGGCTGTTCGAAGCCCATCTTCCTCGAGGGTCATACGGCCGATGACGCCGAGCCGGACAAGAGGGGCGCCGCCGAGGTGGCCCTCCAGTGGAATTCCGGCTATTCGGAGAACGTCATGTCGTTCGCGAACAACATCTACACCCCCGAGGGAGGCATGCACCTCGAGGGGTTCCGCTCGGCACTCACCAAGGTGATCAACGAATACGCCCGCGCGAAGAACATCCTCAAGGAGAAGGATTCCAACCTCACCGGCGACGACGTTCGCGAGGGGCTCACGGCCGTCATCTCGGTCAAGCTCTCGGACCCCCAGTTCGAGGGTCAGACGAAGGCCAAGCTCGGCAGCTCCTTCATGCGTACCCTCGTCCAGAACGTGGTCTACACGGGCCTGTCCGAATATCTCGAGGAGCATCCCAACCAGGCGCGAGAGATGGTCAAGAAGGCAAGCCAGGCTGCCAAGGGACGCATGGCCGCGCGCAAGGCGCGCGAGGCCACCCGCCGAAAGGGCCTGCTCGAGAGTGCGAGCCTGCCGGGCAAGCTCGCCGACTGCTCGGTGAGGGACGCCGAGATGACCGAGCTCTTCATCGTCGAGGGTGATTCCGCAGGCGGATCTGCGAAGATGGCCCGCGACCGCTCGATCCAGGCGATCCTCCCTCTTCGCGGGAAGATTCTCAACGTCGAGCGCGTGCAGCAGCACCGCGCGTTCTCGAGCGACACCATCCAGTCGCTCATCACGGCCATCGGCACGGGGGTCGACATCGAGTTCAACCTCGAGAAGGCCCGCTACCACAAGATCATCATCATGACCGATGCCGACGTCGACGGCGCGCACATCCGCATCCTGCTCCTCACCTTCTTCTATCGCTACATGAGGCCGATGATCGAGGCCGGCTACATCTACATCGCCCAGCCTCCCCTCTACCAGCTCAAGCCGAAGGGTCACAAGAGGGGCAAGTACATCTACACCGACGAGGAGCTCGCCATCGAGACGGGCAAGCTTCCCGCCGGCGAGAAGTACTCGGTCCAGCGTTACAAGGGCCTCGGCGAGATGGACCCCGAGCAGCTCTGGGAGACCACCATGGAGCCAAAGAACCGCATCCTGCTCAAGGTGGACATCGACGACGCGGCCGCAGCCGAGAAGGCGGTCTCGGACCTCATGGGAACCCAGGTGGAGCGCCGCAAGGAGTTCATCCAGCGGCACGCCAAGGACGTCCGTTTCCTCGACATCTAACGAGAGAGGCAGATAAGTGGCAGATGACAACAACATCCACGGACCAGGGGACGACGACATCCTGGACGACGATGACGACCTGACGGAAGACCTCGAGGACGAGGAGGACGGCGAGGACGAGGAGGCCTACGAGACGGCGGGAGCCAGTGGCCTTGCCGGCGCCGACCTTCCCAACACCCTCTCCGACGAGGCCGGCACGCGCCTCGACCTCACCGACATCCACGGCGGCACGCTCAAACCCGCCGACATGGCCGGCGAGATGAGGGCGAGCTTCCTCGAGTACTCGATGTCGGTCATCGTCGCACGAGCGCTTCCCGACGTGCGCGACGGCCTGAAGCCCGTCCACCGCCGCATCCTCTACGCGATGCAGGACTCGGGAATCACGCCCAACAAGCCGCACAAGAAGTCGGCCTGGACGGTGGGCGAGGTCATAGGCAAGTACCATCCCCACGGCGACGCGGCGGTCTACGACACCATGGTCCGCCTGGCGCAGGACTTCTCCATGCGCCTGCCCCTGGTCGACGGCCACGGCAACTTCGGCTCGATCGACGGCGATCCCCCGGCGGCCATGCGCTACACCGAGTCCCGCCTCACGCGCTCCGCGATGGAGATGCTGCGCGACCTCGACAAGGAGACCGTCGACTGGCAGCCCAACTACGACGAGAGCCTGCAGGAGCCTTCCGTGCTCCCTGCGCGTTTCCCTAACCTGCTGGTAAACGGCTCGTCGGGCATCGCCGTCGGCATGGCCACGAACATCGCCCCCCATAACCTCGCCGAGACGATCGACGCGACCTGCCTGCTCATCGACAACCCCGATGCCACGAGCGAGGAGCTCATGGCCGTCCTTCCCGGGCCCGACTTCCCCACCGGTGGCATCATCATGGGGACCGAGGGCATCAAGGAGGCCTACGACACCGGCCGCGGGGCCATCACGGTGCGCTCGAAGTGCCACGTCGAGCAGATGAAGGGCAACCGCCAGCGAATCGTCGTCACGGAGATCCCCTACCAGGTGAACAAGGGGCTTCTCCAGGAGAAGGTCGCCCAGCTCGTCAACGAGAAGCGCATCGAGGGCATCTCCGACATGCGCGACGAGTCGAACCGCAAGGGGATGCGCCTCGTCTTCGACCTCAAGAACGGCGCCATTCCCCAGGTCGTGCTCAACAACCTCTACAAGCACTCGCAGCTCCAGACGACCTTCGGCGTCAACAACCTCGCCCTGGTCGACGGCGTGCCGCGCACCCTCTCCATCAAGGAGATGCTGCACTACTACATCCTCCACCAGATCGACGTCGTCACCAGGCGCACGAAGTACGACCTCGACAAGGCCAAGAAGGAGGTCCACATCAAGGAGGGCCTCCTCATCGCCGTGGACAACATCGACGAGGTCGTCCACATCATCCGCTCCTCCGCCGACGACGCCGAGTCCAAGCTCCGCCTGAACGAGCGCTTCGGCCTCGACGACGCGCAATCCGAGGCCATCCTCCAGATGCGCCTCCGCAGGCTCACCGGCCTCGAGCGCCAGAAGCTCGTGGAGCAGATCGAGGAGCTCCATAGGCTGATCGCCTACTACGAGGACCTCCTCGCCCACAAGGAGAAGCTGCTTGCGCTCATCAAGGACGAGCTCGCAGAGATCAAGGAGCGCTTCTCCGACAAGCGCCGCACCCAGATCTCAGAGAAGCCCGTCGAGATGGACGTCGAGGACCTCATCGCCGAGGAGGACATGGTGGTCACGGTGACCCATGCCGGCTACGTCAAGCGCCTCCCCGTTGCCACCTATCGCGCCCAGAAGCGCGGCGGGAAGGGCATCCAGGGCGTGAACCTCAAGGACAACGACTTCGTCGAGGAGCTCTTCGTCGCCTCGACCCATGACTACGTGATGTTCTTCTCGACCAAGGGCAAGGTCTACCGGCTCAAGGTCCACGAGCTTCCCGTGGGCAGCCGCCAGGCGCGCGGCTCGGCCGTGGTCAACCTCCTCCCCTTCGACGAGGGCGAGAAGATCGCCGCGATCATCACCTGCCGCGACTTCCCGGCGGACGACTACCTGATGTTCGCCACCAGGAACGGCATGATCAAGAAGACGGCCATGAGCGCCTACGACCGCACGCGCCGCGACGGCATCATCGCCATCAACCTCAAGTCCGGCGACGAGCTCATCAACGTGCGCAAGGTCCATCCGCACGAGAAGGTCATCCTCGTCTCCTCGGACGGAAAGGCGATCCTGTTCGACGAGAACGACGTCAGGGCCATGGGACGCGACACCTCGGGCGTCCGCGGCATCACCCTCAAGGGTGCCGCGACGATGCTGGGCATGGAGATCTCGAACGGCAACGGCGACCTCTTCGTGATCACCGAGAAGGGGTACGGCAAGCGGACGGCCGTCTCGGAGTACCCCGAGCACAAGCGTGGCGGCCAAGGCGTCTTCACCATCCAGATGACGCCGCGCAAGGGCATCCTCGCGGCCATGAAGGTGGTCGGGCCGCAGCACGAGCTCATGATCGTCTCCGAGTCCGGCGTGGTCATCCGCGTCAAGGCGACCGACATCTCGAAGCTCGGGCGCTCGACCCAGGGCGTGAAGGTCATGAACGTCGCGGACGACGACAGGGTGTGCGCGCTGGCGAGGATGGTCTCGGCTCGCAAGAAGCCGGCCAAGGTCGACGATGCTCCTGCCTTCGACATGGAAGAGGCCGGCATCCACGACGACGGCTCGGAGGAGGATGCGGTCGACATCGGCGGGGAGGAGTTCCTCGACGACGACCTGCTCGACGAGTAGCGAGCGGACTTCATGAGAAGGGCTGGCCGGCAAAGCGAAGTCGACCAGCCCTTTTCTTATGGCGGAACATCGTTTTTGGCGAGGCGACGAGCGAGGAGGAACCGGCCTCAGTGCTTCTCGGCCGAGAAATCCTCGGGGGTGAGGTTCTCCACGAAATCGTGGAACTCCGCCGCCTCCTTGCTCTCCTCGTCCTTCTCGACGGCCGTGAAGTCCGGGTAGGAGGCCGTCTGCATGACGTCCTCGGCCACCCAGATGGGGGCCTTGGTACGCAGGGCGAGCGCTATGGCGTCGGACGGGCGCGAGTCGATCGAATGGCGCTGCCCCTCGCGCTCGATGAGGTTGACCTGCGCGAAGAAGGTGGTGCCCTCGACCCTGGTGATCGCGATTCCCGAGACGGTCGCCCCGAGCGTCGCGATGACGTCCCTGAGGAGGTCGTGGGTCATGGGGCGCTCGTGGACGCTCCCGTCCACCGCCATGCCGATGGCCGAGGCCTCGACCGTGCCGATGCGTATGGGCAGGACGCGCGTGTCGGCGCCGGAGGAGTCGCGGGGGTTGAGGACGACGAGCGAGGCGACGGGTCCTGCCCCGACCACGATGGTCTTGATATCCATGCGAATCATGCGAGCTACCCCCAATCGTCTGCGCGAGCCTGCACACATATGGTACCCGTGCGGAGACGTACCTCCAACTCGACCGTAAAAAAGCTTTCGCCTTGACCCGGATGCGGGTGTGGGTTATGATTCCCTAGCGCGATGGGCCCGTAGCTCAGTTGGTCAGAGCGTCCGGCTGATAACCGGGAGGTCACAAGTTCGAACCTTGTCGGGCCCACCATTTCTTGCCAATAATCGCCCCAGCGTGAGCCGAGTCGCCGCTGGGGCGATTATTCAGTTCGAGGCACGGGGACGTAGCTCAGTTGGGAGAGCGCGGGCTTTGCAAGCCTGAGGTCGAGGGTTCGATCCCCTTCGTCTCCACCACATCTCGCCGGGCCGGAGGGCAGCGTCCTCTGGCCCGTCTTTTGTCTTGCGGGACACGGAGCCCGCGCCGTGGTGCCGTGCCGTCGTCCGGAACTGCGATCAGTACCACGAGCGTCTCTCGACGACCTGCGGTTTCGTCCTGCTCCCGCCGCGGCCACTCGCACTTTTGTGGTACCGATCGCCCTGTGGGAGGGTGCAGGACGCCTTGGCCGGTCTGCTCGTCGTGAGGCTGTATGATAATCGGGCCGACAGCGGCGACGAGAGGGTGGGAGACCATGTCCGAGGGAAGAGGAAACAGCCAAGGCGGGACGGGCGCCATCTCCGAGGAGCTCGACCGGCTCTCGTGCGACCTCCTCGGGCAGGCACTCGACGCCTTTGCCGCTGGCATCGAGCTCACGTCCGTCGTCGCCGTCGAGGACGAGGCCGGCGCGGTCTCCTCCTGCGCCTTCGAGGACGACGGCCCCGAGGAATGCCTCGAGGCCGCACGCGCCTACGTGCGCCGCGTCGCACGCGACGGTGGTGACAGACCTGCGGGCCTCGGCAGGCCCGTGCGCTATGCGCTCGTCTATGACGGCGACGTCGCCGACGAGAGCGGCGCCTATGCGCCCGCCCTCATCCTCGAGTTCGGCGAGAGGGGCCAGGAGGTGGCCTTCACGGGCTTCGTGCTCTATGACGGGTTCGGCCGGGGCGAGGGCTTCTCGTGGAGCGACGCGCAGGCCGCCGGCGAGACGGAGCCGCTGCTCTAACATGGGATGGATTAACCAGGAGCAACATCCGCAACGCTGACAGAACGAGGAAGAGCACATGCGCCAAGACAATCTGAGGAACATCGCCATCATCGCCCACGTCGACCATGGCAAGACCACGCTCGTCGACAAGCTGCTGAGGGCGACCGACGCATTCCGCGTGAACCAGCAGGTCCAGGAGCGCGTGCTCGACTCGAACGACCAGGAGCGGGAGCGCGGCATCACCATCCTCGCCAAGAACATCTCCATCGAGTACAAGGACATCAAGATCAACGTCATCGACACCCCGGGCCACGCGGACTTCGGCGGCGAGGTCGAGCGCGTGCTCAAGATGGCAGACGGTGCGCTGCTCCTGGTCGACGCCTTCGAGGGGCCCATGCCGCAGACTCGCTTCGTGCTGCGCCACGCCATCGATGCCGGCCTCTCCATCATGATCGTCGTCAACAAGATCGACCGCCCGGGCGCGAATCCCGAGAAGGCCATGAACGACTCGCTCGACCTGATGATGGACCTCGGCGCCACCGACGACCAGCTCGAGTTCGCCATGGAGCACGTCGTGTACTGCTCGGCCATGAACGGCTTCGCCCGGCTCGCCCCCGATGACGGCAACGAGGACATGTTCCCCCTGCTCGACATGATCGTCGACGAGATGCCCGCCCCCGACGTGGACGTGGACGGCCCGCTGGCCATGCAGTGCGTCACCATCGACCACTCCGAGTACGTCGGCCGCATCGGCATCGGCCGCGTCTACTCCGGCACCATCCACACGGGCGACTCCATCCTGGTCGTGAAGAACGACGGCGAGCGCAAGAGCGCCCAGGTCAAGCAGCTCTTCACGTTCGACTATCTGGGACGCAAGGAGTGCGACCAGGTCACCGCCGGCGACATCGGCGCCGTGGTGGGCGTCGACTCCACCGACATCGGCGACGTCTACACCGATCCCGAGAATCCCGTCGAGCTCGATCCCATCGAGATCGACCCTCCCACCCTCGCCGTCGTGTTCGAGCCCTCCACCAGCCCGCTCGTCGGACGCGAGGGGAGCATCGTCGGCGGCAGGCAGCTCAAGGAGCGCCTCGCGACCGAGAGCGAGAACAACGTCACGATGCGCATCGAGGAGCTTCCCGACAAGACGGGCACCGAGGTCTGCGGCCGCGGCATCCTGCACCTCTCCGTCCTCATGGAGTCGATGCGCCGCGAGGGCTTCGAGTTCCAGGTGGGCCGCCCGCGCGTCCTGTTCAAGAAGGACGACCACGGCCATACCCTCGAGCCCGTCGAGCAGGCCGTCGTGGAGTGCCCCGGCGAGTACTCCGGCAAGGTCATCGAGGTGTTCGGCGATGCGGGCGGCACCATGACCAGCATGGACGCCGGCTCCATCCAGACCCATCTCGAGTTCTCCATCCCGACCCGCGGCATCATGGGCCTCAAGAACCGCATCCTGAACGTCACCCACGGCGAGGGCATCTTCTACCACACCTTCCTCGAGTACGGCCCCTACGCGGGAGAGATCGGGAACCGCCAGAACGGCGCCATGATCTCCATGTCGACCGACAAGGCCGTCGCCTACGCCCTCGGCACCCTGCAGGAGCGCGGGACCATGTTCGTGGGTCCCGGCGACGAGTGCTACGAGGGAATGATCGTGGGGGAGCGGAGCAAGCCGGGCGACATGGTGGTCAACATCGCCCGCACGAAGAGCCTCGGAAACCAGCGTTCCTCGACGGCCGACATCGCCGTGCAGCTCACGCCTCCCCGCAGCTTCACCCTCGAGGAGGCCCTCGAGTACATCATGGACGACGAGCTGGTGGAGGTGACCCCCGAGAGCGTGCGCCTTCGCAAGCGCCTGCTCACGGAGACGGAGCGCAGGAAGGCCAACGTCCGCGCCGGACGCGTCAACAAGTAGCGTCGGCCGACATCCATCGCGCCATAGGACGGACGAGAGGGCACGTTCGGCGGTTTTCCCAGATAAGGGGGACGATATCTTTCCGAGAATGTATGGGAGCCATTCCCATACGGAGGAACAGTGTCCCCCAAGAGAAGCAGCAGTCAGATAGTCGCCGTCTGGGCCATCATCGTGGTGGGGATAGTCGCGTGCGCCGTCCTCTTCTACCGGTCGAGCCAGTCCGCCGTGGTGTCATATGCCGAGAACGAGAGCGGCTATGCCCTGGCCAGCGCCTTGCGTAACGTCCATCCGGCCGCCACCGAGCAGGCCAACCGCGAGGCCCTGCGCCTCGTCGAGGAGAGGTACGGCCAGGAGGCCTTCCTCATGGACTCCTCCGGCACCATCGTCCTCGCCTCGTCCGGCTCCGACCGCCAGGGACAGAACGCGTTCGCCGACGCCGCCGTCGCGGCGATCGGCGACCAGCTGTCTGGCGACGCGACCGAAGCCAAGGCGTGGATGGGCCTCGGCGAGCCGTTCGGGAAGGCGCAGTGCCTCGTCGAGGCGAACTATGACGGGGAGATGGGGCTCTACCTCGTGGTCGAGAACCGCGCCCAGGACATGTTCACCCAGCAGCGCCAGCAGATGGCAACCCTGTCGGTGATGCTCCTCGGCATCCTCGCCGTCGTCGTGTTCATGACGACGACGGTCATCCAGAACTACCGGAGAGAATCGTCGAGCTGGCCACGACCGACGAGGCGACGGGCTTGGCGAACAGGAAGTCGTTCGTCTCCTCCTACGAGACGCTCGAGGAGGAGGGCAAGCTCGAGCGGGCGACGGTGTTCCTGCTCGACATAGACTTCTTCAAGCGCATCAACGACACGTTCGGGCACACCGTTGGCGACGAGGCGCTCCTGTCCGTCGCGCGCACCATCACGGGCGTCGTCGGGGAGGACGGGATCGTCGGGCGTTGGGGTGGCGACGAGTTCATCGGCGTCCTGCTCCTCGACCCGGGGGAGGCATGCTGGAGGATTCGCCGCCTCGTCGCGCTCGTCGCGGAATCGGAGCCTGCCGAGGGAGTGCGCCTGAGCGTGAGCGTGGGCGCGGCCCGCGTGGGCGCGGCCCTCGGGCTGAACTCGATGGTCGAGCGGGCGGACGAGGCGCTCTACCAGTCGAAGAAGAACGGCAGGGGCTTCCTCACCGTCTTCGAGGAGGGAAAGACCCCGTCGGTCGCCTACGAGCAGGCCGCCGCACCCGCCGCCGTCGACAAGCCGGCGTCCGCGACCCAGGCGGGGGCTGCCGCAAGGGACAAGGCCTCGGCCCGCACCGGTCGCGACAGGTGGGCGACCCGCCCTCACCTCACGGAGGGGCTTCTCGCCGCGGTGAGGCGGATGATCCCCTTCGTCGCGGGAGGGGGCATACTCATCGCGCTCGCGTTCCTCGTGGACGGGGCCTCGATAGACGTCGGGTCCCTCTCCGCGGATGCGCGTGCCTCCTTCGGCTCCATCACGCCCTTCGCCAAGGCCCTGTTCACGATCGGCTCGACCACCTTCAACTTCATGCTTCCCGTGTTCGCGGGCTTCCTCGCGGAGAGCCTCGTCGGGCGCGAGGCGTTCGTCGCCGGCTTTGCCGGCGGCTACATCTCGTCCCAGGGAAACGCCGGCTTCGTCGGGGCCATCGCGGCGGGGACTGCTCTCCGCCTTCGTCATCAGGCTGATGAGGAACTTCGTGGACGAGATGCCCAAGGGCGTGTCCGCCGTCGCGCCGATCGTGATCTATCCGATCTTCAGCCTCCTCATCATGTACCTCGCCGTGACGTTGGTGGTGAGTCCCCTTCGTGTCCGTCATCGACTCGTCCCTCTCGGCATGGCTCGCCGGCCTCGCCCAGAGCAACAGGCTGGCCGCAGGGGCTACGAGCGCGGCGATGATGGCGATCGACATGGGAGGGCCCATGAACAAGGTCGCCTACCACTTCGGCGTCGCCTCTATCCAGACGGGGGGCACCGACCTCATGGCCGCCGTGATGGTGGGAGGCATGGTTCCTCCCTGCGGCATCGCGCTTGCCACCCGCATCTTCCCGGAGGGTTTCGACGAGAAGGAGAGGGGCTCCGCCCTCCCGACCCTCCTCATGGGGCTCTCCTTCATCACCTGAGGGCGCCCTGCCCTACGTGCTGACCGACGTCGCCCGGGTCATACCCGCATGCATCCTCGGCTCGGCGGTGGCAGGGGCGCTCTCCGAGGCCCTCGGGTGCACGCTCATGGCGCCCCATGGAGGCGTCTTCGTGATACCGGTGGTGGGGCTTCCCGCAGCAGTACCTGGTGGCCCTCTGCGTGGGCGCCGTCGTGTGCGCCGTGGCCCTCGGGCTCCTGAAGAGGATGGTTCCGAGGAGGGCATAGCCCCCGATGCGTCGCGTTCGTGTGCAGTTTGT
This sequence comes from Atopobiaceae bacterium, assembly GCA_022482785.1. Classification (GTDB taxonomy): domain Bacteria; phylum Actinomycetota; class Coriobacteriia; order Coriobacteriales; family Atopobiaceae; genus JAKVON01. The sequence goes on along the minus strand of JAKVON010000003.1, from coordinate 110,968 downwards.
AGCTCGTCCGCGCAACGAGGCCCAACTCATGTATACTTGCCTACGCCTTTTTATGGAGAGTTGTCCGAGCGGCCGAAGGAGCACGATTGGAAATCGTGTAGGCGTCTAAAGCGTCTCCGGGGTTCAAATCCCCGACTCTCCGCCAGATTTTCCCGCGACGTCCGCGCGTCGCTCACCCTACGGAGGGGTGGCAGAGTGGTTGAATGCGGCGGTCTCGAAAACCGTTTACCCGCTACGCGGGTACGAGGGTTCGAATCCCTCCTCCTCCGCCAGAATCGACCAGGGGGTCGGCCCAGCGCCGGCCCCCTGCCTTTTTAGGCAGAGGTCGCGAGTGGGGTATACTCGACGGAATCTTCGCCCCCGAAGCCCTAGGAGGAAACGTGCCCCATACGACGATAGACAACTCCCACTACCTCTCGCGCTCCTGGCGGATGCTCACGCGTGACAAGGGTTGGTACAAGCCGGTTCTCCTTCTTGCCGTCTCCCTTCTCGTCCCCGTCGCGGGACCCCTCGCCGTTCTTGGCTACCAGCTCGAGTGGGCTCGCCTCACCGCTTGGAACGTCGACTCCGCGCCCAAGCAGACCAACGTCGACGTGGGCGGCTGCATCAAGACGGGTGGTTCGCGTTCCTGGTCGAGCCTCGTGTGGGGCCTTGCCCTCGGAGTCGCGGAGTCGCTCGTCTCGTGGATATTCAGCTTCAACTCGAGCGTGCAGAGCTTCGTGTTGTTCCTGGTCTTCCTCTGCAACATCGTCCTTGGCATCGTGATCATAATCGCGGAGGTGCGTGCGACCGTATACCAGAAGATAACCCCCGGCTTCCAGCTCAATAGGATCTGGGAGATGGTCAGGCACGACTTCGGCGGCGTCATGAGGATCTTCGGCATCAGAATCCTCGGCAGCCTCGTCGCCTGTGGCGCAGCCGTGGTGGCTGGGCTGGTGCTGTTCGTGTCGTACCTTCCGGCCGTGATCAACGCCACCTCGCTCGCCTCGAGCTACTCGAGCGGCCTCAGCTCGTACGGAACCGGCCTTGCGACCCCCTACGGCTACGGGTACGGGTACGGAACCGGATCGTCGGCGGCGGTGAGGCAGATCGTGGCCGCCTTGCTCCAGCCCTTCTCGAACCCCCTGTTCGTGATTCTCCTCGTCCTCGTCGTCTATCTGCTGGTCGTTATCGGGGTGACCTTCGCGCTGCTCACCTACAACGCCGTCGGCCTCTGGATGCGCCAGTTCGACGTCGTCTCGTGGGGGAAGTCCGCAGACCCGATGCCCGCGCCCCTGCCGACGACCGACGGCTCGCAGGCCCCGCAGAACCCGGGGCAGCCCGACTCGCAGACGCCGCAGCCGCCATCGGCGGACGTCCAGCCGGCACCTGTCGCGCCCGCCCAGCAGGAGCTGCCCTCGCCCGAACCCGAACCCGAACCCGTGCCTGAACCCGCGCTCGAGCCCGCGCCCGAGCCTGCGGATGGCGGGCAGCCTGCCCCGGAGGAGGAGCTCGTTGTGGCGGAGGAGAGCGCGCAGGCCTCCGAGGACCCCACCGTGCGCACCGCGCCCGCGGACGTCACGGAGAAGCTCGAGCCCGCCGGCCAGGAGGAGCTCCCCAAGGACGACGGCGAGAACGAGGCCGAGTAGCGTCACCTCATCGAAGGCAACGAGCGGGGGTCGTCGTCATGGCGGCCCCCGCCCTTTTTGTCGTGGTACTGATGCGAGAGTGCGACCAGTACCACGCTGCGGAAGACGAAGTACGATCAGTACCACTTTCGGATGGCGACGACCTGCGGTTTTGTCGCGTACGGATGGCTTCTACTCGCACTTTTGTGGTACTGATGCGAGCCTGCGACCAGTACCGCTCGCGGCCCGCGGCCCGTCCCAACGAGCCGCCATCTGTTGCTCTCGTGAAATGGAGGGAGTGTCGACATCCGACGACAGGCAAGGCTGAGCGGCCGAGACCCCAAATCCTGTAAGGAAGGGCCTGTGGACCGTCGGATTCGTGTCGGAGGAGGCTGATACGCTACCTCGAGAGGCGTTGGGAGGGCGTGAAGTCGTCCGGGGGCACCGCAACGAGATGTGTTTACTTGCGGAAGCTGGGCAAACCTGTGTTACCATACCGACTCGAACCTTTCCTGCCCCGGACGCACCTTCACGAGCCGGGGCCACAAGCCCAGAGGAGGTGACAAAATGAAGGCATATGAACTGCTGTTCTTCGTCGACCCCTGCAATCACCGAGGAGACCCGCGCCGGGGTCCTCAAGCGCATCGACGTCGCCATCACAGAGCAGGGCGGCCAGGTCGACAACGTTGACAACTGGGGCAAGCGCAAGCTCGCGTTCCCCGTCGACAAGCTCACGGAGGGTGACTACACCCTCATTGACTTCCATGCAGACCCAACGCAGATCGCCGAGCTCGACCGCATTCTCCGCATCAACGATGCGGTGAAGCGCCACATGGTCGTAGCTCGCACGGACCGCGACTAGTTTCATGGAAGGGCGGGCCTAAGACCCGCCACGAGAGGTAGTGAGCCATATGAGCATCAACAGAGTCACCATTACGGGCAACCTGACACGCGACCCCGAGCTGCGCCAGACGCAGGGCGGATCGCCGCTCATGACCTTCGGCGTCGCGGTGAACGACCGTCGTCGCAACCAGCAGACCGGCGAGTGGGAGGACGTCCCGAACTTCGTGGACTGCGTCATGTTCGGCACGCGTGCCGAGGCCGTCAGCCGCTTCATCTCCAAGGGATCGAAGGTGGCCATCGAAGGCAAGCTCCGCTACAGCTCGTGGGAGCGCGAGGGTCAGCGCAGAAGCAAGCTCGAGGTCATCGTCGACGAGATCGAGTTTCTCTCGAGCAGGGGCTCTCAGGGGGCTTCCCAGGGATATCCCCAGGGGACTTCCCAAGGGTACTCCCAGGGATACGCGCAGCCTGCTGCCGCCCCAGCCCCTGCCCCCGTGCAGGCCCCTGCGCCCGTCTCCGCACCATCGCGTCCCTGTCCAGACGCCGCCCAAGGCCGACGTCTACGACGAGGACATCCCGTTCTAGCAGTTGGGCGAGCCTCACGCTCGCCAGAAGAAAGGTAATGAGACATGGCTACTGAGTATCAGCGTCAGCCGCGTCGCAAGTATTGCCAGTTCTGCAAGGAGAACACTGAGTTCATCGACTACAAGGACACTCAGCTCCTCCGCAAGTACATGACCGACCGTGGCAAGATCAAGCCCAGCCGCGTCACTGGCGCCTGCACGCAGCATCAGCACGAGGTCGCCGTCGCCATCAAGCGCGCACGCGAGATGGCACTGCTGCCCTACACCGTCCCCGTGGTGTCGAGCCGCGGCGGCCGTAACCGCGACTAGTAAGCATCAGCCGGCGGCTCGCCCGTCGGCCAAGCAAAGGAGTGTCCATGAAAGTCATCCTTCTGGGTGAGCTTCGGGGCAAGGGCGGGGAAGGCGACGTCGTCGACGTCGCCCAAGGCTATGCGGAGAACTACCTGTTCCCCAAGCGCATCGCCCTTCCCGCGACCCCAGGCAACATCAAGCAGCTCGATGAGCGTCGCCACAACATCGAGAAGCGCGAGGAGAAGCGCGTCTCCGAGGCGCAGGCCCTCAAGGCCTCACTCGACGAGAAGACCGTCCGCATCAGCGCCAAGGTTGGCGAGGAGGGCCAGCTCTTTGGCTCCGTCACCGCTGCCATGATCGCCGATGCCGTCTCCGAGCAGCTCGGCATCACCATCGATCGCAAGCGCATCGAGCTCAACCGCGCCATCAAGACCGCCGGCACGCACGAGATCACCATCGACCTCTACCGCTCCATCTCCTCCAAGTTCTTCCTCGCGGTCGGATCGGCCGAGGACGTCGCTAAGGCCGACGAGGCTGCGGCTGCGGAGCCTGAAGCGGAGGTTGAGTCTTCCGAGGCGACCGCCGAGGAGTCTCAGGACGCTGCCGAGGCTGCCGTCGAGACCGCTGAGGAATAGCTTTCGCTGTCGAAAACTATGACCCTCGTAACAGCGGTTTCAACACAAGAAACAAGACCTCGACTACCTAAGCAGCAGGTTGAGGCTTTTTGAAAGACCCCCACGAGCATCTTGGCGTGGGGGTCTTCTTCTATAGAGGGTTTGTCCTAACCATTGATTACCTGCGAGTATTTGAATGTGACCCGCGTACGAGCACATTGTTATCGCAGGGAAATGGCATATTCAATGTATCGTCCGAACATCCGTGCCATTTCTCGGACATTCCGGAAAAATAATCGTAAAAATGTTGAAAAGTGTGAAAACTGGCGAGTTGGCAGTTCATGGGGGTGTGGTTTCGTCAACGACCAGCTAGCCGCTTCGTCGCCGCCAGCTTGACGAGTCGCGGGGACTTCGTCACGAGCTGCTATCCTTCAGCCACGGGGCTTGCGCCTGCCCCATGTCGCGAGGGGAGAGAGCGAGACACGTGAGCACAGCCTACGAGGAAATCGGCAATTCCGACCTGGGGGACATCGCGAGCAGGTCGATGCCGCAGAACCGCGACGCGGAATCGGCGGTGCTCTCCGCGATGCTCCTCTCCGAGGACATCCTCCAGGATGCGCTCGGCGGGGAGAACAAGCTCGATCCCGAGGACTTCTACCTTCCCTCGAACCGCAGGCTCTTCGCGGCGATGCGCGAGCTCTTCGACGCCAACCAGCCGGTGGACCAGGTCGCCCTCGCAGACCACCTCAAGAGCTCCGGCGACCTCGAGCGCGTTGGCGGCATGCCCCGCCTGCTCACCCTCGGCGACGGGACCTTCGCCCTCGCGGGCTTCCCGCGCTACGTCGAGATACTCCGTCGCGACACCACGCTGCGCCAGATGATCGAGGCCTCCTCCCAGATCACGGCGCTCGCCTTCGACGCCCCCGAGGACACGAAGGAGGTCGTCGACCAGGCCGAGAGGCTTCTCCTCGGCGTGACAGACCGCGAGGTCCGCACCAGCTACCAGACGCTCGAGGACGTCATGGGCAAGCTCTACCAGGACCTCGGCGAGATGAGCCAGGACCAGTCGCACGTCTTCGGGGTCGAGACGGGCTTCAAGAGCATCGACCGCATGCTGCTCGGGCTGCGCGCGGGCCAGATGGTGGTCGTCGGCGCCCGCCCGGGCGTGGGCAAGACCTCCTTCGCGCTCAACCTCGCGGTGAACGCGGCTGCGAAGGGCGCCTCGGTGGCCTTCTTCTCGCTCGAGATGAGCGGCACGGAGATAGCGCAGAGGCTCCTCTCGGCGCAGGCGCGCGTGGGCCTGCAGGACATCCGCTCCGCCAACATCCGGCAGGGGCAGTGGACCGACATCCTCAAGGCCACCCAGGAGCTCTCCCAGCTCGACATCATGATCGACGACCACTCCGCCACCACGGTGACGGAGATCCGCGCCAAGGCGCGCCGCATGCTCCGCGGCAAGGAGAGGGGCGTCGTCATCCTGGACTACCTCCAGCTGCTCTCGTCGCCGCCGGGCCGTCGCTTCGAGGGCAACCGCGCCACCGAGGTTGGCGAGATGAGCCGCGGCATCAAGATCATGGCGAAGGACCTCGGCGTGCCCGTCATCGCCCTCTCGCAGCTCAACCGTCTCGTCGAGGACCGCAAGGGAAAGCGCCCGCAGCTCTCCGACCTGCGCGAGTCGGGCTCGATCGAACAGGACGCCGACATCGTCATCCTGCTCGACCGCTCCATGACCGACGAGGAGGCGGAGCGCGGCGACCGCCCCGACAAGGACGTCACCCAGTTCGTCGTCGCCAAGAACCGCTCGGGCCCCCTGGGCATCATCGACCTCATGTTCCTTCCGGGTTCGACGAAGTTCGTGGAGGTCGACACCCACCACGAGGAATAGGGCGGCCCGCACGACGGGCAGGCCTATACTAGGAGCACCGCCGCGCAGAGAGCCGGCGGGAGAGACCTCTATCAAGGGAGACCGCCATGCCGGCATCAGTCCTGGTGGGCACGCAATGGGGAGACGAGGGCAAGGGCAAGGTCACGGACCTCATCTCCGGTGACTTCGACTGCGTCGTGAGGTACCAGGGCGGCGCGAACGCCGGCCACACGGTCATCGCCAACGGCCACAAGCTCGCCCTGCACCAGGTCCCCTCCGGGGTCATGTACGAGGGGGTCGTGCCGGTCATAGGCAACGGCTGCATCGTCGACCCGGAGATCCTCCTCTCCGAGATCGACATGCTCGAGGGCCAGGGCGTCTCGTGCGACCTGCTCAAGATCAGCGGAAACGCGCACATCGTGATGCCCTACCACAAGGACCTCGACGGGGCCAACGAGAAGCGACTGGGCAAGAACCTCATCGGCACCACCAAGCGCGGCGTCGGGCCCTGCTACAAGGACAAGATGGACCGCATCGGCCTGCGCGTCCAGGACATGCTCGACGAGAAGATCTTCCGCGAGAAGCTCGAGAGCGCGCTGGTCTCCACCAACGCGATCCTCGCGAAGGTCTACGGCATGCCCACCTATACCGTCGAGAAGATCTGCGAGACCTACCTGCCCATGGCCGAGCGCATCAAGCCCTACATCTGCGAGAGCTCGCTCTTCCTGAACGAGGAGCTCGAGGCTGGCAAGAACATACTGTTCGAGGGCGCCCAGGCCACGATGCTCGACATCGACCACGGGACGTACCCGTTCGTGACCAGCTCGAACTGCACCGCAGGCGGTGCCGTGACGGGCTCCGGCGTGGGCCCGACCAACATCGACCGCGTCCTCGGCATCGCGAAGGCCTACCTCACCCGCGTCGGCTCCGGCCCGTTCCCCACGGAGCTCCCCGAGGGCGACGAGGTGGGCGATAAGCTCTCCTCCGTCGGCCACGAGTTCGGCGTCACCACGGGCCGCAAGCGTCGCTGCGGCTGGTACGACGCCGTGGTCGTGAACTACGCCGCCCGCGTGAACGGCCTCACCGACCTCGCCATCACCAAGCTCGACGTGCTCGGCTGCCTCGACACCATCAAGGTGTGCGTGGCCTACGAGTGCGACGGCAAGCGCTACACCACCGTCCCCGAGCACCAGAGCGTCTTCTACCACGCAAAGCCCGTCTACGAGGAGCTCCCCGGCTGGAAGTGCGACATCTCCGGCTGCCGCGACTTCTACCAACTCCCCCGAGAGGCGAAGGACTACCTCGACTTCATCGAGCAGCTCGCCGACGTGCGCGTCTCCATCGTCGCCGTCGGTCCGGACCGCGAGCAGACGATCAACAGGCACTGGAAGTAGGGGTCGTGTCGCCCACGCGCTTCGCCATCGTCACGGACAGCACCTGTGACCTTGCCCGAGACTGGCTCGAAGGCCATGACGTCGCCTTCGTGGGCCAGCACGTGCGCATGGGCGCGGTCGAGCTTCGCGACCTCGTGGACGTCTCGTCCGAGGACTTCTACGTGCGCCTCGCCCTCTCCAAGGAGGACCCCCTCCCGTTCTGCCCGTCGGCCGGCGAGTTCATGGCCGTCTACGAGGAGCTCGCCGGGGCCGGGTTCGAGAGGGTCGTCTCCGTGCACCCGTCGCAGGGCGTCTCGGGCACGGTCGGCTCGGCGCGCGCCGCGGCACGCTCGGTCAAGCATGACGTCCGCGTCGACGTCATCGACACGGGGCTGGCCTCCGCCGGCCTCGCCATCGTGGTCGACGCCCTGCGCGACGCGCGCGACTCGGGCGCGACCGCGGACGAGGGGATCGCCCGGGCGCAGGGCGTCGCCGCCGCCACGTGCCTCTGCCTCGTTCCCCGCGCGCCCCTCTCGGTGCGTTCCGGCACGCTGCGCCGCTCCGCGGGGATCCTCTCGCGCATGCTCGGGACGACGCCCCTCGTGCGCCTCGACGCGCGCGGGCTCGTCGAGGAGGCCCGCACGGCGGACGTCGCCGACCTCACGGGCCGCATCGCCCGACTCATGAGCCGCTATGCCGGGCAGGTCGGGCCACTCGAGTACGTCGAGGTGAACGCCGGCATGCCGCGAAACCTCAGGCTCGTCGAGAAGCCCCTGGTCACCAACGAGTTCGACAGCAGGCGTGCCGGCATCCTCAACGCGAGCCCGTCGGTCGTCTCGACGGCGGGCCTCGGGTCCGTCGGAATAGCCTTCGTCCCCAAAGCCGTCCATACGCCACGTCTTGGAGAGTGACGCCGCCTTTCGAGAAAGGGACCAGCCATGCCCGAGCACCAATTCGAGATCGTGACCGACAGCACCTGCGACCTGCCCGTCTCGGAACTCGAGGCCAAGGGGGTCACCGTCGTGCCCCTCTACGTGATGTTCGGCACCGAGACCCTCAGAGACCAGTTCGACCTCACCTCCGAGCAGTTCTATGACAGGATGCTCGCCTCGCCCGTCCTGCCCCGCAGCTCGCAGCCGAGCCCCGAGGACTTCATCGCGGCGTACGGGGGCCTCGTCTCGAAGGGGGCAAAGGCGATTCTCTCCCTGCACATAGCCGGCGCCCTCTCGGGGACCGTGCAGTCGGCCGGCGTCGCCGCCGGACAGGTGGACGCCGAGGTGGTCGCCTACGACACCAGGAAGGTCGCCATGTGCCACGGCCTCATGGTCCTCGAGGCGATGCGGATGCGCGACGCGGGGGAGACGCTCGCCGCGACGGTCGAGCACCTCGATGCGATCAGGCCGTACGTCCGCTTCCTCGCGGTGCCCGACACCCTCGACAACCTCGTGAAGAACGGGAGGCTCCCGCAGGCGGTGGGGACGGCGACGGCACTGCTCGACATCAAGATACAGCTGAGCGACGACGACGAGGGCAACCTCGTGCCCGCCCACAAGGCGAAGGGGCTCAAGAGGGCGCTGCGCTACTGCGTGCGCGACGTCGAGAGCCATCGCCCCAAGGGGGACGCGATACGGGTGAGCCTCCTCCAGGCAAGGAACCGAAAGGGCTGCAAGCAGCTCCTCTCCATGGTCGAGGAGGCGGGCTACAAGGTGGACCTCGTCGGGACGTTCGACGCGGGGCCCGTCATCACCACTCATGGGGGCATCGGTCTCGTCGCGATGGGATATCTGCCCTCCTCCCTGGCATACCAGGCTTAGGATAGGAACAAGGCACATCGGGACAAGGAGCTCTGGCGATATGGGCGAGAACGACGGAATCGTAGACATCCTGCTGCTCGGCGGGGGAGGGCGCGAGCACGCGCTCCTCAAGAAGCTGGCCTCCTCGGAGCGCTCGGGGGCACTCTACGTCGCCCCCGGCAACGGCGGCATGGACCTCATGGCCCAGCCGGTCGAGCTCGACGTCGACTCGCCCGAGGCGGTCGCGACGTTCGCGCGGGACAACGGCATCGGCCTGGTGGTCATAGGCCCCGAGGCCCCTCTCGTGAACGGCGTCGCCGACGCGGTGAGCGAGGCGGGGATCGCCGTCTTCGGGCCGAACAGGGCCGCCGCGCGGATGGAGGGCTCGAAGCGCTTCGCCAAGGAGGTCATGGAGCGCGCCGGCGTCCCCACGGCCGCCTACCGCTCCTTCGAGGAGGAGGGTGCCGCCGCCGAGTACGTGCGCGAGCTTGGCGGGCCCTGCGTCGTGAAGGCGGACGGCCTGGCGGCCGGCAAGGGCGTCATCGTCGCGGGCACCACGGAGGAGGCCCTCGCCGGCGTGCGCGAGTGCTTCTCGGGCCGCTTTGGGGAGGCAGGCAGCGAGGTCGTCGTCGAGGAGATGCTCAAGGGGCCCGAGTGCTCGCTGCTCGCCCTCACCGACGGCAGGACCCTCGTTCCGCTCGCCACCTCGCAGGACCACAAGCGCGCCCTCGAGGGGGACAAGGGCCCCAACACGGGTGGGATGGGCGTCTACTCGCCCGTTCCCATCGTGACGGACGACGAGCTCTCCTCGATGATCGAGATCGAGGAGAAGGTGGTCGCGCAGCTCGCGGAGGACGGCATCGACTACCATGGCTGCCTCTACGGCGGCTTCATGCTCACGAAGGACGGCCCCAAGGTCCTGGAGTTCAACGCGCGCTTCGGCGATCCCGAGACGCAGGTCGTGCTCCCGCGGATGGAGGCCGACCTCGTCGAGGCGTTCCTCGCCGTCGACGCCGGCACGCTCGATCGCGTCCGGATCGGGTGGAGCGAGTCCTGGGCGGTCTCCGTGGTGCTCACGAGCGCGGGCTATCCCGGCCCCTACGAGAAGGGCAGGCCCATCTCCGGCATCCAGCAGGCCGAGGAGCTCGGCGGCGTGACCGTCTACCATGCCGGCACCGCCCTCGACGCGCGGGGCAGGCTCGTGACGGCCGGCGGGCGCGTGCTCGACGTGACCGCCCTCGGCTCGACCTTCGAGGACGCGCGCGACCTCGCCTACCAGGCATGCGAGCTCATCGACTTCGAGGGCAAGACCTATCGTCACGACATCGGCCTCCGGGCGCTCCGCGGCCGCGGGGCCTGGGAGGTGTAGGCATGGCACGGAAAGGCAGGGCGACCGAGCGGCCCGTCGAGCCCGAGGACGTCACGTTCGACGGGGACCGCAGGGACAACGACCACCACTCCGGGGAGCCGACGCGCCGCGCGCTCGTCCTCTCCGGGGACGACCCGCGTGACACGTCCCTCGAGGAGCGCATCGAATCCGAGGAGACGGCCTGGTCGGGAAGGATATTCGACGTGAGCCGCCTGCGCGTGTCGCTTCCCGACGGACGGGAGGCGATTCGCGACGTCGTGCGCCATCCCGGCGCCGTCGCGATCGTGGCCCTCACCGACGACGGCCGGATTTGCCTCGTGAGGCAGTACCGCACGGCCCTCGCGCGCGTCACCCTGGAGATCCCCGCGGGAAAGCTCGCCCCAGGGGAGGATCCCCTGGCCTGCGCCTCGCGCGAGCTCACGGAGGAGACGGGCCTCGTGGCCGACAAGATCGCCTACCTCACCACGATCGCCACGAGCGCCGGCTTCGCGGACGAGCTCATACACCTCTACATGGCGACCGGCCTCCATGCGTCCGAGTCGAGCCCCGATGACGACGAGTTCATCAACGTCGACCTGGTCAGGGTCGAGGAGCTGGTCGACGCGGTGCTCGACGGCCGCATCGAGGACGCGAAGACCGTCGTGGGCGCGCTCGCGTGCGACGCCATCGCGCGGAGGCTCGAGCCCGGGGAGTAGCCGCTCGCGCATGGGGATGTTGTCGCGAGCGGGCGCGAGGGAGGCCGCGGGGAGAGCTCGCCTATAATGGGCGGCTGAGGGAAAAGGTGAACGCCGGCCCCATGGGGTCGCGCGGCGGCGACGAAAGGCATCGGCATGGCGAGGAAGAGATCCGAGGCGCCCAGCGCGAGCGAGGTCACGAAGCTCTTTGCCGACGTCGACGAGACGGGCCACACCAACGCCTCGACCGCCCGCAAGGAGCGTCACCACCGCAAGAAGACCGGCAAGGCGCTCGACATCGACCCCCTGGCAGACGAGGACCCCTCAGGCTCTAACGTCGAGAAGATCATCAGGAAGGTCGCCACCACCTTCGTGGTCGTGGTGCTCGTGCTCGTCATCGTCGCGCAGGTGAGCTGCGGCGTCATCCGCCGCGCGCGCACGGCGGATCTCTCGAACGACGTGAGCGTCAGGACCGTCACGGCCGCCCTCGAGGGGGGCGTGGAGTGGGGCAACGGCTTCACGCAGTTCCCGGACGACTATACCGTCGACGAGGCCGACGAGACGACGGGCCGCATCGAGGTCACCGTCATAGACACGAGCTCGGCGGATGCCCTCGAGTGCCTGTCCGGCAGCCAGATCCAGGCGACGGCCCTCGCGATCAACTCCCTGCTCAACCCCAACATCAACACCGTCGTCTACCACGTGAGCGTTCACGAGGACGCCAACGGCAAGTTCCAGAAGTCGGCCGCCCTCGGCCTCATCAAGCCCACCGGCGACATCAAGAGCTTCGTGACCTTCACGTGGACGAAGAACCTCGCCGACACGAACAACGGGTTCAGCTGGTCGTGCACCATCTCGGGCATCGACTCCGACCTGGCCGCCAAGATCAAGTCGCAGATATCGAACAGCTCCACGACGATCATCTCCACGACGACGGCCGCAACGACCTCGGCCGCCTCGACGGATGCCGCCACGACGGCCGCGACGGCATCGGCCCAATAGGGTCGCGAGGCCGCCCGCCGAGGTGGATCGCCCCTACCCGAGGAGCATCGCGACCTCGCCGAGCACGCTCTCGAAGCTGACGCCGCGCACCTCGTAGTCGGGCTGCTCCCTGGTCACGCGCATGGCGTCGGTCACGAACGCGCCGGCGAACTGCACCGCGCGCTTGAGGCTCTTCCCGCACATGAGCGCGCCGAGCAGGCTCGAGCAGTACAGGTCGCCCGTGCCGTGCAGCATGAAGGGGAGCAGGCGGTCGGAGAGCTCCTCGAACTCGATGTCCGCCCCGCCGAGGTAGTTGCGGATGAGGCCGTCGCCGCGGACGACGCCCTTGATCACGACGGACTTGGCGCCCATCGACACGAGCCTTTCCATGTTCTGGCGCACGAACTCCTCGGAGACGTCCTGCCCCTGGTAGGGAATCCCGGTGAGGATGGAGGCCTCGGTGAGGTTGGGGGTCAGCACGTCGGCGCCGTCGACCAGCTCGCCCATGGCCGCGCAGAGCTCGGGGGTGTAGGTGGGGTACATGCTGCCGGCATCGCCCATGACGGGGTCGACCACGCGCAGGGCGCCGGGGTGCTCGGAATAGAGGCGCCTGATGCTCGCGACCTGCTCCGCCGCCCCGAGGAACCCGGAGTAGACGGCATCGAGCCCGATGCCCTCCTTCTGCCATGCGTCGAGGTACTCGCCGAGCATGGGGGTGGTGTCGTGCATGTAGAACGTGGGGAACTTGGTGTGGGCCGAGAAGAGCGACGTGGGGACGGGGCACACGTCGCAGCCGGCGGCAGAGAGCACGGGGATGGCTACGCCCAGCGAGCACTTGCCGTATCCGCAGAGGTCATGGACGGCGGCGACGCGGGGGATGTAGGAGCCTTGGCGACGATAGAGGAAGACGTTGGAAGAGCTTTTCATGGTTCTCTCCTTTAGGGGACGCGGACTGATGGACCAGCGCTTGCCAAACAGCATAGACCTTGTCGATAAGTCACGTTCGCGGGGAGAATCCGACCGCTCACGGAGGAATGGCGGTATCGACGCGAACGTGCGACCAGTACCGCTCGCGGCCCGTGCACGCGAGGCCCTAGAGCTCGCCGCGCTCTCCCAGGAAGCGCTCCTGGCGCTTCCTCGTGGCACACGCCTGGGCCGCGCTCGTCGGCTCCACGAACATGCGCGCCGTCTGCGGGAACCTCTCGTGGACGGCGGCCTCGATGGCGTCGACCGCCTCGACCTCCTGCCCGTCGCCGAGGGAATCGTCGAAGTCGACGTCCATGGCGACCAGCAGCGCGTGGGGGCCGAAGTAGAGGGTGAGCACGCGCCCGCAGGCCAGGACCCCGGGGGTCGCCTCGACGAGGCGCTGTATCTCGTGGACCTCGCTCGGGCGCAGGCCCTCGCCCACGAGCAGCCCCTTGGTCTCGTGGAGGAGGATGAGGGCCACGGCCATGAGCAGGACGCCGATTGCGCAGGAGGCCGCCCCGTCGAGCTCGGGCATGCCGAGCGCGTGGCCGAGGAAGACCCCCAGGAACGCGAAGGCGAGCCCCAGCTCGGCGGCCGTGTCCTCGAGCACCACGGTGTAGAGGCTCGGGTCCTTGCTCTCGCGCAGGAAGTCGATCGCGCCCATCTCGCCGCGCGCCGCGTTGTACTGACGCAGCCCGATGACGAGGGAGCCCCCCTCGAGCACGGCGGAGACGGCGATGACGACATAGGAGAGCAGGGGGCTCTCCTCGAGGAAGTGCGGGTCGGGGCTGGACATGGCCTGCCAGCCGTGCATGAAGGAGAGCCCGCCGCCGATGGCGAAGATGAGGATGGAGACGATGAGGGTCCAGAAGTAGAGCTCCATGCCATAGCCGAAGGGATGGTAGGCGTCGGGCGCGCGGCCCGACCGCTTGATGCCCATGAGGATCAGGGCCTCGTTGCCCGTGTCGACGACGGAGTGTATGCCCTCGCTCATCATGGCCGAGGACCCCGTAATGGCGGCCACGACGAACTTGAAGACCCCGATCAGCAGGTTCGCGGCGCCGGCGGCAATCACCGCGGCTGTCGACTCCTCGCCCTGCTCGGCCATGGCCCTCCCCCTTCGTCCTGGCATCGAGTATAGGCGAGACGGGACGCCCCGGTCTCGTTCGCTCGGCTTTGGGTGGGCCTTCGCCGCCGGTTCCATCTATACTTGTGGCGCATGTCCGCCCAGCGCGTGGTGCGTCGGGCGGAACACGAACCCTTGGAGGCACCATGGCCGAGCAGTCTCAGGAAACCCCCCTCGTGGGAATCATCATGGGGTCCAAGTCGGACCTTCCGGCGATGGAGGCGTGCACGGCGCAGCTCGACGAGTTCGGGGTGCCCTACGAGCTCGTCGTCGCCTCCGCCCATCGCGCGCCCGACAAGGTGCACGAGTGGGCCGGCTCCGCGGCCGACCGCGGCATCAGGGTCATCATCGCAGCCGCGGGCAAGGCGGCCCACCTCGGCGGCGTGGTCGCCGCCTACACGCCGCTGCCCATCGTCGGCGTCCCCATGAAGACGAGCGACCTCGGGGGCATGGACTCCCTGCTCTCCATGGTCCAGATGCCCTCGGGCGTGCCCGTGGCCTGCGTGGCGATAGGCGGCTCGAAGAACGCCGCCATCTTCGCGACGCAGATCCTGGGCGCCACCATGCCCGAGTACCGGGAGAGGGTCGTCGACTTCAAGCGCCGGATGGCGCAAGCCTAGGAAGAGAGGGCAACCATGGAGAAGGCCGAGCTGCTCGACCAGATCAAGAAGGCCATGAAGGCACAGGACAAGACGCGCCTGTCCATCCTGCGCCAGGTCAACCAGGCGGTTAAGCAGGTGGAGGTCGACGAGCGCCGCGACGCCACCGAGGCCGACCTCACCGCCGCCATCAAGAAGCTGCAGAAGGTCATGGACGAGGAGCTCGACGGCCTGCGCAAGGTGGGCGCCGAGGCCCACGCGGAGCGCATCGGGGAGCTCTCGAGCCAGGCCGAGGTCCTGCACGACCTCCTCCCAGCCCAGCTCTCGGGCGCGGAACTCGAGGACCAGGCAGACGAGGTCATCACGAGGCTGGGCGCCGAGACCAAGCGCGACATGGGCAAGGTCATGGCAGAGCTCGGCAAGATCACGAACGGGAACTTCGACAAGCCGGCAGCGGCCAGATACGTGGGCTCGAGGCTCGGGTAGCTCGGGCGGGGAAGGAGCACGACGTGAGCTCGGACGACAGCAAGAGCAGGCACCTGCGCGACATCGAGCCTGGCGAGCCCGTCTCGACCACCGACGAGGCGCGCGACTACTATGGCTCGGGCAACGTGCGGCCCTCGTGGCGCAAGGCGACGGGCTTCGCGCCGAGCGTGCCCTCCTACCACGCGAACGGCCAGCCCTATTCGGAGAGGCAGGCGAAGGGCGGCGCCGAGAGGTCGGCCCACGCCGCGGCCCACGCGGGCACGCATGCCAAGGGCGGGGCGTCGGGCGGCGGGAAGAAGAAGGGCTCGGCGAGCCGCATCCTCTCGAACGTCCTCATCGCCGTCGGCGTCGTGCTCCTGGCCGTGGCCGCGGGGATGTGGGGCTACTCGCAGTGGCAGTACTCCCAGCAGGACGCCGAGAACGCGAAGCTGGCCAAGTACGCCACGGTCAGCGACGACACCTCCACCCCGCCCGTGGTCGACTGGGCCTCCCTGAAGGCCATCAACGCCGACGTCGTGGGCTGGATCCAGATTCCCGGCACCGTCGTCAACTATCCCGTCTACCAGGGATCGGACAACGACCACTACCTCAACACCAACGCCGAGGGCGTCTACGGCGTGGGCGGGCAGATCTTCATGGACTACCTCAACACGAAGCCCGGCCTGGTTGACCAGCAGACGTTGGTCTACGGTCACCACCTCAAGAACGGCGCCATGTTCAAGCAGGTCGCCGACATGGACAAGCAGGAGTTCTTCGACAGCGTGAAGACCGTCTGGTACGTGACGGAGGGCAACACCTACGAGCTCGAGCCCCTGCTGCTCTACTACACGGACCCCGACGACACGAACGTCCGCAAGTTCTCGTTCGCCGACGACGCGACCTTCCACGCCTACCTGAACGGCCTGCTCGGGAAGGCGCAGACCAGAAACGCCGACGCAGCCTCCATCATCAACGGGGCGACGCGGGTGCTCACGCTCTCCACCTGCAACTACTATGACGGGTACGGCCGCACCGAGCTGGTCTGCGTCCTGAAGTCAGAGGCGACCGCGGCCATCGCGGCGAGCCAGAAGGGCTAGGGGAAGAGAGATGCTCCCAGACCAATGGGCCCCCACGCCCGATCCCCGGGCCGACGACGACCACCTCCACGAGGAGTGCGGGGTCTTCGGCATCTTCGCCCCCGGGCACGACGTGGCCCGCATGACCTTCTTCGGGCTGCGGGCGCTCCAGCACAGGGGGCAGGAGTCCGCGGGAATCGCCGTGGGCGACGGCACCACCGTGCTCGTGCGCAAGGACCTCGGCCTCGTGGGGCAGGTCTTCTCCGAGGCCGACCTCTCCGCCATGCCGGGCAAGGTCGCCGTCGGCCACGTGCGCTACGGGACGAGCGGCGCCAAGAGCTGGGAGGCGGCCCAGCCGCACCTCTCGGCCATCAACGAGGTGATCATCGCGCTCGCGCACAACGGGACCCTCGTGAACTCCGACCACCTCCGCCGCGAGCTGGTCAACCTGGGCGTCCCCTTTCGCTCGAACACCGACAGCGAGGTGGCCGCCAAGCTCATCGGCTACTTCACCCAGCAGACGAGCCGCCTGCGCGAGGGCATAGCGAACACCATGAAGCTCGTGGAGGGCGGCTACGCGATGGCCCTTGTCCGCGACAACGCGCTCTACGCCTTCCGTGACCCCAACGGCATCCGGCCGCTCATGCTCGGCAGGCTCTCCGGCCACGACGGGTGGGTCGTCGCGAGCGAGACCTGCGCGTTCGACATCATCGGCGCGGAGTTCGTGCGCGAGGTCGTCCCCGGCGAGATCATCCGCGTCTCCGATGACGGCCTCACCTCGATGCAGGGCGTGCCCAGGCGCATTCCCCGCCAACTGCATCTTCGAGCACGTCTACTTCGCGCGCCCCGACTCCGTCAAGGACGGGTCGTCGATCTACGGTGACCGCTACGAGATGGGCCGCCAGCTGGCGCGAGAGGCGCCCGCCGACGCGGACCTCGTTATAGGCGTCCCAGACTCCGGCATGCCCCCCGCCGAGGGCTTCGCCCGCGAGGCCGGCATCCCCTACGGCGAGGGCCTCATCAAGAACCGCTACGTCGCGCGCACGTTCATCCAGCCCACGCAGGAGCTGCGCGAGATGGGCGTCCGCATGAAGCTCAACGCGCTGCGCGACAACGTCGCCGGAAGGCGAATCGTCATGGTCGACGACTCCATCGTGCGCGGCACCACGTCGCGACAGATCGTGAGGATGCTCAAGGAGGCGGGCGCGACGGAGGTCCACGTCCGCATCAACTCGCCCGAGGTGACCTGGCCCTGCTTCTACGGCATCGACACCGACACCCAGGACCAGCTCATCTCCGCGAACAGGTCGGTTGAGGGGATACGCGACTTCATCGGCGCGGACTCGCTGGCGTTCCTCTCGGTGGGGGGTCTGCTCAACTGCGTCCCCATGGCCGGCTACTGCACGGCGTGCTTCACGGGACAGTATCCCGTCGAGATACCCGCGAGCTTCTCGAGGGGCAAGTTCCTCGAGGGCTATGCGCCCAACAACCTCGCCCATGCCTCCGCCACGTCGCGCGGCGGCGTGAGCCAGCTGATCGAGGACAGCTTCGATGACATCCTGAAGGAGGAGATGGCCCATGAGTAAGGCAGCCAAGCACGTAAGCTACGCCGACGCCGGTGTCGACGTCGACGAGGGCGCGCGTGCGGTCGACGCCATCAAGGCCGACGTCGCGACGACGACCCGTCCCGAGGTGATCGGCGGCCTCGGCGGCTTCGGCTGCCTGTTCGACGCGAAGGCGCTCAAGCGCATGGACGACCCGGTCCTGGTCTCGGGCACCGACGGCGTGGGCACGAAGCTCGCCATCGCCCAGATGCTCGACAGGCACGAGACGGTCGGGCAGGACCTCGTTGCCATGTGCGTCGACGACATCGTGGTCTCGGGCGCCGAGCCCCTGTTCTTCCTCGACTACGTCGCCATCGGCCGCATCGAGGCCGACGGCATGGCCAGGATCGTCTCCGGGATCGCCGAGGGGTGCCGCCAGAGCGGCTGCGCCCTCATCGGTGGGGAGATGGCCGAGCATCCCGGCGTCATGGACCCGGGCGACTACGACCTGGCCGGGTTCGCCGTGGGCGTCGTCGACCGACCCAAGATGCTCGGGCCCCAGCATGTCCACGTGGGCGACGCGATCATCGGCCTGCCCAGCTCGGGCATACACTCCAACGGCTACTCGCTGGTGAGGAAGGTCGCCATCGAGGGCAGGGACGCCGAGGAGCTCAACCGCCCGCTCGACGAGCTGGGAGGGGAGAGCCTGGCCGACGCCGTCCTCCGCCCCACCACCATCTATGCCGGCGCGCTGGTCAGGGTGCTCAAGGCGGGGACGCCCATCCACGCGCTCGCCCATATCACCGGCGGGGGAATCACCGAGAACCTCAACCGCGCGCTTCCGTCCGACGTCGACGCGGCCATCGACCGCGGCGGCGAGTCGGGCCCGGCCTGGTCCGTCCCGCCCGTCATCGACTACATGGTCGACGCCGCGGGCCTCTCGCCCGACGAGGCGTACAAGACCTTCAACATGGGGGTCGGCATGTGCGTCATCTGCGACCCAGACGACGTCGACGCCGTCTGCGAGTCCCTCGAGACCTACGGCCAGAGGCCGTTCGTCATGGGCGAGTGCGTCGAGGGGTCGGGCAGGGTGACCTACCGATGAGCATCCGGCTCGGCGTGCTCGTCTCGGGAAGCGGAACCAACCTGCAGGCCATCATCGACCGCATCGCGGCGGGGACGCTCGACGCGACCGTCGAGATGGTGGTCTCCTCCCGGCCGGACGCCTATGGGCTCAAGCGCGCCGAGGCGGCCGGGATCCAGACCCTGACCCTCTCCAAGGAGGTCTACGCGGACCCCATCACGGCCGACGAGGTGATCGCCGCCGAGCTCTTCCGCAAGGGGGTCGACTACGTGATCATGGCGGGCTACATGCGCATGGTCCACGAGCCCCTGCTCGCCACCTTCCCCGACCGCGTCGTCAACCTCCACCCCGCGCTGCTCCCGAGCTTCCCGGGCGCCCATGCGATCCGGGACGCCTACGAGCGCGGCGTCAAGGTCACCGGCGTCACCGTCCACTTCGCCAACGCGGACTACGACGCCGGCCCCATCATCGCCCAGAGGCCCCTCGTCGTGGAGGAGGGCTGGTCGCTCGACGAGCTCGAGGCCCACATCCACGAGGTCGAGCACGTCCTCTACCCGGATGCCATCCAGCTGCTCGCCGAGGGGCGCGTCAGCGTGAGGGACGACAGGACCGTCGCCATAGCCGGCAGATAGCCCCCGGCTCGCCCCGAGGGTCTTCCGAACCGGATTCAAGCTCGTTCGTCGCAACGTATGCATACGATGCGACGAAAAGAGAAAGACTTTCCCTATATGTCGATGCGCCGCCCAAGGGGAGAGACAGCGATGGAAAACGTCTTCAAGGCCGAGCCGAAGCATGCGGACTTCTCCTGGGCGTCGATCGGCGACATCAAGGAGGGCCGCGAGAACCTCGGCGAGGACATGCCGGTGCTCGTCTATCGCCTCCTGCAGTACTCCATGAACCACGTGCTCGTCACCGAGATGGGCCAGGAGCAGGCCGACCACGTGTTTCGCGCCGCCGGCGAGCTCGTCGGGCACGAGTATGCGAGGAATGCCCTCGACCTCACGCTCGGGATGGACCCGTTCCTCGCCCAGCTGCAGGCGAGCCTCAGGTCGCTCAGGATCGGCATCCTCCGCATGGAGATGCTCGACGACAGGGACGGCAGCTTCGTCCTCACCGTGGGGGAGGACCTCGACTGCAGCGGCCTGCCCATCACCAACGAGGTCGTGTGCGTCTACGACGAGGGCTTCATAGCCGGCATCTTCGAGGAGTACACCGGCAAGCCCTACAAGGTGCGCGAGGTCGACTGCTGGGCGAGCGGGGCGCGCGTCTGCCGCTTCAAGGGAGTCCAGGGTGGATGAGCTGTTCGAATACCTGAGGGACGTCCTCTACTCGCCCCGGAACGCCCACATAGACCCCGATGCCCTCCCCCCGGAGCAGCGACGGCTGGCCCAGGGCCTCATGCAGCTCGGCGAGTACCTCGCCGAGGAGCGCGTGTTCGCGGAGGGCCTCTCGAGGGGCGACCTCGACGTCGCGCTCCCGGCCCCCGACAACCCCATCACCGGCGAGCTGCGCGACCTGCACGGGTCGCTCTCCCACCTGGTCTGGCAGGCCGAGCAGGTGACCAAGGGCGACTACAGCCAGAGGCTCGACTTCATGGGCTCGCTCTCGCGGGTGTTCAACGACATGGTCGCGACGCTCGAGGACAGGGAGACGCGCCTCCAGCACGAGGCGGAGGTCATCGGGCAGCAGAACGACCGGCTCGGCCAGGGGCAGGTGCTCCACACCCGCCTCATGGAGCTGATGAGCGACTGGGTGGTGGTCTCCTCCCTGGAAGACGGGCGGATCTTCCACATGAACGATGCCTGCCGGCGCTACTTCGAGGCCCACATGAACTTCGACGTGGAGTTCCGGCAGAGGCTGAGGGACATATCCTCGGAGGACGACCCCCTCGAGGTGGGCCGCCGCGAGCTCGTGTTCGAGGGGGACGACGGCCATGCCGGCCTGCGCCTCGAGGTCTCGTCCCTGCCCATCCAGTGGGACGGGGAGCCGGCGATCGTGAGCATCCTCCACGACGTGACGCGCGAGCGCGAGGTCGAGTACCTCGCATACCACGACTTCCTCACGGGCCTGTTCAACCGTCGCCACGCCATCGAGAGGATGTGCGGGTGCTTCGCGAACGGCACCCGGTTCGAGCTGGCGTTCGTCGACCTCGACGGCCTCAAGTACGTGAACGACACCTTCGGGCATGACGTGGGCAACGCCTACATCCTCGACGCGGTGCGGGCCCTCTCCGACGTCGCCGGCCCCGTGGAGCTCTGTCGCGAGGGCGGCGACGAGTTCCTCGTCATCTCGTTCTCCGACGTTCCCCTCGAGGGCCAGCTCTCCCGGATCCGCGAGGAGTTCAGGCGTGAGGTCCGGGAATACCCGCAGTCGTTCAGCTACGGCATCTCCAGCAGCGCGAGGTACGACAACGGCCTCGCGCCCATGGCCAACGTCTCGGCCATCCTCGAGGAGACCGACTCCACCATGTACCGCTACAAGACGAACAACCGCGCCCAGCGCAAGGCCTAGGGCCGCATCCCCCTCACGGAAGCTGGCGCAGGCGGCGCTCCCCATAGCTCAGCGCGAAGGCCCTGAGGCCGATCGCAAGCCCGACCGAGACGACGAGGCCGATGGCCGTCGACAGGACGGAGGGGAGCCCGAGGAGCATCACGGGGACGAAGGAGACCGCGCAGACGACGAGGCCGAGGGCGATGCATGCCAGCATGGAGATGATCGTCCCCGCCTTCCTGCCGACGGAGGAGGGGTCCAGCCACTTGAGGTTGGGCGCCTTGAGGTCGAAGAGCATCTGGAGGTAGCAGACGGCGACGGTGCCCGCGATGCCCATGACGACCACGACGGGCAGCATGGCGGGGCTCGTCCCGTTCGCGATGCAGTACGCCGTCGCCGCGAGGGGGATGAAGTTCGAGAGGAGGTAGTCTGCCGGGAGGATGGCCAGGACCTTCGCCCTGAGGTTGTCCGAGAGCCTCATGGGAAGGGTCTTGACCAGGGAGAGCCCCGTCCCCTCGAGCGAGATGGCGATCGAGGGGAGCAGGTTCGTGGCGGCGGCGAAGAAGGTCATGCACAGCGTGAGGGCCGTCAGGATCACGAAGGCCTGCTCGCCAGAGGCGGACTGCGCGACCCTTCCCAGGACGTCCCCCTCGGGCCTGGTCGATGCCATGACCAGGCCTATGACGAACATGGCCGGCCACATGAGCTCGGTCAGGACCACCTGCATCTGGAAGGGGGAGTGGAGGATCTTGGCCCGCTCGACCCGCACGTAGGCACCCATCGGAGAGCGCACGCGCCCGAAGGAGGCCACATCCTTGCCCGAGAGGGCCGCGTTGTGGGTGGTCATCTCGGTCATGCCGACGACGCTCTCGTAGTAGACGAGCTTGGCGACGACCAGGAACAGGGCGACGAAGGCGGCGCACGAGGCAACGTAGAGGAGGAGGCCCGTGACGGAGAGCTGCCCGAGGGCGGCGCCTGCGAAGGGGACGTTGGGGAAGATCGCGCCCACCGGGCCGAGGCTCGACAGCATCGCCTCCATCCCCATGGTGTCCCCCTGGCCCTTCGAGACGGAGACGAAGACCCAGACCAGGGCGAATGCCAGGGAGACCGCCGTGCCGATGCCCGTCAGCAGCCTCTTGTTGTGCATCCTGTGGAAGGCGCGCATGACGAGCATCGCGATGACGCTGTCGTAGACGAGCGGGACGGTCGGCAGGAGCAGGAAGACCACGACGGCGAACACCCAGTACGCGACCCCGGCGCCGGTCGCCAGGCCGAACGAGATGAGCGTCGGCAGCGCGAACAGCATGACCAGCGAGTAGGCATAGAAGAAGCAGCGGGTGAACCGGGCCGCGGCTATCGTGGAGATGGGGACGGGCAGGGAGAGCAGCGTGGTGGTGTCGGACGAGACGTAGAACGACGAGAGCACCATGGGCACGCCCATCACGAAGGCGGCGAGCATCCCGACGGCCAGGCCCTGCTCGACGAATGCGTGGCCGTCGCCCCCGGCGGCGACGATGGCGCCGACGACGCCGGTGAGCGACTTCACGATCTCGGCGACGATCGCGACGATGGCCACGAGGGAGATGCCGGCCATGAGGTTTCGGTCGAGCAGCTTGCCCTTGTCGTGCGGGCCGATGTCGAGCCCGCACAGGATGAGGGTCTTGGTGAGCAGCAGGTAGTTCCTCATCGTGCGTCCCCCGTCGCGTCCCCCGTGCCGCCCTCGGTGATGGCGAGGAAGATGTCCTCGAGGCTCATGCCGGGATGGCGGGCCTTGAGCTGTTCGAGGGTCCCCAGGTAGAGCTGCCTGCCGTGGTTGATGACGCAGATCTGGTCGCAGAGCTTCTCCGCCACCTCGAGCACGTGGGTCGAGAAGAGAACCGACCTTCCCGAGGCCGCGTGCTCGCGCATCATCTTCTTGAGCTCGAAGGCCGACTTGGGGTCGAGCCCGGCCATGGGCTCGTCGAGGATCCAGATCGGGGGCCTGTGAATGAGCGCGCCCATGATGATGACCTTCTGCCGCATGCCGTGGCTCAGGGCGGCGATCTGGTTGTCGAGCACGTCGGCGATCTCCAGCCTCGCGGGGACCTCCCCGAGGAAGCGCGACCTCTCCGCCGTGGGGACGGCGTAGAGGTCGGCCATGAAGTTGAGGTACTCGATGGCCTTGAGGTTGAGGAACACGTCCGGGACGTCGGGCACGAAGCCGAACTGCCGCTTGGCCTCTATGGGGTCCTTGACGATGTCGACGCCGTTGAGGAGGATGCTGCCGGCGTCCGGCTCGAGCGAGCCGGTCATCATGTGGATCGACGTTGACTTGCCGGCGCCGTTCGGGCCGATGAAGCCCGTGATAGCGCCGTCGGGGACGATCCAGCTGAGGTTGTCGACGGCCTTGTGCCTGCTTCCCGCATAGGCCTTCGAGACGCCCTTGATCTCTATCATGGAACCCCCAGGGATTGATTCCGCCGATGCCTGGCTGGCCGGCGTTTCGCCCATTATCTACCCGTGCGGCCGGGGAGGGGCAAGCCATCGGCTTACGGCCTGGACAGGATGGCGACCGACTCGACGTGCCTGGTGTGGGGGAAGAGGTCGACGGCCTGCAGGGAGTCCAGGACGTAGCCGCCTCGACGCAGGAGCGCGACGTCCCTTGCCTGCGTCTCCGGGTTGCACGAGACGTAGGCGACGCGAGCTGGGGCCAGCGAGCACACCCCGTCCAGGAAGGTGACGGTCGACCCGGTGCGGGGCGGGTCGAGCACGACCGCGTCGTATCCGGCGCCCGCCTTCTTCGCGTCGCGCATGTAGGCGGTGGCATCGGCGGCGACGAAGCGCGCCCGCCCGGCAAGGCCGTTCGCCTCGGCGTTCCTCCGGGCGCACGCGACGGCGTCGCGGCCCTTCTCGACGCCCACGACCTCGACTCCCGGCGTCGCCCTGGCGGCGCAGATGCCGATGCTGCCGATGCCGCAGTAGGCGTCGAGCAGGCGCATGCCGGGCTCGAGGCGAAGGCCGTCGATGGCAGCGCGGTAGAGGGGCTCGGTCTGCTCGGGGTTGGTCTGGTAGAACGAGGTGGGGCCGATCTCGAACGTGCACCCCAGGAGTTGGTCGTGCATGGTCCCGGGCCCCGAGAGCGGGCTCGACTCGGGGCCGAGCATGGCATTGGTGCGTCGCTGGTTCACGTTCTGGACGATGCCCGTGACGTGCGGGGCAAGGCCGGCGAGCGCCTTGAGGAAGGACTCGGCGTGGCGCAGGGCCTGGCCGTTCGTCACGATGGTGAGCAGCAGGTCGTCCGTCTTCCAGCCGGCGCGCACGATGGCGTGCCTGAGCAGCCCCTTGCCGGCGTCCTCGTCATAGGCGGGGACGTTCAGGTCCTCGGCAGCCCGGGCGACCGCGTTGAGCGTCTCTCGGCAGAGGGGCGCCTCGACGAGGCAGCGCGCGCAGGGGACGATGCGATGGGTGCCCGACGCGTAGAAGCCCGAGCGGATGCGCCCGTGCGTTCCCGGGGCGAAGGGCGTGGCGGCCTTGTGACGATAGGCGACCGGCTCGGCCATGCCCACGATGGGAAGGAGGCGGGCGTGGTCTGCCGATACGACGTCGGCGAAGAGCGCCTCGACCGCGGCCTGCTTGCGTTTGAGTTGGATGGGGTAGGGAACGGCGAGCCACTCGCAGCCGCCGCACGACTTGGCGATGGGGCATGTGTAGGTGCGGTATCCCATGCCACAAGTGTAGCGGCGACGCGGGCGTGCGCGCCCACAAATCCCTCGCCCTGCACGAATGCCCTGCAAGGGGAGTATACTGTGCCCTGTTGAAAAGCGAAGTCGTGACAACATGCCCCACTCCGTGTATGAATCGTCATCGAGACGGTTCCATTTTCAGGTGTATGGGTGCATAATTTGAACGCGGGTCAAAAATTAGGCCCGCTTGCCTCACAGAAAGGTGTGCCAACCATGCAGTCCAAGATTGCCCACGCGGCAGAGCGCAAGGCCTTCAGCGTCGCCATCGAGCAGGTCATCAAGGCGGCCTCCGGCGAGAAGCGCGAGGAGTCGCTCGACAAGTTCATCAACATGGCGTCCAAGCTCCTCAAGGACACCGCCCCCGGCGCGAGCCGCGGCCTCAAGGCCGGCCTCTACCCAGGCTCCAAGTGGGAGGAGTACCTCTTCAACCTGATCGACGAGACCGACCCCGAGCTCCTTCGCAAGGTCGCCCTCAACGGTGCCTACGAGGCGGCCTTCCGCGGCCTGCGCACCTGCACCGAGAACGCCGACAAGAACGAGTGCAACGTGCCCTGGATCATCATCTTCGACCCCACGAGCGCCTGCAACATGCACTGCGTGGGCTGCTGGGCGGCCGACTACGAGAAGTCGCTCAACCTCTCCTACGACGACATGGACCGGATCGTCACCGAGGGCTCCGAGCTGGGCTGCCACCTCTACATGATGACCGGCGGCGAGCCCCTCTGCCGCAAGAAGGACATCATCAAGCTCGCCGAGAAGCACGATGACTGCGTCTTCAACATCTTCACCAACTCCACCCTCATCGACCAGCAGTTCTGCGACGAC
The DNA here is from genome assembly GCA_022482785.1 of Atopobiaceae bacterium. Taxonomy (GTDB): domain Bacteria; phylum Actinomycetota; class Coriobacteriia; order Coriobacteriales; family Atopobiaceae; genus JAKVON01. The sequence goes on along the minus strand of JAKVON010000003.1, from coordinate 85,081 downwards.
GTCAAGCGCGTGGGCAACATCGTCTTCTCCGTGTCGCTCGAGGGCTTCGAGGAGGCCAACGACGGCCGCCGCGGCGAGGGCGACTTCCAGAAGGTCATGGACGCCTTCGACCTGATGCACAAGAACGGCCTCATCTACGGTACCTCCACGGCCTACACGCGCGCCAACGTCGAGAGCGTCACCTCCGACGAGTACTACGACCTCATCATCAAGAAAGGCTGCCGCTTCGCCTGGTACTTCCACTACATGCCCGTGGGCGAGGGCGCCAACGCCGACCTCATGCCCACCGTCGAGCAGCGCGAGTACATGTTCCACCGCATCCGCGAGGTCCGTGGCATCACCGGCGGCAAGCCCATCTTCGCGATGGACTTCCAGAACGACGGCGAGTACGTGGGCGGCTGCATCGCCGGCGGCCGCGTGTTCTGCCACATCAACGCCCGCGGCGACGTGGAGCCCTGCGTCTTCATCCACTACTCCAACGCCAACATCCACGACAAGTCGCTGCTCGAGTGCCTCCAGCAGCCCGTCTTCCAGGCCTACCGCAAGAACTGGCCCTGGAACGACAACATGCTGCGCCCCTGCCCCATGCTCGAGAACCCCGAGATCCTCCCCGAGATCGTGCACGAGGCCGACGCCAAGAGCACCGAGTACGTCAGCCCGGAGAGCGTCGACCACCTGTGCGCCCGCACCACCCCCTATGCCGAGAGCTGGAAGGCCAAGGCGGAGGAGCTGTGGCTCGAGGAGCATCCCACCGGCAAGAAGATCTACGCCGACGAGATGAGCCAGACCCCGGTCGAGAAGAAGGCCAAGATCATCGCCGAGGACGACGAGAAGGTCGGCGCCATCACCGAGTAGTCCCGCCACAAGAGGCATGCCCCGAGCCGGCCCGTGGATTCGTCCGCGGGCCGGCTCTTCTTCGCGTGCGCGCCAGGCGCCGGCCGCCCCTACTGCCTCTTGTAGGGCGAGTCCTCCGCCTCCATGATGAGCCTGGCGCGCTGCCAGCCCGGGCACCCCTTGGCGACGAGGGCCTCGCGCTCGGCCCTGACCGCGTCGCGCTCCTGCTGCGACGCGCCTTCGGGGGCGGCCGGGACGAGCTCCCGGGCCATCGCGGACATGAACGCGTAGCCCACGCAGACGGCGGGGTAGGGGATGAGGTCGTCGCTCGCCCAGACGGTCCGCCGCGCGCCGTCGAGCCTGAACAGCTTCGAGCGCATGGGACGCACCCGCACCGGCCCGGGGAGGGCGTCGACGATCCCGGCCATGCCTGCCGCCTGGTCGACGATCGACTGCGCGTTCTGGGCGAAGATGCCCGAGGCCCAGCTCGTGAAGGCGAGGCGGCGCTGGTCGTAGTTTCCCGTCTGGATCACGAACAGGTCGACGAGGCTCACGTCGGTGTGGACGGAGGCCGTGGTGTTGGCGCGGCCACGCGCGGCGTGGCGAAGCTTGCGGCCGCTGCTCGTGGGAAACACCCGCAGCATGAAGGGGCGGCCGAGCACGTAGGCCACGTCTCCCGTCTGGTAGCGGCACTCGAGCGACTTCGTCTTCGAGAAGTGCTTGGCCATGTCGGCGCGCATCTCTCGGATGAGGCCCAGACGCTCGGTCACGAACGAGACGATGTCGTCGGGCTTCTCGTCGTTGTTGGCGACGACGAAGGGCCGCGCCTCGGGCGGCTCGAGCGCCACGTAGAGGTCGGGGCTGGCGGAGCGGAACACCCGGGCCGAGATCCCGTCGAAGTTGATCGACTCCACCTGCTGGGAGTCCTGGCCTGCGGGGGCGTCGCTCATCGGTGCGCCTTCCTGTCGAAGATGGCGGCAAGCGACTCCCCGTAGGGGGCGCGGGCGACGCCGAACTCCGTGACGATGCCGGCGACCAGGTCCGCCTGGGTGACGTCGAAGGCCGGGTTGTACACCTTGACGCCCTCAGGGGGCCATGCGGCTCGCATACCACATCTCGGTGACCTCCTCGGGCGCGCGCTGCTCGATGGGGATGTCTGCCCCGGTGGGGCAGGCGAGGTCGATGGTGGCCGTGGGGGCGCACACATAGAGCGGGACGTCGTGGCGCGCGCAGGCCAAGGCCAGCATGGAGGTGCCGATCTTGTTCGCGACGTCGCCGTTGGCGGCCACGCGGTCGCATCCTACGAACGCGGCCTGCACCTGGCCCGTCGCCATGAGGCTCTGGCTCATGCCGTCGCACTCGAGGGTGGTGTCGACCCCCGAGGCCATGAGCTCGTAGGCCGTGAGGCGCGCGCCCTGGAGCAGGGGCCGCGTCTCGTCGCAGAACACGTGGAACGTGAGGCCGCGCTCCTGGCCCACGTAGATGGGAGCGGTGGCGGTGCCGTAGCGGACGGCGCAGAGCTTCCCGGCGTTGCAGTGGGTGACGATCCCGTCGCCGTCTCGCACCAGCTCGACGCCATGCTCGCCGATGGCGCGGCAGACGCGGATGTCCTCGTCGCGCACGGCACGTGCCTCGTCGAGCAGTGCCGAGACAACCGATGCTGCCGTTGCGTTCCCCTTGGATTCGACGGCGCGGGCGACCTCGTGCATGCGGGCCGTGGCCCAGGAGAGGTTCACGGCCGTGGGACGCGAGGAGTCGAGGTAGGCGTGGGTATCGGCGATGCGCGCCTCGAGGGCGGCCACGGTGGCAGTTGGGTTCTGGGCGAGGAAGCGCTTCGCGTCCAGGTAGAGGGCCATGGCGGCGGAGACCCCGATGGCCGGCGCACCGCGCACCTCGAGGCGCTTGATGGCACGCCAGGCCTCCTCGCGGGTGGTGAGACGCTCGAGCACCACCTGGTTGGGCAGGAGCGTCTGGTCGATGACCACGAGCTCGGAGGTCTCGTCGTCGAGGGCGACGGTGTCGATGTCGTGGATGGAGGTGCTGGATGCGTCGCTGGTCATGAGGGTCTCTCTCCCGAGGGCGAAACGGATGACGCCGGGCTGTCGGATGGGGCCGGCGGTGATTTCAACCCACCAAGGGTACCGCAAGCGGGGAGCATGGGGCAGCCGTCAAGGTCCTCGGAAGCGTGTGTTTGCAACGAGCCTCGAGGTGCAGCTGTCATATAAATAATTTATTCAGGCTTCTTTGGAATGCGACGTAAAACGCACCACATGACGTTATTATGTTCAGACAAGAATCACATTTGTTATGGATAGTTCACAGGCATGGGACACCACGGAGCTTATCAGTTTTTGCCTCATATCCCCTAATAATTCTATGTTGAGCTGCACACATGGCAGGTTGGCCCATGAGTAGCTACATCGGCAGATATGCGGTTCGTACCGTACAAAGCCGCTGTCCCTTCAATTTTGGGCGAGGTGGTTTGAACGTCACGGGCACTCGGAACGCACGGAGAAATGCCAGTAAAAAGCAGCAATTTGTGCCCGTGAGGAGCAGGGATCATGCGCATGGCGTCACCGAATCTGCACCAAAGGGCTACAGCGGTCACGAACACCTCGAGACTCGGGGAGAACAACAATGAAGAACGGCATCTCGTCAAGAATGAGCCACACGTCCCGGGCGCCACGCGCGAGCGGCTGCTGGCCGGCTGGCGCGACGCCCTGCGCCGCACGATGGAGTGACGCGCTCGCCCCGCTCGGCCCTCGGCGAAGGGGCGAGGCGGCGTCGCGCCTCCCGGATCATGCAATTCTGAACTCAAGGGACAAGGAAACCCTCGGGTACGTCGTTGGTGCCCTGACAACCGCCGGTCGTGTCCGAACGACAGACTAACGGCCCACAGGTCTCCGATAGCATCGAGAATACCATCTGGCCGTTCGAACCATCGTGCTAGCACATCGTGCTAGCAAGGAGATGCGGAGAGCCGCCGTTCGACGCGTTGGGGCGTGTGCGTGGGGAGGCTCGTGTTGCAAGGAGCTTTGGTCACGTGCTGGCAGGCACGGGCAGCGTAAAAGAGAATTAAATATGGGGATGGGGAGCAACATGAACGCCGACACGATGGGCGAGGCGGACGTCACCGTGACGGGCGACTCCTCCAGGATGGGCTCGCTGGTCTCGTTTGCGGCGGCGAGACGTGCGTTCTCGATCCTCCTCGCGGTCGCGCTGACGATGGGTCTCATGCCGCAGGGGGCCTTCGCCGATGCGGTCTCATCGTCTTCGTCTCCGGCGACGGTCGAGCAGACGACGCCCGCGTCGCCCCAGGCAGAGTCCCCTGTCTCTGAGCAGCCAGCTCCCGCCGCGGAATCCGTCGCTTCTGGTTCGGCCGCTCCTGCCACGTGCGAGAGCGTCGCCGAGAAGGGGTCTACGCAGGACGGCGCCGGCGCCCCGGCATCCCCTGCCGCCGCTCCCGCCTCCTCCTCGTCTCCCGTGATCACCACGCAGGGCACGGGGACCCCGTCGCTCTCCATCGCCATCAAGGACGCGAAGGGAAGTGCCGTCGACCTCTCGGCCCTCGTCCTCGGCGAGAACGAGACGGTCTATCCCAACATCACCTATACGCCGGGCACCTCCGATGCCCCGAGCACGGTCACGGTCACGCTGCCCGACTACTACAGCCTGGACACCACCAACTATCCCGTTGGCACGAAGACCGAGAACTACGAGATCAAGGCGGCCGAGAACGACGTCACCAACAACGCGAACGCGATGAACAACAAGATCACCCTCGAGTTCCCCGCGACCTCCAACACCACCACCCTGAGCTTCGCGGTGGTTCTCAACAGGTCGAGCATCGATGACACCCGCGCCAACGCCGAGCGCAACGGCACCTGGACGCCCAACGGCACCACCGCCATCCCCGCGAGCACGGATTTCGTCGCGACGACGAGCAACGGCAGCGGGGCGACGGCCACCGCGGGCGTCGCCTATTCGTTGAACAATTACACGGGGGTGACGGCGTGCTTCTCGCCAGCCTCAGAGCGGAGCTCCCTGTCCTCTAGGCCGCTCAGTTCGTCGTACCTAAGCGGCCTGTACATTACCGAGCACGGAAAGGCCGAGAACGGGACGACTCCCTCGCTCTGGGTTTCGTACGCCCTGCCCGACGTCTATTCCTACGGCCTGGTAAAGGCCACGAGCGTCACCCTCACGGCGCCGGATGGATTCACCTGGCTCGACTGGACCGCTGCCACCGGCACTGGTGTCGTCAACCTGTCGGCCACAGCCACCGCGAGCATCAGCCAGGACAAGAGGACCGCGACCGTTTCCTGGTCGGACGATTACTCCAACGCCACCGTGAGGCGTGTGATCGGCCGTTTTCATCTCAAGGCCGACGACGCGAAGTGGAGCCAGAAGAACCAAGACCCCACGACGCTCCTCCCTGCCCAGGCCACATATCCCGTCAACGCAACGGTGACCATGGGTGACGGCACGAAGATCGACCAAAAGCCCACGATGACGGTGGATTACACGAACCTGGTTGGCGAGACGGTGGGATTCAACAACCTCCCACAGGTGAACGGCTCGTCCGTTCTCAAGCAGATTGCTCCGGGCGGAGGATCGCACGTTCTCGGGGATGCGAACGACCAATACAAACACCTCACCACTCTCGCGTGGTTCGAGAATGTCAGGATCCCGGTAGGCATCTCCGGCAACAACTACGACATCCCGGCCTCGGATGGCAGTCCCACGACGATAACCGCGAGCTTCGACTCCAGGATCTTTCCCACCGACCTGAAGATCACCGGCGACTCGTCTGCGAGCGAATCGTTCGACCCCGATAACACGGCGACAACGACCAAGAGCGACCTGACCCATACGATGACCACGCAGAAGATCGGCTCGGTCACCTACTTCACCAACAAGCAGCCCAAGGGCGTCACGGTCGACCTCTCGCAGCAGACCGTTGGGACCGGCGTTCGCTCGAGTTTCTCGCTCAGCTCGGTCATGCCGTCGCCACTCGCCGCAGACGAGCACCTCACCAAGGTCTCCGTCGTCTACTCGAAGTTCGCCTATGCTGCGGCGAGCATGTCATACCTCGCGTTCTCGACCGATCCCGCCGTTCCCAACGGCACGATGCTGCCCATCACCTACACGATCGACACCAAGCCGGCGGGCGCCGCCGAGGAGACGGACACGAAGACCAACTACATCTACGTGGACGGCGAGTCCTGCCCCTCGTGGTGGTGCGGCGCGATGAAGACGGGCAACTACTACGACGGGCAGTACGGAGACAACGCCGACGGCGGGGAGGGCTTCGCCCTCAAGGTGACCGACGACTTCCTGGGCGACGTGAAGGACTCCTCCGGAACGGTGCAGAAGAGCACGGGCGTGCTCAGCACTCTGAAGAACCCCGTGCTCAGCATGAGCTGGGCCTACACCGCCCAGTTCGGAGTGGGGTACTTCACGAACGGCAGGCTCAGCATGAGGCCGGTCATGGGTGCGGGCTGGACGGCGACCGTCACCACCATGAGCGCCGCCGAGTTCAAGGCGGGCGGCAACCTGCAGACGGGGGCCTCGTCCCACTCCTACACGGCCACCAACCTCTCGGGAGGGTCGACCTACGACCTGTATGCCGCCGCGGGCATTCCCGCCGACCAGGTGATCTACGGGGTCAAGCTCACGGGCCCAGCCTCGCTCGACATCGGCTCGCTCTCGAACACGTGGGACGGCAGCGAGCACGGCGTCGCCGTGGACAAGACGCTCTTCTCGCTGGGCATCAACAGGATGGCGAAGGATCCGCTGAGCGGGGAGTTCTACGGCGCGCAATACGCCGGGGGCGCCTCCGAGCTGTCCGATTACAAGTTGGGGGACAACGCCGCCTTCGGGAGCAAGACGAACTTCGCGAACGTGAGGTACGACAACTGCGTCGAGTCCCCGACAAAGCATTCGGCCCAGGACTGGGGCTATTTCGTCCCCATATCCCAGCCGGTGAACCTCAAGGGAGCCGAGCTGATCGTTCCGAGCGGCATGAGCACCACGTGGAGCTCCTACAACCCCACCACCAAGATCACGATGCCCGTCACGCAGGGAGAGACGACGACCCTCGAGGCCGACGTCGCGCTCTCGGCAAGCACGTCGGGCTACCCCAAGCTCTACTCGCGCGGCGGGGAGGCCTTCTACTTCAAGCTCTCACAGGCGGCGAAGGAGAACATCTCGTTCCTTGACGGCACGGCAGAGGTCGACGGAAAGCCTGCCAGCTCGTCCATCGTCACCATCGGCGGCGCGAGCTACCTCAAGGTGGTGAACCCGTCAAACAACGTGGGCGAGAAGACCCAGACCGGCTCGTCGTTCGCCCCCTGGAAGGTCACGTTCGACATCTACGCGCAGCCCCAGACGCCCACCACCACCCTGCAGCTCATCGAGGACTCCGGGAGCTGGCTCGACCTCACGAAGGAGGGCGAGACCTACACCTACTCCGATCCCGCGAGCGGCAAGACCTACACGACGGCCATCCAGGCGAGGATGCTCACCTCCTCGCAAAACGACTACTACAACCGAACCGGCAACAAGACGATTGACGGCACGTTCACCTGGGACTGGGTCAACGACAGCAACGACAACTGCAAGAACGACCCGCTCGGTATCTATCCCAACGCGGGCACGACCTCCCTGCACTGGGCTCTCCCCGTCGAGGGGTATAGCGTCACGCCCTCTGCCAACGCCACGAGCGGCGTGCTCATGCAGCCGGGACTCAGCGACGGGACCTACCAGCCGAGCGAGCAGGCGGTCAAGCCCAGCCAGGAAGGCGGGCTCAGCAGCAAGATCCTGCTCGTGCCGGGCGACAGCTTCGACATGGACGGCCTTGAGACCACGATCGCGATTCCAAGCAGAGGCGGCGCCGTCGACGGAAGGACGAACGACGTGAGCCTCTTCCTCACCGGGCCTCTCGCCGTCACGGCGGGCACGAAGGAAGGGACCACCACGCCCGTCGTGACCTACTCCACCGACGGCGCGAACTTCGTCGCGGGAAGTGCGATCACCGACTGGTCCGCGGTCACGAACGTGAAGGTCGCCGTGGACAAGATCGCGAAGACCGATGCGGTCAGCCTGGTCATGCCACTGCGCACCGAGAACTCCGGAGCCGCCTCCACCGCCGTTCGAACCGGCTCCCTGGGCTCGTGCTACCTCTCTGCTTCCAACAAATACTCCCAAAACGGCACGCAAGAGAATATCGCCCGCATCGGCACCTTCAGCTTCTCGCCCAACGTGGTCGCCGGCACGGTGTGGAACGACACGAGCAGGGATGGCATGAGGGATGCCGCCGAGCCCGGCGTGTCGGGTGCCACGGTCAAGCTCTACCAGGATTACGCCACGACGAAGACCCTCGTGGCCACCACCACGACGGGAGAAGACGGTTCGTACAGATTTGATGCCACCACCTACGCGAGCCAGGACTCCATTGCCTATACCAACCTCTCCGTCGAGCTGACGCTGCCCGAGGGCACGAAAACGAGCACCTACTCCGCCCAGACGGACACCCTGTTCGCCGCCGACAAGACCGATGTCGCCGTGAGTCAGCGCGGCGTCCCCGCCACCCTCACCGACGACGTCAGTGGCGTTGACGCCGGCATCTACACGCCCGTTACCCTCACCTACGACGGGAATGACGCCACCTCGGGAGCGGTGCCCGCAGCCGAGGCCCAGCTCGCCGCAGGCGAGACGGTGACCGTGCTCGGCAACACGGGAGCCACGGCCCCGCAGCCGACGCCCCTCGCGAGGACCAACTACGTCTTTGCCGGGTGGAACACCTCGGCAGACGGCACGGGCACGGCCTACGCGGCCGGGGCGACCTTCACGATTTCTGCCAATACCACGCTCTACGCCCAATGGACCGAGAACACCGTCACCATCTCCTACGCCTCGGCAGACGCCATGAAGGGCTCGGTCTCCCCTGTGAGCGAGACGCTCGGCGTCGCCACCGGCGTTGCCGCAGGCTCCACGGCCACCGCCGCGGCCGGCTACCACTTCACGGGCTGGACCAACAGCCTCGACTCCACGACCACCACGGGCGCCACGCTCACCAAGGCCCAGGTGGACGCCGTGGCGAAGAGGGGCGGCACCTACGCCGCCGCCACCTTCACGGCGCACTTCGCCGAGGACCAGGCCACCATCACGTACGCCTCGGCCGACGCCACTATGGGCTCGGTCTCCCCGGCGGGCGAGACGCTCGGCGCCGTGACCGGCTCCGCCGGGGTCCACGGCCACGCCGCGGCGGGCGAGACGCTCGGCGCCGTGACCGGCTCCGCCGCGGGCTCCACGGCCACCGCCGCGGCCGGCTACCACTTCACGGGCTGGACCAACAGCCTCGACTCCACGACCACCACGGGCGCCACGCTCACCAAGGCCCAGGTGGACGCCGTGGCGAAGAGGGGCGGCACCTACGCCGCCGCCACCTTCACGGCGCACTTCGCCGAGGACGCCGATGTCGCCATCACCTATGTCACGGCAGATTCCTCGATGGGTTCGGTCGATCCCGGCAGCGAGGTCGTCGCGCCTGCAACGGGCACGGCCGTGGGCTCCACCGCAACCGCGAATCCCGGCTACCACTTCGTGAGCTGGACGGACGCCTCCGGCGCGGTCGTCTCCACCGGGGCCCGGCTCGTTCCCGCCAAGGTGGGCGGCCTCAACGCCGCGGCAACCTACACCGCCAACTTCGCGGGGGAGAGCAAGATATCGGCAACCAAGTCGGTCGACAAGACGAGCGCCAAGCCGGCCGACGAGCTCACCTATACGATCACGGTCACCAACGCGGGAACGGTCGGAACCGCCGGCCTCTACGTCACTGACGTCATCCCCTCGAACACCACCTTCGTCTCGGCGACGCAGGGTGGTGCCATGGCCCAGTCCTCAGACGGGACGAGCTATGTGAGCTGGTGGATTCCGGCTGGTGTCAAGCAGGGTGAATCGGTCGAGGTCTCCCTCACGGTCACCGTGGGCGATTGTCCCGACGGCACGGTCATCTCGAACACGGCCCTGTACGCGACGTCGACGACCAAGCCCAGCGGTTTGCTTTCGTCCGCAACGGGGACGACGACGAACACGGTGTCGACGAACGTCTCGAATCCGACGTCGCCTGCGCCGTCCACGGGCGGTACGCCTATGCCAAACCAAGAGCCCACTGCGTCAGCGGCCGCACCGCAGACGGGTGATTCCACGCAGGCATTGCCGATGATCGCCTTCGTTCTGGCGGGTATCGCGGTCGTTGCGATCGGGTCTTGGCTCAGGCGTCGGAACGTATAGCCTCAGCTGCAAGGCGAGCATCGGGGCCGAGCGATCGTGGAAAGGGTCGCCCGGCCCTTCTTTTGTGGGTTGCGAATCCATGTTGGCAGGTACCTGAATTTAGGCAATCTTAAGGAAAAACATCTGCAATCTCGCCTGCACACAGGGGATATGGCGCTAATCTGAGCAATAACTGAAGTTATGTCTCGGCTGGAAGATGCACCTGATCCAGTCGAGGGTTCTGGGATGGCGGGAAGAAACGCTCATAAAATGCAGCCCATCTCCAGGTGGATTGCACGCAGAGAAAGTTTCATCCCGGTGTTGCGGAGAGACCGGTGGCCGGAGGTTTCCATGGGTGTGATTCCGTCGAAGACAGGCAAGGTTGCTCGTGCCATCACCCTGGCGCTGACGATTGCTGTCGTGCTGCTCGGTGCAGTGCTGATGCCGCAGCGGGCGCTGGCCGCCACCACCGTGACCCTTCCCACCACCCCTGTGGCAGGGGATATGTATGTGCATACCGATGCGACCACCAAAGTGGTTACCACGTACACCTATAACGGCTCGACCTGGAGCCCCGCACTCCCTGATGCGAACTCGGCCGGCGACGCCTACATCACCACCGTGAACGGCACGAGTGTCACGTTCGTCTATGACGGAACCACTTCGAAGTGGTATCCCAACAAGCTGCTGAACGGCGACTTCCAGTATCCGTCCCTGGCGACGTACGAATCGAGCTTTGCGTCCGCCAAAAACAGCGGGCCGTTCGTCTACATGAACTGCTCCACTGGCTATGACTACAAACACGGTGCGTACGTAACGCCCTTCGACTCCGTGAGCTTCGCATGGAGTTCCCATGAGCATCAGGCGTGGAACTCTGACAATACGTCGGGCTACTTCGCCGAGATACAGGCAGACCATAGCAATACCGACGCCGGAACCGGAACGTATGCGGGAGGCGACGGCAACCTCTACTCTGAGGTCTCCTGCATCGACGAGACAACTTCAATCTACCAGGATGTCGCTACCATTCCAGGCACCATCTACAAGTGGTCCCTCAACCACTCGGGAGCGGGCAAAGGCGTTGTCGCGCAGCTCCAGGTCTCATCGGCCCCACGTCCGATCCTACCAAGTTGGCTGCCCAGACGGCCACGCGCGTGGGTAGCGCCAACCACGTCAACGGCGTCCCAGTCTATTCGACCACGGCCAACAACGGCGGCACCATGTCGGAGGTTGTGAACGGAAGCAAGGACACCAACCAGATCGGCTTCTCGTCTACCGTCATCAGCACGCCGGCGACGACCGACCAGTTCCACCCAGACAAGCAGGACGCATCAAATGGAATGGGCTCCTGGGAGACCTATACGGGCACGTACAAGGTCCTGAAGGGTCAGCTGATCACGCGATTCCAGTTCGTCCAGTATGCGGCTACGACTGGATCGCAACAGAGCCTTCTCGACGACATCACCTTCCAGACGGCCTATCCGCTCTACTTCGATGCGAACGGCGGGTCGGGCGTGTTGCCCATGAACAACGCGACCGACGCCACGAAGAAAGACGGCGCTGACGTCAACGGCAACTACCAGAACTACTACTCTGTGGGCGACACGGTCACGATCGCCACGGCGCAGGCCCTGAGCTATGACGCCACGGCCTGGGATGCCACCAAACTCACGCGCAACGGCTACTACTTCGCCGGATGGTCGTCCACGAAGGTGGGTCCGTTCGACACCGCCGCTGAGGCGACGCCGTATGTCCTCTCCAGCTACCAGATGCTTGACCCTGGCGCCGACCTCACGACGAACACGCTCTATGCCGTGTGGGTGAAGCGCGCCGTCGCCATCGAGCCCCAGGTCACGAAGTCGGTCAGCGTGACGAATGGCGTTCCGGCGTGGCCCGCGACCTTCTCGTACGAGCTCACGCCCGTGAGCACCACCGCCGATGGTCTCACCACGGCCACCATGCCCATGCCTGGTGACGTCACCGGCACGGTCACGACCTCCACGTCGACGCCCTCCACCAAGGCCGATCAGACGGCCTCCTTCGGTGCGATCATCTTCACCAAGCCCGGCACCTACGTCTACAAAGTCAAGGAGTCCACGGAATCCGGCGACGGGTGGACGTGCGACAACGCCGAGAAGACCCTCACCGTCGTCGTGACCAACGAAGACGTCACAGGAACCACGAGCGACAAGTACCTCAAGGCCGTCGCCACGCTCACGTCCGCCGGCGATTCGAAGACGGTCACGGGGGAGTCTTCCACCAACAACTCGTCCTACAACGCGGTGTCCATCACGGGCTCCGTCACAAACACATATGCTGCGACGCCGGCCACGCTGGACACCTCCGCGACGGCGATCCTCAACAAGACCGTGACGTCCGACGTCTCGTTCGCGAGCAAGCAGTTCGACTTCACGCTCACGCCCGGTAGCGCCGTCTACACCGACGGCACCGCCACGGGCACCGCGCCGCTGCCCACCAAGGGCACGACCGAGAACAACACCGCAGGTTCCGCGAGCTTTACGGGGGCGGGCACCCAGGCCGTCGACTTCGGCAAGATCACCTACACGCACCCCGGCACCTACACCTACACGGTGAACGAGACCACCACCGGTACGAACGACGGCTGGACCTACGGCAGCGCCAGCGACGTGAAGACGGTCACCGTCACGGTCGCCGACAACGGCAAGGGCACGCTCTCCGCAGCGGTCACGACTGCCGGCGCCATCGCCAACAGCTACGTGGTCTCCCCGGTCACGATCTATCCCACGGTTGGCAAGAACATCACCGTGGAAAGCGGCGCCCCGGCATATCCCGTCGACTTCAACTACACGATCAAGGCCCTCAATGGCGCGCCTGTTCCCGGGGACACACCTGGGACGACTACGTTCAATAGCGGCGACACCACCAAGACGGCCAAGCTTGGGTCCATCACCTTCGCCAAGCCCGGGACGTACCATTACGCCGTCGACGAGGCCACCCCGCTACCGGCCGGCTGGAGCAACACGAGCGGCTCCACCACCATGACGGTCGTCGTCACCGACGTAGGCGGCTCCCTCCAGGCGGCGGTAGGCACGAGCACGTTCACGGGCACGGCAACCACCAACGCGCCCCTGGCCAGCACGTTCAATAACAGCTACGCCACGGGTTCCGTCTCGGTGGCGGGGCCCTGGCTCTCCGTGCGCAAGACGGTCACGGGCAACACGACCCTCACGGACGAGAGCTTCACCTTCAAGCTCACGCCGGTAAGCACTACGAACACGCAGCTCACCACAGACACCATGCCCATGCCCGGCGGCCAGGCGGGCGGCTCCAAGACCATCACCGTCACCGCGCCCGCTGGCACGAAGGATGGCGCTGTCGTGAGCACGGATGCCACGGCGTTCGGGACCATCACGTTCAAGGATGTCGGCATTTACGTCTATAAGACGGAGGAGATCGCTCCTGCCACGAAGTCCTCGGGATGGACCTACGACAAGACGACGCACACCATTAGCATCGACGTTAAGGACAACGCCGGCGTCCTTACGGCCGAGGTTACCGTCGACGGAACGACGACTGCCAACGGCGGGGCGAACACCTCCACGTTCACCAACGAGTTCGATTACACGCCCGTCACGCTCGACACGGCAGAAGAGCCGATCCTCAACAAGACGGTCACGGGAACAAATTTCGGCAGCACCGAGTTCGACTTCACGCTCACGCCTGGTACCGCCACCTACACCGACGGCACCGGCTCGGGAACCTCCCCGCTGCCCACGGGCACCATGGGAACCACGGTCACCCGCTCCGCGACCTTCTCGGCTGCGAGTAGCCAGGCCGTCAACTTTGGATCGATCTCCTTCACGCACCCCGGCACCTACACCTACACGGTCTCCGAGGACAACGCCAACTCGGGCGCCTGGGTCACCACGGGGTCGCCCTCGACGGTCACGGTGGTCGTGAGCCTCGACAAGGACACGGGTGCGTTGAGTATCTATTCCGTCACCCCTGCCGCTATCACGAACGACTATGAGCCCGCAGTCCTCGACACCGCGACCCAGGCCCTTCTCACCAAGAGCGTCACCACCAACACCTCGGGTGCCGAGAAGACCTTCGACTTCTCGATAGAGGCCGGCAGCGCCACCTACACCGACGGCACCCCCGCGGGTACCGCACCGCTGCCCACCAAGGGCACGACAAAGGACAACGGGTCTGGCTCGGTCACCTATGCCGCGAACGCGACCGGCACGAAGGCGGTCGACTTCGGGAGCATCGCCTTCACCAAGGCGGGCACCTACACCTACGCCGTCAAGGAGACGACCACTACCGGCGGCGGCTGGACGTGCGACAACACCGCGAAGACCGTCACCGTAGAGGTTGCTGCGGATGCCCAGACGGGCAGGCTCTCCGTCACCTCGGTCGGGGGTGCCACCGTCTCCAACAGTTATGCGAGCACGCCGGTGACGCTCGACACCGCGACGACCGCCATCGCGCAGAAGCATGTCGTCTCGAGCACCTCGTCCCCGGCGGCGCAGTTCAAGTTCACCATCGCCGGCATCAACGGCACGCCCAATCCCGTGGTCAACAGCAGCGGCGCGGCCGCATCCACCACGTCGACCGTCAGCGTGGACGCCCAGGCCGCCGCTTCTAACAAGACCCTCACCATCGGGTTCGGCAACTTCTACTACGACAAGGCCGGCACCTACACCTACCGCGTCACCGAGACGGATCCTGGCACGGGCTGGGGCGTCACCCCCACCGAGAAGTATGCCGACGTCACGGTGACGGTGAAGGACAACGGCGACGGAACCCTCTCTGCCTCCGTCACGACCCCCGCCACCATCACCAACACCTACACCGCCTCCGGGACGCTCGACACGAGCGCGAACGCGATCCTCAACAAGACCGTGTCGTCCGCGACCTCGATCCCGGCGAGCACGTTCTCCTTCACGCTCTCGGCCGCAGCCGGCAGCGCCGTCTACACGGATGGCACCGCCGCGGGCATCGCGCCCCTGCCCGCGAACACGACCGGCACCGTCTCCTACGGTACGGCCGAGACCGGTGCGAAGCCCGTCTCCTTCGGCAGCATCGCCTTCACCAAGCCCGGCACCTACACCTACACCATCACCGAAGCTACGCCCGGCACCGGCTGGACCGCCGATCCGAACACCAGGACCGCGACCGCCACGGTCACGGTGACCGACGACGGCAAGGGCGGCCTCACCGCCGCCGTCACGACCGCCGCCGCCATCACCAACACCTATGCGACCTCGGCCACGCTCGACACCTCGAAGACCACGATCCTCACCAAGACCGTGGATTCGGACATTCCGTTCGCGCAGAAGACGTTCTCCTTCACGCTCTCCGCCGCGGCCGGCAGTGCTGTCTACACGAATGGCACCGCCGCGGGCACCGCGCCGCTGCCTGTGAACGCGACCGGCACCGCGACCTTCTCGGCCACGGGCAGCCAACCGGTCTCCTTCGGGAGCATCGCCTTCAAGAAGGCGGGCACCTACACCTACACCGTCACCGAGGCCACGCCCGGCTCGGGCTGGACGGCGAGTTCGCTTACCTCCACGGCGACCGTCAAGGTGAGGGACAACGGCGACGGAACCCTCTCGATCGACTCCGTCACCTCCGCCGCCATCACCAACACCTATTCAACTTCGCCCGTCTCCATCAGGCCCTCCGTTAATAAGACCATCACGGTCGACGCTGGCACCAACCCCACCTTCCCCAAGACGTTCGGGTTCACGGCGACGCTCGCCAGCGCGGTGGACGCCAACGGCACGGACATCACGGCCTCGGCACCCACCACCGCCGAGAAGACCGTCGAATTCGATGGCGCCACCTCGACGCCCGGTCCGGTCGCCTTCGACACCCTCACCTTCACCAAGGCCGGCACCTACACCTACACCATCGACGAGGACGCAACCTACCTCGGCAGCGGTTGGAGCAAGACCGCTGGCTACACCACCATGACGGTCGTCGTCACCGACACCGGCGGCGCTCTCAAGGCGACGGTGGGCATGAACGAGTTCACTGGCACGGCAGTGACCAATACGTTCACGGCAACCACATTCACGAACAGGTACTCCGTCACCTCGGTCACCGTCACGGCCCCGTTCCTCGCCGTGGAGAAGAGGGTCACCGGAGACAAGACGCCAGCCGCGAAGACCTTCTACTACCTCATGACCGCGGGTGACGCTGCCTCGAAGGAGTTCATGCCTGCCGGGTCGACCTCCGATGGCTCGAAGTGGGTCTCTGCCACGGCAGCCGAGGGCACCACGGGTGGCACCTCCGGCACCGTGGTGAGCGATGGGAACACCACGTTCGGCTCGATCGAGTTCACCAAGCCCGGAACCTATACGTACTATGTGAAGGAAGTTGCCTCCGCCACCTCCACCGACGCGCCCACAAACGCGGACGGCTGGACGTTCGACACGACCGGGGCCAATGCGACAAACTCCGGCAAGGGTCACAGGGTGGTGGTCGAGGTCACGAACACCAACGGCGTGCTCGGGGCGACCGTCACCATCGACGACGCGAAGGCCTCGGACGGTGGCGCGAACACCAACACCTTCACAAACGGGTTCGCCTACACGCCCACGACGGTCGATCCGAGCGCCACCGGCTTCTTCACCAAGACGGTGGCCTGCAGCCTCACGCCCGCCGTCACGCCTGCCACGACCTTCAGCTTCAGGATCGCGGGCACCGATGGCACGGCGAATCCCACCAACGCGGCGGGGAAGACCATCTCTACGGGCTCACTGTCGATCGTGGCCGGGGAGACCGGCGACAAGGCTGTCACCTTCGAGAACGGCCCGATCACCTATACCGAGCCAGGCACCTATCACTACCTCGTGACCGAGGGCACGCTTGGTGCGGGATGGAGTGCCAGCGCCGCGTCTGCCGAGGTAACGGTTGAGGTCAAGGCCAATGCGGACGGCACGCTCACGCCAACCGTCACGCCAGCTTCCATCACCAACACCTTCAATCCCGTCTCCGTGAATCCCTCGGTCAAGAAGACGGTCTCGGTCACCACCGGCACGCCCGACTGGCCCGCGACCTTTGGGTACACGCTCAAGGCGGTCGGCACCTCGGCAGCTGGCCTCACCGCGGCCACCATGCCCATGCCCGACGGCGCCACGGACACGGAAGGCACGGCCACGGTCTCCACCTCAACGCCTTCCTCCCAGGCCGACCAGACCGCCGCGTTTGGCGCCATCACCTTCACCAAGCCTGGCCTCTACCAGTACGCCATTGCCGAGGATTCGCCCCTGCCCGCCGGCTGGAGCAACACGGGCGGTGCGGTCACCATGACCGTTCAGGTCACCGATGTCAACGGCGTCCTCACGGCCACGGTGCTCTCGGGCGAGGCCTCCTCGGTCGCCCTCTCTGGCACGGACAACGACTTCCTCGCCACCACGTTCGCGAACGTCTACGACCCCGCATCCGTCACCGTCGCCGACCCCTGGCTCTCGGTGCGTAAGGTCGTCTCGGGCGACAAGACCACCGCGGACGCGACGTTCTGGTTCATGCTCAAGGCGTCCGACGCCGCGACCGCGGCCTACATGCCCGACGGCTCCGTCGGCGACTCCAAGTGGGTCTCGGTCTCCGCGCCCGCGGGCACCGCGCCCGGCCTGGTCGTGAACGGGGCCGAGGACTCCTTCGGGCACATCACCTTCGACAGGGTGGGAACCTACTCCTACACCGTGCGTGAGGTCGCGGCGAACGGCTCGTCCGACGCTCCGGCCGACGTTGCTGGCTGGTCGAACGACCCGACGGTGCACACGGTGGCGTTCGTCGTCACCGATGACGAAGGTGCCCTGGCCACCCGGATCCTGATCGACGGCAAAGAGGCGACTACCGGCGTGGTCGGCGGAAACGTCTTCACCAACGCGTTCTCGGCCGCGTCGGCGACGGCTTCCGCGTCGGGCGGCGGGACGGCCGTCTCGCAGACCCCGCAGACGGGCGACCCCCTCCCGAGCGGCCTCGCTGCCCTCGCCTGTGCCGCCATACTGCTCGGAATTGGCGTTGCGGGCCTGTGGAGGCGCCGCGCCGACAGATAACGACCCAACCCCGGTTCGCAGCGTTGTCCAGGCACCCTCCGTCGCCATGGCGGGGGGGTGCCCCGCGTCACGTGCAGGATTTTGCAGCCTGTGGACCACAGCCTGCTCTTTTCCCCGGAAAAGGCCGCGAATGCGGGAAAACCGTGCCACAGCCTGCATTTTCCTGTGGCCGGGCCGAACGTCCCGTGACCCGCATGCGTCTCGCCGTTCACCTAGCCGCCGTCGGGGAAGGGAACCGCCTCGCGTCGCTTGGGTATGGTCTGCCTTGTGACTGTAGGCAGGAGCCAAGGAGGTTCGCATGTCAGAGGGAGCAACCCAGAAGGTCAAGAACGTAGTCCTCGTCGGTCAGGGCGGCGTGGGGAAGACCATGCTCGCCGAGGCCATGCTCCATCTCTCCGGCCGGACCAACCGGCTGGGCGGGCACGCGGGCACCAAGCCCACCCTCGACTACGACACCGAGGAGGAGAAGCGCTCCTTCTCCATCTCCACCGCGATCGCGCCCATCGAGTGGAACGGCTGCCGGCTCAACGTCTCGACGCCCCCTGCTACCCGGACTTCGTGGGCGACGCCTACGCGGCCATGTCGGTGTGCGAGACGGCCCTGTTCGTGGTCGACGCATCCGCCGGGCCGCAGTCCATCACCACGCGCCTCTGGTATGCGGCCGAGGACCTCGACCTCGCGCGGGCCGTGTTCGTGAACCGCATCGACCGCTCGGAGGCCGACTACGACACCACCCTCGAGACCCTGCGCGAGCGCTTCGGCAGGCGCCTGGGTGCCGTCACCCTGCCATGGGGCGTGGGCGACCAGTTCAAGGGCATCATCGACGTGGTGCGCATGCAGGCGCGCCATCTCGACGAGCACGGCAAGCCCGTCATCTGCGAGATCCCCGCCGAGTACGCCGACGCGGCCGCCAGGGCGCGCGACGCCCTGTGCGACATGGTCGCCGAGGCCGACGACGAGCTCATGCTCAAGTACCTCGACGGAGGCCAGCTCACCCAGGACGAGCTCGAGAGCCTGCTCGGCAAGGCCATCGCCCAGCGCCTCTTCGTCCCCGTGTTCGCCGGCTCCTGCGTGGTGGAGGAGGGCGTGACGTCGCTTCTCGACGAGATCGTCTCGTTCTTCCCGTCCCCAAGGACGTTCAACGAGGTCCCGCTGGTGAATGGGGAGACCCTCAACATCGACCCCGGCGACGACCGTCCCGTCGTCTTCGTGTTCAAGACCCTTCCCGACCCCCAGCAGGGGCGCCTCTCGTTCGTGAAGGTCCTCGCGGGCAGCGTCAGGCCCGGCCTCGAGCTCGTGAACGCCCGCACGCGCAAGCCCGAGCGGCTCGCGCACCTCGACCGCATGTGCGGCCGTGAGATATCCGAGGTCAAGGAGGCCGCGGCCGGCGACATCGTCGTGGTGCCGAAGCTCGATGCCATCACGGGCGACACGCTCTCCGTGACCGGCAAGGTCGAGGCGGCGGCCTTCCGCTTCCCCAACTCCCTCTACCGCTGCGCCATCGAGCCCGACAAGCGCGGCACCGAGGACAAGCTCTACTCCTTCCTCGAGAAGGCCTGCGACGCCGACCCCACCATGAAGGTCACCCGCGACGAGGACACCGCCCAGACGATTATCTCAGCCATCGGCGAGGCGCAGGTCTCGGTGCTGCTCGACCGCCTCGAGGAGCGCTCCGGCGTCACCGCCCACACGGTGCCGCTGCGCATCCCCTATCGTGAGACCATCCGCCGCACCGCGAGCGCCCAGGGCCGTCACAAGAAGCAGACGGGCGGCGCCGGGCAGTACGGCGACTGCTGGCTGCGCATCGAGCCCAACCCCGGCGGCGGCTACGAGTTCGTGGACGAGGTCGTGGGCGGGCGCATCCCCCGCGGGTTCATCCCCGCGATTGACAAGGGCGTGGCCGAGACCATGCGCGAGGGCGTCCTCGCCGGCTATCCCATGATCGACGTCAGGTGCGCCGTGTACGACGGCTCCTACCACCCCGTCGACTCCAACGAGATGGCGTTCAAGAGCGCCGCCCGCATCGGCTTCCAGAAGGCGGTCGAGCAGGCCGAGCCGGTGCTGCTCGAGCCCATGGCCCATCTCGAGATCACGGTGCCCGACAGCTACTCGGGCTCCATCATGGGCGACATCTCGGCCTCGCGCGGCCGCGTCGAGGGCATGGACACCACCGACAAGGGCGAGGCGAGGATCATGGCGACCGTGCCCTACGCCGAGGTGGCGGACTACGCCACCCGCCTTCGCTCGCTCTCGCGCGGCACGGGCGAGTTCTCCATCGAGCTCACCGGCTACGAGCAGGTGCCCCACGACGTCCAGGAGAAGCTCGCGGCCGAGTATGCGGCCAAGCGGGCGGCCGGCGGCAAATAGGGGAGAGGCCGGCGGCCTACGTGTGCCTGCCGTAGCGGCCGCCGGCAGGGCCGCGGCCGCGCGAGCGGGCCCCGGAGAACACGCGTCGTGTGGGCTTCGAGGTGCTGCGGCCGGAGTTGGGGACGATGCGCGCGGCGTCGTAGGAGAAGCCCTCGAGGTCCCAGGTGGGGACGATCTTGCCCGTGAAGTACTCGATCTCGCGCAGGGGGCTAATCTCGTCTGGTGCTACGAAGGTGTAGGCATGGCCGGTCGCCCCGGCGCGCCCCGTGCGGCCGATGCGGTGGACGTAGTCCTCGGGGTCGAGGGGCACGTCGTAGTTCACGACGGCATCGATCCCCGAGACGTCGATGCCGCGGCTCATGACGTCGGTTGCCACGAGCACCTGGATCTTCGCCTCGCGGAACTTGGCCAGCGCCTTCTCGCGGGCCTCCTGCCTGCGGTCGGCGTGCATCACGTCGACCTTGACGCCGGCACGCTTGAGCGCGGCGGCCGCGTCGTCCACGCGCTTCTTGGTGCGGCAGAACACGAGCACGCGCTCGGGCGAGTATGCCTTGAGCAGGGACTCGAGGAGCTGCGTCTTCTGGCCCTGCGTGACGGGGCAGAGGTGCTCCTCCACCGTGTCGGCCGTCTCGCCGATGCGGGCGATCTCCACCACGGCGGGGTCGTCGAGCATGGCGTCGACCGTCGACTTGATCGACGGCGGGATGGTGGCCGAGAAGAGCAGCGTCTGGCGCTTCTTCGGGCAGGCCGCGAGGATGCGGCGGACGCTGGGCCAGAAGCCCATGTCGAGCATGCGGTCGGCCTCGTCGAGGACGAGCACGCGCACCTGCGAGAGGTCGACGATCTTGCGCTCCATGAGGTCGATGAGTCGGCCCGGCGTGGCCACGAGCATGTCGCAGCCGGCGTTCAGCTCCTTGATCTGCCTGTCGAACTTGGTGCCGCCCATGACGATGACGGCCTTCTGGCCGGTCTTGCCGCCCACCACGGAGACGACCTCGTCGATCTGCTGGGCGAGCTCGCGCGTGGGCGTGATGACCAGGGCGAAGGGGCCGCGATGGGCGGCGTCGGCCTTGGTGTCGGCGATGAGCTGCAGGGCGGGCAGCGCGAAGGCGGCCGTCTTGCCCGTGCCCGTCTGCGCGGAGGCGACGATGTCGCGTCCGGCGAGCACCTGGGGGATCGCCTCGGCCTGAACCGGCGTGGGGGTGGTGAAGCCGAGGGCTTCGACCCCGGCCATGATGTGCTCGTTTAGCCCGAGCTCGGCAAATGTATTATCCATGCCTGCGATTATGCGGCAACTCCCTGCGGTTTTCCAGCCGAGGGGGAACGACGCCGTGCACTCGCGCACGTTCCGCGCAAGGCCCCCATCGGCGAAGATTCACCATAAGGGCAGGTAGGCGGCTTGTCCGAACGCGCACGGAAGTGACGCCAGTGCATGACGGCACACGGTAAACTCATGTCGAGGGGAGGGGAGGATGACCAGGAGAATCATTCGCGTGGGTTCGGGCGACGAGCGCAGGCGGAGCCGCGTGACGGCCGCCCTGGTGATCGGCGGGCTTCTCCTCGCGAGCGCCCTCTCCGGGGTCGACCTCGTCTCCGGCCTCGACGACCTTCTTGAGGCTGCCACCCCGGCCGCCACCCCCGAGGCGGAGGTCCCCGCCGCAGAGACGGCGGCGGCCGCCACCACCGACGCCGACGGCCTCGTCGCCGCGACGGTCACCTGGGTGTCCGACGGCGACACCCTCCGGGTCGAGCTCAACGGGGCGACGACCCACGTGCGCCTGCTGGGGATCGACACCCCGGAGAGCGTCGCCTACGACGCGTCGCAGAACTCCGACCAGGGAAGGCAGGCAGCCAGGCACACCGAGGGCCTCGTGCACGCGGGCGATACCGTCTGGCTCCAGGCCGGCGAGGTCGACCACGACCGCTACGGCCGCATCCTCCGGTGGGTGTGGCTCCAGGAGCCGAGCGATCCCGGCGACGAGGGAGAGGTCCGCTCCAAGATGCTCGATGCCATCATCCTTCGCGACGGCTATGCCAAGACGTTCTGGCTCGAGGGCAGGTACAAGGACCTCTTCGAGCGGCTCGAGAGCGAGGCCAAGGCGTCGGGCGCAGGCCTCTGGGCAACCGGCGAGGACTGGGGCAGGTCCGATGGATGACCTCAATGTGCCGCCGCCGCGAGATTTCGGTTGCGCTTCCATCGCAATCGGAGTATGTTTCTAGTTGTTGGACTGTTACCTCTGCGGGCATGACCAACGGCATTCTCAATCGCATAGCCAACTTCTCGACGGACTGTTACTTGGCTCCTTCAAGGCATGACCGGTGCGGCACGTAGGTGTCGCCTCGTCTGGCTTGGGGAGTTTTTTATTAGCCGAGTGCTGCTTGGATCCACAGCACACGTTGGGATTGGCTGCGATACGACGAAGGGAGGCGATTGGCATGCTCGCGCTACGAAAGCTCAACAACAACGTGGTTCTCTGCAGGGATGCCGATGGCCGCGACCTCGTGGCCATGGGAAAGGGGCTCGGATTCGGAACGCTTCCGAGAGAGGTCTCCATCAAGGAGATCGAGCGCACGTTCTACGACGTGAACCCACGTTTCCTGGCAACGACGCAGACCGTCTCGCCCGAGATCATGGACGTCGCGATCAGGATCGGTGACATGGCACGGAACAAGCTGCCCTATGCGGTGAGCTCCAACGTCGTCTTCACCCTTGCCGACCACATCGAGTTCGCCCTCGAGCGGGCCGAGAAGAACCTCGTCATGAGCATGCCCCTGTCCTATGACGTGGAGCAGAGCTACCCCCTCGAGTACGAGATCGGCCAGTTCGCCGTGAGGAGGATCCGCCATGACCTCAAGGCCTCCATCCCCACGAGCGAGGCCACGGGCATCGCCCTCAACATCGTCAACGCCCGCATGGACGACGGCGACGTCGCGACGGCCACCCAGTCGACGGACGACGACATGCTCGAGGACGTCATCGCGATCATCGAGGACGAGACGGGCGTCATGATCGACCGTGGGTCCTTCGCGTTCTCGCGGTTCGCGACCCACATGGGCTACCTCTTCCAGCGGCTCCATGCCGGGGAGGACCTCGATAGCGGGGTGAACGGCTCGTTTCGCGACCTTCTCGGGAGCTATCCGGAGATGGGCCGCTGCGTCGAGGCCATCGCCGAGCATGTCGACTCCGCCTGGGCAACGTCGCTCTCCGATGACGAGAAGCTCTATCTCGTCCTCCATGTGAGCAGGCTCTGCGCCAAGGAAGGCCGGAACGGCTAGCACCACGCGCCACCCGCACCACCCGCACCATGCGCCACACGTACGTTCACAACCAGAGCACTGAAGGACTGTTACCGGCTCGCGACCGGGCATGACCTCCACGCCAGGCACCGTCTCCTGCGAGATGCATGCCGGGCATGGGGGTCTTTTCCTTGGCCGCGACCACAAAGAAGAAGAAAGGAAGGTTCGACATGGCAGACAAGAAGCAGATCGCCACGGACGTCCTCGCGGCCATCGGCGGAAAAGACAACGTCGGGTTCGCGACGCACTGCGTCACCCGCCTGCGCTTCGAGCTCAAGGACCGGAGCCTCGCCGACGACGAGAGGGTCAAGAAGATTCCCGGAGTCCTCGGCATGGCGGAGAAGGGCGGGCAATACCAGGTCATCATCGGTCCCGATGTCGGGCAGGTGTTCGCCGAGCTCGAGAAGATCGGCGGAGTTCCCAACCAGGACCAGAACGTCGAGAAGGGCGGCGAGAAGGAGGGCGTGATCGAGGTCATCGCCGGCATCTTCACGCCCATCATCCCGGCCATCATCGGCGGCGGCATGGTCAAGGCGATCCTCGCCCTGCTCCTCGCGTTCTCCCTCGTCGACAAGACCACCCAGACCTACCAGATCCTGGCGCTCATCGGCGATGCGCCGTTCTACTTCCTGCCGTTCCTCATCGCCTATACCTCCTCGAAGAAGTTCCACGCAAGCACGCCCATATCGATGGCCCTCGCCGCCGTCCTGATGTATCCCACGCTCTCCACGCTCGCGGGCGACTCGGGCAGCCTCGCCTTCATGGGCATTCCCGTCGTGACCGCGACCTACTCCGCGTCGGTCATCCCCATCATCCTCACGGTGCTCGTCCAGTCCTACCTCGAGAAGCTGCTCGAGAAGATCTGGAAGCCCATCCGCGCCTTCCTCAAGCCGACGCTCTCCCTGTTCATCATGGCGCCGGTCATGCTCATCGCCATCGGGCCTCTCGGGACGTGGTGCGGCAACCTCATGGCGTCCGGCCTGCTCTGGATCAATTCCGTCGTGCCTTGGCTGCCTCCCGTGCTCATGGGTGCCTTCTCCCCGCTCATCGTGATGACGGGCATGCACTACTCGCTCATCCCGCTCGCGATTTCGCAGGTCACGACCCTCGGCTATATCACGATTGACCTTCCCGGCATGCTGGCCGCCAACGTCGCGCAGGGCGGTGCCGCCCTGTGCGTCGCCGTCAGGACCAAGAACCTCAAGCTCAAGGAGATCGCGGCGTCCTCCGGCCTCACCGCCGTCCTCGGCATCACCGAGCCTGCCATGTACGGCGTCAACCTCAAGCTGAAGAGGCCCTTCTACGCGGTCATGATCGGCGGTGCCTGCGGCGGCCTGTTCGCCGGCTTCTCCGGGCTCAAGGCCTTCGCGCCCGGCTCTCCCGGCGTCGCCTCCCTGCCCATCTTCATCGGCGGAGACGACCCCATGGCCAACCTGGTGAAGGCGATCATCACCCTCTCCATCGCCTTCGTGGTCTCGTTCGCGGCGACCTGGTTCCTCGGCTTCGAGGACGAGCCGGACGCAGACGCAGAGGAGAACGTCGCCTAGGGGCGTCCCCATCTGTCCGAACGCCATCCCCCGCGGGCACGGTCCCGTGGGGGATGGCAGCAATTCGCCGCGGTGCACGCACGAGGCCTTCTCGCGCGCGATCGCTGGCAAGAATCACGAGCGGTGCATGCCGAATCGGTCGCCGCAAGGGCACCCTCCGCAGCGTGCCTCGCATCTTCCCAGGCCATGGAGGCGTGCTCTCTGCAGACGACGCCACCAGGCCGAGCGATGCATGCACCGCTCGCGATTCCTGCCGGTCGCGCCAGCCAGCCGGGAGGTTCGCCTATCCCACGTAGGTGACGACGCCCTCCCTGCGGGGCTTGGGCTCCGCAGGGTCCTTCGAGGGATATCCCAGGGCGCAGTGACCGACGCCGCGCCATGTGCCCTCGACCCCCCACTTCCCGAGCAGGGCCTTGCCCTCGTCGGACTCGAACTCCTCCTTGGCCCGATGGATCCAGCAGGAGGAGACGCCGAGGGCCTGGGCTGCGACCATCATGTTCCCGAGCGCGAGGGCGCCGTCCTCGACGCAGGTGGGGACGGACGGGTCGACCAGGACGACGATGACGGTGGGGGCCCCGTAGAAGGGGTCGCTCGACACCCCCATGATGCGTGCGTTCATCTCGGACAGGCGGGATATCTCGTCGGCGTCGCGCAGCACGACGAACCGCCAGGGCTGGCGTCCCATGCCCGAGGGGGCATAGCGGCCCGCCTCGACGACCTTGTCGAGAACGGCAGGCTCCACCTGCCTGGAGGTGTAGGAACGGCAGCTTCTGCGTGTGAGGATCGCTTCGAGTGCATCCATGGGGCCCCTTCCGTCGGTATCCGTGTCTGTACCCGAAAAGGCGGGCGGGGAGGCGGTATGGGAATACTACCGAATGGGTAGCAGATTTTGCGACAGCAACCGGTGCGCCCGTCGGCGCAGACATGCAGGAGGGCGCCATGAAGATCGTCGCCATCGTCGGATCGCTTCGCAGGGACAGCCTCAACCGCCAGCTCGCCGAGGCGGCCGGCAGGGAGCTCGCCGGGATCGACCCGTCCATCGACTACTCGATTCTCGACTGGTCGCAGGTGCCCGTGCTCAACCAGGACATCGAGCACCCGGCACCCGAGGCGGTGGGTGCCGCCCGCGCCGAGGTCGCGTCTGCCGACGGGATCTGGTTCTTCACCCCCGAGTACAACCACTTCTTCCCCGGCGGCCTCAAGAACCTCGTCGACTGGCTCTCGCGCCCCCAGTCCGACGGCTCGCCGCAGGTGCTTGCCGGGAAGCCCGCCGCCATCTCGGGAATCACCCCGGGCATGAGCGGGACGGGGCTGGCCCAGGACCATCTCGTCACGCTGCTCTCGTTCCTCAACATGCGCATCATGAACCAGCCGCGCCTCACCATCCCGAGCGGGTTCTCGCTGGTGAAGGACGGCAGGCTCGAGCTGGGGGAGTCCCAGCCGCGCCTCGCCACGCAGGCCGCGGCCTTCGTGGCGTTCCTCGGCAGGTAGCGAGGTCCCCGAAAGGGCAGGGAAACGGCCCGGCCACGGTTTCGCTCCGTGGCCGGGCCGCTCTGCGTCGCGCGTCTCCCCTTGGGGCACGCCCCTAGAACACGGCGACGACGGTGCCCTTGTAGGTGTTGGTGATGTAGTCCTTGACCTGCTGCGACTCGAGTGCGGAGACGAGCGCCCTGATCTTGTCGCTGCCCTCGTCCCCGGAGCGCACGGCGATGATGTTCGCGTAGGTCTTGGCGGCCGCAGAGTCGCTCGCCTCGCTTGCCAGCGCCTTCGAGGTGTCGAGGCCCGACGAGAGCACGTAGTTGCCGTTGATCACCGCGAAGTCGACGTCGCCGAGGGCGCGCGGGATGCTCGCCGCCTCGGTCTCGACGAGCTTGACGTTGTGGGGGTTGCTCGCGATGTCGTTGGCCGTGGCCTCGAGGCCGGCGCCGTCCTTGAGGGCGAGCACGCCTTGCGCCTGGAGCAGGAGCAGCGCCCTGGCCTCGTTGGTGGCGTCCGAGGGAACCGCGATGGTGGCGCCATCCGGGATGCTCGAGAGAGAGGAGGACTTGCCGCCGTAGACGCTCATCGGCTCGAAGTGGATGGCCGCGGCCGAGACGAGGCTCGTCCCGTTCTGGGAGTTGTAGTTGTCGAGGTAGGGCTTGTGCTGGAAGTAGTTCGCGTCGAGGTCCCCCTGGGCGAGGGCGGCGTTGGGCTGAACGTAGTCCGAGTACTCCTTCACCTCGAGGGTGTAGCCCTGCTTGGCGAGGGCGTCCTTGACCTGGGCGAGGATCTCGGCGTGCGGCGAGGGCGAGGCCCCCACCACGATGGTCTTGTCGCCGGTCGAGCTCGCGCCCGTCGAGGCTCCGGACGTGGTGCCCGCCGAGGTCTTCTGCGAGCCGCAGCCCGCGAGCGCGACGGCGACGGCGGCCGTGGCGACCAGAGCGAGCGCGCCGGCGGCAAGCCTGGAGGCACGGCCCCTCCTTGTTGAGTTGCTCATGATGGTTCCCCTTCTGTTGAGATTGACGTAGGTCGTGACGGATGGCTGCCGGCCGCATCGGGGCGGTCCGGTCTTATGGCGAGGGTTTGCACGCTAGGCGTGCATTCGCCGGTCCAGCTTGCGCACGAGGAGGTTGCCCGCGCTCTGGACCAGCTGGACCATCGCGACGAGAATCACGATCGTGGCGACCATGACGTCGTTCTGGTAGCGCTGGTAGCCGTAGCGGATGGCGATGTCGCCCAGGCCGCCCGCGCCGACGGTTCCCGCCATGGCCGAGTAGCCCAGCAGCGTGATGACCGTGATGGGAAGGCCGCGCAGAAGCGACGGAAGGCCCTCGCGCAGGTAGACCTTCGTGACGATCTGGCCGGTGGAGGCACCCATCGACTGGGCCGCCTCGACGAGGCCGCCGTCGACCTCGGCCAGGCTCTGCTCCACCATGCGCGCCACGAACGGGGCGGCGCTCACGACGAGCGGGACGATGGCCCCCTGCACGCCCAGGCTCGTGCCCACGAGGGCGCGGGTGGCGGGGATGAGGAAGACGAGCAGGATGATGAACGGGATGGAGCGTGCCATGTTGATGACCCAGCCCAGCACCGCGGAGGCGGCCCGGTTGGGCTTGAGGCCGTCGGGGGCGAGCACGGTGAGAAGGACCCCGAGGGGCACGCCGATCAGGTAGGCGCCGAGCGTCGAGGCCAGGACCATGACGAGGGTGTCGAGCGAGCCCTGGGCCAGGAGCAGGCCGTACTTGTCGAAAAACGCCGACGCCCACTCCATCTAGGCCACCTCCTTGCCGGTCTCGATGCCCAGCAGGGCCTTGGTGACGTCCGCCCGGGGATGGTCGAACACGTCCTGGAGGGATCCCTGCTCGACGACGTGGCCGGCCTCCATCACGGCGACCCTCCCGCAGACCTTGCGGGCCACGAACAGCGAGTGGGTGATGAGGACGATGGTGACGCCGAGCTCGCGGTTGATCCGGGCGAGCAGGTCGAGGACGGAGCCCGTGGTGAGCGTGTCGAGCGCGCTCGTCGCCTCGTCGCACAGCAGGACGGAGGGGCTGGTCATGAGGGCGCGCGCGATGGCGACGCGCTGCTGCTGCCCGCCGGAGAGCTGGTTGGGGAAGGCGTCGGCCTTCTCGGCCAGGCCGACCACGCCCAGGAGCTCCCGCGCGCGGGAGGCCTGCTCGGCCGCGGAGCCGCTGCCGATGGAGCTGGCCTTGAGCGTGGCGGGGAAGCGGACGTTGTCGATGACGCTCCTCTGCTGGAAGAGGCTGATGTTCTGGAAGATCATCCCGATGCCGCTCCGCAGCTCGCGAAGCTCGCGGCCGGCGAGGCCGGTGACGTCGCGCCCGTCGATCACGACGGAGCCGGAGGTGGGCCGCTCGAGCAGGTTGATGCAGCGGACGAGGGTCGACTTGCCCGCCCCCGACTCGCCGATGATGCCGAAGACCTCGCCGCTCTCGATGGAGAGGGAGATGTCGTCGAGGGCGGTGAAGTCGCCCGAACGTGTGGGGAAGACCTTGGATATGTGGTTGAGTTCGATCATGAGGCCGGTTTCACTCGGAGGTGTCCATGGACGCAGGCGCACGAAGGCCGCCTGCCGTAGGTGCTCGCGCACCCTGTGAGAGCCCAGGCCCGACGCGTTACGCCGAAAGCCCAGGCCCAAGCATGCCCATGGAAGTATGTCCGATTCGCCTCTTCATAATGCCAAGCAGTATAGGCAAGCCCCCCTCCGAGGGCAAGGGCAAGTTCGAAAGTGGCGCAGGTCCCCTCTTCCCGCGCCCCCTCCGTGGATATACTGGTGACACATGGGCCGCGGCGCACGACCGCGGCGAGCGATTCCCCGAGGAGCGTATATGGATATCAAGACCGCCTGCATACATGCCGGCTATGAGGCCGCCAACGGCGAGCCGCGCGCGCTGCCCATCAACCTCTCCACGACCTTCCACTACGAGAGCACCGACGAGGTCGCGCACCTCTTCGACAGGCCGGTGGACGGCCATATCTACTCGCGCATCTCCAACCCAACGGGCAGTGCCGTCGAGGAGAAGATCGCCGCGCTCGAGGGAGGCGTGGGTGCCATGCTCACCACCTCCGGCCAGATGGCGAACCTCGTCGCGATCATGAACCTCGCAGCCGCCGGCGACCACGTGGTGAGCTCCGCGGCCATCTACGGGGGCACGGTCAACCTGCTCGCCGTCACGCTCAAGCGCTTCGGCATCGAGTGCACGTTCGTCTCCCCCCGCGCCACGGTCGAGGAGATAGCGGCTGCCATCAGGCCCAACACCAAGCTCGTGTTCGGCGAGTCCGTCGCCAACCCGGCGCTCGCCGTGCTCGACTTCGAGTCCTACGCCACGGCCGCGCACGCCGCCGGGCTGCCGCTCGTGGTCGACAACACCTTCCCCACGCCGGTCCTGTGCCGGCCCTTCGAGTGGGGCGTCGACGTCGTGACCCACTCCACCACCAAGTACATGGACGGACACGCCATGACCGTCGGCGGCGTCGTCGTCGACTCGGGCAACTTCGACTGGGCCTCCTCGGACAAGTTCCCCGACTTCAACGAGCCTGACGAGAGCTACCACGGCGTGGTCTACTCGCGCGACTTCGGCCGCGCGGCCTTCATCGTCAAGGCTCGCTACCAGCTCATGCGCGACCTCGGCGTGTATCCCCCGGCCACCAACGCCTTCATCCTGAACGAGACGCTCGAGACCCTGCCCCTGCGCATGCGCCAGCACGTCGAGAGCGCCCAGCGCGTGGCCGAGTGGCTCGAGGCGCGCCCGGAGGTCGCCAGCGTCAACTATCCCGGCCTCGCGTCGAGCCCCGACCACGAGCTCGCCGAGAAGTACCTGCCCAAGGGCTCGAGCGGCGTCATCTCGTTCGTCGTCGCCGGCGGGCGCGACAAGGCCGCCGCGCTCTGCGACCACTTCGGGATGATCGCGATCGAGGTCCACGTGGCCGACTCGCGCAGCTGCTGCCTGCATCCCGCCTCGGCGACGCACCGCCAGCTCACCGACGAGCAGCTCGTGGCCTGCGGCATCGAGCCCGGCATGATCCGCCTCTCGTGCGGCCTCGAGGACGCGGGCGACATCATCGCCGACCTCGACCAGGCCTTCGCTGCGATCGCCTAGCGAGCCCAGGAGAGCCGCCATGCCCATCATCATCCCAGACGGACTTCCCGCGAAGACCACGCTCAGCCAGGAGCGCATCTTCGCGCTCGACGAGGAGACGGCCACCCACCAGGCCATTCGTCCCCTCGAGCTCGTCATCCTGAACCTCATGCCCAAGAAGGTCGAGACCGAGACCCAGATACTGCGCCTCATCTCGAAGTCGCCCCTGCAGGTGAACATCGACTTCATGCGGGTCTCCACCCACACCTCGACGCACGTCTCGGCCGACCACCTGGTCAAGTTCTACGACACGTTCGACCACTTCCGCGACCACGACTACGACGGCCTCATCGTCACGGGCGCGCCGGTCGAGCAGATGGCCTTCGAGTCGGTGGACTACTGGGACGAGCTCTGCCAGATCATCGACTGGAGCCAGCGGCACGTGTTCTCGACCATGTACCTGTGCTGGGGCGCCCTGGCCGGCCTCTACCACCTCTATGGCATCCGCAAGCAGCTGCTCCCCAAGAAGCTCTTCGGGGTCTTCCCGCAGAGGCTGTGCGACGAGTTCAACTTCCTCACGAACGGCTTCGACGAGATTCACAACATGCCCCACTCCCGCCATGCCGCCATCAACGAGCAGGACCTGAGGAAATGCCCCGGGCTCCAGGTCCTCTCGAAGAGCCTCGCGACGGGGGCGGCCCTGGTCGCGCGGCGCGACTTCCACGAGGTCTACGTGATGGGCCACTACGAGTACGGTCGCGACACGCTCTCCGACGAGTACTGGCGCGACTTCAAGAAGGGCCTGCCCATCCGCGTTCCCGAGAACTACTTCCCCGACGACAACCCCGAGAACCAGCCGATCTTCACCTGGCGCTCCCATGCCAACCTGCTCTATCGCAACTGGCTCAACTGGGTCTACCAGATGACCCCCTATGACCTCGACAAGGTCCCCGAGACCATCGACCTCGTGGCCGGGCAGGTCGAGAGCAACATGGAGAAGTTCTAGGGGAGCGCCGCGCCGTTCTCCTACAGCTCCCTGTGCGAGAACGCGCCGTCCTGGTAGATGCCGTAGCTGTGGGTGCCGTCCTTGGGGATCGAGACGCTTCCCGGGTTGAAGACGCGCAACGGCCCGCCGCCCGCGGCCAGCGGGCGCTCCTCGTCGACCTTGATGTGCGTGTGGCCATAGAGCAGGGCGCTCCCCGCGGGAAGCGGCGGGACCTTGTCCACGCTGTTGTGGATGCCCGGGCCCAGCACGTGCCCGTGGGTGCAGAAGAGCTCGCGGCCCCGCCCCTCGTCGAGGACGATGGCATAGTCGGCCATGCAGGGGAAGTCGAGGACCATCTGGTCGACCTCGGCCTCGCAGTTGCCCCGTACGGCGACGACCCTCTCGGCGATGCCGTTGAGCATGGGAATCACCTGCTTGGGCGCATAGCCTTCGGGGAGGTCGTTCCTCGGGGCCGTGATAGAGGAGGTCCCCCAGGAGCACCACGCGGTCGGGCTGCTCCGCTTCGAGCGCCCCCATGAGGCGGGCGCACCAGGTGGCCGAGCCGTGGATGTCGGATGCGATGAGCAGCTTCATGCGGTTCCTCCGTCGCGTCGTGCCTGGCAGGCGATGCCGGGTGGGTCGCCCATGGTGAATTCTCCGTCGTTCCATACGTTTCTGCCCCCTTATGGGCCCTCGGAACGTATGAAACGACGAAGAATACGCCAGCCGAGGCGAACCGCTATGCTGCTCGTGAGGTTTCGTCGCGAGAAAGGACCGCCATGTCGCTCCCCGCCC
The DNA here is from genome assembly GCA_022482785.1 of Atopobiaceae bacterium. GTDB lineage: Bacteria > Actinomycetota > Coriobacteriia > Coriobacteriales > Atopobiaceae > JAKVON01. The sequence continues at coordinate 52,353 of JAKVON010000003.1, read as the reverse complement.
CCAGAAACGTCCGTCCCGATCGCCGCAGCGTCAGCGACCTCGGGGCGGTGCTGCCCGAGACGGCCGAGGTGCGCGAGGACGGCCATCTGTTCGTGGGGGGCGTCGACATGGTCGAGCTCGCAGGGCGCGAGGGCACCGCGCTCTACGTCTACGACGAGGCGGACCTGCGGTCGCGCATGCATGCCTACCGCGATGCCTTCGAGTCGCGCTCCGCTCGCCTCCCGGCCGGGTTCGACGTGGCCTATGCGGGAAAGGCCTTCCTCAACCGCGCCATGGTGCGCCTCGTCGACGAGGAGGGCCTCTGCCTGGACGTCTCGGGCGGGGGAGAGCTCGCCCGCGCGCTCGACGCCGGGCTCGCCCCGGCGCGGCTGGTGGCGCACGGCAACAACAAGACCCCCCTCGAGATCGAGGAGGCCGTCTCGGCGGGCGCCGGGCGCATCGTCGTCGACAGCCCCATCGAGCTCGAGCGCATAGCCGAGGCCGCCGAGCGCAACAACGTCGTGCAGGACGTGCTGCTCCGCATCACCCCAGGGGTGGTGGTCGACACGAACGACTACATCACCACCGGCACCGAGGACTCGAAGTTCGGCTTCACCTTGCGCGACGACATCGCCTTCGATGGCATCTGCCAGGCACTCGACACGCCGGGCGTGCGCCTCGTGGGCCTTCACATGCACGTGGGCTCCCAGGTCCTCGACATCGCCCCCTATGCGAAGGCCGTCGACGTCGTGGCCGGCCTCATGGCCCGAGTCGCCGCGGAGAGGGGCGTGGCGCTCGGCCAGCTCGACGTGGGCGGTGGCCTGGGAATCGCCTACCAGGCGGAGGACGAGCCCTCGAGCATCGACTCGTTCGTCGGGCTCGTGGTGGACTCGGTCGAGAGGAGCTGCTCGGAGAGGGGCCTGTGCGTCCCGAGGATAGTCGTCGAGCCGGGCCGCTCGATCGCGGGGCCCGCCGGCATCACGCTGTATCACGTCGGCACCATCAAGGAGCTGCCGGGCATCCGCACGTTCGTCGACGTGGACGGCGGCATGTCCGACAACATCCGCACGGCCCTCTACCACGCGGACTACGAGTGCGCCATCGCGAGCAAGGCGGCCAGCCCCCGCACCTGCGTCGTCACGGTCGCCGGCAAGCACTGCGAGAGCGGCGACGTGGTGGCGCTCGACGCCCCGCTCCAGGAGCCCGAGGTGGGCGACGTGCTCGTGATGTTCGGCACCGGCGCCTACTGCAACTCGATGGCCTCCAACTACAACGGCCAGCCCCGCCCCGCCATCGCGTTCGTGGCGGACGGCGAGGCCCGCATCGTGACCAGGCGCGAGACCTACGCCGACCTCATGGCACGTGACGCGGGGTAGGTGCGCTCAGAGAAGGCGCGCGTAATTGCGCCTGCCATAGACGAGCCGGGTGAGGAGGACGCGCCCACTCACATCATCCACCTGATAGAGGACCACGAAGCCCCTCACGTGGCTCACGCGGTATCCCTCGGCGTGGAGCCTTTCGTCACGAGCCGACGCGCTCCCCTCGGGGAAGGCCTCTATCTCGGAGACGCGCCGATTATGGACATTCTTCCCACATGCAGCTGCGAGCCCCTGCTTGCGCCCGAGGGGCAAACCGAGTAACCTCGACCACACAACAGAAGATCGAGCAAGAGGCGCGGCGCGTCAGAGTACGGCCTGGAGGGGGCACCCGCAGAAGGGCCGAAAGGTATCCGCCGCCGAACGCTCGCGAGGGGCGCCCCGCGTGCGTGATGCCATGTGAGAACATCCATGGCATTCCTGCCGGAGACATGGCAGAGGCGCTTGTCACAGGCCCCATTGGCCAAAGCCACGCGCCCCTGCGGAGAGGCGCGTTTTTCATGGCGAGCGAGGCGACGAGCAACCAGGCGAGCTGTAGGGGCGACGCGGAGGTCGTGGGGCGTCTCACGACCGACCGCCGCGCGCTCCATCGCATCCCCGAGATATCGTTCGACCTGCCCCGCACCATCGCCTACGTCGAGGCGGCCCTCGTCGGGCTCCCCTGCGTGGTGGAGCGTCCCTGCAGGAGCTGCGTCACCGCCTTCTTCGACTTCGGGCAGCCCTCCTCGGTGGGCTTCCGCTGCGACATGGACGCCCTCCCGGTGAGCGAGGCCACGGGCCGCGACTTCGCGAGCGAGATTCCCGGCAGCATGCACGCCTGCGGGCACGACGGCCACATGGCCGATCATGCTCGAGATGGCCCGCCAGCTGTCGCGCGCCGAGGGCCTTCCCCAGAACGTGCTCCTCGTATTCCAGCCTGCGGAGGAGGGCCCGGGGGGCGGCGAGCTGGTGTGCGAGAGCGGCATCCTCGAGCGCCACGGCGTGAGGGCCCTCTTCGGCCTGCCACCTCTGGCCCGACCTCGCGGCCGGGCCACGTCGAGACCCGCGTGGGCCCGTTCCTCGCGAGCTGCGGCGAGTTCGACATCGACGTCTCCGGCAAGGCCGCGCACGCCGCCCACCAGGACGAGGGGGTCGACGCGCTCGCCCCCGCCTGCCGCATCGCCTGCCGCGTCGGCGAGCTGGCCGAGGGACGAGCGCGCCCTGGGCGAGCCCTGCGTCGTGAACGTGGGGCACCTCGTCGCCGGCACCATCAGGAACGTCGGTCGCGGGGAGTGCCCGGATCGAGGCCGACCATGCGCACCTTCCGCCCGGAGAGCCGCGCGCGCCTCACCGCCGGGTATCGAGCGCGTGCTCGCGGAGGAGACGGCCGGCGTCGAGGGGCCTCTCGGCCGAGCTGAGCTTCGACTCCAGCTACCCCGCCGTCATCAACCCGGCAGGGCCTCACCGAGCGCGTGCTCCGCGAGCTCCCTTGGGTCGAGCGGCGCGACGAGCCCTCCATGATCGCCGAGGACTTCGCCTTCTACCAGCAGCATGTCCCCGCCGTCTTCTTCTTCCTGGGGACGGGGACCCCAGGCGTGGGGCTCCACTCCGACACCTTCGACTTCGACGAGGGGCTCCTCGTCCGCGGGGTCGGCCTCTTCTCGGCGCTCTCCCGCGTCGACTGGTCTGGCACGGAGCCCCTCGACGCCAGGAAGGAAGGTCGTGCATGAGCATCTCCGTTGCCAAGTACCAGGGGGCGGGCAACGACTTCGTCCTCGCCCGCGAGGCAGACGTCCTCGGGGCGGGGCTCGACGCCGCCGCCTTCGCCGCCGCCGTCTGCGACCGTCACATGGGCATCGGCGCCGACGGCGCGATCCTGGCCGGCGGCGAGGCCGCCGGTGGCACGGGCCCCGTCTGGATGCACTACCACAACGCGGACGGCTCGGTGGCGCCCATGTGCGGCAACGGCATCCGCTGCCTGGCCGCCTACCTCTTCGACGAGGGCATGTCCACGGGCCTCTCCCTCCCGGTCGAGACGCTCGCAGGCACGAAGGTGGTCGAGCGCGTCTCCGACGACCCCTTCCGCGTGCGCGTCGACATGGGCAGGCCCGACTGGTCTCCCGCAGCGCTCGGCATCGCCGGGCGGGAAGATGCCGTCATCGACGAGGGGATCGGTCTGGGGGACGGCCGCCAGGTGACCGTGACCAGCCTCTTCATGGCCACGGACCACACGGTCGTGCTCACGGGCGACGCCTTCGACGACGCCAACATGGGCCTGGGCCGCGAGGTGTGCTCCCATCCCCTCTTCCCGCGGCGGACCAACGTCAACTTCGTCCAGCCCGTGAACCGAAAACGGCTGCTCGTGCGCACGTTCGAGCGCGGGGTGGGGCCCACGCTCGCGTGCGGCACGGGGGTGTGCGCCGCCGCGGTGGTCGCGCACCGCAAGGGGCTGGCCGACGCCAGCGTCGACGTCACGGTGCCCGGAGGCGAGCTCCACATCGACATCGACGGGTCAGGAGAGGTGTACATGACGGGCGGGGCGACCCGCATCATGAGAGGAGAATGGTTCCGATGAAGAACATCCAAGGGTCTATCGTCGCTCTGGTCACGCCGTTCGCCGAGGACGGCAAGGTGAACTTCGACATGCTCGGCGAGCTGCTCGAGTTCCACGTCGCCCACAAGACCGACGGCGTCCTCATCCTCGGCACCACGGGCGAGAGCTCGACGCTGTCCCACAACGAGGACGACGAGGTCGTCAAGTACTGCGTCGAGAAGGCGCCGGGCGCATCCCGCTGATCTTCTCGGCGGGATCCAACTCCACGCAGGAGTCGGTGGAGAAGTGCAAGCGCTACGAGGCCGAGGGCGCCGAGAGGGCGCTCGTGATCACCCCGTACTACAACAAGGCCTCCGAGCTGGGCATGGCCAAGCACTTCGAGGCCATCGCCGAGGCGAGCGACCTCGACCTCATCCTCTACAACGTCCCGAGCCGCACGGGCTGCGCCATCTCGGTGCCCGTGCTCGAGGAGCTCGTGCAGGTCCCCACGGTCAAGGCCATCAAGGAGGCCTCGGGCAGCATGGCCTACGCCTGCTCGATCGCCCACCTCGCCAGCGACGACTTCGCCATCTACTCCGGCAACGACGACATCGTGGTGCCCATCCTCTCGATGGGGGGCTCGGGCGTCATCTCGGTGGCGGCCAACATCATCCCCGACCAGATGCACGACATGGTCGCGAGCTACCTCGCGGGCGACGTTGACCAGGCCGCCTGGCTGCAGGTCAAGTACCTCGACCTCATCCACGCCCTGTTCTGCGAGGTGAACCCCATCCCCGTGAAGGAGGCCATGCGCCAGCTGGGCTTCGGCGTCGGCGGCTACCACCTGCCCATGTGCGAGCCCACGCCCGAGCATGCCGAGGTCGTCCGCAAGGCGCTGGCCGCCGCGGGCGTCACGCGGGAGAGCGTCCGATGAGCGGCGCCAGGAGGGTCCTCGTCTGCGGGGCGGGGCGCATGGGCCAGCTCGTCGCCTCCGCCTGCAGGGAGAGGGGCTGGGACGTGGTCGACGTCATCGGCGTCGGCGAGGAGTCGCGCGCCGACGGCCTCGTGGGGGACAGGACGCCCGACGTCGTGATCGACTTCTCGGCGCCGGCGGCCCACGACTGGCTGCTGCCCTTCGTGCGCGAGACGGGCGCCACCCTCGTGAGCGGCACCACCGGCCTCGACGAGGTTCGCCAGGCCGCCCTGGACGAGCTGGCGCAGCACGTGCCCGTGATGTGGAGCTCGAACTACTCGGTGGGCATCGCCGCGCTCTCGCGGGCCCTCTCGCTGGTCTCGGGCGTGCTCGAGGGGTGGGACTGCGAGATCGTCGAGCGCCACCACAACAGGAAGGCCGACGCCCCGAGCGGCACCGCGCTCTCGCTGGCCGACGCCGTCGACCCCGGCCACAGGCTCGAGCGCGTCTGCGGGAGAAGCGGCATGCAGCCGCGGAGCGACCACGAGATCGGCCTCAGCTCCGTGCGCGGCGGAACCGTGGCGGGCATTCACGAGGTCGCCTTCTACGGCGAGGCCGAGCAGCTCTCGTTCGCGCACGTGGCCGAGAGCCGCCAGATCTTCGTCGTGGGCGCGGTCCATGCCGTCGAGCTTCTCGAGGGACGCGCGCCCGGCCGCTACCAATTCGCCGACCTTCTCTTCGAGGGGTCGAAGGGGGAGGAATCATGAGCCAGGAACGCGAGATGACCGCCCAGGAGATCATCGACTTCATCGCCAACGCCGAGAAGGCCACGCCGGTGCGCGTGACCATAGCCAAGCGCGACGCGACGGTGCGGTTCCGGGTGCCGGGAGCCCATTGCTTCGACTGCGGTCCGAGCGCCATCCTGGTGGGCGACTGGGCCGACATCGAGCCCGTGCTCAAGGCTCGTGCCGGTGACATCGCCGACATGGTCGTCGACGTCGAGGCGAGGAACTCCGCCGTCCCGCTCCTCGACACGCGTGGCATCCGGGCGCGCATCGAGCCGGGCGCCATCATCCGCGATCATGTCGAGATAGGCGACAGCGCCGTCATCATGATGGGTGCCGTCATCAACATCGGCGCCAGGATAGGCGAGGGCACCATGATCGACATGGGCGCCGTCCTGGGCGGTCGCGCCACCGTGGGCAAGCATGCCCACATCGGCGCGGGTGCCGTTCTCGCGGGCGTGGTCGAGCCGGCGAGCGCAACGCCCGTCATCGTCGAGGACGACGTGCTCGTGGGGGCCAACGCCGTGGTGCTCGAGGGGGTGCGCGTGGGCAGGGGCGCGGTGGTCGCGGCCGGCGCGGTGGTCGTCGACGACGTGCCTGCCGGCGCCGTGGTCGCTGGCGTGCCCGCCCGGGTGATCAAGCAGACGGCCGACGTGTCTGCGGGCAAGGTGTCCCTGGTGGATGCCCTCCGCACGCTGTAGGCGCCCGATCGCCGCCCGGCTCTTGTCGTAGAATCGTGCTTGGCGAGATGCGACGAGAGGGGACGGCGTGGCCCAGACGAATGCCAGGCCCGCGGATGCGGACGACGAGCCGCTCACGGACGAGCTGCTCGAGAGGCTGCTCGCAAGCAGGAGCCCCGAGGCATACCTCTCCGGCACCGTGACGCTCGACACGACCCTGACCGACTACCTCAAGCGGCTCCTCGACGAGCACCACCTCACGCGCGCGCAGGTCATCCGCGCCTCCGGGCTCAACTCGACCTTCTGCTACCAGGTCTTCCAGGGGACGCGGCATCCCGGGCGCGACAACGCGATCATGCTCTCGTTCGGGCTGGGCTGCACCCTGCGCGAGACGCAGCGGCTCCTCCGCCATGCGGGCGTCTCCGAGCTGTGGTGCAAGAAGCGGCGCGACGCCATCATCATCTTCTGCGTCGAGCACGGCATGACGCGCGAGCGGTGCGACGACAAGCTCTACGAGCTCGGCGAGGAGACGCTCCTCGCCGCGGGGGAGTGACATGACCCCTCCCGCCCCGCCAGGCGAGGCGGAGACGCTCTCCTCGATAGAGAGGGACGACGCCTACTCCGTCACGCGCGTGCTGGCCGACCACCCGTCCGGCCTCACCGAGCTGGTCATGTGCGGCTCGGCTGGGCCGTACGTGAGGAAGCGCATCCCCCTCGAGCTCGCGAATGCCGCGGCCTGGGAGGAGGTCTCCACGATCGAGGAGCCGCGCCTGCCGCGCGTCATCGAGACCTACCGCCTTCCCGATGCCTTCGTGGTCGTGTGCGACTACGTCCCCGGCGCGTCCCTGGCCGAGTGGGTCGGTCAGAGACGACGCCTGACACCTGCGGAGGCGGTGGGCATCCTCGCGGACGTCTGCCAGGCGGCCGGAGAACTCCATCGGCACGGCATCGTGCATCGTGACATCACGCCCCCCAACGTCATCCTCGCCCCGGACGGCGCGCACCTCATAGACCTGGGCATCGCCCGCGTGCACGAGGACGGGGCCCGCCATGACACCGTCCAGCTCGGAACCATGGGCTTCTCCGCCCCCGAGCAGTTCGGCTTCGCCCAGACCGACGCCCGCTCCGACGTCTACTCACTCGGGTGCCTGCTCGCCTTCATGCTCACGGGCAGGCACGTCGGCGAGCAGGGGTTCGAGCGGGGGATGGCCGATTCCGCGCAGGTGCCACGCCCCCTCGCCCAGGTGATCGAGCGCGCGTGCGACCTCGAGCCGAGCGCGCGCTACCAGACGGCCGAGTCCCTCGCGGCGGCCGCCAAGGAGGCGCTCGACCCCGGCAAGGCGCTTCCCGTGCCCGCCGCTCAAGACCGGCAGGAGGCCCGTCCCACCACCCGACAGAAGGCCGTGGCCTGGGCAATCGGCGTCGCCGCGGCCGCGTGGGGTGTCGTCTTCGCAGTTGCCGGGGTGTCTCCGAACAACCCGACGCTCACGGCATCGGGTGTCGTCATGTACCGACTCTTTGCGACCGTCCTGGTCGTGGCCTGGTGTGCCATCCCAGGCATCGAGCTCTGTCAGGCGAGCCTGCGGCGGGGCAGGTATTCCGCCGACGAGCACCCATGGGCCCATGCCCTGAGACGCACCGCGATCGCCGCAGGCGTCGGCCTCCTGGCGATGTGCGTCGTCGTTCTCTTCTGCCAGGAAGTCCTCGGGCCAACGTCATGACCCGTTTTCCCTGTTAGCTCCCAGCTGATGAATCCCCGCCTCTTTGCGGACATTATTGATGCCCGGGGAGGCGGGCATGGCCGACGAGTGGGACTTCATGGACAAGGGCGCGGGCAGTCTCGAGCAGGCGCTCGCCGACATGTCGAGCCCGGACCCAACCCTCTCCGAATGGATTCGAGGCAGCCTGGAGAGAAGGGGCCTTGCCCGAAACGTCGTGATCAGGGGGTCTCGCCTCAACCAGACCTTTGCCTACCAGATCATCGCCGGAACGCGCCGCGCGTCTCGGGACAAGCTTCTCCAGCTCGCCTTTGGCATGGGGCTCAGAAGGTCCGAGGCGAGCGAGCTGCTCGAGAGGGGAGGGACCAACCCCCTCTCCTCCGGATGTCGTCGCGACGTGGTGATCGCCTTCTGCCTCGAGCGGCGTCTCACGCTCGTCGCCTGCGACGACCTCCTGTGGAGCCTCGGGGAGGCCACCATCTGCGATGGCGGTGCCACCCGCCGCGGTGCCGTTGACGACTAACGCAAAGGCACCCCCGGCCGCCGATGCCGCCGGGGGTGCCTCGCGATTGCCGCAGATGGCCGACTACTCTGCTCAGACCTGCTTCTTGAGTTGGGAGTAGCCGACGAACGAGAGGATCATCTCGGCGATGACGAAGAAGAAGTACACGATGAACAGCGCCATGGCGACCGCGTATAGAATGCCGGCCACCAGGGCGAACGCTGGCTTGCGCATGAAGAGCGCAAGGGCGTTGAAGATCACGGCGATGGCGGTCACCACCAGGTGCGGGAAGACGAGCATCGTCGCTATCGCGGCGCCCGCCTGGGCCGAGCTGGTACCTTGGCCGGAGTTCGCCCCGCCCCAATAGGAGATCGAGTAGATCAGATAGATGACTCCGATGATGAGTGCGATGAGCAGGTAGACGTTCAGCTTGCGCTTGCCTGCCTTGTCCCCTGGTGCCATATGGACCGATGGCTCGCTGTCAGACATCTTCAATCCCCCATTCATGCTTGCGGGGCCTTTCCCCGCCGTTGGGTGAAACATAGGCTTCCGTGTCCGCCGCGTCGTTAGCTGCCAGCTGAAAGGGCCTAGACGGCCATGCGCCGCCCAGGCCACTCGGGCGGGACCGTTCGCCGCGATTCAGCTGCCAGCTAATGAGTCTATTTCCTGCGATTTCTAGCATCATCACCAGGAATCGCGGCATTCGGCTGCGGGGAAGGCGGAAGGGGAACCCATGGCAAAGGAAAAGGGCGGACACAAGGTCCTGAAGGTCATCGGCATTATTTTCGGCGTCTTTATCGTCCTTGGGGTGATTGGCTCGATGGGCAAGTCAAAGAGCTCCACAACCACTCAGGCAACCTCTGCCGCGGCATCCGCCGCCGCCTCGACGCAGGCCGCCTCTTCCGTTGCTTCTACGGAGGCGGCGTCATCGGTAGCCGCCCAGACTCCCCAGGTCTCCACGGAATACAAGAACGCCCTCACCAAGGCCACCTCGTACGCCAAGACCATGCACATGAGCAAGCAGGGCATCTACAACCAGCTCACGTCATCCATCGAGGGCTTCGACGCGGACGCGGCACAGTACGCCGTCGACAACGTCCAGGCGGACTGGAACGCCAATGCCCTGGCCAAGGCCCAGAGCTACCAGAAGACCATGAGCATGAGCAAGTCGGCCATCTACGATCAGCTCACGTCATCCCTCGAGGGCTTCACGGCCGACGAGGCGCAGTACGCCATCGACAACCTCTAGGCCTTCTCTACGCGCGGACTCGACCTATCCTTCATCTCGGCACAAAAAGCCGGGGTCAGGCTCATGCCTGACCCCGGCTCGCGAGAAGTCGTGCTGGCGTGCGGACTACTCGTCGGCGATCTCGGAGATGGCGCCGGTGGGGCAGGCGTCCATGCAGGCGCCGCAGCCCACGCAGGAATCGGCGTCGGAGATCTCGACGGCCTCGTCGCCGAGCTCGAGAACGTCAGCAGGGCAAGCCTCGACGCAGGCTCCGCAGGACACGCACTCGTCGGTGTTGATGACTGGATGGGACATGGTGGCTTCCTCTCGTAGAAGGCTGAATTACCTGCTCTAGGGTGGGATTATCGGCCCCGAGAGCAACTATATGGCGAGGATAGCAGGAGTCGCGTTCGATGCAAGGGCTATTTCGGCCCGTTGGGGCGGGCTGAGCGGCCGCTCGCGGGATTGGGGCGGCCCCGTTCCCCCGGCAATTGAAAAGAGAAGTCTCCCTAAGTTATGGAGAACGAGAAAATCTATTACAATCACGCTTAGATTATGTATAGGATTCGATTGCGCGGTAATAAATAGGACCGTACAGCACGGCAACGCACGTGCCGAGGGCACGCGGCGCACCAAGACAGGAAGGAACCAACAGCCATGGGCAACAAGATTCTCGGCATCGACCTGGGCACCACCAACTCCGCGATGGCCGTTCTCGAGGGCGGCGAGCCCACCATCATCGTGAACGCCGAGGGCGACCGCACCACCCCGTCCGTCGTGGGCTTCCGTCCCGACGGCGACCGCATCGTGGGCAAGGCCGCGAAGAACCAGGCCGTCACCAACCCCAAGAACACCATCTTCTCCATCAAGCGCTTCATGGGCCGCAAGATCAACGAGGTCGAGAGCGAGCTCAAGACCGTCCCGTACTCCGTGCGCGGGGGCAAGGACGGCCGCGCCGTCGTCAACATCGAGGGCGAGGACTTCACCCCCGAGCAGATCAGCGCCATGATCCTGGGCAAGATGAAGGCCGACGCCGAGAAGTACCTCGGCGAGCCCGTCACCGACGCCGTCATCACCGTCCCCGCCTACTTCAACGACTCCCAGCGCCAGGCCACCAAGGACGCCGGCAAGATCGCCGGCCTCAACGTCCAGCGCATCGTGAACGAGCCCACGGCCGCGGCGCTCGCCTACGGCCTCGACAAGAAGGGCTCCGAGCAGAAGATCCTCGTCTTCGACCTCGGCGGCGGCACGTTCGACGTGTCCCTGCTCGACCTCGCGGACGGCGTCTTCGAGGTCCTCGCCACCAACGGCGACAACCACCTCGGCGGCGACGACTGGGACCAGCGCGTGATCGACTGGCTGGCCGACAAGTTCCAGAAGGACAACGGCATCGACCTGCGCCGTGACCCGATGGCCCTGCAGCGCCTCAAGGAGGCCGCCGAGAACGCCAAGAAGGAGCTCTCCTCCGCGCAGCAGGCCCAGGTGAACCTCCCGTTCATCACGGCCGACGCCTCGGGCCCCAAGCACCTCGACTACACGCTCACGCGCGCCGAGTTCGAGCGCATCACGCGCGATCTGCTCGACCGCTGCAAGCAGCCCGTCACCAAGGCCCTGCACGACGCCAACATGCAGCTCTCCGACCTCTCCGAGGTCATCCTCGTCGGCGGCTCCACCCGCATGCCCGCCGTCCAGGACCTCGTGAAGACCATGACCGGCAAGCAGCCCAACATGTCCGTGAACCCCGACGAGGTCGTGGCCGACGGCGCTGCCGTCCAGGGCGGCGTCCTCACCGGCGACGTCCAGGGCATCCTGCTCCTCGACGTCACGCCTCTGTCCCTGGGCGTCGAGACCATGGGCGGCGTCATGACCAAGATGATCGACCGCAACACCACGATCCCCACGTCCAAGACGGACGTCTACTCCACGGCGGCCGACAACCAGACCTCCGTCGAGATCAACGTCCTGCAGGGCGAGCGCGAGATGGCGCGCGACAACAAGTCGCTCGGCAAGTTCCAGCTCACCGGCATCCCCGCGGCACGTCGCGGCACGCCCAAGATCGAGGTCAGCTTCGACATCGACGCCAACGGCATCGTGAAGGTCTCGGCCAAGGACCTTGGCACCGGCAAGCAGCAGCAGATCACCATCTCCGGCTCCACCGCGCTCTCCGACGACGAGGTCGACCGCATGGTCAAGGACGCCGAGAGCCACGCCGAGGAGGACAAGTCCAAGAAGGACGAGATCGAGGTCCGCAACCAGACCGACAGCCTCGCCTACTCCACCGAGGAGACGCTCAAGGACCTGGGCGACAAGGTCCCCGCCGACATGAGGAAGCAGGCGGAGGACGCCGTCGCCGAGGCCAAGAAGGCGCTCGAGGGCACGGACGTCGACGCCATCAAGGCCGCGGGCGACAAGCTCCAGGAGGCGGGCCACAAGCTCGCCGAGGTCGTCTACTCCAACGTCGACGCGCAGGCCTCCAGCGGCGCGGGCGCCGCTGGTGCCGCAGGGGCCGCGGGCGCTCAGCCCGGCTCCGCCGATGACGTCGTCGACGCCGACTACGAGGTCGTCGACGACAAGAAGGACGAGTAGGGGCGACCGGCATGTCTCGCAAGGACAGGAAGCATCCGGGCTTCGCGAGGGGAGCGGCCGGCAAGGCCGCTCCCGGAGCGAGGCATGAGGGAGAAGACATGAAGGTACCCATCGACACCGACGACTCCGTGGCCGACGCCGAATACGAGCCTGCAGGCAACCCGGCATCCCCCGATCCGGTCGACGAGGAGGCGGCGAAGGTCGAGGCCGCCATCAAGGCGGGCGAGCAGGCCGCCGACCAGGACCTCAAGGACGACGTCAACCGCCTGCGCGAGGAGCGGGACTACCTCGAGATGAAGCTCGCGAAGAAGGGCCAGGAGCTCGAGGCCGCCAAGGCCGAGGCGACGGGTGCCGCAGACCGCGTCACGCGCCTCCAGGCGGATTGGGACAACTACCGCCGCCGCACCTCGCAGGAGCGCGTCGCAGAGCGCGAGCGCGCCACGGAGAAGCTGGTCACGAGCCTGCTTCCCATCATCGACGACATGGAGCGCGCCATCGAGCACTCCTCCAAGGCTGCCGAGGGGGACGAGAACCTCCGCCAGTTCGTCGACGGCATGAGCGCGGTGCACTCGAAGCTCCTCGACACGCTCGGCAGGGAGGGCGTCGAGGTCATCAGCCCTGCAGGGGAGGCCTTCGAGCCCCTCCTGCACCAGGCGGTGGGCCGCGTCGAGGACCACGACGCCTACGCGGACACGGTGGCCGACGTCTACCAGCCAGGCTATCGCATGGGGGGCAAGGTCATCCGCCCCGCCATGGTGACGGTCACCTTCGGCGGGGAGGCCCGGCCCCCCGAGACGCAGGAGGGGAGGCCCTCCGACGGGACGGACCCGGATCCGTCCAAAGGCAGGGGCGACGCGAAGGAATAGAGAGTCTCGACATCCGGGCCCCACGTTGGGCCCGGTGTCATAGAAGCAGAGGGAGGCGAGGCGCACGATGGGGAAGAGAAGCTACTATGACGTGCTCGGCGTGAAGCGCGACGCCTCGGCAGACGACATCAAGAAGTCGTTCCGCAAGCTGGCCCAGAAGTACCATCCAGACGCCGGCGGCGACGAGCAGAAGTTCAAGGAGGTCAGCGAGGCCTACGAGACCCTCTCGAACCCCGACAAGCGCAAGGAGTACGACCAGCTGCTGATGTTCGGCGGCATCCCCGGCGCGGACTTCGGCGGCTCGGGAGGGCGCGACCGCGGCTACACCACCTACACCACGAACGTGGACGGCGACTGGTCCGACATCTTCTCGGGGATGAAGGGCGGCGACGGCTCGTTCGGCGGGTTCGACTTCTCGAGCATCTTCGGCGGCGGCATGGGCGGCGCCCGCGCGCAGCGCCAGCAGAAGGGCTCCGACCTCACGATGACGATCGAGGTCTCGGCCGACGAGGCCTTCACGGGGGCCACGCGCCAGGTCACCTTCACGATCCCCTCCACCGGCCAGGAGCAGACGCTCACGGTCAAGATCCCCGCGGGCGCGGTGGACGGTGGCAAGCTCCGCTACCGCGGCCGCGGCGAGGAGGGCGCGAACGGGGGCGCGAGGGGCGACCTCGTGATCACCACGCACGTCGCCGAGCACCCGCTCTTCAAGCGCGACGGGGCCGACGTCCGCATGGACCTGCCCCTCTCGGCGTGGGAGGCCGCGCTGGGATGCACCGTCGACGTCCCGACGCCCGAGGGCAAGACCGTGCGCCTCAAGGTGCCGGCGGGCACGCAGGACGGCAAGACCTTCCGCTTCCGCGACCTGGGCGCGCCCAACGTGAAGCGCAAGGGCTCCAAGGGGGCCCTGCTCGTGAGGATCAAGGTCGAGGTGCCCACGCGCCTCACCCAGAAGGAGAGGGACGCGCTCGAGTCGCTGAGGTCGGCCGACTCGCGCGACTATCGCAAGGACGTCGAGCGCTACGCCCGCTAGGAGGAGCCCATGACCGCACCGAAGGGGCAGGCCGACCGCGACCAGCCGCTCTACATGATCAGCGTGGCCTCGGAGCTCACGGGGATGCACCCCCAGACGCTCCGCGTCTACGAGCAGAAGGGCCTCGTGAACCCGGGGCGCTCGCGCGGCAACACGCGCCTCTACTCGCAGGCGGACATCGACCGCCTGAACCTCATCTCCCGCCTCACCGACGAGGGAATCAACCTGGCCGGCGTCGTGCGCATCCTGGACATGCAGGAGCGCGCCGAGGCGCGCGACGAGGAGATCGACGGGCTGCGCCTGCGCCTGCGCGAGCTCGAGGACGAGGTGCACGAGATGCACATGAGGGAGCGCATCACGGCGCTCGCCCCCTATGACGGGATGAGCCCCGAGAAGGTCATGAAGGGGCTGCTCGGCGGCGGGCCGAGGGGGGAGTAGGGCGTCGGGACGGCACGGGCTCACGACGTGCGGCCTGCGGCTCGGAAATGCGACCAGTACCACAAAAGTGCGAGTGGGGCGGCTTCTCGCGGGACAAAACCGCAGCTCGTCTTGGATCGGCTGTGGTACTGATCGCATGTCTCCGCAGGGGGCATTTCGTAGGCTTGCGATACTCGACTGAGAAAATCTAATTTGTAGACACTTAGATTATGGTATAGCCCCCATCCTGCGGGGAACAATATCCCATGACTCATACCAAGATCCAAGGAGGGGCTTATGAGACTGGACAAGATGGCCGTGACGGCCCAAGAGGCCCTGCAGGCATCCATCGGCATCGCGAGCGACGCCGAGGCCGGTGCCGTCGAGCCGATTCACCTCCTGAAGGCACTGCTCGACTCGGGCGAGCGCAACCTGGGCGCGATCGTCGAGCGCGTGGGGGCAGACCCCAAGGCGATCGCCTCGCAGGTGGAGGATGCCATCAAGCGTGCGCCGAAGGTCTCGGGGGTCACCCAGGTGGGGCTCTCGAACGAGTACGTCAAGGTCATCGACGCCGCCGAGAAGCTCGCGAGCAAGATGGGCGACTCCTATGTGACGAGCGAGCACCTGCTGTGCGCGCTCTGCGACGACAAGGGAGCCGCGGGAAGCACCCTCTCCGCGGCGGGCCTCACCTCGAAGCGCGTGCAGGAGGCCTACGCCGACCTGCGCGGCGACGAGCACGTGACCTCGCCCGAGGCGAAGACCCAGTTCAAGGCCCTCGAGCAGTACGGCCGCAACGTGACCGACCTCGCCCGCCAGGGCAAGCTCGACCCCGTCATCGGCCGCGTCGAGGAGATCCGTCGCACCATCCAGGTGCTCTCCCGCCGCACGAAGAACAACCCCGTGCTCATCGGCGAGCCCGGCGTCGGCAAGACGGCCATCGTCGAGGGGCTGGCCGAGCGCATCGTCGCCGGCGACGTCCCCTCCTCGATCAAGGACCACGACATCATCGAGCTCGACATGAGCGCGCTCGTCGCCGGCGCCAAGTACAGGGGCGAGTTCGAGGACCGCCTCAAGAGCGTGCTCAAGGAGGTCCAGAAGTCCGACGGCCGCGTGATCCTGTTCATCGACGAGCTCCACACCATCGTGGGCGCCGGTGCCACCGAGGGATCCATGGACGCTGGCAACATCCTGAAGCCGGCCCTCGCGCGCGGCGAGCTCCATGCCATCGGCGCCACCACGCTCGACGAGTACCGCAAGTACATCGAGAAGGACGCCGCCCTGGCCCGCCGCTTCCAGACGGTGCTGGTCTCCGAGCCCACGGTCGAGGACACCATCTCGATCCTGCGCGGCCTCAAGGAGAAGTACGAGATCCACCACGGCGTGCGCATCACCGACGCCGCGCTCGTCTCGGCCGCGGACCTCTCGAACCGCTACATCTCCGACCGCTTCCTCCCCGACAAGGCCATCGACCTGGTCGACGAGGCCGCGAGCCGCCTGCGCATGGAGCTCGACTCCATGCCCGCCGACATCGACGCGGTCGACCGCCAGCTCACCCAGATGCAGATCGAGGAGCAGGCCCTCATGAAGGAGGAGGACGAGGCCTCCAGGGAGCGCCTCGCGACCCTGCGCAAGGAGATCGCGAACACCCGCGAGAGGCTCGACGGCATGAAGGCCAAGTGGCAGAACGAGAAGGGCGCGATCGACCACGTCCAGGAGCTCAAGGGCAAGATCGACGACGCAAAGGGGGCCGAGGAGCGCGCGACGCGCGAGGGCGACCTCGGGAAGGCCTCCGAGCTGCGCTACTCCACCATCCCGGCGCTCCAGGCCGCCTATGACGCCGCCGAGGCCGAGCTCTCGGCCAAGCAGGAGGAGGGCGGCGTCCTCAAGGAGGAGGTCACGAGCGAGGAGATCGCCGAGGTCGTCTCCGCATGGACCGGCGTGCCCGTGTCGAAGATGATGCAGGGCGAGATGGACAAGCTCAAGAACCTCGAGGACGAGCTCCACAAGCGCGTGATCGGCCAGAACGAGGCCGTGTCGGCGGTCGCCGCCGCCGTGAGGCGCTCCCGCGCCGGGCTCTCCGACCCCGACCGGCCCATCGGCAGCTTCTTCTTCCTCGGGCCCACCGGCGTGGGCAAGACCGAGCTCGCCAAGGCGCTCGCCGAGTGCCTGTTCGACGACGAGCGCGCCCTGGTGCGCATCGACATGTCCGAGTACATGGAGAAGTTCTCCGTGCAGCGCCTCATCGGCGCGCCTCCCGGATACGTGGGCTACGACGAGGGGGGCCAGCTCACCGAGGCGGTGCGGCGTCGCCCCTACAGCGTGATCCTGCTCGACGAGATGGAGAAGGCCCATCCGGACGTCTTCAACATCCTGCTGCAGGTGCTCGACGACGGGCGGCTCACCGACGGCCAGGGCAGGGTCGTGAGCTTCAAGAACACGATCATCATCATGACCAGCAACGTGGGAAGCCAGTTCATCGCGGCGGCCAACCTCGCCGAGGATCCCGACGAGGTGCAGAAGCAGGTCAACGACGCCCTGCGCGCCACCTTCAAGCCCGAGTTCCTGAACCGCATCGACGACGTGGTGGTCTTCCACCCGCTCGCCCTCGACGACATCGAGGGAATCGTCGACATCCAGCTCGCGGACGTGCGCGAGCGCCTGGCCAGGGAGCGCATCTCGCTCGAGCTCACCCCTGCCGCGGTGCAGGCCCTCGCCCTTGACGGCCTCGACCCGGTCTATGGTGCCCGGCCTCTCAAGAGGCTCATCCAGCGCCAGGTGGTCGACAACGTGGCCAACCTCATCATCTCCGGCGACGTCTGCGAGGGGGACACCGCGAGGATCGACATCGACGACGACAACCACTTCGTCGCCTCCCGCGACGAGGAGGCCTCGCAGGAGAGCCGCCGGCGCGCGGCCGACGCCGTCGCCGCCGAGGCGAGCGGGTCTGCCGCCGAGCCCATCGAGCCGGACGAGATGGAGTAGGCGCTTGCCACCTGGCTGCCAAGGCCCCCGCACGAGGGATGTGCGGGGGCCTTTTCGTCTATCATGGCCGCAGGAGAGCGGCTACGACGGATAGGGGAGCGGTCGCGATGTTCTGCATCAACTGCGGCAGGGAGAACGAGGGCGGCGCGCGCTTCTGCGTCTATTGCGGCACGCCGCTCGACCGCGAGCCGGAGCCCGCCGGGACGTCGCCTGCGAACTGCCCCGCCTGCGGGCAGCCGCTCGTCGAGGGGGCCTCGTTCTGCACCCACTGCGGCGCCGCGGTCGCGAGGGACGCGACCACGCCCATGGCCCCCGTCGCCGCGCCGGTCCAGGGGCCCTACGTCCCAGTTCGTGGCGTCCATCGCCCCACCAGGCCCGGCGACGACCAGAGCCGTCCCCTCGTCGCGGTCTTCCTCGTCGCCCTCGCCATCGTCGCCCTCCTCGTCGCCTTCCTCGTGACGGGCGGGTTCGGGCTCATGAAGGCGGCCGAGGCGCCGACCGTCCAGGCCCCGAGCAGCTCGTCTGCATCCTCGGGGGCCGCGAGCGCCGCGGCCTCGTCGTCGGCGACGACGGGTGACGTCGCCGTCCAGACCTCCCTCTCCAGCTACTCCTGGGCAGACCTCGCCAAGATCGCGAAGAGGATCGAGCAGTCGGGCGGCGCGGATGCCGCCAGGAAGGTGGCCAGGCAGTACAACCTCCTGAATGCAGACGGGACGGTCGCCACATCCACCAAGCAGGTGAAGCTCTCCGACGGGACGTCGGTCGGCGTGCGGGTGGCAGGCATATACCACGACGACCTCGCGGACGGCTCGGGCAAGGCGGGCATCACCTTCGTCACCTCACAGATCGTCACGACCCACGCCATGACGACGACCGACTCCAACGCCGGCGGGTGGCAGGGATGCGCCATGCGGAGCTGGCTCGCGGGCACGGTCGCGGCCGAGCTCCCGAGCGACCTCCAGGGCGTCGTGGTCTCGGTGGGCAAGCTCACCAACAACGTGGGGAAGACCACCTCGGCCTCGAGCGTGACCAAGACCTCCGACAAGCTCTGGCTCCTCTCCGAGAAGGAGGTGTCGGGCGACGTCTCCTGGACGTGGGACTCCGACGCCTCGAACTCCTCGCTCTACAACGCGGTGCTCAACGCCGAGGGGAACGCAGTACCAGTGCTTCTCCGAGAAGGGCATCGACTCCGCGGAGGCGAACCCCTACCTCGCGCTCGCCGACGCCAATGGGGTCGCGGGCACCTGGTGCCTGCGCTCGCCCTCGGCAAGCGTGTCCGACCACTTCCGCCACGTGGGCCCAGACGGAGACCCGTCCGTGGTCAAGCTCTCGTCCACCGACCCCTACGGCGTGGTCTTCGGCTTCTGCCTGTAGGCCTTCGAGGAGGTTTCCATGTTCTGTCCCAAGTGCGGTGCCGAGAACGCCGATGACGCGAGGACCTGCAGCGAATGCGGGGCCGAGCTCCCGTCGATCGCGAGGGCCCAGGGCGGGAGGACCCGTCCCCTCGACGACAGGACCAGGCCCATCGCCGGTCCCGAGGGCCGCACGAGCCTGATCGACGACGGCATGACCGACGTGGTCGATCGGCCGGCGCGGGGCTCCAACGAGACCGTCGCCGCCCCTCGCCCCGCCGCGACCAGCTACCTCTCCGCCGCGAGGACGGAACGGCTCGACGACCTCGACGACGACGGCAGCGACGAGGCCCAGGCGACCCTCGACCGCGACCTCGCCGAGACCTACGTCATCCCCGCCGCGATGCCTCAGCAGCGGACCTCCCGGCCCCCCTCGCCCGAGCGGCCCCCGCTCGAGGGGAACGGCGACCCCGACCAGGGGCCAAGGCGGAGGAGGGCCCCAAGGGAAGGGGGAAGGCCGCGGCGGCGCTCGTCGCGGTCGTCGTCGCCCTGGCGGTCCTCGGCGGGGTCGCCTTCGCCACCTACCGCGCCGGCGTGTGGGGCGGCGCGGTCGTGCCCGACGTCGTGGGCCAGAACGGCGACTCGGCCAAGGCCCAGCTCCAGCAGGCGGGCTTCGACGTCACGGTCGAGGGCTCCCCCCAGGACAGCCCCACGCAGCTCGTCCTCGCAGAGGACCCGGCAGCCGGCACGCGCGTGGCCGCCCATGCGAGCGTGACCCTCACCGTGAGCGTCGCCCGGACGATCCCCAAGGTCACGGGCCTGTCGCTGGCCGACGCGCAGAAGGCGCTCTCCGATGCGGGCGCCACGAACGTGCAGGTGGCGCACGCGACCTCGAACGAGCCCGCCGACACGGTCCTCTCGGTCGATCCGGGCGAGGGACAGGCCTTCGGGTCGACCGACCCGGTCACCCTCACCGTCTCCCAGGCGTCGACGGTGCCCGACGTCGTGGGCAAGTCGCAGGACGACGCCACCGCCGCGCTCAAGGCGGCCGGCTACGAGGCCAAGGCGGAGTGGAAGGAGTCCGACCAGGATGCCTACACCGTCCTGTCCACGGACCCGACGGCCGGCACGACGCTCGGCGCCGGCTCGACCGTCACCCTGACGGTCTCCGCCCCCGGCGCGCGCAGCGAGCTCTACCTCGCCGACTACCTGGGCGCCTCGCCACGGTCGGACTCGGCCTACCTCTCCTGGAAGGGATGGGCCCTCTCGTATGGCTTCGACTACGGCGGCTACGCGGAGGAGAGCTGGACGAAGTCCGACGTGGGGGAGCTCGTCTTCACCCGCTCTCCCGAGTCGCACCACCATGGGAAGGACCTGAACTCCGGGGACAGCTCGGACGTCATGGCCTCCGGATCGAAGGCCGAGGGCGTGAGGCTCGAGGCGAAGGCCTCGGGCGCCTTCGCCAACCCCTCGTGCGACGAGGCCTGCGTCGTGAGGTGCCTCGCCGCCTGCGGCCTCTCCAACCCCACCCTCGACAGCTATTGCGACCAGGCCAGCTACTCGGGGCCCGGGACGTCCTCGTCCGGGCCACCGGTTCGCCTGCGGCACCACGAAGGTCGACGGGTACGTGTGGGCCGTGAGCGTCATATCCGCGAACGGGCAGACCTCCGTCGCCGTCCTGTGCGCCCCGTCGGCGCACTTCGACGGCGCCGGCTCGAGCCTCTCGGGCCTGAGCCTCGCCGAGCGCCTCGCCTACTACGACAACTTCACGGAGTAGGGGGGCCATGAGCATGACCGATGGGCCCATCGCGCGGAAGGCCGAGGACGAGGCCGCGCCCAAGGAGGGCAAGGCCGCGGAGGACCCCGCCTTCGCCCGCGCCGAGAACGAGGACGACGACGGCTACGACCCCTACTCGGACCGCCGCCCCAGGCCGGAGCCCCTCTTCGAGGAGGACCCCTGGGACTAGGCCTCGGCGGCCTTCGAGGGGGCCTTGCCCTCCATGGCGCGAACCTGCTCGGCCGTGGCGTTGGGCAGGATCGAGGTGCAGTGGGGGCAGCGGGATGGCCTCGTCGGCGAGCTCCTGGCCGCAGTAGGGGCAGGTGCGCGGCCCCTTCTCCTCCTCCGGCCTCACGTCGACCCCGAGCTTCTCGGAGGCGAGGGCGGCCGCCTTGGCAGCCGCGTCGGCCGCCATCCTCTTCGCCCTGTTGTAGGAGCGCAGGAGCAGGAAGACGACGAGCGCCACCAGCACGAAGTTGATGAGCGCGGAGATGAACGCCCCGAAGTCGACGGCCTGGCTCGAGCCGGGGATGGCTATCGACCAGCCCGAGGTGTCGCCGGTCCCGCCCGTGGCCGCGGTGATGATGGGGTTGATTATGTCCGAGATGAGATCCTTGACCAGCGTGGTGAACGCGCCGCCGATGATGATGCCGACGGCCATGTCCATGATGTTGCCCTGGTCGATGAACTCGCGAAACTCTCTGAGGAAGGCTCTCATGGCATTCCCCTCTCCCGGCACGGGTCCAGGCGGTGCCGTGCTAGTGGGCGATGTTCCAGATGACGACGACGGCCAGCAGGACAACGATGACGGCGAAGGCGATGACGAGGCTGCGCCGACGCCTCTTCTGCGCCTGCGACTCGAAGATGGTCCTCTTGCCGCTGGGGATCTCGAGGTACTGGCCATACTTGAGGCTCTTCTGCACGCGGTTGAGGTCGGAGCGCGACTGCCGGTAGACGTGCCCGGTGATGGGGCTGGCCTTCGACGAGATCGCGGGAGCGTGGGTGAGCTCGTCGGAGAGGGCCTGGTCGGCCACCGCGTCGTCCACGGGCGGCTGGGTCTTGTGCGGGACGCGCCTTGCGGACGTAGCCTGAAGAATCGGCGTGCATGCCGTCGTTTTCGGTCTCTGCCATCAATCCCCCGAGAAGCCAATGTGCCTCATTGCCTACTTGGCAAATGATAACGCAGCGAGCTGAAGCCTGCCTGGGATGCGCATGAATTGCAGGTGTCGTGACATAGAGGGGTCGAATTCATATCTAATTTATGAGCACTTAGATTTGATTAGTGTGTGAAGCTAAGAAAATCACATGCCGACTGTATTTAATCCACCCGTGCGGGGAACATCTAGAAGCAGTAACCAAGGACGCCTGAGGAGGCGCCCGCCAGCACAAGAAGGAGTGATCGATTATGACAACCATGGTTCCCTACGATCGCTACGGCAGGATGATTCGCCCGGTAGTGACCCCCTTCGCCGACATGCTCGACGATTTCTTCAACTCGCCCATCGAGGCCACGGCCGACGTCTTCAAGATGGACGTCGAGGACAAGGGCGACTCCTATGCCGTCTCCGCGCACCTTCCCGGCGTCAAGCGCGACGAGATCGACGTCGAGCTCAACGAGGGCAGGCTCTGCATCTCGGTGGACAAGAGGGAGTCCGACGAGGACAAGGGCAAGAACTGGATCCAGAAGGAGACCCACGAGTACAGCGCGACGCGCGGCGTGTTCCTCAAGGATGCCGCCACGGCCGGCCTCACGGCCAAGCTCGCCGACGGCGTGCTCACGGTGAGCGTCCCCAAGGTCCAGGAGAAGGAGAACGTCACGAAGGTCTCCATCGACTAGCGATTCGTGCGGCCTCGGGCCGAGAGGGCTCGTGCCGACGGCGCGGGGTGGCTGCGAAGGGGCAGCCACCCCGCGCTCTTCGTATGGGCCCGCATACCCTCCTACCAGACGGTGAGCGGCCTCGCCTGGCCGGCCGCGACGACGCTCACGTGGCCGTCGGAGGTCCGGGCCTCGGTGAAGGTGTCGTTGGCCTGCTCGGCCCCGAGGGCGGCGGCGAGGGCGCGCACGCAGGTGCTCGGGCGGTTGTTCTCCTGGGAGAGGTGCATCGCCACGACGGTCTCCGTGCGCGGTCCCACGAGCGAGCCGAGGGCCGCGGCGGCCTGGTCGTTCGAGAGGTGCCCCGAGTCTCCCAGGATGCGCGACTTGAGGAAGGCCGGGGTAGGGGCCATGCTCGAGCATGCGGACGTCGTGGTTCGACTCGATCGCGAGGATGCGGACGCCCGCGAGCGCGTCGAGGGCGCCCTCCGTGAGGTGGCCGGTGTCCGTGCAGTAGCCGATCGCGTCGCAGGCGGTCTCGAAGCGGAAGCCCATGGGGTCGGCGACGTCGTGCGAGGTGGGGAATGCCTGGACGCGCATGCCGGCGACCTCGAACGCGCCGTCGTCGTCGACGAGGGTGAACGGCAGCTCCGCGAGGTAGCCGCGCGCGGCCGCGGTGCCCGCGGTGGTGTAGAGCTCTCCCTCGAAGTGCCGGCAGAACACGGTGAGGCCGGCGGTGTGGTCGGAGTGCTCGTGGGTGAGCAGGACCGCCCGCACCGCTCCCATGTCACAGCCCAGCTCGTCGGCGCGGCGCAGGAGCTCGCGCCTCGAGATGCCGCAGTCGACGAGGACGGAGCCGCGCGGCCCCTCGACGACGGCGGCGTTGCCCTTGGAGCCGCTCGCGAGCACGTGCAGGTGAATCTCTGGCGTCACGCGGCCCTCCTCGGCGTCGCTGGTGATGGCGCGGCGGCGTCGTGCGAACGCCGCCGGCCCGTTGCACCTACAATACACGCAGGGGCGGACGTTCGTGGTAGGAGGGGCATGCCCAGCGTAGCAAAGAGGTACGCGGAGCCGGAAGGCGCCTACGAGAGGCCGAGCGGGCAGCTCGGCTCGCACGGCCGCGCGCCCGTCGTGCTCATGGTGTCGGGAGGGGCGGACTCGTGCGCCCTGCTCGTGCGGGCGGCCGTCTCGAGGCTCGACATCGACGACGGCCGCGGGCTCGCGCGCATCGCCCGCGAGCGCCTGCACGTGCTCCATGTGAACCATCGGCTCAGGGGCATGGACGCGGAGGAGGACGAGGAGTTCGTGCGCGAGATGGCCGCCCGCTACGGCATCCCCTGCGACGTCGAGCGCGTGGACGTGGCCGCCCTGGCCTCGGACGGACCCGACTCGAACGTCGAGAACGTCGCGCGGGAGGTCCGCTACGCGGCCGCCAACGAGCTCGCGAACCGCCTCTCGGCCGAGTTCGGGACGCCTCGCTCCGCCGCGCGCATCCTCACGGCGCACACGGCCGACGACCGGGCCGAGACCTTCCTCATGAACGCCATCAAGGGCACGGGGCCCGCCGGCCTCGCGTCGATCCCGCGCCGACGCAACCGCATCGTGCGGCCGCTGCTCGACGAGACGCACGACTCCCTCTGCGACTACCTGCGCATGCACGGCATCGTCTGGCGCGAGGACGTCACGAACGCCGATACGCGCTACCTGCGCGCCTTCGTGCGGCACGAGCTCCTCCCGCTCGCGCGCACGAGGAACCCCCGGATCGTCGAGTCGCTCTCCAACACCTGCGACATCCTCTCCGACGAGGACGCCTACCTCACCCAGATCGCCACGAAGGCCGCGCGCGACCTCGAGCGGCCGCCGCGCGGAGGGCCTCGTGGCGCTCGACGGCCGCGCGCCTCGCCGCCCTCGAGGTGGCCGTCGCGCGGCGCGTCGTCCGCCGCGAGGTGCTCTCCGTCTGCCCCGGCTGCCGCCTCGAGGCGCGGCACGTCTCGGCCATCCTCTCGCTCGTGGCGGCGGGGGAGGGCTCGGTCACGATTCCCATGGGCGCGGAGGCGCGGGTCGCCTACGGGCTCCTCTTCGTCCGGGCGCGTACCGCCGGGCCGGAGTCCTTCTCGGGGTGGCTCGAGGTCCCCGGCGAGACGCCCGTGCCGGGCGGCAGGAGGCTCGTCGCGCGCCTCAGGGAGGTCCCGGCAGGCCAGGACGCCTCTGCCGCCGCACGGGACCTCGCCGCGCGCATGGGCGCGGACGGCGTGCTCGCCGACGCCGCGGGGGTCGGGCTCTCGCCGGAGGGCGGCAGGCTCTGGGTCGACGCGCCGGAGGCAGGCGACGTGCTCTGCCCCTTCGGGATGCACGGGCAGTCGAAGAAGCTCTCCGACCTGCTCCACGACGAGGGGGTCCCGGCGAGCGACCGGCCGCTCGTGCCGGTGGTGCGCTCCTCGCCCACGGGGCGTGTCGTATGGGTCGCGGGGATTCGCCTGGACGAGAGGGCGAGATGCACCGCATCGACGAAGGTGGCGCTGGAGTTGTGCCTTCGTCCCGGAAGTCCTGTAAGATAGCCCCATACGTCGTGGGGCTGCCAGGCGCGGAACGTCGACTTCGAGGGGGAGCGCATGAGCGAGGCAAGGGTCAACCAGGACATCGAGACGGTCCTTCTCACCGAGGAGGACATCAGGGGCATCGTCGAGCGCATGGGCGACGAGATAACGAAGGACTACGCGGGCAAGAACCCCCTGCTCATCGCCGTCCTGCGCGGGGCGGTCGTCTTCATGGGCGACCTCATGCGCCACATCGACTGCGACCTCGGGATCGACTTCATGGCGGTCTCGAGCTACGGCAACGCGGTCAAGACCTCCGGCGTGGTCAGGATCAACAAGGACCTCGACACCGGAGATAACCGGGCGCAACGTGCTCATCGTGGAGGACATCCTCGACTCCGGCGTCACGCTCAAGTACCTGATGAAGAACCTCCAGTCAAGGAAGCCCGCCTCCCTCCACGTCGCGGCCTTCCTGGTCAAGGACATCCCCGGGAAGCATCCGGCCATCGACCCGCGCTATGTGGGCGCCCATGTGCCAGACGCCTTCGTTGTTGGGTATGGTCTCGACTATGCCGAGCGTTACCGCAACCTGCCCTACATCGGCATCCTCAAGCCTGAGGTCTACAGCTAGGACAAGGTCCCGCCCGGGCTCAGCCAGGTCGGGACAAACCAACGCAAGGAGCTCATTTCGTGGCAGACAAGAACGACTTCCGTCCCACTCCCAAGCCCGAGGGCCCGAACCCGCAGCGCTCTAGAACCAGCATCGTCTACCTGCTGCTGACGGTGGCCCTCTTCGGCTACCTGGCCTACACCATGAGCGGGACCCTCTCGGGTCAGAGCCCCACGGTCACCCTCGCGACCAGCGAGTTCGTCGCCGCGGTCAAGGCCGACCATGTGGACAAGGTCACCTACCAGGCCTCGAGCGGCGACATCACGGGCACCTACTGGACCGACGACGCCTCGGTGGGCAACGACTCCGAGGCCGTCCAGTTCAAGAGCACCTACGTGGGCTCTGACTCCCTGGCCGACCTCATGTCGCGCCATCCCCTCGGTCACCTACACGGTCGACACCACGTCGAGCGACACCTGGACCACGATCCTGGTCTCGGTGGTGCCCGACGCTGCTGCTCATCGGCGTCCTGCTGTACTTCATGAACCAGATGCAGTCGCAGAACAGCTCGACCATGTCGTTCGGCAAGACCAAGGCCAAGACCACCACGGAGACGCGCCCGAAGACCAAGTTCGCCGACGTCGCGGGCATCGACGAGGCCGTCGAGGAGCTGCAGGAGGTCAAGGACTTCCTCTCCGAGCCCGAGCGATTCCAGAAGATGGGAGCCAAGATCCCGCGAGGCGTCCTGCTCGTCGGCCCTCCGGGCACCGGCAAGACGCTCCTCGCCAAGGCCGTCGCCGGCGAGGCCGGGGTGCCGTTCTTCTCGATCTCGGGCTCCGACTTCGTCGAGATGTTCGTGGGCGTGGGCGCGAGCCGCGTGCGCGACCTCTTCAAGCAGGCCAAGGAGGCGGCGCCCTCGATCATCTTCATCGACGAGATCGACGCCGTGGGGCGCCAGCGCGGCGCAGGCCTCGGCGGCGGGCACGACGAGCGCGAGCAGACCCTGAACCAGCTGCTCGTCGAGATGGACGGCTTCGAGGACAACCAGGCCGTCATCCTCATCGCCGCCACCAACCGCCCCGACATCCTCGACCCCGCCCTGCTCCGCCCTGGCCGCTTCGACCGCCAGGTCACGGTCGACCGTCCCGACGTCAAGGGCCGCGAGCAGATCCTCAAGGTGCACTCCTCCGGCAAGCCCGTGGGCGACGACATCGACTTCGCGAAGCTCGCGAAGCTCACGCCGGGCTTCACGGGCGCGGACCTCGCGAACCTCATGAACGAGGCGGCCCTCCTGGCCGCGAGGCGCAGCAAGGCCCGGATCTCCATGGACGAGATCGAGGAGGCGATGGAGCGCGTCATCGCCGGCCCCGAGCGCAAGAGCCGCGTGATCACCGACAAGGAGCGCCGCGTCATCGCCTACCACGAGAGCGGGCATGCGCTGGTGGGGCACATCCTGGAGAACTCCGACCCCGTCCACAAGATCTCGATCATCAGCCGCGGGCAGGCGCTCGGCTACACCATGCAGCTGCCCACGGAGGACCACTTCCTCGAGTCCCGCGACGGCATGCTCGACCAGATCGCGGTCCTGCTCGCCGGCCGCACCTCCGAGGAGATCTGCTGCGACGACATCACCACCGGCGCGAGCAACGACCTCGAGCGCGCCACCAAGATGGCCCGCGAGATGGTCACCCGCTACGGCATGAGCGAGGAGCTCGGCACCCAGGTCTTCGGCGAGGCCCAGCACCAGGTGTTCCTGGGGCGCGACTACGCCAACCACCAGGACTACTCGGCCGAGACGGCCAAGCGCATCGACGACGAGGTCGAGCGCATCATGCGCGAGGCCCACGCGCGCGCCGCCGACATCCTCGAGCTCCGCAAGGACCAGCTCGACCTCATGGCCAGGGTGCTGCTCGCCCGCGAGACGGTCGAGGGGGACGCGGTCACCGCGCTGCTCGACGGCAAGTGGGACGAGTATCTCGCCTCCCATCCCGACGAGGCCCAGGCGGAGAGCGACGCCGAGGCCGGCAAGGTGGTCCCGGCCGCCGGCGAGCCAAGCGCCGTCGCCCAGGCCGCAGACGGTCCCGAGCCCGTGGCCCAGGCGGGCCTTGGGGCCGACGAGGTCGAGGGCACCGCGGGCCTGTCCGCACCGGACGCGGGAGAGGACTCCGCGGGCGAGTAGCCTCGCCCTCCCTTGACCTCGAGGCGACTCGAGGGTGTTAGATCGCTGTGACGGCCATCCAACCCGAAGGGAGGCTCATGCACATTCCCGACAACTACCTCTCGCCGCAGACGAACGGCGTGCTCGCCTGCGCGATGATTCCCGTCTGGGCGCATTGCGCGCGGCGCGTGCGTCGCGACCTCGACCAGGGCCACCTCGCCTTCCTGGGCGTCGCGGCCGCCTTCTCGTTTCTGCTCATGATGTTCAACGTGCCCCTCCCTGGGGGCACCACGGGACACGCGGTCGGCGGCACCCTCGTCGCGCTGCTCCTCGGCCCGGAGGCGGCATGCGTCGCCGTCTCGGTCGCCCTCGCCCTCCAGGCGCTCCTCTTCGGGGACGGCGGCGTCCTGGCCTTCGGCGCGAACTGCTTCAACATGGCCTTCGTGCTGCCGTTCGTAGGCTACGGGGTGTACCGCCACGTCATGGGCCGCGGGCGGGAGGCGCAGGCGGGCCCCGCCCGCAAGCGGGCCGCGATGGCCGTGGGCGCCTGGTGCGGCATCAACGCCGCGACCCTCTGCGCGGCCGTCGAGCTCGGCATCCAGCCCGCCCTCTTCCGCGACGCGGCGGGCGGCGCGCTCTTCTGCCCCTATCCGCTGTCCGTCTCGGTCCCGGCGATGTGCCTCCCGTGCCTGCTGGTCGCGGGCGCGGTCGAGGCCACGGCGACCGTGGGCATCTACGAGTTCGTCCGCCGCACGGCCCCCGGGTGCATCGTGGCGACCCCCGACGCCGGCAGGACGGCGGGAAGCTCGCTCGTTCCCGTGTCGTTCCTCGTCCTCGGCCTGGCCGTCGCGACGCCGCTGGGCCTCCTCGCGCAGGGCGACGCCTGGGGCGAGTGGGGCGTCCCGGCGCTCGCCGAGCGCGTCGGCGCCGTGCCCGCCGGCATGGAGGGCGGCTTCGCCTTCGGGGCGCTCATGCCCGACTACTCCCTCGCCGGCCTGCCCTCCTTCGCGGGCTATGCCCTCTCGGCCGTGATCGGCGCGGCGTCTCTCGTCATCGCCTTCAAGCTCCTCTCCGGCGCACTCGGACGCACGGCCTCGGATGCCGGCGACGAGGGCGCGAAGGCCTAGCGGGGCACCCATGGCAGACCTTCCGGATTGGCTCTCCGAGGCCGGCCCCTCGGCCTACGACCCGCCCTCCGACCGCGAGGGGTTCCTCCGCGGCAACGTCCTGAGGCTCGCGGGCGCGCTCGCCGGGGTGAGGGCGGGCGGCTCTGCCGCGTCGGCCGTCGACCGCGCCCTCGGGCGCGTCCCGGCCGCGCTTCGCCTCCTCGGGCTCGTCGTCGTGGTCGGCTGCGTCTCGGCGGCGACGAACGCGCTGTTCGTGTGGGTGGTCCTCGCGATCGTCCTCTGCCAGCTGGCCCTCCGTCCCCCGCGCCGGATAGCCGCCGTGGCAGGGACGGCGCTCGCGGCGGCCGCGCTGGCCGCCCTCCTCGCGCTTCCCGCGGTCCCGCTCGGCGCCGCGCCGCCCTCGTCGGTCGTGCGGATGGCCGGCAAGACGTTCGTGAGCGTCTCCCTCGTGCTCGGGCTCACGCAGGGCGTCGCCTGGGGCCGGCTGACGTCCGCGCTCGCATCGCTGCGCCTTCCCGGCTCGGTCACGTTCGTGCTCGATGCGGCCGTCCGGGACGTCGCCCTGCTCGGCCGCGAGGCGATGGCTCTCTCCGAGGCCCTCGCCCTGCGGAGCGTGGGGCGCAACGACGGCAAGGCGGCCTCCGCGGCCGGCGTCATGGGGGTCGCCTTCTCCAAGGCCTCGGCGCTCGCCTCCCGGCAGGCCGAGGCCATGGCCTGCCGCGGCTTCGACGGCACCTATCCCGTCTCCCGGGAGCGACTGGCGACGCCTGCCGGCATCGGGTACGTGGCGGGGGTCGCCGCCCTCGTCGCCCTGTTCGCCTGGCTCGAGCATGCGATGGCGGTGGCGGCATGAGCCGGGCGACCACGAGGCAGGCCCCCAGCGTCGGGGCGCCCCTGCTCGCCTTCGACCGCGTCTCCTTCGACTACGAGGGGCGCGTCGCGCTCGACGGCGCCTCGTTCGAGGTCCGGCGCGGAGAGGCGGTCGCCCTCGCGGGGCCCAACGGCTGCGGGAAGTCGACCGCCCTCAGGCTCGCGGCGGGGCTCGCGCACCCGTCCCGCGGGACGGTGACCTTCGACGGCGACCGCATCGATGCGGCGGCCTTGGCCCGCCAGGGCTTCGCCAAGCGCTTCCACCAGCGCGTGGGGCTCGTCTTCCAGGACCCCGACGTGCAGCTCTTCTGTCCCAGCGTGGCGGAGGAGGTCTCGTTTGGGCCGCGGCAGATGGGCCTTCCCGCAGACGAGGCCTCGCGCCGCACGGACGACGCGCTCCGGCTCTTCGGGCTTGGAGACCTCGCCGACCGCGCCCCCTACCAGCTCTCGGGAGGGGAGCGCAAGAAGGTCGCCCTGGCCTGCGTGGTCTCGATGGCGCCCGAGCTGCTCCTCCTCGACGAGCCCACCGCCGCGCTCGACGAGGACTCCGAGGCGGAGGTGGCCGAGTTCCTGCGCGCCTACGTCGCGGCGGGCCATTCCGTGCTCGCGACCACGCACGACCGCTCGCTCGTCTCGGCCCTGGGCGCCCGCGAGGTCCGCCTCGACAAGCGCCACCACGTGGTCCTGCCGCCCGAGCCCTGCCCCGCGACCCGTCCCGCGCCGCCCATGCGTTTCTAGGTTTTTCAACAGGCACTTCGCTGGATGCCTTGCGGAGAGGCCCTCTGTTCTCCGCAAATGGCCAGGAAAAAAACCTAGAAACGTGAACGTCGGCCATGCGGGCGGCAGCGCGTGATACCGTCTCTGCATGGAAATCATCCTCAGCCATACCTCCGCCCTCCAGTGGTGGCGACCCAAGGCGCCCCACCCCCGGCGCCCCGGCTACCCGTTCCGCCTGCGCTCCATGACGGCGGAGCGGGACTTCGTCACGCATACCGTCGGCCAGGGGGAGGTCGCCGCCTACGACTTCGGGGCCCTTGGCGTCGGGGACGGTCCCCTCGAGACCATGGTCTTCTCCTCGAACTACCAGCGTCACCTCGAGAACGTCCGGCAGCACGTATGGTCGGCCCCCCTTCCGGCCCGCCCCTTCATCGGCATCGCCCCTGGCGTCAGCGTGGCCTCCCCCGAGCTCTGCTTCATCCAGATGGCCTCTCGGCTCCCCGTTCCCCGCCTCGTCGAGCTGGGCTACGAGCTGTGCGGAGGCTACGCGCGCTATCATGCGGACGAGAGCAGCTACTTCGAGCGGACGCCCCATCACCTCGACGGCGCGCCTTGCAGACGCCATCGGCCGGTCGTCCGCCGCCCACGGCATCAAGAGGGCTCGCCTCGCGCTGCCCTACGTCGCCGACGGCGCGGCAAGCCCGTTCGAGGCCATCGTGGCGATGCTCCTCTCCCTTCCCTGCGACCTGGGCGGCCGTGGCCTGGACCTGCCGAGCAT
Organism: Atopobiaceae bacterium; assembly: GCA_022482785.1. Lineage (GTDB taxonomy): Bacteria > Actinomycetota > Coriobacteriia > Coriobacteriales > Atopobiaceae > JAKVON01. The sequence continues at coordinate 21,037 of JAKVON010000003.1, read as the reverse complement.
GAACTACCGCATCTCCCTCCATGACGAGGCCAGGGCGACGGTGAGGAAGCCCTATCTCTCGTGCGACCTCTTCTGGCCCGACAGAGGCGTGGACGTCGAGTACGACAGTCGCACGAACCACTCCGACCCGGCGAAGCTCGCCGCCGACGCCGACCGTCGCGCCGCGCTCGACATCATGGGGATCGACGTGGTCACGATCACGACCAGGCAGCTCTTCGACCCCGCCGTGTTTTTGATCCAGGCGAACCTCGTCGCGAGGAAGCTCGGTCGGGGCGGAGCCGGCCGCGCCTCCCCCGATGGGCGGTTCCGTCCCCTTCACGCGCAGCTGCTCGGGCCCTGGCTCCGGAGCGACGAGGGCGTCTGAGGGCCTCGTCGCCCGCGCGAACCCAGCCGCTCCGTTTCTATGTTTTTCAACAGGCACTTTGCTGGATGCCTTGCGGAGAGGCCCTCTATTCTCCGTAAATGGCCAGGAAAAAAACCTAGAAACGCAGCCTTGGCAGCCAGACGAGGGACGCGAGTACAATGGGGGGACGGAAACCTGTCCGGAGAGGGAGCAGCCATGAGCGTCAACGAGCAGATGTATGCGTACGGCGCGTCCAAGTCGTCGATCCGCGAGATCGCCGCCTACGGCAACGCGCGCAAGGCGGAGATAGGCGCCGACAAGGTCTTCGACTTCTCCCTCGGAAACCCCTCGATCCCCGCGCCGGATGCCGTGCGCAAGTCCATCGAGCGGCTCGCCACGATGCCCGCCACCAAGCTCCACAGCTACACGCCCGCCAACGGCCTGCCCGAGGTGCGCCGCACCCTGGCGGACTCCCTCTGCCGCCGCTACGCCAAGGAGTGCGAGCCGGTCTACGGCACCGACCCGATCGCCCGCCCGGACGACCTCTACCTCACCGCCGGGGCCGCGGCCTCCATCGTGATCTCGCTGCACGCCCTCACCAACCCCGGCGACGAGGTCATCGTCATCACGCCGTACTTCCCCGAGTACCGCGTCTGGATCGAGACCGCGGGATGCGTCTGCGTCGAGGTCCCGGCCGACCCCGCCACGTTCGAGGTCGACCATGCCGCCCTCGAGTCCGCGATCACGCCCCGCACCGCCGCCGTCATCATCAACACGCCCAACAACCCGGTGGGCGTGGTCTACTCCCGCCTCAACCTCGCTGGGACCGCCGCGGTGCTCGAGAAGAGGTCGCACGAGTTCGGGCACCCCATCTACCTCCTCTCCGACGAGCCCTACCGCGAGCTCGCCTATGGCGCGGAGGTTCCCTGGGTCCCGGCGGTCTACCCCGCGACCGTCGTGTGCTACAGCTACTCCAAGTCCCTCTCGCTGCCCGGCGAGCGCATCGGGTGGGTGCTCGTGCCCCCCACCAACCCCGAGCACGACCGCATCGTCCCCGCCATCGCCGGGGCGGGGCGCGCGCTGGGCTTCGTGTGCGCGCCGGCCCTCTTCCAGCGCGTCATCGCGGACTGCGTGGACGTCCCCTCCGACCTCGCCGCCTACGAGCGGAACCGCGAGGCCCTCACCGATGGCCTCTCCGAGCTCGGCTATGAGTTCATCCAGCCCCAGGGCGCCTTCTACCTGTGGGTGAAGGCCCTCGAGCCAGACGCGAACGCCTTCTTCGAGAGGTGCCGCGCGCTCGAGCTCCTCCCGGTGCCCAGCGACTCGTTCGGCTGCACGGGCTGGGTGCGCGTCGGCTACTGCGTCTCGCACGAGACCATCGTGGGCTCGATGGGCGCATGGAAGAGGCTCGCCGAGCAGTACCGATAGCGCATCGAAGAGAGAAGCCGCCCCGTGCTCAAGGTCGCCTGCGACACGCATACCCACACGCTCTACTCGCGGCACGCCTACTCGACCATCGCCGAGAACGTCGCCGCCGCCCGTGCCGCCGGGCTCGACCTGCTCGCCTCGACCGATCACTTCTCGGCCATGCTCTGGCCTCCCCAGCCCTCCAACCAGGTCATCAAGGACTACCAGTTCTTCCTCAACTACCATGCGTGGCCTGCCGAGTGGGACGGCGTGCGCGTGCTGCACGGCTGCGAGGCAGACATCGTCGACCTCGACGGCGGCCTCTATGGCCATGACGTCCCCGTGAGCCACTCCATGAACGGCAACCCGCTGCCGCCCGGCACCACGCTGGCCGACCGCGTCTTCCAGAGCTGCGACTACGTCATCGCGAGCGTGCATGGCAAGCGCTTCTGCGAGGGGGCGAGCATCGAGGAGGCCACCGGGATGTACCTGGGCGCGCTGGCCAACCCCAAGGTGCTCGTCCTGGGGCATACGGGCCGCTCGGGGGTCTCGTTCGACATCGAGGCGGTCGTGGGGGCGGCGCGCGACGCCCACAAGCTCATCGAGCTCAACGAGCACAGCCTCTCTGACGTCGCCGACTCGCGCGCCACCTGCTGGCTCATCGCGGAGACCTGCAAGAGGCTCGGCTGCCAGGTCTCGATATCCTCCGACGCCCACGTGTGCGTCGACGTGGGACGCTTCGACTGCGTGCTCGCCATGCTCGACGAGATAGGCTTCCCCGAGGAGCTGGTCGCCAGCAGGAGCCGCGAGAGCTTCCTCGCGGCGATCGAGGGGGCCGGGCTGTGACCCTCTCCCGCCCGTCTTGGGCACGCCGACGTCTCTGTGCTTTTATTCAGGCCTTTTCTGGCGCGAGGGGTCCGATTCCGTGTCCCTCTCGGAAAAAGGCCTGTTGGAAAACGTAGAAACGTCTCGCATGCTGGGTGGCTGCGGCCGTGGTCGCCCGGCCGCGCGGTAGAATCGAAGCCGACAGTCGCTCGTCGGCCGAAGGGATCGCCATGATCGAACGCTACACCCGCCCCGAGATGGGGCACATCTTCTCGCTCGAGAACAAGTACGCCATCTGGCAGGAGATCGAGGTGCTGGCCTGCGAGGCCCATGCCGAGCTGGGCGACTGCGGCATCACCAAGGCCGACGCCGAGTGGATCCGCCGCCATGCGGGGTTCGACCGCGCGGAGGTCGACCGCATCGAGGCCATCACGAACCACGACGTCATCGCGTTCCTCACCGACATGGGCGAGCACATCGACGCGGACCTTCCCGTGGGCGCCCCCAAGCCGTCGCGCTGGGTCCACTACGGCATGACCAGCTCCGACCTCGGCGACACCGCCCTCTGCTACCAGCTCGTGCAGGCCACCGACATCATCCTGGCCGACGTCAGGCGCGTGGGCGAGGCGGCCAAGCGCCGCGCCTTCGAGGAGCGCGACACGCTCTGCGTGGGCCGCACCCACGGCATCCACGCCGAGCCCATGACCTTCGGCATGAAGTTCGGCAGCTGGGCCTGGGAGCTCTACCGCGACTACCAGCGCCTGCTCGACGCCCGCGACAACGTCGCCTTCGGCGCCATCTCGGGCGCGGTGGGAACCTACTCCAGCATCGACCCGTTCGTGGAGGAGTACGTCTGCGAGCACCTGGGCCTTGCCCACGACCCGCTGTCCACGCAGGTCATCTCGCGCGACCACCATGCCTACCTCGCCGGAGTCCTCGCGACCACGGCCGCGACCTGCGAGCGCATCGCCACGGAGGTGCGCGCCCTCCAGAAGACCGACACCCTCGAGGCCGAGGAGCCGTTCAAGAAGGGCCAGAAGGGCTCGAGCGCCATGCCCCACAAGCGCAACCCCATCACGGCCGAGAAGATCTGCGGCCTGTCCCGCGTGGTCAAGGCCAACGCCCAGGTGGCCTTCGACAACGTCGCCCTCTGGCACGAGCGCGACATCTCGCACAGCTCCGCCGAGCGCGTCGCCCAGGCCGACAGCTTCATCGCCCTCGACCACATGCTCGACAAGCTCTTCTGGATCGTCGACGGCATGGTGCTCTACCCCAAGAGCATGGAGGCCAACCTCAACCGCACGCGCGGCCTCATCTTCTCGAGCAAGGTGCTGCTCGCCCTGGTGGACACGGGCATCACGCGCGAGGACGCCTACAAGGTCGTGCAGAGGAACTCGATGGAGGTCTGGGCCGACGTCCAGCAGGCCCGGGCGGGCAAGTCGCTCAAGGAGCGTCTCGCCGACGACCCCGAGTGCACCCTCTCTGCCGCGCAGCTCGACGAGATCTTCGACCCCGAGAGCTTCCTCACCCGCGTCGACGTGGTCTTCGACCGCCTGGAGAGGCTCGACTTCGAGTAGGGGAGAGCCGTGAGCCAAATCCAGGCCCATGCAAGGCGGCATCCCTGGCGGTTCCTCGTGGTCAGCTACCTGGTGCTGTTCGTCGGCCTGGCCACCCTGAGCGGGTGGCTGGGCGCGGTCCTGCTCCCCGACGCGTCGCCGAACGCGCAGGCGCTCCTCATGGAGGCCATCCGCGCCGTTCCCACGCTCGCGTTCCTCGTCGCGCTCGTGGGCCCGAAAGGGCGAGGCCCAGCCTGCGCGGGCTCGGAGGGGCGCTCCGGCTGAGCGCGGGCGCCCTGGCCGTGGTGCTGCTCACGGTGGTCGCCACCGTGCAGGGCGATCGTGTCGGGCGTGGGCTCCTCGGCCCTTGCCGAGCTGGGGATGACGGGTCTTGCCAGCGACTGGCCCGTCGAGCTGGCCCAGGCCGTCGCGCTCCTCGCGCTCGTGGGGGTCTACGAGGAGGCCCTGTTCCGCGGGGTGCTGCTCGACACGCTCCTGGGCCGCCTCGGACGCACCCGCCGGGGGCTCATGGCGTCGGCGCTCGCGTGCTCCCTCCTGTTCGGCTTCTCGCACGTCCTGCCGTCCCTCCTGGTAGGGTGACGTAAGCTCAGCCGACACCATCGTCCAGGCGGTCCTCAAGACGCTGCAGGCGGGGATGATGGGCATGCTCTTCTGCGCCATCGTGCTGCGCTCGAACAGCCTCTGGCCCTCCGTCGTCGTGCACGCGCTGTGCGACGTGGGGATCGTGGTCTATGCCCTGTACGGGGACGTGTCCGCCGTGAGCTACGTCTCCCAGGACGCCGCGACGGGCCAGGCGATGGTCGTCGTGTACGTGATGCTCATGGTGGTCGGGCTGGCATACCTCGTCCCCGGCGACCCTCTCCCTCCTGCAGGTCCCCGTGCCGAGGCGGTGCGCCCTCGCCGACGGCGGGACGGGCTGGAGCGGGACGGGCGGAGAGGGGGCCTCGACGCCGCCGCGCCCGAGCGGGATGGGCCCCGCTCCCGAGGGAGCCCCGCCCAGGACCCCGCCGTCGGCCGGATGAGGCGCCTCGCGCGCGCCGCGGCCCCTGGCCCCCACGGGCGCACGCTATACTTACCTGCGACGTCGAAGCGCGATCTCACGCCAGGGAGGCACCATGTACCGCTATGACTTCAAGCCGCGCGGGGTCTGCTCGCGCGCCATCCACATCGGCCTGTCCGACGACGCCTCGACCATCGAGTCGATGTCGTTCGACGGGGGCTGCAACGGCAACCTCAAGGCCGTCTCCAAGCTCGTGACGGGGATGCCCGTCGACGAGGTCGTTGACCTCCTCGCCGGCAACACCTGCGGCCCGCGCAAGACCTCGTGCGCCGACCAGATGACGCTCGGCCTCCGCGCCGCCCAGGCCGCGGCCGCCGGGAAGCCCGCGGAGTAGACGCATGCCCAGCCGCCCGAGCCGCCTCAACCCCATCGTCAGCCGCCGCCAGCTCGCCAAGGGCGTGGCCGCCGCCGGGGCGGTCGCCGTCACGCTCGACGTCCTCGCGGGATGCGCGAACAACACGGGCGACCAGGCCGCGTCGAACCCCGTCGTGGTCTCCTCGGACGCCGCGACGTCGATCCTCGACTCCTTCTCCGAGACGAGCACGAACCCGCTCAAGGAGAGCTCGGCCTGGACGCTGCCGCTCGGCTCCGTCCCGCGTCCCGCCGAGGGCTACTGGATCCCCTACCTCGCGGCCGGCACGACGGCATCGCCGATCAACATCTGCTGCGCCTTCAGCACGGACACCGAGAAGAGCTCCACGGTGCTCAAGGCCCCGGTCACCGGCACCAGCAACGTCGTCTTCTATGACGTGCAGTGCTCCGACGACGTCTACGCCTGGGTCGAGATGAGCCTCATCGACCGCTCGTGGACGCTCCTGGCGTCGAAGTTCGCCGACGGGGACATCTCCGACGACAAGTCGACGCTCTGGCAGGGAGACTCGAACTACGACCCGCCCAGGTTCTGCTGCACGGGAAGCAAGGTCTTCTGGCAGGTCATGCCCTCGACGAGCGGCTCGAAGACCACCGAGCACTCCGGGCTCTACGTGTGGCACGTGGGAGACTCCCAGGCCAAGCAGGTCATCGACTCCCCCGGCCGCTTCGCGACGGACCCCGTCATCTCGGGGGACACCATAACCGTCACCCCCCGCGTCCGCCCCACCCAGGGGACCTACTACGGCATCACCGCCTACCTGACGAAGGACGACTGCTCGACGCAGGTCGACCAGCTCGTCCTGCCCGTGAGCGTGAAGCCGTTCCATGCGGTGCGCATCGGCGGGAAGTTCGCCTTCTCGGTCGAGGCGAACTACAGCACGGGGGGCCTCCTCGCGGGGATGGGCAGCTACGTCGGCACGAGCTCGGGCAAGTTCCTCACCCTCCCCCGAGAGCCGTTCGCCGGCATCACCGGCAAGGAGGGCCTCTACATCATCAAGAGTCGGGCGTCCTACTTCGTCGTCGATGCCGACAACCAGCAGTACTACATCCTCGCCGCGGTCGACCACGCCCTCGACTACGGCGACTACCCCGCCCGGGTGGGCGAATGCTCCTACTTCGTGACCTACGCCACCACCAAGAACGCGTCCACCGGGTATCCCGTCTCGGTCTCCGTTCGCACGTTCGACGTGTGAGACTGCAACTGCGTTACAATATGTGGAAAGAATATGTAACGTAGCAGAGCGACATGCCCGTCTCGCCGTCGAAGGCGGCGATTCGGTTCCGAGGGAGGTTCCCAATGGCAACAGACGTCAAGAAGATCCTGCTGGTAGAGGATGAGAAGGCCATCCGTGACGCCGTCGCGGCCTATCTCGAGCGCGAGGGCTACTGGGTCCGTGGCGTGGGCGACGGCCAGTCCGCCCTCGAGGAGTTCGAGAAGCACACCTTCGACCTCGTGATCCTCGACCTCATGCTGCCCAAGCTCTCGGGCGAGCGCGTCTGCCGCGCCATCCGCGACACCTCCGACGTGCCCATCATCATGCTGACGGCGAAGGGCGAGGTGGAGGACCGCATCATCGGCCTCGAGCTCGGCGCCGACGACTACCTCATCAAGCCCTTCTCCCCGCGCGAGCTCGTCGCCCGCGTCCGCGCCCTGCTCCGTCGCGCCCACACGGAGGTGGAGCCCGCCGTCGAGGTGCTCGACTTCGGCGACCTCGTGATCGACATCTCCGGCCACAAGGTCACGGTCGAGGGCAAGGAGATCGACCTCACCGCCTCCGAGTTCAAGCTCCTCACGACCCTCGCCCGCTATCCCGGGCGCGTCTACACCCGCATGGAGCTCGTCGAGAAGGTCCTGGGATACGACTTCGAGGGCTACGAGCGCACCATCGACAGCCACGTGAAGAACCTCCGCGCCAAGCTCGGCGACGACCCCCGCAACCCGCGCTGGCTCTACACCGTGCACGGCGTCGGCTACCGCTTCGAGGCTCCGGAGAAGCCCGCGGGCGCCTCCGAGTAGGGGCCTCGGGAGCGTCCTACACGTGGCCGCGAAACTCGTCATAGGCAAGAGGGCCAAGCAGGTCGAGGCGAAGGCCGACTCCACGTCGGACTCGCCCCGGGCGTCGTGGAAGACCACGCGCAGCTCGCCCAAGAAGTTCATGAGCTTCGCCGGCCGCATGACGATCACCCTCACGGCCACGACGATCATGACGGTGCTCATCCTCGTGGCGGTCCTCGCCGTGGTGTGGGAGAGCCAGTTCCAGCAGTACACGCGCGCCAACATGGAGCGCGTGGCCACCTCCACGGCCGACTCCCTCGCCGATCAGTACGACGTCGTGGGATCCTGGACCGACGAGGTCCTCTCCCGCGCGAAGAGCGCCACCACGAGCTCCGACGTGGGCATCCAGGTGCTCGACGCGTCCGGGGCCGTCATCTACGACGACACCTGGGCGAGCGTCTCCTCTTCCTCCTCGGCCGACTCCGGCCGCTCGACGAGCTCGGCACGAGCGTCGCTCGCCCCCACGTCCGGCGACAACGTGGTCACGGCGCCCGTCCTCGATGCCGCGGGGAGCCAGATCGGCACGGTCCGCGTCTGGGCCTTCGGGACGGACGCGCTGCTCACCAAGTCGGACGCGGCCTTCCGGACCAGCTCCTACAACGCCATCGTGGCCGCGGCGGTCATCGCCGTCCTCATGGCCTGCGTCATCGGCATCTTCTTCTCGAACTCCCTGTCGAAGCCCATCAAGCGCATCACCTCGACGGCCGCCCAGATCCGGAACGGCGACCTCACGGCGCGCACCGGCCTGGTGGGCGACGACGAGATAGGCCAGCTCGGCGAGACCTTCGACGACATGGCCAACTCCCTCGAGAAGGACCTCAAGCTCGAGCATCGCCTCACGAGCGACGTCGCCCACGAGCTGCGCACGCCCCTCATGGCCATGCTCGCCACGGTCGAGGCCATGCAGGACGGGGTCCTCCCGGCCGACGAGGAGCGCCTCGGCGTGGTCGCGGGCGAGGTCCAGCGCCTGTCCCGCCTGGTGGACGCCATGCTCCAGCTCTCGCGCATCGAGAACGGCACGACCCCGTTCAAGCCCGAGCGCACCGACATGGTGGGGCTCGCGCGCGGCATCGTGTCCTCGCAGGAGCAGCTCTTCGCCGACCAGAACCTCCGCCTGCGCTTCGTGGTCGACTCGCCGCGCAAGGAGCTCTTCGCTGAGGTCGACAGGGACATGGTGCGCCAGGCGATCATCAACCTCATGAGCAACGCCATGCGCTACACCCCGGAGAACGGCTGGGTCGTGGTGAGCGTGGGCGCCGACCGCGGGGACGTGCTCGTGAGCGTCGCGGACACGGGCATCGGCATCGCCAAGGAGGACCTCTCGCGCGTCTTCTCGCGCTTCTGGAGGAGCGACGCGAGCCGCGAGCGCGTCTCGGGCGGCCTGGGCGTGGGGCTCTCCGTCACGAAGGAGATCGTCGACCGCCACCACGGCTTCATCTCGGTGGAGAGCGAGCTGAACAAGGGCACGACCTTCACCATCCACCTGCCGCGCGACCACCGCACCAAGGCGCAGGCCGCCGTCCAGGAGGCCCTGCCCCGCGCGGAGGCCGACAAGCCCCCTGCGGAGGACAAGGCACAGGCCGAGTAGCACCCTCCCATCCATTACAATGGTTGTCGAGAGGTCCTCTCGCGCCTTCGGGCGACGCGCGGGGCGGTCGGCGACACGAGGAGGTCCGACGCTATGGGCACGAAGATCGAGGCACGTCCCACCAGCCACGGCAAGGTCCGTGACATCTACGACTGCGGCGACTCGCTGCTCATGGTCGCCAGCGACCGCATCAGCGCCTACGACTTCATCCTTCCCGACGAGATCCCCCACAAGGGGGAGATCCTCACGCGCATCTCGGCGTTCTGGTTCGACCGCTTCGCCGACCTCATGCCCAACCACATGATCTCGATGGACGTGGCGGACTTCCCGGCCGAGTACCATCCCTATGCGGACTACCTGGCAGGCCGCTCGATGCTGGTCAAGAAGGCCGAGACCATCCCCATAGAGTGCATCGTGCGCGGCTACCTCACGGGCTCGGGCAAGAAGACCTATGACGAGGACGGCACGGTATGCGGCATCTCACTGCCATCCGGGCTGGTGGAGGCCTCTAGGCTCCCCGAGCCGCTCTTCACCCCCTCCACCAAGGCCGCGCTCGGCGACCACGACGAGAACATCTCCTTCGGGCGTTGTGCCCAGATCGTGGGGGACGACGTCGCCGAGCAGCTCCGCGACCGCTCGCTCCAGATCTACGAGGCTGCCGCGGAGTACGCGGCGACGCGCGGCATCGTCATCGCCGACACCAAGTTCGAGTTCGGCGTCATCGACGGGAAGGTCACCCTCATCGACGAGTGCCTCACCCCCGACTCCAGCCGCTTCTGGCCGGCCGACGGCTACGAGCCCGGCCGCGTGCAGCCCAGCTACGACAAGCAGTACGTGCGCGACTGGCTCAGGGCCAACTGGGACATGACCGGCGAGCCGCCCCATCTGCCCCAGGAGGTCGTCGACGGAACTTCCGGTCGCTACCAGGAGGCCTTCCAGATCATCACCGGTTCCGCATTCGTCCCCGCGAAGGAGAGAAATGTCACAGCGTAGCGCCTCCAACCCCCGTACCCAGAAGGCCCTCAAGGGAGAGTCCTCCGCCGGCGCCGCCAAGCGCTCCGTCGCCCGCGCGAAGCCCGTGCGCGAGGCGGCGGGCACCGTGCGCCCGGTCTCGGCGAAGTCGAGCAAGTCCGGCTCGCGCCCGAGCAGCTCGGAGGGCATGAGCAAGGAGGAGAAGCGCGCCGCCAAGGAGGTCGAGCGCCAGGAGGAGGACCAGATCTCCTCGGCCACCGACGTCGTCCTGAAGGCCAACGAGGAGTATCGCAAGCGTCGTCGCCTCTGGTGGGTCCTGATTGCCGCCGGCCTGGTCATGACCCTCATCTCCGCCCTCATGATGTACGTTTTCTCGAGTGACACCACCATCGGCACGCTCGGCAGCCAGATCTCGATCGTGACCCTCGTGCTCGCCTACGTGGGCATCATCGGCGCCTTCGTCTGGGAGCTCGTGCGCGTGCGGCCGCTCCGCAACGAGGCGGAGAAGCAGGTGCGGGGCCTCACGGCCAGGAAGCGCCAGAAGATCATCGACGAGGACTTCCGGGAGAAGGCCGCCAAGAAGGGCAAATAGCCGACGACGGAAAGCCGTTCGCCCCGAGCACAAGCCTCGGCCATCCCCGTGGCCGAGGCTTGTGCTATGGTGTTCGACGTGCTCCGAACAAAGCCAAAAACGCAGATCAAACAATCTGTTCGGAAGGAACCACCATGCATCTGGATACAAGCGGGCTTCTCTTCGACATCTCGATGGCGGTCGTCGTCCTCGCGGGCATCGTCTCCATGTCCATCCCGGCGATGGCCCTGGCGGGCGTCGCCCTGATTCTGGGCCTTCTCCTGAAGTTCTGGGACTCGCCCCGCTGGACGTAGGGGGAAGCCCTCTCAGATGCTAGAATGGCGTAGCGCGCTCATGCGCCCTCTTAGCTCAGGGGATAGAGCACAGGTTTCCTAAACCTGGTGTCGGCGGTTCGAATCCGCCCGAGGGCACCATGTAATACCAGGTCAGCCGCTCATGTGGCTGACTTTTTTATGACCGCGCCCTATTTGTGCCCTTTAGGTGCCCTTCAGGTCATGGTCGCTGTGTCCCTTGATGTCGCTCCGTGTCCCTAATCGACGGGCGGTGGACGCCCGTCTGCGAGCGGTCGCGGGCCTCTTGCTGACAGGGCAAGCCAATCGCATCCGAACCTCCTTGCGCGCCCCCGGGTGGTCTGTGCTAACATATCGAGAAAAGTAGATATGATGACTGGAGGCAGGGGATGGAAGACAGGTACCAGGAGGGCTCCATCGTGTTCAAGGCCTTCTGCAACGAATATCGCCTGCAGATCTTGGAGCGTCTGAGCACGGGCGAGAAGTGCGCCTGCGACCTGCAGGAGCATCTCGACATCAGCCAGTCGACCCTTTCCCACCACATGAAGGTCCTCTGCGCGTCAGGAATCGTCGTGGCGCGTCAGGAGGGGAAGTGGACCCACTACTCCATCAACCGCGCGGGCGTCGCGCGGGCGCAGGAGCTGCTCGCCGCATTTACGGGGGTGCGACTCGGAGAGGTCGATCCGTCTGTTGCATCTGCCCCAGCTCGTGGCGACGGCCCGTGCGGCTGCTCTGGGTAACCTGGTCGTCATGCACTTTTAGTGGCCGCCCTGCGGCCTTCTTTACCACAAACACATCGAAACTCGTCGATATGATTGGAGCTGACGGGATGTTTGAGATCATAAATGACGCACTCTTCAAGATGACCTGGTTGAACCAGCTGATTGCTGCGGCCCTCACGAGCATGGGTCTCGACACGACCTCGCAGGTCGGTGCGAGCGTGCTCTTCTTCTGCTATGACACGGTGAAGATCGCCATCCTGCTCGTGGTGGTCATCTTCATCATCAGCTACATCCAGAGCTACTTCCCGCCCGAGCGTACCAAGAGGCTCCTCGGTCACCTCCATGGCATATGGGCCAACGTCGTGGGTGCTCTCATGGGGACCATCACGCCCTTCTGCGCCTGCTCGTCGATTCCGCTCTTCATAGGCTTCACCAAGGCAGGGCTTCCCATCGGCGTGACCTTCTCGTTCCTCATCTCGAGCCCCATGGTAGACCTCGCCTCCCTGATCCTGCTCGCGAGCGTCTTCAACTGGAGGATCGCGATCGCATATGTCGTGCTCGGCCTCGTGCTGGCCGTGGTGGGCGGCACGCTCATGGACCATATGGACCTCGAGGGGGAGATCCCCGCCTTCGCGCGCGAGGGGGTCGCGGCGAACGACGAGGAAGAGGAGGCCACCCTCACCCACAAGGACCGCGTCTCCTATGCCTGGTCGCAGGTCAAGGAGGTGGTGGGGAAGGTCTGGCCCTACGTGCTCGTGGGCGTCGGCGTCGGGGCCCTCATCCACAACTGGATCCCCCAGGAGGTCATAGAGGCCATCCTGGGCGACCAGAACCCGTTCTCGGTGGTGCTCGCCACCCTCCTCGGCGCCCCCGTCTACGCCGACATCTTCGGCACGCTCCCCATCGCCGAGGCCCTCGTGGCCAAGGGCGTGGGCGTAGGCACGGTCGTCTCGTTCATGATGAGCGTGACGGTGCTCTCGATCCCGTCGCTGCTCATGCTCAAGAGGGTCGTGTCGGGCAAGCTCATGGGCATCTTCGTCGGTATCGTCATCGCCGGCGTGATCATATGCGGGTATGCGCTCAATGCCTTCGGGGCATTCCTTGTGTGATGGGGTGACGCAGGTTCGGTACGGTAGTCTCGGAACAGCGAAGGAGAAGAACATGGCAGCAATCAACGAGGTAACGGTGTACGGGTCGGGATGCAAGAGGTGCCAGGCGCTCCTCGACGGCGCCAGGCAGGCCGTGTCCGACATGGGCCTTGGCGTCGAGGTGGGCTATGTCACCGATGTGGTGGAGGCCTCCTCCAGGGGCATCATGTCCATGCCGGCTCTCGCGGTGAACGGACGCGTCGTGTCGGCGGGCAGGGTGCTCGATGCCAAGGAGGTAAGGAAGGTCCTCGAGGGAATCGAGTAGACGGCCCTCTGCCGCATCATATCGGCCAAGCCTGTCCCTAGCTTACATGGGCCATCTTGCCACCGCGGCCAACGTCGCCCATGGTGCCAGCCCCCTCCCGTAGCATCTGCCACACGGTGACACGAGGCGAACCGACGCGCCCTGCGCGGTCGGGAGGGGACGGTGCGGCATGGACGAGATGACGACGGCGGCGGGAGACGTGGTGGCGCCAGCGGGCGACCTGCGGCCCATGAGGACGAGGGACGTGGCCGAGTACCTGGGTCTCTCGGAGCGTCAGGTGCTGCGGATGGTGCACGACGGCAGGATCCCTGCCACCAAGTTCGGCCACAACTGGTTCTTCTCGCCCAGGAGGGTCGCGGGGCTCGTGGGCATGGACCGGTAACGCCTTGGCGAGCTACAGGCTCTCCGAGCAGGTCGCGTGCGAGTGCGGCGTCAACGCCGCCATCCTGCTCGACAACGTCGCGTACTGGTGCGAGAGGAACGAACGCGCGGGCAACGAGCGCCACCTCAGGCTCGGCCGCTGGTGGACGTACAACGGCATCTCCGCCTTCGCCCGCCTCTATCCCTGGATGAGCTACGACCAGGCGAGGAGGGCGCTTGCCTCGCTCGAGGCGGCGGGCCTGCTCGACCGTGCCAACCTCAACGACAACCCCTACGACAAGACGCTCTGGTACACACCCACCGAGAGGGGATGGGAGCTATGTCGCGGCAGGTCGGGCCATGCGGCGGATCCGCTGCATGCATCCGGCGCCCCTGCCACGTCGGAGGGGCGGGGGAGCCAGCCCGACCAGGCGACGATGCCATCTCTTACTAAGACAGATATGAACCCATCTCTAAACCCAGATGAAGGGGAGAGGGCGCAGACGAGGACCGGACACGGCTACTCCCTCGTCGCCTCCCACAGTGGCGCGGACCTGATATGGCTCGTGTCCCTGGGCGGGAGGGTGTGCGGTGACCTCCCGGGCGCCTACAAGAACGAGACGCGCGAGGAGGCGGAGGAGATCCTGGCGAAGGCCATCGAGGACAGGAGGCTTCGCTGAGATGTGCTGGGGGTCTCATGTCTGTCGGCCATCTGGGGAGCGGGGACACCCCCGCAGTCACCTATTCCGGGCATGGCAAGCCTGGCGCGCCGTGACCGGGATGGCCTATCCCGCACGCCCGTGCGTACGGGATAGGCTACTCGCTGATGTCGGTTCCACGTATTACGTGTTACACTAATGTCATACGAAACTGATGTCGGGAGGTCCCGTGCAGGTCCATATGCACCCGAGGGTCAGCGAACGGCATCCCGAGATCTCCATCTTGGACGTAGAGAGGGCCTGGACGGAGGCATTCGTCATCGTCCAGAGGGAGGGCGAGGGACTCCACGGCCCCGTCCTCGTCGGACCGGGCGATGACGGGCATGGGCGGACGCTCGAGATGGTCGGGTCCGTGCTGCAGGATGGCTCGGTCCTCGTCTATCACGCGATGACCCCACCGAGCCAGAAGGTCTTGGACGAGCTCGGCAGGGACAAGGGAGGGAGGCAGAATGGCTAGCTACACACTCAAGGACGGCACCACCCTCACGGACGACGCCATCGAGGAGATGGCCGGTCGCTTCGAGGCGGGGGAGTTTCCGGGGCACACGACCAAGGTGGTCGTGGGGCGCCCGCGCATCAGCCGGGAGGAGCTCAAGACCGTCACGGTCAAGGTCCCGGCATCGGTGGTGGTCGCGTTCGACAGGAAGGCCACCGAGGTCGGCGAGACCCGGTCCCAGCGTCTGCGGGAGCTCATGGAGGACGACATCGCCGAGGCATAGACGGACTCTCAGCGACGCTTCTACCCAAAGACAGCAAGTAGCCTATTCCGTGCACACAAGTGTGCGGAATAGGTCATCCTCGCCATCGCGCGCCAGACGCGCCACGGCCGGGATGGGTGATTGCGGGGGTGTCCCCGCGCCCCAGAGAACAGTTGCCCGATATCCCAGATCCGACAGCGTTTAGTTTTCGTGGGTGAGCGCTCTCACCCAGTCCCTTGATAAGAGGGTGCGAGCTCCACTAACCTTTTGAGTCGACCAAGACCAAGAGGAGAGGGAGCCCGCAATGGATGATGTTACCGCAACAAGAATCGCCGATCTGATGGAGCCTGCATTTCTGGAGCTGTTGGAGGGTCTCGGGCCCAACGGCGACGGCGATCCGCTTGCTATCGAGACCAAAATGATGGGGATGGTGCTCGCGGCTGCCCGCAGTGCCTACGCCCGCGCGCTCGAGGCCCTCGACGACGAGCTCTGCCGCTCTCTGCCCGCGGGCACCCGGATCCGCGACCGGAGGCGCAGGACCATGGGCACCAGGCTCGGTGACGTGACCTTCGTGAGGCGGACATGCATTGACTCCTTCGGGAACACTGTGGTGCCCGTGGACGACGCGATCGATCTGCCTGAGCGCGCACGAGTGTCACCGGCCTTGGAGGCAGAGGTCGTGTGGCTTGCCGCCGAGACGTCTTATCGCCTGGCCTCCGAGACTTTGGCGCGCTCTGGAGCATCTGCGCTCAGCGCTGCCACGGTCGAGTGGTGTGTGCACCGTGCCGGCAGGGCGTGTCGCGATGAGGACGAGCGTCTCGCCGAGTCACTCTTCGTTGACGGCGTGAGACCGGATGGTAAGGAAGAGGCCGACTTACTCTGCGTTGAGTCAGACGGTACGATGGTGAACCTCCAGCACGAGGGTGATGCGAAGAGGTGCGAGATCAAGGCAATGGTTGCCTATGCCGGGAAGGTTGGTGGTACAGGGCCCAAGGATCGCAAGGTAAGACGCATACGGCCGGTGAGCTTCGGATGTGTGGGCACTGCCCGTCAGATGTGGGCCCAGGGCGTGGCTGCGGTGGGCTCGGTCTATGACATCACTAAGGTCAGAACCGTGCATAGTGGCTTTGACGGTGCCGGGTGGTGCGAGGGCGACGTGACCTTCCTCGGTTTCGCCGAGGACGTCGTGGGGCATCTCGACCCCTTCCATGTGAACCGAGCTGTCGCTCGTTGCTTTGACGCAGATCATGCGGAGCAGCGCTCACGTGCTCTTTCGGAGGTGTACCACGGGGACGCAAGGGCTTGTGCTGACCTGCTCGGGTCTCTCGCCGCCGAGGGGTCCGCCAGGCCGTCGGTCGTGGCCGCGGTCGCCCCGTACCTGCGCGCTCATGCCTCCTGCATAGGCGTCGCGGGGCCCTCCCTCGGTACGATGGAGCCAGAAAACCAGCACGTCTACCAGTCGAGACTCTCAGGTGTTCCCTGCGCGTGGACCAGGAGGGGAGCAGACTCCATGGCCCGTATACGCTCGAGGCAGGCATCCGGACGAGTGGTACCTCGTCTCTCACGCGCGACCCGCATTACACCCAAGGCAAGATCACGCAGGGAGGAACGGATCGAAAGGGCGCTTTGTCATGGACCCGTGGCGTCACAGGTCGTATCATCCGAGGGAAGGGGCTGGGAATACCCAACCCAAGCGTCGACAACGGGTTACCGCGCCGACGTCCAGTTCGAGTCAGGTCTCCGTGCCGACCACAAGCTGGTGGACCCACATTAACTTAACGCCGTCTAGAAGAGTTTACAGCATGCCTTTTACCTGCGAAAATGCTATTCTGAGTTCACGGCCTTTCTTTGGACTCCAATGAGCTATTTTGAACTTGATGTCAACGATAAAAACATCCCTATCTGATCGTTTCATCTGTCCTAGTTGCTATCTCATTGCTCAGCGTGAAAACAGTACAGAGAAATTAACTTGTATGCATGTCTCCATCACCTATCTGTGCGGTTGATGCATATGCGACAGTTTCCATAGGAAATAATAGGGATTATTCCTGACACCATCCTTTAAGAAACTACTAGATATCTTCTCCAATAGAGGCCCCCCTCCGAGAAGACTGGCGACCGCCAAAACATCGCTTGTACTAAGCCCTGAAAAGCTACCTATCGTTATTATTGCCATATCCAAAGCTACGGTGGTCCCAATCCTTGTAAGCAGTTTCTGCCTGTTATTTTTTATCATCAGGTTAATCTTGTTGATCTCGGGATCAATGGTTTTTAGTTTTATCTCATTAATCGTCTCTTGACAAAACTCACGGCCCGTTAGTTCACTGTTCACCGTATCCCTAAAAACTTTGAAGGAGTCAAGGTTTGACTCTCGAAATGCTAGGAGGCTGTCTATCGATGCATTTTTGGGCGGTTGGTAGTTCAAGATCCATTCCCACTAGCACGTTTTTTCTCGGACCAAATGAGCTGACTTGCAGCGAGTCAGACAGGTCACTCATCAAGGAGGCTTGCGCTGCCCTCGTTGTAAGGTACGACGATCTGATCATAGTCGGACTTGTAAGTGAGTAGAACGTGTCGATTACTATGGGATCCAAGAGAGATGTCAGACCGCTTTTCCTAACAGTCGAAGCATCGAGCCGTATTGGTTCGCCTTTATAGTCTTGGGCGCATTCGTTGATAATCTCAGGAATCTTCCTGAAATCGACGTCAATTATTTCATCGGAACCAAATGCTTCCATCCCAGAGATAGAAACATATGGCTCGCCACTCTCGTATTCGTTAAGTGTGCAGACAGTGGTCCCGACGAAAGCCTCTTCCAAAGAGCCTTGTTAGCTGTGACATTTGTGCTGCTACTGCTTCTTCGTTAGCTCTGACTTTTGCGAGACATTTCGAGCAGAGAGGGAGAGGATTACAGACGAAGCCAACAATCCCAGCCAGCACAAGCGGCTTCAGTCTAAGAACGATGTAGATGGCAAATGCAAGCTCATCGATGTCAACTGATCCATCATGCTCATTAAACGCCCTATCAATAGGGTCCTGAAGAAGAACCTTGTCCGCATAGAGGACCGAGAATTCTGCCAAACTTCGGACATTGCGTTCTCTGCATCGATAGGCTGAACAAGGAAAAGATCCCCCCGCCAACGTAGAGTCAAACAGTGTAGTTGAATAGAGATTCTGTCTCAAAGGAATCGAAGGGAAAGACATTGGCCAGCTTCTCAATAAAGGGTAGCGTCTTGAAAGTTGGTGTAAGCGGTGCCTTCGCCCGTGAACCCGCCTGCTACTAACGCATCCTATGCCGCCCTCCTCCTCGAGTCAACGCCGTCGGCCTTCACCAGCCGGATGATGGCAGCCGCGTGTTCGGCCGCCGTCCCCTCGTAGGTCGGTGCTGGTGCAGGTCTCCTCTGCTCCTCCCGCTCGAAGGCCTCCTGGACGGACCCTGCGGAGAACCAGCGCCTGGACTGCCAGGCCTCGTCCATCTCGGCAAGGGCGGCACCGACGTACCTGAGGAGGCTCCTCCTCGACGGGAACACCTGCACGACGCGGCTCCTGCGCTTGATCTCACGGTTGGTGCGCTCCTGCACGTTGTTCGTCCTGAGGCGTATGTGGTGCTCGTAGGGGAAGTCGAGGTAGGCGAGCGCGTCCGCCTCGGCATCCTCCAGAAGCTCGCCTGCCGCGGGGCAGATGGCACCGACCTCGTCGGCCGCCAGGTGGTAGAGCTCGCGGACCAGCGCTGGGTCCCGCTCCGCGAAGACGGCGGACAGGAGCTGCCCCACGAGGGCGCGCTGGTGCCTCGTCCTGGCGAGCGAGCAGCAGTTCCGCTCGAGGTGGACGATGCAGCGCTGCCAGGCGGCGCCCGGGAACGTCTCCTCGATGGCGCGTCTCAGGCCCTCGTGCGCGTCGGAGGTCACGCAGAGCGTGTCCGTGACGCCGCGGTCGCGCAGGCCCCGCAGGAAGAGCAGCCATGACGCGTACGACTCCGTGTCGACGGCGTCGACGCCCACGAGGTATCGGTGCCCGTCGTCGGCGGCCGCTATCGCCGTCACCACCGCGACCGAGCTGACGTGCCCGCCCTCCCTGGCCTTGACGTAGGTGGCGTCGAGCCACAGGTACGGGAACCGCAGGTCGCGGAAGACGCGGCCCTGCAGGTCGGCGACCGTCTCGTCGAGCGTGGCGCACATGCGGGAGACGGCGTCCTTGCCGAGCCGGTCGACGCCGAGCTTGGCGGCCACGCGCTCGACCTTCCTCGTCGAGACCCCGCAGGTGACCATCTCGGCCACGGCCGCCACGATCGCGCGGTCCGTCCTGGAGTAGCGCTCCACCACGTCCTCGGGGAAGAAGGACCCGCGCCTGAGCTTGGGTATGCGCAGGGTTATCGCCCCCACGCTCGTCAGCAGTGGGCGCTCTCGGTAGCCGTTCCTCTGGTTGCCTCCCTCGCACTCGAGGTCGGCCTCGACGTCCATCACCTCGTTGACGATCGACTCGGCGAGCGTCCTGGCCAGCTCGCCGACGTTCACCATCCCGTCGTCGAACCGGGGCAGCCCCGGTGTCACACCATCCCGCGCATCGCCTATGATTGCCATAGCGGTCATCGCCTCTCCTAGTCTCAATACGTCGCTGTTTGAGATTCTAGGGCGATGGCCGTTCCCCTTAGCCCGAAGTACCTAGCTGGGAAACGTGCCTACACCAACTTTCGCGACACGATCCGATAAAGGAACCAAGCTCGTCATCCTCCAATCCATGGAGATACTCAATGATTTCCTCCATTGAGCATCTCTCCAGAGCAGCAAGATAACGGTACAAATCATCATGATCAGACATAATGCCACTCCTGCTCATATATGGATTATCGACTAATTTTGGTCAACACATAAGATGAACCATCGGTCGTCAATATAGCTTTGTTATCCTTCTTCGAAGAAGTCCAGGTCGACCGAACAGACGCGGTAGGTGGCCTTGACGCTCACTCCCACGCCGTAGTCAATCATGAGACCGGCCAGAGCACGCCCGTTGACGAGGACAATCCGCTGGCTCGTGAGCCCTTCGGCATAGTCACGGGCTCCCCTGGTGAAGTCCGCTGTGGTGATGAAGAGGCCCTTGCTCGCGCCTTTGCCGGAGAGCGCCCCCACGAACTTCTGAAGCTCCGGCCTTTGCACCGAGTTACCGAAATCGTAACGTTTCGCTTGGTAGTAGACGCTATCGAAGCCGAGGCGATCCTCCTTGACGATACCGTCTATCCCCTCATCGCCCGTCTTGGGCGTGACTGTGGACGGCTCCTCGAGAGACTCGCCATAGCCCATCGCCTCGAGGAGCCTCGCCACGAGGTGCTCGAAGAAGTACGGGTCCTTGCCCATGATTGCATGAAGCAGATCATCGGCCAGAGCATCCCTGAGCTCGCCGTCGGCCTGCTGCATGACCTCCTCGGGAGAGGCAGCGTCATCGACATCACCGACCTCAGGAGAGTCCTGTGCACCTGTCTTCTTCGCCCGTTCCTGTGCCTGGTAGCCTTCCTTCCACTCCCGAAAAGAGGGGCAGTCGGCCATGAGGACGTCGGTGGTGATGGGACTTGCATGGGACGCTAGGAAGACACGCCCGTCATCGGTGATGCGATAGGTCCCACGCTTGTCACCGTAGCTCAGGAGCTTTGCCTTCTCCAGGTCGGTGATGGCCCAGTACATGCGGTTGTAGATTCTGAGCTGGCCGCTCTTGAGGCGCTCTGCCTGCTCCTCGTCCGTGAGCCCGAACTCATCCACCATAGCGGCCAGGAGTTCCTTGGACGTAACCACGTCTCCCTGTTCGAGCGTCTCGAGCACGGGTCTCATTATCTGGTGCCACTTTGGCATCGCCATGGCTACTCCTTCCCCTTGGTTTTCTTGGCATAGAGCCCAAATAGATAAGCAACAATCTTCTCCTCATCGCCACCAAAGTCGACACCATAGGCCGCCTCGACGGCAGCGTCGAGGGCATGGTGAGCGGTAAAAAGCACGGGATAGAGGTACTCATCTTCTGGTTTATAGAGATCCGCGAGGCTCAAACCCTTATAGCA
>JAKVON010000002.1 GCA_022482785.1 Atopobiaceae bacterium | reverse complement strand
GCGACCACCAAGGCCGAGACCAGCGCCACCACCAAGGCCGAGACCTCTGCGACCACCAAGGCCGAGACCAGCGCCACCACAAGCGCGACCACGAGCGCCGCCTCCTCCGCTGCCGCGACCACGTCCAGCAGCAACTCGAAGGAGTCGTCTGGCGAGTAGCAACGCCGCCGCCGCTGCCGCTGCTGCCGCTGCCGCTGCCGCTGCCGCCGCCGCCGCTGAATTCTCCGTCGTTTTATACGTTTCGGCCATTTTAACGGACATAATTTCGTATAAAACGGCGGAGAATTCGAAGTGGAGCAGGGCTAACGAGGGTACGAAGCCGATAGCTACGGCGATACGACGGAGGCGGTTGGCATGGCAGACTTCTCAGGCATCCGATTCGAAGATCACCTCATCACGGGCTCGGGACCGCTGCTCGATTCGGCGGGCCGCCTGCGCGAGCCGGGCTACGCCTTCCTGCCTCCCTTCGAGTACAATCGCGAGGCCATCGCCGCCCCCGCGTGGCGCATCAAGGACTGGGACTACTACCTGGTAAACGATGGCGACTATGCCCTCTGCCTCACCTTTGGCGACCTCGGCTACATGGGGCTCGTCTCGGCATCGCTCATCGAGTTCGCCGCGGGGCGCTTCACCACCACGAGCGAGATGATTCCCCTGCCCCTGGGCAAGATGAACCTGCCTCGCAGCTCGTCGGCGGGTGCCATCCACTGGAAGAACCTCCGCGCGAGCGTCGACTGGACCACCACCTCCGCAGGCAGGCGGCTCTCCTTCTCGATGCGCCGCTTCAAGGGGACGGCGGACCTCGAGGCGGAGCTCTGGCTCGACCAGGCGCCGCGCGACTCCATGGTGATCGCCACCCCCTGGGCCGAGGACGACACGGCCTTCTACTACAACCGCAAGGTCATCGGCATGCGCGCCCAGGGAGGCTTCCGCGTGGGGGCGCTCTTCCACGAGTTCGAGGCCAGAGAGGCGCTGGGGCTGCTCGACTGGGGCCGCGGCGTCTGGACCTATGACAACACCTGGTACTGGGCCGCGGCGCAGGGCCGCCAAGGCGGGCACGTGGTGGGCATGAACCTGGGGTACGGCTTCGGCGACACGAGCCGCGCCAGCGAGAACATGGTCTTCGTCGACGGCGTCGCCCACAAGCTGGGCCTCGTGGACTTCGGGATTCCCGTGGGCACGGACGGCACATACCGCTACCTCGACCCATGGCACGTGACCGACGACAAGGGCCGGCTCGACCTCGCCTTTGCCACCGATATCGACCGCA
This sequence comes from Atopobiaceae bacterium, assembly GCA_022482785.1. Classification (GTDB taxonomy): domain Bacteria; phylum Actinomycetota; class Coriobacteriia; order Coriobacteriales; family Atopobiaceae; genus JAKVON01. The sequence continues at coordinate 276,088 of JAKVON010000002.1, read as the reverse complement.
CCGACCACGTCGACCTGGGCAACCTCATCGTCTCCGAGCAGCACCAGGTCTTCGGCCGCTTCTCGGGCACGATCGTGCTCGACGACGGCAGCAAGCTCGAGGTGAGGGAGCTGCGCGGCTCGGCCGAGCACATCCACAACCAGTACTGAGGGCGGGAGCCGGCCACGACGTCGGTGACGCTTCATTACCTCTTCGTCAGCACGTAGTAGTAGAGGGAGATGGTGCCGTCACCTGCCCAGGTCTTAGGGCCAACCTCGTAGCTGGCACCCAGCTTCGAGAGGACGCCGGCCTCGTCGATGTCCCCGTAGTCGAAGGCCGGAGACGCAACGACGACCACCTTGTCCGGCGCCTCGCCCGCATCATAGGCACTCTCCCAGGACTTCCAGTCCGCGCACGAGATGGAAATGGAGTTCCCACCCTGGGCAAGCGTCCGCGTCTTCGACGTCACGTCCCACCGCTCATCCAGAGCAAGGCTTCCCGTCGAGCCACCGGCAAGCGCATATAGAATCGAGGCGTGGCGCTGCGTCGCCAGGACCACGTACGGGAAGCTCCCGTCATAGCCGGTGTCGGCCAGCAGAGAGCCGATCGAGCTGTCGTAGTCGTAGACCTGGCGATTGTAGGCAAGCGTGTCGGGCTGTCCGGGATGTTTGATCGATCGCGACGTGCTCACGATGGTCCCACGGGCACCGGCGTCGTAGGCGTGAAAACGCAGAGGCGTGAGGGGGTCGACGGTCGCGAACGACTCCGCGACACAGCACGCGGCAAGCACGGCGACCAGCGTGCCCCGAGCCCAGTCGCGACGCATGTCACAGAGTAGGAAGAGGCCCGCGAGCAGGATGAGGGCAACCTGGTTGGGAGTGACATAGCGCGGGTTGTTGATGGTGATGTAGAAGAGGTTGAACGCCACCAGGAAGCACATCCCAAAGTAGTAGGAGGCAACCTCCTCGTGGGTGCGCAATATGCCTGCCACGCCCTCGTCCCACGAGCGGCGACGCGCCTCCCACGCGGCCCCCGCGAGGCACACCAGCGCGAACAGCCATGCGAAGTTGAGCACCAACATGGTCTTGAGCTTCACCTTGATGTTGGAGGGGGAGAACCCGAACGAAGAGCCACCGCCGGAAGCGGTGCTCAGCCCCCCTCCTCCCCAAATCGCCTTATTGCCGAGAATGACATACAGCGCTGCCACGGCAACGATCAGGAGCACGGCACTTGCGCAGAGCACCACGAGGGCGGGGTCGCGACGCATCGCGGCAAGCCGTTCGCCCCTGGGGTGCGAGACGACCCGCCTCGCCACATGCCACACGAGATAGCCGGCACAGAACAGGACACCTGGCTCCTTGGTGCCACACACGAGAAGAGCGCAGAACCCCATGAGCACATAGCGACGGTCGTGCTCGGCGCACATCATGAGGATGCATAGAGAAGCGAGGGGGATGTCGACATTTACCGTGCCGAAGGTCCCATACAGAAGAGGCTCGAAGCCCACGAGCGACACGACCGCGGCCACCATCCACGCAGGTCTCTGCGGAACGAGGTCACATGCGACGTGAACGAGGAAAACCAACGCGAAGGCGAGAAGGAGCATGTCGACCACGTTGACGCCGACGACGCTTCCCGGAGTCACGAACCAGCCGATTCCCCCTAGGAGGGCATAGCCGAAGGAGGGGTGCCCACACAACCGGAAGTTCTCGATGAACGAGAGGATGCCAAAGTCGAAGCTGGTACAGCCCTTGTTGAGGCCAATCAGATAGAAGGAGGTATCCCAGTAGAGGGGCGACTGCGTCACGAAGGGCAGCCTCACCGCGCACGCGAGGGCGCCGGCAGCCAAAGGCCAGCGCCAACGATGCAACCACGACCCGAACGAGGACCTCTCCACCCCGTCCCGCCGCAGAGACCGGAACAGGCCGCAAAGGCAGAGCAGGAACAGACCGACGAGCACCAGAAGGCTCGCCGCGACAAGAGCAGGCTGGGACTTATCCGAGAGCGGGGAGAACAGCGCAGCCACGACAAATGCGAGCGGCAACGCAACGACGGCGAGCAGCTGCGCCCAGGTCTGCGGCGTCAGCCATTTGGGCACGGCAGCCTTGCCGCCCGTTGTTCCCGCCTTACCCAAGCGAGCCCCTCTCCCTTGCCATCACAACCGGTAAAAGAATAAAGCATGCGCGCCAGATACGTGCGACAGGAGATGCGATACGAGGACTGCCGGCCACACAATTCGAGGCTTATCCCAAATCAACGGACTGTCTCCGGCGCACTTTTCGACTTTTCCCAATCGCCCCCCTGGGAAAACGCCAGGAGACAGCATGGCCCCTTCGCATCGCCGCAGGTAGATCAATCGATAAGTTCTACAACCGTGGGATACGTCTGGATTTGCGCGGGAGACCGAGGCGTTCATAGCAATTGCGGGCTTCGCCATCGCTCGCAGAGCCGTCCATAGAAACCGTCGTCGCCCTGCCTCGAGCGCAGCACCTCAACGGAGCAGCCCAGCTTCTCCGCAAGCCACGTTCGTAGCAGAACCTTGCAGGCCTCCGTTATCTCGAACAGACCTTGCGGCTGGAGGATGTCGGCGCGCTCAGGATGTTTTCTGCGATAGTCCGGATGCTTTATAGAGTTGCAGGCACATGCGATATCTTCTGCCAACGCATCGACATCCCCAAAGGGGCAGTACCCGAACGTCGCGATCATGTCATTGGCTATGGTCTTGACGTTGGAGGCGATTCTCCAGGAGCTCTTGACCCCGCCGAGCTCCTCGATGCGGTAGCCGATTTCGCTCATCGCCACCCCATAGGTGAGCATCTGTGATTCCAGGGTCAAACTGGCATGGTTCTCGGCCAGATGAGAGAACTCGTCAAGCCCTGGGGAGAACTCCTCACGGAGTCCAAGCCAGCGTTCGACACCCTGCGCGCCTATCTCGCTGTAGTACACGAAGAATTGGTCTCGGCCATCTCGTGGTTTCCAGGCATGGTACTCACAGGTCACAACTTCCTCAAATGACCTCGGGATAATCTGACCCGCAATATCGCGATCAGGCTTGTCCCTTCTCAAGACCCCAATCGTCTTGAAGGAAATATCACGCCAAGTAAAAATGCAGAGCAACCTACGCAGCGCGGTATGCAGGGTCATGTGGTCGCGATAGTCACGAGGACCGTCCGAAGACATCGTCTTGAGGGAAACCCACTGCGCAACGGTCGCGTGAATGCCCTCCTTCTCGCTGACAGCTCCTGACGCCTCTGGAACAAGAGCGACGCTCAAGTCTCCCCTAAGTACCTCAACCTCTGGTTGCGCCTCAAACCCCACGCTGTACTTTTGGACTCCAGACTGGCCGTTCTCCTTTGGGACAAACTTCTCTTCCATAGATCCAAGACCAGTCCAGCTTGCGAGCTCGGGCATCGAAGTCTTTACCTCGTCGACCGTCGAATAATCAACGCCGGGCCTCCCCTTCACGACGTATGATGCCGCAATTCTTCCGAAGCCTTGGACCCTCCCCAAGTTTGCATGCTGCCCGACATATCTACAGCCCACAAGGCAGTAGGTCACCCCGTCTTCAACCCCTCTGGCCCATAGGGGCACGGGATATGCAACATCGCGGGACTTTTCATTGAAGAGCGCGAAACCATTGTTAGAGGTGACAAACCAATCCGAAATCTCATCCGGTTCCCCTCGAAATGGAACTAGGAGTTCGATGTGGCTGTTTCTCTCTTGAAGAAGGCAAACATGATTCTGGTTCTTGATGCCCTGGAATCCAAGCCAACAAAGAACAGGGGCGTCGGCAAGACTGCTCATCTCTTTACTCCTTACACTCCGTATGGAGTAAACGGAGTAGATGCTCGGCCGAAAGAAAACGAGAGGGATTTGTATGCATCCTACTCCGTTCTGCTCCGTTATCGTGGCAGCGAATGGCACTGCAGCAATGGAGAAAAGGCGTACCAGACTAGTTCCAGTCAATTTGCCACAAGACGGAGCGGCAAAGCCCCGACAGACCTGCGGTGCTTTCCCACCACTGGGGCATTTCATCGACCTAGTCTCAAAATAAGAAATGAGGAGCACTCCCGAAAGGAAGCACTCCCCCAAAGCACAAATTCGCTTTGTTTAGTAATCAAACTATGCCGTATTCCAAGCTGAATGTCAAGATTGCTTTACTATCCAGATTATTGAAGTACCTAACATGTCTCACTTGGATACCATGCCCCAACCAGCGTTCTCATGTATGAAAAGAAGCTACTAATCTGCTGGTTCTTTTCGTAGTAGCCTTCGTTCCTATACATGCGGCATACGAACTCTCTGAGAACACGTGACCTATATTCCAACACCCCGCTGGATGCCACGGTTTTGTGCAGATAGAGAGCTGTCGTGAGCTGAACGATGCGGTCATTGCTGAGCTTGCTGTTGGCAGAAGTGGGACGAATATGTGCATAGCCGACAGCCCGTCGTACGTCGAAACATGCATCATACCTCGGGGTTCCAGCCTCCAGTTCATTGATGATGCAGCTATTATGCCCGCAAGCGTTCCGCGTTCCCTTCGTGGCCTGAAGCATATAGAAATCCTTTTTCATCTGCTTGCTATTGAAACGCTCAGCGCAGAACATCCAAAGCTCATTAAACCTTCCAAAGGGAATTAGCTCGACAAACGCCCAGATCGGATAGCCGCCTTTCTCATAATGCTCGATAAGTCCATTCGTGTAGGGACCATTCTTTCCCCTATTTATCTCGTTGAGAACGGGATTGTATCTCGAGCCATCGCTGCCGAGCTTCTGCCTGGTCGACAGAAAGTCTTGGACAAGCTCATAGCCGTCCTCCTGCTCTAGCTCAATCCGCTTGAGCAGCTTCACCTTGGAGAAGTGTTCGACCTCAAGACAAATCGGCAGAAGCTCATATCGCAAGTGCATGTCGATAGTCGCGAGATCAACGAGCATCGCGAAATCAAGATCGACATACTTCCCATCATGCAAGCCACCCTCATACTTTGCAAAGCCATGCCTATACGCGCGGAGTCTGAAGTAGTTATTGTTTTTCTGGAGGTACTGCAATGCAGTATCTTCAGGAATCAGGCGAAATCTTACTCCGCTATCTAACATGTGCGCGATCTGTTGCTCTGCGGTGAGCATGGGGTGCTTCTTTATTGTCTTGCCAGCGACGCAGCAACCAGACGAGCTGTCTACCGCTTTGGATAGACCCTTGCGACTTGACGCAATTGAATTGTCCAAAATGCCGCCCTCCGCCTATCCCCCACAACCAAAACTTAGCGTCAAAAAATAATAACAGCAATTGTTGCCTCCGCCTCGCTCCTCCCTGCCTAAGGCGGACGGGTCGCCGAGCCAGCAGGCGAGCCGCAAGTGGTCTGTGCTGCACAATTCGAGTCTTATCCCAAATCAACGACCGTCCTCGGCGCACTTTTCGACTTTTCCCAATCGCTTCCTGGGGAAACGCAAGGCGACGGCATGGCCCCTTCGCGCCGCCGCAGGTAGATCAATTGATAAGTTCTACAACCGTGGGATAAGTCTGGGTTTGCGCGGGAGACTGAGACGCTCGCAGCAATTGCGGCTATCGGCTAGACTGAGTCCACCTCTCAAACTGCAGTGGCAGAGTTCCTGTGGGCTCTAAGTGAGGCAGGAACAAGGAAGGGTCGTCATCCATTTGGGCAGCGGCCCTTTGCTTTTTTAGAGAGGGGACATCCATGGCCAATCTGCATTTGGATAGGAAGCGGTGACGAGAAAGCCAACTTTCCAGCTTTTCTTGCTTTTCCATTGCAGGAGCTTGTCGTACATTTTGCGTCGAAACACAGCTAACCACCTGCAAATATCACGTTTCCTCCGATTTCCGCCGCTTCGGCTTTGCATGGTTCCGGCTAGTTCTAGGCACATAAAATTACTCGTATCCGTTGATGATTAAAACGCAGAGCCATCGCTCGTCCGCTCCCCTACCCACGGCTCTCCAGGGCGAACAGGCCGCCGAACCACAGCGCGAGCACCGCCATGCACGCGATGTAGGCCCACGAGGCGCCGGCGATGCCCCATGCGGAGACGAGGGGCGTGGAGAGCGCCCAGGCCGCGACCGCCACGACGACGTAGCCCCGCACCAGGAGCCGCTGCCTGCGCATGATGGTGATGCCCATGGTGAACAGGCTCGCCAGCGCCAGGAACCCACCGCCTGCAACCAGCACGCAGAGCTCCACCTGGAACGAGGAGAGGTCGGTGTTGTAGAGCCAGCCCAGCACGGGCACGCCCAGAAGCCACGCGCCGGCCACGCACACGGCCGTGATGCCAAGGACCAGGAGAATCTGCCTGGCGAAGGCGCGCCGGAAGCCCGAGGCGTTCCCATCGTTCCACATGCGCGAGATGGGCTCGATCATGGGCGAGTACACGAACTACGCCAGGAGCCCCACCACGAAGACGGGCATGGCGATGAAGCCGTACTGCGCCTGGGCGGCATCGCTCATGAGGGCGTCGATAGCGAGAACGTGCTTGGGATTTCTGCAGCTAGCCCCAACGCGTTAACTCGAAAAATGAAGTCTTCTTTGATCTATGGGCAGCACCGGTCGTATTGCGTCACGACGAAGACGCTCCTCCAGATTTTTCATATCCCCCGCAATTCTTCCATGTCCCCAGAGCATCTCCTCACGTCGGCTTGAATGGGGTCATCTCTCGTCTTAAGCTAAGAATCAAACTGCGAAAATGAGGCCGTCTCATAATCGAGACGGCCTCGCATCACCGGGGTATTATCCAAAAACTATCCACACGTAACTCGCGCAGCCGCATCATCAATCTCGTCCTGCGGATACCCCACGACCTTCATCTTGCCAAGAATCGTCTGGCGATCCCCAGACGTGACATGATCAGAGGAACCCGAAAGGGTGGCGTACTCAGAGGAACCCGAAAGGGTTTCATATGGAGGAAAGCCAGCACCAGCAAAAGCCTCGACGACTTCCTCAAGGTTGGCCCCTGGCACCTCCTTAAAGAGACGTTGACCGGTCTGGATACCGCTAACGCCATTTTGCCTGCTCTCGATTGTGATATCAGAAAGTTGGGACATAGCGTTTTCTCCTTACGTTGAATGTCCTTAGCCCGCCCAATCGAGCAGGCTCTTATCACAGAACAATAATACAGAAAGGGGTATCGCAAAACGATATATCCGTGAACGGGCAGGCTTTTGTCATGACCGCACTAGAGCAGATTTCGAAAGGAGTCGCAGGCAGAGATTTATTCAATGCGGAGCAACCATCGGAATCATGATGAGCCGAGCATAGCCCCGAGCTTCGTGGAGCAATCGTGCCGTGCGTAGAGAGTTGTAGGACAAAAGCGCATCCAGCTAGCCCCAGCCCATTTGCCACGTGCGGGGCGACTGAGTTCTAATCGAATGGAATGTTTCTCCGCCCCAAAGGCATTCCCTCGGCGCAGCTCTTCGAAGAAATGAGGGCTGCTCCCAAAAGGAAGTGCTCTTCCAAAGCACAACTTCGATTTATATCGTGGCTAAACTTTGCCGTACCTCAGCTCTCCCCTACCCACGGCTCTCCAGGACGAACAGGCCGCCGAACCACAGCGCGAGCACCGCCATGCACGCGATGTAGGCCCACGAGGCGCCGGCGATGCCCCATGCGGAGACGAGGGGCGTGGAGAGCGCCCATGCCGCGACCGCCACCACGACGTAGCCCCACACCAGGAGCCGCTGCTTGCGCATGATGGTGATGCCCATGGTGAACAGGCTCGCCAGCGCCAGGAACCCACCGCCCGCCACCAGCACGCAGAGCTCCACCTGGAACGGGGAGAGGTCGGTGTTGTAGAGCCACCCGAGCACGGGCACGCCCAGCAGCCACGCGCCGGCCACGCACACGGCCGTGATGCCAAGGACCAGGAGGATCTGCTTGACGAAGGCATGACGAAAACCCGGGGCGTCACCGTCGTTCCACATGCGCGAGAGAGGCTCGATCATGGGCATGTAGATGAACTGCGCCAGGAGCCCCACCACGAAGACGGGCATGGCGATGAAGCCGTACTGCGCCTGGGCGGCATCGCTCATGAGGGCGTCGATGGCGTACTTGGGCGCATTGCCCACGTAGAACAGCAGGAAGGACGCGAGGAAAAGCGGGAAGCAGTTCCTGAGGAGCAGCCAGGGAGAGTGCGAGGAGGCCGAGGCATCCGCCGCGGGCATGGCATGGCGGCGGCGGATGGCGACGAGTCCCGCCACGAGGAACGCTCCCGTGAAGGCCGTGGCGATAGTGAGGGCCGGCACCAGGCTCTTGAGCACGACGGCACAGACGCCAAAGACCACCAGCGCAGACCCCGTGCGCAGCGTGAGCAGCTTGCCGCCCACATCGAGCCTGCCATGCTGTTGGTAGTTTCCGTCGAACACGTCCTCGACGGAATCGACCAGCTTGAAGACGGCCATGAGCGCAATGGCGACGAATTTCTCGGTGGAGTAGCCCACCGTTGCCGCCGACCAGCAAAGGTATGCCGTGGAGCAGACGAGCATGGCAACGTCCGTCACGACGCGCGAGCGCCAGTAGGCACCAAACGAGAACTCCGGCTTTACGTCGGACGCCTCGAAGTTGCGCATACCGTAGTTGCCCATGGTGAGAAAGAGGTTGGCGTTGGCATAGGCTATGGTAAAGATACCCGCCGTCGCGAGATCGCACACACGCGTGAGCACCATGAGCATGACCACACTCTGAAACGCATTGAGCATACTGCCCGCGGTGTTCCAGACGTAGGCAGAACGGCGGTAGCGTTCCTCTACCAAATTATTGTCATCGCTCACCTGCACGAGCCCTCTATTCGCTTCATCCGCACTCGGTTGGATATGTGAGCAGCCCATTACTTAGCAAAGAACTAATCCCTTGAAAACAGGTCTCTTGAATAGACTTTGCCCATCACGTCGTCGAGATCATCCGTCACCCGGTTTGCGATGATTACCGTGCTCTGCTTCTTGAAGCCCTCGAGACTATTCACCACCTCGGAACCATAGAATGACTCTTCCGCGCAGGTCGGTTCATATACGATAACAGTAATACCCCTCGCCTTGATGCGTTTCATTACCCCTTGAATCGAACTCGTACGAAAATTGTCCGAATCCTTTTTCATGGTAAGCCGATAAACCCCGACCGTCACTTTGCCACTAAGGTTTTCGGCATCTTCGCCAACCAAACCTGCGGCCATCTCGAGAATGCGCTGCGCGACAAAATCCTTGCGCGTTCTATTGGATTCGACCACAGCCTCGATAATGTTCTGAGGCACATCCGAATAGTTTGCCAGCAGCTGTTTTGCATCCTTGGGAAGGCAATATCCCCCATATCCGAAAGATGGATTGTTATAGAAGGACCCAATACGAGGGTCAAGGCAGACCCCCCCGATAATCGAGGCAGAGTCCATTCCCCTCAGCTCCGCAAAAGTATCTAACTCGTTGAAATAGCTCACGCGGAGCGCAAGGAAGGTATTCGAAAAAAGCTTGACCGACTCGGCCTCTGCCGTTCCCATCATCAGCTTGGGGGCATCTGGCTCGTCTGAGCAGTCCGCCATGATAGAAAGGTACCTCTCTGATTCAAGGCGGGGGCTGTCGTCGGGAGCGGCATCGCAGCCGACGACAATACGTGTAGGATGCAGGCAATCGTACAGCGCTTTGCCTTCACGAAGGAACTCCGGGGAAAAGACAATTCTCGAATCCCCATACCGCGCAATCATTCGAGCCGTAAATCCAACAGGAACCGTCGATTTAATGACAACGAGCGCATCGCCGTTAGCTCTCCGTGCAGAACGATACGCGTCTTCCACCGAGCTGGTGTCGAACGAGCCTCGTTTAGAGTCATAGCTTGTTGGGGTCGCAATCACTACACAGTCAGCATCTCGATAGGCAGCATCGGCGTCCAACGTCGCCTTTAGATTGATGTTGCCCTCCGAAAGCCGTCCTGCTATCTCCGCATCCCTAATAGGAGAAACCCTCTTATTGATGAGTTCAACCTTCTTAGGGAGAACGTCGAGAATTCTGACCTCATGCTTGCGAGCCAACAGAGTAGCATTTGCAAGGCCAACGTATCCGGCGCCAGCTACAGTAACAATCAATTTCTTCTCCTTATCAAGCACATGCAAAGAGGCAAGATAATGGTATTGCCTCAATCACTGGTCGATGGTCACGAAGCGTGATGAACATGGGGAAACTATTCCGTCGCGTCTTTGCTACGATAAAATAACGGAGATACCCTTCGTTAGCCAGCATCGAGAATGGTCCGCATGTCACTGAAGAGCCCCCTTGTGAGCATCATAGTCCCCATGTACAACGCCGAAGGTTTTCTTGCGCGGTCACTCGACTCGTTGCTCTCTCAGACATACCAGGAGATTGAGGTCGTCGCAGTTAACGACAGCAGCTCTGACGGCACGCTCAACTTGCTCGAACAGTACTCGCAGCGAGATTCCCGGGTCACAATCATTACCGTTCCACAGCAAGGTTCTGCCAAGGCACGCCAGGCTGGCATAAAAAAATCGAGCGGCGACTACATTGGCTTTCTTGACAGCGATGATTGGGCTGAACCCGAATTCATCGAGTCACTTATCAGTTCACTCGTGCAAGAAGACGTTGATATTGCCTCATGCGGATATCTCTTTGAATATGAGGGAAGCTCGAGGGCAACGAAGCCATGGGGATGCGATCATGCCGTTCGTCATGAGGGGGAAGCTGTTCTTCGGGGCTTTTATGAGCAAGACGGCACCTCTGACGTGACAATGTGGAACAAGATTTACAAGAGAAACATGTTTAGAGACGTTGAGTTCCCAAGTGGCGTTGCCCCGGGAGAAGACTTCTGCGTCATGACGCAGATACTTCGAAACGCAGAATCGCTGTACTACGTGGGGAGGGCCTATATCCACCACGCGCAGCGAATGAATACCATTGCTCACAAGGTCGGATACGACAAGAAACAGCTCGCAGCCATCAGGTATTTTCTCAAGCTCGAAACAGAGATGTGTCTTGAGCACCCCACGATTGCACCAGCAATCAGATCGTTCACTATCGACAAGATGGTCTACGCAGCGCTCCCAATGTTTCGGGCAGGGGAACTGAATCAGGAGCTGTTGGACACTGTCCGCAACCATATAAACGAGCACTATAAGGAATACCGCTCAAACCCATATTCTGACAAGCGCTTCAGAAGAGCTGGGGTCATGATTGCGAAATCTCCGAGACTTTTTGCAGCTGCCTATTCAGTATGGATAAAGACCTTGTGGTAGTGAGTTTCTCTATCCATCATTTTCCCTCGAGAACTCCGTCACGATTCGCATCTCTCCCTTTCTAACCTTATATTTTGCCGCTGTAATCCTTGTCCTCGGAGCCATGAGATTTGTATTGGGATCTGGAGTTATCGAAATTATTCTTCCCCTGCCAGCAAGTATTTGCACTCTTTCTGGTTTCTCATCCGCCGGCACGGCAAACCCGCAATCATACGCTACGCATTCGACACTACTTGATATCAGATGCTCACGGCGATGCCCCGAACCCGTAGGAATGATGAGCGAGATTACCTCAATTCCAGGCCATGGCGACCAGCGGGAAGTTATCGAAGATTTCGTCGATGCCGAACGCAGCGTACTCCTTCGCACGAAGACATAGCCGTTGATGACAAATGCGAGCATGCTATCAGGCGCCGCCTCCCTTACCGTACAGTTCGAGCGCGCTACGCTAAAACCATACGTGGAGGAGTAGGCAAACTTGGAGTATTTCTCTTCCATGTGATCGTACAGATGATCCCCAGTGTGGCCAGATGGGTAAAGAATCACCTCCTCGTCACGACGTTGCACGAGCATCTCACCATTTGCAATAAGGGATACTCCCTCGTGAGCTGGAAGTTCCCGTTGCTCTGTGTTCCAGAACGGGTCGGTATCTGGAAGCGAGAGGCATGAAAAGGCCTTCATAGCCCAGTATGGAGAACCAGGCCCGTTATAGCTCTCAGACATATGGGTGCAGGGATAGTGATAACCGATGGTAAGGAGCCCCGAGGAATCTGTTATGGGCAATCGGGACCATGCCTTGAGGCTGCGCATCACGATGCCCTTGAGCGTTCCAACGGGCAGCACGTCAACCTTCCTGGCCGCACACATGGAGAAGAAGGAACTCTGCGCAAAACGATAGGTCATCGACCTACCAAAGGGAACAGACTCCCCATTAGGAGAAAATAGCTTGACGTAGTCTTCGGAGAATCTGTAGGCGCGTTCAATAAATGAGCTGCACCGCGTTGCATCGTATTCGTGCGCGAACGACGAATAGAGTACCCCATAGAAATGGAAGGCGAAGGCGTTGTAGTAATCCTTCATAGCAGCACGACCAAACGAGATACCATCTGTATACCATCCACCACCTGCATAAAGCTCATCGATTGCCGCAAGGCATGCTTGGCTGACAGACCTGTGTGAGGGCAAGCCAAGCTTTCGGAAAGCAAGGTTCACGAGCGGGGGAAAGAAAAACCAGTTGTTGTATCCAGTTCGATGGAAGTCAATCTGTTCAAGCCATGCGATTAGGTTCTTCTTATCTTGGTCATCAAGCGGATCCCAAAGTATCTCTGGAACCAATAGGAGACCATAGGCGATTGCGGCCATCTCCACGAATCTCTGATCAACAGAATGACATCTTCCCCAATACCCGGGACTATCTGGATTCACACCCGAAGAAAGACCGCGCCTATAGATATCTTCAAATTCGGAGTCCCTCCCACCTCCCGCCCAGAAAGGCACGAGCCCCCAAAGCGGACGAGCAAATAACTCGAGACGCATTGCCGCGTCATCATACGTCGTGCCCATATGGCAGAAACTTGAAAGGGTGTCGATGTTCGAAAAAACTCTTTTTAGAGGACCAAGGTAATTGAATAGCAGCGACGTAATGCCTTCTTTGGTATTCGGCTCATCCATTTTTTTGGTTCCACCTCTTGGTTTGGTGTTCTACTGTTCACGGCTGTTTTTAGCTAACAGGCATGGGCGAGCTCGACAATCATCCTTGTATCATCGAGCGCATGGCACAGAATAATTCATAGGCTATCGGCATGCTGGCAGTCAGCTCGCTCACCATCGATCGTATCTTTCGCTTTCGGATGCCTGACATGCCAACTGATTGCAGTATCGAATCATCGATACTGACGCCCATCTGCCTTTCTTCGCGATATCTAAGCGCATCGTCATATATTTCTTCCTCCTGAATTGGGCTCCGGAGTCTCGGATTAAACCGTTCTGCTTCGTCAACAGTGTGCTTCTCAAAGAGCATATCGCTCTCCATCTGTTCGACGAGCAAGAAGCCACGAGCCGTATTGGGCAAGCATAGAGATACGCCCTGCGCCTTCTTTCGGATAGGAATACGAGAATGAATTCGGCTAATGCCCCAAAAGTCTCCAATCGTGACATCACCAACACGGATTGGCATGGCGTAACGACAGTGATAGCAGCATGGCCGCAAATTGAGCGCTAAATCAAATGCGCGCAGGAAAGGGCTTTTCCAGCGCACGACATGCCTGAGGCGCTCGCTGCTGCGATAAACATCAAAAACATAGTGATTACTGTGTCGATACTCTAGATGTATCCCATCAGGGACCCTCCGAATCGGGCAGGATAGCTCTCAAGCAGTCGGATACGTCCCCGGGAGCCCCAACGCCACCGCAGATCAAATCCACGGTCCAAAGGCAGCTGTCCGCTCGCATCCCCGATGCGAATCTCCGTACGGCATCGACCTGGCATGGCGTTCCGATAAAACAGCTTGGAACCTCATTAGACAGGTCTTTTGCAACTCGATCATATATATATTTAATCGTGCTCTGAGAGTATTTTGAGCCGCGTATCCGACTCAGTCCAGCATCCGAATCGACCCTGATGTGTTCTACTTCTGCTCCGTCTGAAGCAGCGCCGTAGACCACCCCTCCCCGCTCGAAGAAAGCTCTTGCGATAGATGTTGTTGCGCCTCCGGATGTTGATTGGCCTAGTATACGATCGTCATTCGAGCAAGCTGCAAAGGCAACGCTCGGTCTCGAACAAGATCCAGGAGACAATGCGGGGCATGAGCGAACGCATTCCCCGCAGCCCATACATTTGCTCTCGTCAATTGAAGGCCATTCGAAACCTCCAATTCCCCTCCGCATTGAAATGCAGCCAGCTGGACAGCGTTTTGCGCATAGCCCGCATCCGGTACAGTCGTTCATCGATGCGAGGGAGACGCGGTTTGATGAGTTAATCAAAATTAACTCCATATCGTAATCACTACTTATATTTTCTGATGTCGACTCCTGCGGCATCGTACGCATCCATCGCATGCTGTCTGCACGCTAGGTACACAGCGTATTCTCTCCTGAAATTCTCATATCCCGCGTCCGATAGTCCTAGCCAACTCGATATGTAGCTTTCGGATTCAATTCCAAGAGCCGAGGCGTCTTTCTGACATTGCCGGCCGACATCAGCAGTGAACCTATCGGCTTCTTCGTCGCTCGGCCTGTATGTCGAGGCAGCCACGCAGGAGGCAAGAATAGCGTCTTTGGTCACGCCCCTCTTTTCCAGAAGGCCTCTACCCGCCACAACTTGACCTGAGTATTCTTTCTGCTCTGCCAATTCGGTCATTATTGCGTTGGGAACGATCTTGAGCGTAACCGTCTTCCCGCCATATCCCCTAATTATCGAATCGTATGAATCTGGCAAGGTGGTAGTGACGTCAAATTCTTGTCCGAGGATGGCTCCCACGAGCTTCTCGCCAATACCACCAACATAGCTATTGCATCCTGCAGTCAGCTGTTGAAGAATCAACCCGCTGGGAGTAATCGTGTCTCGAACCCATGAGCCCTCGTAATACAATTGAATCCTGCAGCTCACTAAATCGCCAGGCTTAACTACCATTCTTGTGGAATCGGACGGATCCTGGTGCTTTGCTCCACTCCTTGTCAGCCATGCCGACGCAGCGTCCTCATCCGTGAAGGAGAGGCCATTTGTTGCCGTGGTGGGATCAATGAGAACGGTACCTTCGAACCCTGCAGGAGTCTCCAGAGCATCTCCCACAACCTTTACGGAGGGTTCCGAGTAGTAGGCGCTCGAATCCGTCGCGCCCGGGATGGTTATCTTCTTTGTCATGACGTAGTAAGGTATTTCATATCCCATGAAATCCGCAACATGTCGCTCGCCCACATTAAAGAACTTCGAAAGGGTCGATATCTCCTCGCCCTCGTCGATACCATCTATTGGATCAAAGTAGACGATGTATTTGGATGCCGTCTGGGATTCGAGGTAGATGCGTGCATATGTATCTTGGTCTGGAATGAGTGCATCGGGATTCGTAACCTCGCTCCACCCAAACATCGAAAGTGAATAGAGGGTCCTCACAACGTTTTCGTTTGTTCCTGCTTCGTTTTCAAAGCGCTTGGTATCTTCGTTCCAACTCTTCATTCGAGTTTTATCCGAGTCGCTCTTTGAGCTCAAGGCCAACCGCCCGGTTATCTCCGTCAGATAGCCATTGGCGTTGCTTTCCTGGAACGTGTTACCAGCCACCAATACGACGCTGTCGTTTCTCGAGTAATTCGACTCGCGCAGCATTGCCTCAAGCGCTTTGTCCTCAAGCCCGCACTGCAG
Source organism: Atopobiaceae bacterium (assembly GCA_022482785.1). Taxonomy (GTDB): domain Bacteria; phylum Actinomycetota; class Coriobacteriia; order Coriobacteriales; family Atopobiaceae; genus JAKVON01. The sequence goes on along the minus strand of JAKVON010000002.1, from coordinate 260,522 downwards.
GTTGCTTGTGTAATAGTCCCTACCTGGCAAGCCGTTGCTGCTCTGCGAGAGGCACAGGACCTTTGTCCCGCCGACATCCTTTGTCCTGAAGCATAGGTTCGTGATCGGATCGAGCGGGTAAACTGCCTGGACAAGATTGAGAGCTATTATCGCAGCACACGGTAGCGACAGTGTCCGAAGCTGCTTAGTGGTGAGGCGCTTCATCAGCAGAATTGCAATTAGCAACAGGTTGGTAATCGCAAGCGCAGCATATCGCGGTGTACATGAAGTAATGAACAGGCACGAGATTAATAGGTACGCTCCACCAGCACCACATAGTGAGATAAGAACGGCATTATCCGAGGGATATCCCGCTGATAGAGACTCCGGGGCTTGGCTGTCAGGAAGGGAGACCGGCCCTCTTTTCCGTAAATAAACCAAAGTACATAGAGTAAAGATGGTAATCAGCCAGGAGAAGTTCGCCACGAACTGCTGGAGAAATATCGTAACAACATGATCGGCATTGAAGCCAAAAGTGTTGAATGCCGTCTCCGCGGTCTGGGTGAAATAACCTTTGAAGTAGTCGCTTTGCGCCCAAGATGTTCCTCCAACCGTGCGTAGCGCAACGATAAGAAGGGCCCCTACCAGACAGGCGATAAGCAGAGGACGCATTTGCCTGGAGCCAATAGCCTTGCGAATTCTTTGCCAGCCGTCGCCCTCAGTTTTTGACAGTAGATAGAACCCTCTCGCCAACGCGTAGCCAACCATTGCAAACCAATAGGACTCCTTGGTAAACCCAAGACAAAGAGCAAAGAACACCACAAGGACGTCGAAATTGAACGCATCGCAATAAACAAGGAGGCAGAAGAAGACAACGGCCCAGAAATCAGCGCTAAATCCTTCTTGCATGCCCCACAGCAAAGGATTGACAAGGAAAAGCACCGCTCCGAAGAAAGGCAGCGGATCGTTTTTCTTCCGACCTGAGCTAGTCCTTCTCAACACACAATATAAGCAGACCGTCGCCACGCACATCGCCGCGATATCGACCACCTGCACGCCCTCTACACCGTCTGGCCAGAGGAAGACGCCAATGGAAGCGAATAGTCCGCACGCATACGACATGTGGGAACACAGAGTGTAGTTGAGTACCGAGGCGGGCGAAAAGTTAAACGTCAGGCATCCACGAACAAGATTCCCATAGTATTCGGCATTATCCCCAGAAAGCGTAAGCCCTACCATCCAATAACGAGTGGCAACTGTTAGTACAACCAACAAGATAGGTTGCCAACCGTCCTTGCGAATCCAGGCAAGTAAACGGCTAGCAAGAGATATATCCTTACTTTTCCTTGAGCATGTTAATAATGTAACTATTGATATTCCAAGGAGGAACGCTAGATCAAGAATCAACCACCCAGTTCTCTTGACAGGGAGAGGTGATAGCCACGCCGAGAGCAGCACCGTTAGAAAGATGCAGATGATTATTTGAAGTTGAACAACTACTTTTTGCAAAAGCTTTCGACAGTTGCGCCAGATGGCAATAACAAACACCGCTATCACTCCCAGAGCAACAGCGAATACGATGGGGTTCATCATCTTTACCTATCCATCAAATCGAAGTTGATGTCGCGTTTGCGCATATGCCGAGCAACTTGGAGACAGGCTCCTCGTCTTCCATTACCAGAAACCTCTTAATCATTCTCATAATCAGTTACAGAATGCCAGCTGCATGGAGCAAAGGGACTGAAATAGAAATTATGCTGCCTGAATATCGTAGGGCATAAGGAGCCACGGGGCAACGAACGCCCCCCATAGGACTGGCGTTCTAACCTACCGCGATAGCAGAAAACGTTTGCAGCTGTAAGTCGACAGCTGGAGCCAAGCTAGAAATCAGTTGGCTGATGTTCCTTAAAGCATTCCCCATTTAGTACCGGGAGAAAGCCTCTACACAGGCACACTATTGGAACAAGGACCAGGGCGCATACCAAAACACTTATCATTGCGAGAGTGGGAGCAGGTTCACCGGGAAAAGTGTTTGCGCACCACTTGGCGAAATATGAGAGTACTCTCTGATGGGATGCCATCATCACGAGCGACCCACGGCCCAACCAGGCAAGTAGATGAGCCTTCTCAAATACCATCGATAGAGAGGCCACACCAACAGAACTGATCACTGCACTAGAAAAATACAAGAATAAACTCCGGCCATATTTTGCAGTCGCCATCACAAGCACCTTCTGCCCTACTGGCAAATTTACGCTGGTGAGAGGAAATGTGATTGAAAAACATACCAGGGCAACAAGAGCCTGTGTGGGATATTTTTTCTTCTCAAGTTTAGAAACAAGAGGACGAACAACCCTGCCCGCCGTAATAAAAGCTGCTCCTACACAACCAATATCAAAACCAAAAGGAATACCACAAGTTTGAAATAGAGTCTCAGAGAGTTTGCCGAGCAGCCCCCCGACAATAAGCTGCATCACGATAAGAAGGATATCTCTCCGAAGAAATGAGTCCGCGTTCTCACAGAATGCTTGGGATGCGGTCACGCAAAGCTGGCTTACCAAAGCAGCCGAGAACATAGCTGGAAGAAACCATAGGATGCTGTTCGTACCCCCTGCCTCGAGACTGCCATTGGTCCCCCACAATACGCTCAACAAGAGTGATTTATTGATTGTCGACGCATCAATCAATGACCATAATATATATGGCACAAGCATTGAGCAGTATCGTTTCCATGTCCAATCAATCACATCTTGCCTGTTGCGCCACGGTTTAAAAGTCGCAACAAGTCCATAGAGAACAAAGAAGAGCGGCATGTGAAACGAGCAGAACCATGGTTTTGCGGCAATAGCCCGTACTGCCGGAGTCTTAAAGATATTGTCGGAATGATCAGCTATTACAAGCAGGATGCCGATTAGTTTTGCAACGTCGATGTAGCCGACACGGTAGCCTAGCTTATCCAGATTCTTCGCTGTCGCTACCATGTTATTTTCACAATCAAAAGGGAGTAGAGGCAAATCGCGTCTGTAGGTAATGGATAACCAACAGACGCAACCTTTCTCATCAGACTGAATGGGACTACGCCAATGGCCACTCCCCGAGCCTCTCTTCCTCGATAACAAGGGGTCGATGCAAAGTTCTGGAGTTCATGGCAAGAATGTATTCACCCATAAACCCAAGGAAAAGTAGCTGAAGAGATCCAAGAAGCAGCACGAAGAACAATATCGCAATCGTACCAGCAGGATAATTAATCACTCCTGCGTACTTCAGGATGAGATACAGAATGCCCACGACGAGGCAGACAAGGACAGCAATAGCACCCACAAATGTACAAATGCGCAAAGGGGCTTTTGTTGAAGAGGTAAAACCAATCATCGCAGCATCATAAAGGGTCGAAAAGTTATTCTTTGATTTACCTGTTTTTCGCAGAAGCTGCTTATAGGGAATGTCCTTTCGATTTGCAGGCCCAAGTTCACCGACAATGCCACGCAGGTAAGGAGAGGGATCGTCGAGTTTTTTCAGGACCTCAAGAAAGCTCCGGTCATAGAGTCCCGTACCAGTGAAGTGTTCTATCTGCTCATACCTGCTCGTCCTTTTCAATAGATGGTAGTAACGCGTGCGAAGAAAACGGATGAAACTGTTCTCCTCACTTTCCGTCTTAATAGCGCAAACTACCGGATGACCCTTTTCCCATTCGTGAACAAGACGCGGAATAAGCTCTGGAGGCTCTTGAAAATCACAGCACATCGATACCAATGCGTCGCAGTCTGCGACGCACATGGCATGATATGGCGAGTTCCATTGCCCGAAGTTGCGAGAATTGAGGATAGCCTTAGTATTCTTATCGGCTGCGCAAAGGATCCTGAGCTTGTCTCGGGTCCCATCAGTCGAATGGTTATCCGCATAGAGTATTTCGTACTCATATCCTGGAAGATAGTTCTGAAATTGTTCGACAACCGCATCATGCATCGGGATGACGTTATCCACCTCATTGAAGCAAGGCAGCATCACCGTAATCTTCTTCGTCATCTCGTGTTCTCCAATTCGAAGCTTCTTATCGTGCGTGCAAAGCCCTCTCGCGGAGAAACGGCACACGACACCCCGAGCTTCTGCAGTCTATCGGTTGCAAGTTGGGGATGAACTAGCGTGGGGCTCTCAAGATAGCCTGTCTCATGAACACCAAACGACACGTTCGACCCTTTTGAGAGCGAAACTACTAGTCTGGCAAGCTCGCCAATAGTGATGTTCCCATTGACACTTGCAACGTTATAAGCAGAACCTGGAATCCCGTCGAGAAGGACCTTGAGGTATGCGGTCGTCGCATCAGAGAGATAGCAGAAACTCCGCTGCGCATTGGGATTGCCCTTAACCAGGATGTCTTCACGACGGACTGCGTTTCCGACGAATTCAGCAAACACACGCTGATCTTTTTCGATGTCCATCGTGGGGCCATACGTATGAGAAGGGCGAACTGCAACGGTATCCAAGTGGAATTCATGCGCCCAAGATGCGCAGAGGTTTTCGGCAGCACGCTTGCCTTCCCCGTAACAGCTGCGGACATCCATGGAATCAAGAGGACCAAAATCATCTTCAAACGTATATTCCCCTGTCACCTTCCCATACACCTCGCCGCTGCTGAACAGCAAGTAGCGTTCAGCGTTGCAACCTTGAGCAAATCGAAGTGTATTAAGTGTCCCAATCGCATTAGCGAGAAAGACCTCAGCTGGAATAATGTCATAGTATTGAGAGCTCGCTGGACTAGCAGCGTGTATGACATACTGTGCAGGCGGAAGACCAGCAGGAAGGGGCTCCGACACATCAGCGATATGGAACTCAAGGAAAGGCATATCAAGAAGGCCATCGAACCGCGCTCTCGCCTTTTTCTCGCTCCTGCCCAGAGCAACAATCTTCAAGGAACCATTTAATTTCTCGCTTGCGTAACAAAGAGCATAAACCAAGTATGAGGCAAGCATGCCATAAGCCCCAGTGACGAGAACAGTTTTGTCGCGAAATCTTTCCCAATCGATGGCCGGGCTCGAGAAAATGTGCTCAAGGTCTTCTTGAATAACCTCATTACGATATCTCGGGAACTTCACGATATCCCTCCATCAGAAACATTCTTACATTCGAGAACGATCTTCAATTCCTTAGAACTGCTCACGGTCGGCGTCGTCCGATGCTCCAATAAAGCATCGTTGTTCCCTTGCCCCCATGTCACCAGAATGCAATCGATACCGGCGTTGTTTGCGGTATCAAGATCAACCTTGGTGTCGCCAACATAGACGGTTTCGTTTGGCAAGACACCCGCCTCGCGCATCAGCAGCCGAGCTCCTTCTGGGGCAGGCTTGGTCGTGCTCACGTCACCATAGCCCGAGATGCGCATTGGAATTCCTGGGTAGAGGGATTCCATCACTCTCACGGCATTCTCGTGGGGCTTATTGCTGTTGACGGCAATTTTCACGCCCTTGCCAACGAGCGTATGCAGCAGGTCCAACATACCTGGATACGGCTTGGTGTTTGGCTTGGGAGACGCAGCATAGACGCGGCGATAGGCTTGCGAGACCACCGAGACGTCGCCGTCCGTTGCGCTCGCTGGAAGAAGCTGCCGAACAATCTGCTCAAGCGGCTGGCCGACGAGCCTCCCCACCGCATCAACCCCGCGCGCGGGAAACCCACACTCCTGAAGCGCAGCGTCAAAACAGTCCGCGACATCGCGAACGGAGTCGACGAGCGTGCCGTCGAGATCAAATATGACGAGCTTGTAGGCCATGGGCTAAATCTCCGCTTCCGCCTTTTCGATGCGCTTGTACATCATCTTGAGACGGTCGCGATCCTCGTTGGCACGCGAGTCGTGGAACGAGCACTTGTTCTCGAGATAGTAGGTCTCAAAGCGCATAGCATTAAGAATGCTCTTCTTCAGCAGCTTCTCGTCATCGGTGATCTCAAAGTGGACCTTGCGGGTCTCGTAGCGGTCACAATACGGAACCATGGCCTGGATGAAGGGAATGGCGTCGAACGAGATGCCACCGCCAAAGGCCGTGTTCATGCCGTGCTCCTTCGAGCGCTTAGCCAGATCGGTGACCTTCTCGAGCATCCAGTCGTTGTTGATGTCAGCGCGCGAGAGGCCATTCGAGGCCGAATAGTCAACACGGCCGATGCCCACCATGTTCACGAAGCCCGCGCCAGCATCGAGAATCGCATCGTAGTTCTCGTGACAGGTCTTGGTCTCGGCGTTGATGACCCAGTTGATGGTCCCGAGGTCATCGCCATAGACCTTCTCGGCTGCACCCTTGAACTTCTTCATGGCAAAGGGGGTCTCAATCATGGGGGCCATAATGTTCTGCGCACCTAGAAGCTTGCAGCGGTCGAGGTCGCTCACGGCCTCGCATCCGCCAATCTTGAGTGTAAGGGGCACGTCGAGACGATTGATCACGTCACAGAGCATGATCATCTCTTCGGTGCGGGAGCCCTCGGCCTCGAACTCGGCCTTCACCGCCACACAACCACACTCGTCGCGGAGCACCTTGAGGACGTCGTACATCTTCTTGCCGGTTGCGTTCATACGAAGCTTCCCTTCATTGACGGGCGACTACAGGCCATGCTCGTTGCTGTTCATTGCGGTATAGACATTCTCGGTAAGCTCATCCCGAGACAAGAATGGCGACATATCCTCGAGAGATGGCGACACCATAGAACCGTCGGGCAACTTACGGGCACCAAGCTTCGGCGCAAACGCCTGTTCTTTACCCACGACCGCCTCGCAGACCACAGGGCCGTCCGTAGTCAGAAGCATATCGATGCCGCCGTCGAGGTTATCGAGAGAGTCGATTCGCACGAACGGAATCTCGAATGCAGACGCGATTCTCTCCCATTTGGGAAAGCCGACGCCGCTATCTTGGTCGATGCCACAATAATTCGAGTTGAACGTATTGGTCTGTGTCTGGCGAATCGACTGATACCCATCGTTGTTGAGAATGACGAGCTTGAGGTTGAGGCTATTGTAGGAGACGGTCTCGAGCTCTTGGAGGTTCATCATGAGAGAGCCATCTCCCTCAAGACAGAGGACGGGTTCTCCCTTGCGGGCAATGGCCGCCCCAACGGATGCAGGGAGCCCATAGCCCATGGCAGCGCAACCGGAATTGGTGAAGAGCCGCTGGCCCTTCTTCACGTGCATCCCCTGGAAGCCACAGACGCAGGCAGCCCCATTGCTTGCAACCGTCACCATACCCCCTGGAAGAGCCTTCGAGAGCTCGTCCATGAGCACGTAGATGTTCACGGGCGTCTTCTCGCCTCGATACTCCGGAAGGCAGGCGGGGTACTTCGCATCTACGGCCTTGCACCAGGCAAGCCAGCCCGCATGCTCCCCCAGCGAAGAGCCCGGCGCAAGGGTGATAAGTTCCGAGAGGAAGTCTTTGATGTTAGCATGGATTGGCATATCGATCGAAAGCGTCGGCTTCTCGAGCTCGGCGCTGTCGATGTCCACAGCCACAAGCTTCGCGTTCTTAGCGAAGTTCTCCCAGTTATAGCTCACCTGCCTGATGTTCATGCGACAAGCGAGCGAGATGACCAAGTCTGCATTCTGGATAACGAAGTTCCCTCCGCGGGTACCTACCGTGCCGGGACGGCCCACATAGAGAGGATGGTCGTCAGGCAGCAAGTCATGCGCATTCCATGCCGTGCACACGGGAATCTGTAGCGCGTCGATGGCTTCGAGAAACTCATCGTAGGCGCGACCAGTACGGATGCCAGCTCCAGCAAGAATCACGGGCGCATTTGCCGCCCGGACGAGTTCGACAACCTTCCCGATCTGCTCGCGAGAGACGGGCTTGACGCTCTCCTGATCGAGCAGCACATCTTCCTCATCTGGATTGAAATGGCTGAAGGTCAAACCCTCGATTGGTGCTGCCTGAACGTTGAGAGGAATATCAAGCCAAACCGGACCTGGACGGCCATGCGTGGCGACATAGAGTGCCTTCTCGAGGTGGTAGGCAATGGTCGAGGGGTCGGTGACCATGACGGAGTACTTGGTCATGGGACGCACGGAGTCGAGGATGTTGTACTCCTGATCGCCCAGCTGGCGGAGAGGCACGTCTGTCGAAGCGATGGTGGTCGTGAACTTCACCTGACCAGACAACACAAACATGGGAATGGAATCGAGCCAGCCGCCCATCACACCCGTAATCGCGTTCGTACCACCAGGCCCCGTGGTCACGCAGACTGCTGCAACACGTTGAGTGAGACGCGCGTAGCCCTCTGCGGCAATGGCGCAAGCCTGCTCGTGGTGGTTGTAGGTGACATGCAGGCCCTCCTTGTGACCGAGGGCATCGTTGAGGTGCATAGCACCCCCGCCCACGACGGAAAATGCGTCCGTAATGTCGTTGTCGACAAGAAATTGTGCGACGTAGTCTGCGACACGCACCTATTTCACCGCGCCTTTGATGCTCTCGACCATGACATCAAGCATTTCGTCCGTCATGCCAGGATAGACGCCCACCCAGAACGAATCGTTCATGATGCGGTCGGTATGCTCGAGCGTGCCCACAACACGATAGGCATCCGTCCCACGAATGGAATCGAAGCACGGGTGCTTGATGATGTTGCCAGAGAACAGCCTGCGCGTCTGAACTCCCTTGCCCTCGACCTCGGCGACCACCTTGGATACGTCCATTCCCTCTCGGGCGGTCATGATAAAGCCGAACCAGCACGGGTTCGAGTTGGGACACTTCTCGGGGAGGATGAGCTTGTCAGAGACACACTCGAGCCCCTCATGAAGCTTGTCCCAGTGTTCGCGACGCAGCCTCACGAACGCGGGGAGCTTCTTCAGCTGGGCGCAACCGATAGCTGCCTGCATGTCGGTTATCTTGAGGTTATAGCCAAAGTGCGAGTAGACGTACTTGTGATCATAGCCCTTGGGAAGCTCGCCAAACTGGCCGTCAAAGCGATGGCCGCAATGGTTGTCCTCGCCGCCAGAGCACATGCAGTCACGACCCCAGTCGCGATACGAGCGGATAAGGCGGTGAAGCTGCTCGTTCGAGGTGTAGACGGCACCGCCCTCCCCCATCGTCATCTGGTGGGCAGGATAGAAGCTCGAGGTGCCGATGTCGCCGATGGTGCCAGTCATCCTGGTCTCGTCGTCGAGCGTGTAGGTGGCTCCGAGGGCGTCGCAGTTGTCCTCGATGAGCCAGAGGTCGTGCGCATCGCAGAACGCCTTCACGGCAGCCAGGTCGAACGGGTTGCCCAAGGAGTGCGCAATCATGACGGCCTTGGTCTTTTCGGAGTAGGCCTCTTCGAGTCTCGTGACGTCGATGTTGTATTGGGGGATGGTGACGTCCACGAAGACGGGCACCGCGCCGTAGTTGAGCATCGGCGTCACGGTGGTGGGAAACGCCGCCGCGACGGTTATGACCTCGTCGCCACGCCTGATGGCCTTCTCGCCCAGTTCGGGAGCCGTGAGCGCCGCAAAGGCGAGCAGGTTTGCAGAAGACCCGGAGTTGGTGGTCGAGACGAACGGGACCCCGAGGAAACGTGCGAACTTCTGCTCGAATTCGTCGTTATAGCGTCCTGCGGTGAGCCAGAACTCGAGCGACGAGTCGACGAGGTTGCATATCTCATCCTTATCGTAGACGCGACCGGCATAGCCGATGCGCTGGTTGCCCTTGTAGGGCTTGGGCTTGTGGTATGCCTCGGCGTATTGCTCCACCATGTCGAGAATCTCCTGGCGGGCCTGTCCTTCTGTCATTCCTTCAAACATGGGAATCCTTTCAATATGCTTGACGTCGACCCTACTAGCATCGCCGATCAACTTCCGTCCTTCAGTAGATACCATGTCATGCTCCAGCCATTCTTTTTGAAATCCCCCTGGTGAATAATAGCGAGATTCCTGATCGGCTGTGCAGCGGCATAGTACTCTTGGCGATACGGAAAGCTTATAAAGATAATTCTTTTATATTCTCGATAATCTGACAAGTTGAGATCACATGAGGACGAGGGGGCAATGATGCAATTGAGCGGGATGTCCGTCTTGCTGAGAGTAACCCCTCCCCGTAGCTCATCAAAATATTGAGTCGTGGTATTTGTCTTCCGACTACTAAACAGGTCTTCATGAGTAGCGGGCCCGAGCACGGGATCAAGGATAATCAACGTATCAGAGTCATACTTGATATCCGACAGAAATTCGTCAAACATATATCCGAATCCTACGTGCTGCCGGTTGTAGTGACTGCCTGCACCCAGTTCTCTTATGGAAGTATGCTCGTCATCCGTCTGTATGCCAGCGGACGGGTCATCCCCATAGAAGGCACGCGTGGAAATAAGCGTTGTACTGCCGACGTCAAACGTCTTGAATACGCCAAGAGATACCGGGTCGACGGTCCAGAACGTTTCGACCAAGAAGAGCACTGCAACAACGCACAACCCTCCGAGGGGAACGAATCTCTTGTGAGCGAACTGGAGAGGAATCCAAGCAGCAAGAACCAGAGACGGAATGATTGGCAGCAGATATCTGGGGAGGCAATACGTCAGATAAGCAAGGAGGAAGAGGAGATAGAAGCCCGTAGCAAGGGTAAGAGGAAGCAGCATAACCATCTCGTTATGTATTTCTTCACGCCGATTGTCATGCCTCCATTCAATAACCCATATGGCTATTCCAGCAATAACGACTGCCCAGAGGACCCACGAAAAATTAAGGAAGAAGACCTCTTTAAGAAGCATGGAGACATGAATCGAGTTAAAAGCGAACTGGTTAAAATTGGCAACAGCAGCCCGCGTAACTCCCCAAAGCCCTCCTTTTAACGCAATAACGCAGGAGATTGCAGCAAGGACGAGAGAGAGGCCACATGACAAATCAAAGGGAGAGAGCATTGGGAAGATGCGCTTGCCTTCAGTCGCCATCCTCCGGCTCGATGTCGCACAGATAATGATTCCGCACCCGATGCCAAGAAGGATAAAGAGATTGGACTCCTTGCAGAAAGCTAGATTTACTGCAAGAAAAAGAAACAGGAAAGGCTTCTCATAAAGGTAAGAAGCAGTGATTAGAACAAGGAATGATGCGCTCATTACATCGAGCGAAATTTCATTCGAGAGGCCAAGCACCAGAGGGTTCAAGGAATAGACCGCTGTCAAAAGAGCTGCTTCGATTTCTTTGATGCCCTTTGCAGCAAAGACCCGAAGCGCAATGAAGTAGAACGCAATTGTCGCTGCAGCCTGCAGAAATACTTGGGTCAACCTAATTCCAACAATACCCCCATTCGTGAGGCCCGCACCTGCTACATACCAAAGCGCCGAAAGATAGGATTGATGAGAGCACAGCCTAAGTATGCCATTAGAACTAAAGACGAATTTCCACGAAAGAGCCTTCTGAATTCCTGAAAAGTACTGGTACTCGTCAACGGTAGCCCAGGATCGAATATCTAGCAGGGAAAGAGCAAAGAACACGGCTACAACCACGCAGATAGGGATGTAACGCTTTGAGAAAACATGGAATTTGATGCTTTTTACCATGGAAACAAGAATCATAAGGGATGGAGGAACAAACGCGGCAATCCACAGCACAGCCAAAACCGGAGATGTCCCTAGCCCACCGAAACAGAATGACGTCGACAGAGCGAGAAGTGCCGGAGGGAAGTAACAAAGGCCCAGCTCGACCTTGTGAAGCGAATACTTCTCGGAATCACGAATCGCTATAAGAAAAGACACAGCAGAAAAGAGCGGGAAGCCAGCCTCTACGAGAAGGCTCGACCGCTGATGTCCCAATGTCCCCAAAATCATCGACACAAGAAGAAGCACCTGGGCGACAGCAAAAAGAGCATACGGTTTTTTAAAAGAAGATGCGGTCAGTGTGGTTACCCGCATTTCTTAGCTCGCAATCGAAACAACGAATGCGATTCGCAGGCGAAGGGGCATTCTCTCCATGCGGACATGTTGCACCTTTTTCATTTCTGGAAGAGCAGGACGGTCAATCCTCATATAACCATACGTTAGAGCAAATACCGAGCATCGACGATGGGCTTGTCTGCCGCCTTCTCGGGCAGATCGGAGAATTCCTTCCAGGCAGTGGTAATCACCAGCACGTCCGAAGACGCGACCAGCTCGTCATAGCTCTCCTTGAATCCCATCTTGAGCTGCGCGTAGTACTGCTTGAACTCGGGGATCGCCAGCGGGTCGTAGCCGAGGATGTTGGTGTAGCCGTCCTTGTTGAGGGCAGCCACGATCTTGGCCGCTGGGGTGTCACGCGTATCGTCGCTCTCTGGCTTGAAAGAGAGGCCGCACAGTCCGATGACCTGCTCGGGAGACGAGACCTTGCGCTCGATGATCTTCGCGATGGCCGAGGGCATGGCATCGTTGACCGCGATGGTCTGGCCGAGCATCTTGGGCTCGTAGCCCAAGGCCTTCGACCTCGCGAAGAGGGCATTGGTGTCCTTGGGAAGGCAGTAGCCGCCATAGCCGGCGCCAGGATAGGCATAGGTTGCCATGTTGCAGGCAGGCGTACCCCAGCGGCTGTCCTCGTGCAGGATGCGGAACGCCTCGGCGATTTGGATGTCACCGATATTGTCGGCGACAAGGCTCATCTCGTTCGACCAGCTGATGAGCGTTGCCAGCAGCGTGTTGGAGAGGTACTTGATGTACTCGCCCGTATTGAGCGTAACCGTATGCACAGGGCAGGTATATCCCTGGTAGAGCTTGCGAAGCACCTTCTCGGAGCGCTCGTCGGAGACACCGAGCACGATGCGGTCGGCGTTGACCACATCATCCCAGCAGTGACCCTCGCGCAGGAACTCGGGGTTGTTGGCTACGCCGATGTTGCCCCCCACGGTATAGCCCTGCTTCTCGATGTAGGGAATCACCATGTCCTTGGTGGTCGAAGGCGGCACCGTCGACTTGGTGACCAGCACGGTGAAGCCATCCTTGCTGACAGCGGGGAGGGTCTGGTCGATCGCCCCGTAGAGATAGGAGAGGTCGGCCTGACCATCCTTGCCATAGGGGGTACCCACGCAGTAGTAGACGGCATCGCTCTTCGAGACGGCCTCCTCGACGGGGACATCTACGAAGAAGGTCTTGCCGAGCGTGCGATCGAGACCCTCGCCGAGGCCAGGCTCATGAAAGGGAAGCTTGCCAGCGGCGATGGTGGAGCGACGTTTCTCGTTGACCTCGATGCCATAGACCGTGATGCCCATGTCCGCAAAGGCGACGGCCGTCGTAAGGCCCACGAAGCCCAGACCGAATAGTGTGACTACCACAGGTACTCCCCCTCGTCATTCTCCTTGATGAACTGCAGGAAACGTCCCACGCCCTCGTTGACATGCACTTTTGGATCGTAGCCCAGAACCGTGCGCGCCTTGGTGATGTCGGGGCAACGACGCTGCGGGTTGTTGGTGAGGTAGGCAGGATCCTCGGAGGTGGCGAACTTGACCTCGCCCTGGTAGCCAAAGAGCTGCTTGCCGGCCTCGGCATAGATGTTGGCGAGCTCGACCATCGATATCTCGGGCTTGTCGATGCCGATGTTGAAGTAGTCATAGGTGCCATGGAGCAGCACCTTGAGATACCCAGTGATGGCATCGGCTATGTAGCAGAACGTGCGCGTTGGCGTGCCATTGGAAAGGATGACGATATCCTTGCCGTTGACGACATCGTTCGCGAAATCGGCCACCACGCGCTTGTCGTTGATGCGCATGCCAGGGCCGTAGTTGTTGAACGGACGCGCGACGCCTATGGGCATGTCATACTGCTTGGCATAGAGCATGCACATGGTCTCGCCGAAGCGCTTCGACTCGTCATAGCAGGCACGAGGACCTGTAAAGCTCACGGAGCCACGGTACTCCTCGTTGGTGGGGACATGCTCGGCATCCGGGTCGCCATAGGTCTCGGAGCTCGAGAAGAAGAGTAGGCCCTTGATGGGCTTCTTGACGTAGGTGTCGAGCAGCGCGCGAAGGCCCCAGATGTTGGCGTCAAGCGTCTCGATGGGGTACGTGCGGTAGAACATGGGGCTTGCAATCGATGCCATGTGGATGATGAGGTCGGCAGCCGAGGCACCCTGGATATCGGAAAGCTTGTCATGGATGATGTCGAACTTGTCGATCTCGACAATGGGAGACTTTTCGATACGCTCGATCCACTTGGGCTTTCCGAGCATGAAGTTATCGAGGCCTATGACCTTCTTCACACCCAAGTCCTCGCCCTTCTCGGCGAGGAGGTTCATGAAGTAGTAGCCGAGGAAGCCGCCGCAACCCGTGATGAGCACCGTACTGCCATTGAGCTTGTCCTTCTCGGCGGTACTCAGGCCATCGACGATGTTTTGCAGGTCCTGCTCACGAATCCCCATGCGGATGCTCCTAACATCATTTCAATGCGTTCGGATTGCCTACCAAACCTTCCAGGGCGCCTTCTCGGACTCCCAGAGGTGCTCGAGCTGCTCCCTGTCCCGCTGCGTGTCCATGCAGCGCCAGAACCCATCGTAACGGTACGCGGTGAGATTGTCGTCTGCGGCGAGCGCTTCGAGCGTGACACCCGAAAAGTCCTCGCCGTCTGGATTCGCGCCATTCTGGCCGAAGTAGTCGAATACCTCTGGCTCACAGCACATGAAGCCGCCGTTGATGTAGCTTTCATCACGATCGCGCTTCTCGCGGAAGTCGCCCACCTGGCCGTTGCGGTCGATGTCGAGGACGCCAAAGCGCTGGCGGGCATGGACGGCGGTGAGGGTGACCACGCCGCCGGCCTTCTTGTGAAACGCGATGAGATCATTGGGGTCAAGGTCTGAGACCCCATCGCCATAGGTGAGCAGGAACGGCTCGTCGTCCAGATACTTGTGCACGCGGTTGATGCGACCGGCCGTCATGGTCTCGAGGCCCGTGTCTGCCACGGTGACCTTCCAGGGCTCGACGTTGGTGTTGTGGACCGTGACCTTCTTCTCGCCAGCGGTGAAGTCATAGGAGACGTCGCTCGCATGAAGGTAGAAGTCGTCGAAATACTCCTTGATCATGTGTTGCTTGTAGCCCGCGCAAATCACGAACTCGTTGAAGCCAAAGTGCGAGTAGCCCTTCATGATGTGCCAGAGGATGGGCGCCCCGCCTATCTCGATCATGGGCTTGGGGCGCAGGTGGCTCTCCTCCGAGATGCGAGAGCCAAAGCCGCCTGCCAGGATGACTACTTTCACGCGCGGAGCTCCTCGGTCGAAACGATTGGATTCTTGCACATGTAACAGTTGTTATAGCAATACTCTAACATGTAACAGTTGTTATAGCAATACTCTAGCAAGGATTCAGACAGGAAATGACCCGGAGGCCGAACGGGCAGAACACTCCCACATGTGGTGCATTGAGCCACGAGCTGAGAATGCGTGCCACAACATGCGGCAATATCGAAAGGCGCCTTCGTGGCGCGCGTCTCTTTACAACGGAATCCCAGATACATCGAATTCATGTTATTATTTTAACGTCAATACTATCTATGAATCGAGGGCGAAATGTCTGGCGCTGCAGCTCTGCTCGATAACATGGTCCCCATCTCACAGTTCTCCCAGGGCAAGGCCACGCAGGTGTTCGCACGCGTCAAGGACAATGACCCCGTTGTGGTGCTCAGGAACAACCAGCCTATCGGCGTCATCGTCACCGTGGAGGACTACCGCCGCATGAGCGAGGCCGAGGAGGAGTATTACCTGCTCTCCCTCACCAAGGACCGCCTCGAGCACATGGACGACGAGGAGCCGATTCCACTCGAGGAAGTCATGCGCGACTCCGGCATCTCCCAAGATGAGATTGACGCCATCCCCGATGTGGAACTGGAGTAACCGTGCCACAAGGCGTGTGGCACGTTGAGCTTACGCGAGCAGCAAGAGAAGACTACCTTGGTCTCGATGGATCATGCAAACGCGAAGTCATCAAGTTGCTACAACGTGTGAGTACAAACCCTTTACCTCAGAGCGAGGGCGGCTATGGCAAACCACTGGGAAACAGAATGGGTATCGACCTCACTGGGTGCTACAAGATCAAGCTGCGCAAGCAGGGCATTCGCGTCGTATACAAGCTCGTTCGTAGTGAGGATGCCATGCGAGTCATCGTCATCGCCGCTCGTACCGACGGCATCGTCTACAAGCTAGCAGCTCAACGAAACATGGAGCTGTGACCCGCAGGGCTGCGCGCGTGGTCTTGGCAGTAAAAGTCGAGTGTGCGGTTCTCACCGCGCGACAGCTGGCAGAAAAAGTCGAGAGTGCGGTCGTCCTACGAGGGCTGCAAGTCATGCCGGACCGATTTCAGAACCGCACACTCGACTTTTTCTGCCACGCCGCCCGACGCGAGAACCGCAAACCCTACTTTTACTGCCACCGCTGCACCGGCCGGGACCCGTGCCCCTACCCCAGAAGCCCCAGCACCTCGCGCTTTGCGGCCAGGAACTCGGGCGTGAGCTCGAAGCCCTCGCGTGCTCCAGGTCGCGCGATGTCGACGGCACCGGCTATGACGGTGGCCTCCCCCGCCGCGGGATTTCCCCGCATGACGTAGACCCTGCTCGCCATGGACACCGCCTCGTCCACGTCATGCGTGATCACGAGCGCGGAAAGCCCCAGCTCGCGTGCCATGTCGCAGAACCAGCCACGCATGTCCGCCCTCGTGAGCGCATCGAGGGCGCTGAACGGCTCGTCGAGGAGCACCACGTCGTTGGCCATGAGGTACGTGCGGAGCAGCGCCGCGCGCTGGCGCATGCCGCCCGAGAGCTGGCTTGGCCAGAGGCGTTCGGTGCCCTCGAGGCCAAATCTCGCGAAGAGGGGACGGGCCTTGTCCCGCGCCGCCGCAGGCCTCTCGCCTGCGACGACGAGCGGCAGGCAGACGTTGTCGATCACGGTTCTACTGGGCAGGAGCAGGTCCTTCTGCAGCATGTAGCTCACACGTCCCGGACGTCCCGTGACGTCCTCGCCATGGAGCAGCACCGTTCCCGCATCGGGCCTGGTGAGGCCAGCGAGCGCATGGAACAGCGTGGTCTTTCCGCAGCCTGAGCGCCCAACGAGGCAGACCACCTCCCCGTTCGGCACCAGCACGGAGATGTCTCGGACCACCGGCTCGCTCTCCCACGACAGCGAGACCCCACGCGCCTCGAGCGCGGGGGCCTCGCTGCCGTTGTCATGCGAGCTAGGCAAGGTAGTCTCCCGAGAAGCCCACACCCGAGCCGATCGCCTTGGCGGTGAGGCCCTCTGCTCCCAGCCAGGAGTAGAAGCGGTCCCAGCGCGAACCGTCGATGACGCCCCAGGCGGAGGCGTCGGCCACGTACTTGTCGGCGAGGAACTCCTGGCTCTTGCGCACGAGGGCCGAATCCAGCTCGGGCACGGCCTTGACCAGGATGTCCGCCGCCTCCGAGGGGTGAGCCGCCGCGTACTCGTAGCCCTTGCGCGTAGCGCGCAGGAACGCCTTCGCCACGTCGGGCGAGGCCTTGAGGAAGCCGTCGTTGGCGACGATGACCGGGGTGTAGTAATCGAAGGCGGAGTCTATGTCGGCGAAGGAGAAGTAGCCGTAGTCGAAGCCCTTGACCTTGGCATTCTGCACAGCCCACGCCTCGTAGACCCACACGGTGTCGAACTCGTTGGCGCTGAGGCTCGCGACCTCGTCGGTGGTGTTGCAGGGCACGAGGCTCACCTTCGAGAAGTCGCCCCCGTCGGTGGTTACCACGCTTCTCACGATGGCCTGCTCGACGTCGATTCCCCAGGTGGCATAGGTGTGGCCCTGCATGGCGGCCGGACGTGTGATGCCGTCTGCCGCGCGGCTCATGATGCCCGAGGTGTTGTGCTGGATCACGGCGGCGATGGCCGTCACGGGAAGGGTCTGATCGGATCCCAGGTAGTTGGCCATGGTGTCCTGGTAGCTCACGCCCAGCTGGGCCAGCCCCGAGCCCACGAGTGCATCGGCACCGTCCTCGGGCGGCTGCTGCACGTCGAGGGCGATGCCCTCGTCTGCGTAGTAGCCCTTGTCGAGCGCCACGTAGATGCCCGTGTGGTTGGTGTTGGGGGTGTAGTCGAGCACGAGGGTGAGTGAGGTGGTGCTGGTAGGACGCTTGCCGGCGCATCCCGAGAGGGCGAGGCCCAAGGCCGCTGCGCCTCCCCCGACGAGGAGCTGGCGGCGCGTGATCGGAGTATCGAGGAGGTTCATGATTGCTTCTTCCTTTCGGCCCGCTCCCAGGGCATGCAGGCGCGCTGCAACGCGTCGACCCCCTTCATGAGCGCGAGCGAGAGCGCGGATATGACGATGATGGCCGCGAACATGCGGTCATACGAGAACGACTTGCGCACGCGCGTCATGTAGACGCCCAGGCCGGAGGCTCCGCCAAGCCATTCGGCGATGACGGCGCCCACGATGGCGTAGGTGGCGCTGATGCGCAGGCCGCCAAAGAACTGCCCGGCCGCGGCCGGGAGCTTGGCGTAGCGAAAGACCTGCCAGCGCGTGGCGTCCATGGTGCGCATGAGGTCGAGCACATCGGGGTCGACAGACTTGAACCCGCTTGCGAGGGCCACCGTGATCGGGAAGAACGTGGTGATCACGACGAGCACCACCTTGGGCAGGATCCCGTAGCCGAACCACAGCACCAGGAGAGGCGCGATGGCCACGGTGGGGATGGTCTGCGACACGGTGACCAGCGGGTCGAGCGCCCGGTAAACCGTCTCGAAGCGATCCATGAGGCAGGCTATGGCAAATCCAAGGGCGACCCCGATGGCGAGGCCCAGGGCGGCCTCCGCGAGCGTGGTCGCGGAGTGCGCGAGCAGCAGGAGCGCGTCGTCGGCGAGAGCTCGGACGACGTCGACGGGGCCGGGCAGCATGAAGTCCGGGACGAGCCCGAGCGAGCACACGGCCTGCCAGACGCCGATGATGACGAGCGCGGTGACGGTGGGCGCGACCCACCCGCGCGCCGCACGTTCGCGAGCCGAGGCCATGAGGGCTAGGCCGCGTCTGCCGGGGCGGCGTCGCCGTCGTGGTACTTGCCCACCTTGTGCTCCGTGGTCATGACGTCGCCCGACGGGCGGTAGTCGATCTTGGCGTAGCACATCATCTGGCCGCATCCAGCCTTCGCGGCCACGAGCTGGCAGTTCTTGAGCACCTCCATGCAGGTGTCGTAGTCGCCCTCGATAGCGGTCTCGAAGGGCCCCACGTAGTAGCTCACCCCCGAGGCGGCGATGGCCGCGATGACCTCGTCGACGATTCGACAGGTCTCCTCGTCGCTCGACGCGTCGAGCGGTAGGAGCTGGATGGCAACGGAACAGTTCATGCTTCCTCCTTTTCCGCGAGGCCCCGGAAAAGAAGGACCCCGCACCGGGCCGGCACGGGGTTCGAAGACAAGGTCTTGTCCCTACGCTGGCATTACCCAGATCAGGTGAAGGGTCAGGCCCGCGATGGGACCTCTCTCAGCCGGCGTGCGCCAGCTCCCCTTTGGTACGCCTGCGAGTGTAGCACGTGCACAAGGGAAGCGCAGGGATGGAGCAGACCCTGCCGCCGTATGAGCCTATCAGCCGTACGCATGCGAAACAGGTACAATCGGAAAAGCACTTTTCTCGGATTGAGAGACGATGAGACACGTTCGCGACTTTGGCATCGATGTGGGATTGGCATGTGCCGCCTTCCTTGCGGCACTCTACACTGCAGGCGTTCTCACATTCGAGCGAACGCTTTCCCTCACGGGCAGCGCCCAATCGACCTTTCCCGGTAACTTCCCCCGGTCGCTGGGCCCTGATGACCTGGCTTTCTTCGTAATCTGTCTGGCAGTCGCACTAGCAGCCTTCGCTTTTCTCGGACGCGTCATCCCTGTCGCCGCGCGGCAACCTCGCGCAGCGACAGGCGGAGTCGATGCCTTTCTCGCTGGCAATCGAAAACGGATCCTCTGCTTTTTCTGCGTCATCTTCCTCACCTGGCTCCTGGTATTTCTCAACTACTATCCAGGCACGTCCATGAACGACCAGATGTGGATCATTCTCAGCCCGATCGGCCTGTCCTCTCAGCATCCATTTGCCTATTGCGCCCTGCTCTCAGGTTCCGTCAGGGCGAGCAACGCCCTGTTCGGCACCGGAAACCCGGGTTTCGCCTTTTTCGTGCTCGTGCGGATGGCGTTGTGCGCCGGCATCGCATCCATCGTCACGAGCTGGCTTGCCTGGAGGGGCCTGGGAAAAGGATCGATCGCCATCGCGGCGTTCTTCGCAGCCACGCCCGTCGTCCAGAACTATGCCATCTCGTCGGTCAAGGACACGCTTTTCTCGTTCGTTCTCCTGCTCTGGATTCCCCTCCTTGTCGAGACGCTCGGCAACCCGAGGATATTCGAGTCGCGAAGCGCGCGCGGCATCCTCGCGGCATTGTGCTTTGCCACGTGCCTCACCAGGAACAATGGGCTAGCCCTTATTGCCATCCTGGCAATTGTCTTGCTCGTTGCCACGAGGGAGGCGAGTGCACGGAAAGAGACCGCGATCTGCATCGCAGTTTCGTCAGCCCTGGCCATCTCGCCAGCGTTGTTCGCCGCAAAGGTGCTTGGCGCCCCCACAAAGGTTCAGGAGGCCCTCGGCGTGCCGCTCCAACAGGTATCGGCCGTCGCCGTCTCCGACGAGGCGTCGCTCGATGCGGCTCAGCGCGAGGACCTCTCCAGGTTTCTCGACATGTCGCTCGTCAGCAAGGCATATTGGCCCATCCTGGCGGATGGGATCAAGGGATCGTCCAAAGTGGCTGCGCTCAACAAGGAATACCTGAACGGCCATAAGAGAGAGTTCCTTCTGACCTGGGCAAGCATCGGGCTTTCGAATCCCGACATCTATTTGAGGGCGTGGCTCGCGGAAACCCACGGTTGCTGGGACATCACCGCACCGCCGAGAAAAAGCCAGTCCTACTTCTTCTCCATAGACTCGAACAGCACGGACAGCGAGTCGGAGAACAGGGCGATGTCGACATATTCGCTTAAAACCCAGACGCTTTACCCAGAGGGTATCTCGACATGGTTCCACGACGTCTACCAGCCACTGGTAGTCAGCCCCGGAAACGGGGCGCTCTTCTTTGTCGTGGTCATCTTCGCCTTGCTCATATGCCATCGCTCCGGCACGGCGAGAGCCCTGCTCGTAGTGACCCCGCTCCTGGCCCTTTGGATCTCTCTCATGGCATCGACGCCGCTCTCGGATGCACTGCGTTACGGGTTCGGCTTCTTGATCTCAATTCCCGTCCTTGTCGGTCTGGTCGCTCTGCCCCCGATCGTCCCTCACGCGCGCGACGACGCATAGCGCAGGTCATGCGACGTCGCGCTTGTCCCTGCCCGCGAGGAACGCCATCCCCAACGCGAGGGGCGCGGCGTACACCGCGGCGACCATGTAGCGCGGAAGGGCTATGGGGCCGAGCAGCACGCTGCCCAGGTTGAGAAGCACGGGCCACAGGCACACGGCCACCAGGGCGCTCCTGCGCCTGCAGGCATAGAGCAGCACGGCCAGGGGAATCCAGGCGAGGTACGGCGCCTTGGAGAAGGGCCAGGGGCAGACGCCCACGATGGCGGAGTAGGCCTGGTCGAGAACGTCGGAGGCGGCGGCAGACCAGGCGGGTCGCGTCGCCCCGCCCATGAGCGAGCGGGCGGTGTCGTCGGACATGCCGAAGTAGACGAGCCTCTCGTAGTCGCGCTCGTCCGTGCCCACCTTGTCGAGATACCACAGCGAGCTCTCGTAGGACGCGTCGCTCGAAAGCGGGGCGTTCACGACGGGGGCGAACACCTCGATCGTGGTCCCGAGGAACGCGAGCGCGTAGGTGCCCGGGTAGCGAAGGCCGAGACGGCAATACAGGCCCAGGTAGGCAAGCTTGTCACTGGTCGAGGCCGTGGCGTTCCAACGCCACTTCTCGGCATCCGAGCGGCCGGCCACGTAGCCTGCGCCCATGGTGTCGAGCTCGTACCAGACGGCAGAGAGGGTCGTGCGATCCGCCTGGTCGACCTCCGAGCCGTGGTCGGCCATCACGCGGGCCGTCTGCTGGGCGGCCACCGAGAGGGCCTCCCCGCTGGGGCTGACGTCGACGTCCCACGCATGCAGGAGCGCGGTCCATCCGCCGCAGAAGAGGGCGAATGCGACGACCAGCCCGAGCGCGAGCTCGCACCTCCGCTCGCGCGACCACAGCAGCAGCACGACGCCGGCCGCGCCGCACACGTACATCCCCGTCTTCTTGGCGAGCATGAGCAGCAGCGTGACGGCCAGGCACGCGAGCGCGAAGCGACGGTTTGCCAGGGCCTTGCCACGTGTGAGGGCAACCTCGACGTAGCACATGAGGAACAGCACGTAGACCCAGGAGAAGAGCATGTCCTTGGCCATGGACTGGGCCACGAGGGGCACGAAGGGGAAGGCGGCGAGGAAGATGGTCGAGCCGCGCACGAAGCCGGCAGGCGCCCCCATGCGGCGACGCAGGTAGACCAGGGAGAGTCCCAGGGCGAGAGCCGTCACCGCCATCTGCGCCAGCGAGAAGACGAGAAGCGACCACAGATGGGAGCCGAGCACGCCCCCCAGGTCCCAGAACAGGCCGAAGACCTGCGTGTCGAACCACGGGTGGTGATCGGAGGCCGGCGCGAGGCCGTAGTGCTGCATGAGCTCGACGACCGTGTCGTCGTCGATGTTGCCGGGGAAGCGGACCAGCAGGTAGGGCAGCCAGGAGGCGAGGAGGATGCCGGCCCGTGCCAGCACGTCGCGCACGGGGACGCACGCAGGATCGCCACTCGACGCGTCCGCCGCGCCATCCTCGGCGGCATGGTCGAAGCGCCGGAACGCCCAGCCGGCGGCAGCCGAGAGGCCACAGGCGAGCAGCACGCCGACGACGGCCAGAAGAGGCGGGAAGGCGGGCAGCCATCCCGTCCCCCCCGCCACGAAGTAGGGCTCGAGCCAGAGGCCGAGCACCCATCCCGCGGCGACGGCCACGCCGAAGGCGACGGACCACCCATCCACGAGAGGCTCCCTGCATGTTGATCGAGGCATCGCGTTATCCCCAGAACTGGATCGACTGGCGGAGATGCTCCCAGATGCCGGGAGGGCACGCCCCCGAGGTGTAGAGCCCGGCGCTGTCGCACATGAACAGGAAGCTCAAGGCCGCGAAGAGCAGCGTGAGCCAGAAGGCCACCCGCAGCGCCCTCCCCCAGAGGCCCGAGTCGCCGAAGCTCGCCCCCTCGAGGAAGGCCAACGCGGCCGCGAGGGCGAGAAGCGGCAGGAAGTCCTGGTAGTAGCGGCCGAGGATGCCGGCTCCCTCGGCATCGGCCACGGCCACCACGAGGGCGAGGGCGAGGAGGCAGACGATGCAGGCGAACACGTCGCGACTGCGACGGCGCAGGCCCTTCGACGCGAAGGGCGACCACAGGAACGGCATGGTCGCGAAGGCTCCCCCGAGCATGGGCTCGGTGATGGTGAGCCCCACGTAGGAGGTCGCGAAGAGGGTGGGGACGAGGAACGGGAACGCCCCCACGACCTGCGGCGGCTGCAGCAGGTAGGCAAAGGCCCCGTCCAGGGCGCGGGCGGGCACGAAGCCCCTCTTGGTCATGTCGTTCGACGCGAGGTTGTAGTTGGCGCCCAGGTCGAGGGGGGAGCCGAAGCGCGCCGCGTTGTACCACATGAGACCTGCCGCGACGACCGCGAACGGCACCAGCAGGGAGGCGCCCACGGCCCAGCGCTCGCGGCCCGGGTGCTTCCATCCCCACCACAGGAGCGGGAGCAGGAAGGCGCCGAAGACGAACATCTGCGGCCGGCACCCGAAGACGAGGGCCATGAGCAGCGAGCCTGCCGCCAGGAGAGGCTTCCTCCCCTCGCGCCAGCCTCGATGCCAGAGCCAGAGGCCCCAGACCACCAGGCAGCGCGAGAAGGCCTGCGGCACGTTGTACATGGTCGCGCGGCCGAGGCCCAGCAGGGCCCCCGACGAGAGCAGGACGCCGAGGAAGACGAGCAGGTAGACGCCCGCACTCGTGTTGGGGAAGCGGCTCCGCGCGACGCTCGACAGCAACCTCTCGAGACCGATGACGAAGAGCACGGTCGTGAGCAGCACCGCCATGGCGTTGGGGAAGTCCTGGCCCGTGAGCGCGTAGAAGGGCAGGTAGGACAGGACGACGGGGACGACCCCGAAGTAGACGTAGTAATGCCCCTGGTAGAAGGCGGCATCCCCCTTGTAGCCCATACCCTCCTCGTCCTCGTGCGCGACGCGCTGCGAGTAGTCGTAGGGGTTGTCCATCTCGTCGAGCCACTCGGGGGGCTGCTCGTCGAGCCAGAGCTGGCCCTTGGCGAGCGAGTGCGCGAGGGCGGTGTACTCGTCGTTGGCGTAGCCGCCGTACCAGACGGGCCACGACTCGTTGACGAGCGAGGTGCCGTCCCAGGTCTCCTGGTTGTAGAACGAGGTCGAGAGCTGCACGAGGTTGGGGAAGCACGCCACCACGGCCACGCAGGCCGCGCAGCCCCCCACGACGGCCGCCACCCGGGCGCGCCGGGCGAGGCCCGGCCCGAAGGCACCCGTGTGCCAGACCGCGCCCGACGGCCGGAAGGCCGACGCCAGGAGCAGCACCCCCCACACGAACAGGAGCCGCACCCAGTCGAAGGAGAAGGGCACGGGCGCGTTCAGGAGGACCGAGGCCACGCGGACCTCCGAGTCGTCGGTGTCGAAGGAGAGGGAGATGCTCCTGAGCCTGGAGTAGGGATGGATCATCTGGTAGCTGCTGAGCTCGCTCTGCTGCTGGACCTCGATCACGCCCGCCTCGTAGGGGACGCTCGAGCCCTCGTCGGAGATCGAGCAGGTCGCATGCACGAGCTCGGGGCCCTGGTCTGGGGCGAGCGTCACGCACACGTCGTTAGCATCAAGGTCGAGGCCCGTGTAGGTGAGGGTGGAGCTCAGCTCGGAGAGGGTGGTCTCCTGGTCGAGGAGCGTGACGGAGGTGTCGCCCGCGGTCGACCAGAACCGGACGTTGAACAGCGTGAGCTCGCAGGCGAGCGCGATGGCGAAGAGGATGGCGATGCGTCTGGCGAGAGGCGATGCGACGATGCGACCCATGCCGTGCCCCTTCCCCCTCTGTTCCGCCATGCGCCTAGACCGCTATCAGACCGATTGTAATCTTCGCGGCCAGGATGCGCCTCACGCTCTCGTCGATGCGCCCGACGGCCAGCTCGCCGGAAGCGACCGCGTCGAGCACCCCCTGATAGGCATCGGCGAAGTCCTCGGGCATGAGCAGCATGTCGCCACCGGCCGCGAGCACGGCCTTCGCCGCCTCGGCCGCCGAGAAGCGCGTCGTGATGGCACCCATGGAGAGGGAGTCGGTGATGACGACGCCCTCGAACCCCAGCTCGCCGCGAAGGGCGCCCGTGACCATGGCGCTCGAGAGCGAGGCGGGGGTATCGTCGCCCGTGACGGCCGGCAGCGAGACGTGGCCTGCCATGACGAGGGGGACGCCAGCCGAGATGGCGGCCTCGAAGGGAAGGTACTCGCAGGACCTGAGCTCGTCGGCCGTGCGGTCGCTCGTGACGGCACCCGTGTGGGTGTCCTCGTCGATCCCGCCCAGGCCCGGGAAGTGCTTGGCACAGCAGCCGCATCCGGTGGGGCCGAACGCCTGCACCTCGGCCGCCACCATCGATGCCACGAGCTCGGGGTCGCTCCCGAACGAGCGGCTCCCGATGGCCTTGTTCCCCGAGTTGGTGAGAACTCCCGCGCAGGGGGCGAAGTCGAGATTGAAGCCAATGTCACGCAGGTAGGCACCGATGGTGGAGCCCACCTCCGCGGCCTTTGAGGCATCGCCCGTCTCGCCGATGCGACGCATCGAGGGAAACCGCGTCACGTCGAAGCAACCGGAGTTGGCGACGCGCGCCACCAGGGGGCCGCCCTCCTCGTCGACGGCCAGGAACGCCGGGATGCCAGCACCTGCGGCCTGTGAGAAGTCCGCCGTGTTGGCGAGCAGGGAGCGAAGCTGCTCGTCGCCCGTGGTGTTGCGGCCGAAGTAGCAGATCCCGCCCACGGGATGGGCCTCGACGGCCTGGCGGGTCCTGTCGCCGGCCTCGGTGCAGACGAGGTCGTCGCCGGTGTCGACGCCGTTGTCCGCATCGGTCGAGACCTGGTGCACGTCGGCGTTGACGAGCTGCTCGGGGGTGACGCAGAAGAGCTGGCACACCTTCTGCTCGAGCGTCATGCGCGCGAGGATCGTGTCGGGCGAGGTGACCTGGATGGGCGCGTGGCCGGAGCCCTCGACGTCGCTGGGCCCGGTCGCGGCGTCGGTCGAGGCAGGGGCCTGCGCGCCCTGGGACGACATGTCGTAGGCGCAGCCCGCGAGGGCGAGGCACGAGGCCCCGCACGCCGCGAGGGAGATGGCCTCGCGCCTGGTCACGAGGGGGCGCATGGGCTACTCCCTCTCCTCGCCGTCAATGAGGCGGCGATACATGACCCGGTTCGCCTCCAGCTCAACGTGGTCCTCGAGCCGCATGAGGTTGGCCTCGCCGTACTTGCGCTCGAGCGCGCGGGAGATGACGTAGTCGGCGACCCCCGGGTTCTTGGGCAGGAGCGGCCCGTGCACGTAGGTGCCCACGACGTTCTTGTAGAGGCACCCCTCCTCGCCGCTCTCGCCGTCGTTGCCGTGGCCGAAGACCACCTTGCCCAGAGGCTCGACCCCAGGGCCGAGGTGGGTGCGGCCGCCATGGTTCTCGTAGCCCACGATGGGCTGCGGCGAGATGCGGCTCTCGACGGCGACGTTGCCGATGAGGCGGGGCGTGCCGCGGTCGGTGTAGAGGTCGACGAGGCCGAGCCCCTCGACCGTCTCGTCCCCCATGGTGTAGCTCGAGCCCAGCAGCTGGTAGCCGCCGCAGACGGCCAGCAGGACGCCGCCGTCCTCGACGAACGACCTGAGCTCCGCCTTCTCGCGCAGGAGCCGCTCGCAGACTATGCGCTGTTCGCGGTCGGAGCCGCCGCCGACGAAGGCGATGTCGACGTCTGCGAAGCTGGGGGTGTCGTCGACGTGGACCTCCTCGACCTGCGGCTGGATGTTGCGCCAGCCCATCCGCTTGTTGAGCACGAGGATGTTGCCGGAGTCGCCGTAGAGGTTCAGGAGCTCCGGATAGAGGTGCGCGACCTTGAGGGTGAGGGCGCTCATAGCCGCTCTCCCATCCGCTCGAGCTCGGCCTTGGCCGGCCAGAGCGCGGAGTAGTTGGTGAGCACGTAGAGTGGGCGGGAGGAGTCGACCGAGCCCAGGCGGCCCAGGGCCTCCCCCACGCTCGACGCGATGTCCGAGGTGATGCCGGCATACTTGAGACGAACCTGCACGTCGTTGGCGCGATGGCCGCCGGCGACGATCGTGAGGCCGCGGTCGGCGGCGAGGCGCTCGAAGTCGACGTCCCAGATCCAGGAGATGTCCTTGCCGTCGTTGTAGTCGTCGTTGATCACGAAGAACGCCGCCTTGGGACGCTCGTCGGCCTCCATGAGGGAGATGTTCTGGTTGAAGCCCGTGGGGTTCTTGGCGAGGTTGAGCACGACCTCGCGCCCGCCCACGCGGAAGTGCTGGAGACGGCCGTTCTCGGGCGAGTAGCCGTCGAGGGCCCGCTGGAAGGAGGCGGCGCCCACCCCCGCGAGATGCGCGCCCACGAAGGCGGCGAGCAGGTTGTAGACCATGTAGGCGCCGCCGAAGCCCGCCGAGAGGCGCTGCGGGGCGTCGATGCCGGCGCCACCCACGTCGAACGAGACGCCGTCGCGGCCCACGCGCACGCCCGTGGCCCTCCAGTCCAGGACCGGGCGCGAGAAGTCGCCGTTCGGGCACGAGAAGGCCCCGAGCTGGGCGTACTGGCGGTAGGCGTAGTCGAGCTCGGCTCCGCACACCTGGCAGAACCTCGCCTCGGGCACGCGGTCCGCGGGAAGGCGGAGGTCCTCGTCGATGCCGAAGGAGAGCACCCTGGTGCCGGCCTCGGCCGCCCTCACGGCGACCCCCATGCTAAGGGGGTCGTCCCCGCAGGCCACGAGGCACGTCTCCGGGCTGGCGGCGAGGGCCTCGACGATGGTGTCCTGGACGTGCTCTATCTCGCCCGCGCGGTCGAGCTGGTCGCGGAAGAGGTTGAGCAGGATGAGGTAGCGGGGCCTGAGGGCCGGCAGCACGTGGATGGTGGAAAGCTCGTCGGCCTCCATGACGGCCCAGTCCGCGCCGCTTCCCGGAAGCATCGCGGCGGCGATCCCGGCGGCCATGTTGGCCCCGGCGCGGTTGCACAGCACGGTCTTGCCGGCGGCCTCGAGGGAGTTGGCGAGCACGTTTGTCGTCGTCGTCTTGCCGTTGGTGCCGCAGACCACGATGGAGCCCTCCCGGAGCTTTCCGGCGAGCTCGGCCGTGATCCTGGGGTCGAGCGCCAAGGCGACCCTGCCCGGCAGCTGGGAGGCCGAGCGATGCAGGACGCGACGCAGGCCCCAGGAGGTGAGGCCCCCCGCGGCGCGGGCGATTGAGGTGCGAGGTCCCATCCGATTCCTACTCGGTCTCTTCCGCCGCCTCGGCCTCGGCGGCCGCGGCCTCCTCGCGCTCGCGGGCGCCCTTGTACTCGGCCGGGGTGAGGACGTCCTCGATGCGGAGGTTCACGCCGCTCACCTCGAGGCCGGTCATGCCGGTGACCTGCTTGACGACGACCTTCTTGACGTCCTCGAAGACCTGGGGGGCATAGATGCCGTACTCGATGAACACCGAGAGGTTCACGCGGACGCGGTTGTCGGTCGAGACCTCGACGGTGACGCCCTTGCCGATGCGCGAGGCGCCGAAGGTCTCCTGCACGCGGCTCACCCAGCCGCCCTTCATGCCGAGGACGCCCGGGACATCCTGCACCGCGATGGCGACGATCTTCTCGATGACGCCGTTCGAGAACGTGAGCGAGTCCTCGCTGGTGGGGTCGTCCTCGTCGTCGGGGTCGATGGACGCGAGCTCGGAGTCCGCAGGGTCTGCGAGCTCGTAGCTGCCCTCGGCCACGTCGTCGGCATCGACGAGCGTGGGGCGGGCCTTCTGGTTCGCGGGCGTCTCGCCAGCGGGCTCTGCGGCCTCGTCGGCCCTCTTGTCGTTGGCAGCCATGCTGTCCTCCCTCGTGTGGTGTGCGCCCGGCATGCGGCCCGGGCGACGGTCGCTAGTCCTTCTTGCTGAAGAGGCCCTTGATCGAGTTCCATATCTTGGGATTGCCGTCGAGGTACTGGCCATAGGCCACCCCGGCCACTACCAGGACCAGGATGAGCAGCATCTTCCAGAAGCCGATCGAGAAGAGCAGGAGCGCCGCGACGAAGCCGATGATCCCGAAGAGCACGGCGTTGCCGTAGCCTGGGAAGCGCTGCTCGAACCAGCCGGAGGCCTCCCTCATGCCGTCCTGGACGGCATCCTTGGCCTTCCTGCCGAAGTCCTCGGACTCGGCGGAAGCGGCCTCGGGGTCGGCCGGCTTGGGGGCCGGGGCCGGCTTGGGGACGGGCTTGGGGGTCGCCTTGGGCTGCTCCGCTGGGGGCTCGTCCGGGACGACCTTGGCCGTGGGGGCCTTCTTCGCCGGCTTGTGGGCCTTCTCCGCAGGTGCCTCGTCTGCCGGGGTCGCGGTGGTCTTGTCGGTCTCTGTGTCTGCCATGATGCCTCCTGGTTACTCGTTCTCGGAGTCGAGCGGGACGTTGACGTCGGCGGATCCTGCCGGGCCGTCGGCCGGGCTGACGGGAAGCGGCGCGGGCGACGTCGCGCCGAGAGGCGCCGGGGATGCCGGGGACGTCGTGATGTCGGGCGAGGTGGGCTCGAGGAACTGCACGCTCACCGAGTCGAACGTGTCGCCGCACAGGGCCTTGAGGCCCTGGACGAGCCGGGCGTGGAGCGCCTCTCCCCCGTCGTAGACGTCTGCCGAGGTATAGGGCACGACCTTCATGAACACCCTCACGTGCCCATGCCCCTTGGTGCGGACGTCGACGTCGTCGACCGAGCACGACGTGGACTGCTCGACGATGTGGGCGGCCTGGCTCGCGATGGCGTCCGTGGTGACGGTGATGTGCCCGCCGTCGAGCTTGGAGACGAGCACGTCATCGGCCGAGGAGGGCGCGACGACGGCATTGATCAGGACGACGACCAGCCCGACGAAGGTGATGCCCAAGAGGACCTCGACCGCGATGTAGTACCAGCCGATGCCGAGCAGGGCCGAGGCCTCCTTCTCGACCGGCCCGAACCAAGGGAGGGCGAGCGCGGCCAGCGCGAGCAGGCCGCAGATGACGAACACCACCATGCAGAACCTCTTGAAACCGCCCATAGGCGCCCCTCTCCATACGAAGTGTGCAATGGCGGCCGCGCATGCGGTCCCCATTGCACACAGGATACCCTTTTATGCAGGTAACGGCTATTCCTCTTCGTCGAGGGCAGCGGCGATCTCGTCGGTCACGTCCATGGTGTTGTAGACGTTCTGGACGTCCTCGAGCTCGTCGAGGCGGTCGACGAGGCGCTGGACTTTCTTGGCGTCCGTGACGGTGACCTCGGTGGGGGTGGTAGGGACCATGGTGAGCTCGGAGCCCTTGACCTCGATGCCCTGGGCCTCGAGGGCCTTCTGGACGTTCTGCATGTTGTCGTAGGCGGTCCAGACGATCCACTGGTCGCCCGCATCCTCGTAGTCGTCTCCGCCGGCCTCGGCCACGGCCATCATGAACTCGTCCTCGTCAGACGCGTTGTCCTTGTCGGCGACCTTCTTGTCGTCGCTCTTGATGACCTTGTCGATGGCGATGGAGCCCTTGCGCTCGAACTGGAAGGCGACCGAGCCGGAGGTGCCCAGCGAGCCGCCCGCGTGGGTGAAGGCGGAGCGGACGTCGGCGGCGGTGCGGTTGCGGTTGTCGGTGAGGCAGTCGACGTAGATGGCCACGCCGGCCGGGCCGTATCCCTCGTAGGTGATGGTCTCGTAGACCGCGTTGTCGGCGCCGGCGCCGAAGGCCTTGTCGACGGCCGCCTTGATCTTGGCGTTGGGCATGGAGACCATGCGGGCGCGCTCGATGGCGGAGGCCAGGGTGGCGTTGTTGTCCGGGTTGGGGTCGCCGCCCATCTTCGCCGCGACGGTGATGTTGCGCGAGAGCTTCGAGAAGAGCGACGACCTCTTGGCGTCGATCGCGGCCTTCTTGTGCTTGGTGGTAGCCCACTTGGAGTGTCCGGACATGCAAATCTCCTCACTATGCGCGCGGACAGGGGCCGCGCATCAACTCGTACGTGCCTGCGGCGTGGCTCCTGGGAACGAGACGCGCACGCCCAACCTGCGAAATTATACGCATTGATGGCCATGAGGGAAAGGGGCTGGCAAGGTAACCACAGAGGGCACATGGGAGAGGGGCCCACGCAGAGGTGGGATTTGCGGCCGCCACGGCTGCAAAGGCGAGGTCTGCATGGGCGGGACGGCCCAACGGCCCGCAACCCCTCCTCACACGCCGTACTTCCTGAGGACCCGTTCGATCTTGGCGTGCCAAGGCGCCCAGATAACGGCCAGGAACGCCACGGTGGCCGCCCCGTGGATGCAGTCGAGGGGGAAGGCGGCCACGAACGCCGCCAGGACGGCAGGCCAGGTGAGCGGGCTCACGAACCCGATGACGTACCAGCCGTTGAGGACGAGACCGTAGAGCAGCGCCGAGGCGAACCCATACGCGTAGATGGCCCACGGCCGCCTGAGGGCGCCGGCGTCCGAGAGCACTCCGGCGAGGTACCCGACGAGTCCCCACGCATACATCTGCCAGGGCGTCCAGGGGCCTTGCCCGAAGAAGAGGTTGGACACGAGCGCCGCGAGGGCGCCCACCATGAAGCCGTCCCTGCGCCCCAGCGCCGAGCCGGCCACGATGGCGATGGCCGAGACGGGCTTGAAGTCCGGGACCGGGGCGAACAGGATGCGCCCCGCCGCTGCGAGGGCCGCGAGCGTCGAGGTGGGGACCACCTGGCGCAGGGCCGGTCGGGACCCCTCGTATCCCGCGAGGAAGAGGAGCAGGCAGAGGACGACCACGAGCAGCGTGAGGCCCGCCGAGGCGCTGACGCCGGCCGCGGCGCAGGCGAGGAGCGCCGCCGGGACGGCTGCGAGGGCCGGCACCTCGAGCGCCGCCAGGACGCGTTCCGCGCCGCCTGCCGTGCGTCCGCCCATGCGCCTCGCCTCCCTCCCGCCGAGTTTCCCTCCGTCCATGGTATCCGACTGCGGTTCGGCTATCCTATCCGCGTAAGCTCCCATGGCAGGGTCCCATGGCTGGGAGGTGTCCTATGGAACTGCAGTCCGCGCTCCTCTCCGACCTCGTCTCTCTCACGGTCATCGCCGTCGTCGCGTTCGCCGCCCCCTTCGTGGCGAGCCTCATTCCGGGCCGACCCATTCCCGAGACCGTCTTCCTCGTGTTCGCCGGCACCCTGCTGGGACCGAACGGCGTGGGCCTCGTGCACCCCTCCACCGAGCCGATGCAGCTCCTGAGCCAGCTCGGGCTGGCCTTCCTGTTCCTCATGGCCGGCTACGAGATCGAACCCAGGCAGATCCGCGGGCCGATGGGGCGGCATGCCTCGCTGTGCTGGCTGGTCTCCCTGGGCCTGGCCTTCGCGCTCGCGCACGCCCTCCCCCTCCGCGAGACGACGAGCGACGTGGGCCTGCTCGCGTTCGCCATCGCCATGACCACGACGGCCTACGGCACGCTCGCCCCCATCCTGCGCGACCGCAACCTCGTGCGGACGCCGGTGGGGGATGCCGTGATGGTCTATGGCGCCATCGGGGAGCTCCTGCCCGTCCTCGCCATCGCGGCGCTCCTCTCCTCGCACTCGACGACGGCGAGCGTCATCCTCCTTGTCGTCTTCGTGCTGCTCTGCCTGGACGTCTGGCGCAGGACCAAGCGGGCCGCCGCGCGTGGCTCGCGCATCGTCACCTTCATGCGCGAGAACGCCGAGACGGGCTCGCAGACCACGGTGAGGGCGACCGTGCTCCTGCTCGTGTTCCTCGTCACCGTGTCGCGCCTCTTCGACTTCGACGCCGTGCTCGGCGCCTTCGCCGCGGGCTTCATCCTGCGCTCGACCGTGCCCGACGGCGACCACGTGCTCGAGGTGAAGCTCGACGCCATCGCGTTCGGGTTCCTGGTGCCCCTCTTCTTCGTCATGTCGGGGGCCGCGATCGACCTCTCCGCCGTCGCGGCGAACCCCGCGCTGCTCTTCGGGTTCATGGCGCTGCTCCTGGTGGTGCGGGCCCTCCCCGTGGGACTGTCCCTCCGCCTGAGCCCCGAGACCCGCCGGCTCAGCGCGACCGAGCGGCTCACGGCGGCGCTGTACTGCTCGATGGCCCTGCCCATCATCGTCGCCGTGACCTCCGTCGCCGTCGAGCTCGACGCGATGAGCCAGAGCATGGCCTCCGTGCTCGTGTGCGCCGGCGCGCTCACCGTGCTCCTCGTCCCGCTCGCCACCTCGCTCGTGCTCCAGGCACAGGGCTTCCGCCTCTTCGGCGCCCTGGGCGAGGTCGCCGAGCATCCCGCCCAGGCAGGCACCGTCATGAGGGAGCACAGGCGGCAGAGGCTCGAGTACGCCCGCGCCTTCCGGAAGGAGCGCAGGGTGCTGCACGAGGAGGGGATGCCCCTCTCGTCGGCCGAGTACCTCGCGCTGAGGGAGTACTCCAAGCACCTGCACGGGCGGGACGACGCGAGGGGGGCGCCGGGCGGGGAGGACGCGGATCGCCACAACTGAGGGTCGCCCGACTCGGGTACATAGTGCCTAACCGCCGGGGGTCGCCCCGTATTCGACGCGTATCAGGAGGCCGCGATGCTCTACATAGGGAACTTCAGCTACAACGACGATTCGGACGACGCCGACAACTACTGCCTCATGCCCTGCCTGGTCAAGGCCGAGAGCACCGAGCAGGCCATGGACCGCTTCGCCGACATGCTCGAGCGCATGAAGCACTCGAGCGACCTGCTCGAGGGGGCCCACGAGGTCTACCTCGACTCGCTCGTCGAGCTCGAGGAGGAGCCCGAGGAGGCCATCGTCACCCAATGGCAGAAGATCGTCCCCAAGGCCGACGGCCTGTGCTCGATCACGACGGCCCTTCCCGAGGCGGAGTTCGGGACGGCCTACGGCTGGGGCGACGAGGAGGGCTTCGACGACGCCGACGAGGCCGAGCAGAGCGCCGACGACGATGACTCCTACGAGGAGGAAGAGGTCGACGAGGAGCCGTTCGTCACGTTCGAGTAGCCCCGCGCGGGCCAGACATCAGTCCCTGAAGAAGACGCTGCCCTCGAAGAAGGACGGCGTCTTCTCCGTTGCCGCGACGCCGCCGTCGAAGAGCATGGACGTGACGTCGGCGACCTGCCGCACGAAGTTGGGGTCGTGGCTTGCCATGAGGACGGCCGCGCCGCTGGCGGCCAGGCGCCAGAGCTCGTCGGCGAGAACGGCCTGGGCGCGGGCGTCGAGGCCCTTGGTGGGCTCGTCGAGCAGGAGCAGCCGCGGGCGCGTGAGCAGGAGCTTCGCGAGCGCGAGGAGCTGCTGCTGGCCACCGGAGAGGTCGTAGGGATGGGTCGCGCCGAGCCCGGAGAGGCCCAGGCGCGAGGCCACGTCCGTCACGTCCTCGTCTGGGTAGCCCGCCCTCCCCTGCCACTCGCGCAGCTCGGCGGCGACCGAGTCGCAGACGAAGAGCGCCTTCGGGTCCTGGGGAAGGAGGGCGACGTGCGCCGAGAGCCCCGACCCCACGCGCACGCGGCCGCGCGAGGGGCGCCCGAGCCCCGCGACGAGCCGGAGGAACGTCGTCTTGCCCGAGCCGTTCCCGCCGACGAGCGCATGGACCGAGCCGCACGCCGCCGCGAGGTCGCAGCCGCGGAGGACCCAGGGCGCGTCGCGGGAGTAGCGGAACCACACGTCGTCGGCCCGCACCGCCTCGGCGTCGGGCACGGCGGGCGACGGTGGGACCCCGAGGGAGGGCCTCGCGCGCAGGGGCCCGAGCGCGACCTCGCGAACCGCGCCTGCGCCCGCCTCGAGCGCGCAGGTGGCGTAGTCGACCATGGGCCAGGGCCGGTGCGTGGCCACCACGACCGTGACGCCCAGCTCCCGGTTCACCCGGAAGAGGGCGTGGAGGAAGCTCTTCTCGGCCACGGGGTCGAGCATGGAGGTGGGCTCGTCGAGCAGGAGCAGCCGCGGGCGCATGGCGAGCGCCGACGCGAGCGCGAGGACCTGGCGCTGGCCGCCCGAAAGCGTCGCGACGTCGCGGCCGAACCATGGCTCGATCCCGAAGAAGTGGCAGGTCTCGGCCACGCGGCGGCGCATCTCCGGGGGCGGGGTGCCGAGGCTCTCGAGGCCGAACGACATCTCGTGCCACACGCTGTCGCAGACCATCTGGGCGTCCGGGTCCTGGAACACGAAACCCACCAGCCGCGCCGAGTCTCCCACCGAGAGCCGCGAGACGTCGCGGCCGAAGACCTCAACGGCGCCGCCACGCTCGCCGGCGAGCGCGAGCTCGGGCTTCGCAAGGCGCAGGAGGGTGCTCTTTCCCGAGCCAGTATGCCCTACGAGCAGGCAGAACGCCCCCTCGCCCACCTCGAGCGAGACATGCTCGAGCACGGGGACGGCCCCGCCGCCCGGCGCGGGCGGGTAGGAGAAGCTCACGTCGCGCATCACGAGGGCCTTCCCCCGGACGCCTAGCCCCTCCATCCGAGCCGCCCCCCAAGCGCGAGCGCGGACGGGAGGAACGCGAGGGCGGCGACGGGGGCATAGCCCCACCAGGGCGAAAGCGCGGTCTCCACGGGGTAGAACCGGAACCCCGAGCTCGCGATCCAGGCGGCGACGCCCGCCGCCGCGACGAGCGTCACGACGCCCACGAGCGCGGCTGAGTCGCGGTCGGCGAACCGGTAGAGGCGATAGCTGGTGCGCCGCTCGGCCGCGCCCCAGCCGCGGGCGCGCATGGAATCCGCCGTGACGAGGGAGTCCTCCAGCGACCAGCCCATGAGGACGCCGCTCGTGCGGATGCGCGAGGAGGCCCGCCCGGCCGCCGTCGACGGACGGGCCGCCGTGCACGCCGACTCGGCCCCCGAGACCTCGCGGCCACGTCGGACGAGCTCCGGAACGAGACGCGCCGTCATCGACGCCATGAGCGTGACGGTGGGCCAGGCGCCACCGGTGAGCGCCATGAGCTTGTCGGAGGTGAGCGAGCGCGACGCGTCCTCGAACCAGAGAACCGCCGCGACGAGCACGGACCCCATGCAGGCCCCGTAGGCGAGGCTCTCCGCATAGACGGCCACGGGCCCCAGGCGCAGCAGGAGGGTCGAGCCCGATGCCGAGAAGAGCGGGTTCGCCAGGGCGACGAGAAGCGCCACGGGCAGCTGCCAGCGAAGGCCCCGGAGGGTCGATGCGCACCCGCGCTGCGCGAGCGAGCAGGCCAGGGCGCCCGCCAGCGAGATTCCCACGCAGACGGGCTGGAAGGCGAGCATCGTGACCATGATCACGCCGCAGAAGTAGGCGGCCGGGACCACGGGATGCAGGCCGTCGAAGGCGGGGTATGTGCCGGTGGTGGCCATGCGCCTAGTATTCCACGTTGACGTAGGTCCAGACCACGGAGTCCCCGTCGGAGAGCACGTAGCCCGAGCAGGCGGTGCTGGGCTCCGAGCCGTCGACGGAGTAGACCCAGCCGCTCTGCCCTCCGTGCTCCCTCTCGGCGAGGCCCCCGATGCCGGCGACGTAGGTGCCATAGGCGGTCGAGCGCGCGTTGACGCTCGCGCCAGCGGCCACCAGGGCGTCATAGGCCGTCGCGCCGGACGGGAGCGAGACCGTCGCCGACGACGAGCCCGCGCCCGCAGCCGAGCCGTCGACCGTGACGGAAGCCGTGACGGAGGCCGAAGGCTCGCTCGCGGCGACGGGGGCGCTCGCGGTCTGGTCCCGGGCGGGCTCCTCGGCATCGGCGGACGCCGACGGCTCGACGTCTGAGGCGCCGGCAGGCGAGGAGGCCGCGCCCGTCTGCGTCGCGGGGGCCCCGTCGGGCACGACGGCGCTCGCGGCCTGCCCGGAGGCGGCGGTCGCCGCGTCCGTCGCCGACGACGTCGTCGCGGCGACCGAGGAGGCGGCCGGCGTCTGGGCGGGGCCGGCGAGGAGGGCGAGGGGATCCTCGCCCGCAGCATAGCGCGACATCGACCAGGCACAGAAGGCGATGGCCACGACCGCCATCGCGGCGACCACGGCGCGGGTGACGGGCCGCGGCTCGCGCCGAGGCCGAACCGGCTCGGGCATCAGGCCACCTCCCCCCTCGGGCGCGGACGGCGCCAGAGCAAGGCCGCGAGCAGGGCGGCGCAGCCGATGCACATGCCGATGACCGGCCAGGCGGGAAGGCGACGCTCGACCGGGACGCCCGGCTCGTCGCCATCGGCCGCAGGGGTCGCCGAGGCGGGCTGGCCCCCATCCGCCGCGACGGGGGCGGACGACGTCCGCAGGGACGCGGGGATGCCGGGAGTGACGCCCGCCGTGGCGTTCGAGCGCAGGCGGGCGGGCGCAAGCGCGGAGGGGAGGAGGGGGACGCGAGCGGACGACGTCCCGCTCGCGGCGGCCCCCGAGCCCGCGGCCGGCGCGGTCCCGCCGCCCGTCGCGGGCAGCACCGGCCTGGGCCCCTCCTCGAGGCGGGAGAGATAGCCCGAGTCGTTGAGGTAGTAGAGGCCGCCCTCCCCGTCGCAGACGAGCGGGTAGTCGCAGTACTGCGCGCTGGCGCCGCCCGGCAGGTAGAGGGGGCTCGCCTCGTCGTCGCCCATCCTGTAGACGAAGACGTCGCCGCCGTCGGAATACGAGGTGTAGGTCTTGTCGGTGGGCGTCGCGTCGTTGAGCGCGAAGTAGCAGTAGGTCCCGTCCGCCTGCGCGGAGACGAGGGCAGAGCCGGCTATGCCGCCCAGGCCGAGGGGAAGGGCGGTGCCGGCCGCCTTGGTCACGCTGCGCTCGACGCTCATCGCGGAGAGGTCGACGAGGGCGAGCGCGGACGATCCCCCTCCTACCGCCTCCCCCGCGACGACGGCCTTGTCGCCGACGACCGTGGGTGCCGCCTTGCAGCCGCCGAGGACCGCGAGCGAGGCCTCCTGCGAGAGCGCGCCCGCAGGGCCGACCGCCACCACGTGCAGGACGCCGTCGCGCGTCATGACGAGAAGCCTGCCACCGTAGGAGACGGGGTCGGCGTTGACCGGAGACGAGCCGAGCGAGAGGCTCGAGGTCTCGCCGCCCGTCGCCTCGTCGAGCGCGTGCAGCGTCCCCGCGGTGTCCCCCACGACGACCGTCGAGCCCGAGACGGCGGCGGCAGTCCAGTTGTATCCCGAGGCCCGGTTGTCGGCACGCCACCTGACGGCGCCCGTCTCCTCGTCGAGGGCGAGCACGGAGCCCGAGGCGGCCTTCCCGCTCGCATCCAGGTCGGATGCGGTCTCGACGTAGACGACGCCGGCCTCGCAGCGGAGGGCGCACTGCGCGTTCGAGCAGCCCTCGAGGGGGGCGGAGGCCCAGCGGGTGAGCATCGTCTCTGCGTTGAGGGCCTGGACCGAGCCGTTCGCGAGGGCGACGAGGACCATGCCGTCGGCATAGAGCGGACGGCTCGTGTAGCTGATGCTCCCGGCGAGCCGGCCCGTCGCCTCGACCGTTCCCGTCCCGGCGTCGAGGCGGACGAGCCTGGTCGCATACGCGCCGCCCGTCGAGCCGGACATGAAGCTCGCGCCCACGGCCACGTAGGCCCTCCCGTTCACGAGGAGCGGGGAGCTCGTGGACGAGCCGCCTCCCACGAGCGTGCTCCACAGCGCCCGCGCCCCGACCGTCGGGGTCGGGGCCGAGACGAGGCTGCCGTGCGCCTCGCTCTGGGGCCAGTCGGCGGAATAGGAGGGAAGCGACGTCGCAGGGTCGTCGTAGACGAGGGTGCCCGCCGTCGTCCCGGAGGCATCGCCCCATGCGGAGTACTTCCAGACGATGGCGTCGCCGTCCTCGAGCGCGAGCGAGCTTATCCCCACGTCCGAGGAGACGCCGTTGACGAAGAGCTGCCAGTACTTGCCCGTGGCGGCGTCATAGCCGAGGACGTCGCCCGAGAGGGGCGAGGCTATCGTGTTGAGGAGGGTCCCGTAGGGGGTGCCCTCGGTGGCGTCGTAGGCGAGGCCCGCGGCGTCGAACGCGCGCTTGGTGACGGCCCAGGCGTCCTCTGACGCGGCGGCACGCTCGTAGGTGGGCTGCTCCCAATAGGCGTCGGCTCCCCCCTCGCCGGGCCCGATCACGGCGATGCTCACGCGTACCTGCGCCGAGGAGGCCGAGGCCGCAGGAGTCGAGGTGCCGGCCTGGGCCGAGGCGACGGGGGTCTCCGCAGAGGCGGTGGCCGCAGTGGTGGTGGCCGCGGGCGTGGACGGGGCGGCGGAGGCGGTGGCCGCAGTGGTGGCCGCGGGCGTGGTGGCCGCGGGCGTGGACGCGACGCCGGCGCCCGACTCTCCCTGCGTGACGGCCGACGCGCTCGCAGCCACGGCAGCGAGCGCCGAGGCCGGGGCCAGGGCGATCGCCAACGCGAAGGCCAGCAGCACGGCGGGCATGCGGCCCCATGGCCGCAGACGTCCCATCTTCCCCATGTCCCTCCCCTTCCGGCACGGCAGGCGCCATGCCATGAGAAAACGCACCTTCCGCGCATGCGGACGGTGCGTTCCAGCAGGGTATGCCACGACGGGAGGAACCGTCTGGTCCTCTCGGGGAAGCGAGGGGCCGCCGCGGCATCACGACGCCGGTGCACCTCTCACACGCCCGAGAAGGAAGTACCTATCGAGGGCAGGCAGGTCTCCTGACTTATGAGACCGATGCACGTGACGGGAGCCCCTTCTCGGACGAGCGGCGCCTTGGCACCTGCCTCGCCCAATGGGAGCGCGCTCCCGTCTTTCCCCAAACACAGTAGTGGCGGCTGTCCCGGATTCCAACCGGGTTCCCTTTTGATCTACTAGGCCTTGCAGCTGTTCAAACCGTGCCCTCAGGTTGTGACGGTATTCGATTGGGAGGAAGTGTAGCACGTATGCCCCGTACGGGCCGGCCGCCCTGCTCCCCCGTCGATTTCTCCGTCGTTCTATACGTTTTCGTATCCGTTAAAAGCTCCAAAACGTATGAAACGACGGAGAATCCACCGGGACGGAGCGATGTCACCCCTCCAGGTAGCCAGCTTGCGGGCGATCTCTCCTCCGGGAGACGACCAGAATCGCGACGCCCAGGACGACGAGCGGCAGGGAGAGTATCTGGCCCATGGTGATGGTGCCGGCGATGAGGTAGCCGAGCTGCTCGTCAGGCATGCGCACGAACTCGATCAGGAACCGGAAGAAGCCGTAGAGCACGAGGAACATGCCGAGGAAGGTGCCCTGCGGACGCGGGGGGCGCCTCCTGGAGAGGGCGAAGAGCACGCAGAACATGACCAGCCCCTCGAGAATCGCCTCGTAGAGCTGGGAGGGATGGCGATAGACCCCGCCGCCCGTCTCGAACATGACGCCCCAGGGAAGGTCGGTGGGCTTGCCCCAGAGCTCGCCGTTGACGAAGTTGGCGCAACGCCCGAAGAACAGGCCCACCGGCGCAGCGATGACGCCGAGGTCGCACATCGTCGGGATGGAGATGCCCAGGCGACGGCAGGCGATCGAGCCTCCCACGATGGCCCCCGCGAGCCCGCCGTGGAAGCTCATGCCGCCCTCGGACAGCACGAAGACCGAGAGCGGATGCTCGAGGTAGTAGCCCGCGCCGTAGAACAGCACGTAGCCAAGGCGCGCGCCGATGATGACGCCGAAGGCGATGCCGATCATGACCGAGAGGAGATCCTCGCGGTCGAGACCGAGGCCCCAGCGGCGCTGCACCTTCCAGATCACGAGGGCCCCGAGCACGAAGCCTGCCAGGTAGGCCAGGCCGTACCAGCGGATCGTGATAGGACCGGCGCTGAAGGCGATGGGGTTCAGGTGCTGGTAGATGTCATTGAGCCACATGCCGGGTCCGCCTAACGTGACATGGGGGCGGAGGGCGTGGCACCCGCC
Organism: Atopobiaceae bacterium; assembly: GCA_022482785.1. Taxonomy (GTDB): domain Bacteria; phylum Actinomycetota; class Coriobacteriia; order Coriobacteriales; family Atopobiaceae; genus JAKVON01. The sequence goes on along the minus strand of JAKVON010000002.1, from coordinate 219,648 downwards.
TGCCCCTGGTAGTGGCTGCCCAGCTCGCGGCAGCCGTAGGGACGCTCGACCGGGGAGCTCATGCGCTCGAAGGAGAGCTGGCCGATGCGCATGCCGGGATGGAGCACGATCGGCAGGGTCGCGACGTTGGAGAGCTCGAGGGTGAGCTCGCCCTCCCAGCCGGGGTCGACGTAGCCGGCCGTGGAGTGGATCATGAGGCCGAGGCGCCCGAGCGACGACTTCCCCTCGAGCTTGCCGAGGACGTCGTCGGGGACGGAGATGCGCTCGTAGGTGGTACCGAGCGCGAACTGGCCCGGATGGAGGACGAAGGTCTCCCCCGCGGGCACGTCGATCGACTCGGTGAGGTCGGGCTGCTCGGAGAGCGGGTCGATGCAGGTGTGCGTGGAGTTGCGGAACACGCGGAAGTTGCTCCCCAGGCGCACGTCGACCGAGGCCGGCTGGACGTTGGCCTCGACCAGCGGGTCGATGACGATGCGGCCCAAGGCGAGCTCGGCCTTGATGTCGCGATCCGAGAGGACCATCGCGCGGCCTAGTTGACGGCCACGACGCGCTTGACGCCAGGGACATGCTCCTTGAGGATGCGCTCGACGCCCATGGAGAGGGTCACCGAGCTCATGGGGCAGCCGGCACAGGCGCCGTTGAGCTCGAGGGTGACGGTGCCATCGGGGTCGGTCCCGACGAGCTCGCAGTCGCCGCCGTCGGCCTGGAGGCTCGGACGGATCGCATCGAGCACCTGGTTGAGCAGGTCCTCGTTGATTGTCTCGGACGTGACGCCCGCGTTCTTCTCTTCTGCCATGGTCGTTCCCTTTCCTGTCGCGCGACGTGGCCGCGCCCGTTTTTTCCCTCGCCATTATGGCATGCGGGAGGTGTCATCGCGGCGGGATGCGTAAATCCCACACAACAAGGGGCATTTTACCCCAGCCGTCGGGGCGGGGGCATGGTGACTACGGCTGTGCACGGGTCGCCTTTGCAGCCGCGGTGGCGCGGCTTTCACGCACGGCCGAGGTCGCACAACCTGCACTTGCGCCATCAGCGACGCAAGTGCAGGTTGTGCGACAGCAAAGTCACGTCCAGCATCAGGGAATAGGGACATGGCAAACATAATCCCTGGTCACTTTTCCCCTCATGCGGTTTGGAAGCACTCGAACCGGAGATTGCCGTCGCACAAGCTCGATTTGTGCCGCCGATAACCCAAGTCGAGCTTGTGCGACAACACACCCGCAGGACCAACGTGGGTCTTCCCTCATGCCCTGCCGAACAAGTCGAGGGAGAGGCGGATGCGCGCGGCCTTCGGATCCCTTGCCCTCGTCCGCGACGACTGTCCGCACCGCTCGGCGATAAGCGCCGCGACACCTTCCATAGCCCACTGGCTCGTGAGCTGCTCGTCGGTGACGGAAACCAAGCTGATCCCCCTGCAGAGAAGGGCGTCACGCCGCCTGGCATCCCGAGCGAGATGGCAGGCCTCGCCGTGCTGCCTGCCGTCGTATTCGACGGCCGTCTTGCTCTCAGGGAAGTACTCGTCGAGGATGAACCGCCTCTGCGGGCTGATGGCACGACTCCTCGCGTCCGCTTCGACGGGAACGTTGAGCCGCATCCCCTTAAGTCCATAGCCGCCGAACCTCGCAGGCAGGCTCAGGACGATTGCCAGATCCGTCTCGCGAGGCGATGCCGACCCGTCAAGAAGGTAGCGCACGACCCTACGAGCCAGGTTGGCACCATAGGCCCCTCGTGCGCACGCGAGGTATCGTCCGAGCAGCGAAACGGACGTGAGCGGCGCACGGAACGGGTGGGTACCGCCGACCTCCGCGTCGGCCGGAGGATAGTAGCCGCACAGGGAGTAACCGAGCCGGAGGCGATCCGGCCAGGAAAGACGAGGCATCGCGAGCAGGAAGCAGAACTCGGGCGAGCAGGCGAACACCCCGGGGCCGAGGCTCCTGAAGGAGCCGGGTGGCACCATGCCCTGCCATACCCGATACGACACCCTTCCCGACCTTCCCCTCAGTCCTGGGCAAGGGACCAGCAGGTCGACGGGACGGCCTCCGCCCAGCGACACGGCCCGGACGACATCGGGCCTCTGCGAGGAGAAGAGCGCGCGAGCCTCCGCGTCGTCATGCGCGCAGGTCGGCAGCGGGGAGACGAGCGCCTCGCCGAGCGTCGCAAGGCGGGGACGCCGCGCCTGCAGCCGGGCGAGGGAGGATATGTCGGCAAGAAAGACTGGCATGCGGGCAGGCTACCCGGAAGCCGGGCGCCATGGGACGAGAACGGAAATCTCTCGCCCACTCGCCGACACGAACCCGACGCCCCACCGACGGATTCGAGGGCCTCGCCTGGTCAGCCTATCGCCCAGAAGAGGTGCCCGGACGTCGCGCCGGAAAGCCTCTTGGCAGGCCGGCCGCCCTTCCGCGCCACCGCCACCGCGCGCACGAGGCGGCCGACGGCGAAGCGGGCCTCTCCCTCGTCGAGAAGGGTCGCATCGACCATGAGGCGCGTGACGCCGCATGCGAGCAGCCTCCCCACCTCTGGCGTCGCGTCGAGCGGATGCGCGTCGTAGATGCGGGACCGCCCGTGGGCGTCGGTGCGCACGGGCAGGAGCGAGCCGTCGCGGTCCCTCAGGGAGAGGCGCCTCCCACGCAGCTCGCACCGGGCGCAGTCATGGACGCAGGACCCGGCGGCCTGGAGCACGCAGTGCTCGCTCGTCATCACGCGGGGACGGCCCGAGACGACGATCCCGAGGAGGATGGGGGCATCGCGTGCGAGCAGGGCGACCTCGTCCAGGGTGAGCTCGGGCGAGAGCCAGGCAGCCCTGGCGCCACGCTCGGCCAGGGCGTCGAGGCACGCCCTGTTGTGCACGGGAACGCACCCGCGCAGCTCGGCCAGGGCGCCCCTCTCGGCCGCCAGGGCGAGCTCGGAGACGTTGCCGCAGGCGACGGGCCTGCCCTGGCGCACCCACGCGTCGAGCCTGCCATGGTCCCCCTCCCGGCAGACCTCGTCGAGCACGGGGACCACGTCATGAGGCCACTCCCCCACCGCGAGGTCGTCCGAGGTCGCGTAGAGCCGCGTCGCGCCCGCCTCGAGCGCCGCGACGGCCGTCTCGGCCGAGCGGACCAGGGCGCAGACCTCGGGCTCCCCCATGGGGGCGGACGGCTCGCCCGCCCGCCCCGTCGCCACGGACGCAGGCACGGGCGCGAGCGAGGCGGCGCGGCTCTCGTACGGCTCGAGGATCGCCCGCCCGAGGGCGTCGCAGCATGCGGCCCGAAGCCTGTGGACGCTCGAGAAGCCCATGCCGCATCCCTCGTCGAGGCAGACCTCGATCGCAGCCGTGCCCCCCTCGACCTCGAAGGGCGTCGAGCCCATGCGGCCCACGTGCTCCGCGAGCTCCTCGGCGCTCACCGCCTTGGTGCGCGCCGCCTCCACGACGGCACCGACGGCCTCGGCCCGCGCGCGCCCGTCGCAGGTCTCCATCGAGATCGCGAGGGGGCTGCCCAGCCTGGCCTCCACGCGGACGCGGACGGGCCTCCTGCGCGGGACCTCGCGCAGGACCGCGGCGGAGGCCGCGGCCATGAGCCGGGCGCTCCGTATGACGCGCACGGGGCAGCCGACGGGCATCGGACGCTTGACCGGGCACGATATGATCTCGCCCGCCGGGGCGTCGGCCTCCGCGTGAGTCGTCAGGAACGCGTTGGGGTCGTCGTCGGGCCTCAGCTCGAGCAGGTCGCCCGCACCCACGGGCGCGTCGAGGCGGACGCGCGCCGTGCGGCCGGGGCAGCCCACGACCACGCCCGCGAGCTCGCCGCGGTTGTTGCTCCGCTCGTAGCTCATCATCTCGTCGCCCGAGCGGCCATGCAGGTAGGCATCGGTGAAGTCTCGGTTGAAGGCCCGCTTGAGCCGCCGGTCGCGCGCGGCCTCGTCGTCGCCCGGGCGCCCGCCGGCGGCAAGCCCGTCGATGGCCTCGCGGTAGGCCCCGACCACGGTGAAAACGTAGTCGGGAGCCTTCATGCGGCCCTCGACCTTGAGCGAGGCCACCCCCGAGGCGACGAGGGGCGCGAGGTCGCGAATGACGTTGTTGTCCTTGGGGCAGAGGGGGCGCGTGCGGCCCCTCGCGGAGATGACCCCTCCGGCCTCGTCGACGAGGTCGTAGGGAAGCCGGCACGGCTGGGCGCAGAGGCCGCGGTTGGCCGAGCGGCCCCCCTCCATGCTCGAGAGCAGGCAGACCCCCGAGTAGCAGAAGCAGAGCGCGCCATGGGCGAACACCTCGAGGTCGACGCCCTCCTCCGCGATGCGGGCGATCTCCGGCAGCGAGAGCTCGCGCGACAGCGTCACCCGAGCCGCGCCGAAGGCGTCGCGGCACCACGCCACGCCGCGCGCGTCATGCACGTTGGCCTGCGTGGAGACGTGGCACTCGAGCTCGGGCCAGGACCGGCGGACCTGGGCAAGGAGCCCCCAGTCCTGGATGATGAAGGCATCGGCCCCCAGCTCGGCGGCATGGCGGACATGGGCGAGCGCGGAGGGGAGCTCGTCGTCGCGCACGGCGACGTTCACCGTCACGTAGACCCGCGCGCCCGCGAGGTGCGCCTGCCGGCAGGCCTCGGAGAACTCGTCGGCAGAGAAGTTCGCGGCGCCGCGGCGGGCGTTGAAGTCGCTCCCGAAGCCGCAGTAGACGGCATCGGCGCCGGCCGCGATGGCGGCGCGGAACGGCTCGGGGCCACCCGCCGGCGCGAGCAGCTCGGGCATCCGGGAGGGCTCTTGCGGACGGGCCATGCTAGACGAGCTTCACGAAGCGGCGCTTGCCCACCTGGAGGGTGGCTCCCGCGAGGGACGCGGGGTCGAGGTTGTACGACCTGGGGGCGACGGCCTCGCCGTTCACCTTGACGCCGCCGCCGTCGATGAGGCGGCGCGCCTCCCCCGCCGACTTCGCCAGCCCCGCGGCAGCGATGACGCCTGCCAGGTAGACCGTGCCGTCGTCACGCGGGGTGAGGTCTGCGGCGAAGGTGGCCACGTCGTCGGGCACGTCGTGCTTCTTGAAGAGGGAGTCGAAGGCCGCCGCGGCACCCGCGGCGTCGTCTGCCGAGTGGTAGAGCGTGACGATGTTCGCGGCGAGGTCGCGCTTGAGCCTGTAGGGGTCGGCCGTGCCCTCGGCCATCGCCTTGTCGATCGCGTCGACCTCCTCAACGGGGAGGGTCGAGGCGAGGCGGTAGTAGGTGGCGATCATGGAGTCGGGAATCGACATGAGCTTGCCGTACATGTCGGCCGGCTCGTCGGTGAGGCCCACGTAGTTGCCGTAGCTCTTCGACATCTTGCGCGTGCCGTCGGTGCCCTCGAGAAGCGGCATCGTGAGCGCGACCTGCGGCTCCATGCCCATCTTCTCCATGAGCTCGCGACCGGCCAGCAGGTTGAAGAGCTGGTCGTTGCCGCCCATCTCGACGTCGGCCCCGATCATCACGGAGTCGTAGGCCTGCATGACGGGATAGAGGAACTCGTGGAGCGCGATCGGCGTCTGGCTCTTGTAGCGCTTGGTGAAGTCGTCGCGCTCGAGGATGCGGGCCACGGTGAACTTGGACGCGAGCTCGAGCAGGTGCTTGAGGTCGAGCGAGAGGATCCAGTCGCCGTTGTGGACGATCTCGGTCCTGTCGGGGTCGAGGATCTTGACCGCCTGCGCCACGTAGGTCGCGGCGTTCGCCTCGATCTCCTCGCTCGTGAGCTGGGGGCGGGTCGAGTTCTTCCCCGAGGGGTCGCCGATGAGGGCGGTCCCGTTGCCGATGATGAGCGTGACCTTGTGGCCGAGGTCCTGGAACTGGCGCATCTTGCGCAGGGGGACCGCATGGCCCAGGTGCAGGTCGGGGCTCGTGGGGTCGACCCCCAGCTTGATGTTCAGGGGCTTACCCCGCTCGAGCTTCTTCCTGAGCTCGGCTTGGGGGATGATGTTCATGGCACCCGAGGCGATGGTGCGCATCTGCTCGTCGACTGGCAGCACGGTTGGTTCCTTTCGAGATGGTGGCGGTGGCACGTGGCCAGCCCAAGCATAGCGCAGGTCGGGCGCGGACGGGGGCGGGCACGGGTCGCAGGCGACGGAGCCCACAGGAAAATGCAGGCTGTGGCACGGTTTTCGTCTCCGGGGGCCGATTCGGCCCGATTCGGCCGGAATCCGTGCCACCGCCTGCTTTTTCCTGTGGCGTCAGCGGGAGGGCCCCTACCACCGGGCCCTGCCGTGAGGAAGAAGCGCCGATCTGAGACTGGCCTCCTTCGCCTTGAAGTCGGCCACGGGAGCAGGGAGGCGCCAGCCCGCCTTCTCGGCGAGCATATGCGTGAAGGCATCGAACCACGCCACGTCCCGCAGCTGGGCGTAGGTCATGGTGTAGACGTCGATTCCGAGGCGGTCGAGCGCGGCCCTCTTCGTGGCATCGCGGGCGAGCTGGTCGGGCGTCGCATGATTGTCGTAGCTGTCATACTCGACGTCGACGCCCGCTTCCTCCCACAGGACGTCGCACTCCACGCTGGAGCGTTTTGCCAGCTCGCGGGCAAGGCCGACGAGGGGGATGCCGCGGTTGAGCCGCGGGCGGGGGCAGCCCTTGCCGCCGAGGTGGGACGGCAGGCAGAAGAGCATGGCCTCGATCGTCTCCATGGGCGACCGCGACCTCTCCATGACGTAGCGCAGCGCCCGGCAGGCGTTTCTCCTCCCCCGTGCGCCCGTTGCGGACTCGACGTAGCGGCTGAGGGACTCGACCGTCGTGAGGGGAATCGCGCGCGTCATGAAGCCCTCCCGGAAATCGTCACGCAGCGCGTAGAACCCGCAGAGCTCGAAGCCCAGCTCGATGAGGGGCAACAGGTCGAGAGTGCCCGCCATCTGCAGGAACACGAGTTCTGGCGAGCAGAGGTACAGGCCCTCCCGTATCCGGCAGAACGAGCCCGGCAAAACGGGGCCCCTCCAGACGCGCGTCACTGCCTTGGACGAGCGAATCCTCCGGGAGGCATCCGGGACGAGGAGGCGAACGGGACGAGTCCTGATTCCGTAGCGGGAAAGGTCGGCGAAGGCCCGCTCCTCGACGCTCGGCGAGTGGGACAGGTAGTCGTCCGTGCGCCAACGGTCGGATGCGGGCGCGACCGCCATGGTTCGCGGATTGGCCGCACGCCACGATTCGAGAGCGGATATGTCCGAGAGAAAAATCATCATGGCGGCATGGTAGCATGCTAATGCCGCTTCAGCTATGCCGTTTGCGGAATATTTTACCTGTTAAATACATGTATCGCATCTGTTAGATTGCTGTCATGCAGTTTCCGATTTGTTGCTTTTTGCTGGGGTGCCCCGTGCGGCCGCCGGTCCACAGGAAAATGCAGGCAGTGGCACGGATTCCGGCCGAATCGGGACGAATCCGGGGAAAGCGACAGGCTGTGGTCCACAGGCTGCAGAATCCTGCGCGGGGCGGCCGCTGGGGTGCCCCGTCGCCGCACGTCGCCTGCCTAGTCCACCGACTTCAGGCTCTCCACCATGTCGATGTGCCTGAGCTTGGGGAGCATCGCGAGCATCACGAACGCGGCGAACACGAGGGTGAGCCCGAAGGCCCAGGCGAAGCTCCCGCCATGGATGACGCGGCCGAACATGACGGCGTCCACCTCGCTCGACAGCACCACGAAGCCCTCCATGAGGACCCCGAGCGCGAGCCCGGCCGCGGCGCCCAGGACGACCAGCAGCGCTATCTCGCGGAAGATGTAGGCCGCGACCTCGCGCGGGGTGAAGCCGAGCACCTTGAGGCTCGCGATCTCGCGCGTCCTCTCGACGATGTTGATGTTCGTGAGGTTGTAGAGGACGATGAACGCGAGCGCGGCGGCGGCGACCACCAGCACCACCACGATCATGTTCACACTCTGGAGCGACTTCCGGTACGAGTCGATCGTCTCGGTGTTGAAGACGACGGTCTTGACGGCGCCCACGTCATGGAGGGCGGAGGAGAGCCGGGCACGCACGGCCTCGTCGGAGTCTATGCGGGAGAGGATCCCGCGCGGCGCGGAATCGCGCCCCGTCGCCTCCCGATAGGCGTCCGCGCCCACGTAGCAGTAATGGTAGACGTAGTTCTCGGTGATGCCCGTGAGGGTGAGGGCATAGCCGTCCCCCTTGGCGTTGCCGATGTCGTCCTGGTCGTACACGGTGAAGGTGTCCCCCACCGCGAGCCCAAGCCGCGTCGCGACCTTCTCGGTGAGGACCACGGAGCGGGCGTCGAAGTCGATGGGCTGCTGGGTGACGCGGTCGCGCATGGCCACGAACGACGCGAAGCTGCCCACGTCCTGCGGCACCATGACGCTCACCGCCAGGGTGCCGGGGTGTCCCTCGGACGAGACCTGCATGTTCTCGCTGTCGACCAAGGTGAACGCGTCGGCGGAGCCAAGGTCCGAGAGGGACCCCTCGACGGAGGCGACGTCGTCGGCCGTCGCGTCCTGGTCGAGTCCCCACCTCGACGTTGAAGCGGAAGACGGGGTTGGCGCCCTCGAACTGGTTGTCGATGATGTCCCAGATGGCGTCGTGCAGGCCCAGCCCCGTGAGCAGCAGCGCCGTGCAGCCGGCGATGCCCACCACCGTCATCGCGAGGCGCCGCTTGTAGCGGAAGAGGTTCCTGAGCGTCACCTTCCAGGAGAAGGAGGTCCGCCGCCAGAGGGGTCCGAGGCGCTCGAGCAGGATGCGCTTGCCCGCCTTGGGCGCGCGCGGGAGCATGAGGGTCGCAGGCACCTCGCGCAGCGTCGCCGCGGCGGCGAGCCAGGTGGCGCCCAGGGTGATGCCCACGCCGAGCCCGGCCGCGAGCAGCGAGATGGCCGGGTCGACGGGCAGCGGGAAGGCCTGGGCCGGGACGTCGTAGATGATCGCGTAGGCCTTCTCCACGACCGCCGGCAGCACCTGCGAGAGGACGGCGATGCCCAGGACGGCCCCCGAGACGCTCGCGATGGCGGCATAGGCCAGGTACTTGGCCGTGATGCGCGCCGTGGAGAAGCCGAGCGCCTTGTGCGTGCCGATGTCGACGCGCTCGTCCTCCACCATGCGCGTCATCGTGGTGAGGGAGACGAGGGCCGCCACCAGGAAGAAGATGAACGGGAAGACGGCAGCGATGTTGTCGATGCGCACCGAGTCGTCGTGGTAGTTCGAGACGCCGGTCGACTTCGTCCGGTCGAGCACGTAGACGTCGGGGCTCGCGATGGCATCGATGTCGGCCTGCGCGGAGGCGAGCTGCTGGGCCGCGTCGGAGAGGCGCGCGTCGACGTCGGCGGCATTGGAATCGTACTCGGCCTTCCCGGAGTCGTACTCGTCCCAGCCGCTCGCGAGCTCCTCCTTGCCGGAGGCGATCTGGTCCGCGGCATCGGCGAGCTGCGACTCGGCCTCGTCCCGCTGCTCGTAGTAGGTGTCCCAGCCGGCCTCCAGCTGCTCTCGTCCGGAGGCGAGCTCCGCCGACTTCCCGTCCAGCGTCGCCTGTCCCTGGGCGATGGCCGCGAGCCCCGCCTCGGCCTTGGAGATGCCCCCCTCGAGCTGGGCGATGCCGCCCTCCGCATCCGCCTGCCTCTTGGCGAGGTCGTCGATGGTTGCCTGGGCGGCTCCGATGCCCTCGTCGAGCTTCGCGATGGCCGCCGCCACGGCGTCGATCTTGGCCTCGGTCGCCTGGTACTCGGCGCTCCCCTCCGTCTGCGTCTTGAGGAGGGCCTCGAGCTGGGCCTTCTGGTCCTGGGCCTCGGCCCTCTGCCTCCCGAGGTCGGCCTTGGTGGCCGTGGCCTGCGCGATGCCGGCCTCGATCTGCGGCTTCGCCTCATCGTAGTGGCGCTGGGCGTCGGCGAGCTTCGCCTCGAGGCCCGCCTTGGCCTGCTCGGCCTCGTCTCTCTTCGCATCGAGCTGCGACTGGGCGTCGGCGAGCTGGCCCGCCCCGTCGTCGAGCGCCTCCTCGGTCGAGAGGAGCTCGTCCTTGGCGTCGGCGAGCCTCGCGTAGGCCTCCTCGCGGGCGGCCGCCAGCTCCTCCTCGCTGCTCGCGATCGTGGCCTCGGAGCTCTCCAGCTTGGCCAGCGCGTCGTCGAGCTGGGCCTTGGCATCGGCGAGCTGGTCTTCCGCGTCTGCCTTCTGCTCCTCGTAGTCATCCCTCTTCGAGTCGAGCTCGTTCTGGGCCTTCCTCCTGACCTCGGCCAAGCGCGACGCCGCGAGCGCCGGGGCCTGGTCGTCGAGCCTGGAGCTCACCACGTCGACCGTCGACTGGTAGCCGTCGGCGCCCGAGAACTGCTCGGATGCGCCCCTCACCGTGACGTAGAGCTCGGTGTAGGGAAGGTCGGCGGAGAAGCTGTCGGGGCTCACGTACATGTACTGCTGGATCACGCCCGAGCCCAGGCTTGTGTAGCCGAGGGCGACGCTCGAGACGTAGGCCGACGAGTGGACGAGGCCCGACACCGTGAAGGTGCGCCGCTCGAGCACGCCGTCGAGGCTCGCCGTGCCGTAGAGCACCTCGACCGTGTCGCCCACCTCGATGGGGGTGCCCATGACGCGGTCGGCCGAGAGCACGCACTGGCCTGGCTCGGTGGGCCAGCTGCCCTCGGCGAGCACGAGCCGGTTGAGGTATCCGGGGTCGTCCGAGGCGACCGTCGTGCCCGTCGCGTCCACCGTGCTCGCCGAGGCGTCCCCCACGTCGAGGGACATGACGCGGATGGCATACCGCTCGTCGTTCAGGGTGGCCATGACGTCGGTGGCATAGTCGCCCATGACCTGCTCGACGCCGTCGACAGACTTGACCTCGTCGGCCTGCTCCCGCGAGAAGCCCAGCGTGGAGACGAGCCGCACGTCGTAGAGGCTCGTGCCGTCGTAGAAGGCGTCGCCCGCCGCGCGCATGTCGGCCCCGGTCATGCGCAGGCCCGCATAGAAGCCGCAGCCCAGGGCCACGATTCCGGCGATGGCGAGGAAGCGGCCCCACGAGTGGGCGATGGTCCTCCAGAGCTCTGTGCCGAAGGGGTTCCTCATCGCGCGTCGGCTACCATTCGAGCGTGTCGGCGCCCGCGGGGCGCGAGTTGGTCTCGACCGCCGCCGCGCGTCCCTCGCGGATGTGGATGACGCGGTTCGCGATGGCCTCGAAGGCCTGGTTGTGGGTCACGATGGCCACGGTGCGCCCTCCCTCGACGCAGGTCCTCTGGAGGATGGAGAGCACCTGCTTGCCCGTCGTGTAGTCGAGGGCGCCCGTGGGCTCGTCGCAGAGCAGCAGCTTGGGGTTCTTGGCGATGGCGCGCGCGATGGCCACGCGCTGCTGCTCGCCGCCCGAGAGCTGGGCCGGGAAGTTGTCGAGCCTGTTGCCCAGGCCCACCTCGGCGAGCACCCCGGCCGGGTCGAGCGGGTCGCGTCCGATCTGGCTTGCCAGCTCGACGTTCTCGAGGGCCGTGAGGTTCTGGACGAGGTTGTAGAACTGGAAGACGAAGCCCACGTCATAGCGGCGGTAGAGCGTGAGCTCGCGCGGCGAGAAGGACGAGACCTCGCGGCCGTCGAGGGAGATGGTGCCGGAGGTGCACGAGTCCATGCCTCCGAGCATGTTGAGCACCGTCGTCTTGCCGGCGCCCGACGGCCCCACGATGACGCAGAGCTCGCCCTCCTCGATGGAGAAGCTCATGCCGTCGACGGCATGGACCTCCACCTCGCCCATGCGATAGGTCTTGCGCACGTCGGAGAACTCGACGAATGCCACGGCAGCTCCCCTCGACGTCGTCGCCTGCCCGTATTGTCCCCCTTGGCGGGCCCGCCGAAGCACGATGTTAGGCGAGCGAGCGCAGGGGAATACGGACTACGACGCGGTCTCGGGCACGGACGGAGGCGAGTGCATGCCCTGGTTCTCGAGGGTGATAGGCAGGGAGGACCCCGAGAGGCCCATCCCAGAGCTGGGAGGCGACGCGCGCCGCCTCCACCTCACCTACGCGGGCGAATGCCAGGGGGTCGGGTTTCGCTGGAACGCGCAGCGCCTCGCACGCGACAACGACCTCACCGGATGGGTGCGGAACCAGCTCGACGGCACGGTCGAGATGGAGCTGCAGGGCGGCGACGAGAGCATCGGCCGCTTCCAGACCAGGATGACCCAGGCCTACCGCGAGTGGGGCAACGTCTTCTGGATCGACGACTCCGCAGACATCCCGCTCGTCTCCGGGGAGCGCGACTTCGTGGTGAAATTCTAGGGGGTCGGGGCGACATTGCCGCGCCGGCCCGCCTGGGTATCCTCCAGGAGAGAGGCAACGAGGGAGGGCCATCATGACCGTCATCGGGACGAACGACATCATCGAGCTGAACAAGCGGCTCGGCTCGGAGGGGCTGCCCTTCAAGATCCACCTGCGCGACGCCTGCGGCAAGCAGTCGTGCTGGATCGAGGAGACCGGCGCCGCGAGCGAGGCGGAGGGCGACCGCATGCGCGACGCCACGATCGCCTTCTTCTCGAAGCTTCGCGTGCCCGTCGAGTTCGACGAGGAGGGCCTGGCCTTCTGGGTTGGATGAGGCCCACGCGCTCGGCGCGCGGCTCCTAGACCTTGGGCCCCTGGATGAACCAGAGCAGGCGGCCGGGTGCCTCGGCCGCCGCCTTGAGCGAGGTCGGGTCGATGGAGTCCTGGAGCTCGATGCAGGCCACGGCGCCGGGCGCGAAGGGCAGCTCGCAGCCACAGAGTATGCCCGAGACCTTGTTCATGAACGGGATGTGCCCCACGGCGATGATCGTGCTGAACTCGGATTTGGAGAGCTCGTCGAAGAAGGCGTCTATGTCCTGGTCGGCGAGACACCGGCGCTGCTGCTCGTCGTCGATGTCGACGACGCGACGCACCTGGTAGGCCGTCTGGATGGCCCGCACCGTGGGGCTCACCCAGAGCTGGATGCCATCGATGGGCACCTTGAGCATGCGGAACGAGTCTGGGAACGCCGCGGCGAGGGCGTCGTTCCCGCGCCCCGTGAGCTTGCGTTCCTCGTCAGGCTGGCCCGCGCGCTTGGGCTCCGCCTTTCCATGCCTCACCAGAACGACCGTCTGACCCATGTGATCCCCCTCGTTTGAAATAGCCTGAACTACTGTAGCGCGGGCGCGACAGCAGGGGGTTGCGGATAGATTTCAATCCGCGGATGGCACGACGGGGCCGGGGCCTTGCCTACAGCAGGCCGAGACGTGCGAGGGCGCGCGCGACGCCATCCCCCTCGACGCTCGTCGTCACGCAATCGGCGCGTGCCTTGACCTCGTCGGAGGCATTCCCCATGGCCACGCCCACGCCCGCGTACTCGAGCATCGCGATGTCGTTCGCCCCGTCGCCGAAGGCGGCGCACTCCCCTCGCCCGATGCCGAGCTCGTCGAGGAACGCCTGCATGCCCACCTGCTTGCCTCCGCCCCTGGGGATGATGTCGCCGAAGGCAGACGTCCAGCGGACGGAGAGCAGGTTCCTCGTCGCGCCGAGAAGCAGGTCGTCGAGCTCGGGCCCGCCTTGGAGCATGAGCTGGAGCACGGGGCGCCCGCCGATGAGGGCGGCGTCGCGCACGGGGAGCCCGACGCCTCCCCGGTCGACGGTGCCGGGAGGGCCGGAGAGGAACCAGTCGCCGTCCTCGACCACCGTCATGGCATAGAGCCCGTGCGCCACCTGGTCGCGCGCCACCAGGACGTCATCGTGGTCGAGATGCTGGCAGCGGATGACCCTTCCCCCGAGGCGGCAGAACTGGCCGTTCGCGCACGCGTAGCCGTCGGGAACGAGCTGGTCCTCGATCCAGCGGGCCATGGGCTCGGGGCGGCCGGTGGCGATGAGGACCTTGACGCCACGCTCGCGGACGGCGGCAAGCGCCTCGAGGGCCGAATCGGGGATGCGACGGGTGTCCATCGTGGCCAGCGTGCCGTCAATGTCGAAGAAGAGTGCCCGTATCCGTGGTTCCGCGACCATATTCCGCCTCTCGATTTGCCCTCGCCTCAGACGATAGCAAATAAGCGAGGGGGCCGACACGTGGCCGACCCCCTCGGTTGCGATCCATGCGGCAGATGCCTACAGCACCTTGCCGAACCACTTGGTCTCGAGCTGGTCCATCGTGCCGTCCGACTTCATGTCGGAGAGCGCCTTGTTGATGGCGGTGGTGAGGGCGGGGTTGTCCTTGGAGACGACCACGCCGTACTGCTCGCCCGTGGCAATCTGGCATCCCTCGGGAATGACCAGGTCACCATAGGAGTTCTTGATCAGGTAGCTCGTGACGGGGAGATCGGCGCAGACGGCGTCGTAGAGGCCGGTCTGGACGCCCGTCATGGCCTGGATCACGTCGTCCAGAGGCACGACGGTGGCATTGGGCAGGTTCTCCTTGGCCCACGACTCGCCCGTGGTGCCGGACTGCACGGCGACCTTCTTGCCGGAGACGTTGAGCGCGGCGATCGACTGCGCCGCCGCGCCGGACTTCACGACGATGCTCTGGTTGGAGTCGAGGTAGGGATCGGAGAAGTCGATCTCCTTCTTGCGCTCGTCGGTGATCGTGATGCCCGAGATGGAGACGTCGGCCTTGCCGCCCTGCTTGATCGTGGGCACGAGGGTGTCGAACTGGGTGGACGGCAGGATGTTGGCCGTGAGGCCCATCTTCGACGCGATGGCGTTCGCCAGGTCGATGTCGAAGCCCTCCGCCACGCCGGTGCTCTCGTTCATCGACTCGAACGGCGGGAAGTACCAGTTGCCCATGACCGTGAGCTTGCCGCTCTCCACCAGCTTGTACGAGCCTGTCGAGGCCGACGTGGTCGCAGGCGCGGACGAGCCCGACGTGGTCGTGCTGCCGCATCCCGCGAGCGCGGCGACGAGCGCGACGCCGGCCGCGACGCCCGCTACGAGCTTGGCGATGTTGTTCCTCTTCATGCACCCTCCCCTATCAAGTTCCCCGAATATTCCGTGGCGGAGCGTATTCAGCTTCGCTTCATGCATCAACCATAGCGCACGGGGAGGGCGGTTGCACGCCACCCTCCCCGTCAGACTCATGCCGTTAACGTTCGAGGCTCACTCGGCATCGCCGCGACGGCGGCGGCGACGCAGGCCGAGTGCCGCCAGGCTGCCGCCCAGGACGGCAAGCGGGAGCAGCCACCCCGAGGTGGCGTCGCCCGTCTTGGGCGTCACGGCGCTCACGAGAGGCGTCACGGGCTCGACGGGCACGGCCGTCGCCGCATCGGCCACGGTGATCACCATGCCGCCCGCGTCGGAGGCCGAGCCGGAGACTGTCGCCGCGCCGTTGGCATCGCTGGTAAGCGTGATCTTGCCGACCGCGTCCACCGTGAAGGCGACCGTGCCGGAGATGGCGTCATAGCCACTCGGCGCCGAGGTCTCCTTGAGGGTGTAGGCATTGCCCGAGACGAGCTTGCCGTCGAGAAGGCCGTCGGCGACACCCGTGGGTGCCGAGGCCGTCGAGGTCCAGGTGATGGGCGTGGTCGTGGTCGAGATGCCGTCATCCGCGACGAAGGTGCCGTCCAGCTCGAAGGTCGCGCCCGCCAGCTTGGCGCCGGAGGCATCGGCCTTGACGATGCTCGCCGCTATCTTGGGATCGGAGAAGTTGAGGTCGACCGTGCCATTGGCGCTCGTGACCGTGCCGCCGGCCTCGCTCAGGACGTAGACGTCGCCTGCCTGGCTGACGATGAACTGCACGGCCTTGGGCTCGATCTGGTAGCCCACGGGCTCCTGGATCTCCTGGATCTGGTAGATGTGCTCGGTGCCCGTGGCCGTGAAGTTGCCGTTGGCGTCCGCGGTGCCCACGGTGGCCACGAGCTGGCCCCTGAGGGCATCGGTGAGCTGGTCGTCATAGCCCGTGACCTCGGTCTTCCCGTCGAGGAACGTCCCGTCGCTCACGGCGGTCACCTTGAAGATGCACTGGGTGTGGCTGGCCAGCTGCTTGCCCGTGGTGCGGTCGGTCTTGGAGAAGGAGACGTTGACCTGGGAGTCCTTCATGGCGACGGAATTGCCGTCGACCTTCTTCCAGGATGCGTACACAGTCGGGTCGCTGGTCTGGTACCAGAGCTGACCTGCGGAGTCCATCATCACGATGAGGCCGCCGTCATGCTTCTCGTAGGTCGCCGGGTTCTGGTCAAGCGCGGCGTCGGGATAGGTGTCCAGCCACGACGAGATGACGTAGCCGTCCGCAGGCGCGGTCTCGGCGAGCGTGTACTTGTAGTTCGCAATCATCTCGCCGGTGACCGTCTTTGCGGAAGCGGCGGATGTCCAGGTCTTCGAACTCGACTCCATCACGTCGGAGGCGAAATATCCGGTGAGCGAGAACTGGGCGCCCTCGAGGACGGTCGTGCCGTCGGATTCGACCTTTGAGAAGGAGGCGGAGTTCTGCACGTCGGTCACCACGACCTGGGCCCCGTTCGAGATGCTGACGTCGGTGCGCGTCGTGTCGGCGAGGGAGATGCTCGCGCCGTCATCGGATACCTTGACGTCGAAGTTCGGGACCGCCGTATAGCCGAAGGGCGGCGTCGCCTCGGCGATGGTATAGGTGCTGCCAGCGACGAGCTGGCCCTTGAACTCGGACACCGAGTCGGAGTGGAACGTTCGGGTCTCGGAGTCCTTGCCGCCGGCAAAGGTTCCGGTGATGGTGAACTTGGAGCCCGTGAGGACGTTGGACTGCGAATCGACCTTGGAGAGGGTGAAGTCGTTCGGGGCGTCCCGCATGGCGACGGCGTTGCCGGCGACGTCTGCCCACGTATCGGCGCCCGTCTTGTACTGCAGCTGACCCGCCTCGTTGATCTTGAGGACGAGCTCGCCCTTGGAACCGAGCATGGCGGCAGGATAGGAGTCGGACCAGGAGGAGATGACGTGGCCAGGAGCCGGGGCGGTCTCGGCGAGCGTGTAGGTGTAGCCCTCGATCATCTGGCCGGCGATTTGCGTGGCCGCGGTGGACGAGGAGTCCCAGGTAATTGAAGAGTCGCCAGTCGTTCCGTTCGCCGCGAAGGTGCCGTAAAGCTTGAACTGGGCGTCGTCGAGCTGCGTCTTGCCGTCCGAGTCGAGCTTCGTGAAGGAGGCGGTGGCGAGCGTGTCGGAAACCTCGAGCTTGTTGCTGGCAACGGCGGTGGTGACGGCATCGGCCGAGCTGCCCTCGTAGAGGTTGCCAGCGTCATCCATCTTGAGATAGATGGGGCTTGCCACGGTGTAGCCAGGTGCCGCTGCGGTCTCGACGAGCTTGTAGAGCGTCTCCACGACCATCTTGCCTGTGATCGTACGGGGATTCTCGGTAGGATCGGAGCTGGCGATGGTCCAGGAATCAATGACCTTCGACGTGGCGTTTTCTTGCAGAGAGAAGGCCGTGCCGGCAAGCGGTTGGCCGTTCTGCCCGATCTTGGTAACGGTGAACCCGTCCAAGGTGTCCTTGACGGTGAGCGTGTTGTTTGCCTCAATCGACACGCCAGAGGGCAGCTCCGTGCCACTCGCCGCCGTAAGGGTGCCATCGTAGCCCATCGTCACCGCGAAATCGGCAACGTCCTTGTAGTCCGTAGGAGGCGTGGTCTCCTTGACGGTGTACGTGTTGCCGCCGATGAGGACACCGGTCCAGGTGGTCGACTGAGCCGTGATGGTCTTTGTCACCTCCGCGGCGCTGTCGGAGAACACACCGGTAATCGTGAACGTGGCACCTTCGAGGGCATTGCCGTCCGCATCCTTCTTCACGAGGGTGAACGTATTCTTGGTGTTCTGGATGGCACTTGTGTCCGTAAAGCTCTTGGTGAGAGAGCCTGCGCCTATCGTGAAAGCATGAGGAGTGGCATCGACCTGATAGCCGGCAGGTACTGCGGTCTCTACCAAGTAGTAGTTGCCCCATGGAAGGTTGGTAAACGAGAGCGCGCCCTTCGTGGTGCCCGCAGTTCCATTAGCCGTCACGCCAGTGGCAAAAACCGTATCGGTCTTGGGTGCAGGCTCGGTCCCAAGCTGTTGATAGAGTTTGAACGTAACGACGCCAAGGCCAGCGGCGTCATCACCCACACCGAGCTTCTGGATACTCACGGAGCCCGTCTTGCGCACGTTCTGCAAACCGCCCGCGACCAAATCGTCGGAATCGACCGTGACCGTCAGGCCGAACGGCGTTGCGGTTCCGAGGCTTGCGCTGTTGATAACGAGCGTCTGGTCCTTGCAAGCGTCGGTCACGGAGAAGGTCGCGGCGAAGTTGCCGTTCGTGTAGTTAGCATCCGTGCCCGTCTCGGTGAGGGTGTACTTGCCCTTGGGCAAATTGCTCACGGATATCGTGCCGTCCGCGTCGGTGATAAGCGTCATCGGTTTTCCGCTGTTGAATGCAGTGGGGCCGGCAAGCGTGAACGTGGTCGCCTTGGTCGTGAGGGCCGCGCCGCTCGTCGCATCGAGCTTCGTGAGCGTCATGCCGGCGTTGAGGGACTCGTTCGCTACCGTGGTGTCAACGGTGGTGCCATTCGTGTCGACAGTCGTGGTGAACACATGCGGCGTGGAGTCGAGATGGTAGGTCGGCGGGCACGCCGTCTCGACGAAGTAGTAGGTGCCGTCGGCAAGGCCCAGGTTGAGCTTCTGATTGGTATCGGGATTCGTCACCGCGTCGGCCGCGGTGGCCGTCGACCACACAGCCGTGCCGTTCGCAATGACCGGGGTGCACGCATCGTAGATACGCGTGTCGGCCTTAGCGTCTGGCTTGGCGCCCTTCTGCTTGTACAGGCTGAACGTGCATCCTGCAAGGGCAACCTTGTTGGCATCGGTCTTGGTAATCGAAGCCTGCGTGCGCGAGAGCGTGTCGACGAGTTTGAAGGCATTCTTATCCACAGCAGTCCAGGTGTAGGGCTCCACACTTCCGCTGCGAACCTGCAGCTGGCCGGTGTTGGTCATGCGGATGACGGCACTTGCGGCCGTCACATGGTCCGCCGGAGTCGTGGTTTCGGAAAGCGTGTACTCGTTGTTCGCAATGAGTTTGCCCGTGAGGATGTAGGGGTTGTTCGTGGGGGCAGTCGCAGAGGTGGTCCACGTTATCGATGTGGCCGTATCGTTGGCGAACATTCCGGCAAGTTGCAACGTAGCCCCGGCGACGTCAGCGCCGAACTGGTCCATCTTCTCGATGGAAAGCGAGCTCTGCGTATCGGTCACGACAAGGGCGTTACTGGTCACCGCGACGAACGTTCCATCCTTCGTGGAGCAGGACGAGAGGCTCCCCGCGGCATCCATCTTGAGGTAGACGTCTGCCGCGACGGTGTAGCCCGGCGCAGGAGTCGTCTCGGAGAGCTTGTAGACGCTTCCCGCGACGAACTCGCCCGTAATGGCGTGAGGATTGCTCGCGGGATCGGTCGCAGAGGTGGTCCAGGTAATAGGCGACGTCGCCGTCGCGAATTTATCGCCACCTACGGTGGAGAGCTCGAAGGTCGCTCCCCCCAGGTTGACCCCACCCGCCTGCTTCGTGATGGTGAGCGCGTTCTGCGCATCCTTCATGACGAGGGCGTTGCTGTCGACGGCGGTCCAACCACCCTCTGCGCTGCTGGCGTACCAAAGCTTGCCCGACATGTCCATCTTGAGCGTCATGGCACCGCTGGTAATGGTTGCAACACTATAGCTATCCGTCAGCGCATTCGCCTTGTAGCCCGGCGCCGGAGTCGTCTCCGAAAGCGTATAGGTGGTCGTGTTGTCGGCGAGCATCTGAGCAGCAATGGCCGCCGCGACCGTCGAGGATGAGGTGAAGGTCTTGGATGCCGTTCCGTCGGCGAAGGTGCCTGCCAGCGTGTAAACGGCGCCGGGAAGCTGCTTGGTAGTGTCGGTCGCGTCCTTCTTCACCAGACTGACATTCGTCGCCGTGTTGGTGATCGCGGTCGTCGTCCCCGTCGTGGTCGACGTGTAGACATAGCCGCCCGCCTCGCCCGAGGTCTTGGTCGCACCGTAGGTCATGGCCACGGGATCGGAGCTGCCTGTCAACTTAACGGCGGTCTCGACGGCACGATAGTGATAGGCATTGCCGGACGCGTCGAACTTGGGCAGATCGGACCAGGAGTAAGCATCGGTTCCCTTGGCAATGGTCCAGGTCTTCGTCGTCCCCGCGGAATCGATGACGTCGGACCAGTCGGCTTCGGCTGGCGTCTCCTTGGTCGTCTCCTGGAGCTTGACCGTGATGCTCACCGCGGAGCTGTTGGTGGGAACCCACGTCTTCGTCATGTTGAACGACGTCGTGTTGAGCGTGTTGGTGGAAGTCGAAGTGAACGTGGTGACGTTGTCCGTGGTGGAGGATGTTGTAGGGGTTGTAGTGAGATAGTACAGCTTCGCATCCGAAGCGCTGGCGCCTGGCTCGCGCTCGTTCGTGCCATATGTGAGGGTCTTTTCGGTGGCACGGTACTGGTAGGTGCTCGTACCGCCAATCGCGTACTTCGGCAACTCGTTAAGGGCAAGCGTATAGGTATCGGCAGTAGAAAACGCCTTGCCGACGGTGACGAAGCCCGTGCCGTCGGCTCCGACAGTAACGTTCGTGGATGCCGATGAGGCCATCCACGCGGCAGGCACGGCCTTCCATGTGGTGCCATCGGCTGAGTATTCAACCAAGTATTTCACGGCATCGGGCCGTGTGCTGTAGGCATTGCTCGAGTCAGCCCAGTTTTTGGTGATGTTGAGCTTCGACACGTCGAATGCGTTCGTGGCGGTAATGGTCTGGGTGGACCCCGCAGTCACCGTCTTATCGCCGGCGTTGAAATTACTCGTGCTATACGTGGCAGTGAAGACCTGGGCTTCGGTGGCCAGTGTCTCCGTGATCTGATAGTGGTAGGGCACGAGGTTCGTGATGGTGGTGTCGCTCGCATAGCGCGGCAGACTAGTCCACCCTGTCACCGTGATAGCCCCGGTGGCAGCGTCAATCGCCGTCGTCTTAGTGGTGTCGGCTATTCCTGTGAAATCCGCCCCCATCTCACTCGGCAGTTTCCAGGTCGAACCGTCGGTGCTCACCTTGAGGGTGAAGGTGATGCTCGAGGGCAGATAGCCTTTCAGCCAATCGGGCAGGTTGGTCTTTCCGGAATAGCTCACGCCGTTGTAGCTCCAGGTCTTCGCCGGGTTGAGTGTGAACGTATCGTGGCTTCGGCTGTTCTTGAAGCAGGCCGCGGCATTGTCGGCAGAGCCGCCGATGGAGACGGGCGACGCGCCGGTGGAATCTGCCGTAGCGCCTGCCGTGGTGGTATAGCCAGTAATGGCGGTCTCAGCCACGGAGTAGCTGCTGAATAGAGTTTGAGTGGTGTCATCGTTGCGGTATGTGGGCACGTAGACGCTCGTCGACCAGGTGTTGCCATCACCCGAGACGGTGACATCCCATGTGGCACCGTTCGAAGAAGCGGTGACCTTACCGGTGGCAGCGTCCCTCGTGAGGACGATCGTGGCAGTTGCCTTGTCAGTTGCATTGCTCACGCCGGTGCGCGTGACGGTGAAGGTAATCGAAGAGGGCCGCACGCCGTCGCGGTTGTACTCGTCGTTCCATACCTTGGAAAGGTCTATCTGACGCATCGTGATGCCGTTGGTGACAGTAGTGGTGCCACCTGGTGTGGAACCAGAGGTCGAAAGGTCTCCGATGGATGCGGCATCATCGATGTTGCCGGTCGTACGGCTCGACGTCGCCCCATTGGCGTACTTGACGGAAATCTCGTAGGCCTTATAGGTGACCTTTTTAGCGGTGCCGCTCGAGTCATTAGCGTATTCGGGAAGGTCCGAAAGCGTCGCATCGCCAAACGCGCCCTTGCTCTGGGTAATGGTCTTGGTAAACGCAACACCCTTTGCATCGTTCAGCACGTTCCACGTCGTCTCGCCATCGAGCTTATAGAGGAAGCCATACGTGATGCTCACGGGGATGGCCTGCAAGGGCATATCGAACAGCAACTGCGCCGCCGTAGGCGTTGTCGTGGTGTTATACGCCCACTTCTTCGTTGCCGTCAGACTTATCTTGCTTACGGTATTGGTGAGCGACGTGGTGTTGGCCTTTGTGCTGTCCGCAACGGCCGCGATCGGCGTGCTCGTCTGCGCGCTCAACGTGTAGCCAGTAGGAGCCGTACTCGTGATGGCCGTGCTGTCGGCACCTTCAGTAACGAAATAGGAATAGGCATTACCATCAGGGCCATAGATTTCGAGGCTGGATATCGCAGCTTTCCATGCGGTCGTCTCCGTCACGTCGACGGTGCCATCGAGGGTGATGCTATTCCCCACCTGCGTGGGCGTAGTCTCCGTCTTGCTCGTGCGCCACAGTTTGAACGTCACGGCGGAGCGCGGCGAAATCGCGTAGGTGGTGTCATCCTTCCATGTCTTGGCGACATTCGCCGAGCCCAACACCTCGCCGTACTTGTTGGTGAGACCGGCGGTGCCGGCGGTTGGCGTGCCCGTCTCGGGGATGGTCGGAGACACGACCGCCTCGTAATCGGTGGCACCGGCAGCCTTTGTGGCAGATACCTTACCCGTGCCGGCGGCGTCATAGATAACGTAGCCGTTGGGAATGCCCGTCTCCTCCACGCGGTACTGGTATGGATTGCCGTTGGGCCCGTAGTAGGCGAGGTTTGACCAGCCGTAGTCCTTCGAGGTAACCCCGTTCGCCGTGGTGGCGTCCTTGAAATTCGCCATTACCACGTTTTCGTTGCCGTTTGTTCCCGCAGTCGCGAAGCTGGCGTCGCGAGTGCCCTCGATGACCTTGCCGCTGGCATCGGTCAGGTAGCGCGAAAGCGTGAGCGTCGTGCTCACCGTCGTGTTCGCGGGCACGCCCGACCACTTCTTGGTGAAGGTGATGCCATAGTTCTGTTCGGACTTGAAGGAGTTCGTGATCACTAAGCCGTTGGCGGGATTCTGCTCAATGGTGTAGGCAAGCGTCATGTTGTTCGGCGAGGTCTCTTTGACCACATAGGTGTAGGGCTTGCCATACTCGTCGTAGCGAGGCACGCTCAGCGCCTTGGTGGCGTCGATGGGATCCATAAACCCGAAGGCCGACGAGCCCGACTTGAGGGTCGCAGTGTCGCCTTCCACCTTGGTTAGGTTCTTGTCGTCGTTGTAGTCCAACCCATAGCTGCAGCGATACAGCTGGAAGGTCACATCGGGCAGATATGCCTTGTTGAAGGCCCCGGGCAGGTTTGCCCACACCTTCGTACCCGAAACCGTACGTTCGGCCTGGGGCTTGTTGACGATGGTCCCCGCCTTGCCGCTCGTGTTGTCGAGCTTGGCCACGTTGTAGGTTTTGTCCCCGTAGGTAATCGTCACCTTGTCGGCGTCGGCACCCTCGGCATACGCGCCGGTGTCCGCGTCAGGCTCGGTCGTCCATGCCCCCGATCCGCCTTCGATGTAGTCTCCAGCGCTCGACGAGAACTGTTCGCCCACGTAATAGGTGTACTCATAGCCTTGGGCGTTGTACCGTGGCTGAGACACGAACGTGCATTGCCACCAGAAGTCCTTCACGTGCAGGGTGCTCCAGTCGCGGTCCTGATACGTCATCTTCTCGACGGTCGTCGTGCCATCAACCGTCGTGGAACGATACAGCACGGGATAGATGTCGGGACGCGCCGCCTTGGCGGAGGCATCGTTCGCATCCATCCAGTACTTGTTCATGTAGGGAACAACCGAATCGGAAAGACCGTTGGTGTAGGCATAGGTATCGATGTCGCCCGTGTGCTTCGCCCCGACGACATAGCTCACATGCTTGGACGATTTCGAATAGAGCTTGGCGTTATCGGCCTTGGCCGCATCGTTGTAGTTGAGTGCCGTCTCCTCGATGGAATAGGAGATGATGGCACCCGTCGTATAGTCGTATTTTTGGAACCAATCGGTCGTAAGCGACCACGAAGAATCCGTCGCGCCGCCGGTTGCCGTGTACGTCACATGCGTCGAATCGACATAGGCGTAGCCTTTGCCCGTCGCATCTGCGGTGAACACCCCCTCACTCGCCGTGACCGTGTAGGTAACGGAATCCGGCCGCGTGCCCTGCGCGTTCAACCCGTCGACCCACGTCTTCGTGAGCGTGATGTCGGAGACGCCCACACGCTTGTTCGTGACGGTGAAGTCGTAGTCGCCGGTGACGTCCGCCGTGGGAGAGACGTCGTAGTTCTGATTGGTGCCCGAGACGAACGACCATCCGCTTTCGTGACTCGAGCTGCCCGCAAACTCCTTGATGCTGTCATCGCCATCCGGGACGACCGCGCTGCTGCCCAGCTTCGTCTCGACCACACGGAACGAACCCGCACCCGTGGCAGGCTTGCCATTCGCAACCCACGTCTTGTAGAGATCCTGATAGGTGGCGGTCCCCGTCGAACCAGCGGGGACGGTCTTCGGCACACCGATATAGACGTAGTCCGTGGAGGTGTCGATAACACCGTCGGCCACCTTAGTCCAGCTGGTTCCATCGGCGGTGTACTGCAGCTCGGTCGTGACGGCCTCGTGATACTGCTGGTCGCCGGCGTCGATCCAACTCTTGTGGACGGTGATGCTCATGCCCTCGCCGGGCTTGTAGTTCGAGATGGCAGCGGTTGCCTGCAGGTATTTCTCGCCGTTGAAGTCGTCCGTCGTGTCGACGGTGCCGCCGTAGTTGCCCTCGCCCATCGAGTTGGTCGTGGTGGTGCCATATACCGCAGGGTCGACGCCCGTCTCGGCCACCGTGTACTTGTATTGGTTGCCACTGTCGTCATAGCGAGGCAGCGTGCCCGAGTTCGACCCATATGAGCCCGGGTCCATGTCCTCGTACTTTGTGATGGTTACAGCACCCGGCGTGAACGTTGGACCGTCGCCTTCGGGATAGGCAGTGCCCGTATAGGAGACCGTCTTCGTGCCGATGGGCGTTCCGTTTCGATAGACGGTATAGGTGAGCTTGGTGGGGCTTGCCAGCAAACCGTTGGTGAACGTCTTGTTCACCGTGACCTGCGCGTTGCCGAGGAGCTTGTTGGTGATGGTGATGTTGCCCTTCTCATCGGTCGTAGAGCTCGTCTGGTAGCGATAGCCGTCGGCCGTCACGAAATACGGGCTGCCGTCCTTGTTCGTCGCCGCCACCCAGTCGCTGCCGACCTTAGTGCGGAGAGCGGTCTCCGAAACGGCATAGGCGTACTTGTGCCCGTTGCTGTTGTACTCCGGCAGGCCAGCGAAGTCAGCCGTCTGCGATGTGTTCTCGGCACCGAAGCCGGTAAGGGTCTGGGTCGTGTAGGCAATCGATTTCTTGGTGTCGGGGTCGGTTTGCGTGACCGTCAGCTCCACCTGGGCATCCATGTCCTGATGCGCGGCGGCCACCCATGTCTTCGTACCGGACAGGCTCACCGTGCCGGTGATGGTGTTGTCCAGCTCGCCTCCGTTGAAGAGGAACCTGTCATTGCCCGACAGCGTGCCGTTTTTCCCATCCGGGAAGACCTGTGCATAGCCATTCGTGCTGGTGCCCAGCGCCTCCTTGGTGAAATATACGTACTTGTAGCCGTCTTCGTTGAACATGGGCAACGTCGTCGTATCGGCCGGCAACGTAACCGTGATGGAATCTTGGAGCTTGGTCGTGTCCGTGATCGAAAAGGACGAGACACCAGACACGGGGGAGGCATTTTCAAACGAATCGCCGGTTACGTCGGGATAGCGGTACAACGTGAGCGTTGCCGTGGGACGTGCCGCCTTTGTCTCGTCTGTACCGTCGTCCTTCCACACCTTCGTGGCGTTGTAGGTCATGGTGTTTGTCAGCGTATTGGTAGCGGTGCCGTTGTCATACAGGTTAGAAGTAATCGACGAGTAGTTTCCGCTGTTCAGGTAGGTTGGCTTGTAGACGGTTCCGGATTCCACGTTCGCGCCGGTCGCGACGGATGTGGAATCAGACTCGCTGATGTAGTACGCGTACGGAAAGTCCTCGTCGTTATAGCCGAGGGCATTCGGCATGCTGATCGACCAGGTGCCATCCCCATTGTCTGAGACGCTGATATAGCCTTCTGCGGCCGTGTCACTCGACGAGAGCGTGACCTCCTCAGGCGTCCCGTTCAGGACGACCTTGTAGCATTTGATCGAACCGATCCATGTGGCGATGTCTGGCCGCGATCCGTACTTGTTGCCGCCGTCGGCCCACTTCTTCTTAGCCTTATACGAATCGACCTTCGTATTCATCAGGACGTTGTTGAGCAGCCCCTCGTATGTCGCCGTGTACCCTTCGGGCACAGAGGCCTCCGCCAGACGATAGACGACCGACGTACCAGCTGCGACATCACCAACCGTCTTGACGGTCTTCTCGTTGAGCGTTTTGTCGAAGGCGAGCGTCCACTCGGTGGCGTTGCCCGTATGGCTGTCGGGGACAGTCGGCGCCGTGTCTTTCGTGTAGCCGAGCATGCCCCAGCTCTTCGCATCCACCGCACTCCAACTCTTGCCCCCGTCAACGGAGTACTGGAGAGAGAAGGATACGTCGGGCTTGGTCTCGAGCGCGCCGTCCTCCCAATTCTTGTACAGGTTGATGTTGTCGGCCGGCTCCTGGGATTCGAAGACGGCGGTCGTCATGGTCCCCTTGAGTTCGACGGACGCGGAGCCGATGACGGTCTGTCCCTTGTCCGCATCTGGCACCATCGTGACGTTAAGTGCATCGCTGGTCGAGGTGAAGGAGACCTGAGCCGTCTTGCCCTGGGGAATCGAGTAGCTACCGTCCACGTTCCTCGCAATGGCCGCGCCATCCACCGACACGGTCACGTCCTTGTCGAACGTATAGGTGGTGGTGTCGCCATCGGCGTAGTTGTAGGTGGTATTCGTGACGGAGTACGTATACGTCTTGCTCCACTGCGCATAGAGCGTGGTATCCACGGAAAACGTTACCTTGGCACCATCGGCGTAGGGTGTGCCGGTGCCGTCAGTCGCCGTGTTCCATCCCGCGAACGCGTAGCCGTCGCCATCATGCGTGAAGGTATTCTTGTCGAGCGCGGTCTCGGTGCCGTTGGCGATGGTCTGGGAATTCATCGTCCCGGAACCGCCGTTGGCATCGAACGTCACGGTGATATCGCCGGTCGCCATCGGCGCCAGCATCATCGGAGCCGCCGCCGGTGTCGTCTGCGCCTCGGCCGTCTTCTCCGTCGTGCCCGCCGTGGCAATGCTCGCGCCCTCGAAGCCGTCCGTCTCGGCCAGCTTGGCCGCATCCGTGCCGTCGCTCGTCTCTGCAAGGAGCGCCGCATCCTTCGAGACCGTGACGACGTAGTCCACGCTCGAGGCGGCCGTGGTGTCGGTGGCGTCCTTGCTCACCGATGCCTTGTAGGTCATGGTGCCGTCGTCGGCGGTGGAGTCGTAGTCGAGGGTCGCGCCGTCGACCTTGGCCTCGACCACGCGGTATTGCGTGCGGCCCTCGTAGGCGCCTGCATCGGTGACGGTCTGGATGGAGAGATCCTTGAAGGTGTACTGCGAGTCGGCGTCCTTGACGACAGCCAGGTCATCCGCGGAGAGCTCGGCCTTGGCGCCATCCACGTCTGCCCACTCGCCGTAGTCGCCCCAAGCGGAGTTGGTCGCGTCCCATGATGCGGTGCGGCTCTGGAGCTGGAGCGTCACGGCCACGGGATCGCTCGAAGCGCCGTCAAGGCTGAAGCCCAGCTTGACGGGAAGGTCGGCCGTGAGCGCCTCGTGCTTGGGCGCGGCCGGGGTGGTGTCCGAGGGCTTCGAGGTGGTCGCCGGCGACGTCGCCGTGTCGTTTTCCGCCCCATCGGCCGTCGCAGCCGACGGCGTCGCCTGCTGCTTCGCATCCGACGCGTCGCCCGATGGGTCCGCCGTCGTGGCCGGCTGGGTCGCCGACGCGGTGCTCGAGGCATCTGCGGCATAGGCCTTGCCCACGTATTCGAGATTCGACGAGGTCGTGATCATCGCGACCGAGAGAGCGACGCTCAGGAACCTGTTGAGCTTGCTCCGGGACGGACGGTGGGCTTTTCTCGACTGCATGGCATCCCCCGATACTCGTTTTTGCCGCGAAGAGAGAATTGGTATTCCACTAGTGTCAAACTTGCTTAATGCTATCACCTACCACTATTTGGAAAGCTGAAGTGTTCTATAAAGTGCCGAGCGCGATCGCCAACCCCCTCGGAGCGCGCACCGCAGCGAACGTGCGAACGGCTGGCAGAAAAAGCCGAGAGTGCGGTTGCCGTCGGCGAGGACGTGGCAGAAAAAGTGGGATGTGCGGTCCCCAAACCTCTCCCGCAACCAGCTTCGGCTCGAAAACACGACCGCACTCTCGACTTTTTCCGCCAGGCCGGGCTCGTGCCGAACCGCACTCTCGGCTTTTTCTGCCACACGCCTCCCCCGGCAATGTAACGCCGCGATAACTTTCCTCCGGAGGAGGGCCGCCGCCGCGCCGTCCGCCGTATCATGGAGACATTCGCGTCCACGTCGCCCCAAGGAAGGCATCACATGGTCTCTCGCGTCTATGTTGAGAAGAAGCCCGGATTCGATATCGAGGCCCGGCAGCTCGCGGAGGAGCTGCGCACCATCCTCGGCGTCCGCGGCCTCACGAGGCTCCGCCTGGTCAACCGCTACGACGTGGAGGGCATCGACGAAGGCCTCTTCGCCGCCTGCGTGCCCACCGTCTTCGCCGAGCCGCAGTCGGACGACGCCACGAGCGAGCTGCCCGAGACGAACGGCGCCGCCGTGTTCGCGGTGGAGTTCCTGCCCGGCCAGTTCGACCAGCGCGCAGACTCCGCCAGCGAGTGCATCCAGCTCATTAGCCAGGGCGAGCGCCCCG
The DNA here is from genome assembly GCA_022482785.1 of Atopobiaceae bacterium. GTDB lineage: Bacteria > Actinomycetota > Coriobacteriia > Coriobacteriales > Atopobiaceae > JAKVON01. The sequence goes on along the minus strand of JAKVON010000002.1, from coordinate 191,042 downwards.
ACGTGCGCTCCGCCAAGGTCTACCTGCTCGAGGGAGACCTCTCCGCCAGCGACGTCAAGGCCGTCAAGCGCTACGTGATCAACCCGGTCGAGGCACGCGAGGCCTCGCTCGAGCCGCGCGCCACGCTCAAGGCGAGCTACCCCGAGCCGGCCCCCGTCGAGGTGCTCGACGGCTTCCTCGAGATGGGCCAGGACCAGCTCGCCGCCTTCATCGAGAGGCGCGGCCTGGCCATGGACCTCGCCGACATCACCTTCTGCCAGGAGTACTTCGCAGGCGAGCACCGCGATCCCACGATCACCGAGATCAAGATGATCGACACCTATTGGTCCGACCACTGCCGCCACACCACCTTCGGCACGCGGCTCGAGAACGTTCGCATCGACGACGAACTGGTCGAGGCCGCCTTCCAGCGCTACCTCGAGATGCGCCGCGAGCTGGGGCGCGACGCCAAGCCCGTCTGCCTCATGGACATGGGCACCATCGGGGCCAAGTGGCTCCGCGCCAAGGGGATCCTCAAGAACCTCGACGAGTCGGAGGAGATCAACGCCTGCACCGTCAAGATCACGTGCGACGTCGACGGCACCGACGAGGACTGGCTCTACCTCTTCAAGAACGAGACCCACAACCATCCCACCGAGATAGAGCCCTTCGGCGGCGCGGCCACCTGCATCGGCGGCGCCATCCGCGACCCGCTCTCCGGGCGCAGCTACGTCTATCAGGCCATGCGCGTGACCGGCGCGGGAGACCCGCTCGTGCCCGTGGCAGGCACGCTCGAGGGCAAGCTCCCGCAGCGCAAGCTCGTGACCACCGCCGCGCACGGCTATTCCAGCTACGGCAACCAGATCGGCCTGGCCACTGGCCAGGTCTCCGAGCTCTACCATCCGGGCTACGTGGCCAAGCGCATGGAGATCGGCGCCGTCGTGGGCGCGACCCCGGCCTCCCACGTGCGGCGCGAGTGCCCCGAGCCGGGCGACATCATCGTGCTTCTGGGCGGACGCACCGGCCGTGACGGCATCGGCGGGGCCACGGGCTCAAGCAAGGCGCATAACCTTGACAGCCTCGAGGAGTGCGGTGCCGAGGTGCAGAAGGGCAACGCCCCCGTCGAGCGCAAGCTCCAGCGCCTGTTCCGCCGCGAGGACGCCTGCCGCCTCATCAAGCGCTGCAACGACTTCGGCGCCGGCGGCGTCTCGGTCGCCATCGGCGAGCTGGCCGACGGCCTCGACATCGACCTCGATCGGGTCCCCAAGAAGTACGAGGGCCTCGACGGCACCGAGCTGGCCATCTCCGAGAGCCAGGAGCGCATGGCCGTCGCCCTGGCGCCAACCGACGTCGACGCGTTCATCGGCTACGCCCACGAGGAGAACCTCGAGGCCACGGTGGTCGCGAAGGTCACCGCCGAGCCCCGCATGCGCCTCTCCTGGCGCGGCGGCACGATCGTCGACGTCTCCCGCGAGTTCCTCTCGTCCAACGGCGCCCCCAAGCACCAGGACGTCCACATCGAGCACCAGCTCCCCTACGACGCGCCCAGCCGCTGGCCTGGCTCCACGCTCGCCGAGCGCATGCGCGCCCTCGTCACCGACCTCAACGTGGCCTCCAACAAGGGCCTCTCCGAGAGGTTCGACTCCACCATCGGCGCCGGCACGGTGCTCATGCCCTTCGGCGGCAGGCGTCAGCTCACGCCGAGCATGGCGATGGTGGCCAAGCTCCCCGTGTTCGGCGAGACCACCACGGTCTCGGGCATGGCCTGGGGCTTCAACCCCTACCTCATGGAGGCCGACCAGTTCGCCGGCGCCTACCTCTCCGTGGTCGAGAGCATCTGCAAGCTCGTGTGCGCGGGCTTCTCGCGCGCCGACGCCTACCTCACCTTCCAGGAGTACTTCGAGCGCCTGCGAGACGAGCCCGAGCGTTGGGGCAAGCCCATGGCCGCCGTGCTGGGCGCCCTCATGGCCCAGGCAGACCTGGGCGTGGGCGCCATCGGCGGCAAGGACTCCATGAGCGGCAGCTTCGAGCAGCTCGACGTGCCTCCCACGCTCGTGAGCTTCGCCACAGCCGTGGGCAAGCTCGACCGCGTGACGTCGCCCGAGCTCAAGGCCGCGGGGCACCGGCTCGTGCTCGTGAGCCCCGCCGTCCAGGCGGATGGGGTCATTCCCGACAAGGGCGCGCTGCTCGAGGCCATCGACCTGGTCGAGGGCCTCATCGGTTCCGGCGCGGCGCTCTCGGTGGCCACGCCTGGCTACGGCGGGCTGGCCGAATGCCTGTTCAAGATGTGCGTGGGCAACGGCATCGGCATCGCGTTGGACGAGGGGGCGCTCGGCGCCGAAGACCTCTTCGAGTCCGCCTACGGCAGCTTCGTGGTGGAGCTCGACGACGGAGCGGACCTCTCGGTCGAACCCATGCATGGGTGCGCCGTGAGGTCGATCGGCACCACGACCGAGGCCTACGAGTTGTCCGTCGGCAGCGAGGCCATCGACCTCGCCGGGCTGCAGGAGGCATGGGAGGCCAGGCTCGAGCCGGTCTTCCCCTACCGCCGCGAGGGCGAGGCGGTCAAGGCCGTGAGCTTCTCGGCACCCACGCACGCGCATGCGAAGAGCCCCATCGCCCGCCCGCGCGTGGTGATCCCGGTCTTCCCGGGCACCAACTGCGAGTACGACACCGCCCGCGCCTTCGAGCGCGCCGGTGCCATCCCCACCACGCTCGTCGTGAACAACCTCAGCCCCGAGGCGGTCTCCCAGAGCGCCGAGGCCCTGGTGCGCGAGATTCGCCGCAGTCAGATCGTCATGCTCCCCGGCGGCTTCTCCGGCGGCGACGAACCCGACGGCAGCGCCAAGTTCATCACCGCCTTCTTCCGCTCCCCCGCCGTCACCGAGGCCGTTCGCGACCTGCTCCAGGGGCGCGATGGCCTCATGCTGGGCATCTGCAACGGCTTCCAGGCGCTCGTGAAGCTGGGCCTCGTGCCCTACGGCGACATCCGTCCCATGGACGAGACCTGCCCCACGCTCACGTTCAACACCATCGGCCGCCACCAGAGCAGGCTCGTGCGCACACGCGTGGCCAGCACCCTCTCGCCGTGGCTCTCGCGCTGCGAGGTGGGCGACGTCCACACCGTGGCCATCTCCCATGGCGAGGGCCGATTCGTGGCCAGCCCCGAGCTGCTCCGCTCGCTCGAGGAGTCGGGCCAGATCGCCACGCAGTACGTGGACGAGAACGGCGTCCCAGGCATGTCGCTCGACGTGAACCCCAACGGCTCCGTGCTCGCGATCGAGGGCATCACGAGCCCCGACGGCCGCGTGCTGGGCAAGATGGGTCACACCGAGAGAAGCGGCGAGGGTCTCTACGAGAACGTCCCCGGCGACACGTTCCAGCCCCTCGTCGAGGGAGGCGTAGCCTACTTCGCGGAGTAGGACGCGGGGCGGGGTTCTTTTCACCCCACGTAAGGGATGCGGAAATAGTCTAGCTCGGCTTTGAACGTATCCTGCGCCGCCCGGCACGTATCGATGAGGTATACGTGCTCGGAATCCCATCTCGAGAGTCCTCGGTAGTAGTACAGCTTCATCTCGTCGGTGATGACGAACGGGATGATGCCGTTCTTCAGGCATTCTTTGAACATGACGAGCCTGCCTACACGCCCGTTGCCATCCTGGAACGGATGGATGCGTTCGAAGGCAACGTGGAAGGCGGCAACGTCTTCGAGAGAGACCGCGTCCTGGTTGTTGTAACGTCGCAAAGCCGACCGCAGGTCACGCGAAACGTTCTCGGGAGAGCTCGTTGCGACGCCCCCCACCTCGTTAGGGAGGCGCTTGTAATCCCCTACCGCAAACCAGTCCTTCTGGCTATCCGATGTAGACGACTTCAAGATTTGGTGAAGCTCCTTGAGCAGATGCTCCGACAAGGGGTCTTCTGCATGGTCGATCACATAGTCGATGCAGCGAAAGTGGTTGACCGTCTCGATGATGTCATCGAGACCGACAGACTCGCCAGCCATGTTGATGGTAGAGGTCTCGAAGATGAAGCGGGTTTGATCAAGAGTCAGCCTGCTTCCCTCGATGTGGTTTGAGTTATAGGTGAGGTCGACCTGCGTCTTGTGATAGATGCCGCCTCTGAGAGCAGCCGTCTTTTCTTGGCGCAGCGTGCGAAGGAGAGGTGACTCTCGAGAGACCCTGGCGTTCGATCGATTGGGCTTTTGCGCGTCTGCGGGAATGCTCCAGGTCTTGCCGATAAGGAACGCCCCCGGTACGCGCCCCTTGGCGCAGTAGTTGCGAACGCTGCGCTCCGAGACCGCCCAGATAGCTGCGATTTCTTTGACAGAGAGATATCTCATGGGACCTCATGGATTGTCTATCGGCAATAACTCATTCATGGATACCCAAAATGGCTGGTATTTATTGCCGATATCGGCAATAGTTTGGCATCACATCAGGCCGGGGTAGTCCTGCGCGGAATGGAAGACGTGGAGCACCCTCACGACGCCGTCATCGCCCATGCCCCTGTCGGCTACCTTGTCGTCCACGATGCGCGCACGCTCCTCAACGACGCGAAAGAGCAGGAGGTAGCTGCCCGCCATCGCCCGCCGGTAGCCACGACGGGCAAGATAGGCGTCGGGCACCTTGGGAAGGGCCAGCGGGCGGGCGGCGACTCTCTTTACGGCCGCATTGACCCGGACCTTGAACGATGCTGCGGCTTCTCTACTTGAGAGGGAGTACAGAAGATATGAGACCGTCCGCCTCAGATCGTCGGTCGCCTCTTCGGCCCACTCGACCTCATAGGCCATACTCGGCCCACATCCGCTTGAGGTCCTCGATCATGTTGGAGCACTCGCCACGGTCGCACTGCGCCTCGGCATAGGCGATGGCATCATAGAGCTCCTGCTTGCGGCTGTCGCGATGCATCCTGTGGTAATCGTCGGGCTTGACCAGGACCATCACCTCGTAGCCGTTCCGCGTGACGATGATCGGCTCCTCGCTCTCTTGGCAGAGCTCGCACACCTTGGCGGTGTCCTTCAGGTCGCGCACGGGTATCGTGACGGGCATGGCTGCTCCTCTCGTGGTGTGGGACAATTGTACCACGGGCGCGTCGGGATCGTGCGACCAGCACCGCTACGGCCAATAACGCCATTCGTGAGGTTTTGCCGAGAATGTCGTGGAGTGGTGCAGCGCATCTACCTGGTGGTTCTCCGTGAGGCACCCTCACGAATGCAATTTGCGACCACGGCGCACCCTCACGAATGCAATTTGCGACCACAGCGCACCCCGCGCCCCGCTCACACGCCGAAGAGCAGCCGCTTGATCGTCCTCTGGGCCACCTGCGGGTCGACGGGCTTCGCGATGTGGGCATCCATGCCGGCCTCGCGCGCCTTCGCGATGTCCTCCGCGAAGGCATTCGCCGTCATCGCCACGATGACGACCGTCCTGGCATCCGGACGGTCGAGCGCGCGGATGGCGGCCGTGGCCTCGTAGCCGTTCATGGTCGGCATCATCACGTCCATCAGGATCAGCCGATAGTGCCCCGGCTCGGAGCCCTCGAACGCCTTGATCGCCGCCTCGCCGCTCTCCACGGCGGTGACGTCGGCGCCCTCGTGCTCGAAGGTCATCTTCGCCACCATGCGGTTGATGGCGTTGTCGTCGACCTCCAAGACGTTGATCCCGTCGAGGTACCTCTGGGGCACGTCCGGGTCCGGCCCCTTCGCCGTCATCTCGACGAGCGTCTCCCGTATGCTGCTCCTGAACAGGGGGCGCTGGCAGAACGCCACGACCCCCGCGTCGCGGACCTTCCTCTCCATGACCGTCCAGTCGAGCTTGCAGAGCAGCGCCACCGGCAGGTCTGGCAGCGTCTCATGGCCCTTGCGGATCAGCTCCAGGACGTCCGAGCCATCGTCGTCGGAGTCGACCAACGCCGCCGAGAAGGGCTGCCCGCCGCCCTTCCTCCCCTGCGCCAAGGCAAGCGCCTCGTCAAAGGAGCGGCAGGTCACGAGCTCCCCCACCGTCCCCTCGAGCAGCCGCCTCGCACGCTCGGCGCCCTCCTCGTCGCGGCAGAGGTAGACGACCCTCATCTTGGAGAGGGCGTCGGAGTCCCTCGACTCCCCCTCGTGGTCGATGCCGAAGGGCACCGTCACGGTGAAGGCGGACCCCACGTCCACGGTGCTCGTCGCGCTGACGGTGCCGCCGAGCGCGGTGACGATCTGCTTCACGATGGCAAGTCCCAGGCCGGTCCCCTCCACGGCGTTGACGGTCGAGTCGGTCACCCTGGAGAACGGCTCGAAGATCTCGGTCAGCTTGTCGGCCGGGATGCCGATTCCGTTGTCGGTCACCACGATCCTGAAGGTGGCGCGCTCCGGGTCGCCATCCTCCGCCCTGGGCTCCTCGCACACCGCGACGCGTATCGACCCGCCGGCAGGCGTGTACTTGTTGGCGTTGTTCATGACGTTGATGAGAATCTGCTTCAGGCGCATCGCGTCGCCGAGGAGGTACTCGTGCGCGACGTCGCCTATCTCGAGCGTGAGGCTCTGCCCCTTCGCGCTGGTCAGCGGCCGAATCATGGCGAGGACCTCGCCGATGACCGACGAGATCGTGAACGGCCTGTCGTCGAGCACGAGCCTGCCGCTCTCTATGCGCGAGAGGTCGAGGACGTCGTTGACCAGGCCGAGGAGATGCGCCGAGGACGACTTGATGACCTGCAGGTCCTCGCGCACCTTGGTCTCGTTGTCGCTGCTCGCGAGGGCCATGGACGTCATGCCCACGATGGCGTTCATGGGGGTGCGGATGTCGTGGCTCATGTTCGAGAGGAACTTGCTCTTGGCCGCATTCGCCTGGTCGGCAGCCTTGACCGACTCCATGAGCCGGGCGTTGAGCGCCTCGAGGCGCTCGGTGGCGCGCTCGTGCTCCCTGCTGCTCTTCAGCTGGAAGGCGAGCAGGATGACGACGAGCGCGACCGCTGCGACGAGCAGGGCCACGATGAGCTGGTAGACGAGGCCCACGATGTTGGCCTTGCCGCCGTTGATGTCGTCGAGGTTCGCCCTCACGCAGACGTACCAGGGCGAGCTCGGAACAGGCGTCAGGCAGCATACCTGAGCCGTGTCGCTGTTGTAGACGGGGAGGATGACGGTCTGCTGGCCCGACATCGTGCTGTCGATCGTCCGCGCGTGCTCGTCGGAGCCCGCCGGCTTGTCTTCGTCGCGCGCGTAGTTGTCGACGATCTTGTAGATGCTGCTTGCGTTGTTGTTCGCGATGGCCGTCGTGCCCTGGCTGCCGATGGTGCGCCCCGTCCCCGATTCGATGACGAATACCTGGTAGTTGGCATCCTTGAGGTAGTTGAACTGCGCCGTGACCGAAACGCCGATGTAGAAGTCGCCCATCAGCTCGCCGCCGGAGGTGATGGGGTACTGCACCATGTACTCGTACCTGCCGGTGTTGCCGATGTAGGCGGTCGACTCCTGCTCGTAGGACGTGTCCGTGAACGCGTCCGGCCCGCACGGGAGGCTCCCCAGCGTCACGGAGTTTCCCTCGGAGTCGAATCCCGTGCCGTCGGTGCCCAGGTAGGCGAGGTAGTACACATCGTAGGCATCCATGACCCTGCGCATGTCCGCCATGGTGGCGCCCTTGGACGACCTCCAGTCCTTCGAGACGTCGATGGTCCTGACGAGGTTGGAGTAGGCGATTCTCATCTCGCCGATGCCGCTCGCGCATTGCTCGGCGTACGTCGTCATGTTCTTGTAGCCGGTCTGGTCGAGCTGGTTGCCGAGCTTGTTGGTCACGTCGCCGATGGCAAGCGCCGAGAAGCCCGCCAGGACGACCGCCGCGACCGCGACGATCACCCTGAACCGCAGCGAGGTGTGCCTCTTGCCCGTCCCGCGTTCGCCCACAGGCATCTCCCGTTAGCCGTTGCCCTGCGCGTTCGCGGAGGACTGGAGCTGGTCGAACTCCGCGGCCGCCTCATCGGCCGTCTCGCCGCTCTGCATCATCTTCCAGAGGATGTTACAGGTGTTCTCCCATTGCTCGACGTTGATCTGGTAGTTCTGCGCCGGAGTGGTCTGCCCGTTCGAGAAGCAGTCGTAGACCTCCTTGAGCTGCTCGACGCTGCCCCCCTGGGCACCGCTGCGCATCGAGAACCGGCCGGGAAGAGTCGCGAACTGGTCGGAGTACTTCGACTGCGAGAGGTATGCGACGAAGTCGCTCGCCTCCGCGGCGTTCTTCGACTTCGCCGCGATCGCGAGGCGATAGTCGGGCATGGTGAGCACGACCGACCCGCTCTCGGTGGGGATGCCGGTGACGCTGTAGGCACTCGGGTGCTCCTTCACGCCGGCATAGTCGACGGTGCTTCCCAGAGAGATGCAGAACGCGCACTTCCCCGCGACCAGATCCCTGGCGTCCGCGCCCGTCTTGATGTCGTAGGCACCCGCGAGATCCATGTAGCCGCTCTGGCTCATGTGCTCGACCACCTGGAAGCCCTTGTCCACATAGGTGCTGATCGGAGTCGTCCCGTCGTTGAGCGACGCGATCCCGGAGGCCGCGTTCCCCCTGTACAGAGGCGTCATGCCGTTCGCGAGCACCAGTCCCTCGACCCACCACTTGTTGCCCTCGAAGGGCGTCACGCCATTGGCCTTGAGCACCTCGCAGCAGTTGTAGAACTCGTCGAGGGTGTGGGGCATCTCGAGCCCGTTGGCCTTGAGCAGGTCGTTGTTCGCATAGAGGCAATAGGCCGACAGGAACAGCGGGATGCTGTAGACCTTGCCCTTGATGGTCGAGCCGGCGATGGAGTCCTCGGAGAGCGAGCTCGCGTCCTTGACGGCATCGAGCGAGAGCAGGTTGCCCTTCTCCGCCTCGCTCGCGAGGACACCCGAGTTGACCACGTAGATGTCACCGGGGCTATCGGATTCGAGCTGCTCGCTCACCACCTGGTCGTAGGTCTTGCCACCCATGGAGTCGTCCTCCTGGTTGTAGGTGCTGAAGACGACCTTGACTCCCTTCTCCGACTCGTAGTCGCTGGCCGCCTGGTTGAGGACCGAGAGGATGGCCTCGTTGCCGCGCGTGAGGAAGAAGGTTATCTCCTTGCCCGAGCCGGAGTCCTTCTGGTAGAGGATGTCCGAGCTGCCGCCCTGGCCCGACGAGCCGCAGCCCACGAGAAGTGCCGCGGCGGCGAGGGCCGCGCAGGCCGCCACGACGAGCGCCACGGCGAGCGGGGCACGCGAAGCCCTGCGCAGGGTGCCCGATGACATGAAGTGCCTCCCATCCCCGTTTCGGCGTCGCAGGCGCGGTGCCGAGTAGAGCGTAGAGCCACCTGGGCAAGACATCCATTAGGTATCGATTCGCGGTCAGTTCGGGGTGGCGTGCGGCGCGGGGCGGGTGGCACGGAGCGGGTGGCGTGTGGAGCAGCAGCCATAGGGCGCGGGCTGCTGCGGCTGGGAGGCGAGCCTCGCCCCGCACTTGGGACAGGAGTCGCCGTCCTCGCCTGTCTCGGAGCCAAGCAACGGTCGCAGAAGGTGCTGGGTGCGGATTGGGTGCTGGGTGCGGGTGCGGGTTGGACCCCAGGCGTGGCCGCAAATGACATTCGTGAGGTTTTGGGAAGAACGTTGCCGAGAGGGACGACTTCTCTACCAGGCACTTCTCAATAGCCCACCCTCACGAATGCAGTTTGCGACCAGCACCTACCCTCACGAATGGCTTTTGCGGCCGCGGAGTCCCATCAGCGGGGCAACAAACCTCCCGGAACCCCACGAATGCGGTTTGCGACCAGAGCCCCCCTACCAGATGCCCAGCACGCGCTGCATGAGCAGACTCACCACGGTGATGCCCACCCAGCAGCAGGCTCCCAGCGCCACGGGCTTGCCGCCCGTGCGCACGAGCTTGACCACGTCGCTGTTGAGGCCGATCGCCGCCATCGCGGCCACGATCATGAACTTGCTCAGCTCCTTGGCCGGGACGAACGCGGCGGCGCTCACGCCATTGGCCAGCGCGATGGTGGTGATCACCGATGCCGCGACGAACCACAGGATGAAGAACGGGAAGATCGCGCGGAAGTTGACCTTGGAGCCCTCGACGCCGGCGGCGCGCTCGCGGCGGATGCGCACGAAGGCGAGCACGAGCGTGATGGGGATGATCGCGAGCGTACGGGTGAGCTTGACGGTGACGGCCTTGTCGAGCGTGGCCGTGCCCAGGCCCCACATGCTGTCCCAGGTGGAGGCGGCCGCCGTGACCGAGGAGGTGTCGTTGACGGCCGTGCCCGCGAAGATGCCGAAGGCCTCGCCGGAGGTGGTGTCGAACCCGATGAGGCTGCCGAACACGGGGAACAGCAGGGCGGCGATCACGTTGAAGAAGAAGATGACCGAGATGGCCTGCGCGACCTCCTCGTCGTCCGCGTCGATGACGGGGGCAGTCGCGGCGATGGCGCTGCCGCCGCAGATGGACGAGCCCACTCCCACCAGGGTGGACGTCTTGCTGGGGATGCGCATGACCTTGTGCAGGGCATAGGCGAGCACCAGGGAGGTGGTGATGGTGCACACGATGATGGGCAGCGACTGGACCCCGGTACGGGCGATCACCGCGAGGTCGAGGCCAAAGCCCAGCAGGATGACGGCCCACTGCAGGACCTTCTTCGAGACGAACGTGATGCCCGAGGCGAACGCGTTCCTCACGAGCGGCGTGCGGTTGATCACCATGCCGGCGAGGATGGCGAAGATCGGGCCGCCGATCACGGGGAACGCCTGCCCCAGGAACCATGCCGGCACCGCTATCGCCAGGCAGAACGCGATGCCCGGGCCCTTCTGCTTGAGGAATTCCATGTCGTCTTACCCTTCTCGAATGCTCTCAGATGTGTCGCATTCGATTGTACGGGCGGCGTTGGATAATCTATTCGTATAGATTGCTATGATTACAACGTGATTACTTATAGATGCAGTTCGCAGAGGGAGTAGGCCATGCTGGACCCACGCGTCGAGACGTTCCTCGCGGTATGCGAGACCAAGAGCTTCACGAAGGCCGCGGCAGCGCTGCACCTCTCGCAGCCGGCCGTGTCGCAGCAGGTCCACGCCCTCGAGGGCGACTACGGGACGCAGCTCGTGCGCTACAGCGGCAGGCGGCTCCACCTCACCGCCGCAGGACGCGCGCTCGAGAGGGCGGCCGCCACGATGAGGAACGACGACGTGCTGCTACGACGCCAGATAGCCGCAGGCGAGACCGACGAGCTGCCCCTGCACTTCGGCGTGACCATGAGCATCGGCGAGTTCGTGGTCGCGCGGCCGCTCGCACGCCTGCTCGAGCTCCATCCCCAGGCGGACGTGCGGATGGAGATGGCCAACACCAACACCCTGCTCGAGAGGATGAGGGCGGGCGAGATCAACTTCGCGCTGCTCGAGGGGTTCTTCGACGCGCGCGAGTTCGACTTCGAGACGCTCTCGGCCGAGCGGTTCATCCCCGTGTGCGCAGCCGGCCACGTCTTCGCGCGCGAGCCGCGGCACCTGGCAGACCTGCTGGGCGAGCAGGTCCTGGTGAGAGAGGACGGATCCGGGACGAGGGAGGTCCTCGAGCGGCAGCTTGCCTGCCGTGGGCTTTCGGTGGGCGACTTCGCAAGGACGGTGCAGGTGGGCGGCATGCAGGCCATCCTGCAGCTGCTCGAGCTCGACTGCGGCATCTCGTTCCTCTACGAGGCCGTGGTCGCGGAGCGCGTCAAGGCCGGGACCCTACGCGAGATCGCCCTCGACGACTTCTCGGTGACGCACGACTTCGCGCTGGTATGGGAACGCGGCAGCGCGTACGAGGAGACGTACCGGGAGATATGGGCGGAGATGAGGGAGTAGCGAGAGGCGGGGACGGGCGCGACGTAGAGTGGCTGCCCCGATTCGCATTCGTGAGGTTTTTGCTTGCCTGGATTTGCATTCGTGAGGTTCGACCAAATGGCATCCCCGAGAATGACCAGGTAAAAGGGCCGCAAGAACTTGTCGCAATTGCCACCGACCCTCACGAATGGAAATCCAGGCAGCAAGCACGACAGGCACCGCGGCCGCTACTTCACCACAAGGGAGCTACGCACGTATTCCCTGTTGGCGTCGGAGAGCATGGACTTAATGTCGGCAACCTGCACGTCGGTGTAATCGCCAGGCATATAGTTGACGCCCTCATTGAAGAAGAACCGGCTGAACAGCAGGCAGTTTCCATCTGGGCGCGCGTAGTAGTGATAGTCGTGATGCGCGCTGCTGCCGTCAAGGTCGTGCTTCTGCTTTGGCGTGGCGACGGATACGCCGATCAGCGGAGGCTCTTTCGACCCAGCAGACGTGTGCACAACCGAATAAGCTCCCGACTCCGATTTGACCTCGAACTTTCCGGCCCAGGACTCGGGCACGTCGAACTCGCAGAGGTCGAGCGAGATATGGCAGGCGGCCTTCTTGGCGGCCTCCTCCTGCGCCTGTTGGGCGGCTGCGACGGCAGCGGCATCCTTCAGGGCCTGGGCAGTGGCCGCGTCGCTCGCCCCGCCGTTGTTGGCGTATTGGCAGACCGAGGCAATCTGGTCGTCGGTCACGACGATGACATCGATGGGAGCGAGCTGAATGGCCTGGTCAGAAGGAAGCGTGAGCGACGCGGAATCGCCCACGTCCTCCCCAATCTCGAGCGATGAGATGGGCGATCGTGCCGTCAGAGGAGATGAGCGATGCGGCGATGGCGGCGGAGTAGCTGCCGCGAACGAGGGAGACGCCAGCGCCCTCCGCATCGACGTAGCAGGTCTGGTCAACCGAGCTGCCGTCGAGGTCTGCGCCCGTCACGTGGAGGGAATCTTGGACAAGCCCGCGTCGGCATAGCCGTCGGCAGAGACAGCGAGCACGACCGCATGCTGGGAGTGGGCCAGCGCATAGGCTGCATCGGCCGCGGCGCGCTGGCGGACGAGGACAAAGGCAACGACACCCGCGACGAGCAGGGCAGCGACGATGCCGATGACGATTGCCTTCGTGAGACGGGAGTTTGGCTGCTGGGACGACTGGGTATCGAACGCAGCTTTGGCTCGGTTGCCAGCGTCGATGGCCTACCCGCAAGCGGTACAGGACCTGGCGTTATCTGGTAGCTGCATGCCGCAGTTTGGGCGGTACATCGTGGGAGCCCTTCGAAAAGAGATAGCGGTGCTGATGATGCCAGAGATGAGACGTTGGTAATATTTTAATCAAATAATATTCAATTGCTCCCATGACAAATGATTATTTGCTCGATATCTTACTCGGCTTGTTTCGTCAGAGATTTTATTGCGATATGAATTTCCCCAATGGGACTATTGGCGATTTGGGCAACGTTGTGGCGGGCGCCACGCCTTCAAAGAAGCTCAGAGACAATTTCACCGCCAACGGTATTGGATGGATCACTCCAAGGGACCTGGCAAAAACCTCAAGCATCTTCATTTCACACGGAGCCACAGACATTACAGATAAGGGCTATTGTTCATGCAGCGCAACACTCATGCCAAAGGGTTCCGTACTGTTTAGTTCTCGGGCTCCTGTGGGATATGTCGCTATAGCAGCGGAGAGTCTCTGCACTAATCAAGGTTTCAAATCAGTTGTTCCGCACGATAACATTGGCACGGCATATGTTTTCTGCTTTCTAAAGGAGAACGCAGCTGCAATTGAGAATACTGGGTCTGGTACAACATTTATTGAAGTGTCGGGACGGATTATGAAAGATTATCCTGCCTATATCCCCGAAGAACATGCTTGCAAAAGCTTTTCGCAGCTTGCGGGACCAATATTGGAACTGATTAGGATTAACGAGAAAGCGAGATGTAATCTTGAGATGCTACGAGATGCTCTTCTTCCAAGGTTGATGTCTGGAGATATTGACGTGTCACGGATCAACTGTTCTATCCAATAGAGGAATGTCGATAAGGCTATTCTTTAAAATTCGTTCGAGGTGGAAATGGTGGACAGTACCGAAAATGCGCTTGCTACGATGGGGACCCAGCTTGCGGTTATGGCAGCCAAGGGGACCGCAGTTGCTGTTAGTAATAAATATCAGGCAATCCGAGACAAGAAGAAGCTCGACGAGGTCTGCAACTCTTACGAAGAGCTAATCAATGAGTTAGTAGCTGAAAGGGCTCAGGCAATTGCGGTTGCTCAGGCATACGAATCCGAACTCAAACGATTCCAAATCACTGATGAGGATATTGTCCATCTGCAGAACACCATTAGTGAAGCGTTGGACATTCTCAAGGGATTTGCACCAGATACAGACGTATCAAGTTTTGAGAATTTTAAGTCATTAATATCGGTAGATACGTTGAAAGCGATGCAATTGTTAGGGTTTGATTACAAAGCTGCAATAGGCGATCCTTTGACTAAAGCATGCGCAAACGCCATTGAAGCAACTTTGAAGGTTAACCCGAACAAGCATGAGACAAACAGCCGTCGGCGCTAGCTCATGCTAAGCAGCCAAATAATCATTTAGAAAAGCAAGGTTAGTCTGAAGATCATCGATATCACCAAGTACTTTTGCAATGGCTATCTGCTCGTCATATGCGGGGAGGCGAACGTATTCATTCTTTGCGAAGAGGTCGAATTGAAAGTTTGCAATTCCAGTTGATTGGTTCTGATATTTCCACGTTCTACCCGCTAGATACATTTCTTGCAGCCAATAATAAAGATATCGAGGAACAACGAGAGCCTGGTTTGGACGAACCAATCGACAGAAGCTTGCGGGAATGAGGTTATCTAGACAGTTTTGTCCAGTTACGAAAATCGTCCTTCCTGTTGGTCGATCTTTTGTGCCCCCCGAATTCTCCAAAACGATGTCGCCTGGTTTGAGATATCGCTTCTGGGCACGTTTGCTGGTCTCCCACCGAGTTGGAAGCGCCCTCTTCGGCAGGGAAAAGGAAGGGAAGTCGGCACCTCGAACTACACAAACAGAGGTATCAGAGGATGGGGTCCTGTCCTCATTGCCCCAACCTCCGCCGATTGAATATTCGATAAGCTCTCCTACTGGAACGTTAGACCCCAAAGCCAATCGCCTCCAGGTTCTTGCGAATCTCTTCCTGGAGGCGGTTAGACTCCTCGAACGACTTACTGAGCTCGGAGGTCAGCCTCTTCATCTTCTCTTCGAAGGGCTCGTCATCCTCTTCTTGGTCCGCTATCCCCACGTATCGCCCGGGGGTCAGGACGTATCCCTGCTTCGCGATGTCCTCGGTGGTGACCGCGGCGCAGAAGCCCTTCTCGTCCTCGAGGGTCCCATTCCTAAAGGCGTCAAAAGTGCCGGAGATTCTCGCGATGTCTTCCTCTGACCTTAGGGTCTTCTGCGACCTGGAGACCATCGTTCCGAGCCCGCGTGCGTCGACGAAGAGCACCTTGCCGTGCTGCTTCTTATCCTTGTTGATAAACCAGAGGCATACGGGTATCTGAGTGGAGAAGAAGAGCTGCGTCGGCATGGCCACGATACCCTCGACGAGGTCGGCATCCACGATGTTCTTCCTGATGTTCCCCTCGCCGTTCGTCTGGGACGAGAGCGATCCGTTCGCGAGCACCATGCCTATCCTGCCACGTTGTGATAGATGATGAATCATGTGCTGCATCCAGGCGAAGTTTGCGTTGCCCTCGGGCGGGATGCCGTACTCCCAACGCGGATCATCCTTGAGCTTATCGCCTCCCCAGTCGGAGAGGTTGAAGGGCGGGTTCGCAAGGATGAAGTCGAACCGTTTCGTCTTGTGCAAATCGTTAAAGAAGGTGTCGGCGTTTGAGGCGCCCAGGTCTGCGTCGATGCCCCTGATGGCAAGGTTCATCGTCGCCATCTTCCAGGTCGTGGGATTCGACTCCTGACCGTAAATCGCGATGTCGCTAATCTTGCCCCTGTGCGCCTTTACGAATTCGGCAGACTGGACGAACATGCCACCACTGCCGCAGCACGGATCGTAGACGCGGCCCTTAAACGGCTCTATGACGCTCACGAGCGTCTGAACCACGCACCTCGGGGTGTAGAACTCGCCGGCGTTCTTACCCTCCTGCGAGGCAAACTGGGCGAGGCAGTATTCGTAGGTTCCACCCAAGAGGTCGTGGGTATTCCCCTGCTCGGCCATCTTCACGTTGGTGAAGAGGTCGACGACGTCACCTAGACGCCGTTTGTCGAGCTCCGGGCGGGCGAAGTTCTTCGGCAAGACGCCCTTGAGCCTCTTATTCTCCTGCTCGATGAGCCTCATGGCCTCATCGATCACCTTACCGACCTCCGGGGTGTGCGCCGCCTTCGCCACCCTGTCCCAGCGGGCTCCCTTCGGGACCCAGAACGTATTGCTCTCCGCATAGGCGTCGCGCTCCTCCTCGAACCCCTCACCGTCACGGACGAGCTCATCGTGCTTGAGGTCGAAGCTGTCGGAGATGTACTTGAGAAAGATGAGCCCTAGGACGACGTTCTTGTACTCGGACGCGTCAATGTTCCCGCGTAGCTTGCATGCCGCATCCCAAATCTGTTCCTCGAAGCCAAGGGCCTTCGTACTGCTTTTCTTCGCCATTCCTCGCTACTCTCCCTCGCTGTAGTCGACCCAAAGCTCGCACTGCCTCATAACGGTGTCGAGCGCGTCCGGTATCTCCTCTGGTGGGTACTTATGCTTCTTCAGGAGTCTGCGGATAGACATGCGCATCCTCGCGCGCGCATCCTCCTTCTTCTGCCAGTCGATGGTGCGGTTCTTCCTGAGCGACTCGGTGAGCTCGCGGGTGATGGCGATGAGCTCGTCGTTCTGATAGAAGTCCTTGATGGCCTGGGGCTTGGTAAGCGCGTCGTAGAAGGCGAGCTCTTCGTCATCGAGCCCGAGGTCCCTGCCCTCGTCCCGCTCCCTCATCATCTCCTTGGCCATGTTGAGGAGCTCCTCGATCACCTCGGCATTTGTAAGCATGCCGTTGAGGTAGGAGTTGACGGAGCCTTTGAGCATGTCGGAAAACTTCTGGGCCTTGACCACGCTCTTCTTCTGATATGACCTCACCTGGTCCTCGATGAGCCTCTTCAACATCTCGAAGGCGAGGTTCTTCTGCTTCATTCCGGCAATCTCCTCGAGGAATGCCTCGTCGAAGAGGGAGAACTCGACGTTTTCCTTCTCGAAGAGGTTGATAATCCCCTCGTTGTGGACGCCCTGCTCGATGATGGCCGATATCCGTTTGTCCACGTCGGCGAGGGTGAGGGCCGGGCCGACCGGCCTGACAATGACGGTCTTGAGGACCTGCACGCGCAGGACGTCGAAGTAGGCCGCCTCAAGACGGAGCTCGTCGGAGGCTAAGCTCTTGCACAGTCCGAGGGACTGCATCATCTGCTTCGCCGTAGCAAGAAAGTCGTCCCTCGAGTCTGTCCTCTCCGGCGCGAGGAGGAAATCCATCCCCTCGTTGATGACGTTGGCCAGCTCCTCTGCGGACTTGGTCCCGATGCGGTCCTGATACGGGAAGCCGTGGAGGAAGTCGCGGCAAACGTCGAGCTTGTCGAGGAAGAGCGGATAGGCAGTCTTGGCGATGTCCATGTCGCCATATCGTTTGCGGTCGCGCTTGGTGTAGTCGTGCATGGCCCTCTTGAGAGCATTCGCGATGCCGATGTAGTCAACGACGAGCCCGCCCTCCTTGCCCTTGTAGACACGGTTGACCCTGGCGATGGCCTGCATGAGGTTGTGGCCCTTCATCGGCTTATAGACGTACATCGTCGAGAGCGACGGCACGTCGAAGCCAGTAAGCCACATGTCCACGACGATGGCAATCTTGAATGGGTCCTCATCGTCCTTGAACTGCTTCGCAAGCTCGTACTTGCGTGCCTTGTTCCCAATGGTATCGCACCAGTCCTCCGGATCCTGGTTGCCGGAAGTCATGACAACGTGAATCTTGTCCTGCCACTGGGGACGGAGCTCGAGGAACTTCTCGTACATCTTCATGGCGGTTGGCCGGGAGTAGGCGACTACGAGGGCTTTGCCTGCCTGCTCGTCAGCACGGTTCTCCTCGTAATGGGTAACGATGTCGCGGCAGAGGGAGTCGATGGTCTCGGGGGCGCCGAGCACGCTGTCGAGATTCGCGAGATCGTGCTTGCTCCTCTCGACGGCGAGCTCGTCGGCGCTGTCGGCGATGGCCTCGTACTCGTCGTCGATTCTCTTGAGCACGTCCTGATCGAGCTTGAGGGCGACGACCCGGCTCTCGTAATAGACGGGGCGGGTCGCGTCGTCATCGACGGACTGGGTCATGTCGTATACGTCGACGTAGTCGCCGAAGATCTCGCGCGTGCTCTTGTCCTCGGTCTCGATTGGGGTGCCTGTGAAGCCTATATACGAGGCATTCGGGAGTGCCTGCCTCACCTTCAGGGCCTCGCCCACCGTGCGGGTGCCGTCTGCATGGAGGGTAATAGAGAGCCCGTACTGGCCTCGGTGCGCCTCGTCGACCATGACGAGGATGTCATGCCTCTTAGAAAGAGGAGTATCCCCCTGGCTGAACTTCTGGAGGGTGGTGAAGATGATCCCGTTCGCCTCGCGGTTCTCCAGCAGGGAGATGAGGTCCTCGCGGCTCTCCGCGTGCTGCGGCGTCTGCCGCAGGAAGTCGCTACACTTGGCAAATTGGCCGTAAAGCTGGTCGTCGAGATCGTTCCTGTCAGTGATGACCACAATCGTGGGGCTGTCCATATGCTGTTGGAGCATGTGGGCGAAGAAGACCATCGAGAGCGACTTGCCACTGCCCTGCGTATGCCAGAAGACGCCAGCCTTGCCGTCGCCGCCCATGGCGTGGAGGGTGCTCGCAACCGCCTTCTGGACGCCGAAGTACTGGTGGTAGGCTGCGAGTATCTTGGCGGTCGACTCCTGCGATTTCGAGAAGCAGAGGAAATTCCTGACGATGTCGAGGAGCCGGCCCTTCTCCATCATGCCGTCGAGCATGGTTGTCCACTTGTCAGGCTTCGTGGGGTCGATCATCGAGTAGTCGCCGTCAGCGGTCTTCCAGTGCGCGAATCGATCCTCGCCAGCGGTGATGGTACCGACCTTGGTATCAGCGAGGTCACTCATGACGCAGAAGGCGTTGTAGACAAAGAGGGTCGGTATGGCCTTCATGTAGTTGCGGAGCTGCAGAAAGGCATCGGATGAGCTCACATTGTCCCTCGAGGGAGACTTGAGCTCGAAGACGACGAGCGGGAGGCCGTTGACGAATGCGATGACGTCGACTCGCTTCTCGTCGTGCTCGACGTAGGTCCACTGGTTGACCACATGGAACGAGTTCTTGCCGGACCTTTCGAAGTCCACGAGCCTGACGACGTCGCTCCTCATGCTCTTGCCGTCAAAGAAGGTCACCGCGATGCCAGACTGCAAATAGTCGGTGAAGATCTCGTTACGGCTCAGAAGATTTATGCCATCGATGTTACTGAGCTTGCGAATAGCCTCGTCGATGGCAGACTGGGGAAGTCTGGGATTGATACGCCCCAGACACTCTGGCAACACGCCTGGAAGGAATGCGTCGTTATACGCCGCGCTTGACCGAACGACATCGGGTCCATAGAAATGCTCATAGCCAATACTGACGAGATGCTCGATGACGGCGTTCTCATAGAACGTTTCGTTGATTGACGAAACAGCATATGGCTTTTTGTCCATCAATGGCTCCCCGACCGCACAAGATCTCATCAGTATCTACAGCAAAATAGGCATCAGCATTCCGCTACGAGTAGTGAACAACGTAATACTTTTCCAAGGGATATCGATGGCGCAGGGTGTAGCTGTTCGTATCCGATAGGTGAGCGGAGCCACAATCCCAAAGGTCATTAAGCTACCGACGAGATGCAGCATGAATCAAGCGCTCCTCCCGCACCTTCGCACAACCCCATGAGTAGTAGATCATCCTCCTCGTTCACCACCACTTTGGTCTTGAGACACCTTCCCGTCACAACAGTGCAAGCTTTCAACATGCGCACTTTAACTGCAACTAATCCGTGTGAATCTCGACAAGGCCCTCCGCTGAACCTCAGGTATCCCCGCATACAACCGACTCTGCAATTGAGTCGAGCTGGGCAGCAATTCCTGCGAAGTCTCTTGTCAGATCGAGAGTCTTCACAAAAATTGTGTTACCGCTCATCCGATACTGGCACTCAGGCTGCAGCGCATCGTCGGTCATCGCGTACAAGAGCATTCCGGCAACCCTCTCGTCATCTCCCTGTCTCGCAAGCGACTCGCTCTCGTTCTTGACGTAGGAGAAGATCTGGTACAGGTTCCCCGAGTGGATAGAGCTCTTCCCGAACCACGCCTGAGTATTGTGGCCATAGTACTTCGCATCGATAATCAGGGTCCCCTTGCCGTTCCTATCCCTCAACATGGCATCGGTACGCATAATGGGGAGGAGCTCGTCCGCCGGGCCATCAAGCGCCCACGAGACATACGGTGCGCTGACCTCCATTCTCACAGAGTGCTCGCGCTTGAAGTACTCGAGGACAAATCGCTCGTACAGAGCGCTCATACGCTTCTCGTCAATGAAGTCCTCGAGCCGTGTCGTGCCACTCCTCTGCGACTGAAGCGCACCGATAACGGAGAGGTGGCAGACGTTCACGAGCATCTGGTAGGTGCGGGAGGTTCGGTCGTACCGCTGCCTCCACTCAATCCGGCGCGGGTCGAGTGGAGTGACGCCGGCTAAGTACGCCAGGGCACATCTCAAGTCACGACGCCTACCTGGGTCATCGACCTCGTCTAGCAGAACCTCCCCTGTAGTTCTCAGAATCCTGTTCAGGTACGTGTCTGGGCTGAACTCGTCATGCGAGCAAACGACCCGTCGTCGAGCAAACGTCCCGTCCTTGATCGAACCGGTCATATCGATCTTCCCGCGAGGAGATGGCGTCACCTCTCTCACGGAGACGTACTCGTGGGCGAGCCCGCGCTTGGCCTGTTGGGCGATACCCCTGGCAACGATGGCAGCCATCAGGTCCGCAGCGTTGGCGAACTCCTCCGTCTCGAGGTCTCGGTATCCCTGGCTCCGAAGGGCGCTGAAGCCATAGGAGAGCATGTAGTAGATGTTCCTGACGGGAATCACGAGAGGGCTTTCATCAGGCGCTTCTCCCACTCCCCCACCGTGGCTGGGTCATCGAACCAATACTCCCTGAGTAACGGCATGAGCTCGTACTCGACTATCCGGCGAAGGCAATCTATAGTCGCCGTCTCAGGAGTGAGCCCGCACAAATAGCTGTGTCCTATCACAAACCCCTCACCGAGAGACTCGTCGGACGCGATAGCCTCGTTCAGGCTTCGCAGACAAGCGGCGAGCTGATTGAAGGCCTCGCTTTCGAGCCCCCCGGCATACTCGTGAAAGGCCTGGCTGCCAAAGCCCGGCCTTAGCCCGAAGAAGGAAAAACGGCGACGGAGGGCAAAGTCAAGAAGCGCGATGCTCCTGTCTGCCGTATTCATCGTACCGATGATGTAAACGTTCTCGGGAACGGAGAAGACCTCGTCAGAGTAGAGGAGTCGTAGCTCAACACCTCGTTTGTCGGCCTCGATGAGCATGAACAGCTCGCCAAGAATCTTGCTCAGGTTGCCGCGGTTAATCTCGTCAATGATAAAGAAGTAGTCGTTGTCACTGTCCTCCCCCGCTTTCTTGCAGAATGTATAGAAGGCACCATCCTTGAGGACAAACCCGTCCGCGGTCGGTCTGAATCCCTGGATGAAGTCCTCGTAGGAGTAGCTCTGGTGGAACTGGACCATGCATGCGCGGGAGGGATCCTTCTCTCCCATCATCGAGTAAGCAAGCCTCTTGGCGCAGTATGTCTTCCCCACGCCTGGTGCCCCCTGGAGCACGACATTTTTCTTATGTCTCACGAGGTATTCGAGGTCATCGTAGGCAGCTTCGTCCATGAAGGCTTCCGAGAGGAAGTCATCCTTCGTGTAAAGAGGAAACGACGGCACATCCTCGTCCGGCTCGGCATCTTCGTCCACGAACAGGGCAGAGAGCTGGCTCACGAGATCGGTATAGCTCGTTATGTCAGTGATTGTCTTCATTGGAGCTTTCCCTGGATACGGCCAAGACCCACGGTTTGCCCACCTCATACCCCGGGCGTTCGGGTACTCGGTGCCGTCCGGGCCAACAAGAAGCTCATCGCGTGGCCAAACGGCGTAGTCACCAGAGACCGTCCCGCAGCCAACGAGCTCGCTCATACCCCTCTTCGCGAAGACGACATCGCCCGGCCTCATCTCATGGACGAATTGCCAAACGCAGTTGGCGTCGTTGGTATAGGCCTTCGCAGAATCGTAGGCCCCTCTCATTGCATCCTTCACTGCGGTCTTGCTCTCATACTGGGACAGATCACCGAGCACTCCCCAGCCAATCGCCATAGCCTGCCGCTTATACAAATCGTCCCAGATGCATGCATTCTTTCCCGGCGAGTAGAGCCAGTAATGAACAGGGCGCACGTCTGCGTCAGCGAGGATAGGATCCGTAACGACGTCTCCATGCGCGGCCTTCCCGAGTGCTTTCTTTTCTTTGTTGACAGCCTCTGAATCGTCCCATGCCACCTTAGACAGCTCTGGGAAGCTAGAGAAGCCGTGCTCGCCAGACTTGATCGCTTCCCTCACGGCCTCGCACAGTGTCATGTACTCCGAGGCGGAAGGGAGCTCCGAGAGATTCTTGATCTCATCGCTCAGCGCCTTTGGCATGCCACACCTTTCCCCGATGAACCACCTGTTTCGAGAGTCGAGGTTGAGGTATGTATGAGGTCGGATCCAATAGAGACCCATAGTGAGTTTGAAGCGGTTGCCTTTTACCTCTCTTGCCTTGTCGAATGCCCCCTCGAATCTCGATCGATCATCCCCTGAGCCTGAGCTTGCGAAAGCGAGCGCTGCACGAAAGACTTCCCAAAGCCAATCAATATCGTGATTCCCCCTCGACGGATTTCCGACGAAGTAATAGAAGGTAGCGTTTAGATTGTTCAGGGCTGGAATGCCGTCAAAGTTGCCAGGCACCACAGCGTCGACCCCGAACTCCTCTCTGATTGCCGAAAGCAGCCTGATGCGGTTGGTTGCGTTGATTCCCTTGTTGAAGAGGCCAAAGAACGTGAATGGGTCGATGTCGCTCGGAGGGCTGACGCTATCAAGCTTAGGAAGCTTCATCCCCGCTTCGTCGTATATGCTCCCAATCTTGGAGATGAAGCCAGGCCTGTCGGCCTCGAAAGAGACAACCTTGTCTGCAAGCTCCTGATAGAAGTCAATCCAGTCCAGCTCGGTGTGATTGTCCAATGTCGGTCCTCTCCCCATCGATGCTCCCGAGAGCGAGCAACGACTCGCAATCACGGGACACAGTCAAGATTTCTGATTCAATGTTCATTCACGCCTTCTGCTGCGGACATGACAAGTTGGCGAGCGGTCTAACCTCAGAACAGGGTCGAGCTTTTGTGAAGGGAGACCAGCGATGGAGCTCGGACGGACCAGCTACTAGGAGCAGGTGTCCTCTCTCACCCCCGCACGGCCCCCATGAACAGCAGCTCGCCCTCCGCCGACACGATCGCGAACACGAACGGCCGGTCCAGCACGAACTCCCGCGGCTCCCTCGGGCCAGCGCAGCCAAGGGTGACGGCCATCGTATAGGCGGCGGCCTCGGCGCCCTCCTCGTTCACCACCACCTTGGCCTCGTGGACCACCTGCAGCAGCGCTGGCCGGTCTCCCACCATGGGGGTGAGGTCGCAGTCGGTGCCTCCCATGAGCTCGCGCTCGAGCCCGCTGTACGAGGAGGCGAAGTCGAACTCGGGAACCTTGAGGTAGACCATCTCGCGGTGGCGCCTGCGCGGGGCGAGGTAGTCCTCCATAGCCTCGAGCGCGGCCCCCTCCAACAGCGAATCCACGGGGACGCCCTCCCTGGGCAGCGCGAAGACCATGCGGGCGCCGCTCGCAAACGTTCGGGCCGTCACGCTCGCGGCCGGGTAGTCCACCACGGCAAGCTCCTCGGAGACGGCCATGAGCTGCACATCTGTCACCTTGCCCGACTCGAGGCGGAACTCCCCCTCCGCCGTGAGCTCGGGATCGAAGGGCACGTCCCAGGCGTCCTTGAAGTAGATGGCGCTCACCAGGCAGGCAAGCGCATCCGCGCCCAGCTCCACCTTGGGGCGGAACAGCCCCTTCGTGTGCTCCGTAATCCAGGCGGAGATGGCCTCTCCCGAGGCACGGTCTGCCAGACGGCACCGCTCGACGCAAATGCCGCGCCGCGCGCACGCGCCCAGGAACTCCTGCGAGGGACGGGCTGCGACATCCAGCCAGCCGGCCCCGGCGGCGAGACAGGGCGCAGAGACATCGCCGGGCCCTCCCTGTCCGAGCTTCTCCGCCAGGGCCTCCCGCGTCCCCCCGGCAGACCCGAGCAACAGCATCTCTGCGACATATGCGATGCTCCAGGGCGAGAACACGCGGCCGATCTGCACGCCCCCGCTCGATCCGAGCAGCGCGGGCGCAAGGGGGCGGGCCAGGTGCCAGGAGGCGGACCTCCCTACGAGAGAGGCGTCCGTCGCGGTTGGGCGGGGCGTGCTTTCCTTCACCATGGGACATCCTCCTCGATTGCGGCTATCCCGCATTCTCGCGCACGGGCCGGACAACAAATGCCCAGCACCCCTGTGCCAGGGCCAATGGTGCGAACAGGGGCGAATGCATCCGATGCCTTTTTCAAGATGCTCGAGTCTTTAAACTTACTTGATGCTTTTTCTCGACGCAGGGGGTAGATAGCTGCCAAGTCGACCCTCACAACCAGGAGGCATGCCATGAACATGGAAGAGTTCGCGAAGAGTCTTACCGAGGAGCAGGCGAAGAAGCTCGACGCCTGCAAGACCATCGAGGACGTCACCGCGGTCGCCAGGGAGGAGAAGCTCGCCCTTCCGGACGAGTTCCTCGATGGCATCGCAGGCGGCCGGTGCAACACGGGCACCCCAGGCGATCCTTTCTACGATCTCCTCTATAACCCGAAGACCTCCTATCGCTTCCTGATGGACAGGATCAACCACAGGAGCTAGCTCCGGGCCACCTGCGGTCGCTCCCAACGACCGCAGGCTGCCTTTTCCCAAGAGGCGCAGGAGGGCCAGCACCCACACCAGGGTGCTGGCCCTCCTCCTTTGCCGACCGCGCCCTCCCCTCCCCTTTCAGCCCGCCTTCCGCCTGCATTCAGCCTGCCCGAAGCCTTGCGCGAGCTTTGCGCATACCCTTCTTCCTGGCCTTTTTACGCTGCCTTTACCCGCTAGTCTGTCCTCGGGGCCAATGGGGCCCACCAGCGCGACGGAAGGACAGCCATGGAAACCGCACTCGCGACGCAGCAGATCCCGGCACAGCTCGTCTTCAAGCGCTACGAGCTCAAGTACCTGCTCGACGTCAAGCAGCGTGCCAAGCTCGACGCGGTCATGCGCCCCCACATGGCGGCCGACGCCTGGGGCCAGAGCACCATCTCCAACGTCTACTTCGACACCCCCTCCAACGTGCTCATCCGCCGCTCGATCGAGGGAGGCCCCTACAAGGAGAAGCTCCGCGTGCGCGCCTATGGCGACGTGGCCCCAGACTCCCCCGCCTACGTGGAGGTCAAGGAGAAGCTCGACGGGGTCGTGTACAAGCGCCGCATCGGCTCCACGGCGAGCCGCGCGCTCGCCAGCCTCTCCTCGGACGGCTTTCCCGGAGAAGACCAGGTCTCCCGCGAGATAGACTACTTCGTCCGCCGCTACCGCGGCATAGCCCCGGCATTCTTCGTCGCGAGCGACCGCTGTGCCTACTACGCGGCGGACGACCCCGACTTCCGCATCACCCTCGACACCGACATCCGCTGGCGCGACTCGCGGCTCGCGCTTACCGACGGGACCGACGGCCATCCCCTCCTCGGGCAGGGCCAGACCCTCATGGAGGTCAAGACCGCCGGGGCCATCCCGCTCTGGCTGGTCGATTTCCTCACCGCGAACAGCCTCTACCAGGTTCCGTTCTCCAAGGTGGGCAAGGCCTACCTCGCCCGCGAGCGCACGCGCCAGGCCGAGAGGGTCGCACGGCTCGGGGATCGCCGCCCCAGGCTCCACCTGGTCCCTGGCGTGCCTGCCCACCTGGCCGCCGGCTATCAGCCAGTCCGTCACGAGAGGAAGGCCAACTATGCCTAACCTGTTCGCCTGCATCTTCGACTCAACCGCGTCGAGCGGCTCGGTGGCGGTGGGGTCGTTCGTCGCCTGCATCGCCGCCGCCCTCGCCATCGGGGTCTTCCTGGCCTTCGTCCACTCCAGGTCGGGCCGCTCCTCGGCGAGCTTCGTCACCACGCTCGCCCTGCTTCCCGCCATCGTGACCGTGATCATCATCATGGTGAACGGCAACATCGGTGCCGGGGTCGCCGTCGCGGGCACCTTCAGCCTGGTGCGGTTCCGATCGGTTCCCGGCTCGGCGCGCGAGATTGGCTCGCTCTTCCTCGCCATGGGGACCGGCCTCGTCTGTGGCATGGGTTACCTGGGCTACGCCGTGCTGTTCGCCCTCATCCTGGGAGGCTGCATGGTGCTGTTCGACCACACCGGCCTCGGCCTTGGCGACGACCGCCACAGGACGCTCCGCATCACCGTGCCCGAGGACCTCGACTACGCGGGCGAGTTCGACGACCTTCTCGAGAGCTATACCTCGAGCCACGACCTGGTGAGCGTGAAGACCACCAACATGGGCAGCCTCTACAAGCTCACCTATGACATCGCCATGCGCGACCTCGCCCAGGAGAAGGCCTTCATCGACCAGCTCCGCTGCCGCAACGGCAACCTCGAGATCGCCATCAGCCGACAGGAGGCCAACAGCTATGAACTCTAACGACCGCACGCACGGGCGCATCGCCGCCGGCGCCATCGCCGCAGGGCTCGCCTGCGCGCTCGCGCTGGGCGGCTGCTCGCAAACGAGCACCTCGTCTGCGAGCGCGACCACGAGCGCCGCGAGCACGACGGCAAGCAGCTCGGACGGCACCACCCTCACGGCCACCAAGGCCGCAGACCTCGACGTCTCGAACATGTTCACCGACAAGGACCTCTCGGGCAACTACGAGAACGGCTCGGCCGTCACCATCACCCTGGCCGACAACGCCTCGACCGCATCGAGCTCGGCCGGGGTCTCGATCAGCGGCAACGTCATCACCATCAGCAAGGGCGGCACCTACGTGGTCACGGGCTCGCTCACCGACGGCCAGATCGTGGTCGACGCAGGCGACTCGGACAAGGTGCAAATCGTGCTCGAGGGGGTCACCATCACCAATTCGGCCCTGCCTGCCGTCTACGTGAAGAGCGCCGACAAGACCTTCCTCACCGTCGAGGGCGGGCAGGCCAGCTCGCTTGCCACCACGGGCACGATAGCCCAGGCATCCGACGACAAGGCCGACGCCACCGTCTTCTCGCATGACGACCTCACCATCAACGGGACCGGCACGCTGAGCGTGAGCTCTGCCCAGGGCCACGCCATCGTGTCGAAGGACGACCTGGTCTGCGCCGGCGTCACGCTGAACGTGACCGCATCGGGCAGCGGGCTCAAGGCCAACAACTCCGTGCGCATCGCGAGCGGCACCTACAACATCAAGGTCGACACCGACGCCATCCATGCCGACACCTCGAGCGACGCGCTCGGCTACGTCTACGTCGCCGGCGGCACCCTCACCGTGAACGCGGGCGACGACGCCGTGCACGCGGAGGGCGCGACGCGCGTCGACGGCGGGACGATCGACATCCAGAGCTGCTACGAGGGGCTCGAGGGCCAGACCGTGCTGCAGACGGCCGGCGACGTGAGCATCGTCTCGACCGACGACTCCGTGAACGCCGCCAGCCCCTCGACCACGAGCGGCACGGCCGACACCGGCATGGGCGGCACCCCCTCCGCCACCGCGGGCAGCGACTTCCACGGCGGCGGGGCACCTGGCATGGACGCCAACGCGACAAGCGCCACGAGCGGCGCGACGGGCTCGGGAGACGCCTCCGGGGGAGGCGGCATGGGCCTCGGCATGGCGAACGACGTCGACGACAGCTGCGACCTCACCATCTCGGGCGGCACGCTCACCTGCACCACGGGCGGCGACGGCCTCGACTCCAACGGCACCCTCGAGGTGAGCGGCGGCACCGTCCGCGTCTGGGGCCCCGAGGACTCCGGCAACGGCGCGCTCGACTACGGCTCGGAGGCCACCGTCTCCGGCGGCACGGTCATCGCCGCAGGTGCCTCGGGCATGGCCGAGAACTTCTCCGCGGGAACGCAGTGCGCGGCGCTCGTGAGCCTCTCCGGCAGCGCCGGCGACACCATCACCGTGACCGATGCCGCGGGGAACGTGCTGATGTCGGGCACGACCGGCAAGTCGTACCAGTGCGTTGTCGTGAGCAGCCCCTCGATGCAGGCCGGCCAGACCTACACCGTCTCGAACGGCTCGGCCTCGACCAGCGTGACGATGAGCTCCACGATCGTGGGCTCGGTCACGCAGGGAGGCGCCACGGGCGGCGGGCGGTTCTCGGGCGGCATGGGCAAAGGCTAGCACAGGCGGTGCCAGGCACTGGAATCCCGACGGAGGAACGTCCCCGCGCGTGCTGGCCGTGGTTTCTTTTTCCTAACACTTTATTAAGATTTTCCGGCCACGCCGTTGGGCAGAATTCCACCAAGATCAGGGTTTCGCTTAAGGAGGCACGCCATGGATTGGGAAGAGTTCGCAAAGAGTCTTTCTCCGGAGCAAGCGAAGAAGTTCGGCGAGTGCAAATCGGTCGAGGAGGTCATCTCCCTCGCGAGGGCTGAGAGGATCGCCCTGCCCGACGACATCCTCTCAAGCGTCTCCGGCGGAACCTCGAGGAGCCAGTGGGGGCCGGGCATGGGCAATCCGTTCTATGATGCCCTGCAAACGCATGACTTCGGCCTTTTCCGGGGCGTCAAAATCTCGGAGCCGAGGCACGAGCTCTCCTAGCTTTCGCCCGCAGGCCTCAGACAGGCCAGCGAACCTCCGGCCGTCGCCTATGGCGGCGGCCGGAATCTTCGTCCCGTGCCCGGGGCCGTGGGGGCACGGGACGACGTTTGCGCTCAGCCCTCATCGTGCAGCACATTGCCGAGAAATCCCTCGTAGACGCCAAGGTCGTCGCTGAAGGCGTAGTCGCCGTCCGTGGCGATGACGAGGTAGTTGTCCTCGCCCCCGAAGGTCTCGTCGGTAGCGGGGATGATGTGCACGTGCCCGAAGGCCTCGTCGAGCGTCGCCGTCACGTCGCGGAGGAATCCCACGTCCTGGCCCCCCTGGTGCGAGACGACGTTCGCGAGATAGATTCCGCCGGGACGCAGGCGCGACCTCACGGCGGAGGCGGCCTCGAGGGTCGCGAGCTCGCAGGCCGGCACCCTGCCGCGGAACGTGTCGTTGATGACCACGTCGTAGGCCTTGCCGCCCTGCTCCAGGTACGCGCGGCCGTCGGCGTTGACGAGGCCGAGGCGGCCATCTCGCACGCAGTTCGTCTCGGCGATGAGCCGGTCGAGGTAGAACCACCTGCGCGCGATTCGGGTGATGGCGGGGTCGATCTCGACCACGTCGACGCTGGTCTCGGGGTGGTGGGTTATCAGGTACTTGGGATAGGCATAGCCCCCGCCGCCCAGCAGGAGGACGTCATGCACGGGCACGCCCGGCTCGAACATGCGCTCGAACGAGCGGAGGTAGGCAAAGGGCAGCTCGTTGCGACGCTCGCCCAGATAGGTCGCCGATTGGAAGACCCCGCCCACGACGAGCACTCGCATGCGCGTCCCGTCGGGGAGCCGAACCTCGCGGACGAAGGCCAGGCCCGAGGCGGTGCGCGCAATGTGCGACGTCCCGAACGGCATGGCTCTCCTCCCCTCCGTCGCCGGTGTTGGCTCCGCTCCATTCTAGGTGCGACGGTGGGCCAGGGAACCGAGGGCTCGCAGACCGCCCCACGACCCGCCCGCAATTCTCCGTCGTTTCATACGGTTTCCCCATTTAACGGATAGCGAGAACGTATGAAACCACGGAGAATTGCCACTGGGACCAAACCAAGGCGGGCGGCAGCCGACACCAGCCGGCCGCCGCCCGCAGGCAGCTCTCGTTCTGTCGGGCTACAGCCCCAGGTCGGCTGCGACCTCCGTCGCAGCGGCCAGGCCGTCAGCCAGCGCACTCACCACGAGGGAGGAGCCGTTCCTCGCGTCGCCTGCGGCGTAGACCCTCTCGGCTCCCTTGGCCTTGTGGCCGTCGGCCTTCTCCATGACGGGGCGTACCCCGCCACGGGCCTCGGAGAGCTCGACCCCCAGGGCGTCGAACACGCCCCGCGACGGACCGGTGAACCCCATGGCCAGAAGCACCAGCTGAGCGGGGATCTCTCGCTCGCTGCCGGCGATCCGCTCGGGCTTGCCGTGGCTCCAGTCGAGCGAGGCCACGCGCAGGCCGGAGACCGCGCCGCCCTCGCCCAGCACCTCGAGCGTGTCGGTGGCCCAGGTGCGGGGGTCCGTGCCCTGCACGGAAGCGGCCTCGACCTGGCCGTAGTCGGTCTTCTTGACGTTGGGCCACTCGGGCCAGGGGTTGCCGGGCACGCGGGCCTCGGGAGGAGCGGGCAAGAACTCGAGCTGGGACACGCTCTTGGCGCCCTGGCGCAGCGCGGTGGCCACGCAGTCGGTGCCGGTGTCGCCACCGCCCACGACCACGACGTCGAGCCCCTTCGCGCTGATGGCAGGCTCGCCTCCGCCCACGACCGACTTGGTCGACGCCGTGAGGTAGTCCACGGCCAGGCAGACGCCCTTGGCGTCGGCCCCAGGAACCGTGAGCCTGCGCGCGTCGCCGGCACCGGCCGTGACAACCACGGCGTCGAAGTCGTCCGCGAGGCGCCTGGCCACCGCGGGGTCGCTCGCGTCACAGCCCAGCTCGAAGGCGATGCCGCTCTCGCGCATGAGGTCGATGCGGCGCTGGACCACGTCCTTGGGGAGCTTCATGTTGGGGATGCCATACATGAGCAGGCCGCCCGCGGCGTCGCTCCTCTCGAGGACGGTGACGGCCGCGCCGAGGCGCGCGAGCTCCCACGCGGCCGCGAGGCCCGCAGGCCCCGAGCCCACGACGGCGACCTTGGGCGCATCGGCGCCGGCCG
Source organism: Atopobiaceae bacterium (assembly GCA_022482785.1). Lineage (GTDB taxonomy): Bacteria > Actinomycetota > Coriobacteriia > Coriobacteriales > Atopobiaceae > JAKVON01. The sequence continues at coordinate 160,062 of JAKVON010000002.1, read as the reverse complement.
CGGCAAGCGGCCGCACGTTGCCCGCCTCCCAGGCGTGGTCGGAGATGGCGCGCTCGTTGTCCTTGATCGTGGTCGGCTCCTCGTGGAGGCCCAGGTTGCAGGCAGCCTCGCACAGGGCCGGGCACACGCGCCCGGTGAACTCGGGGAACGGGTTGGTGAGGGCGAGCCTCTCGGCGGCGTCGTCCCAGAGCCCGCGCCACATGAGGTCGTTCCACTCGGGGATGAGGTTGTGGAGCGGGCAGCCCGAGGGGCGGGCATGCCCGAAGGCGATGCCGGTCTGGCAGAAGGCGACGCCGCAGTACATGCAACGGCTCGCCTGCGTGCGCTGCTCGTCGGCCGACAGGGGCACCGCGAACTCGTCGAAGTCGCGGATCGTCTCGGCGGCCGGACGCTCGCCGTGGCTGACGCGGTCGTGCTCGAGGAATGCGCCTGGCTTTCCCATGGCTACTCCCCCTTCCTCATCTGTGCGAATGCGGTCTCGACGGCGGCCTCGTGCGTCTGGCCGGCGGCCTCGGCCGCGGCGGTGAGCTCGAGGGCGCGCTTGTAGTCGTGCGGGATGACCTTGACGAACAGGCCCTTGATCGTGTCGAACTGGTAGAGGAGCTTGATGCCGCGCGGGCTCTGGGTGCGCTCGACGTGCTCCTCGATGAGGTCGCGGATGTAATCGAGCTCGTCTTCCGTGGGCCGCTCCAGGTAGACCATGTCCTTGTTGGTGCGCTCCTCGAGGGTGTGGTGCTCGTCGAAGACGTAGGCGATGCCGCCCGACATGCCCGCGGCGAAGTTGAGCCCGACCTCGCCCAGGACGAGCGCGCGGCCGCCGGTCATGTACTCGCAGCCGTGGTTGCCCACGCCCTCGACCACCAGGGTGGCACCGGAGTTGCGCACGCCGAAGCGCTGGCCCGCCAGCCCGTTGCAGAAGCCCTTGCCGCTCGTGGCGCCATAGAAGGCCACGTTGCCGATCACGACGTTCTCGTCGAACTTGTAGCTGGCATTGGCCGCGGGGGCGACCGAGAGGATGCCTCCCGAGAGGCCCTTGCCGAAGTAGTCGTTCGCGTCGCCCGAGATGTTGAGGGTGATGCCGGCGGGCAGGAAGGCGCCGAAGCTCTGGCCGCCCGATCCGGTGCAGTCGATGGTGACGGACCCCTCGGGAAGGCCCGTGGGATGGGCCTTGGTGACCTGGCTTCCCAGCATGGTGCCCACGCAGCGGTTCACGTTGGCGATGTCGGCATGGAAGCGCAGCGGCTCGAGGCGGGCGCGCGCGTCGGCCGTGTAGGGGATGAAGAGGGTGGCGTCGAGCGTCTTGTCCAGCTCGTCGTCATAGGCCATCTCGGGCAGGAAGTGCCTGACCTCGGCCCCGGGGACGCTCTTGCCGAACACGTTGGTGCCGTTGGCGAGGACCCTCGAGAGGTCGACCTTGTTGGCCTTCCAGTTGCCGGGGATCTCGATCTGGCGCAGGCACTCGGGGTGCCCCACCATCTCGTCGACCGTACGGAAGCCCAGGCTCGCCATGATCTCGCGCAGCTCCTCGGCCACGAAGGTCATGAAGTTGACCACGTGCTCGGGCTTGCCCATGAAGCAGCTCCTGAGGTGGCAGTCCTGGGTGCAGATGCCCACCGGGCAGGTGTCCTGCTGGCAGTCGCGCTGCATGAGACAGCCCATCGAGATGCAGACCGCCGTCGCGAAGCCGAACTCCTCCGCGCCGAGCAGGCACGCCACGGCGACGTCGCGGCCGTCCATGAGCTTGCCGTCGGCCTCGAGGGCGACGCGGGAGCGCAGCCCGTTCTGGAGGAGGACCTGCTGGGTCTCGGCGAGGCCGAGCTCGAGCGGCAGGCCGGCGTGGTAGATCGAGTCGCGCGGGGCCGCGCCCGTGCCCCCGTTGGCGCCGGAGATCAGGATCTTGCCGGCGCCTCCCTTGGCGACGCCCGTGGCGATGGTGCCCACGCCCGCCTCGGAGACGAGCTTCACCGAGATGCGCGCGTCGGGGTTGGCGTTCTTGAGGTCGAAGATCAGCTCGGCGAGGTCCTCGATCGAGTAGATGTCGTGGTGGGGCGGCGGCGAGATGAGGCTCACGCCCGGGGTGGAGCTGCGGACCTCGGCGACCCATGGCCAGACCTTCTTGCCGGGCAGGTGACCACCCTCGCCGGGCTTGGCGCCCTGGGCCATCTTGATCTGGATCTCCTTGCCCGAGACCAGGTAGCGGCTGGTCACGCCGAAGCGCGCCGAGGCCACCTGCTTGATCGCGGAGTTCTTGGAGTCGCCGTTGGGCAGCGTCGTCTCGCGCTTGGGGTTCTCGCCGCCCTCGCCGGTGTTCGACTTCCCTCCGAGGCGGTTCATGGCGATGGCCATGCACTCGTGCGCCTCCTCGGAGATGGCGCCGTAGCTCATCGCCCCCGTGGTGAAGCGCCTGACGATCTCGCTCGCGGGCTCCACCTCGTCCAGGGGGACGGCTCCCGTCTCGCGGGGCACGAACTCGAGCAGGTCGCGCAGGGTGATGGCACGGCCCTTTGGATGCAGGGCGCGGCTGTACTCGTGGAAGGCGTCGAAGTCGCCCTGCCGGACCGCCTCCTGGAGCAGGTAGATCACCTCGGGGGTGATGAGGTGCTCCTCCCCGCCGACAGGCCGCCACTTCGTGATGCCGGAGCTCGCGAGCTGGTCGGGCGAGGGGCTGGCCTTGAGGGCCTCCGCCTCGTCGTAGCGCTGGTCGCACTCGCGCTGGACGTCGTCGACGCCCAGGCCGCCCAGGCGGCTGAACGTGCCGCGGAAGTACTCGTGGACGAACGCCTTGTTGAGGCCCACGATCTCGAAGATCTGGGCTGAGTGGTAGCCCTGCATCGTGGAGATGCCCATCTTGGACATGATCGAGACGATGCCGGCGGTCACGGCCTTGTTGTAGTTGGCCACGGCCTCCTCGGCCGAGACCTTGACCTTGCCCTTCGCGGCGGCGTCGACGATGAGGTCGTGGGCCAGGTAGGGATAGATGCCCGACGCGGAGTAGCCCACCAGCGCCGCGTAGTCGTGCGCGGTCATGGCGTCGCCGCACTCGACCACGAGGTCGGCGGACATGCGGACGCCGGCGCGGATGAGGTGGTTGTGCACGCTCGAGACGGCGAGCAGGCTGGGGATGGGCACCTTGCCCTCGGGCGCGCGGTCGGAGATGACAACGATGTTGGCCCCGCCGCGCACGGCCTTCTCGACCGAGGCGTTGAGGTTCGCGAGGGCCTTCTCGAGCGCGCCGTCCCCGCCGTCGCGGTCGTAGGTGGCCGAGAAGCGCGCGGCCTCGAAGCCCTCGCGGTCGATCGCGCAGATGCGCTCGAAGGCGTCCTTGGAGAGCAGCGGCCCCTGCAGCCTCACGAGGCGGCAGGTCTCGCGCGCGTCCTCGAGGAGGTTGCCGTGGTTGCCCAGGTAGAGCACCGTCGAGGTGACGAAGCTCTCTCGCAGGGCGTCGATGGGCGGGTTGGTGACCTGCGCGAAGAGCTGGTTGAAGTAGTCGAAGAACGAGCGGGCGTGCTTGGAGAGCACGGGCAGCGGCATGTCCTGGCCCATCGAGGCCAGGGGCGGCTTGCCCGTGTCGGCCATGGGCAGGATGGCCTCCTCGACGTCGTCGAAGTGGTAGCCGTGGTGCGCGAGGCGCTGCGAGAGGGGCTCGTCGGCGTCGATGGGCGCGAAGGGGTTGCCCTTGGCGTGGCCGAGGTCGTGGATGTCGAGCGTCTCGGCGTCGAGCCAGTCGCGGTAGGGCTTCTGCTTGGCGAAGGTGTCCTTGAGCTCGCCGTCCCAGATGACGCGGGCCTGGCTGGGGTCGACCACGAGCATCTGGCCGGGCCCGAGGCATCCCGCCTGCAGGATGTTGGTGGGCTCGATGGGCTTGGCGCCCGCCTCGCTCGAGAGGATGAAGCGGTCGTCGCGCGTCACGTAGTAGCGGGCGGGACGCAGGCCGTTGCGGTCGAGCGCGGCCCCCAGGCGCAGGCCGTCGGTGAAGGCGATCGCCGCCGGGCCGTCCCAGGGCTCCATGAGCATCGACTGGTAGGCATCGTAGGCGCGCCTCTCCTTGGAGAGGGCCTTGTTGTGGTCCCAGGGCTCGGGCATGAGCATCGTGACGGCCCGGGCCACGTCGCGCCCGTTCATGGTGAGGAACTCGAGGACGTTGTCGAGGATGGCGGAGTCGGAGCCCTCGCGGTTGATGATGGGCATGACGTTCTCGAGGTCGGCGCCGAGGAGCGGCGAGTAGAGGTTCGGCTCGCGGGCGCGGATCCAGTTGACGTTGCCCCGCAGGGTGTTGATCTCGCCGTTGTGGATGATGAACCGGTTGGGGTGCGCGCGCTCCCAGCTGGGCGTGGTGTTGGTGGAGTAGCGCGAGTGGACCAGCGCCAGGGCCGTCTCGGTGGAGGCGTCGTTGAGGTCGGTGTAGAAGCGGCGCATCTGGGTGGCCACGAGCATGCCCTTGTAGACGATGGTGCGCGCGCTCATGGAGCAGACGTAGAAGATCTTGCCCTTGAAGGCGGGGTCTGCCGCCGCCTTCTTCTCGATGGCGCGGCGGCACACGTAGAGGCGGCGCTCGAAGGCGTCTCCGGGCTCGACCCCCTCGGGACGGCCGATGAAGGCCTGCAGGATGGTGGGCATGCAGGCGCGCGCCGTGTCCCCGAGGTCATGCGGGTCGATGGGGACCTCGCGCCAGAACAGCAGCGGGCAGCCGAGCTCGGCGCAGCCCTGCTCGAAGGTGGCCTTCGCGGCCTCGGTGCCCTGCCCGTCCTGGGGGAAGAAGAGCATGGCCACGCCGTAGTCGCCCTCGTCGGGCAGGAGATGGCCCTCCTTCTGGGCCTCCTTCCGGAAGAAGCGGTGCGGGATCTGGAAGAGGATGCCGGCGCCGTCGCCGGTGTTGCGCTCGAGGCCCTTGCCGCCGCGATGCTCGAGGTTCACGAGGACGGAGAGGGCGTCGTCGAGCATCTGGTGGGAGCGGTGCCCCTTGAGGTGCGCGAGCGCACCGATGCCGCACGCGTCGTGCTCGAACTCGGGCTGGTAGAGACCCCTCTCGTTGCAGGAGGTAGCCAGCGGATGCTGTCGGGAGGTATCCATGCGTCTTCCTTAGCTCGTTGTCTGGTTGGCACGTTATCTGGGTTGGGAATCAATCCTACAAGACGGCTCCGGCCACCCCGCGATTTGCGCGAAGTCGTGACGGTCTTGCCGCCATTCGGTGACGCGTTCGAAACCCACCCGTAACACGACGAGGCACTGGGACCTTCCGCATTATACGTGCTTCGAGGCGGTGATGGTATCGTAGGGACCAGGCGCCGACACGACGCCTCCACGGGAGAGGGGCCAGGCATGGGAGCTGTCTTCGAGGTGCTTTCCACCCCCGTCGCCTATCTCGAGCCGGCCTACTACGATCGTCACCGCCCCGCGCGCAGGGGCGGACCCGCGATCGTTCCGTTCGGGCCCGACAGGCTGCAGCGCTGCGTGGTCTGGGAGCCCGCCGAGGTGCGCCACGACGCCGTGGTCATGTGGTTCCACGGCGGGGGCTACCTCGTGGGGACGCCAGAGAGCATGGCCAATGCCGCCGACGTCTACAACGCCCAGGGATACCGGTTCGTCTCGGTGGGGTTTCGGCTCATGCCACGGCATCGCTTTCCCGCTCAGGTGGACGACGCGGCGGAGGGGGTGCGCGCCGCGATGGCGTGGCTCCGCGGGCGCGGGACGACCTGCGAGAGCGTCGTGGTGGGAGGGAGCTCGGCCGGCGGGATGTCCGCCGCGCTGGTGGCCTACGACCGCGACCTGCAGGAACGTCACGGAATCGACAGGGAGGCGATCAGGGCCTACGTCTCGTGCGCGGCCGTGCTCGACGCCGACGACATGCTCTCGAGGCCCGTCCCGCCGGCACCGCTCGGCCCCCTGGTGACGCGTGCCCTGCTCGACCTCCCGGGGATGGACCCCGCCGACGAGCGCTCGGTCCACGAGGCGCTGCTGCCCTACTCCCCCATCGCCGTCGCACGGCGGCTCGGCTCGGAGGGGAGGCTGCCGGACGTTCCCTCCTTCGGCGTGCACGGCACGGCCGACACCGCCAGCCCCTTCGCGAGCGAGGAGGCGTTCGCGGACGTGCTGCGCCGGGGGCTGGGCCCCAAGGCGGCGACGCTCCATGCGATGGACGACCCCGCCTGGCAGCACATGATCACCACGGTGACGATGCACAAGCACCAGGTCGAGACCGACCCGGTGCTCTCCCATCTGTTCGGATGGCTGGCCGACGTCACGGACTAGGGGCAGCGCCGCTGGCGGCCGGCGCCCGGGCCGCGCCTGCAGGATTTTGCAACCTGTGGACCACAGCCTGTCATTTTCCTCCGGATTCGGGCCCCTGGGGCCGAAAACCCCGCCACAGCCTGCATTTTCCTGCACGGCTACCCGGCGCCGCCGCCCCTAGCGCACCAGCCCCGCGAGCGTGGAGCGCAGGGCCACTGGGTCGATGGGCTTCGCGACGTGCGCGTTCATGCCCGCATCGAGGCATTCCCTCACGTCGTCGGCGAAGGTGTTGGCCGTCATCGCGACGATAGGGACGCTCGCCGCATCCGGGCGGCGCAGCGAGCGAATCGCCCGCGCCGCCTCGAGGCCGTCCATGACGGGCATGCGAACGTCCATGAGCACCATGTCGAACCAGCCGACGTCGCTCGCCGAGAACAGCTCGACGCCCGCCTTGCCGTCCTTGGCCGTGACCACCTCGACGCCCTCGTCGGCGAGCAGCGCCACGGCAATCTCGGCGTTGAGCTCGTTGTCCTCGCACAGCAGGGCACGCCTCCCGGCGAGCGCGCCGCGCACGTCCCCGATGGCGGGGGCGGGACTGGTCGAGGCCGCGGCAGCGCGTGCGAAGCTCAGATGCAGGGCGAAGGTGGTTCCCTCGCCCACCTTGCTCGAAAAGGAGATTCTCCCGCCCATGAGGTCGACCAGCTGCCTGACGATGGAGAGCCCGAGACCCGTTCCCACGGACTCGTATCCCGAGCGCTTCTCCTGCGAGAAGGGCTCGTAGAGGTGTCGCTGGAACTCCTCGCCCATCCCGATGCCGTCGTCTGACACCACGACGGAGAAGGCCGCGTGGCTGGGAGCCGCCTCCTCGCTCGACACCACGTAGCGGACATGGCCTCCGGAAGGGGTGTAGCGCACGGCGTTGGAGAGCAGGTTCAGCAGCACCTTCTGCACGCTGAGGCCGTCGGCCATGATCGCGCAGTCATCGAGCCGGGACAGGTCGGCCGCGAAGGAGACGCCGCCCCGCTCGGCCATGCTCCCGACCGAGTCGCAGACCGAGGAGAAGAGCGTCCGCGCGTCGTGCGCCACCGGGTGCAGCTCGATCTTGCCCTGGCCCGAGCGCGAGATGGTGAGCGTGTCGTCGATGAGGTCGACCAGCAGGCCGCCGGAGCGCTCCACCTTCTCGAGGTAGTCATCGCGTTGCTCGGCGGAGATGCTGGGCTTCCGGGCCAGCTTGGAGAAGCCCACGATGGCGTTCAGCGGGGTCCTCATGTCGTGGCTCACGTCGGAGAAGAACAGGTCCTTGGCCTCCGTGGCCTCGTGCTCGCGCTGGAGCATGACGCACTGCCGCCAGACGGCGATGCTGAGCGCCGTGCAGAAGGCCAGGACGCCAAGCGAGCGCAGGAGGTTCGCCCAGGGGTCCTTGGGCGACACCGCGAGGGTCCACTCGTGGTTGGGGACCTCCACCGTGCCGAGCACCGCCCTGGAGGTGTCGAGGCCCTCGTCCCCCTCGATGACGATGCGCTCCCCGTTCTCGTTGGTGCAGAAGAGCTGGAAGTCGTAGCCGGCGTCGGGGAGGTCGCCGAGCCCCGCCGAGCTGAGCGCGTCCGGCAGGTCGAGCACGATCGCGGAGAACCCCCAGAAGTACTCGTCGCCCGCGTCGTCGACGAGGAAGACGGGGTTCCTCGCGACGAGGCCGAGCCCGCCCTGGATGAGGTTGTAGGGCCCGGAGAGCGCGATGCTCCTCGTGTCGATGGCAAGCTGGCAGTCGGCGGCGCGATCGGGAATCTGCAGGAAGTTCTTCCCCATGACGGCCTCGTTGCCCTCGAGGGGATAGGACTTGGTAACCACCGCCCCAGGCATGAGCTGGATGCCGCGGATTCCGCTGTTCTCGGCGTAGACGGTCTTGGCGACCTGGTCGAACGTCTCGTCCGAGACGTCGCCCGCATCGAGCTTGACCACCGTGGCGAGGACGTCGGTCTTGTGGAAGACCGAGTTGACGAGGCTCTCCGTGCGCTCCGTGTAGATCGTCTGGACGCGCCTGAGGTCCTGGGCCGACTGGTCCCGCAAGGTGATGTAGTACCACGCGGTGACGAGGCACGAGAGCAGCAGGCAGAGCACGAGGACCCCCGCGGCCGCACCCTTGTCCTCAGAAAGCCTTCCCATGTGCGGACCCCTCGTCGAAGACGCTGGTTGGAAAATGATACCAAAGCCGACGAATTGCCCGCCGCACCGGCACTCCCCACGGCGCCGAATGGTGCCCGATTGCCGTCGAATGCCGGCATGCGAGCGAGACGCGCGCAGGAACTCGGGTACCCTTATCGGTATGCCCGGGACAGGCCCTCGGCGCGAACCCATCCCTGAGGGAGGGTGGCAGTTGTACCAGACGACCTACGCATACCTCAACATCCTCTGCGTCGCCATCCTCGCCTTCATCCTCTTCAGGATGATGCGGAGTGCCTATCTGAGCGACGCCAGGCGCACGCTGTCGCGCGTGGTCGCCAACCTCATCGTCGTGCTCGCCATGAGCGCGGTCGCGATCCTCGCCTCCGGCAACAACCTCCCGCTGAGCCTCTTCGCGAACTCGACCTTCCTGTTCTGGACGGGGGTCACGGGACTCTCCTGGCTCCGCTACACGGAGGCCACCCTCGACCGCGAGGAGAGGCCGCGCATCCAACGCCTCGTCGAGGCCCTGCCGGTCATGCTCCTTGCCATCGCGTGCTATGCGAGCGTCTGGACGGGCTGGGTGTTCACCGTCGACCCCGTCACCATCGCCTACCACCGCGGGCCGCTCCACTTCCTGCAGACGACGTTCGCCGGCTTCTATCTCGTGGCCTCGGCCGCGCTCACGCTGCGCGCCTTCGTGCGCGAGACGAGCCCCCAGCGGAGGCGGGAGCTCCTCACGCTGCTCGCGTTCTTCATCCTCCCCGCCCTTGGCACGATCCTGGACATCTTCGTCTACGGCATCCCCTTCACCTGGACGCTCTGCACCGTCGCCGTCGTCATGGTCTTCTCCAACTTCCAGGAGTACTCGATCTCGACCGACGGACTCACGGGCCTCAACAACCGCCGGCAGTTCGAGTCGCGGGCCTGCGCCATGGTCGAGGACGCGACCCCGAGCAGCCCCGTGTTCCTGCTGCTCATGGATGTCGACGGCTTCAAGTCGATCAACGACTTCTACGGGCACCGCGCCGGGGACGCCGCGCTCGTCCAGGTCGCCGACCTGCTCAAGGAGGTCGCCGACAACCGGCACGTGGTCATCTCCCGCTACGGCGGGGACGAGTTCGCGTTCCTGGGCAACCTCCCGAGCAGGGCGGAGGCCGAGAAGCTCAAGAGGGAGGTCGTCGAGACGTTCGAGAGGCATGACAGGGAGTCGAAGGCCCCCTATCATCTGAGGCTGAGCATCGGAATCGCGCAGGCGGGCACCGGCGCGGCGCAGACCGTCGACGAGCTGGTCAATGCCGCGGACCGCGAGCTCTATGCCGAGAAGGCCACCCATCTGGCCGGGTCGCGCGGCAGGTCGAGAGGGTGAGCATGGAGAAGGCAGGCAGACTTGACAGGCTCTTCACGGGAACCCCGATGGGATGGCCCGTGGTCATCGTGTTCGCCATCGTGGCAGGCCTGGTCACGGCCGTGCTCAACCTCATCCCAGCGCTGGCCGACACCTCGGCGACCGACATCGCCGTCTCCTACGAGTGGTGGCTCGTCTTCGGCGTGATCATCGCGACCAACTGCAAGGGTCCCGTCGAGGCCGCACTCAAGGTGTTCGTGTTCTTCCTCGTGAGCCAGCCGCTGGTCTACCTGGTCGAGATGCCGTTCCTGGGCGTGGGCGTCTGGGGCTACTACCCCTACTGGCTGGGCGCGACCGTGGCATGCCTGCCGGCAGGGGCCCTCGCGAACCAGATGCGCGAACGCGGGGCGCTGGGCACGGTCGCGCTCGCGATGGCGCTCGCGATGCTCGCCGTCCTCGCCGGGCTCTACGCGTGGAAGGCCTGGTTCGCATTCCCCCGCCATCTCGTGACCACGGCGTTCACGGTTGTCGCGATGTTCGTGCTGGCGGCCGAGTTCGGGAGGCCGGGCAAGACGCGTCTCGCGATGTTCGCGCTGGCGGTCGCATTGCTCGTGGCGTCGGTGGCCTACCAGGTATGGGGCGTTCCGGAGTCGAGCACGGCCGCACCCCTTCCCGAGGGGACGTGGAGCGCCGAGCTCGACGGCCCCGGAAGCGTCGAGGTGAACGGCGACCAGCTCGTCTATAACACCTCGACCCTGGGTGCCGGAACGGTCACCTGCACCGATGCGTCGGGGCGCACCATCGTCTTCGACGTCGGCATGGACGGCAGCCGCGTGCCCTACGTGAGGCAGCGGGGATAAGGCGGCCGTCCCGTCACGCGGCGGGCCACGTCAGCCGACGCGGCCGAGCCGCTCCGCGATCTTGGGGGCCATCTCCGAGAGCACGATGGCGGCAGCTATGAGGGCGAGGCCCACCACCAGCCTGCCGGTGAGCACCTCTCCCGCGAACACGACCGACGAGACGACCCCGATGGGAGACTCGAGCGAGGACAGCAGCGCGCCCACCGAGGGGTCGACCACGGTGAGGCCGTAGTTGAGCAGGCACGAGCAGCCCGCCGAGCAGACCACGCCCAGGAAGACGAGCACCTCGACGTTGGCGGGCGTGAGTATGTCGGGGGTCGGGTATCCGCCGGTCCCCACCATCCAGACCGCCGAGGCCGCCCCCATCGCGAGCATCTCCCACGAGGTGAGCACCCAGATGTCGAGCCCCACCGAGAGCTTCGAGGTGAGTGCCATCTGGAAGGCGAACAGGACGGCGCAGGCGAAGGTGAGCACGTCGCCGACGTTCGGCTCGGGGCCCGCGTCGAGCGCCACGAAGCCCAGGCCCACCACGCAGAGGCCGGCGGCCAGGACGGCGAGGCGGCTGGGCCTGCCCCGCCCGATCGCCCACGCGGCGAACGGCACGATGACGCAGTAGCAGCCAGTGAGAAACGCGTTCTTGCCAGGGGTGGTGTAGGCCAGCCCCACCGTCTGGAGCGCGTAGGCCCCCCAGTCGGCGATGCCCAGAAGCAGCCCGACCCTCATGCACCGCCGGTCGAGGCGGTCGAAGACGCGATGCCTGAACAGCACGAACATGAGCGCCGCGGCAAGGGCGAAGCGAACCGTGAGCAGAAACGGGACGGGCATCTGAGAGATGGCGTCCTTCATGATGAAGAACGAGATGCCCCAGGCGGTCGCGCAGAAGACGATCGCCAGCTTGGCGACCCCATCCGAGCGGAGGAGGGCCTTGAGGTCCTGGCTCTGTGTGGGCGCGGGGGACATGGGACACCCCGCTAGGCGCGAGGGGCCTTCCCGCTCGTCCTGGTGGCACCCGCGGAGAGCATCTGCTCGAACATGCTCGCGTTCTCGCGGAAGTCGCTGGGGAGCACCACGGTGGACGCGCCGGTCGCGGCGTAGGCAGACATCATGTCGCACCACTGCGTGAACTGGAAGAGGCGGTTCGCCTCCTCGGTCGAGACGCCCGAGGCCTCGATGGTGCCGAGCGAGCGCGCGATGCCGTCGGCGATGTTGGCGCGCTGGTCGGCGATGCCCTTGCCCTCGGCGGCCATGGCCTCTGCCTTGGCCTGGGCGGCGGTGACGACCTTGACCTTCTGCGCGTTGGCGTCGTTCTGGGCGCTGGCGAGGTTGTTCTTGGAGGCGACGATGCGGTTCATCGACTCCTGGACCTCCTGGGGCAGGCGGATCGTGGTGATGAGGGTCGTGACCAGGATGTAGCCGTAGCCCAGCATCTTGGCGGCGACCACCTCGTCGATGGAATGTGCGATCGCGTCCTTCTCGGAGAAGACCTCGTCGAGGGTGCGGTTGGGGATCTGGGAGCGGAGGGCGTCGGCGAGGTAGTCCTTCATCTGGGCGACGGGAGAGGCCAGGGTGTACTGGCTCTTGTAGATGCCTCCCATGTCCTGGCCCGCGGGATAGGTGGCATCGACGCGATACTGCGCCGAGACGTCGAGCTCGATGGTCACGTTGTCGGCGGTCTTGGCGTCGAACGTCATGTGCTCGTCCTCGGTCATGAGGTCGACGTCGTGGGCGATCTTGTCGAAGAAGGGCACGCGGACGTGGAAGCCGGGACGGCTGATGGAGTGGAAGCGGCCGAGCCTCTCGATGACGGCGACATGCTGCTGCCGCACGATGTACATCGTGTTGAACACGACGATGGCGGCAATGGCCAGGATGACGATGAGAACGATCATGTTTCCTCCGATCGAAGGGGTGCGAGAGGCCGCGGGATAGCCGGCGAAGAGGAGCGCGCTGCACGACTGGAAGAGAAAGCCCAGCACGAGGACGGCAATGACGACCTTCCAGCCGTTGCCGCCTCCCCCGTGAGGCCGTCCCCCTCCCGGAGCGGGCGGCCGTCCCTGCGCATTCGAGCCCATGGCACTCCTCTCGCCGTGATGGGAACAGTCTAGCGGTTTCGCGACCAACGGACTCGCCCCTCATCGCTTCGAGCCAGATGGTCAGACGAGCCACGAGGATGACCTTTGTTTGACCATCTGGCTCGAAGCGATGGGCTCCGGCCACTCGGCAGCAGGCTCGGAACCAGAGCGCGCGCCCTACCCCTCTGCGATGCAGGCGAGGAAGCGCTCGCCGTAGCGTTCGGCCTTGACACGGCCGACACCCGAGACCTGAAGGAACTCCTCGGCGGAGCGCGGCCGCCGCGCCGCCATGTCGGCCAGGGCGGCGTTGCTGAACACGATGTAGGCCGGCACCTCCTCCTCGGCGGCGATCCGGGAGCGAAGGGCACGGAGCGACTCGAAGAGGGCCTGGTCGGCCTCGGGGAGGTTCGCGGCGGAGCCCTTGCGCCCAGAGCCCGGCCGCGGGGCGGCAGACTCCGCCTTGGGCAGTCGCCTGGGCACCTTGAGCTCGAAGGGGGTCCTCTCCTTGAGAAGCCAGCGCAGCCCCGCCTCGGTCGCGAAGACCGTGGGGTACTGGCCGTCGGTCGTGGCGAGCAGCCCCCGCTCGACGAGCGCGTCGACGAGGTAGCGCACGCGCGCGGTAGGAACGTCGGCCATGATGCCGTAGGTGCTGAGCTGGTCGAAGTGCCAGCGCGTGATGCGTTCTGCCTTGGAGCCGCGCAGCACGTCGACGATCGTGGCGCGGCCCACCTGCCTGCCGGCCCTCTCGATGCGCACCACGCAGCTCATCGCCTTCTGGGCGTCGATGGTGGCATCGACCGTGTCCGTCTCGGCGAGGCAGTTCGAGCAGTGCCCGCAGCGGGCAGGCGCGTCGACCTCGCCGAAGTAGCGGAGGATCTGCGAGCGGAGGCACTCCGTGGTGGTGCACCAGAGCGTCATGCGCCGCAGCCGCTCGCAGTCGCGCTGCCACAGCTCCTGGGCCACCTCGGGTGCCGTGCCGTTGGCAACCGCCTCGTCGCGGCCTCGGTCGACGAGGAACTGCTCGGTGCGGACGTCCCTCTTGTTGTAGATCACGATGCAGTCGGCAGGGGTTCCGTCGCGGCCGGCGCGTCCCGCCTCCTGGTAATAGCTCTCGAGGTCGCCGGGCATGTTGTAGTGGATGACGAAGCCCACGTCCGACTTGTCGATGCCCATCCCGAAGGCATTGGTGGCCACCATGACCCGCGCGCGGTCGTAGAGGAAGTCCTCCTGGTTGCGACGGCGCTCCTCGGAGGCGAGGCCCGCATGGTAGCGCGTCGCCACATGGCCCTCGTGCCGAAGCGCGTCGCACACCTCCTCGACGGCATTGCGCGTGGAGCAGTAGACGATGCCCGTCTGGCCGGGACGCTCGCGCACCAGACGCAGGAGGCATGCGAGCTTCTCACGCGGCTCGGGACGCTCGACGCCGAAGAAGAGGTTGGGGCGGTCGAAACCCGCGACCAGGACGAACGGGTCGACGAGCTCGAGGCCGCGGACGACGTCGGCGCGCACGTCGGCCGTGGCCGTGGCCGTGAGCGCCACGACGGGAGGCCGCGCCGGGAGCGAGGAGACGAAGCCCGCGATGCCCATGTAGCTGGGACGGAAGTCCTGTCCCCACTGGGAGACGCAGTGGGCCTCGTCCACCGCGACGAGCGCAGGCGGCACCGAGCGGCAGATCTGGGCGACGCGCGAGGTGTCGAGCCGCTCGGGCGCCACGTAGAGCAGGCGGCACTCGCCGGACGAGGCGAGCCGGAAGGCGCTGTCCTGCTCGGCGGGCGTCTGCGCGGAGTTGATGCACGCCGCCGCGACGCCCGCCTCCCCGAGGGCGGCGACCTGGTCCTTCATGAGCGAGATGAGCGGCGACACCACGATGGCCAGACCGCCCGAGAGAATGGCCGGCACCTGGTAGACGAGCGACTTGCCGGCGCCGGTGGGCATGACCCCGAGCACGTCTCGCCCCGCGAGCACGGCCTCCACCAGTTCGCGCTGGCTGGGACGGAAGTCATCGTGCCCGAAGACGTCCTTGAGGACGGCCCGCGCGCGGCCAAGGTCCACCGTCTCGTCAATCAAAGCTCGATACCCCTCTCCCACCCTCATGCGAGGTAGCGCTCGCGCAGCGTCTCGCATTCGGCCGGCGTGATGCCGAGCGCCCGCTCGACGTAGGCGCCCATGCCGCCGTAGCGCTCCTCGACCGCGCCGAAGGCGGCGTCGATCGAGACGACCTGCGCGCGGAACGGGTCCTGGGCGCTGTCCTCGTAGAAGTCGTTCGTGGCGAGATAGTCCTGCTCGATGAGGTCGCGGGGCACCCCGAGGATGCTCTCGACGATGACCGAGGCCGATCCCGGCGCGGTCGCGTCCCATGGTGCAATGCCACAGCACCGCGCCCTCGCCGGTCGCGAGCAGGGTGCGGAGGAACGCCGAGTAGCCCGTGGGGCCCGGCTCCTGGACGACGAGACGGGTGTAGAACTCGGCCATCGCCGCAGCGGGATCGCTCTCGACGAGGCGCTGGAGCCTGGCCTCCTTCTTGGCGGCCTCGCTCTGCGTGATTCCCACCGCCCGGCCGCGCAGGACGTCGGCATGCAGGTAGGTGGCGGCGGGAAACGCATGCATGGGGTCGGGGTACTCCGCGAGCTCGTCGTCGTCGCGGAAGTCGATGACGGCCCTGAGGCCGTAGTCCTCGCGCAGCCGCGCGAGGTCGTCGTCGCTCGCGAAGCCGAGGGCCCCGGAGCGCAGCAGGCGGCGCGGCACCACATGCCGCCCGTCGAGCGTCTCGAGGCCGCCGAGGTCGCGGGTGTTGGGAAGGCCGGAGAAGTCGATGTGGCCGAAGTTCTCCCTGGCCTGGGTTCCGGTCCCCGCCATGTCAGCCCTCCGAGGAGGCCGCGCCCGGCGCCTCGCCGGTCTCGAGGACGGCGTCGAGCGCAGCCTCGTCGAGCACGGGCACGCCAAGCTGCCGGGCCTTGGCGAGCTTGGAGCCCGCAGCCTCCCCTGCCACCACGTAGCTGGTCTTCTTCGAGACCGAGCCCGAGACCTTGGCGCCGAGCGCCTTGAGGGCCGCCCCCGCCTCGTCGCGCGTGCGGCGCTCGAGGGCCCCCGTGAGCACGAAGGTGAGGCCGGCAAGCGTCTGGGGCCGCACGTCTTCGGCATGCTTCTCCTCGAGAGAGACGCCCGCCTCGCGCAGCCGCTCGATGACGGCGACGTTCTCGCGGATGGAGAGGAACTCGCGCACGCTCGCCGCGATCTTGGGACCGATGCCGTCGATGCCTGCGATCTCGTCCTCGTCTGCCGCCATGAGCGCCTGCATGCTCCCGAAGTGCGCGGCGAGCGCCTCTGCGACGCTCGCGCCCACATGGCGGATCCCCAGGCCGAACAGCGCCCGCCCCAGCCCCCGGGCCTTCGAGGCCTCGACCTGCCCCATGACCTTGCGCGCGATGACCGGGCCGGTGAGGATGTCCCTTCCGTCCACCGAGGTGCGGCCCGTCGAGAGCGACGCGAGGGCCTCCTCCGTGAGCCTGTCGTAGAAGTCGGCCACGTCGCCGACGAGGCCCGACGCCACGAGGCGCGAGACGATCTCGTCCCCCAGGCCGTCGATGTCCATGGCCTTGCGGCTCACCCAGTGGCAGAGGCGCTCGTGGGCCTGCGCCGGGCAGTCGATCGAGACGCAGCGGTAGGCCACCTCGCCCTCCTCGCGGACGGTGGGGCTGCCGCAGCTGGGGCACACGGCGGGCATCTCGAACTCGGGGGCGGCCGCAGGCCTCAGCTCGAGCACGGGCCCCACGACCTCGGGGATGACGTCTCCCGCCTTGTGCACGACGATGGTGTCGCCCACGCGCACGTTCTTGCGGCGGACCTCGTCGATGTTGTGGAGCGTGGCGCGCGCGATGGTGGAGCCGGCCACCACGACCGGGTCGAACTCGGCCACCGGGGTGAGCACGCCCGTGCGTCCCACCTGGATGCGGATCTCGCGCAGGACGGTGCGCCTCTCCTCGGGGGGGAACTTGAAGGCGATGGCCCAGCGCGGGGCGCGGGCGGTGAAGCCGAGCGCCTCCTGGCTCGCGAACGAGTCGACCTTCACAACGACGCCGTCGATGTCGTAGTCGAGGTCGGCACGGTGGGCCAGGGCGTCCTCGCAGAAGGCATGGACCTCGGCCGCGCTCGTGCAGCGCTTGGCATGGGGGTTCACCGAGAAGCCGCATGCCCCGAGCCAGGCGAGGAAGTCCGTCTGCGTGGAGATGGAGAGCGGGCCCTCGTCGGCCACCGCGTAGATGAAGGTCTCGAGGTCGCGGGCGGCCGTGACCTTGGGGTCCTTCTGGCGCAGGCTTCCCGCGGCGGCGTTCCTCGGGTTGGCGAAGGCCGCGCGGCCCGCCTCGTCGGCCTCTTCGTTCAGGCGCACGAAGCTGTGCCGGGGCATGTAGACCTCGCCACGCACCTCGATCGAGTGGCCGAAGCCCTTGTCGGCGACCTTCTCGAGGCCGGCCCGCGCGAGGTGCGCGGGGACGTCCGCGATCGTGCGGATGTTTGCCGAGACGTCCTCGCCCGTGGTGCCGTCGCCGCGCGTGGCCGCGCGGACGAAGCTGCCGTCGCGGTAGGTGATCGCCACTCCCAGGCCGTCGATCTTGAGCTCGCAGGTGTAGGCGGCCGGATTGGCCGCGCTGGCGCCGAGGGCCTCGTCGGTCCGCGCCAGCCAGGCGTCGAGCTCCCCCAGGTCCATCGCGTCGTCCATGGAGTACATGCGGCTCGCATGGGTGACCTCCGCGAACTGGTCGGAGACGAAGCCGCCCACCCGATGGGTGTAGGAGTCTGGGTCGTCGAGCTCGGGATGCAGCCGCTCGATGGCCTGCAGCTCGCGCAGCAGGCGGTCGAACTCGGCGTCGCCCATCTCGGGGTCGTCGAGGGCATAGTAGCTCCAGGCCGCATGGTCGAGCAGGCCGCGCAGCTCGCGCGCACGCTGCGCGGGAGAGGCCGCGGGCCTCGGCGCAGCGGCCTGCGCAGGCCCGACGTCGAAGAACGACTCCTGCTCGAATCCCTGGTCGTCCGACATCCCGCATCCCTCCCGTCGCCCTCGGCCCATTCGGATACAGACTGTATCGCAAATCGGGAGGGGCATGAGGGTGCGCTGGCCGACGCGGTCGGGGGTTGTCGCGGCAAACCGCCGCCCTGGCGGGACAATCGACAGGAAACGGCACCCGATCCAGAGAAGACAAGCATGAAACAGCTCTCGCCCGAAGTGCTCTCGCCCGTCAACATCATCGGTGCTGACATCAGGTACGTCATGTACAAGCTCGACGACGAGACGATCGTCCAGAAGTACCAGTACAAGGCCACGCTCGAGGAAATCGAGAAGGAGAAGGCCGCGGCGACGAACACCCTGAGGCTGGGGCTTCCCACCGTCATCTCGTTCGAGCCGGTCCAGATCGGGGATGACTATGGGATCGTCTACGAGCGCATGGGCTCGGGATCCCTCGGCAACCTCATCATGTCGCACCCCTCGCGCTTCATAGACTACGTGGGCGACTTCGTCGCGCTCGAGCACAGGATGCACGCAACCCACGTCGACAAGGACGCGTTCCCCTCCGCCAAGCAGACCATCTCCGACCTCTACGACGAGGCCCTCGAGAGGGGCGTCTATACGGCAGACGAGGTGGCCGCCGTCGGGCGCATGCTTGCCGCCATCCCCGACCGCGACACCTACCTGCACCTGTCGTGCGGCCCACGCACGACGCGCTACGTCGATGGCGAGTTGACGCTCACCCAGGTGGTCGACGCCTCGTACGGTCACCCCGTCCTCGACGTGTCCTCGACCGCGCTGCAGACCATCATCTCCGCCCAGATGACCCCCGAGGACGACCAGGTCATGCTTACCGCGAACACCAACGTCACCGCGGCGATCCGTTTCTGGCACGCCTTCGTCCGGCAGTACTTCGGCTGCACGACGAGCGAGGACGCCGCCGAGGTCGACCGCCTCATGCTCTTCGCCCAATGGCTCAGGTTCGCCAGCTTCGCCGTCTCGCTTGAGTGGCTTCCCGAGCAGAGCAGGGCGGGCATGAGGGCGCTCTCCAGCGAGAGGTTCTTCCCCAACATCGACCAATGGATCTCTGACATGGAGGGGGTCTGGGAGCGATTCGAGTGACGCCAGGCACAGGGGCCCGAAAGGGCTCGGGGGCCTTTTCCGTCACCTCCCCCCATCGAGTGACTCCGGCACGGACGAGGACGGCCGCCTTCCCATAGGGAAGGCGGCCGTCCCGTTTGCACGAATGCGGCGACGCCTCGGGCTACTCCATGAGCCTGCACACGTTCTGGGCGAACGCCAGCGGGTCCTTCACGGGGAGTCCCGCCGTGAGAAGCGCCTGGTCGAGCAGGAGCGAGCTCATGAGCCTGACCTTCTCGGCGTCGCCCGCCTCCTGGGCCGCCTGCAGCCTGGCGAAGACCGGATGGCTGGCATTGAGCTCGAGCACGCGGCGGGCGCCCACGCCGGGGGCGTCCGGCTGGGAGGCGAGCACGCGCTCCATCTCGAGCGAGACCGGTCCCTCGGCCGCGACCACGGCCGGCGCGTCGGTCGCGAGCGGAGAGACGCTCACCCTGGCGACCTCGTCTCCCAGGGCCTCCCTCATCGCGTCGAGCAGCGCCCTGTTCTTGTCGGCGGCCTCCTCTGCCTGCTTCTTCTCGTCGTCGGTCGCAAGGTCGAGGTCGCCCGATGCCACGTTCTTGAACTCGAGCAGGACGGCCTCGGGGGTCTCCTCGCCCTCCTTCGCGGCGGGCTTCCAGGAGTAGTCGCGCATGGCCGAGAGGCAGAAGTCGTCGACGTCCTGGGTGCAGAGCAGGACGTCGAAGCCCTTGGCCAGCACGGTCGCCACCTGGGGCGACCTCTCCAGGCGAGCGGCGTCGTCGCCCGCGGCGTAGTAGACCTGCCTCTGCCCCTCGGGCATGGCCGCGGCATACTCGGCGAGCGTCACCTGCTTTCCGAGCTTGGCCGAGCGGTAGAGCAGCAGGTCGGCGAGCTCGTCCTTCTTGGCGCCGTAGCTCGAGTAGATGCCGTACTTGAGGCCGCGGCCGAAGTTCTCGAAGAACGCCTCGTAGGCCTCGCGGTCGTTGTCGCGCATGTCGCAGAGCTCGGAGGTGACCTTCTTCTCGATGCGCCTCGCCATTGCCTTGAGCTGCGCGGTCTCCTGGAGCGTCTCGCGAGAGATGTTGAGGTGGATGTCGGCCGAGTCGACGACGCCGCGCACGAAGTTGTAGTGGTCTGGCAGGAGGTCGGCGCACTTCTCCATGATGAGGACGTTGGCGCTGTAGAGCTCGAGTCCGCGCTCGTAGTCGCGGCTGTAGAGGTCGAAGGGGGCCTTCGACGGGATGAACAGCAGGGCGTCGTAGGTCATCGCGCCCTCGGCATGCAGCGAGAAGGTGCGGGCCGGCTTCGCGTAGTCGTGGAAGGTCTGCTCGTAGAACTCGTCGTACTCGTCCTGGGAGACGTCGGCGGTGCGGCGCTTCCACACGGGCGTCATCGAGTTCACGGCCGAGAGCTCCGTGTACTGCTCGTACTCGGGCTTGTAGTCGTCGCCGGCATCCTCGGGCCGTGGCTTCTCGCGGCTCTTGGTGAGCTCCATGCGGATGGGATAGCGCACGTAGTTGCTGTAGCGCTTGATCAGGTCGGTGAGCTTCCACTCGGAGAGGTACTCGGAGTAGCGCTCCCCCTCCGTGTCGTCGCGCAGGGTGAGGGTGACGTCGGTGCCATGCGCGCGGCCGTAGAGCAGCGCGTCTGCCGGCACGGACTCGATCGCATAGCCTTCGAGGCCGTCGGACTCCCACGCGGACGCCTCGTCGGAGCCGAAGGCGCGGCTCACGACGCGCACGCTCTTCGCCACCATGAACGCCGAGTAGAACCCCACGCCGAACTGGCCGATGATCTGCGCCGCATCCTCGGAGCCGGCCTCTGCGGAGGCGTCGGCCGAGACGCCCTCCTTGAACTCCTGGCTCCCCGAGTGCGCGATGGTGCCGAGGTTTTTGTCGAGCTCGTCGGCGGTCATGCCGATGCCGCCGTCGGACACCGTGATCGTGCGGGCATCCTTGTCGAAGGCGATGCGGATTCCCAGCTCGTCGGCCTCGAGGCTGATGGCGGGATCGGTCAGGCTCCTGAAGTGGAGCTTGTCCACCGCATCGGAGGCGTTCGATATCAGCTCGCGGAGGAATATCTCGCGGTTGGTGTAGATCGAGTTGATCATGAGGTCGAGGAGCTTCTTGCTTTCGGTCTTGAACTTGCGCATGTCACGAGCCCTTTCTGCGATACCGCGGCAGGCTCCTGCGAGAATGCGCGCGGAGCCGCCTTTGATGCGTTGCCGTGCCTTTTCTTACCCATCGCCACCCGTCGCAATTCGCGATTCGATCGTATGCTGTCTTGTCATCTGTCTTTACCGATGCCATACTCGAACCCACGCAATCGACGAGCAAGGGGGCTCCCGTGGTACAGGGCGCAGGGCGGGAAGCGCACGCGACGGCACGGGCGAACGCGGAAGAGGAGGCTGTCGCAGAACAGGTCAGGTGCCTGAAGCGAGAGCGCGACGCGGTGGTGCTCGCGCATTACTACGTGCCTCCCGAGACGCAGGAGCTGGCCGACCACGTGGGCGACTCGTTCGCGCTCGCACGCCTCGCCCGGACCATCGAGGCGCAGGTCATCGTACTCGCAGGCGTTGCCTTCATGGGCGAGAGCGCAAAGCTGCTCAACCCACGAAGGACGGTGCTCCTCCCTGTCCCGGAGGCAGACTGCCCCATGGCCCACATGGTGTCGGTCGAGCAGATCGAACGCGTGCGCGAGGAGCGGCCCGGAATCGTCGTGGTGTGCTACGTCAACTCGACCGCAGAGGTGAAGGCCGCGAGCGACGTGTGCGTGACCTCGTCCAACGCGGTCGGCATCGTGCGCGCCCTCCCGCAGTCGGAGGTGCTGTTCGTTCCCGACATGAACCTCGGCCGCTACGTCGCCCAGCAAGTTCCCGAGAAGCATGTAATCATGGGTCGCGGCTGGTGCCCGCGACACGCGGGGATTTCGCCCGAGAGCGTGCGCGCGCTCGTCGACGCCCATCCCATGGCCGAGGTCCTCGCCCATCCCGAGTGCACGGAGGAGGTCCTCGCCGAGGCCGACTTCGTGGGCTCGACCTCGCAGATCATCGGGCGCGCATGCGCCACGCACGCCCGCGAGCTGGTCGTCCTCACGGTCGAGGGGGTAACCCACGAACTGGGACGGGCCTGCGCCGGACAGGGCAAGACGGTGCTGTTCCCCCAGCCCGCGCCCGCATGCCCCAACATGTCGCTGGTCACGCCCGAGCGGGTGCGCGACTGCCTGCGCGACCTCTCCGGCGAGGTCGCGCTCGACGAACGGCTCGCGGCCACGGCCACGCGGCCCCTTGAACGCATGCTCGATCTCGCGGAAAGGCGGTAGCGGTGCCCGCCGCGAGGGTCGGCGCCCCCAGGAACGGGACGCTCGCGTGCGACGTCGCCGTCATCGGCTGCGGCGTGGCGGGACTCTACTGCGCGCTCAACCTCCCCCGCACGGCACGCGTGGCCATGCTCTCCAAGGGCGCGGTCGACGAATGCGACTCCATGCTCGCCCAGGGAGGCATCTGCGTGCAGCGCGACGAGGACGACTACGCCCCCTGGTTCGAGGACACCCTGCGCGCCGGCCACTACGAGAACCGACGGGAGAGCGTCGACGTGATGATCCGCTCGAGCCGCTCGGTCATCGACGACCTGGTGCGCCTGGGCGTCGAGTTCGAGCGAGACGAGGGCGGCTCGCTGCGCTTCACCCGCGAGGGGGCGCACTCCCGCGCGCGCATCTGCTTCCACGCCGACGTCACCGGCGAGGAGATCACCACCAAGCTGCTCGCGCGCGTGCGCGTGCTGGGCAACGTGACCATCCTCGAGCACACCCGCATGGATGACGTCGTCACCGGCACCGATGCCTCGGGCCGCGAGCGCTGCCGTGGCGTCGCCGCGACGACCGCCGACGGAGCGCCCCTGCGCGTGCTGGCGTCGCGCACCGTATGGGCGACGGGCGGCGTGGGCGGGCTCTATCCTCGCTCGACAAACTATTCCCCTGCTCACGGGCGATGCATGTCGCATCGCCGCCGAGAGGGGCATCGAACTCGAGCACATGGACTACGTGCAGGTGCATCCCACGAGCCTCTACACGGGGCCAGGCCGTGGCGGCCGGGCCTTCCTGATATCCGAGAGCTGCCGCGGCGAGGGCGCCGTCCTCCTGGACCGCGACGAGAGGCGGTTCTGCGACGAGCTCCAACCCCGCGACGTGGTGACCGCGGCCATTCGGGAGCAGATGGAGCTCGAGGGAACCGACCACGTGCGCCTCTCGTTCGCGAACGTCGACCCCGGGGTCGTGCGCGCGCACTTCTCCCATATCCGCGAGCGCTGCCTCGAGGAGGGCTACGATATCCTGAGCGAGCCCATTCCCGTCGTGCCGGCGCAGCACTACCTGATGGGCGGAGTCCGCGTCGACCTCGACTCAGCCACGTCGATGCCCGGCCTCTTCGCCGCGGGCGAGACCAGCTGCAACGGGGTGCACGGCAGGAACAGGCTCGCCTCGAACAGCCTGCTCGAGTCGCTCGTGTTCGCGCGGCGCGCGGCACGGGCGATCGCACGGGAAGTCCCGACGTTCGACAGGGAGGAACCATGAGCCCCACCACCATGGCCGTCGTGGCCGAAAGGTACCTGCGCCTCGCGCTCGAGGAGGACATCACGAGCGAGGACGCAAGCACGGAGAGCGTGATGCACGAGGCACGCGCCGCACAGGTCGACCTCATCGCGAAGGGCGGGGGCGTCATCTGCGGACTCGACGTGTTCGAGCGGACGTTCCAGCTGATCGACCCCACGGCGCGTCTCGAGCGTCTGGTGGCCGAGGGCGACGAGGTGAGGTCTGGCCAGCTCGTGGGACGCATGTGCGCCGACGCGCGGGCGCTCCTCTCCGGCGAGCGCGTCGCCCTCAACTACCTGCAGCGCATGAGCGGCATAGCAACCTGCACGCGCCGCATGGCGGCAGAGCTGCGGGGCACGGGCGCGACGCTTGTCGACACCCGCAAGACCACGCCGTGCATGCGCGTGTTCGAGAAGGAGGCCGTGCGCGTCGGCGGCGGCACGAACCACCGCTACAACCTGTCCGACGGCATCCTGCTCAAGGACAACCACATCGATGCCGCTGGTGGCATCGGGGCAGCCGTCGCGGCGGCGCGCGCCCACGCCCCCTTCGTGCGCAAGGTCGAGGTCGAGGTCGAGACGCTCGACCAGGTGCGTGAGGCCGTCGAGGCGGACGCCGACATCATCATGCTCGACAACATGACGCCCCCGCTCATGCGCGAGGCCGTCAGGCTCATCGACGGGCGCGCGCAGATCGAGGCGTCGGGCAACGTAGGGCTCGCGAACGTGCGCGAGGCGGCCGAGGCGGGCGTCGACTTCGTCTCCTGCGGCGCGCTCACGCACTCCGCGCCCATTCTCGACCTCAGCATGAAGCACCTGCGCCTACTCGACGCGGGAGGCCTCTCATGACCGGCCAGGCGCGCAGGCAGAGGCTCGTCGACTACCTGAGCGCGCTCGCCGCGGGCACGGCGGCTTCGGGACGCGAGCTGGCCGAGGTGCTTGGCGTGAGCCGACAGGCCGTGGTGCAGGACGTGGCGCTGCTGCGCGAGGGCGGGGTCCCCATCATGGCCACGAGCAGGGGCTACCTCCTCGAGCGAAGCCGTGTTGGCGAGCGGCCGAGGAGGACGTTCAAGGTGCGCCACGACGCATCTCAGGTCGCCGCCGAGCTCGACGCGATCGTCGACGGTGGCGGGCGCGTCCTCGACGTCTCGGTGAACCATCGCGCCTATGGGCTCGTCTCGGCACCGCTCGACATCGCGAGCCGTCGCGACGTGCGCCGCTTCGTGGAAGAGCTCTCCCGCGGCGTCTCCTCGCCCCTCATGACGCTCACCTCGGGCTACCACTTCCACCTTGTCGAGGCCGACACGGAGGAGGAGCTCGACGAGATCGGCCAGACCCTCGACGATCTGGGATTCCTCGCCCCGGTGCTTCCCTACGAGCAGGAGCACGTCTCCGCGAGGTAGCGGCTGCGCCGCACGCAGGACGCTTCGCCCTCCCGAGGCCCTCGCCCGAACGACGACGCGTTCCGTCTCGACTTTCTTTCCCGATGTGGACGCCGGCCGGGAAAGCCCCTATCGTACATGTCGCCAATTGGTTTAAGCACGTGAACGATTAAACGAAGGAGCGAGGCATGGAAGGGCCGACAGGCACGGCGCAGGAGTGCGTGCGCAACCGCAGAATACTCTCCGCCCAGCTGAAGCGCCTGCTTCCCGCCTTCGCCGCGCTCGGCGACGAGAACCGCCAGCAGATCTTCGTGACCCTCCTCGAGAGCGAGACCTGGGGCATGCGCGTGGGCCAGATCACCGAGAGCACGCACCTCTCGCGCCCCGCCGTGTCGCACCACCTGCAGATCATGCTGCGGGCCGGGCTCGTCGAGGTGGACAAGCGGGGAACCAGGAACTACTACGCCGTGAGCGAGGAGCTCGACACATGGGCCGCGCTCAAGGGCCTGTTCGACGACGTCTACGTGGTGGCCACGGCCGCCGCACGAGAAAGGAAGACCCGATCATGATGACCATCCAGGAAGCCATGGAGGCACGTCACGCCGTGCGTGCCTATACCGACGAGCCCATCTCCCAAAGCGACCGCGCCGCCCTGAACGAGGCCATCGCGCAGGCCAACGCAGCCAGCGGGCTCTCGATGCAGCTCGTATGCGACGAGCCGCGCGCCTTCACGACCGGCCGCGCCCATTTCGGCTCGTTCAAGGGAGTCAGCAACTACCTCGTCCTGGCCGGCCCCGACTCCCCCGAGCTCGACGGGCTCTCCGGCTACTGGGGAGAGGGAATCGTGCTGCTCGCGACCCAGCTCGGGCTCGACTCGTGCTGGGTTGCCCTCACCTTCGGGAAGGGGGCGGCGTCGAGGTTCGTGGAGCCGGGACAGAGGCTCTCGCTCGTGGCGTCGCTCGGGCACGGGGTGACGCATGGCGTCGCGCACACGAGCAAGCCGGCCGATCGGCTCGTGGGCTATGCGGCGCCGATGAGCGCCGAGAGCGCGCCCGCGTGGTTCTCGGCCGGCGTGCATGCGGCCCTGCTCGCCCCGACGGCGATGAACCAGCAGAAGTTCCGCATCACCTGCACGGGGGCAAAGACGGCGCGCCTCGAGAACCTCGGCGGCCCGTACTCGGCCGTCGACCTGGGCATCGTGCGCCACGACTTCGAGCTGGGCGCCGGCAAGGGGAGCTTCGCCTGGGAGTGAGGCTCGCGTGCATTACCGAGAAAGAACTGCGGAGCATCTACCTGCAGAGACGTGAGTTTCTGCAGGTAGATGCTGTCGGTTTCAAAACAGGAAAATGACGGCTCTGTACGAATTGCACTCTCCCTGTGCGCG
The DNA here is from genome assembly GCA_022482785.1 of Atopobiaceae bacterium. Lineage (GTDB taxonomy): Bacteria > Actinomycetota > Coriobacteriia > Coriobacteriales > Atopobiaceae > JAKVON01. Next base: position 133,942 of record JAKVON010000002.1, on the reverse strand, counting down.
AGTGCGTGGCGTAGGCATCGTCGTGACGCTCTTCGGAGTCTCTTCCGGGATGCTGGGAAACCTCGAGGAGGGCGCACGGATGACGTTGGGCGTAAGGTCATGACTGCTAGAAACATTACCTATCGGGAAGATTTTATTCAGGTTGTGCTAATATTCCCGTTAGGTAACTTTTTAAGGAGGTGGCCGATTGTCCTCCCTCAAGGGATTGCTCAAGCGGAACCCGTCCGCATCCGAATCTGATGCAGACGGCGCGCAACCCGCACAGCCGAAGCAGGTCTACGACATGGCAGGCATCGGCCGCGAGATACGACACAGGAGAAAGTGCCTGGGCTACACCCAGGCACAGGTAGCTATGCTCATGGGGTGCAGCCCGCGACTCATCAGCGAGATAGAGCGAGGCAGGGACACCGTCGCGATCGGCACCGTGCTGCGACTCGTTACCGGACTCGGGATGGACGTCATTCTCAAAGAGAGGGGTTAGGATGAACGACCCCTCCATCGGCGTGTTCAGGGAATATCGTGGGGCATTCGAGAAAGTCGGCATCCTTGGCCCGACCCACGACCACGCCTCGATGGGTTTTTGCTATGACGTAGATTATCTCGAGAACCGAACCTCACAGGCCATTTCCCTCAACTTGCCTCTCCGAGAAGAGCCGTTCTCCATCGGAAGCGCTCGCGGCTTCTTCTCCGGGCTTCTTCCCGAGGGGAGAACCGAGCAGCTCGTCTCCCAGATGACGCACGCCGGGCAAGGGGAATTCTCTCGGATGCTCCAAGCCTTGAACGACGAATCGGCCGGTGCGCTTGTGTTCTCCTTCGACCAGCCAAGCACGGACGGCGCGTCCTACCTTCCCCTCGAAGACGGCGTCTTCGACGAGTTCGCCGCCCATCCCACAGAGACCGCAGCCGCGATGGGAATGAGAACCCGACGGTCCCTTGCCGGCGCGCAGCCGAAGATGGGGCTCTATCACGCAGGGGACGACATGCGTGCAGGCTGGTTCGTGCCAAAAGGCGTTGCACCCACGACGCACATCGTGAAGAACTCGAACTCCCTGTTCCCCCATGACTCCGTCAACGAGGCTCTCTGCATGGAGATGGCCCGGGCGAACGATCTCCCGACGGCAGAGGTCAGCCTCGTCCCCGTGAACGGGCAGGAGCCGCTCCTTGCCGTAAGGCGATTTGACAGGCATCTTCCCAACGAGCCACGCCTCGCCTCAGGGCTGCCGATGCCTTGGCGACGGCATCAGGAAGACATGTCGCAGGCTTCGGGAATCGTCTTGAAGTACGAGCCTACCGGCCACGGCTATGCAACGGTCGTGGCCGATGTCATCTCGAAGACCTCGTCGAGGCCATTCGAGGACCGCATGCTGTTCTTCTATGCCCTCTGCCTCGACCTTCTCGTCGGGAACTGCGACAACCATCTCAAGAACTACGCCATGCTTTGGGATGGCGAATGGAAGACGCAGGTGCTGGCCCCCCTCTATGACATCGCAAACACGACGTGCTATCCGAATCTCGTCCGAGAGATGGGCATCGCATTCTGCGCATCGCGATCCATTGACGACGTGACCGCAGACGACGTCGTAGAGACAGGGCGGCGAGTCGGACTTCCCGCGAAAATGGCATGGGGAGCCTTCTGCGAACTCGTCGAGGACTTCCCGGCGACCCTTTCCGCAGCAGCCGCCAAGATAAACGACCAGGGATTTCCCGAGGCGAAAGACATCGCACGCGAGATTGCGCAGGAAGCAGAGAAGCGGAGAGCCCTGGCCATGGACCGGCCAGCCCTTGAAGACCAACCTCGCGAGACGAGGTGATCTCCCCCTACACGACGCTCGCCCTGTAGCCGGCATCCTTCACGGCGGCGAGCAGCTCGTCGTCCGTGACCTGCGCGTCGGCCTCGAGCGTGGCCGACGCATCGTCCAGGCTCACGTGCACGTCGCTCACGCCCTCCACGCCTTCCAGCGCCTTCATGACATGGGCCACGCAGTGCTGGCACATCATGCCCTCTACCTTGAGGCTCTTCTCCATGGTCGTTCCCTTCCCTTCGGCCCCTGTCGGGGCGTTGTCGACGTTCCGTGCCGGACATGCGACGAGCTCGACAAGCGCCTCGTCGAGCTCGCCGTCGCCTACCGGATCCCCGTGGCGGTCGTGTCCCTCGCCACGCAGGTCGAACAGATTGAGGCGGAGCGCGTTCGTGACCACGAACAGGCTCGAGAGGCTCATCGCCGCGGCACCCAGCATGGGGCTCATGGTCCAGCCCGTGAGACGCACCCATGCGCCTGCCGCCACGGGGATGCAGATGACGTTGTAGAAGAACGCCCAGAACAGGTTCTCATGGATGTTCCTGATGGTGGCGCGGGAGAGGCGCACGGCGGCGGGGACGTCGGCGAGATGGCTGTTCACGAGGACGACGTCGGCGGCATCGATGGCGACGTCCGTGCCGGCGCCGATGGCGATGCCCACGTCCGCCCTGGCGAGGGCCGGCGCGTCGTTGATGCCGTCGCCCACCATGGCGACCGGGCCGAGGTCCTGGAGCCTCCTCACCACGGCCTCCTTGCCGTCGGGGCGCACCCCGGCCACCACGCGGTCGACGCCGGCCTGGGAGCCGATGGCACGCGCCGTGCGCTCGTTGTCGCCGGTGAGCATCACGACGCGGAGTCCCTGGGCCTTGAGCTGGGCCACGGCTGAGGCGCTGTCGGGCTTGATCGCGTCGGCGACCGCGATGACGCCCAGAGCCCGCCCGCCCGCGGCGAACCACAGCGGCGTCCTGCCCTGCCCGGCGAGGGACTCCGCGCGGGAACGCAGGTCGCCCGGAATCTGCGCGTGCCTTGCGAGCAGCTCGAGGTTGCCGCCGACGAGCCCGCGGCCGCGGAGGGTGGCGACCAGGCCGCTTCCCGGCAGGGCAGAGAAGCCCTCGACGGGGTCGATCCCGACTCCGCGGGACCGGGCCTCGTCGAGCACGGCCCTCGCCAGCGGATGCTCGCTTCCCGCCTCGAGCGCCGCGGCGGTCGCCAGCAGGTCCTCCTCCCCGACGCCCGCGGCGGGCAGGACGTCGGTCACGACCGGCGCGCCCGAGGTGATGGTGCCGGTCTTGTCGAGCGCGACGATGCGCACGCGGCCGGTCGCCTCGAGGCTCGCGGCCGTCTTGAAGAGGATCCCCGCCTTGGCGCCCATGCCGTTGCCCACCATGATGGCGACGGGCGTGGCAAGCCCGAGTGCGCACGGGCAGCTGATCACGAGGACGCTGATGCCACGGGCGAGGGCATAGCCGGGGTCGGCCCCCACCGCGAGCCACACGAGCGCGACCGCGGCGGCGACGCCGAGGACCGCCGGCACGAACACGCCGGAGACCTCGTCCGCCACCTTGGCGATGGGCGCCTTCGTCGCGGCGGCGTCGCTCACCATGCGAATGACCTGCGCGAGGGCGGTGTCGGCCCCCACGCGCGTCGCGCGGCAGGTGAGTAGGCCGGAGCGGTTGATCGTGGCGGCGGAGACCGCGTCGCCCGGCCCCTTGTCGACGGGGACGGACTCCCCGGTGAGGGCGCTCTCGTCGACGGCCCCTCCCCCCTCGACCACCTCGCCGTCCACGGGGATGCTGCCGCCCGGGCGCACGACGAACAGGTCGCCGACCGCGACGCCCTCGACGCCCACCTCGACCTCGTGCCCGTCGCGCAGCACGTTCGCGGTCTTGGGGGCGAGGCGCATGAGGCCCCGGAGCGCGTCGGTCGTGCGGCCCTTGCTCATGGCCTCGAGCATCTTGCCCACCGTGATGAGCACGAGGATCATCGCGGCGGACTCGAAGTAGAGCTCGTCCATCCACGCCATCGCCGCCATGGAGCCGTCATGCACCTGGGCGTACGTCATCTGCAGCAGGGCCCAGACGCTCCAGGCGTAGCTCACGCCTGAGCCCATGGCGACCAGGGTGTCCATGTTGGGCGCGCGATGGGCGAGACCCTTGAGGCCGCTCACGAAGAACCGCCGGTTGATGACCATGATGATGCCGGCGAGGAGCATCTCGACGATGCCCATGGCCACGTGGTTGCCGTCGAAGAACGCAGGCAGCGGCCAGCCCCACATCATGTGCCCCATGGAGAGGTACATGAGCGCGAGCAGGAATCCGAGGCTTGCGACGAGGCGACGGCGCAGGCGCGGCGTCTCGTGGTCGACCAGGGCCTCCTCCTCGGCGGCGAGGGAGTCGCCCGACGTCTGGCCGCCACGAGGCGTCGCGCCGTAGCCCGCATCCGAGACGGCCCTCTCGACGGCGGCGGCGCTCGCCGTTCCCTCCACGCTCATGCTGTTGGTGAGCAGGCTCACGGCGACGGACTCGACGCCCGGCACCGCGCCCACCGCCCTCTCGACATGGGACTGGCAGCTCGCGCAGGTCATGCCCGTGACGTCATAGGTCTGCCTCATGAGAACCTCTTGAGGAGCTGGACCACCTCGTCGACCACCTCGGTGTCACCCGCCTGGATGCGCTCGACCACGCAGGTCTCGAGATGGTCCTGCAGGACCTCGGTGGACACCGCCTTGATGGCGCTCTGCGCCGCGGCGAGCTGGATGAGGACGTCACCGCAGTATCGGTTGTCGTCGATCATGGACTTCACGCCGTTGAGCTGGCCAATGGCCCGGTTGAGGCGACAGGTGACGTCCTTCTGCAGCGCCTCCGAGCGAGGCGTCTGCTTGTGGCGGCAGTCGCAGGCGGACGTGGCGGGGGATGTCGAATCGGGCTTCATCGCAGCTCCTCGGGTGGTGTCTGATACCCCCATGGGGTGTATCTCTGCAAGAAGCATATACCCCCATAGGGTAAGTTACAAGCACAGGGGGACGGAAGGCCGGGCCAGAGGCAAGCTACTCCCCGACCTGCTCGATGCGGCTGCCCTCGGGCGTGCGCACGACCTCGATGCGGTTGCCGACGCGTGCCTCGAGCTCGGCCACATGGGAGATGATCCCCACCAGGCAGTCGCCGGAGGCGAGCTCGGCGAGGACGTCGATCACCCGCTCCAGGGCCTCCGGGTCGAGCGAGCCGAAGCCCTCGTCGATGAAGACGGTGTCGAGATGCATGCCCCCGGCACGCTGCTGGGCGTAGTCGGAGAGTCCCAGGGCCAGGGACAGCGACGCCTCGAAGGTCTCGCCGCCCGAGAGGGTCGATGCGGGACGGCGCTTGCCCGTCTCGTGGTCGAGGACGTCGAGCCCCAGGCCGGCACGCGCCTGGCCTCGCTCGTCGTCGCGACGGAGGAGCTCGAAATGGCCGCTGGTCATATGCGTGAGACGAAGGTTCGCGCAGCGGAGCACCTGATCGAAGTAGAAGCCCATGACATAGCGCTCGAAGGAGACGTACGAGCCTCCCTGGCCGTTGGCGACCGACGAGACGGAGGCCGCCGCACGCGCGTCGGCCTCGAGCCCGGGGAGGAGGTCCGCCTGGCCGCGAAGGGCACGGAGGCGCATCCCGTTGGCCTCGACGCGCGCGTCGAGGGACCGCGCGGCGCGCTCGGCCTCGTCCTCGCGCCGGCGGGCCTCCGCGTGGGCGGCGGCCATGGCCGCGAGGTCGGGCGCGGGGTCGCCCTCGGCGATGCCCAGGGCTGAGAGCCTCCCGAGGCGCTCCGAGAGGGATGCCTCGGCCCCGGCGCGCGCCGCGAGGGCAGCCTCCCTCTCGTCGCGCGCGGCGGCGAGGGCCGCCTCCTCGGCACGGCGCGCGGCCGTGGCTCGCGAGAGGGCCTCGCGCGCCTGGCTGCCGTCCGCGAACTCGAGATGGGCCGACAGCTCCCCCTCGAGCGAGGATGCCGAGGCGAGACGTGCCGTGGCCTCGGTTATCTCCGGCTCGCACGCGGCAAGGCCCTCGGCGAGGGAGGCCAGCTCCGACTCGTCGCCCTCGAGGCGGGCGCTCGCCTCCCTCGCCGAGGCGATGTCCTGTTCCATGGAGTCGATGGACTGCTGGACGGAGACGAGGCGCTCGGCGAGGCGGCTGCGCAGGCGGAGCATCGCCCTGCGTGCCTGCTCCTCGACGGCCTCGCCCTCCCCTGACGGGAGGTCGTCGAGATGGCGGCGGGCCTCCTCGAGGGACTGCCTCGAGAGGGCCGTCACCGAGGCGCGGACGTCGAGGAGCTCGTCGGTGGCGGCACGGGAGCGGGCCTCGGCTTCCTCGAGGAGCCTGCGGGCCTCCTCGAGGGACGGGGAATCGGCGGATGGGGGCGTCGGCCGGGCGGGCCGTGGGTGCTCGGTCGAGCCGCACACGGGGCAGGGCCGCCCGTCTGCCAGGCCGGCGGCGAGGAAGGAGGCGTCGTCGGCGACGAGGGCGGCGAATGCGGCATCGGCGCGTGCCCGGGCCTCGAGCTCCGCATCGTGGGCGCGGGCGGCCGCGTCCGCCTTCGCAAGGAGCTTCATGCGGTCGCGTTCGAGCGTGGCCAGGTTTCCGTAGCAGGCGTTGACCCGCTCGCCCTCGTCCTGGATGCCGTCGCGGTCGCGCGCGGCGAGCTCGAGGGCGGCCGCGAGGCGACGCGCCTCCTCCGAGGCGGAGCGCTCGGCCGGCATGCGGGCCTCGATGCCCGCGCGGGCCGCGGAAAGCCCGTCACGCCTCAAACGGGCGGCGTCGAGGGCCGCCCTCGCCTCGAGAACGGCACGGGAGGCCTCGTCTCGCTGCTCGTAGCGGGAAAGCGACGAGGAGAGCTGCTCCTCGCGCGCCACGAGGCCCCTGTGCCTCTCCTCGTGGCCCGCCGAGGCAGCGGCGAAGGCCCTCTCGGCCGCCTCGGCGGCCTCCGTCGCGGCTGCGAGCGCCTGCCGTGCGCCCGCGACGTCCGAGAGGGCGCGGGCGGCCTCCGCGGCAGCATGCTCCGCGTCACGGGCGGCCAGCATGGCGTCACGGGCGGAGGCGAGCTCCTCGGCACGGCGCGTGCCCTCCTCGCGCTGCAGCGCGAGGAGTTGCTCGGCGGCGGAGAGCGTCGACGCGGGCTCGAGGGAGGGTCGCTCCGAGCGGATCGCCCCCACGCGGGGGTCGCCCTCGGGAAGGGGCCCCACGTCGAACTGGCCGGCGACCATGTCGAAGCGCTGCCGCGCCTCCGAGAGCGCGACCGCCGCCTCCTTGGAGGCGGCGGCGAGGCACAGCTGGAAGCCCTGGATGTCACGCGTCGAGAAGACCTGGCGCAGCACGGCCTCGCGCTCCTGCGGCTCGGCGCAGATGAGGTCGCGGAACGCTCCCTGGGCGATCATGGTGACCTGGCGGAACTGATGGTAGTCGAGGCCGAGGATGCGCTCGATGGAGCTCCTGACGTCACGCTCGCTCGAGGCGAGGAGCGCGTCGCCGCACGTCAGCGAGACCGAGGCGGCACGTCCCGCCAGGGAGGAGCCCTGTCCGGCCCTGCCGCGCCTCCTGCGCTTGAGCTGCTGCTGCGGCGAGCGCTCGACCCGATAGACCTTGCCGGCATGCTCGAACTCGAGCGAGACCGACGTCGGGGTCTCGTCGCCGGCGAACTGGCTGCGCACGGTGGACACCTCGCGCTCGTCTCCCGAGGTCCTGCCGAACAGCGCATACGAGATCGCGTCGAAGATCGTGGTCTTGCCCGACCCGGTGTCGCCGCAGACGAGGAACAGGCCATGGTCGCCGTATCGCGAGAAGTCGACCTCGCAGGTGTCCGCGAAGGGTCCGAAGGCGCGGATGACGAGGAAGAGTGGCCTCATGCCGCATCGCCTCCCGCCCGTCCGAGGGCCTCGAGGGCGAGCGCCCGCTCCGCGTCGTTGAGCTCGCGGCCGGCCTGGCAGCGAGAAGAACTCGCCGAAGAGCTGGGGAAGGTCCTCCGCGGCCTGCTCGAGCGTCTCGACGGAGCGCGCGCCCTCGGCCCTCGTCCTGGCGTTGTCGAAGGAGACCTGGGCGAGGTTGGGCCACACGCGCCGCAGCCTGCTCGCGACGTCGATGGCGTCGTCGTCCGTCACCGTGGCGCTGACGAAGTCCTGCCGGACGGGCTCGGGCTCATCGGAGCCCTGTCTCACGAGGTCGTCGACAGATCCGCGGATCTCGCGGAAGTCGTGCAGCGGCACCACGGGTTCGAGACGGGCGGAGACGCCCCGTGCGCCCGACGTCGACCACGACGAACGACTTGGCATAGCGGGCCTCGGAGGCAGAGAGCTTGAGGGGGCTGCCCGCATAGCGCATGCGGTCGGACCCGACGCGCTGGGGACGATGGATGTGGCCGAGGGCGACGTAGTCGAAGCCCTCGTAGACGGAGGCGTCGACGTTGTCGACCGTGCCGAGCGTGAGGCGCTCCGAATCGCTGCGCGCGGGGCCCGCCCCCGAGACGGTGACGAACTGGTGCGAGACGAGGACGTTGGCGCCCTCGGCAAACGCGGGATGGCTCCGCACCGCGTCGAGGACGACGCGGAGGGCCTCCCCGAAGGTGGCGACGGACGGCGCCTCGATGCCCTCGGCCTGTGCCCATGGACGGACGTCCGCCGGCCGGACGAAGGGGACGAGCCAGAACGTGGCGGCATCGTCGCCGTGGCCGAGCCTCACGTGGCTCACCTCCCCGGAGAGCGACCCCGCGAGGTGGAGCCCCGCCCGCGCCATGAGCTCGTGCCCGAACGCGAGGCGGGCGCCGGAGTCGTGGTTGCCGGCGATCACGAGGCAGGGGACCTTGTCGCTGGCAAGGCGCGAGACGAAGCCGTCCCACTGGCGCACGGCGGCCTCGGGAGGGACGGGCGAGTCGAACACGTCGCCCGCCACGACCACGGCCTCCGACCCGCTCGACAGGACGGCCGCGGCAAGCTGGTCGAGCATGTGGGCCGTGTCGTCCCCGAGGGGCATCTGGCCGAGCCGACGCCCCAGGTGCAGATCCGACGTGTGAACGAAGCGCATCTCTCCCCTTCCGACACGCCCATGGTACCCGAAGGGCCGGACGGAAAAAGCCCCGCCGCATCGCTGCGACGGGGCCTTGGCATCCGGGACCGCGGCTTATGCCGAGTAGGTCACGGTACCGTCGTCGACGGCCTGGTTCTCGTCGACATAGATCGAGCTCGACCACGACGACGTGCTGCCCGAGCCGGAGCCCGAGCCGTACCCGTTCGTGCCCGAGCCGGAGCTGGAGCCCGAGCCGGAGCCGCTGTTGCCGTAGCCGTAGCCGTAGGCGTTCGAGTTGGAGCTGTTGTTCGAGTAGAGGTTCTTCCCGCCGTCGGATCCGAGCGTCACCGTGATGGTGCTCTCGGCGGTGCCCCTCATGTAGGTAATCTCCATCGTGTCGCCCACGTCATGCTTGCGCACGGCGAGGATGACGGCGCTCGAGGAGCCGATCTGCTCGCCGTCGATCTTGGTGATGATGTCGCCCTTCTGGAGACCCGCGGTCGCGGCGGCGCTCCCGTCGACGACGGAGGTCACATAGGCGCCGGAGTCGGTGGAGAGGTTGTTGACCTTGGCGTTGGAGGAGGTGACCGTCTGGAGCGTGACGCCGAGGTAGGCGTGCTCGACCGTCTTGCCGGCGATGATGGTGTTGGCGACCTTGATGGCATAGTTGCCGTCGATGGCGAAGCCGATGCCGGCGTTCGCGCCGCTCGAGCTTTCGACCAGGGAGTTGATGCCCACGAGCTTGCCCTGGTCATTCACGAGGGCACCGCCGGAGTTGCCCGAGTTGATGGCCGCGTCGGTCTGGATGAGGTCGGCGTAGATCGTCGTGCCGGTGGTGCTGGCCATCATGGTCGAGCGGTAGAGCGCGCTCACGATGCCAGCGGAGACCGACTGGTCGAGGCCATAGGGGCTGCCGATGGTCATGACCCAGTCGCCCGTGACGAGCGCGCTCGAGTCGCCCACCTCGATGGGGGTCAGGGCGGCGGAGCCTGGGTCGATCTTGATGACGGCGAGGTCGCTCGACTCGTCGGAGCCCACGACGGTCGCGTCGTAGCTGAGGCCGTCGGACGTGTTCACCTGGATCGTGCTCGCGCCGTCGACCACGTGGTAGTTCGTGAGGATGTGGCCCTGCGTGTCGAGGATGACGCCCGAGCCGATGCCATAGCCCGAAGAGGTCTCGATGTAGATGGAGACGACGCTGGGCAGGGCCTTGGCAGAGACCGCCTGGGCGACGGTGGCGTCCGTCGTGGAGGCGTTGATCGAGATGGACTGACCCGCCGACGACGAGGCGGCCGTCGTGCCCTTGCTCAGCGCTCCGGTGAACGTGAGGATCCCGAAGAGGAGCGCCGCGCCGATGACGCCGCCGAGGATGGCGGCGAGGACGGGCCTGCCGCCGCCCTTGCCGGGCTTGCCGGAGTCGCCCTGACGGGGCTCCTGGAAGGAGGGCTCGTCGGGAACATGCGCATAGTTCGAGGTGGCATCCGCCGGCGCCTGGTAGGAGAAGCCCGACTGGGGCATCTGCGTCGTCGGCGGCGTCGGGATCTGGGACGTCGACTCCGTCCTGGTGGGCCGACTGCTTCCGGTCTGCCCTGGCACAGGGGGTCTTCCCTGCGTGTTGTCATCCATCATATTCACCTTTCCTGCCGTATGGACGCTTCTGGCACCAGTCTGTTGTACCCCTCGCGCGCACGCGGCGCACGCGCGAGGACACGGACGGCAGGAGGCGTTTCCGAAAAAGCGTGATGCTTACAGGCAACTGAAAGACGGGGACGGGCGGGCATGCCCCCGCACCGCCCGGTAATCGAACAGGTTTTCTCAACCCATGGAGCCACAGCCTGTGACTCGGCGCTGAAAATGCGGCGAATCGGCCGCAATCCGTGCCATGGCCTGCATTTTCATGCAGGCGGGGCATTAGGCGGCCTACAGCTTGAAGAGGTAGCCCACCCCACGCACCGTCGCGATGTGTGCCGCGACCTGCGGGCCCACCTTCGAGCGGACGCGCCTCACATGCACGTCGACCGTGCGGGTGCCGCCGCAGTACTCGAAGCCCCACACGCGGTGGAGGAGCGCCTCGCGGGAGTAGGCACGAGAGGGGTGCGTGGCCAGGAAGCTCAGCAGCGAGTACTCCATGAGGGTGAGGTCGACGGGCCTCTCGTCGACATAGACCTGGTAGGTGGCCAGGTTGATGGTCATGTTGTCGATCGAGATGATGTCCGAGGGGGTGTTCTCCTCGCCGGGCCAGAGGAGCTGCGACATGCGCACCTCGAACTCGGACTCCCCCGCCGAGGAGAGGATGAAGTCGGCACGGCCCTGCACCGGGATGCGGAGGCTCGGGAGCTTCTCCTCGTCGACGACGAGCAGCATCGGGATGCAGCCGTTGTCGATGACGTAGGCGTCGACGCGGTTCATGAGGTCGCTGGTCATGCCGCCCACGTCGAGGATCACGAGGTCGAAGTCATGGCCAGAGGTGATGGCCTGGTCGAACGTGTCTGGGGTGGAGAGCAGCGTGGACACGTCGAGGGCATGCGAGACCTCGCGCATACGCTCGTGATGACGCGTCGTGCGGGAGATGAGCAGGATGTTCTTATGGTGCATCGTCTGCGACCCCCAGAATCTCTGCCTCTCGCCAACCGATGGAACATCCGAGGCATTGTTCTGAGAATACCACAGGTCATTGCCTGCGGCAGGTGAGTCGCTCGCTCCGACGGACGGCGCCTCCGCCGCCTCCTGACGAAAATCGACGCTGACGGCGCTCCTGTCCTCCGGCCAGCCCTCGCCCGGAGCGTAGTAGCCGTCTGCGGAGGGATGATGACGCACGACCATGGGAGACCTCCTCTGCGAACGGTTCGCCTACGTTTCGCAGTGTCGGACCCACATGTTTCCAGACGGATACTGCACCCGTGACGTAACAGCTCCGTCACGAAAACGTGCGCCTTTGGTCACACTGACCAGAGGCGCACGTCGGGGAAGCTGCCTGGAAGGCTACTTGGCCTGGATGCTTCCCAGGAACTCGGCGGTGCGCTCGTTCTCGGGATGGTCGAAGACGTTCTCGGGGAGCCCCTGCTCCACCACGACGCCATCCTCCATGAACACGGCGCGGTCGGCCACGTCGCGGGCGAATCCCATCTCGTGGGTGACCACGATCATGGTCATGCCGCCGTTCTCGGCCAGGTCGCGCATGACGTCGAGGACGCCGCGCACGAGCTCGGGATCGAGGGCCGAGGTGGGCTCGTCGAAGAGGAGCACGTCGGGATGCATGGCCACGGCGCGGGCGATGGCCACGCGCTGCTGCTGCCCGCCCGAGAGCTGCGCGGGGGTGAAGTCGGCTCGATCGCCCAGGCCGACGGCATCGAGTTGGACCAGCGCCTCCCTCTCGGCCTCCTCCTTGGTCTTGCCCAGCACCTTGGTCTGGCCGATCATGACGTTCTCCTTGGCCGTGAGGTGCGGGAACAGGTTGAAGCTCTGGAACACCATGCCGAGGTTCTGGCGGAGCTTGTTGACGTCGGTCTTGCCCGAGCCCGTTATCTCCTCGTCCTCGATCAGGATGTGGCCGGCGGTTGGCGTCTCGAGCAGGTTGATGCAGCGCAGCATCGTCGACTTGCCGGAGCCCGAGGGGCCGAGCACGACCACGACCTCGCCCGGCCACACGTCGAGGTTGACGTCCTTCAGGACGAGGGTCTCGTCGAAGCTCTTGTTGAGGTGCTCGATGCGCACGATGGGATGCTCGTGGGACTCGAAGCTGTGCTTGGTGAGCGGCTTGTCGTGCTCGTAGGCGCGCGCCGCCGCCTCCTCCGCGGAGAGCGCGGGCGGAACCTCGGGGATGTCGACGCTCACGTGCTTCTTCCTAGGCATTCTCGGTAGCCTCCCCTGTGGTCTTGGGACGTGGGCCCGTGCCCTTCTCGGCATGGGCGAGGCGCTTCTCGATGTTGCCCACGACCTTGCTGAGCGGCAGGGTGACGATGAGGTAGAAGATCGCCGCCGCCATGTAGGGGGTGATGTTGCCGGAGACCGTGGTGAGGTTCTTGGCGAACATCATGAGCTCCATGACGCCCACCGAGGAGAGGAGCGACGTGTCCTTGTAGGACATGATGAAGTCGCTGGTGACCGTGGGGATCACGCGGCGGACGGTCTGCGGCAGGATGATCGAGACCATCGTCTGGCTGCGGTTCATGCCGAGGCTCGCCGCCGCCTCGTACTGCCCGACCGGAATCGACTCGATGCCGGCACGGAAGATCTCCGCCAGGTAGGCCGACGAGTTGATGGCCATCACGACGATGCCGAGGATGGTGTTGTTGATGTTGACCCCGAGCATGGGCAGGCCGAAGAACGCGATGTAGATCTGCAGGAACAGAGGCGTGCCGCGCAGGACGTTGATGTAGACGATGGCGATCGCGCGGACCGGCTTGTGGCGGCTCATCTTCATGAAGGCGAAGGCGAGGCCCAACGCGATGGCGAACGGGTAGGCCACGATGACGATGAGCAGGCACAGGAGCCATCCCGGGAAGAGCGTGGCCAGCGAGGTCACGATGAGCTGCGGCTTGAGGAACATGCCGAGGAACGCGTTGGAGTTCCACGCGCTCACCCATGCCTGCCCGTCGAGCCAGGTGACGACGCGCTGGAGCGGGGTGTTGGCGATGACCGATACGGTGGGCGAGTCGTTCAGGGCCTCGGTCTGGCCGGCCTGGTTGACGTAGCTGCCTCCCACCGCGTAGTCGCCGCCCGCCTCCGGGAACTTCATGTCGGTGACCTCGAGGCGCAGGAGCGACCCCTCGGGTATGGGGGTCGCGAACGACACCTTCAGGGTGTCGCCGGCAGGCGTCGCCGTGCCGTCGACCGAGACCCGGTTGAGCCCCTCGAGGACGGTGATGCGCGTGGTCGAGCCGTCGAAGGAGGCTCCCTCGGGAAGCGATAGGGTGATGCTTTCCACCTGCTCGCCGGCGTCCACCGTCCCCTCCCAGGTGAGGCGGGTGTTCTCTCCGCCGATGACCCCGTCGCCGCCCTGCTCGTTGGGACGGGCCGTCGCCTTGTTCGTGGTGAGGGCCTGCGCGCCTGCAGGCGCCAGGGCCACCCCCACGCAGAAGGCCATCGACACGGCGACGGCGCAGGCAACCAGTGCCTGCGCCATGCGCCGCGCCAACGATGTGTTCCGTTGCGTCATGCGATCATTTCCTCACGTCGTCCTATAGGGTCTGGCCGAACCATTTCTTCTCGAGCGAGTCCATGGTGCCGTCGGCCTTGATCTCCTGGAGCGCCTTGTTGATGGCAGCCGTGAGACCGGGGTTGTCCTTCGAGACCACGATGCCGTACTGCTCCCCGGTGGGGATCTCCTTGGCCACCTTGAGGTCGGTGTAGGAGTTCTTGCACATGTAGCTCATGACCGGCAGGTCTGCGACCACGGCGTTGTACTGGCCGGCCTCGCAGCCGTTCATCGCCCCGATCGTGTCGTCGAGGGGCACGCAGGTGGCCTTGGGAAGGTTCTCCTGGACCCACTCCTCGCCCGTGGTGCCGCTCTGGACGGCGATCTTCATGCCCTCGACGTTGAGCGCGTCGGCGGTGGTCGCGCTCGAGTCCGCCTTCGTCACGATGCCCTGGTTGGAGTCCATGTAGGAGTCGGTGAAGTCGATCTCCTGCTTGCGGGCGTCGGTGATCGTGAAGCTCGAGGCGCCCACGTCGGCCTTGCCGCCCTGCTTGATCGACGGGATGATGTTGTCGAACTTCTGGGCGGGCAGGTAGTTGAGCTCGATGCCCATCTTGGAGCAGATGGCGCTCAGCATGTCGACGGTGAAGCCCTCGGGCTTGCTGGTCTGGGCGTTGACCGACTCGAGCGGCGGATAGGCGAGGTCGGACTCGACCGTGAGCTTGCCCGCGTTCACGAGCGTGTAGCTCGACGTGCTCGCGCTCGAGGACGCGCTCGACCCCGTGGACGATCCGGAGCATCCCGCGAGCCCGGCGACCGCGAGCAGCGCCGTCATGGCGCACGCGACGACCACGGCGAGCCTGGCGTTCTTCTTCATGTGCTTCCCCTCTCGTTCAACGTGCGTTCCCCGTGGCCGCCGTAGAGCCGACGACCGCATGTGAGCCAGTGTGGACAAACCGCGGGCGACCGTGCCAGGCAAGGCCGATATGTTACGAGGTGGACACAAACGGCTCGCATAGGAACGGTCTTATTCTCGCCTCGAAGACCCTCTCATCTTGCTTCATACAGGCCATTGCATAGAAGCGACTTTCCCTATTCACGGTACGGAAGGGCGGCATCAGAAGCCGGCGTAGTAGTGCTCGCACTCCCAGTCGGTGACGGCCGAGGAGAAGTCCGCCCACTCGGCCGACTTGGCCTCGAGGAGGTACTCGAAGATGTGGTCGCCGAGGGTCCTCGCGCATGAGGTCGCTCCCCGCGAAGGACTCGATGGCCTCGCCGAGGGTGCGCGGGAGGCGACGGAAGCCGCGGTGCCTGAGGTCGGAATCGGTGGCGTTCGCGTCGTCGAGGGTCGACTCGGGCTGCAGGGGCAGCTCGTCGGCGATGCCCTTGAGGCCGGCCGCGAGCGTCACCGCGAAGGCCAGGTAGGGGTTGGCCGTGGGGTCGGGGCTCCTCAGCTCGACGCGGGTCGAGAGGTGCTTGCCCGGCTTGTAGATGGGCACGCGGACCAGCGCCGAGCGGTTCTTGCGGCCCCACGTGGCATAGACCGGGACCTGCCCGTTGGGGATGAGGCGCTTGTAGGAGTTCACCGTCGGGTTGGTGACCAGCGAGTACTCGGGGGCGTACTTGAGCAGCCCCGCCACGTAGTGGCGGGCGACGGCGGAGAGGTGACACCCGTCGTCGGCGTCCGAGCCCCAGAAGATGTTGTTGCCGTCGTGGTCGAAGAGGGACTCGTGCAGGAACATCGCCGAGCCGGCGGCGTCGGGGAAGGGCTTGGGCATGAACGAGGCGAAGAGGTCGTTGTCGACCGCCTCCTGCTTGATGACCAGCCGCGCGGTCATGATGTTGTCGGCACAGTCGACCGCCTCGGCGAACCTGAGCGAGACGCCGTTCTGCGAGGGGGCGACGGCATGGTAGGAGTACTCCACCGGAATGGACATCTTCTCGAGGGCGAGCGTCGTGTTGCGCCGCAGCTCGCGGGCGGAGTCCGCGGGGGTCAGGTCGAAGTAGCCGGCGTCGTCGAGGGGCTCGGGGGTGACCGTGTTGGCCAGGTAGAAGTACTCGATCTCCGGGCCGACGTTGAGCACGAAGCCGCGCTCGTCGGCCGTCCTCACCATGCGCTCGAGGCAGGCGCGGGGATCGCCGTCGAACGGCTTGCGCGACGGGGTCTTGATGTCGCAGAACACGCGCGCGACGGCATCCGACTTGGGACGCCAGGGCAGGATCTGGAAGGTCTCGGGGTCAGGGAAGGCGAGCATGTCCGACTCCTCGAGCGGCGCGAAGCCGTCGACGGCCGAGCCGTCGAAGCCGATGCCCTCCTCGAAGGCCTCCTCGAGGTCCTCGGGCGAGATGGCGAACGACTTGAGGTTTCCCAGGACGTCTGTGAACCAAAGGCGGACGAAGCGTACGTCGCGCTCCTCGACGGTACGCAGTACGAAGTCGATGTTCTGCTCGTTGGTCATCGTGCTACCTCACAGACGACGGATGTGTGCCGGGCACGAGGGCCCCACCATGCGCCGCTAGTGTTTCATATTGTTGTTTCGGCTCTGTTTCTATCGTCACGAGAGGTCGCCGGATGGGCTAACGGCCCTTCCTTCGCCGGGCGGCGCGCTCGGCATCGAGGGCCATCTGCTCGGCAGCGGGGCAGCGGCCCTTCCCCGTGCGGGCGACGGAGCAGGCGTCGGCCGACGCGCAGCCCACGCAGTGGTACGTGCCCGACGGGCCGGAGCAGGTCCCAGAGGAGATAGGCCGCCGCCGAGACGACGAGCGCGATTATGATGACGTCAACGGAGCCCATGCGAGCCTCTCCAGACGGGTGACGGCGTTTCCGGGATTACGATATGCGACCGCGAACGAGCGCGCAATGGGCCTCAGAATGAGCACATGCATATCAGTCC
This sequence comes from Atopobiaceae bacterium, assembly GCA_022482785.1. GTDB lineage: Bacteria > Actinomycetota > Coriobacteriia > Coriobacteriales > Atopobiaceae > JAKVON01. The sequence continues at coordinate 117,090 of JAKVON010000002.1, read as the reverse complement.
AGTGCTATTCTTCTCATCATGGGCCCCGGCGGCAGGAGGAACCATGCCCAAGAACAACCCCTACATCGCCTCGCCACGTGGCGGCATCGACGCGGCGGAGTGCATGACCATCCTGCCGAGGAGGTCCGGCGAGTCGGGCTCTGCCTACGTGTACCGGCTCCTCGAGTACAACATCCTCATGCTCTACGTGCAGCCCGGCTCGATCATCCGCGAGAACTCGATAGCCCAGAGGCTCGACCTCTCGCGCACCCCCGTCCACGAGGCGGTGGGGCTGCTCCGCGACAGGAGGCTCGTCGACGTCGCCGCCCAGAGCGCGACGCACGTGTCCTGCATCGACGTGAGCATCCTGCGTCAGTGCACCTTCCTCAGGCGCGCCCTCGAGCCCCTCGTGTTCTCCCAGCTGCAGGGCAACATGTCCGAGGCCGACCTCCGGCTGCTCGCGGACAACGTCTCCGAGCAGCGCAGGACCGCGGCGTCGGGCAACAGCGCCGAGGTGTTCAACCGCTTCCTCGACCTCGACAACGAGTTCCACCGCATCGTCTTCGCCGCCGCCGACAAGGCCTACGTGTGGGAGCTCGTCCAGAAGTCCTCGACCCCCTACGAGCGGTTCCGCACCATCGGGCTGCTCTATGGCTACGACGTCCTCGACGCCCACGACCATGCGGAGATCTACGACGTGCTCGCCTCCGGCGGGCATTCCGACGAGGAGCTGACCGCCCTGATCTCGCGCCACCTCAACGGCTACATGAGCTTCTACGACGAGCTCGTGGCGGACTTCCCGCAGTACTTCGTGCTGCACGGGCCGGAGGGCAGCAAGCCCGCCGTGCCGCTCCCCCGGCGCTAGGCCCCGGCCCCTCCCCTACCCCTGCCTCCCGTCGAGCTCGCGCATGGCCGAGAGGATCATCCGCGCGCTGATGCGATAGGGGGTGTGGGCGAGGTCCTTGTGACTCGCGGCCACCTCGAGCGCGCCCGAGAGGTCGTCGTCGAACGAGAGGCCTATGTCGCCGAGGCGCGTGGGGAGCCCCGTCTCGCGATAGGTGCCGAGGAGCTTGCGCAGGGCGTCGTCCTGCTTGTCGAGAACGAGCTGCACGAGCAGCCCGTAGGCCACGACCTCCCCGTGGAGGTGCTCGTCGGCGACCGTCGCGATCGAGGTGAGCCCATAGTAGAGGGAGTGGGCAAGGGCACAGTTGTAGGTCTGGCCCACGAGGCCCGAGACCAGCCCCGTGGAGACCACGATGGTCGCCACGACGCTCTCGAGGCCAGACGTGGCCCTATGGGCGCGGGCGTCCGCGAGCGCGGACGGGGCCGAGGCGGCCAGGGGATCGGCGCACATGGTCGAGATGGCCAGGCCGAGCTGACGGGGGTAGTCGAGCTCGTCCCCCCTCATCTTGAACGAGACCTCGTAGTGCTTGGCGAGGGTGTCGCCTATGCCCGCCCAGAGGTATCGATCCGGCGCATCGGCGATGACCTGCGTGTTGATGAAGCAGTGGGCGGCCGGGCCGGGCAGCTCGACGGTCTCGCGGTAGCTGCCGTCATCGTTGTACATGATGCTGATGGCCGAGACGGGCGCGCAGTTCGAGGCGATGGTGGGAAGGGTGAGGACCGGCCTTCCCAGCCGGTTGCCGAGCGTCTTGCACGTGTCCATGCACTTGCCGCCGCCCACGGCGACGATGACGTCGGCAGCCGCCACGGCCCCCTCGGATGCGAGGCGCCCGACGTTGTCGAACGTGGCCTCATGGCCGTAGACGAGCACGCCCAGGACCTCGAGGTCGCCCTCCCCGAGGACGGGATGGAGCGCCGGACGGGCGGCCGCGAGGGCCCGCTCGCCGCCGATGACGACGACCTTGCTGCCCAGACGGGAGCAGATGGCGGGAATCGCCTGGTAGGCATCAGGGCCCATGGTGTAGCTCGGCAGGTACTGCGTCGTCAGGTCTGGCATGTCGGCTCCTCGCATCCGTCTTCTCAGCGCACCTCGATGATAGCCGCACGGAGCCAGGGGACAACCCGGAAGGGCCCTCGGGCTGGTCGCGACGCTAGCCCCGGGCGGCCGCCAGAGCGGTGGCCGCCTGAGCGCAGGACGCCGCGATCGCGTCGTACTCCCCTGCCTCGAGAAGGGCGGGCGCTGTGGGCCAGTCTGGCGAACCACAGGCGATGACCGCATCGGATCGCAGGTAGACGGCAAGATTCTCGGCCGTCACGCCTCCGCGCGGCATGAAGAGGTGCCCACCGAACGCGGCCGAGAAGCGCTCGATGCTGCCGAGTGCGCCCGAGTCGTTCGCTGGGATGATGCCCGTCGCCGTGAGGCCGAGGCGGTCCGCCTTGAAGATGCCGCCCTCGTCGACCGTCACGGGGATGCAGGGCAGGCCCCGGGCGATGCAATGCTCGGCGAGGGCCGCGTCGAAGGACGGGGTCGAGACGTAGTCCGCGCCGCATTCCGCGGCGGCGTCGGCCTGGTCGGTGGAGCGGACGGTGCCGACGCCCAGGAGCAGCTCGGGATGGGCGGCCCTGGCCGCCCGTACCGCATCGAGCGCGTCTGCGCTCATGAGCTCGACCTCGAGGGCGGCAAGCCCGGAGGCGGCCACGACGTCGGCGAGCCTGGCCGCGTCGCCGCCCCTCGCGAGGCTCGCCATCGGAACGATGCCGGCATGCTGGAGCTTGGTGTAGAAGCCTTCGAACGACACTGCCATGTGACGCTTCCTTTCGCACGGGAACATTTTTTCAAACCCGAGTCAAAACTCAGACTCCAATGTACCCCGTTCGGAGCGAGGCCGCACGCGGGAGGCCCGCCCTGCCTGGATTCGCGTTCGCGAGTCCCCGTTCCTGCCCGATCACAGGATTTTGCAGGCTGTGGTCCACAGGCTGTCGTTTCCCCGGGAAAAGGCCCCTTGGGGCTGGAATCCGTGCCACAGGCTGCTTTTTTCTGCAGCAGACCCCGACGGCTCGGGGGCATCACGCCGCGGCGACGGAACGGGCGACGAGCAGCCCCACCCACACCAGCGCGAGACAGACGCCCAGGTTGAGGACGACGTTCGCCGCCGCGCCCGCAAGGTTTCCCGCCTCGGTCAGCTGGAACGTCTCGGAGCTGAACGTCGAGAAGGTGGAGAGGCCCCCGCAGAGGCCCACCGCCAGGAAGAGCCGCACCTCGGCTGGCAGCGGGCTTGCGAGGTCGAGGCCCGTCACGAGCCCGATGACCAGGGCGGCGATGGCATTCGCCACGAACGTCCCCAGCGGGAGCCCCGGCATGAGCGCCCGGAGGCAGAGCCCTATCCCCCACCGTGAGACGCTGCCGAGAAACCCGCCGATCCCCACGCTCAGAAATTCCCTCATACGTCCTCCAGACAAGAATCGGGCCGACGGCCCGCCTCGGCGCGAATGCGCCACGACAGAAGCCATCGGCCCGAAGGCGGTTCGGCCATGCGGCCGGGGAGGCATTCATTCCCCTGGCACGGCGCTACATAACGCGGAGGGAGACCTCCTTGAGCTGCCTCGGCGAGACCTCGCTGGGCGCCGCGCTCATGAGGTCGGAGCCCGAGCTCGTCTTGGGGAAGGCCATCACGTCGCGGATGGAGTCGCTCCCGCAGAGCAGCATGCAGACGCGGTCGAGCCCCAGCGCGAAGCCGCCCATGGGAGGCGCGCCGAACGCGAGGGCCTCCATGAGGAAGCCGAACTGCGCCTTGGCGCGCTCCTCGTCGAAGCCGAGCCGGCGCAGGACGCGCATCTGGAGGTCGGCGTTGTGGATACGCATGCCGCCGCCGCCCGCCTCGAAGCCGTCCATCACGAAGTCGTAGGTGTAGGAGCCCACCGAGAGCGGGTCGGACTCGATCCTGTCGAGGTCCTCGACGACGGGCTGGGTGAAGGGGTGGTGCTCGGCGCCGTAGCGCTTGGACTCCTCGTCGTACTTGAACATCGGGAAGTCGACCACCCAGAGGAAGTCGTGGCCCTCGCGTGGCACGTCGAGGGCGTTTGCCATGTGGACGCGCATGCCGCCGAGGATCTCGTCGGAGGACCGGCGCGGGCCGGCGGCGAACATCACGAGGTCGCCCGGCTCCACCTCCGCCGCGGCCTTGACCGCCGCCATCTCCTCGTCGGAGAAGAACTTCACGATGGGACTGTTCACCGAGCCGTCCTCGCGGAAGGCGATCCAGGCCAGGCCCTTGGCGCCGAAGGTCTTGGCGACGTCCTCGAGCTTGTCGATCTGGGCGCGGGGCCACTTGCCGGCACCCTTGGCGTTCAGGCACTTGACGACCTGGCCGTCCTTGTTCGCCGCGCCCGAGAACACCTTGAACTTCGAGCCCTTGAACACGTCCGTCACGTCATGCAGGAGCATGCCGTAGCGGGTGTCGGGCTTGTCCGATCCGTAGGTGTCCATGGCCTCCCAGAACGGGATGCGGCGAAGCGGGCTGGGCAGCTCGACTCCCACCGCCGCGAAGGCGGCCGAGAGGACCTGCTCCATCTCCTCCATGACGTCGTCCTGGTCGACGAAGCTCATCTCGACGTCCACCTGGGTGAACTCGGGCTGGCGGTCGGCGCGCAGGTCCTCGTCGCGGAAGCACTTGGCCACCTGGTAGTAGCGCTCGACGCCCGAGACCATGAGCAGCTGCTTCAGGAGCTGGGGCGACTGCGGCAGGGCATAGAAGTGGCCGGGCTGCGTGCGGGAGGGGACGATGAAGTCGCGGGCGCCCTCGGGGGTCGACTTGAAGAGGATGGGGGTCTCGACCTCCATGAACTCGCCCGCGTGCAGGGCCTGGCGGATCGCGAAGGTGAAGTCGTTCCTCACCTTGAGGTTGTGCATCATGAGCGGACGGCGGATGTCGAGGTAGCGATAGCGCAGGCGAACGTCCTCGGCCGTGTCGAGGTCGTCCTCGATCGGGAAGGGGGGCGTCTTGGAGTGGTTGAGCACCTCGATGCTCGAGACCAGGACCTCGACCTCGCCGGTGGGAAGCTTGGGGTTCGCGGTGTCCTCGGGACGCTCGCGCACGGTGCCCGTCACGAGGATGGGCCACTCGGTGCGGATGGTCTCGGCCGCGTGGAACGCGACGCCGCCCGAGTGCTCGGGGTCGAAGGTGAGCTGCGTCACGCCCGCGCGGTCGCGCAGGTCGACGAAGATGAGGCCGCCATGGTCGCGACGGCGCCAGACCCATCCGGTGAGGGTGACAGTCGTACCGATGTCGCCGCGGCGCAGCTCGCCCGCGGTATGGGTGTGAAGGGAGTGCAGGTCCATGCGATTCGTTCCTCTCGTCTGTGCCGCCCCGTGCCGTTACGGGCGGCTCTCGAACAGACGGCGCGCGGGGCGTAGACGGCGCCGAGCGCGCACGCGAGTCCTCATGATAGCAGCTGCCTGCGCCCTTGTCGGCAGGCTCCCGAGAATCGCCAGGACACGACTTCGCCGCGCGGGGATGCGGGAGCCGTGCCCGGCTTGGGTCGGGCCGCCCTCGTGGCCTAGATTGCGGTTACCTTTCTCCCTGCAGAAACGCTATCATTTAGTTGACTGGACATGTCGCGCCTGCCTCGGCGGCAGACATGGTTAGGCCGTGGCTCCTGAAACGAACCGCAAACGACATGCCCCTGACCGGACAGCCTCGCACAGAGAAAGAGACCATCATGATGCCGGAAGGCAAGCACTCCTCCCTTCGTACCGACAGCGCCACCGGAAGCCTCGATGCGCGGCACGCCGCCTTCCCGACGGCCGACGAGACCGAGCGGACGTCCCCCGTCGTGTCGCCCCTGCCCGTCCCCAAGATCAGCGACCAGGAGGGCACGGGCTCCATCTACGGGGTCAGCGAGTCGGAGGTCGACCGGCGTCGCAAGAGCAGGAAGACCCTCGCCGTCGCCGGCATCGCGATCGCGATCGTGGCCCTCGTCGGCGTCGCCGCCTTCGCGATGACGCGCAAGCCGGCCGAGGAGCCCGCGCCCGTGGCCAAGCTCAACACGACGGCGGTCTACAAGAGCGACTTCACCAACACCGTCTCGGCGACGGGGACGGTGCAGGCGCTCTCCTCGAAGAACGTCGCCCCCGAGGTGAGCGGGACGATCGAATCGATCAAGGTGAGCGAGGGACAGGCGGTCCAGGCCGGCGACGTGCTGTTCACCCTCAAGAACGACGACCTCGACACGGCCGTCGACCAGGCACAGAACCAGCTCGACATGGCCCAGAACACCCTCGACGCCGCGCAGGCGCAGGCAGATACCGCGACGAACAGCTACAACACCGCCGCCGACGCCTACAACAAGGCCATCGCCGCCGGAAAGACCGCCAGCTTCGACAAGGCGACCCTCGAGAACGCCGTGAACCAGGCGAACACCGCCCTCACCAACGCCGGGATCGCCCTCGACAACGCGCAGAAGACCTATGACACCGCCGTCGCCACCGCCAAGAAGCGCACGGTGACCGCCCCGCAGTCCGGCACCGTCACCGCGCTCGGCGCGACCACGGGGACCTATGTCATGGCAGGCTCGTCCCTGGCCTCCTCCGCGGCGGCAACCTCCTCCGACGCGGCCACGACCGGCACGGCCGCGGCCGCCGGCCAGACGCCGCTCGCCCAGGTGTCCGACGTCTCGCAGATGGTCGCCGTGGTGCAGCTGAGCGAGTCCGACTTCGAGAAGGTGGCCGAGGACCAGTACGCCAAGGTCACGTTCCCGGCGCTCGCCAGCCTCTCCGTCGAGACGAGCGTCGACCACATCTCGAGCGACGCCACCCCGTCGACGACGTCAGGCAGCTCGACCTTCGCCGTGAGCCTCCCCATCACCAGTCCTGACGCGCGCCTCAAGCTCGGCATGAGCGCCAACGCCACCATCGTCTACCAGACCTTGGCAGGCGTTCTCACCGTGCCCGTCGCAGCGCTCCAGACCGCGTCGGACGGAAGCACGTTCGTCCAGGTGGAGACCGATGCGAGCACGGCCGCCACGGAGAACCGCACGGTCAGCGTCAAGGCCAGGAACGCGCAGGTGGCCGTCATCGAGGGAAACGTCAAGGCAGGCGATGCCGCGGTCCTGCCCGATGCCGCGACCTCCCCCGCGAGCACGTCCGCGGCGGCCTCGGCCTAGCCGCGAGGCACCGCCCCACAAGGGGCGAAGGCAGGTGGTGGTCTCTGGCGAAGGGAGGGTCATGGGCTATTCGGTCGCAGTGTTCGACCTGGACGGAACGGTTCTCGACACGATAGGGGACCTCGCCGCCGCGACCGACCACGCCCTGGCCTCGCACGGCCTCCCCGCCCTCGGCACCGAGCGGGTCCGGGCGATTGTGGGCAACGGCATCCGCAACCTGATAGAGACCGCGGTTCCCGCGGGGACGGACCGAGAGACGACCGATGCCGTCTTCGCCGAGTTCAAGTCCTACTATGCCGAGCACTGCCAGGACGCCACCCGTCCCTACGACGGAATCGAGGAGCTGCTCGCCTCGATACGCGACGCGGGGGTGCGGACGGCGCTCGTCTCGAACAAGGCGGACTTCGCCGTGCAGAAGCTCGTGGCCCATTTCCTGCCGGGGCTGTTCGACGTGGTCGTCGGCGAGCGCGAGGGCGTGCGCAGGAAGCCTGCGCCCGACGCTCTCTACGCCGTCCTGGCGCAGCTCGGCCATGAGCGCAGCCAGGCCGTCTACGTCGGCGACTCCGAGGTCGACATCGAGACCGCAAGGAACGCGGGGGTCGACTGCCTCGTCGTCGGGTGGGGCTACAGGAGCGAGGAATTTCTCGAGGCGAGGGGCGCTCGCGTCATCGTGGGGCAACCAGGGGACCTCAAGGGGTACATCTTGTAGGGAGGCTGGGACCCTTCCGCAGAGGCAGGCGCGACGTTCGCGAAACTCGTCGCGCACGGTCGGTTCTGAGCAGGTCCCTTCGCTATCATTCGGACTAGCGGAATTCGTCAGGCACCGTCGAAAGGGATGGCACATGGGAAAGCAGGCCGAGGAAAAGCTCGATATCGCATACGATCAGCTCGCAGACTACCTCCACGCGCATCACTCCGCCTACATGGAGGTCGACGACCGGCTCTATTACCTCACCGATGCCAACTTCCAGGCGTGGCGCGCGCAGGACACGTCCAGGCTCAACGCGAAGGGCCACTACACGGACTGCAGCGACCTCGTCGAGACCATGGGGGAGTTCATGGCCCTTCCCTTCGTCGACGGGAAGACGATCGAGCAGGTGTTCGACAAGGCGACCTTCTATGCCTCGCAGAAGCCGGTCGCCTAGGCAAGGGCAAGAGGAACATGCTCGAGGGGGCGGGTCACCGGATGCGATGGCCCGCCCCCTCCCTTATGGATCGGCTGGTCAGAGACTCGGTTACGGAAGTGTAAGGCAACAATCGGCACCGTGCGCGACCTCAACGGAGCCACATCGAATACACTTTCCTGGGAAACGCATGGACCACGAAAGGCAGGCATGATGTCGCACACCAAGAACGAGGGCCAGCAGGACGGAACGCCGGTCATGCCCGAGGGCACGGCCGGCCTGGATCTCCCGCCGGCAGACGTGACTCCGACCTCGAAGCTCGAGGTCCTCTCCCCCGACGGTGGCGACCCCGAGGCGCAGAGCGCCTATCAGGCCCTCGAGAAGCACCGTCAGGAGAAGAGGAAGAAGTCCGTCAGGCGGGGGATCATCGTCGCGGCCGTCGCGGCGGGCATCGTCGCCGTCGCCCTCGTCGCGAGGTCGGTGGGCTCCTCCTCCACGAACGCCATGAGCTCCATGGACACCGACGTCGTGACCCGTGGGACCTTCACCAGCACCGTCACCGCGTCAGGCGCCGTCGAGCCCGTCTCGTCGACGAACGTCACCCCCGAGGTCGACGGCATCATCGACACCGTCAAGGTCTCCGTGGGAGACACCGTGGAAGCCGGGGACGTCCTGTTCACCCTCAAGAACGACACGCTCGACAAGGCGGTGAACGACGCGGCCCAGCAGGTCAAGACGGCACAGAACGGCGTCGACTCGGCCCAGACCGCCTACGAGAACGCCATCAACGCCTACAACTCGGCAGCCGACGCCTACAACAAGACCATCGCGACCGGTCAGGTCGCCTCCTTCGACAAGGCGACGCTCCAGGGGGCGATCAACTCGGCCGACGTCGCGAGGGATGGGGCCAACATCGCCCTCCAGACCGCGAACGAGGCCTATGACGAGGCCGTCGCCACGGCCGACAAGCGCACGGTCACCGCTCCCGCCGCCGGCACGATCATCGCGGTGAACGCGGTCGCGGGGACGGCCGTCAGCTCGGGCGCCACGATGTCGACGACGGCCACGGCGCCGCTCATCCAGATCTCGGACGTCTCCCAGATGAAGGTGACCGTCCAGGCGAACGAGCTCGACGTGTCGAAGCTCGCGGTCGGCCAGGCGGCAAAGGCCACGTTCTCGGCACTCCCCAACGTCACCTCTGACGCCGCCATCACGAACATCGCCACCACGGCCACGGCCGCGACGGCCACCTCGACCTCGACGGCCGCCTCTGGGACGGGCGTGACAACCTATGCCGTCGACCTGCTCATCCCCTCCCCTGACGCGGCACTCAAGCCCGGCATGACCGCCAGCGTCGCCATCACGACGCTGACGCTGCCCGATGTCCTCATGGTTCCGGCAGCCGCCGTGCAGACGGGCGGGGACGGCACCGCCTACGTCTCCGTGCTCACCGACCCCCAGAGGGGCACGACCGACACGCGCGTGGTCAGCGTGAAGGCCACGAGCACCTCGCAGGCGGCCATCGAGGGCAACGTGAGCGAGGGCGACACGGTCGTGCTCCCCTCGAGCGCAACGTCCGGCACGAGCTCCTCGGCGGAGGGGCTGTAGCAGATGGTCAACGTCATTGAGGTCCACGACCTGCATCGCATCTACGAGTCGGGAGCGGGACTCACCCATGCGCTGCGCGGGGTGTCGCTCACCGTGGAGCGCGGGGAGTTCATCGCGATCATGGGCCCCTCGGGGTCGGGCAAGTCCACCCTCATGAACATCCTCGGCTGCCTCGACACCCCCACGTCGGGAAGCTATCGCCTCGAGGGCCTCGACATCTCGCGCCTCGGCGACGACGACCTCGCCGAGATACGGGCCACGCGGCTCGGGTTCGTGTTCCAGTCGTTCAACCTGCTCCCCCGCGCCACGGTGATGAGGAACGTCATGCTGCCCCTCCTCTACTCGGACTGCCCGGTCAGGGAGCGCGAGCCACGGGCCGTCAAGGCCCTCTCCAGCGTGTCCCTGCCCGTCGAGTACTTCGACCACCGCTCCAACGAGCTCTCCGGCGGCCAGATGCAGAGGGTCGCCATCGCGCGGGCCCTCGTGAACGACCCCGCAGTGGTGCTCGCCGACGAGCCCACGGGCAACCTCGACTCCGCCACGGGCCAGATGGTGCTCGAGACGTTCGAGCGCCTCAGGGACGAGGGCAAGACCATCGTCCTCATCACGCACGACCCCACAGTCGCCTCGTGGGCCGACCGCACGATGCACATCAGGGACGGCCACATCCTCACCGACGAGCAGGAGCGCGAGGCCGTCGCCGCAAGCGAGACCCACGGGAGGGGGACGACATGAGGGCACGCGACCTGCTCTACGAGACCTGGCAGGCACTCACCGCCAACCGCGGCCGCAGCATGCTCACCATCCTCGGCATCGTCATCGGCATCGCCGCCGTCATCTCGATGACGGCGCTCATAGGCGGCATCCAGAACACCATCGTCAGCTCGCTCGGCCTCAACCAGTCGCGCGAGATCTACATCAGCGTCTCCGCCGGACGCAGCGTGACCGAGGGCGACCTCGAGCGGATTCGGCTCTCGGTGCCGGGATACGAGCTCGTCACGGGCACCGTGAGCGGCACCTCGACCATCACCCAGGGCAAGAAGTCGGCCAACGCCTCCATCACGGGGGTCGACCAGGGATACTTCACCACCTCGAGCATCAAGCTCGCCCATGGGCGCTTCTTCTCCGACGCCGAGATGAAGGCAGGCGGCATGGTCGCCATCATCGACCAGAACGCCGTGAAGGACCTCTTCGGCGACGCGGATGTCCAGGTCGTCGGCAAGACCGTCAAGCTGGGCAACGACGAGTACTCGATCGTGGGCGTCTCGGAGTCGTCTGGGTTCTCGATGGGCTCGTACGAGACCGTCTACCTGCCACGCAAGACGGCGACGTCGCGAATCATCGGCTCGGATGCGAGCATCAGCCAGATCATCGGCTACGCGAAGCCGAACGTCGACGCCGAGGCGCTCGCCGCCTCGACCAAGACGTTCCTCGTCTCGTACTTCAACGTTCCAGCCGACAAGGCAGACGACGAGGTCACCGTCATGTCGATGCAGTCGATGGTCGACCAGTTCAACACCGTCATGAGCGCCTTCTCGCTCATCATGGGCGCGGTGGCCGGCATTTCGCTTCTCGTCGGCGGCATCGGCATCATGAACATGATGCTCACCAACGTGACCGAGCGCATCCGCGAGATTGGCCTCAGGAAGGCGCTCGGCGCGCGAAGCGCCGACATCACGAGGCAGTTCCTCCTCGAATCCATCGCCCTGTGCGTGTGCGGGGGGCTGCTCGGCATACTCGTGGGATACCTCGGGGCGTGGGGCCTCGCGCTCATCGTGCGGGCGATGCGCCCGTCGCTCGCCTCGATGTCACCAGCCATCTCGCCGGCCGCGGTGCTCACGGCCGTGGGGATCAGCGTCGCGATCGGCGTCGTCTTCGGCTACTCCCCCGCCCGTCGCGCCGCCCGCCTCGACCCGGTGGAGTCGCTCCACTACCAGTAGGGCGTCACCTTCGCCAACCAGGCGACGAGGCCGCGCGCCCTTTGCGGGAAGCCCCCGGCGCGACGAGGGGACGCTGCGCCTCGGCACCGAGCAGGCGGGCGTCGCCATCGTCATGGGTTGCCACGAGGAGGGTGCGGCCGGCCAGGTGCCGAATCACGAACGCGGCCGCCGCCTCGTGCGTCGCGCGGTCGAGCGAGGAGAACGGCTCGTCGAGCAGGACCGCCTGCGACGGCCTCGCGACGGCCCGCACGAGCTCGACCCTCCGCCTCTGGCCGCCCGAGAGCTCCGAGACGGGACGAGAGAGGGCCTCGGCCGGAAGGAGCTCCCCAAGAAGGCCGCCGGCCAGCGCGACGTCGAGGTCGCGCCCCGCGACGAGGCGGACGTTGTCCAGAGCGCTCATGCGCTCGAGCAGTCGTGGCTCCTGGAAGGCCATGGAGAGGCGCGAGGGCGCCTCCACGGTCCCCGAGTCGGGGCGGACGATGCGGGCGAGCGCCTCGAGCATCGTGGTCTTCCCGGCACCGGAGGGGTCGAGGAGGCACGCACGGCCGCCGGCCGCCAGCCGCCAGTCGATGCGGTCGAGGACGACCTGCCCGTCGAAGGAGACCGTCACGTCGCGGAGGGCGAGCGCCTCGGGCGCAGGAGGGGCCACGGCGGTGCGTTGGGCCCTCCCCGCGACCGACCACTGCCGGGACCAGCCCGAAGAGGCAGACAGAACGGCGAGGAACGCCTTCTCGCAGGCGAACGCCAGCGCAATCACAACGAAGGTCCACGCGAAGAGATCGGCCGTCTCGAGGAGGATCTTCGCCTGGTAGATTCTCTCGCCGATGCTCCCGAGGGGAGCTCCGATGAGCTCGGCTGCCACACCCGCCTTCCAGCTCATGCCCACGACGAGCCTGCTCGTTGCCAGGAGGAACGGCTGGATGGACGGCCAGACGAACGCGAGCGCCCGCCTGCCCGCCGAAACCTCGTTCAGGCGGAGCATCTCGTCGATGTCCCCGTCGAGATGGGCAAGGGCCTCGAGGGCCGAGAAGTAGATGGCCGGCAGCACCACGAGCAGCACCGCGACCATGCTCACCTCGCGCGACCCGAACCAGATGAGAAGCATCACGACGATGCAGACGACCGGGGTCGACTTGACGAACGACATCAGCGGCTGCAGCAGGTCCCGCACGAGCCCCCAGCGCGAGGAGAGCGCGGCGAGGGCCAGGCCGAGGACGAACGAGAGGAGGAACCCGCCGACGATCCTCACGAGGCTGGCCGCGACCACCGACCAGAACGCGCCCTGCCCCACGAGGGAGCAGAGCGCGCGTGCGGTCTCGAGCGGCCCCGCCAGCAGGAGCGAGTTTCCGACCGACCAGGCGACCGCCTGCCAGACGAGCACCCAGAACCCGACGGTCGCGACCGACTTGAGGGCCCTGCGCCAGCCTGCGTCAGAACGGTCGCCCGCCACCATGGGGCCCCGCTAGCCGAGCCAGTAGAAGTTGTCCGCCGGCAGGGTCCCGCCCACGGAGGACGGGTCGGCCATGTACAGGACGTTGTAGTAGCCCGTGAGGGCGGTCTGCATCTCGGTGTCGGTGATGCAGGCGAGGTTGCAGTTGGGAACGGCCTTCGCGGCGACGCTGGCGTTGTCGACGATGCCGGCGTCGACGATGGCCTGGGCATTGCCCTCGGGATCCGCCTTGACCGCCTCGACGGAGGCCTTCTGCTCGGCCACGAACTCCTTCACCACGTCGGGATGCGCCTGCAGGAACTCGTTCCTCACGACCGTCACGCCCGTGACCATCCTGCTGCCCGTGTCGCCTGCCGCGGCGTTCCAGGCGCTGTCGAGGCTGACGCGAGCCGAGAGGGCGGAGTTCTTGGTGGTTACCGCCGTCACGTAGGGCTCGGGGAGGATGCCGATGGCCTTGGTGTCGGCGTTCAGGGCAGCCGCGACCTCGGTGGCCTCGCTCTTGTACTCGAGCGTGACCGAGTCGGAGACGCCGGCCTTGTCGAGGAGGTAGTTCATCACGTACTCGGGGGTCGCCCCCTTGCCGGTCATGTAGACGGTATGTCCCGCGAGATCGGCGATGGAGTTGATCGAGGAGTCTCCGGTGACCACCGACAGAACGCCGAGCGTGTTGATGTCGATGGCCGAGATGCCGCCGTTCGTCTTGTTATAGAGGACCGAGGCCACGTTGGCAGGGACGAGGGCGATGTCATAGGTGCCCTTGACGATGCCGGGGACCACGTCGTCGCTGATGGCCTCCGTGACCGTGAACGTGTAGTTCGAGGCGGTCTGCCCCGCCTTGGCCTTCGTCATGAGCGAGGCCAGGCCGATGGAGGTCGGGCCCTTGAGCGTGGCCACCCTCACGTCGACCCCCGTCTTCGAGACGGAGGTGGCGGCTGCGCTCGAGCTGGCCGCCGGGGCGGAGCCCTGCCCCGAGCCGCAGGCCGCCAGGCCGAGCACGACCGCGAGCGCCGCGGCGGCCATGGCCGCGAACGCGAGATGCCTTCCCCTGTTCATGGAATCGTCCCCTTCTCGTTCTTCCCGTGGTAACGACATGGGAGGCAGCCAGAGGCCACCTCCCATGTCGTTATATCATCCCGTGCGAGCGAACGCTACTTGCCGGACAGCCGAGCGGCTCGCGCCGCCTCGTTGGGCATCTCCCAGCCGTGCTGGTCGGTGTGGAGGAGGTGCTCCGCCTTCTCGGAGAGAGGCTTGCCCAGGTACTCGTCGTAGACCTTGACGATGGACGGGTTCTCGTAGGAGTTGCGGTACTTCGCGACCTTGTCGAGGCCGTAGAGGACCTCGCCACGCACGCCGGCGAGCTCCTCGCCGTCGTGGATGGGCTGGCCGCCGCCGCCCACGCACCCGCCGGGGCAGGCCATGACCTCGACGAAGTCGTACTGCACCGTGCCGGCCACGATGGCGTCGCAGAGGCGCTTGGCGTTGCCGAGGCCAGAGGCCACCGCGACCTTGAGCTTGGTGCCCGCCATGTCGAACGTGGCCTCCTTCCAGCCCTTGAGGCCGCGGACGTCCTCGAACATGTCGTCTTTCGGCTTCTCCCCGGTGGCCAGGTGGTAGGCCGTGCGCAGCGCCGCCTCCATGACGCCGCCGGTCGCGCCGAAGATGATTCCGGCGCCGGTGCCGATGCCGAGGGGCTCGTCGAAGGCGGACTCCTCGAGCGCATGGACGTCGGTGTGCTCCGCGCGGATCATGCGGTCGATCTCGCGGACGGTGAGCACGACGTCGACGTCGGGATCGCCGCAGGCGTCGGTGAGGGTGGGCAGCGCGCACTCGGCCTTCTTGGCCAGGCACGGCATGATGGAGACGGAGAAGACGTCATGCGGGTCGACGCCGAGCATCTCGGCGTAGTAGCTCTTCACGATGGCGCCGAACATGCCCTGCGGCGACTTCGACGTGGAGACCTGGTCGACCAGCTGCGGGTAGTGGGCCTTGATGAAGCGCACCCAGCCCGGGCAGCAGCTCGTGAACATGGGGAACTTGTTCTCGCCCGGATGCGCGAGCTTCTCGAGCAGCTCGGAGCCCTCCTCCATGATGGTGAGGTCGGCCGAGAAGTCGGTGTTGACGATGTAGTCGAAGCCCATGGGGCGAAGCGCCGAGACGAGGAGCTCGACGGTGGCCTCGTCGCGGGAGAGCCCCCAGGCGTCGCCCCAGGCGGTGCGCACGGAGGGCGCGATCTGGGCGATGACGACCTTCTTGGGGTCTGCCAGGGCGTCGAAGACCTTGTCGGTGTCGTCGCGCTCGCGCAGGGCACCCGTGGGGCAGTGCGTGACGCACTGGCCGCATACGGTGCAGTCCGACTCCTCGATGGGACGGCCGCCAGCGACGTTCACGCTCGCGTGGCCCGCGCGGTTGGCGATGTCCCAGACGCTCGAGGCCTGGACCTTGTCGCACACCTGGATGCAGCGAAGGCACTTGATGCACTTGTCGTTGTTCCTGATGAGCGGGAAGTCCTTGTTCCAGGGCGTGTTGGGCAGGTGCTTCTCGTAGGGCAGCGAGAAGATCCCGAGGTCGTTCGAGAGGGTCTGCAGCGTGCAGTTGCCCGAGCGCACGCAGCTCGTGCACTCGCTGTCATGCTGCGAGAGGAGCAGCTCGACGTTGGCCTTGCGCGCCGTGCGGACCTTGGGGCTGTTGGTGCGCACGACCATGCCGTCGAGCACGTAGTTGTTGCAGGCGGCGACCAGCTGGTCGATGCCCTCGACCTCGACCACGCAGACGCGGCAGGAGCCGATCTCGTTGAGGTCCTTGAGGTAGCACAGGGTGGGGATGGCGATGCCGGCCTTCGCGGCGGCGTCGAGGATGCTGGTGTGCTCCTCGACCTCCACCGTGACGTCGTCGATGGTGACCTTTACCATTGCTCGATCCTCCCCCCACGGAACGCGCCGAAGCCGAAGTGATCGCAGCGCAGGCACCGCGATGCCTCCTGGTGCGCCTCCTCCTCGGTGAGCCCGTTCTCAACCATCACGAAGTCGTGCTTGCGCTCGGCGGCCTCGCGCTCGGTCATCTCGCAGCGGGCGCAGCTGATCTTGCCCTTGAACTGGACCGTCGGGATCTCCACGTCGAGCTCGATCTTGTGGTCGAAGCCGAGGTAGCCGTCGATGTTGCCGGCAGCCACCTTGCCGGCGTTGATGGCGCGGATGACGGTGGCGGGGCCGGTCTGGCAGTCGCCGCCGCAGAAGACGCCGTCGAAGCCCTCGATGGCCCCCGACTCGTCGGTGACGACCCTGCCACGGTTGCACTTCATGCCGAGGTCCTCGAAGGGCTTTGAGTCGATCGCCTGGCCGATGGCGACGAGGACGCGCTCGCAGGGGATGACGTACTCCTCGGCCTGGGCGTTCCTGGGCGCGGGACGTCCCCGCTTGGGCCCGCCGATGATCTGCGGCTGCACCACGAGGCCGGTGACGCGTCCGTTCTCCGTCTGGATGCGCACGGGGGAGGTGAGCTGCACGACCTCGCAGCCCTCGGCCTGGGCGCCCGCGATCTCCTCGTCCTGCGCGGGCATGTCCTCGATGCGGCGGCGGTAGACGATGGTGACCTTGTCGGCGTTGCAGCGCAGCGCCGAGCGCGAGACGTCCATGGCGACGTTGCCGGCGCCGATGACGCAGCAGCGCTGGCCGGAGAAGTCGGGATACTCCTCGTCGCCGATGCTCCTGAGCATGTCGACGGCCGAGACGACGCCCTCGGCGTCCTCGCCCTCGAGGCCGAGCTTCATGTCGTTGTGGGCGCCGATGGCGAGATACACCGCGTCGTACTCCGCGCGGATCTTCTCGAAGTCCTCCGCGACGCGGGTCTCCTTGTTGACCTTGATGCCGCAGTCGAGCAGCCACTGGATCTCCTCGTCGAGGCGCTCGCGAGGCAGGCGGTAGCTGGGGATGCCGTAGCGGAGCATGCCGCCGAGCTGCTTGCGCTGCTCGAAGATCGTGGGCTCGTGGCCCATGAGGGCCAGGTAGTAGGCTGCGGAGAGGCCGGCAGGGCCGCCGCCTATGACCGCGACCCTCTTGCCGGTGGGCTCCGCCTTCGCGGGCGCGTAGGAGCTCTCCTCGTGCTCGGTGGCGAAGCGCTTGAGGCCGCGGATGTTCATCGGGTCGTCGACCATGCCGCGACGGCAGTTCATCTCGCAGGGGTGCTCGCAGACCAGGCCGCACACCACGGGCAGGGGGTTGTCCTTGCGGATGAGGCGCACCGCGTCGGTGAAGCGGCCCGCCTCGACCAGCGCGATGTAGCCCGGGATGTCGACGCCCGCAGGGCAGCCGGCGACGCAGGGGACGAGCTGGCTCTGCGTGAAGCCGCAGGCATGGTACTTGATGTGATGCTCGAAGTCGTCGCGGAAGCCCTCGATGGCGGTGAGGGCCATCGAGCCGGCCTCGTAGCCGATCGCGCAGTCGCTCGAGAGGTAGATGGTGCGTGCCGTCCGCTCGATGAGGTCGAGCGTGTGCTCGTCCGCGCGCCCCTCGAGGACGTCGTCCATGAGGCCCTTGAGGGTCCCAAGCCCGACGCGGCATGGGGTGCACTTGCCACAGCTCTGGGTCGCGCACATGCCCACGAAGGCAGCGGTGAACTCGACCGGGCACGGGGCGAGGGAGCTCACCGAGAGGCGCTTCTCAACCGCGTCGTGCAGGCCGTCCATCACCGCCTGCGCCTGGCTGCGTTCTATCACATGCAATCTCGCCATAATCCCACCCTTTACCTGGTATTTTAGACCCGGATAGGCAACATGCCCAACGGGAGAGGCTCCCTTGGGCATGCGGAGGGCCCACACGAGACCCTCTGGCTCCAAGTATCGAATATCGCCCGCAAGATGGCAATGCGCCTATCGGTCAGTCGCCCGCCGAACGGCCCTCCTCCGCAGGTTCACCACACGGCCCCTGGGCGACTCTCTCCGCGTCGAAGCGCTCGCCCATGAGGGCGTCGAGCTCGTCGGCGTTGACGTCCTCGCCCGCGCGCACCCTGCGGGCCCGCTTCTGGTACATGGCGACCATTCCCGCCGTCTTCTTGATGGGCTTCAGGGTCCCCGCGCCGGCGACGCAGCCGCCCGGGCACGCCATGCCCTCGAGCAGGTAGCCGTCGAGCTTGCCGTGCGTGGCCTGGCGCATCATGAGCCGGCACTCGTCGAGCCCCTCGGCACAGGCGACCTTGACCTCGCGGCCGGGATACTTCGCCTTCACCTCGTTCACCACGGCATGGGCGACGCCCCCCGAGACGGCGAAGCCGCGGCCGTCCGAAGAGGCCTCCTCGAAGTCCGACTGGCCCGTGTCGTCGACGGCGCGATAGATGATGCCCTTGGCGTCCATCATGGCCCCGACCTCCTCGAACGTGAGGACGAAGTCGACCTCGCTCCTCACGCTCGTGCGCATGGCCTCGAGCTTCTTGGCGGCGCAGGGCCCGACGAACACGATCTTGGCATCCGGGTGGATGAGCCTGACGAGCCGGGCGGTGAGCGTCATGGGGGTGAGGGCCATCGAGATGGAGGCCGCATGCTCGGGAAACTCCATCTTGGCCATGGACGCCCAGGCGGGACAGCAGCTCGTCCCCATGAACGGGAGCTTGGCGGGCACCTCGTCGACGAAGTCCTTGGCCTCCTGGACGGTGCAGAGGTCGGCGCCGACGGCGACCTCCTCCACCCCGGCGAACCCCAGGAGCTTGAGGGCGCCTTTGAGCTTGCCCACGTCACCCCTGCCGCCGTACTGCCCCACGAACGCGGGCGCGATGCAGGCGATGACCTCCTCGCCGCCGTTGATGGCCTGGATGACCTGGAAGAGCTGGCTCTTGTCGGCGATGGCGCCGAAGGGGCAGTTGACCAGGCACATGCCGCACGACACGCAGCGGTCGTAGTCGATCTTCGCCCGCCCGAAGGCGTCCGAGCCTATGGCGTGCATGCCGCACGCGTTCGCGCAGGGGCGCACGTGGTGGTGGATGGCGTTATAGGGGCAGACCTTCATGCACATGCCGCACGAGATGCACTTCGAGCGGTCGATGTGGGCCTTCTTGTCCACGAAGGTGATCGCGCCCTTGGGGCAGATCTCGCGGCACGGGTGGGCGAGGCAGCCCTGGCAGGCGTTCGTGACCGAGTAGGTGTTGTCCTCGCAGGCGTTGCAGGCGAACTTGATGATGTTGATGAGGGGCGGCTGGTAGTAGGTCTCGGGCTTCGAGGCCTCCTCGATGCCCTCCGAGATATGGGCCGGGCGGTCGACGCCCTGCATGGGCAGGCCCATCGCGAGCCTGATGCGCTCGCCTACGATGGCCCTCTCCAGGAACACGCTCTCGCGATACGTCGCGATGTCGCCGGGGACGATGCGATAGGGCAGCAGGTCTATCTTCTCCTGGTCGATGTCACCGGAATAGCCCAGCTTGGCGACCTCGAAGAAGACGAGACGGCGGATTCTCGTGATGTTGGTGTAGACGCCGCGCATGCCCTCGTTCATGGCGACTCCCCTCTTGAAGAGATGGCTGTCGGCTCCATCCTAACCCGAAGGGAACGCTCCGCAAACCACGGAGGCGAGCCTGCCCTCATCTGCCACATATGCGATGACAGGTTGGATTCAGGTCGCCATCGCGGTATGATTGAAATGCTAGTTTGTTTTTCCAATCAGTTTGGAGCCCCCTATGAGCCCTCGCACCATCTCGGCCAGGCTGGCCATCCCCTTCGCCCTCGCGGCGTGCCTCGTCGCAATCCCCGCACCAGCGGTCGCCGCGACCAAGACGACGGCCACGACCACGTCGACCGCGGCCGCGACGGCATCCGCCGCGACGGCTTCGGCTTCGACTTCGACTTCGACTTCGACTTCGACTTCGACTTCGACTTCGACGAAATCCTCGACGTCCGCCTCCTCCCCCGCAACGTCGTCGGAGGCCAGCGCCCCCTCGAAGTCGAGCGGGACGGCGGCATCCGCCGCGACGGCCGAGAAGGCCCCGACGACCTCCGGGGCCACCACGGCCAAGGAGACGACCGCCGCCACGACCGCGGAGGCCACCCCCTCGCAGGAGTCAAGCGCCCAGAAGCCGGGCACGAGCTCGACGGCATCAGCGACCTCCGCAGGCGCCTCGGTCTCCGGCCAGACGGCATCGACAGAGGCCACGGCCCAGTCCTCCTCCCGGGCGACCTTGTCCGAGGGCACGTACGACTGCGTGCTCAGGAGCGACGCCACGAGCAACGGGAGCCAGACCCGCAAGGTCGTCGACGTGGTCGGCGCCTCCCATGACAACGGCGCGAACGTCCAGCTCTACGAATCGAACGGCACCAACGCGCAGCGCTGGAAGATCGTGGTCCGCTCCGACGGCACCTGCACCATCCAGAACGTCGCCAGCGGAAAGTACCTCGACGTGCCGGGCGGCAAGGCGTTCGCAGGCGCGAACGTGCAGCAATGGGAGGGCAACGGCTCGAACGCGCAGCGTTGGTACGCCTACCTCATCGGCTCCTCCGCCGCCCACAAGACCGTGAGCTTCGCGAGCTATCTCAACAGCATCTACGTGCTCGACCTCTCCGGGGCGAACACCGCCGACGGCGCGAACATCCAGATATGGAACGAGAACGGGACGCCTGCCCAGTCGTGGGAGATGTACCAATACTCCTCGAACGGGGCGACGACGGCCTCCGTGCCCGCCTCGAGCACGAGCGCCGGCTCGATCGCATCCGGCTTCGTCACGATCGCGAACAGGTCCAACGGCAAGGTCGTCGACATCGTCGGCGCCTCGACGGCTGACGGGGCGACGGCGCAGGGCTACGACTCGAACCTCACCCTTGCGCAGGGATACTCTCTCCAGAAGCTGGGCAGCTACTACCGCATCGTGAACCTGAACTCCGGGAAGGCGCTCGCCGTCGCGAACGGCGACCTGATCCCCGGCGCCCCAATCGTCCAGAGCGCGATCTCCGGGGCGGCGAGCCAGCTCTGGTCGCTCATCGGCTCGGCCAGCTCCCTGTCCATCGTGTCGCGTTGCTCGGGTCTCTACCTGAACCTGAGCGGCAGCGTCCTGAGCGCCCTCGACGCGAACGGCTCCAACGGCCAGGCGCGGAAGCTCTCGACCTACTCGATTCCCACGATCGCCAACGGCAGCTACTCCATTCTGAGTGGGGTCGGCGGCGGCAAGGCCCTCGACGTCTCGGGCGGCTCGATAGCCTCCGGGGCCAACGTACAGATCTACGACTCGAACGGCACCTACGCCCAGCGCTGGTACGTCACGAGGTCCAACGGCTCCTACTACATCCGCAACATCGCCAGCGGCCTCTACCTCATGGAGTCGGGCACCAACGTCTGCCAGGGCGCGACCCGGTTCTCCTGGTCGCCCTCGTACGTCATCGGCGTCGGCTACTCCTTCGTCAGCCCCTCCGGGCGCGTCGTCGACGTCCTCGCCGGCAGCTCCGCGAACGGGACGAACGTCCAGACCTATGCGTCCAACGGGACGAGGGCACAGGGATGGACGCTCTCTGCCTGCGACCTCGTCGATGCCGGCTACGTCCAGTTCGCCGCGGGGACCAATTCCAACCTGCGCCTGGACATCTCCGCCGGCTCCGCCGCCAATGGTGCCAACGTCCAGCTCTGGCAGGCCAACGGCTCGGATGCGCAGACGTGGTACCTCGTATCGTTGGGCGGGGGCTATTTCGGCATCAGGTCCTGCGTGGCGGCCTCCTCGCTCG
The DNA here is from genome assembly GCA_022482785.1 of Atopobiaceae bacterium. Classification (GTDB taxonomy): domain Bacteria; phylum Actinomycetota; class Coriobacteriia; order Coriobacteriales; family Atopobiaceae; genus JAKVON01. The sequence goes on along the minus strand of JAKVON010000002.1, from coordinate 95,238 downwards.
ATGTCGACAACGGCGTCAACGCGAACGGCACGAACGTCCAGCAGTGGGCGACCGACGGTTCGGTCGCGCAGAAATGGCGCTTCTCGTTCGGCGAGAACGGCCTCCAGATCATCTCCGCCGTCGGCGGGAGGGTGCTCGATGCGGCCGGCGGCGGCACGGCGAACGGCACGAACGCATGGATCTGGTCGAACAACGGGACCGCCGCCCAAGGCTGGCACATCATGTCGGCCTCCGTCGCCGGCTTCCGCGTCCGCGTGCAGAACTTCGTCAACAACATGGTGAACATGGCCAACGACGACAGCCATGGCTACGACCAGGACTACCGCTGGGGCGAGAGGGGCGACTACGATTGCTCGAGCCTCGTCATCAGCTGCCTGCGCTGGGCCGGCTACGACACCGGCGGTGCCAGCTACACCGGCGACATGCGCTCCAACCTCGTCGCGCGCGGGTGGGAGTGGATCAGCAGCTTCTCTACCTCAGACCTCCAGGCCGGGGACATCCTCCTGAACGAGGGCGAGCACACGGCCGCGATGATCAACTCGACCCAGCTCGCCCAGGCGAGCGGCAACGAGTGGGGCGGCATCGAAGGAGGCCAGCCGGGAGACCAAACCGGCCACGAGATCAACATCCACAGCTACTGGGATGACAACTGGGGAGGCATCCTGCGCGCCACCGAGAGGTGCGCCCTCGCCTAGAGGCCTACTCCCCGATCGTCATCTCGGGGAACGACCGCCCGAACCGCTCGGGCCAAGGAGTGCGGATCACGAGCGCCTCGCCTGTCACCGGATGGGCGAGGCGCTCCTCGTAGGCATGGAGCATGAGGCCGTCGCGAGAGTCGCTCGAGCCGCCGACGCCCCCGTAGAGCGGATCGCCCTCGATGGGGAATCCCTGGGAGGCGAGGTGGACGCGGATCTGGTGGCGCCTTCCCGTGAGGATCTCCACGAGCAGCAGCGACCTGCCGCCGGAAGACGCGATCCGCGACGCCCTGGTCACGGCCGGCTTTCCCGAGGCGCCTACGCGCATGCGCCTGGCGTCGTGGCGGTCCCGGCCTATGGGGACGAGAGATGACCCGCTCGCCCGACGGGTACTCGCCGCGGACGACCGCGAGGTAGCGCTTCCTGACCCCACGCCCGGCCACCATGCGGTCAAGCGCCGGCTGGATCCTCCGCGGCGAGGAGAGAAGAGGACGAGGCCCGTGGTGTCCACGTCAAGGCGCTGGATCGCCTGGGCGCTCGCGGGAATCCCCTCCCGGGCGAGATGGGCCCCCACCCGGTCCGAGAGGGTCTCCGCGCCCGTTCCATCGCCGTGGACCAGCAGCCCCGCGGGCTTGTCGGCAGCCAGCAGGAAGCGGTCCTCGTAGAGGATGGCGGCAGGGGCCATCGCAGCCGTTCCTGCAGGCGCGGTCCGCAGGAACGCGAGACGCACGACGGCACCGGCAGGCAGGGCCTCCCGTGCGAGCAGGGCGTGGCCGCCCACCGTGAGCCTGCCTTCCGACAGCGCCCGCGACGCCGTGGCCCGCGAGCAGCCGAGGGCGAGGAGCAGGGCCTGAGCGTCCGTGGACTCGCGGACCCGCAGGCGCACGGCGCCTGGGGTCGCGTCGACGAGCGCGTATGGCTTCGCTTCTCCCATGTCATTGAGCATAGCCGACGCGAGAAGCTCGTGCAGCAACGGGATGCGATGGGGCATGATAGTGCATGTGGTCAAACGCACGCGAGGCATTCCGTCGTGACGCGGGGGTCATCTCGAATGGGAGCACAGGACACAAGCGACGTCGGCAAGGGACGTGATGGGACTCGTCTCAGGACGCCATAGGCAAGGGCGACTTCAGCGGCCTCTCGAAGAGCGTCTCGACCTCGCTCGCCCGCGTGGCCAAGAAGGTGGGCCTCGCGGCATCGGAGCCGTCGCCCTACATCATCCAGCGCCCAGAGGACCGCAGGTCGGGACAGCTCCAGTTCTCCGCCGGCATGGTGGTCGCCCTCATCGGCGCGAGCGTCGACCTCATCATGCTGTTCCTCCTGGCCTTCGGCCTCTCGACGCTGGGAACGAGCGTGGCCGCCCTCGTCTTCGCCTGCGTCATCGCCGCCGGCGTCGGAATGGCCGCGACCGGGCGCAGGCGCAGCGCGCTCGCGCGGCATCTCTCGACCTACGCCCAGCTCTGCGGGACGCGCGCAACCGTCGCCATATCCGAGCTCGCCCAGGGCGCAGGCCGCACCGAGGCGGACGTGCGCAAGGACCTCGCCATCGCCTACAAGCAGGGGCTCCTCCCCCACGGGCGCATCACCGACGACGGCTCCACCCTCTTCCTCACCGAGGACGCCTACGCGGCTGCCCAGACCTGGCAGGCGACGGGAGAGGACGCCCCCCAGGAGGTGCAGCAGATCCTCGACGCGGGCAATGCCGCCATCCGGACGATCGACTCGTGCAAGGCGAGCGTCGGGGACGCGGCCATGACCCAGAAGCTCGACCGCCTCGAGACGACCGTGCGCAGGATCCTCGAGCAGGTGCAGAAGAAGCCCTGCCTCCGCCGGAGACCTGCGCCGCTTCATGAGCTACTACCTCCCCACCACCGTGAAGCTCGTCACGGCCTACTCCGAGCTCGACCGCAAGGGCCTCGACGTCAAGAACGTCGCGGCCACCAAGGCGGAGATCTCGGACACGATGGACACCATCAACGGCGCCTTCGAGCAGGTGCTCGACAGCACGTTCAAGACGAGGCGTGGGACATCTCCTCGGACATCCACGTCATGAAGACCATGATGGAGCAGGAAGGCCTCACCAAGGGAACGGGCACGCAGGACGGCAAGGACCAGGCACGCAACGGCTAGCACGACCGAGAGGAGCCATGATGGCAGAGAACGGCAAGGCGGCGGACGAGGCCCTCGAGCCCACGCTCGAGTTCGGCGACACCGAGACCGAGGCCCTTGCCCAGGCGCCGGCCGCGCCCACGGAGGACATCACCGCGGCCGCGAGGCAGGAGAAGGCGCTCGACGACTCGATCCTCTCGGACGACGACAAGAGGAAGGTCGAGGAGTTCGTGAGGCAGATCGACCTCACGAACTCGGGCGCGGTCCTCGGCTATGGCGTCGGGTCGCAGAAGAAGATGGCCGACTTCTCGGAGAAGACGCTCGAGAGCGTGCGCACGAAGGACCTCGGCGAGGTGGGCAACAGCATCTCGTCGCTCGTCACCCAGCTCAGGAACTTCGACGTCGACGACGAGGGCAAGGGCCCGCTCGCCTTCCTCCACAAGCAGAAGAACAAGCTCGACATAATGAAGGTCAAGTACGACAAGGTGGAGACCAACGTCACGGCCATCTCCGAGACCCTCGAGAACCACCAGGTGGCGCTCCTCAAGGACATCGACGTGCTCGACCGCATGTACGACCTCAACGAGGCCCACTTCAAGGAGCTGACCATGTACATCATGGCCGGCAAGGAGAAGCTCGCCGAGATGCGCGAGAAGGACCTCCCCGCGGCTCAGGCCAAGGCCGAGAAGTCGGGGCTCGCCACCGACGCGCAGGCCGCCAAGGACCTCGCCGCCCAGCTCGACCGCTTCGAGAAGCGCGTCTACGACCTCGAGCTCACGCGCGAGGTGGCCATCCAGACCGCCCCCCAGATCCGCCTGGTGCAGAGCTCGGACGCCGTCATGGCCGAGAAGATCCAGTCGACCCTCGTGAACACCATCCCCCTCTGGAAGAACCAGATGGTCATCGCCATGGGCATAGAGCACACCACCCAGGCGGCCAAGGCCCAGCGGGAGGTCACCGACATGACGAACGAGCTGCTCAGGAAGAACGCGGACACCCTCAAGACGGCCACCATCGAGAGCGCGAGGGAGTCGGAGCGCGGCATCGTCGACATGGAGACCCTCCAGCACACCAACGAGTCGCTCATCTCGACGCTCGACGAGGTCGCGAAGATCCAGGCCGAGGGCAAGGAGAAGCGCATCGCCGCAGAGGCCCAGCTCTCCGCGATGGAGGACCAGCTCAAGAGCAAGCTGCTCGAGGCCGCGAAGGGCTAGGCGAGCAGCCCCGCCACTCGATCGGCAAGCCCGGCCGCGGCCACGCTCTCCTGCTCGTGGGTGGCCATGTCGCGAACGGTCGCCGTGCCTGCGGCGACCTCGTCGGGGCCGAGCACCACGCAGAGGCGCGCGCCGAGCCTGTCGGCCTGCTTGAACTGGCTCTTGAGCGAGCGTCCCTGGTAGTCGGCCTCGGTGCGGATGCCCGCGGCGCGCAGCGCCAGCGTGGCCGAGAAGACGGCCGAGCGCTGCTCGGGCGACGCGCTTGCCACGTAGACGCAGGACGGCTCCGGTCCGGCCAGATCGACGCCCTGGTTGGCGAGCGCGATCATGATGCGCTCGAAGCCCACGGCGAAGCCGATGCCCGGGGTGGGCTTTCCCCCCTCGATCTCGACCAGCCCGTCATAGCGGCCGCCGCCGCCGAGCGAGCCCTGGCCGTTGCCGTCCGCCGTCTCCACCTCGAAGACCGTGCGGGTGTAGTAGTCGAGCCCGCGCACGAGGCGCGGGTCCTCCTCATACGGCACGCCTGCCTCGTCGAGATAGCGCTTGACCTGCTCGTAGTGCGAGCGGCAGTCGTCACAGAGGGCGTCGGTCACCTTCGGGGCGGCCTCCATGACCTCGCGGCAGCGGTCGTTCTTGCAGTCGAAGGCGCGCAGCGGGTTGGTCTCGGCACGCTCGAGGCACTCCTCGCACATCTCGTCGGCGTGGTCGAGGATGAAGGCGCGCACGGAGTCGCGATAGGCCGGCCGGCAGGCGGGGTCGCCCATCGAGTTGATCTTGAGACGCAGCCTGGCAGGGTCGAGCCCCAGGCGCCTGTAGAACTCCATGAGGATGATGATGCACTCGGCATCGGCCGCGGGGTCGGGCGCGCCGATCCACTCGAGGCCCACCTGATGGAACTGGCGCAGGCGCCCCTTCTGCGGGCGCTCTCCGCGGAACATCGGCTCGGCATACCAGCACTTGACGGGTGCGGCACCCTGCGGCACGAGGTTGTTCTCGACCACCGCGCGCACCACGCCGGCCGTTCCCTCCGGCCGCAGGGCCAGGCGCTGCTTGGGCTTGAGCCCCTGCTCGGAGCCCTGCTCGAGCACCTTGTCCCAGAGCGTGCCGCTCATGACGCGGAACATCTCCTTGCGCACGACGTCGGTCGAGGTGCCGATGCCGTGCACGAACACGTCGACCTGCTCCATCGACGGGGTCTCGATGGCATCGAACCCATAGGTGCCGAACAGCTCGCGCGCGACGTCGGACATGCGCTGCCATGCGCGCATGTAGCCGCCGACGAGGTCTTCCGTGCCTGGTGCCTTCTGTGCCTGCATCGGTGCGTCCCTTCGGGTCTTGCCGCAGGCCACGAGCCGGACGGGTCTCGTCAGGCCTTCCTGCGACGACGTCGATAGATTATAGGCCAACGAGCCTTGTGGGCCCCGCACGCCCCAGCCCTCCCATCGAGCCGTGCAGGCTACGCTAAACGGGACGTTTTCTCGCCGAGCAAGGCCCGGAAACATCCCGAACGGCGTAGTCTGCCGACCGGAGCCGAGCCCGAGAGAAGAAGGGCGCCGGCCGAAGCCGACGCCCTCGCTGGTTCGCATGGCGGCCGAGACGGGCTAGCAGATCTTGCAGACCCAGCCCTCGGGGCCTTCGACCGCGCCGGACTGGATGCCCGTGAGCGTGGTGCGGAGCTTCTCCATGACCGGGCCCATCTTCTCGCAGCCCTTCTCGAAGGTGACCTCCTTGTCGCCGTCGACGATGTGGCCCACGGGCGAGATGACGGCCGCGGTGCCGCAGAGGCCGCACTCGACGAACTCGCCGTCGAGCACCTCCTGGAACTTCACCGGACGCTCGTCGACCCTCATGCCGAGCATGTGCTCGGCCACGTGCACGAGCGAGCGGCGCGTGATGGAGGGAAGGATGGAGTCGGTGAACGACTTGGGCACCACGAGCGTGCCGTCCTTGTCGACGAACAGCACGTTGGCGCCGCCGGTCTCCTCGACGTAGGTGCGCGTCTCGGAGTCGAGGTAGAGGTTCTCGGAGAAGCCGTTCTTGTGCGCCAGCTCATAGGGATAGAGCGACATGGCGTAGTTGAGGCCGGCCTTGATGTTGCCGGTGCCGTGGGGCGCGGCGCGGTCGTACTTGGCGACGCAGATGGTGATGGGCTTGCCGGCACCGGCCTTGAAGTAGGGGCCGACCGGCGTGACGAGGATGCGGAACTGGTAGGCATCGGCCGGCTTGACGCCGATGACCTCGCCCGTGGCGAACATGAGCGGGCGGATGTAGAGCGTGGCGCCGGAGCCGAAGGGAGGCACCCAGGCGGCGTTGGCCTTGACGACCTGCTTGACGGCCTCGACGAACTTGTCCTCGGGGAACTGCGGCATGACGAGGCGCTTCTCGGAGTCGGCCATGCGCTTCGCGTTGAGGTCGGGACGGAAGCAGACGATGTCGCCGGACTCGGTGGTATAGGCCTTGAGTCCCTCGAAGCACTCCTGGCAGTAGTGGAGGATGCCGGCGCACTCGGAGAGCACGACGGTATGGTCGGTGGTGAGGCCGCCCTCTTCCCAAGCCCCGTCGTGATAGTTGCAGACGTAGCTGTAGTCGGTCTTCATGTAGCTGAAGCCGAGGCTACCCCAGTCCAGGTCCTTCTTCTCCATGACGCTCCTCTTTCCTCTTGGGTCTGGGCTTCTCGCCCCCGTGGCGCAAAAAGCCACGTTGGGCGGTATTCTATACCTATTCGAATGACGACGGGCCAGGTGAGCAGGTCAAGACCCCGATGCGACGCCGCACGGGCTCACGAGGGAGAAGGAGACCCGCAGATGAGAACCTTCAGGAACGACTACTCGGAGGGTGCCGCGCCAGCCATCCTCCGCGCCCTCGTCGAGACGAACGCCGAGCAGACGCCGGGCTACACGGAGGACTCCCACTGCGCCCACGCGCGCGAGCTCATCCGCGAGGCCGTGGGGCGCGACGACGTGGCCGTCGAGTTCTGCGTGGGCGGCACGAGCGCCAACATCGTGGGGGTCACGGGGATGCTCCACGACTGGGAGGGCGTGATCTGCACGCCCGACGCCCACATCGCCACCCACGAGACCGGCGCCGTCGCGGCATGCGGCCGCACCGTCCTGCCCACCGCCGACGAGGACGGCTTCCTCTCGCCCGAGGAGGCGGAGCGCGTGTGGGCGAGGCAGACCTCGTGCGGCCGCCACATGACCCGTCCGGCCCTCGTCTACATCTCCGACACCACGGAGCTGGGAGGGGTCTGGAGCCGTTCCGCCTTCGACGCGGTCTGCGACTGGGCCCGGGCGCGGGGCCTCGGCGTCTTCGTGGACGGGGCGCGGCTGGGAAGCGCCCTCACCAGCGACGGCAACGACCTCTCGCTCGAGCACGTCGCCGCGCGAGCGAGCGCCTTCACCTTGGGCGGGACGAAGAACGGCATGCTCTTCGGCGAGGCCATGGTCATCGCCGACCCGCGTCTCAGGCATGCCTTCCCCTATCTCGTCAAGGAGCGCGGGGGCCTCATCGCCAAGGGCCGACTCGTGGGCGTGCAGTACGAGGCGGCCCTCTCGGGAGGGCTCTACTGGAAGCTCGCGGCGCATGCCAACGAATGCGCCTGCGCCCTTCGCGACGGCCTCGTGGGACTCGGTTACAAGCCCTATCTCGCCGGGTCTTCCAACCAGCAGTTCTTCGTCTTCACGAACGACATGGCCCAGCGCCTCGAGAGGGCCGTCGGCTGCGAGACGTGGTGCGACCTCGACCGCGGCCACAAGGTCGTGCGCTTCGTCTGCTCGTGGGCGACCACCCACGGGGACGTGGACGAGCTGCTGGCCTACGTCGGGTCGCTCTCGTGAGCCAGCGTGGCGGACGGTCGGAAGGCGCGTTCTCGAGGCCGCTCGTCGTGGCGGCCGCCGCGGTGCTGTGCACGCTTCTCTGGGGCAGCGCCGTCCCCTGCGTGCGGCTCGGGTTCTCGCTCTTCGGGATAGCCGCCTCCGACACGGGCGACCAGTTCGTGTTCGCAGGCGTGCGCTTCGTGCTCGCCGGGGGATGCGTCGTGGCCGCCAACGCCCTCGCGACCCGTTCCTCCCCCCTCCCCGACCGTCAGCACCTGAGGGACGCCGCGGCTCTCTCGTGCTTCCAGACGAGCGGCCAGTACCTGCTCTACTACGTGGGGCTCGCCCATGCGACGGGCGTCTCCGGCTCGATCGTGCAGGGGGTGAGCGTCTTTGTCGCGCTGCTCGTGGCCGCCCTCGCCTTTCGCATGGAGCGGATAACCGCCCCGAAGCTGCTCGGATGCGCCATCGGCTTCGCCGGCGTCGCGCTGGCCGACGTCGGGGGCGCGAGCACGGGCGGAGGCTTCACCTTCATGGGCGAGGGGCTCGTGATGCTGTCCTCGGTATGCTCGGCGATTTCTGCCGTGCTCGTGCGCAGGCTCACCACCTCGCACGGCACCAACGCCGTCGTCCTCTCCGGATGGCAGTTCGTCATAGGCGGGGCGACGCTCGTCGTCGTGGGGCTCGCGCTCGGGGGCTCGTTCTCGATGGACACCTGGCCGCAGGCGGGACTCCTCGCCTGGATCGTGATGGTGTCGGCCGTTGCCTACAGCCTCTGGGGCGTCCTCCTCTCGCACAACGACGTCAGCCGGGTGACGGTGTACAGCTTCCTCGTCCCGGTCTTCGGGGTGCTGCTGTCGCTCGCCATCCTCGGCGACGAGGGGCACCCCGTCACCGCGCTGACCTTCGTCTCGCTCGCCCTGGTCGCCCTGGGCATCGTCATCGTGAACAGGGCGCCGAAGGAGAGGTAGGCGAAGGCCCCGTCCCTCTCGCGAAGGACGGGGCCAAGGCTCCCCCTACGGGGTCGATGGCATCCTCCCGGCTGCGGTCAGCTGTTGTACACGGTCTTGTTGAGGTCGCCCTCGCCATTGCTCACGATGACGCTCACGGCCGCGTCCCCCACCACGTTCATGGGGATGACGGCCATGCCGACCGGATAGTTGATGGCGACGATCAGGGCATAGGCGAGCACGCACGGATCCGAGGTGAACCCGAGGGCGGTCATCGTCACGAACAGCATGACCGTGCCTGCCATCGGGACGGCTGGGGTCGAGATGGCCGTCACGATGGCGAAGAGGCCGAGCAGGACAAGCTGGTAGGGCTGCATGTCTATGCCCGCAGACGTCGCGATGAAGATGATGGAGATGCACTGCATGACCGACGTCCCGTTCATGTGGACGGTCATGCCCGTCGGGAGCACGAAGCTGCTCACCTCGTCGCCACAGCCAAGGTCCTCGATGCAGGCCTTCATGTTCATGGGGAGGGCCGCCGCCGAGGAGTTGGTGGCCGAGGCGATCAGACCGGTCTTCAGGGTCTTCTTCAGGAAGGGAATCGGGCTGAGCCTGGTCGTAAGCCAGATGACGGTCGGATAGATGATGAGGAGCAGAAGCGGCCCGGCGACGACTCCCGTGACGACGAACGCCATGGCAGATTTGAGGTAGTCGGTGCCATAGGTCGCGAATCCCTTGGTCATCATGCAGAAGATCGCGAATTGGCCCACCTTGGAAATCAGGAAGTCGAGGTACGCCTGGATCACCTCGTCGAACCCCTCGAGAAGGTCGCGGATGGCTCTCGTCTCGTCGGGGAACTTATGCAGGGAGATGCCGACGACGACTGAGATGAAGATAATCGAGAGGACCGCATTGTTCGACGAGAAGGCGGTCCCGACGTTGCTGGGAATGATGCCCGTGATGATGGAGAAGGGGTTGTACGACTCGATCTTCGTGATGTCTTGCGACACGTCGGAGGCAAGCTCGACGTTAAAGAAGCCAAACGACTTCACCGTCCATCCGATCGCCTCCGCGCAGACGACGCTGATCAGGTAGAACAGCCCGAAGAACCCGATCGCCTTGGCGGCCACGCGGCCGAGCTTGGCCGCGTTCTCGATGGCGCAGATGGCAAGACTGAGCGAGACGAAGACCAATGGGACCATGCCCATCTGCAAGGCGTTGAGGAAGACCTTGCTGATGATGTACAGGACCCCGATTCCCTGCTCGCCGTTGTCGACGTTCGCGAAGAGGACGTATTTGACGATGCCCCAGACGTCGGAATCGGCCCCTACGCTCTCTCTGAAAAAGATGAAGCCAAGCCCCAGCAGGATGCCGCCGACGACAGCGACGACCATCCTGACCATGAGCGTTGAATGCCCTTCCTTCTTAGCCATGAATCCTCCTCACCACACTTGTTGACATAATCTTGTCAAGCAGTCGATGCTCTCGTCCAAAGGGATGGGTGTAGCCTTGGCCGTCGTTGGGAAGCGACCGGTCGGAGCGAATGCCGTGGGCGGACACCCGATTAGTAGATCAGCTCGATGCCCTGCTCGTCACACGTTTTCTTCCAGCTGTCCGAAGGCTCCTCGTCCGTCACTATGTAGTCGAGGCGTTCGAGCCCCATCAGGTAGACGAAGGCCTTCTTGTCGAACTTCGAATGGTCCGCCAGCAAGGCGACCTCGCCTGCCTGCTCGACCATCGCCCTCTTCACGCCGGCCCCGCTCTCCCGGGAGTCGAGGACGCCGTTGGCCTGGCTCAGCCCCTTGCAGCTGAGCAGTGCGATATCGACGTTGAACTGCCGGAGGTTCTTCTCCGCGGTCCTCCCTATGAGCGCGAGCGCGTTCCTGTCGAACTCTCCCCCGCACGAGACGACCGTCACGTTCGAGGCCTCGAGGGCCTGGAACACGACCGTCGAGTTGGTGAGCAGCGTCATCCCGTCGCGATCCGCGAGGAGCTTGACGACCTCCATGGCCGTCGTGCTCGAATCGACCGCGACGCTGCTCTTGCCACTCAGCAGCCGAAGCGCCTTCAGGGCGATGGACCTCTTCTCGGCGATGAACTGGTCCGAGCGCTTGTAGAAGTGGATGCCGCTGTCCTGGCGCACGGCATTGATGATCGCGCCGCCGTACGTCCTGCTCAGGAACCCCTCGCCCTCGAGCTTCTCGAGGTCCCTGCGGATGGTCTCCTCGGTCACCCCGAGATTCTTGCTCAGCTCGGAGACGGAGACCTGCTGATGAGCCACCAGCAGCTGACGAATGACCTCATGTCTGTCTTTTGCTGCCATAAGGCACCCTTTACCACGTTGGATATCAGTCTGCTCGTACATAGAGCCTCTCATCATTTTACAGAGTCGCCCAGCGGCGTGGCGGACGGAAAGGGGTTTTGGGGAGGAGCCTGGAGAATCGGGCCCCTCCCCAGGGGAGGAGAGGGCTACCTATCCAGCGACTCGGCCTTCTCGCGCATCCAGGCGACGTCCTCCTCGGAGAGGCGGACGTCGGCGGCCCTGACGTTCTGCTCGACCTGGTCGGCGGAAGTGGCGCCAGAGAGCAACGTGACGTGGTCGCCCTGGGCGAGGACCCAGGCGAGGGCGAGCGTGGGGATGCCGCAACCGTACTTCTCGCAGAGGGGCCTCCACTCCTCGAGCATGTCGACGACGCGCTCGAGGTTGCCCTTCTGGTACCACTTCTTGTTGGCGCGGGCGCCGGTGGGCACGTAGTCCTTCGTGATGGTGCCCGTGAGCAGCCCCTGCTCGAGGGGCGAGTAGGCCTGGAGCACGATTCCGTTCTCCTTGCAGATGGGAACCAGCTCCTCCTCGACGGCGCGGTCGAGGATGCTGTACTTGCCTTGGACGATGTCGAGCTCGCCGTGCTCGAGGTAGTCACGGATGTGGTCCACGTTCACGTTGGCGGCGCCGATCGCGCAGATCTTGCCCTGGCGCTTGAGATCCATGAGGGCGCCGAGGGTCTCGGAGATGGGCGTGAAGCAGGGCTCGACGGACTGCCAATGGGTCATGTAGATGTCCACGTGGTCGGTGCCGAGACGCTCGAGGCTCTTGTCGATCTCCTCGTAGATGGAGTCGGGGGTGAGGTTCTTGTAGAGCTGGCGGTCGCCGACCTTGTTGAAGAGGCTTCCTTTGCGGTCCCAGACGATGCCGCACTTGGTCTCGACGATGACCTTGTCGCGGTCGAGGTGCTCGAGGGCCTTGCCGACCATGACCTCGCTGTTGCCGAAGTTGTAGCCGGGCGCCGTGTCGATGAGGTTGATGCCGACCTCGACGGCCTTGCAGATCGTGTCGATGCAGGTCTGCGTCTCCAGGTCGCCGTTCCATGCGGGGCCGCCGCCGATGGCCCAGGTGCCGAGGCCCATCTTGGAGACTTCCATCCCGGTGGTGCCGAGCTTGATCTTGTTCATGCCATGCCTCTCGTTAGTCGTAGTTTTGTGCGAGCTCGTCGAGTACCTGACGGCGATCCCTCACGCCCGTCGTCGCGCCGATCGAGCGGACCGAGATGGCCGCCGTCGAGTTCGCGAACTTCGCGCAGTCGCCGATCGGCTTGCCGTCGAGGATCGCAGGTGATGAAGCCGCCCACGAAGTTGTCGCCGGCGCCCGTCGTGTCGACGGCGGTGACGCCTGGCACGGCCGGGACCTCGAAGCGCTGCCGCTCGGTCTTCACGAAGCAGCCGTGACGGCCGTTCTTGATCACCACGTTCTTGACGCCGCAGGCGAGGAACGCGTCGGCGATGTCATCGAGCGACTCGCATCCCGTGAGCAGCGCGGCCTCGTCCCTGTTGGGGAAGAAGAAGTCGAGGTAGCCCAAGGCCTCGCGGACGTCGTCCAGGGTCTCGCCGAGACGCGGCTTGATCATGTCGGCGCAGATCGTGAGGCCGTGCCTCTTGGCCTCGGCGAAGATCCCGACAAGCGCCGTCCCGTCGACGAGCGGGTTGTTGAAGATGCTCGCGTAGGAGAGGAGCCGTGCGCCCTCGAGCTTGGAGAGGTCGAAGTCGGCGGCCTGCGTCTTCCAGAGGCTCCCGTTGCGGTTCGTGACGAAGGTGCGCTCGCCGTCGGCCGCCACGAGCCCCACGTTGATCGAGGTGTCGATGGTCGGATCGACCTTGAGGCCGCTGGCGTCGATCGACTCGCGCCTGCAGGAGTCCTGGATGAACATGCCCGCGGCGTCGTCGCCCACCATGCTCAGCAGCGCGACCTTGTGACCGAGACGGGAGATGATGGTCGACTCGTTGATCGCGTCTCCGCCGATGGTCATCTTGATCTGGTCGAGGGGGTAGGAGTCTGCGTCGAAGATCTCGCGGCTCACCGGCTGGAGGAGGATGTCGGTGATGGCCGCGCCGGCGCAGACGACGTCGACGGCGCTCATCGAAGGTCTGCCTTGCCGTCGTCGCCGAACAGCACGATCTTCTCCTCGGCGCGCTTCTTGACGGAGGCGCGGATCTCGCGCTCGAGCTCGAGGAAGGTCGCGTCGGCGTGGGCGTGGACGGCGTCCATGGCGGCCAGGCACAGCTCGGTGTGGATGTTGATCTTGGCGATGCCCAGGGAGATGGCGGTCTTGATGTCCTCATCGCCGATGCCCGAGGCGCCGTGGAGCACGAGCGGCACGCTCACCGCGTCGCGGACCTTCTCCACGACGTCGAAGTTGAGCTTGGGCTCGGAGGAGTAGACGCCGTGGACGTTGCCGATGGCGACGGCCAGCGAGTCGCACTGGGTGCGCTCGACGAACTCGGCGGCCTGGCTGGGGTCGGTGTAGGCGTACTCGGCCAGCGCCTCCTCGTAGACGGTCTCGTTGCCCACGTGGCCGAGCTCGGCCTCGACGGGGATTCCGAGGGGGTGGAAGTAGTCGACGACCTCGCGGATCTCGCGGATGTTCTCCTCGAAGGGCAGCGCGGAGGCGTCACGCATCACGGAGTTCATGCCGTGGTTGTAGGCGTTCTGGACGATCTCCATGCTGCGGCCGTGATCCCAGTGGGTGATGACGGGGACGGTGGCGGCCTTGGCCATCGAGACCATCATGGCGCTGAAGTCCTCGAAGGAGGTGTTGCCGACGAAGCCCGTGCCGAAGGAGATGATGACCGGGGCGTTGAGCTCCTCGGCGGCGTCCATGACGCCCATCAGCATCTCTGCGTTCCAAACGTTGAAGTGAGGGATTGCGAACTTGCCCTCCGATGCCTTGTTCTCCCAGTACCTGATATCTGCAAGCATGATTGCTCCTGTCTGAATCTGTCGATGTGGTCGTACGGTTCGGTGCTACTCCTGGGTCATCTTGATGACGCCCTTGATGATGTCGGCCTTGCAGTTGACCGACTCGTCGAACGCCTTCTGCACGTCCTTGTACTCGTAGACGTTGGTGACCATCGACTTGACGTCGAAGCGGCCCGAGGAGATGGCCTCGATGGTCATGGGGTAGTTGTTGGCATAACGGAAGACGGTGTGGATCGTGACCTCGCGGTTGATCTTGAGGAAGTTGATGGGCACGGGCTCGGAGATGGTCCCGACCATCATGATCGAGCCGCCGCGGTCGACGATCTCGACGGCCTGCATGGCCGTGATCTTGGAGCCGGCCGTCTCGAAGACGATGTCGGCGCCCTGGCCGCCGAAGATCTCCGTGGCAGCGTGCGACCGTGTCCTCCTCCCTGCCGTTGACGGTCTCCATGGCACCGAGCTGCTTGGCCATCTTCAGGCGCTTGTCCCATGACGTCGACGACGACGATCTCGGAGGCGCCGAGGCTCTTGCAGGCCTGGAGCGTCATGAGTCCGATGCAGCCGGAGCCCAGGATCACGATGCGCTTGCCGAGGCGGGCGCCGCCCACGAGGGCCGCGTGCATGCCCACGGAGGCAGGCTCGACGAGCGCGCCCTCCATGGTGTCCATGTTCTCGGGCAGGTGGTACACGAAGTTCGCGGGATGCGCGATGTAGTGCGTGAGGGCACCCTTGTAGTTGGGCTGCGTCGCCATGAAGTCGACGTCGGGGCAGATGTTGTAGCGGCCCTCGAGGCAGTAGTGGCACGTGCCGTCGGGCACGCCCGGCTCGGCGCAGACGCGGTCGCCCGGCTTGAAGTCGGTCACCTCGCTGCCGACTGAGACGACGCGGCCGCCGAACTCATGGCCGAGGCCGATCTTGGTGTTGGGGTCCTTGGGCGGGATGAACGGCCCGAACTGGAACCCGTGGACGTCGGAGCCGCAGATGCCCACGTACTCGACCTCGATCAGGACCTCGTCATCCTTGGGCTCGGGAACGGCCGACGGGAAGATCTTCATGGTGCCGGGCGTGGTGAGGATTGCCTCGGAGTTCTTCATGGTAGAGCAGCCTCCTAATGGATTGGTCTGATGGAAAAGCACGGTTCCTACGCTGCGTCCTCCTTCTCGTCGACATCGCCGATGACCTCGGCGGAGACGCCCTTGGTCTCGATGCCGAGGAAGGCGATGACGATGGCCACGAGCACGGACACGGCGCCGAGGAGCACGAACACGCCCATGACGCCCTGGGAGTCGAGCAGCGCCGCCACGGCATAGGGGCACACGATGCCGCTGACGCGGCCCACGGCATTGGCGAGCCCCGACCCGCGAAGGCGGGCGGCGGTGGGCCAGATCTCGGGGACGTAGACGGCGGAGGCGTAGCAGACGTACATGTAGACGAACGTGATGAGGAAGAATCCGATGACCGTGATCATGGTCATGTCACGCTGGTTCGCGTAGACGATGCCGAGGATGGTGATGACCAGCAGGAGCCCGATGCCCATCTTCTTCCTGGGGACCTTGTCCATGACGAGGGTGGCGATGAAGATGCCGAACGGCGCGCCGAACATGGACATGGTGTTCAGGACGAAGGAGTCCTTGATGTTGATGCCCTGGGTCAGGAAGATCGTGGGGAGCCAGTTGATGAGGGTGTACTGGACGACGTTCATCGCGATGAGCACGAAGGAGCCGAGGATGACGCGCTTGAGCAGGTCGCCCTTGAGGAGCTCGGAATAGCCCATCGGCTCGATCTTGACCTCCTCCTTCTCCTCGACGGGAGGGAGGGGCTTGCCGGTCGAGGCCTCGACCTTGGCCTCGATCTCGTCCATGAGCCTGTCGGCCTCTTCGGTGCGGCCCTGCGACTCAAGCCAGCGCGGGGACTCGGGGAACTTGAAGTAGGCGATGGTGGCGGCGATGACGGAGAGCACGGACGGGACGATGAACTGCACGCGCCAGGCCATGTCGGCCGCGAAGACGCCGGCAATGCCCATGGCGATCAGCGAGCAGACGGGATACGACCAGTTGCCGATAAACGACGCGCGGCTCGACCAGGTGCCGCGGTTCCTGCCTGGCATGTACTCGGTGTAGCCAGCGAAGAGCACGACAAGCAGGGCACCCAGGCCGAAGCCCTGGACGAGGCGGCAGGCGATCAGGAACGCCATGTTGGGCGAGAACGCGGCGATGACCATGGCCGCGATGTGGATGCCCTCGTAGAGCAGGATGGACTTCTTGCGGCCGATGCGGTCGCCGATGATGCCGCCGAGAAGCGCACCCAGGAACATGCCGGCGGTGGTGAGAGAGGTGAAGATGGCGCTTGTGCCGTTGTCGGTCCAGCCGATGGTCTTGAGCTGGGCGAGGACGAGACCGCCGATGGCGTTCGACCAGCAGACGAGAAGCGCGAAGGCGATCATGCCGAAGATGGACCAGTGCCACTTGCTGTCGGGCAGACGGTCGAGTCGGGCGCCGCAGCTGATGCGCTGCCTGTTTTCCATGCGAGTTCCTCCTTGTCTTCCCATGCCAGGCATGGGTGATGTCCTTGTGTCCCGCGCGCGGCCGTCCGCTCGGGGCGGCCGCGCGCGGATTCCGTGCTAGCGAGTCGCGTCCGCGAGCTCGCCCTCGATCTCCGACTCCATCGTTGCCCAGGCCCGCTCGATGTCGGCGTCCTTGTTCCAGAGCGCCGGCGGGCCCGCCACCACGACGTCTGCACCCGCCTCGTAGAGGGGCTTGTAGACGCCTGCGTTCATCGATCCGTCGGCCTCGATGAGGAAGGAGAGGCCCATCTCCGCCCGCATGCGCGCGAGCTCGCGAATCTTGTCGTACATGGGCTCGATGACCTTCTGTCCCGCATAGCCGGCGTCGACGATCATGATCGTGACCTTGGAGAGCAGGGGCAGGTAGTACCTGATGGCGGCGAGGGGTGCCGCCGGGTTCATGGCGATGCCGGCCTTGCAGCCGAGCGAGATGATCCTGTTGATCGTCACGAACGCGTCGCTCTCGATGCAGTCGGTATGCGGGGTGATGTAGGTCGCGCCCGCCTCCGCGCATGCCTCGATGAAGTCCTGGGGGTGCGCCACCATGAGATGCGCGTCCATCGGGGTCTTGGCACCGCCCCTGCGCAGGACGTCCATGAAGTCGGGACCCACGCCGAAGGTCTTGACGTAGTTGCCGTCCTTGACGTCGATGTGCAGGAAGTCGGCATGCCGGTCGATGAACGAGACCTGATGGGCGAAATCGTATGGATCGCAGCAGCCCATCGAGGGCGCAACCAGGAGCTTAGGCATCGGTGAGTCCCCTAATCGTCGTAGTCGTAGGTGAAGACGACCTTGATGGCTTCCTTCTTGGCCATCGCGTCGAAGCCCTTCTCCCACTCGGAGAGGCCGAGGCGGTGCGTGATCATCGGCTGGACCTGGATCGCTCCGCTGGAGAGGAGACGGATCGCGTTCCTCCAGCTCGTGGAGTCATAGGCCATGTGGCCGATGATGCTCTTGTTCCAGGCGGTGATGTCGTTGATCGAGAACTCGAGGGGCTTGAAGCCCATGCCCACGCGCACGACCTCGCCGTTGGGGCGAAGCATGTCGATGGCCTGCTTGAGGGCGATGTTGGCGCCGGAGCACTCGATGACGAGGCCGAGGTTGTCACGGCCGCAGATCTCGGTGCAGCGCTTGACGACGTCCTCGGTGGAGCCGTTCACGCAGTGGGTGGCACCGAGCTGCTTGGCGACGCCGAAGCGGACCTTGGTGTCGTCCTGGAGGCCGACCATGACGATGTTGACGGCGCCCATGATGCGGGCCATCTGGACGGAGAAGAGGCCGAGGGGGCCGGTGCCGAAGACGACGACGTCCTGGCCGGGCATGAGGCTCGACTGCTGGGCGACGGCCTTGTAGGCGTTGCAGATGGGGTCGAGGACCGCGGCCTCCTCGTACTTCACGTTCTCCGGGATCTCCCAGATGGCATGCTTGTGGATCGCGAGGATCTCGCCGGGGACCAGGCAGTACTTCGAGAACCCGCCGCCCCAGGTGTTGTTGTCGAGGCCGAGGTTGACCTTGTCCTCGCAGCAGAGGAAGTCCCCCTTCTCGCAGGCGGGGCAGACGCCGCAGACGTGGGCGGAGTTGTCGGAGACGACGCGCTGGCCCACCTTCCAGTCCTTGACGTTCTTGCCGACCTTGACGATGTCGCCGGCGAACTCGTGACCGCGGATCGAGTTGAACTCGTCGGAGCCGTTGTCCACCTTCCAGTGCTTCATGTCGGCGCCGCAGATCGCGGCGGCCTTGATCTCGATGATGAGGTCGTCGTCTCCGCATACCGGCTCAGGAACGTCGATCATACGGTAGCCGCCGAACTCCTTCCCATAGCGTGCGAGTGCCTTCATGGTCGCAACCCTTTCTCTCATGCCTGCCTGTTTGCCCGTGTGACGAACTGAGGCAACTATACGGACTGAGATTTCTGTTTACAAGATTCTTTTCTGTGTTTCACAGAATTTTTCTGTGTTTGCAAGATTTCTTGACGCGAACGGTAGGAAGCCGGCACGCGCCGGCCCCCATGACGAACGCGTGCTCTTTTCTGAGGAAGGAATACCTGCTTCGAGACGGACGCCCTAGGAGAGGACGCGCTCGATGCTTGCCCCTACGAACGAGCCGAGGGTGGTGTCGGCGGCCGAGGTGTCCTGCTCGATGACGGAGCCCTCGAAGCCCACGACGTAGAGCCCTGCCGCCTTGGCCGCGGCGATGCCCGTGGGCGAGTCCTCGAAAGCGATGGCATCCCTTGCGGAAATGCCCAGGTTGGCAAGCGAGCGCTCGTAGCAGAGGGGATCCGGCTTGTGACGCTCCACCATGTCGCCGCAGACGATCGTGTCGAAGAGGCTCGCCATGCCGAGGTTGTTCAGGGCGAACAGAATGTATGACGAGCGGGTGGTGGAGACCAGCCCCGTCGCGATCCCCCGCTCCCGAAGGCCGCCGACGAAGTCGACCACCCCTGGCATGGCGACGAGCTCGGGGCGCTCGTAGACGCTGGTGATGGCATCCTTTGCAGCCTGGTACTGCTCGAAGGTCGCCTCGGCATGATGGCGCGCGAGCACCCGGGGCACGGAGTCCGGCCCGTTCGTGCCGACGAGCGCGAGCATCTCGTCGAGGGAGGGCTCGACGCCGACCGCCCGGAATGCCTCGCGGTCCCACTCGACGCCCAGGGGCTCGGTGTCCGCGCAGACGCCATCGAAGTCGAAGAGGCAGCATCGGGGATGGTCCATGGGGTCTCCTTGCTCTCGTCTCTCGCCCTCCCATCGTATCGCACGAGGCGACGGCTCAGAGGCAGAGCAGCAGCGCATAGCACCCGACCCCCGCGAGCGCGCACCACACGAGGGAGCGCGTCCTCACGCCCACCAGCACGACGACGCCCGCGGCGACGAGGGGGACGGCCGCCGGCCAGGGCCCCTGCGCGAACGCCTCCGGCTTGAAGAGGTCGTTCGCCACCAGGGCGGAGAAGGCGGCCGCGGGGATGAGGCCGAGCGCGGAGCTCAGCCGCCCGGAGAGCTCGTGGCCCTTGAGCAGGAAGATGGGCACGCATCGGCACGCCAGCATGGCCGCGAGGCAGACGGCATAGAGCGTGAGGGCGTCTCCCCTGCTCATGACAGCGCCTCCCTCGCGATGCCGGCCGCCACGCCCGAGCAGGCGCCCACGAGAATCGCCGGCCCGGCGAGGCCGACGGCCTTGCAGAGGCACACGACGAGGGCCGCGACGGCGGCCACCAGGACCGACGTGCGCGTGCGCGGCTGGCAGACGAGCAGGCAGATGAAGATGGACGTCATCGCGAACGAGGAGATGGCCACCGGGATGCCCAGCAGGCCGCCGACCGCGCATCCCACCAGGTTCGAGAGCGACCAGGACGTCATGCAGAGCAGGTTCACGAGGGTCGCCAGGCCAGCCGTCCAGCCCTCGTCGTTGGCGAAGCGCGCGAGGTTCACGCCGAAGGACTCGTCGGTCACCGTGGCGGAGAACAGGAAGGTGAGGCCCTTGCGCACGTGGGAGAAGTACGGGGAGAACGCGGCCGAGTACAGGACCTGCCGCGCGTTCACGAGCGAGACGCTCGCCGCGACCGAGGCCAGGGGCACGCCTGCCATCAGCAGGTTGCAGACCATGAACTGGCCCGCGCCCGAGTAGAACGTCGCGCTCACCAGAAACGACATGAGCGGGTCCACGCCGACCTGGCTCTCGAGGATGCCGCACGGCACGCCGATGGCGACGTAGCCGCCCATCACGGGGAGGGCGGCTACGAGGGCTTTCGCGAATGGCGACGAACGTTTCATGGTTCGCCATTGTAGACGAAGGGCGGTGTCGGAACGCAGGCAGAGGCGGCGTCGCTACACGCCGAGGCTCGAGAGCGACCTCTCGAACGCAGACATGAACCAGTCCACGTCGGCCAGCGAGAACACCAGGGGCGGGCGCAGCTTGAGCACGTTGCCGAGAGGGCCGCAGACGGAGGTGAGGACGTGGTTCTCGCGCAGCTCGTCGAGCAGGGCGAGGGCAAGCCCCTGGTCTGGGTCCTTGGTCCCCGGCCTGACGATCTCGCATCCGATGTAGAGCCCGGTTCCCCTCACGTCGCCGATGACGGGGTGATCTGGCTGCATCCCCGCGAGCTGCCCCCTGAAGGCGCCGCCAACCCTCTTGGCGTTGCCCATCGTGTCCTCGTCCCGCATGACGTCGAGCACGGCCTGGGCGGCCGCCATGCACACCGGGTTTCCCCCGAAGGTGTTGAAGTAGGGTATCGAGCCGGCGAAGCTCTCCAGCACCTCGTGGCGCGCGGCCATCATCGACGTGGGCATGCCGTTGGCCATGGGCTTGCCCGAGGTCACGATGTCGGGGACGATGCCCTGGCGCTGGAACCCCCAGAACGCGTCTCCCGTGCGGGTGAATCCAGGCTGGACCTCGTCGGCGATGTAGACGCCCCCGAGGTCGTGGACCGCCTCTATGACGGGCCCGAGGTATCCGCGCGGATCGGGGAAGACCCCGTCCGACGAGAAGATCGAGTCGCCGAGGAAGCCGGCGAAGCGTATGCCGTGACGTTCCATGTCGGCGACGGCGTCGCGCAGGCAGGAGGCCATCCACCCGCCGAACGCCTCGGCGGAGAGGCCTGCCGCGGCAGCGCCGTCGACCTCGACGCGGAAGGTGTCGGGCGTCGGGACCATCCTCATCGAGCGGCTCAGGGGCTGCGCCGTGCCGAGGGCCGGGGAGAGCTCGGAGATCAGGGCGGAGTTGCCGTGATAGGCCTCGTGCGTCACCACGATCCCCTCTCCGCCCGTGTGGCACTGCGCGACCCTCACGGCGAGGTCGTTGGCCTCCGATCCCGTGCATTGGAACATCACCCGGTCTATCTCGCCGGGCATCGTCGAGAGGATGTCCTCCGCGTAGCGCAGCACGTTCTCGTGCAGGTAGCGGGTATGGGTGTTGAGGAGGGACACCTGCCTGGTGATGGCATCCACCACGCGGGGGTGGCAGTGCCCGACCGAGGCCACGTTATTGTACACGTCGAGGTACTCCACGCCGTCCGCGTCCCAGAGGCGCGCCCCGTCGCCCCTCACCAGATGGACGGGGTTCTTGTAGAACAGGCGGTAGGCAGGGCCCAGGACGTCACGCTTCTCCACCAGCGACCGGGTCTCGGGATCCAGGGCGCCCATCATCTCGGGCCGGAAGCTGTTGGTGTCCATGATTGTCGAGCGTGTTGCCATGCGAATCTCCACTCCTCGTGTCGGTTTCGGTTGTCGGGGGAAGCTCACGCCAGGGCGTCCGAGCGCTCCGGTGGGAAGGCCATGGTGCCGGCGGCCTGCTCCGCGGCGGCGCCTGGCTCCGATGCGAGCGCCGCGGGGGCAGGTGCCGCACCGGCCGGGATGCCCTCGAGGACGGAGTCGTCCTCGCTGTCGGCCGCGACCCGGAACAGCTCGTCGACGTGGTCGCGCTCCTCGTCGGTGGTCTTCGTCAGCAGGGAGACCGCGACGTAGAGGACGAGGTTGACGATCAGGCCGATGACGCCGCCGGTGATGCTGCCCAGCGCGGCGATGTCATCCGGGTAGATGACGGTCAGGACGGCCGCGACGACGAAGCCCGCGCCCATGCCGGCAAGCGCGCCGTTCTTGTTGCCGAACTTGAAGAACAGGCCGAGGAACAGCGGCACGGAGATCTGGATGATTCCCTGGTAGGAGATCTGCGCGAGCAGCTGCAGGCGAGACATGCCGTTCGTGAAGTAGGCTAGCACGGCGGCGATGACGATGAAGGCGACCATGCAGGACTTGGAGACGATGGTCTTCTGGCGGTCGTCCATCTTCACGCGGCTGCCGATGATGTCGTTGGCGATCTGCGTCCCGGCGGCCTGGACGCTGCCGTCGATATGGCCGATCGAGCCAGCGAAGATCATGACCAGGCCGAGGCCGAGCAGCCAGACGCCGCCGTAGTCCGACAGGAGGGTCGTCCAGCCCAACTGCGGGTTGGCGGCGATGTCGGGGATGTGGGCCGCGGCCAGCATGACGGTCGTCAGGAGCGCATAGAAGGTCCCGCTGATGAGAATCGCGTAGTTGGTGGACTTCTTGACCGAACGGACGTTGTTCGCCGTGTAGATCCTCACGAAGCTCATCGGCCAGCACAGGGCCCCGACGACGCCGGTGAACACCGAGCAGAACATGTAGAGCGGGCCGTAGGTCCCGCCGTCACCGGGCAGCGCTATGAGCGAGCTCGAGAGCTGGGAGAGCTGGCCCCAGTTGGCCGGCGAGCTCGGCGAGGCGAGGATGACCACGCACACGACGGCAGCGACCACGTAGGCGACGATTCCCTGGAACATGTCGGTGTAGACCAGGCCGCGCATGCCCATCTGGACCGTCCAGATCTGACGGATCAGCACCAGGGCGAGGCCGACGAACAGGCAGACGGGCAGCGACCAGGTGCCTTGGCTCGCGATCTGGAACACGGCGGAGAGCGCCTGCATGCCCAGGATGACCCAGGGGAGGATCGCGATGGCCCCGATGACCGACGTGAGGATCCCGACCGCCTTGGAGCCGTAGCGCAGCTTGAGGAGGTCCGGCTGCGTCACGAGGTTGTAGCGCTTGCCCCATCTCCAGGCCCTCGTCGCCATGAAGTACATGAAGGCGAGGCCGAGGGTGGAGTAGGCGAGGCCGTAGTAGCCGAACACGCCCGAGGTCACGGTGAGGCCGGCGAAGGAGATGAACACCGTCCCCGGCCACCAGGAGTTCACGTAGCTCATGGCGACGTACCAAGGGCCGAACGACCTGCCGGCCACGGCGTAGTCGTCAAACGAACTCGACCGCCTGAGCGTGACGTACAGGATGGCGATTATGCCCGCAAAGAACAATCCGATCATCGACAGCATCGTAATCATCGTCTACTCCCCCTTCGCTTGCGCCGCGTCCGCGGCACCTTCGGAATCGACCTCGCCGCGCATCTGCTCGACCGCGTAGTAGCCGAACATGACGGCAAGGAGCAGGACGAAGTCGAGGATCCAGTACCAGACCGCGAACGGCACCCCGAGGAACAGGGTCGCGTTGCCGCTCCCCCACAGGTAGAGCGGCGGGCAGATCGCGAAGAGCACGAGGACCGCGTACAGGGCGCCGAAGATGACGTTCTTCGTCCTCGTCGACATCGAAATGATCATTTTCCTCATCTTAATAACCTCTTCTCAGTTGCTTTTCCGACACGTATCGCAGCGTTTAGATGGCGTTCTTCACAGCGCCCCAGTCGAGCCGGCACTGATAGTTTTTCGCTCGCATGAGCTTCCAGGTCCCGTACTTCCAGTAGTCGAAGCGCACGTCGCGCACGACGGAGTTGATGAGCCCCCAGAGGCCCCACTTGAGGTCGCCTATGACGCGCGAGGCCTGGATCCGGCTGAGGGACTGCGTGGTCACCCTGCCGAGGCATTCCTCGATGAGGGGCAGCGAGTCCTCGTCCTCGTAGAACATCTCGGAGAGGAACAGCCCGATCTCGCAGCTCGCCTCGTTGTTGCCGCAGGTCTCGAAGTCGATGATCTTCATGGTCCCGTCCCTCACCATGAAGTTGCCCGGCATCGGGTCGTTATGGCAGGGCACGATGTCGAGCCCCGACGTCTCGAACCTCCTGCGAACGTCCTCGTACTCGTCGACCAGCCCGCAGGCCCACGCGGGCAGCCGGATGCCGAGGCGACGCACCTGGTCGAGGTGCTGGTCGACCTGCTCGAACAGGGTGTTCGTCTGCTCGAAGGGCTCTCCGGAGTGGAGCTTGCGGTAGATGCCCATGGCCTGGATGCCCTGCTCCTCGGTCCTCAGGGAGGTCGTCGTGCAGGTCTCGTAGCCGTCGAGGAACTCGGTAATCTCGATGCCCGTGTCCTGGTCGAACTCGCAGACCTTGGCCCCGATCCCCAGGTCGGACGCCCGCACGGCCCCCACGTCGCCCGCATGGCGGTCGGTCGACTCGGTGCCCACGCCCGGGACCTTCAGGAAGTACGCGCCCGGACCCCCGTCGCTCACGAACCAGTTCTCGTTGGTGAGGCCGCCGCTGAGCGGACGGGCGAAGAGCTCCTTGCCCTCCCACATCCTGGCGCCCTCGATCGCGTCCCTCACGTTCGCGGGGACGTCGACGAACCTCGGATGGCTTATGCGCCCCTCGATGACGCGCTCCTCCCCGTCCATCACAGCCTCCCCAGCCATTCGGCGAGCCCCGACGACCTGAGCTGGCAACCGCTCTTCTCGAGGCGCCAGAGCCCGTACTTCGCGTAGTCGATCGAACGGTCGGCGCTGACGGCGCTCCTCCAGAGGCCTATGTATCCCCAGAGGAGGTCGTCGACGACGGCATAGGCCTCGGCGACGGGCAGGAGCCGGAGCGGGATCCCCAGCACCTTGAGGATCTCGGCCTTCCCCAGGCCCACGAAGGGGCCCGTCTCCGCCAGCACCGAGCCCGCCTCCTCGACCGGGTCCATGACCCCGCTCAGGGTCCAGCCCGTGAGCAGCGGCGCGCTGAGGAGCTGGCCCGTCGCGTCGACGTTGACGAGGACGTTCGACGCCGCGCCGTCGCCATGGCAGGCGACGGGCCCCTCGCGGAAGAACTCGGCCTTGTCGAAGAAGGGCCGGAGCAGGCGCAAGGTCTCGTCCGAGCGCCTCGGGAGGGCGACGCCCTCCTCGACGCACCGGTCCCTCATGCCGAACATATCGGCGACGATGCTGCGCCGGACCACGTCGGGGGTCTCCTGGAGCGAGACCCCATGCATGCGCCTGCGCTGCGTGAGGATCGCGGAGAGGACGACGGGGTCGGCGAGGTCGTCGAGCTTCGCCGGCCGCCAGGTCGCCGGGACCCTCTCCATCACGATGGAGCCCTCGGCAAGGGCCAGCACCTTCGGGGCCAGCCCATGGCGGCCGGCGGCGCGCATCATCGTCTCGACGCTTCGCAGGGGGGAGGCATAGGCCGCGCTCTCGGGACTGAAGGCCCTGAGCAGGACCTCGCGGCCCGTCTCGTCGACGCCGTCCGTGAACGTCCCGTCACCGCCCACCCAGCTTGGGGTGATGTCGGTCTCATGGACGTTTCCCCACGTGCAGCGCTCGACTGCGAACCTCGTCCGACGCGACGCGTGCCGCGCGGGCGTCTCGGCCAGACACTCAGCTCTCATAGGAGGGCCTCCCTTCGAAGCATGGATATTCCGCGACCGGGCCGCGAGTCCCCTCGAGGTACCCGGCGACGGCGAGCGCGCCGGCGTCGTCGAACCTGCGGCCCACGACCTGGACGCCGATGGGCAGGCCCGACGCCGCGTCGTCGGACTCGCGATAGGAGACGGCCGGCTGGCCCGTCTGGTTGAACCAGGCGGTGAACTGCGTGTGGTGCAGCAGCTGCTCCTCGTCCCCGGGACCGGGGACGTCGGCGGCGAACCCTGTCGTCGGCAGGGTCGGGCAGACGAGGAAGTCATAGCCACGCGTCGCCCGCTCGATTTTTGCGACGGTTGCCAGGAGGCCGTTCATCGCGTCCTCGTAGTCGGCCATGCGCAGCGCCTCGGAACCCGCAACCCACGAGCCCACGAGGCCGAGCACGGCCTCCGGATGGCGCGAGGCCCTGATCTCCGCGATGGCGTGGGCCTTGAACACCCTGTCGGCGTTGTCGAAGTCGGCATCGGAGAGATTGAGGCGGAACTCCTCGACGGCGAGCCCTCCCTGCTCCAGCCGGCTCGCGGCGAGCCGGACCGCGCTCTCCACCGCCGGCTCCGGCCCCTCGCCATAGCCCATGTCGAGGAGGAGTCCCACGCTCGGGCGACGCCTGACGACCTCCTCGTAGGTCGTGGGCTCGAAGCTGCCGGGAAGGCAGAGGGGATCCGTGCTCGCCTGGGTCCCCACCACCTCGAGCGCCGCGGACGCGTCGGCGACGCTGGTAGCCAGCACCCCGGAGGAACGCATGACGCTGCCCGGCGAGTACGCGATGCGCCCCTGGGTGGGCTTGATGCCCACGAGCCCGCAATGGCAGGCGGGAAGCCTGACGGAGCCGGCGATGTCGGTCCCCAGGCCGAAGGCGGCGAGGCCCGCGGCGAGCGACGCGGCCGTCCCGGAGCTCGAGCCGCCGGGACTCCTCGTCTTGTCCCAGGGGTTGCGAACGATGCCGAACTGCGAGCTGATGCCGCTCGCGAGCATGCCCATGTCGGGCATGGTCGTCTTGGCGACGACGACCGCGCCCGCCTCGCGCAGGCGCAGTATCGGCTCGGAGGAGTGGTCGGACACGGGGTCGCCGTCGTGTATGGCGCTGCCGTGCCACCGGGGCATGCCCTCCACGCAGTAGCTGTCCTTCACGACGACGGGAACCCCGTCGAGAGGACCGATCGGCCTGCCGCGCTCGAAGCGCCTCGTGCTCTCCTCCGCCTCCGCCTCGGCGGTCGGGCTCAGGGCGCTGATGGCGTTTATCTCCTCGGACAGCCGCCTCGCATAGGCGAGCTGGCTCGCGATGGCATCGCTGGGGGTGAGCGTCCCCGCGCGATACGCGTTTCCGAACCCTTCGATGAGATGGGAACTCACGGCTGCTTCTCCTTCCCTCGTGACGTGGCGCGCATTGCGTCGAACGGCCTGAATTCTCGCAAGCCCATGTTTCGGCGAGGCGGTGCGAAATGCATACGCTCCGTTAAAAGCGGCGAAACCCGGACGTTGCCGGGCCATTTCCCGGCAGGCACGCTTCCGTTTCTCGTTTTTGGGCGCAGGCACCCTTCTGGAAAAATGAGGGAAACCATTGATTTACCAGCAAGGGAAGGATGGCAGCTCACAGCCTCGTATTATCGCCTTACATCAACTATCGAAATGATGCGACCGTTGGAGACGAAATGTGAGCCCATGTTATCGAACGGCGTCCACATGAGTTTCGCAAGGACATGGAAGAACCGATTTTATTGGTATATCACTCGTTTTTATTCACTCTTCGCACCGGTGAGATGAAAAACCGGTGCGCCGAGACGGCGACCGCCAGCTTTGGGGATAGAAGGTAAGAGAGCAGTCACCGCATCGTCAGGAGGAGCCATGTCTTTCGAACAGATCAAGCCGGCCCAGATCGAGCTCTGCCCCTTCGCCACGTTCGACAAGGGATGGGCCCTCGTCACCGCCGGCACGGAGGACCATCTCAACACCATGACCGTAAGCTGGGGCTCGATGGGCACGCTCTGGCAGAAGCCGGCCGCGACCGTCTACATCCGCCAGAGCCGCTACACCAAGGAGTTCGTCGACGCGCAGGGGTACTTCTCCGTCTCGTTCCTGCCCGAGGAGTACCGGAAGCAGCTGGGATACCTCGGCTCGGCCTCGGGCCGCGACGAGGACAAGGTGGCCAAGGCCGGGCTCACCCCCATCATGCTCGACGAGACGCCCGCCTTCGAGGAGGCCTCCCTGGTACTGGTCTGCCAGAAAGCCTATGCGGGACTGCTCGCCCCCGAGAACTTCATCGACCCCAAGGTAGACGCCAGCCTGTACCCCGACCAGGACTACCACACGATGTACGTGGGCTACGTGGACAAGGCGTTCCGCAAGGCGTAGCGGTCAGCTACCTGCCGAGGTAGTGCCCAAGATACTCTCGCAGCCCCTCGTCGCAGGCATACACGTATGTCCCCATCACGCCACGTGTGAGCAGCACGTAGTAGATGTTCCTGATGTAGTCAAGCAGCTCGCCAGGCGTAGCCGAGTGGAGCACGTCCTTCGAGATGGTGGCATCCACGATGGAGTCGAGCAGGTGCATCCTCCACCTCGGCACGTCGCGCCAGGATAGCTATCATTTTTGCGAGACATACCTCGCAAAAATGATAGCTACGTCTCTCAAATCTATACGCCTTTCCGACAAGCCCCACTACTTCACAGCTCAGACGTTGTCCCGGAAGACGCGGCACGGGTTCCCGAACGCCACCTTGTTCGAGGGAACGTCCCTCGTGACGACGCTGCCCGCGCCGATGACGACGTTGTCGCCGATGGTGACGCCGGGAAGGACGATGGCTCCCCCGCCTATCCAGACGTTGTCCCCGATGGTGATGGGGGCGGTGATAGTCTTGCAGAACGAGAAGGAGCCGTCCGCGTTCGGCTCGCCGAAGCGCTCCGAGGCGTTCGTGGGATGGTAGGCCGCGAGGAGCTGCACGCCAGGCGCGAAGAGGGCGTTGTCGCCGATGGTGATGACGTTGTCGTCAAGGAAGGTGCAGCCCATGTTGACCTCGACGTTGTCGCCGAAGAAGATGTTCTCCCCGTAGTCGACATAGAAGGGGGGCGTTATCCAGAGGCGCTTCCCCATCCCTCCGAGGAGCTCGCCGAGCACCTTCTCCTTGCCGGCAGCATCCGCCGAGCACAGCGAGTTGTACTCGTTCGCGAGGTCCTTGGCCCTATGCCATCTGGCCATGAGCTCCGCATCGCCCGGATCGTAGAGCTCTCCCGCGAGCATCTTCTCCCGCTCCGTCATCGCGCGCCCTCCTTCGAGGTCTGAATGGACTTCCCTCATGAGACCATTATGGGCCGACGGCACGCGGGTCCATCACCACGCAAAAAGGCCAGAGGCTTTATGGCCCCTGGCCTTTGCATTTCGCTGGAGCCAGCTATCAGACTCGAGCATGAGGAGAGACGCGATGTCCACGCCGTTCTCGGCAAAGGCTCCCGAGAGGAAATCCGCCCCGGCGTGTGGCGCGTGCGCCACAACCTGGGCTATGACCCCATCTCCAAGCGCTACGTCTACTCCCCCTGGCGGACCATCCACACCACCTCGAAGCGTGAGCTCAACGCATTCACCGAGGATTACAAGCACGAGCTCAACATCCTCAACAACACGCGAAGGCGCTTCATCACCTCGGGCGACGGGCCACGCGAGGAGATCCCCGAGATTCCGACCAAGGCTGTCCGCGAGGCACTCATGAACGCCTATGCCCACCGCGACTGGCTCTCTCGACTGCGTGCAGATCAACATCTTCAGCGACAGCGTGGAGATTGACAGCCCCGGCTGGTTCGTCGAGGGCAAGGACCCCGCCGACCATATCTCTGGCACGAGCAGGTCTTCAAAGACCCGAAACGAACTCCTCGCGAGGACGCTCTTCCGCTCGAAGGACATCGAGTCCTACGGCACCGGCATCCCGAGGATCAAGGATCTCTGCGACGACGCCGGCGTCGGCATCGAGTACCTGCGGACACCCATGGGGGCACGGCTCGTCTTCCATCGCAGCGATGCCTTCGCCGGCGCGCCGCCCACGAAGGCCGAAAGTGGCCGGAAGTGGCCGGAAGTGGCCAGGAGCCCTGGGCCTCGTTGAGTCAGAGCGAACGGGACATCTGCAACTTCCTTATCGAACATGGAGACTCGAGGTCCAAGGACATTTCAGCGAGCATCGGGATGGCGCAGAGGACCCTCACCAGGAACCTGCAGAAGCTAGTGAAAAAGAGTGTGGTATCGATGCGCGGGGAGACTTGGAACCGCACATACTACATCCCGACAGATCGCTAGGCAGGTAATTCATGGCACACCTGGACTAATCTTCTAGTAGGAGGGTCCGAGAATTGACACTTCAACCTCCACTCACTCGACGGTCGCGACGCCCATCATATGAAAACTCTAAGGCATTCAAACGATGGCGCCGTCCCATCCATCAGACGCCCAGCGAGCGGAACCAAGAAAAAGGCCATCCTTCAGTACCAGGCGACCTGGACGAACTCGGCGAAGTGGCCCTCGTCGCGCATCCTCTCGATTCGGTACAGCGCCTGTCCCAGATACCAGGGCATGTCGTCATCGGCGAACCTCTTCACCAACGTCGGCAGGCCGGAGCCCAGGTCGAGCGAGATCATGCCAGGGTCGGCGTCCTCGCCCCCAGGCATGTAGTCGTAGACGACCTCGTCCTCGCCCAGCGAGCGGAGCCTGAGAAACAGCATGGCACCCCCTTCCCTCTAAAGCCTTACGCGCCGGCAGGCTCGAGGGGGACGACGCCCTTGCCCACGAAGAACTCGTCACCCAGGGAGCCGTCGAGGGGTACGGCGACGAGGGTCGCATCCCTGCGATACTCCCGGTCATTCGTCAGGAGGTAACCCCACGTCGCCTCGAAGACGGTCCCCGAGACGCTCACAGAACCGCTCTCCGGAATCTCGCCATCGAGGAACAGCACCCTGTAGTGCCGCAGCACGGTGGTCCTCACCACCTTGGCCATGCGGAGCCCCCTCCCCTAGCCTTTCCTCTTGTCGACGAGGTCGGAGTAGCAGCTGATGTTGTCCCTGAGGTCGCCCATCGTCATCTCCAGCGGGACGGGCAGTTCGTCGTTGGTAGAAGCGATGCACGTGCCCCAGAAGATCTCGAAAGCATGGTCCTCACACCTAATCAGGCACCGCTTGAAGGCGTCGACCTGATAGGCCTCCTCTACGTAGCCACGTTCCTGATCCCTGATGGACATCGCCATCACCTCTATGCCGGTGACGGCCTCCCCGATGGCGGGCCGCAGAATGCCCGAGGCGTTCACGAGGTCGTTCCGCGGGCGGGACGATGCGTTGCGGACGAAGTCGATGATGGCGCAGCTCGAGCCTGGCATCGCGATCTCGAGTGCCGACCCGTCGTCGAGCCCGAAGACGAAGGGACCGTCGCTGAGGACCAGCCGCGTCCTGGGCACCGCGAGGGGGATCTCGTCCTCGTAGATGGGCATCCGGGTAAGGCGGAATGGTTCGTCTGGTTTCCTGACCTGGTTGTTGTAGCAGTTGATCATGGTCACGCGGTCGGTGTGGAGGAGCCTCCCGACGATGTCGACCGAGACGACCCTGCGGCCGACGATTGGCAGCCTTGACAGTGCGTCCCTCAGCTCCTCCGAACCATGGATCTCTCTCGCCATAAATGCCTCATCTCCCCCGTGAGTCCTCGGGATGGTCCTCCCACGCAGGGAACCGGTCGGTGCCCCAGTAGTCGACGTCCGGGTACAGCCTCCCGCCGTACTTTGCGACCCAGGTCGGGAGATGCGCCTCCACGTAGTCCCTCACCGCGGGGGACACGTCCGGGGCGGACGGCTCGTTGAGCTCGATCCCGAACTTCAGCACGGTGTCGGGTGAGCAGGTGAAGTGGCTGTGCGCGTCGGTGCCGTCGCCGTAGTAGTAATAGCCGCAGTATTCGACCATCTCGAACCCCTGGTCGCGGCCCTCCAGAATCACCCTCACCGCCATCGCCTCCATAAAGTGGCCACTAGCATCATCGCAGGTAGGCGGCCCGTCAGAATCGCCTGTAAGGCCCGAGCTGCGGCCGCTTGGGCAAACACACGCGGGCATGCGCCGGACTCCCGCGCCTACGCGGCCATCCCAAGCCTCCACACGAGCTTGACGAACATCACGATCGCCCTGAGGATCCGGCGCCTTGTTGAGTCCTTCATATCTTGCCCCGGTTCCCGCGGACTGCCCTTCGCCACGGACACAATACGACCCGCGCCGGACATCAATTCACACCCGTACCGTCCACCATGCCTGACACGTCGAGAAAGGTCGCCGCGCGACCGTCGCGCGTCACCCCTTCTGTGCCATTGAGGCGGCTGCCTCCCGGCACGGGCCAGATTCTCTGCAGCTCGTCGGCATTCACGCCGAGCGCGTCGGAGGCCTCGCCGAGCTTGCGGTGGTCTTCACGAGCACGAGGACGGGCGTCCCCTCGGCCTCGACCGCCTGGCAGCGCTAGTTCCGCTCGAGGATGAAGTAGCTGCGCTTCTCGAGGTAGCTGGCGGCGAGCTTGCGCCCCTCCATGGCCACCTCGGCGGCGGTCATCTCGGCGATGGGCTTGGTCTCGGTCGGCTGCTGCTGGGTCTCGTTGCTCTTGCTCATGTTCGCTCCCTAGAACGTGAGGGCCCTTTGCCCTCTCGCATACGTAAAGAGCGAGCGACCCCTGGGAAACGGGGTCGCTTATGGGCATGGCATGACTACACTTCGCGGGGGTCGCGTCGGGAGGCGGGAAGAGGTGCTTGCCTCCCGCGCTACCGTCGTATGCGAGAGGACAAAGGAAATTAGTGATTGTGCCTAAATATGGGAAATGCCTCTCGTGTTGGGGGGCGTGTTTCTCCACTCTTCTTCTCTTTGCCGAATGTACTCATTATATTTTCCCATCGTAAATTGATTCGCTCTCTTGGAAACATCATCCTTGATGTCTTCGAAAACATAGATGGAGTCTTTATTAATTCCCATACAGTTGAGGAACCGGCCGAGATCCTCACACACGGCAGGGGGAATGACAATTTTCTTGAGATAGGATTCCGCCTGAGGAAGATAGTCAATCGGCCAAATGTTACTGGTGTGAACGGTGAAGTTCCCCGATTGTCGGCAGATTCTCGGATTAGTCTTCGTGCCAAGTGCAGCAAATGGAAGGCTGAAGGCCATTATATTGTCGTCATTAGCTTCAATGACGTCATTGGCTTCACTGGGATTAAGGGGTCTATTCGGTTTTACGCCCCTCCGCTCTGGGAGAATGGCATCATTCATCAAGGAGGGGCTTAGGATGAATAGCGCGGCTGAGTGACTCTTTTCCCTGCCGTCTTGAGAAAAGAAGAGGGCAACGGTTGCGTCAGTCGTCCAATCCAAGAGCCGAGTTTTCACGCCATAGTGCTGAGCGAGACAGCATTTCTCGTACTCATTGCTTTTTTCATCGTAATGGATGTGTTCTCGGTCCATAAATTCGAAGAAGCTGTCTATGAAAATCGGGGTCGGGAGACTAACTATATCGCCTCTGGTGTTGAAATGACGAACCTGCTTTGGCTCAACTATCCTTCCCATCTGATCGGTTTCCGTATATGCCAACCGATATGCCCCTGGAAGAAGATGATAATCTTCACTTTTTTGTCCCCTGAACCATTTATCGCATCCTTCGTTCTCGACACAAATGACTTTAAACAACTCCTCAAGGGAGCTGACAGGGCATGAGTTGATCGGGGAGAGATTTCCATTCAAGCCAAAGGGCATGCGTTGACTCCCCTCGTAGAATTCAGCCGAATATTGAAAAGCCATCAGTTCTTCAGTTAAGCGGCGCCCAGCAGTCGTCCTTGAGCTCGTCAGAATAGCGCTCGGTCGCAATAAGCAGCTGCGCGCTCTCCTGGTCGTAACGCACAAAGCCGCCTCTGAGCTCTGGGTGCTTTCCGAGGTAGCGCCTCATCGCGGCGAACTTCATCGGCGCGAACTCGTCGATGTTCTGGTCCTGCCCTGAGGCCGACTGGCCGCCCTTGACCTCGATCACCCACGTCTGGCCGTCCCGCGTCCTCACAACGTAATCGGGATAGAAAGCGCGCGAACGTCCCGAATTGTCATCGAAGAGGATTGACAGGTACTCAATTCCCTTGTCACCATTCTTATAGAGCCACTTCACCGAAACGTTCCGCTCGCAGAACCGTTCGAACAGCCGCTCCCCCGTCGAGCGCTTCTGGGCAGAGACGAGATAGCCCTCGTAGACGTTCTTCTCCATGACCGACTGATCCTTGGCCCTTGAGTCGTAGGTGAAGAGCATCGTGTCGGGCAAGTGGAACGGACGCTCCAAAACTCCGGCAAGGTCGGCCCCGGGGATGACGTCCATGGCGCCCACGGCGGAAAGTGCTCTGATAAGCGCACCCGAAAGCCTCTCTCTGTTGTTGAGTACGAAGCTGTAGAAGCCCTCCTGATCGAGCGAAAGAAGCCTGCTCCTCCCCCGAGCCGGAGCGAGGAAGAGCCTCTGCAAGATAGGCGCCATCTGACGCCTCTCGATCCTGAGCGTCTGGGCCATCTTCCACGTCTCGCGCGAGTACTCGTCGTGGAGCTTCTTGGCGGGCCGCCTCACCCGGAAGGTGACGGTGGCGAGGTCGTCGATCTCGCCCACGCTCAGGTGCTCGACCGACCCCTCCTGGGTCGTGTCGAGCAGCTCCGAGCGGAAGTCCCAGCCCGCGCGCTCGAAGAGCCTCCTGTTGCCGTCCATATCCCTAGAGAGCCCGAGGTCCGCCGCGAGCGTGGCGGCGAGCGCCTTGCCGAGTGCCCGGTAGTCGAGCCTGTCCATGGCGCCGACGGCCCGCTGCTCTGAAGGGAGCGCGAACTCGCGCAGGCCCGGCTTGAGCCGCAGGGTCCTCGCGTCGAGCAGGTCGCCTCCGGCGGCGGCGCGGGCCTCGTCGATGAACTTCGAGTCGAGGGTGTAGATGTAGCAGTTGTCGAGCAGGTCGTCGCCATAGTGCCTGGCCTGCGGCATGCGGCGGATGCGACCGATGGTCTGGATCTGGAAGGTCTCCCCCATGTTCTCGCGCAGCTTCACGAGCACTTGGGCGCGGGGGCAGTCCCAACCGGTTGCGACGGCCTGCTTGATGAGGACCACCTGGGGCCTGGCGTCGGGCTCGTCGATGCCTTCGCAGTTCCTGTGGTCGTCGGAGAGCCACGAGGCCAGGAGCCCGTTGTCGTAGGTGATGCCGTAGTCGTCGTCAAGGGTGAGCTCGACGCGCTCCCTCTGCTGCGGGTCGTTGTCGGCGAGCTGGACGATAACGAGGGGGTTCACCCCGACGCCCAGCGCCGAGTAGCGCGACTGGAGCTCGGACCTCTTCCTGAGTCCGTACTCCAGGAGCGCGTCGATCTCGTTGGGGACGGTAACGTCGACGGGTACGTCCTGGTTGATGACGATAGCCTTCTTGATGAGCCCCTGCTCGATGACGTCGTCCTCGTCGACCTCGACGAGCGTCGCGTCCTTGTAGCCCTTCGGGGTTGCCGAGGAGCGGATCACCTTGACGGGGTCGACGTACCCCACGAGCTCCTTGGTCTTCACCGTGTCGTTGGTGTGGCTCTCGTCGATGACCACGTAGAACGAGAGGCCTTCCTCGTGGGCGGCGTCGAGCCTCTCGACGAAGTTGAGGCGCTCGGCCTCGGTCATGGCAACGTTGTGCCTGCCGTGGAGCTTCTCCCAGTTGACGAAGCAGAGGTCGCCGTCGGCGAAGCCCGAGTTGAGCACGTCCGCGAGGAGCTTCGTCTGCGCCCCGTGGACGTAGCGGTCTGCCTTGTCCTTGCTCTGCCCGGCGAGGTCCCCCTTGCCCGGGGTGAACCAGATCCAGACCGTGCCAGGGCGCGTCTGGCAGAAGCGCTGCATGAGGTCGGTGAGGACGATGGTCTTGCCGGATCCCGTGCAGCTCTTGAAGACGACGTCGCGGCCGTCGCCCTCGAGGGCGTCCATGAGCCGGGACTCCGCGTCTATCTGGAACGGCTTGAGCTCCACGTCACTCACCCAGCTCTCGGTAGTAGTAGGCAGGCACCTCGCGCACCTCTACGCCGCGCTCGACGAGCGCGGCCTGCTGCCCTGCGGTGAGGAGGACGTCATGGCCGAGGTAGAGGACCTCGCACGAGTCGGATTCACCCCCGGCGAAGAGGGCGTCGAGGTCCTCGTCGGTGAGGGCGATGGCGAGCGCGGGGTCGGTGTCGAAGTCGACGCCGTTCTCGAGCTCCACGAGCTCCTTCGTGTGGCGCAGGAGCTCCTCGGCGAGCCCGTAGTAGTCGTCCTCGTCAAGGGGGACGAAGCCCACGCGGTAGTAGCGGAGCGACCCCGGGAGGCCCTCGGAGTACTCGCTGCCGTCGCCCCTCCTGCCCGTGATGACCGTCCTCCAGCGCGGGTAGGTGATGTCCGAGCAGATGTTCGCCTCGTTGTCGGTGCAGAGGATGCAGCGCCTCATCCCGCCGTCTGCGGCGTTGAGCTCGGTCACGGCCTGGCCAGTGGTGCCGGAGCCGGCGAAGAAGTCGAGAACCAGCGCGCCCTTGCCCGCCCCTATCTCGAGCACCCGCCTGATGAGGCGCGTGGGCTTCGGCGTGTCGAAGGGGGCGCGCCCGCCGAAGAGCCTGATGAGCTCCTTCTTCGCCTCGTCGGTGTGCCCGACGTCGGAGTAGAGCCAGAGGTTCGTCGGGGGCTGGCCCTCGAGGGAGTCCAGGTAGGTCTTCCGTCGGATGCCGCCTCTGCCGCCCTTGGTGAAGTAGAACCTCGGCCAGGGGCCTCGATCGTAGACCTCCTGCGCCCTCTCGCGGGACTCCTCGAGCGGCTTCGCGAGGACGATCGCCTTCACGCCGTCCCTCACGTCCTCTTCGGGGATGCCGCAGACCTCGGCGCGCTCCTTCGCGTCCCCGATGTCCTCGAGCCTGTACTCGCACCAGCCGTTCATATAGCCAAGCATCTGCTCCTGACCAAAGGTCCAGCACCGTCCGACTGTTGGATAGAGCATCCTGCCCGTAAAAGGATGCTGAATTGCATAGACCATACCCTGATGCGTAGCAGCACCAGGAGCAAACGGGTTGTCACTTGCCCAAGACTGGGAATCGCCATCTGGATTTTTGTAAATCGAGTTCATCTTCTCTGTGCGCGGGAGCTTGTTCGGCTGCCAGCCGGGCTCCTTCGAGTAGACGAGGATGTGCTCGACCTCGTTCACGATGCCTTTGGAGTCGTTTCGCGTGGAGTAGGTCCTCTGCCAGGAGATGTTGCTCACGAAGCACTCTGGCCCGAAGACCTCGTCCATGAGGAGCTTGAGCTCGGCGTTCTCGCGATCGTCGTTGCTCACGAAGATGACGCCGGAGCGTCTGAGCAGGGCGTGGGCGACCTTGAGGCGAGGCTCCATGAAGGAGAGCCACTTGGAGTGCGGGAAGGCGTCGTTCTTGTCCACGTAGGCGTCGTCGTAGACGAAGTCCCTGCTCCCAGTGTTGTAGGGAGGGTCGATGTAGATCAGGTCGACCTTTCCCCTGAGGGCGCGGGAGAGCGCGTCGAGCGAGGCGAGGTTGTCCCCCTCGATGAGGGCGTTCCACTGACCGCCGTTGTCAATGGCGAGCGACTCGTCCTCCGTGAGAACGGAGACGCTTCCCTCGAGCACGTGGTCGATCTCCTCGCGGTGCTGTTCGAAGACCAGGCCGAACTTCTTCCCCTTCATGTCCTTCTCGAGGGCGTTGAGATAGGCGAGCAGTCGGCGCGTGTTCTCATCCTGGGGGGATGTCGCGATGAAGTCCCTTATCTGCCCGATGCCGCCGAGCAGCTCCTCACGGCGCTCCTTGGACACGTTCTCACTCATCAAGTCTCATCTCGTCACCACTTCAACTATCGAATCCGCCAGTCTGAGAGAGCTCATGCTATTGCTTCGAGTCACTATAAAGGACAAAGGTGCGCCAATGAGGCGGTCAGTTCGCCACCAGGACGCCTAACTCTTCTTGTTGAGAGAATTTGAAATACTCTTAGAGACAATCTCGGCAATCTCTTCTTGGCTCTTTCCTGTTCCTAGGATTTCATAAAGCGGCACTTCAACATCTGCGCCAAAATGAAACATTTTGTCTGGTAGGATTGCGACCACAGGAAGCCGCTCATAATCACTTTCGCTGGTTGCATGCAGGACTTCAGCAACATTCAACATCTTGCTGTCGGAAGCAGAGATACGAACTGGAAAACCTGGTGATGTTGCCCTGTTGACCGAAATATAAAAGAGATACAACTTCTTTTCACTTTGGTTGGAGATAAGACTGCCCTTCTTCGTCATTACAAGGCTATCGCTTGTACACCACACCTTTGTATCCTCATTCTCGGATACAATGACGTACCTCGATGCAGGCTCCAAATACACCTCTGCCCTAATCTCAAAGTCAAACTGTGAGGTCTCGGTTGGCGTCAAGTATGCCTTCAGATTATGGAAGGTACTCGCTTCCTCCCGATACGTGCTATTGCCGCTAACCACATCAATAATCTGTCGTATACCTACGTCGATTCCATTGCGGTAGATATCTATATAAAGCTTTTGGGAAATGATTGTTGGGACCACGCAATCATCCAACTTGACCGGAATGAAATTAATACTGGAATTCGCTGTGGCCATCAATGCGTTTTGCCACTCCATCTTCACCATCTCGCTAGTAAGACTGTTTTTCGAGATGAAAAAGAAGAAGAATTTGCAGGTAGACAAAGCCCCGTTCATTCTGTCAATTATTCCGTCGCCAGGCTGAATGGACCAGCTATCATAAAACACCTGATCCTCTCCGAAAATCTTCTTTAAGGCTTGAGCGATAGGCTCCACGATGGGTTTGTCCGCCTTTGTATGACTAATAAAAATCAGCAAAATGGCTCAGCCCCTTCATAGCAATCAATCAGTGTCAGATTATCCCAAGCGTTGGACATTATTAGGCCTGATGGCAACTTGTCGAGAAGAGTCCGATTTTTTAGGAGCTACCGTTTTCTTGGGTCATATTGCCCGCAATGTATCTAGATGTGACGCACCGAATAAAATCTCTTACTTGAAAGCAAATTCTACCCTTTATTCTACCCTGTACTGTATTTTCCCCTCTTGCAAGCAAAAAGGCCGGAAGCCATATGGCCTCCGACCTTTGCATTCACTGGAGCCAGCTATCAGACTCGAACTGATGACCCCCGCTTTACGAGAGCGGTGCTCTACCAACTGAGCTAAGCTGGCGATCCTGGCACTGGCGTCACGCGCTTGCCAGCGGCCATTAACTCTACTGAATCCCCCTCCGTTTCGCAAGCGTCGAGGACACGGAAATGTCATCAGTACCAAATGGGAGGACTGGTTTATCCACTTATATAGTCATCTACCAGGAGAAACGCGCGAGAGGCCTCGGGGTTGGGCTGAGCCCTCTCGCACAAATGTGGTACTGATCGCATCTTCGGCTCGCGGCGTGGTACTGATCTCGCTTTCTCGTCGCGACCCGTCTCCTCACCCGAGAAGGCGGAGCACGCCCCTCACGAGGCGGCCGAACTCGTCGGCGTGGGCCTGGCCTGCGACGAGCACGCTCTCGTGGTCGACCGAGGAGTCGCCCGCGAGGTTGGTGGCAAGCGTGACGCCGAGCACGTTCATGCCCAGGGCATGGGCCATGATGACCTCGTTCACGGTGGACATGCCCACGTAGGAGACGCCGAGCATCCCCAGGGCGCGAATCTCTGCAGGCGTCTCGTAGCTGGGGCCGAGCATGCCCGCATAGACGCCCTCCCCCACCTCGATGCCCTCGTCGGCAGCCACGCCGCGGGCGAGCTCGAGCAGGTAGGGCGTGTAGGCGTCGCCCATCCCCACGAAGGGGGATTCGACGCTGCGCAGGTCGTCCGGTTCCACCAGCGGGTTGGTCCCCGTGAGGTTGATGTGGTCGGTGATGAGCCCAAGGCCCGTCGTGGCGTTGGGCGGGATGGCCCCCGTGGCGCAGGCG
The DNA here is from genome assembly GCA_022482785.1 of Atopobiaceae bacterium. Lineage (GTDB taxonomy): Bacteria > Actinomycetota > Coriobacteriia > Coriobacteriales > Atopobiaceae > JAKVON01. The sequence continues at coordinate 55,569 of JAKVON010000002.1, read as the reverse complement.
AAGACGATGTCGCGGCAGCCCAGATGCTTGGCATGGCGCACGAGGGCGGTCACCTCGGCAGCCGAGTATCCCTGGTAGAGATGTACGCGACCTGGATAGACCACGACGGGGGTACCGTCGATCGAGCCCACGACGGCCTTGAACGAATGGCCCTCGATGGGCCGGGCGTCCTCGGGAAAGCCCTCGATGTCGCGGTAGTCGATGCGCCTCACGGGCTTCACGGCGTCGAGCAGGCCCGCAAGCCCGCTCCCCAGCACGATGGCTACCGGATGCTCGACCGACGCACGGCAGCTCTGAACGACGTCCTCTGTGACCACGTGGATCCCCTCCTCCTCGAGGCGCGCGGCCAGGATGCCGTCGCCCTCAACAAGTGTGCCCGTGAAGCTTCCATCGTAGACGAGGCCGCGGCCGCAGGAGGGGCTCTTCGCCTTGAGAACGGCGAGCGTCGCCGCGGACCCGACGGCCCTCCCGAGGGAGATGACCGCGCCGGACTCGAACGCCTGGGTCACGTCCGTGCCATCCGCCAGCACGACCCTCCCGCCCCTCCGCTCCGCAGGCGGGCGGGGGACGGGAAGCCCGCTTGCGGTCTCGGGGCAGACGGAGGTGACCTCCACGCGGGACGCGAGCGACCGGACCGCCTCGCAGGGCTTCGAGCCGCCGTCGTAGCGACAGCTCGCGCCGAGCAGGCACCTGCTGATGATGACCCGCATGGCATCTCCTCCAAAAAGGGCGGGGCCCCGAAGGACCCCGCCCGAACGTCTCGCCCTGTGGCTCGGTCCCTTAGGAGACGAGGGAGTTGATCGAGATGGACGCGTTGGAGAGCAGGCCGTTCACGTAGCTCGTCCACTGCGTCGAGGCGCTGCTCGAGGTCTGGGAGTACTGCTGGTAGGCAACGTAATAGGCCTTCTGGGCCTGGGCGTAGGTGGCGGAGTCGGCGCTGAACGTCTCGCCGGAGAGCGCGGCGTAGTAGGAGCCGTCGGTACGGGCCCAGGTGCCGGTGTTGGAGTCCCACTCGTCGCCGAGCAGGTTGATGATGTAGGCGCCATACTCGGCCGTGGGGGTGTCCTCAGCGCCGCTCGCGGGCGTGGTGGGAGCCGTGGGGGCCGTGCCGGTCGTGGTGGTGACCACCGTGTCATAGAGCTTCTTCACGCCGCAGGACTGCTTGAGCAGCTCCTTGACCTGGTCCTCGGTCATGCTGTACTGGCTCGCGATGGAGGAGTAGTCGCTCGACCCGAGGGTCGTCTCGGCATAGGAGGTGACATCGTCGTCGGAGACGCTGATGCCCTTGGCCGCGACCTCCTTGGCGAGGATCTGGTTGCGCGCGACCGAGAGGACGCTGTCGGCGGACGGGACGGTGTAGGAGCCGTCGTCCTGCTTCACGGAGTCGAGGCTCGCGGTCGCCTGGATGGCGTCGCGGGCCGAGATGCCGTAGCTCTGGCCGCCATAGGTGTAGGAGCCCACCGAGGAGTCGAGCTCTCCCTCGGAGATGGTGGTCTTGCCGCTCACGCTCCCGCCGAAGCTGAGGCCGGCCATCGCGAACTTGCCGATGAGCAGGCCGATAACGAGCGCCGCGACGCCGATGACGATGGCGATCGGGAGCTTGACCGACTTGTCCTCGGAGGGGGCTGCTGGCACCTTGGCCACGTCGGCAACCCTCTTCACGTCGTCGGCGACCTTCGTGGCCTCCTGCTCGACGTCCCTTCTTCTTGTCGTCTGCCATGAAACGGACCCTTCTGTCGATTTAGCTATGAGAAATCCGTGGCCGCTGGCCACTCTTGCTAAAAACCCGTAACAGTCTACCTCTGAACGCAACGGGACGCACCAGCCGCGGGCTCGATGTCCCGCGCCTCCACACAGCGCTGACGGAAGCCTGAAAAAACGCAGCTATTCGCCCTTGGATGCCTTGATGATGTCGTTCGAGCACGACCTGATGTAGCCACGGCCGTTCTCGGCGTCGAAGGTGATGCGCTCGACGAGGGCCGTGCGCGTCGCCTCGGAGATGTCGGCGCGGACGAGGTCGAGGAGGCAGGTGAGCATGTCGCGATACTCGGGATCGCCGTGGAAGCACTGGATGGCCTCGTCGAGCAGGGACCACACCTGGTCGGAGCTCTCCGGCGACGAGCCGCCGAACTGCGAGAGGAACCTGAACGACGCGAGCCTCACCGTCGAGGAGCCCTCGTCGAACAGCGACGCCTCGGCGCCGTCCACGGCCTTGGAGACGTCGATCCCCGCCGCCGCGAGGTCAGTCAGGGCCGAGAGGATCTCCCAGCGGGTCTGCGCCTCGGGCCGGTAGAGGGCATCGACCAGCCCGTCGATCGAGCCTGCGAGCTCCTCGGGCCGTTCGTGCGCCACGAGGGCGATCTCGTGCGAGGAGTCCTGCCGACGACGCCGGTTGGCGCCTGCCAGGTCCTCGACGAGGCCGTCGAGCCTGCCGGCCTCGTCCTGCGCTCCCCGAGCGCCCGTCTCGTTCGTCTCTTCGTCCATTGTCTGCTCCAATCAGTCGCGGAATCCGTCAACGACGGCGGTGCCGCTCCGGGGGTCCTGGTGAATCTCGATGAGCTGCAGGTTGGCAGCTTCCTTGAGAAGGCCGGTGAAGGAGCGGTACCCATAGCTCGCCTCGGAGAACTGAGGGCGCTTGCGCCGCATGGTGTCCTTGAGCAGCGACGCGAGGATCGGTCCCTCGCTCTCGCGCTGGATGGCGTCGATGGTCTCGAGGAGGAGCTGGTAGCACTCGCGCTTGTCCTTGGAGACCTTGCCCTCGAAGGCGGGGATGCCCCCCGCCTCGACGATGTCCTCGTAGAAGATGAACTCGTCGCAGGCGTCGGCCAGAAGGGAGCTCGTCGCGTCGCGCATGCCCACGCCGATGACGCGCCGCCCGTACTCCTTGAGCTTCGCCACGAGCGGCGAGAAGTCGGAGTCGCCGGAGCAGATCACGAACGTGTCGATGTGGTCCTTCGTGAGGCACATGTCCACGGCGTCGACGGCCAGGCGGATGTCGGCCGAGTTCTTCCCGGTGAAGGCGCGGTCTGGTATCTCGATGAGCTCGATGCCCAGCTCGTGGAGGGGCGTCGCGGCCTCGTCGAAGCGCTGCCAGTCGCAGTAGGCGCGCTTGGAGATGATGCGCCCCTTGTCGACCAGGCGCTCGAGGATGCGCTTCATGTCGGGAAGCGGTCCCGGCTCCTGGTGCCCGTTGCGCTTTCTCTTGCCTGTTCCCAGCGCGAGGTTCTCGAAGTCGATGAGTACGGCCATCGAGCTCTGCGTGGGTTGAAATGTCTCAATCATCCCTTGTGGGATCCCTTCTCTGTCTTGGCGTCTCCGGACGTTCCGCCCGTCTCAACGCTCATCAGCTCGGGCTCTGGCCCGCCCTCGGCGCGACGGCGGCGGTTCTGCTCCGCGCGCCCGCTCCTCGCGGCGGCCATCTGGCCCTTGTTGACGTTGAATGCCTTGTCATGCACCTTCCAGGGCCCCGTCGACTCGCCGAAGCCGAACTTGAGGCCCGCAATCGTGCCGCCCAGAAGCCCGATGACGACCGCCGAGCCGACGACGAGCCCGATCGCGACCACCACGGCCGAGCAGACGATGCCCGCCCCGAAGACCGCCAGGTTCGCGAGCCAGTACTGCCTGGTCGTGATGCAGCGCTTGGAGAGCTCCTCCCCCAGCCGGACCCCGATGACGAGCCCGAAGAGGAAGAGCATCAGCCCAACGACGGCGATTGCGAAGCCCTGCTCGGTCATCTAGCTCTCTTCGCCCTCGTGCTCGCAGCCGCAGCCCCCGTGGCCGTGCTCGCAGCCGCAGTGCTCATGGTCGCCGTGGTCGTGGCCGCACCCGCAGCCTTCGTCGTGCTCGTCGGAGTCGATCTCGAGGAGAGACCAGTCGAGGCCGGCCGCGGTGGCGTCCTCGTTGGTGGCATAGAGCAGGGAGAGCGCCTGCGTGCCCAGCCTCGCACCGCCGATCTGGCAGAGCATGTCGTACAGCGTGAAGGCGGTCTCGGCACCCGGCAGGGTGATGTCGAGGTCCTCCGCCTGCTCGAGGGCAAGCCCGATGTCCTTGAGCATGTGCTCCGAGAAGAAGCCGGGCCTCCAGTCCCCCTCGAGGGCCTGGGGGCCGAGCTCGGCGAGGGCGCGCGAGGAGCCCATGCCCGCGCCGATCATCTCGATGACCTGGCCCGTGTCGAGGCCGCCCTGCTCGGCGAGGGCGAGGGCGTCAGCCATGCCCACCATGCAGCTGGCAAGCGAGACCTGGTTGCAGAGCTTCGCGGTCTGGCCCATCCCCGGGCCGCCGAAGTAGAAGCGCTTGCTCGAGAACGTCTCGAGGAGGGGCTCGACATCGGCGGCATCGGCCTCGGAGGCACCCACCATGAGGGTGAGGGTGCCGGCCTCGGCGCCGGCCTGGCCGCCCGTGACCGGGCAGTCGAACGCGTGGACCTCGCCCACCTCCGCGGCGTCATGGATGTCCTTGGCGAGCTGGGGGGACGAGGTCGTGAGGTCGATGAGCCAGGAGCCGCGGCGCGCGGCGCGGATGAGGCCGTCGCCGGAGAGGTAGACGTCCTCGACGTCGGCGGGCATGCCCACCATCGTGAACACCACGTCGGCGCCCTCGGCCGCGGCCGAGGGGCTCTCCGCCCAGGTCGCCCCTCGTCCCACGAGGGCGTCCGCCTTCTTCTTCGTGCGGTTGTACACGGTGAGGTCATAGCCGGCATCGAGGATGTGGCCCGCGATCGCGGAGCCCATGATGCCTGTGCCTATGAAGGCCACCTTCGTGCGGCCGGGAGCGACTTTCGTCATGTGACGTTTCCTTTCGTCGAGCGGGGATCAGGCACCGTCGCCGGTGCGATGGACGCGTTTGGCGATGCGGTCCGAGAGGGAGGTCTTCTCGCGACGGTCGCTGCCCCAGAAGCACAGGGCGACCATCCCCGGGCCCGTGTGGGCGCCGATGGCCGGCGAGACCGCCCCGCGGATCACGGCGACGTCCTCGCAGCCCGGCTCCTTGCGCACCGCGGCCTCGAGCCAGCCTGCGTCCTTCTCGGCGTCGGTCGAGACGATGGCGATGGGCAGGGACGTGTCTCCGGAGAAGTTCTCGTGGAAGTCGGACACGATGGCGCGCAGGGCCTTCTTGCGGCCACGGCACATCCCCTTGAGGGTGAGGGCCCCGTTGAGGTCGTACGAGAGCTCGGGCTTGATGTCGAGCTTGCCTCCCACCTGGGCGGCTGCCGGCGGGATGCGGCCGCCGCGGGCGAGGGCGTCGAAGCTGTCGAGCGTGAAGTAGCCATGGACGAAGTACTTGGCCTCGTTGGCGTAGTCGACGATCTCCTTCGCGGAGAGCCCGAGCCCGGCGAGGCGGACGCACTCGATCGCGAGCAGCTCGGCCGTCGCCGAGGGACAGCAGTTGTCGACCACGTAGAGCTCGAAGCCCGGGTGCCTCGAGCGGACCTCCTCGGCGGCCGTCTGGGCCGAGTAGATGCTCGAGGAGAGCCCCGCCGTGAAGCAGAGGTAGACGGTGGGCGTGCCCTCCCCCGCCGCCTTCTCGAAGATCTCGATGTAGCGGCCGGGGGTGACGGCCGAGGTGGTGACCTTCTCTCCCAGGCGCAGGCGCTCGTAGAAGTCGTGGGGGCTCATCGACTGCCAGAGGTCGTCGAGATGCTCGCCGTCCGCCATGACGAACGGGAAGTGTATGACCTCGACGCCCAGCTGGCGGGCGACGCCGGAGGTGAAGTCGCCGCAGGAGTCGACGATGATTCTGCAGGCGGACTTGCGTCGGTACGCCCAGCCGATCTTCTCGGCGACCGCCGGGACCGCGCCATCGGCGGGAGCGGGGGCGGAGGATCCCCTCGTGGGATCCTCCGCCGGGCTTGCCTCAGGCTCGTGCTGATCTTCCTTGTGCTTACTCATTCGCTTCCTCGTACTTGGGCTTGATGATTCCGTAGCCGCCGTTCTTGCGGCGGTAGATGACGTTGATGTCGCCGGACTGGGAGTTGGTGAAGACGTAGAAGTCGTGGCCGATCAGATCCGTCTGGACGAGCGCCTCCTGCTCCGACATGGGCGTGAGCTCGACGAACTTCTCGCGGACGAGGAGGTCGTCGTCGGCCTCGTCGCGGGCGTCGATGAGCTCGGAGAGGTTGGCCGCGTCCTGCGGCTGGCCGCCCAGCCCCTCGGCGCGATGCCTGCGGTCGACGACCTTGGTCTTGTACTTCCGGAGCTGGCGGGTCACCTTGTCGGCCGCCTTGTCGATGGCCGCGTACATGTCGGGCTCGGACTCGACGACCCTCACGACGCTCTCGCGGACGTGCACCGTGACCTCGCAGACCGAGTGCTCGGGGTTGGAGCGGTTCTTCTCGACCCTCAGCACGACGTCGCAGGTCATGGGCGAGATGTCGAAGACCTTGAGGGCGTCGCCGATCTTCTCCTGGACGTACTCCCTCATCGCACCGGTAACGGTTGTCTTGCGTCCCGAGACCTTGATGTCGACCATGTCGTCTCCAATCGTGGGCTTCCTGGTTGCCCCCGGCACGGTCGCGCCGGGGTCCGTCGATATCGAAGTGATACCCATTCGGCCGAAACCCTGGCGGCACGCGCCCCTCTTGCTAGAGCGTCACCGCGTTCGAGCCTGCGGTGGTCCCGTTGCCGGCGTTCGTGGTCGCAGACGTCGCGTCCGTGCTCGAGGCCGCGTTCGAGCCCGTGCTCGCCTCGGTCAGGGTGATGCCCGTGACCTGGTTCGACGCTCCCAGCGTGGGCAGGTCCCCCACCCAGCGCTGGTGGATGGACGCCAGCACCCCGTTGGACGAGATGGTGTCCAGGGCCGTCTTGACGCTGCCCTGGAGGGTGGCGTTCGAGGTGGCCACCCCCACGCCCAGCGGGGTGGGCGCGTCGAGCGAGCCGCAGAAGCCCATGTCGTCGTACGTCGTCGCGAGGTATCCGCCCGCATAGGCATCGCAGAGCACGTAGTCCACCGAGCCCTCGTCGAGGGCGGCGAAGGCGCCGTTGAGGTTGGTGAACTCCTTCTGGGTGACGCTCAGGTTTGTGCGCGCGAGCGTGCGCTGCGAGACGGAGCTCGACTGCAGGCCCACGGTCTTGCCATTGACGTCGGAGGTCGTGACGGAGGCCGTCGCGCCCTTGTGGAACAGGGCGGCCGCCGTCTCGGCATACGAGCCCACCACCGTGACGTCGCCGGACTCGCCCGACTTGACGTTCATCACGATGTCGCAGGTGCCCGCGAGCGCGCTCTTGGCATCGGTCACGCTGACGAACTTGACGCTGAGCCCGAGCTGGTCGGCAAGCGCGCTCGCGACGTCGACGTCCATGCCGGTGGCCTCGCCCGAGGTGGCCACGCTCTCGAAGGGAGCCGTGACCGAGGTGTTCCTGAGGCCCACGGTGAGGGTGCCCGCCGTCTTGATCGCCGGCGTGCTCACGGCGGGAGACGTCGCCTGCTTCTGGAGGGCGGCGTCGACCGACGGCGTGTTGAGCGAGCAGGCGCAGGCGAAGAGCATGACGAGGGCGGCGGCGAGGATGGCCTCGAGACGCAGTGACGTGCGACGCTTCATGGGGTTTCCTGCCTCTCGCCGTGACCAGACCTTGCCCGTCCGAACCTTGTCTCTTCCCAGCTGACCTGGTATTTGACCCCACACTCGCGCACAGGGGCCTTCGCGCGCGGACACCGCGGCGCCCGGCACTTGCGACCCTCTCGCCCGCGAGGCGGGATGCCTCTGTCGACGGGCGGTGCGTCTTACTCCTAGGACGAGCCATGCTCGCGAGGACGCGCACGCCCGCGCTTACGTGGATCCTTTCGACCTCGTCTGCCTTGGACTAGGGGACGAGCCTCGCGGCCTGTCCCCGCAACCACAGACCTGGGATGAGACTTTATCAGTATAACAGGTCTGTTATGGCAGGTATGCGCTTTGTATGCATCTCACCACACACGCGTCGCGGCGGCGCACGAGACCCTCCGGGCCCCACGGGCCAGAAGGGCCTCGGCACAGGCCCCCATCGTGGAGCCGGTCGTGAGGACATCGTCGACGAGGAGGAGCGACATCCCGGACACGTCGTCGACGGCGCGAACGGAGCCGCGGATGTTCTCCCGGCGCTCCTCCCTCCCGAGGAGGCGCTGGTCCGAGGCGCTCCCGCGCGCCAGGACGTCGGCGACGGGAAGCCCGAGGAAGGCCCCGAGCGCCGTCGCCACCGGCTCCATGTGGTCGAACCCCCTGCGGGCATAGGCCTCGGGGGTCGCCGGGACGAAGGTCACGGCGTCGACGTCGCCCGGCTCGAAGCGCGGGGAGCCGTCTGCCGCGGGCCAGCCCGACGCCTCGTCGAGGGCGGTCGCGACCGCCGCCGCGAGGACGGGGGCCAGCCTCAGCTCGTGGGCGTCCTTGTAGCAGGTGACGAGCCTCGCCGCCGCGCCCTCATGGGAGAGGGCGGCCACGGTGGCGCGCGCAGGCCAGTCCCCATGGCATTCGGTGCAGGTGAGGTACCCGAAGGGGGCGCCGCATGTCGGGCAGGCCCAGCGCTGCTCGATCCACGGGAGCGACGCGCGGCAGCCGTCGCACAGGAGTGTCGCCGGCTTCTCGCAGCCGACGCAGCGCGTGGGCCACAGGAGCTCCGAGGCGGAGCCGACGAGCAGGCGAAGGGATCCGGGGAATCTGTCAGAAAGCGGCTGATTTCTAACGGGCACGATTGCCGACCTCCAGCGTCTGGGCTGGAGAGGGCCGCACGGTGCGAACAGGATAGCACGCGGGACGGGCCCGGGCAGGCGGGGGCGCTAGCTGCGCCTCCGCCAGACCATGCGCTCGAGCAGCGCGAACGCCGCGACCGCACAGACGGAGGCCACGATTCCCGCCCGAAGCCCCGGCGTCTCGTAGGTGAGCTCGACATGGTGGCGCCCGGCGGAAAGCTCCACCCCCGTCAGCGCCGAGTAGCACTGGACGACGTCTGCCGGCGTCCCGTCCACCGTAGCCGTCCATCCCGGGTCGTACGGGACGCGGAACATCGCGCACTCGTCATTCGCGGCCTCGAAGTCGCAGCTCACGTGGCCGTCGTAGACCGAGAGGCCGGAGAGGCCCGTGGTGTCGAGCGACTCGAGGCTCGACTCGAAGAGGGCGACGTCGAGGGTCTCCACCTTGATGACGTCGGAGGCCGACTGGCTCCAGAGGTAGTCGCGCACGGGCTCGTTGCCGAAGACGGAGATCACGGCGTTCGGGTCCTTGAGCTCGATCGTGACGTGGAGGCTGGCGCCCTCGTCGCACTCGCCGAGGTAGAGGACGTTGTTGTTGAACCCGCTCCCGACCTGCTCGACGGTCTGCCCGTTGACCTGGACGGTAGCGTAGAGCGCGGCGTTTCCCCACTTGGTGACCGCGAACAGCGACGGGAGAGAGAGGTAGGTGGGACCGGCCTGGATGACGGTCACGTCGAACTCGCGCCTTGCCGGCCTGCTCCCGTCGCCCTCGACCTCGTCGACGACGGCAGGCACGTAGAGGGCCTGGTCGAGCTCGACGTCCGTCATGGAGGAGAGGAGCGCCTCCTGGTTGTCGAAGGGGTCCGTCGACCAGACGATGTCCGTCTGGTCCGCCGAGACCCCATAGGCGAAGGGGAGGCGGCGGTCGTAGCGGTAGAGGCGGTAGCCGTCTGAGGGAATCGCGATGCCCGCAACCTCGGTGGCGTTCACGGGGCTCACGGGCGAGATGGCGTAGCCCATGCCGAGGAGCGTGTCGGGAACGTACTGGGGCGAGTTGTAGTAGTGGCCGTACACCATCGAGGACTCCGAGTAGCCGAGGGCCTGCATGAGGGTCTCGGTGGACTTGTTGACCATCGAGGTGTACTCGTTCAGGCCCTGGGTCCCGAAGAGGTAGGGCTCGGCAGTCGTGGGGGCCTGCGAGGTCACGCGGCTGCCGAGGTAGGTGAGGCCCGCCTGCCCCACGAGGACGCCGGGGGGCTCGTCGGCCCGGATGTCGGAGTAGACCTGCGCCATCGAGGCGATGTAGCCGTCGTAGGTGTCGGCGTCCGTCTTGCATCGGGCGAAGTTGACCCAGGCGTTGTACCCGAGCTCCATGCCGAGGGCCGCCACCGCGACGACGGCGACGGCCCGCGTGCGCGCCGCGCCGGCAGGCACGCCCTCGCCCTCCCCACGCTCGCCCGAAAGGAGGGCGAGGGCGAGGAGGGCCGCGCACGCGAGGCAGGCGAGCTCGGCCAGGACGGCGGCGGCGTCGACCGTGAGGCTGGCCGAGACGAGCTGGCTGACGGCGAACGAGCCGCCGACGAAGGCCATGCAGGCACCGGCGGCCAGGGCGAGCACACGCCCCGCGCGCGGGCGGTCCTGGCCGCAAAGGGCCAGCCAGCCCTCGGCCGCGCCGACGACGACGGTGAAGTCGACCACGAACGCATGGCGGAAGTAGAACGAGGTCACGGCCTTGAGCACGCTCCAGAACGCCTCGGCCCCGCTGAAGACCAGGCCGAGGAGGCTTGCCGCCAGAAGCAGGGAGAAGGCAACCTTGCGAGAGGGGCGGGCGGCCCGCCCGACGAGGAGCGAGGCGCACAGGACGAGGGAGACGGCGCTGGCATACACGGGCGGGGTCGCGCTCCAGGCCTGTCCCGGCGCCGAGGTGATGCAGAAGAACGAGCCGAGCTGCCAGGGGTTCGTGGCGAGGTTCAGGTTGAGGACCTCGGAGCTCGAGAAGCTCCCCTCCGTCGCCTGGAGGAGGCCCAGCACCGCGGGAAGGAACAGCGCGAGGCTCGACGCGACGCCGAGGGCGAGCGTGGGGAGGAACCTCAGGAGGTCATGGCCGATCGTGCGGATGCGCCCGAGGACGTACTCGCGGTAGACGAAGTAGAGGATGCAGAAGAGGCAGACCATGTAGCCCACGTACCAGTTGAACACGATCGAGCACCCCACGCCCAGGAACAGCCCGAGGGCGCGGCCGTCCTCGACGAGGCCGTCCACGCCCAGGGCGACCAGCGGGAGCATGATGACCCCGTCGATCCACATGATGTTGCTGCACTCGCCCACGCAGTAGCCGGAGAGGGCGTAGGAGGTCGAGAGGAGGAGCGACATCGGGCCGTCGCCGATGCGGCGCCTGAGGTAGAGCCAGCAGGCAAGCCCCGCGCACGGGAGCTTGGCGAGCGTGAGGACGTTCACGAACTCGAGCATGTGGCCCGAGTCGAAGAAGGCCAGGAGCAGGTTGAAGGGGCTCGAGAGGTGATAGGCGAGCAGGGCCACCGTGCTCTCGCCCAGGCCTTGGGTGAACGAGTAGAGCAGGCTCCCCTGCCCGTGCATGACGTTGCAGAGCCAGCCGAAGTAGCCGACGTACTGGATGAGCATGTCCCAGACGGCGACGCTCCCCGTCCCGAAGGGATAGAGGCCGCGCAGGGCGAACACGACGCAGAGGATGGCAAGGGGGACGAGGAAGGAGAGGAGGCCCATGGCCACGGGCCGGAGCCGTTCCCGCCCCATCGTGCCTAGGCCTCGCTCGAAGGCGCGACGAGGACCGGCGACCCGGAGCCGTCATGGCCCAGCCGCAGGGACATGAGCGCGGCGCGCTCGACGTCCCGTCCCTCGCCCGTGCTGAACTCCACGAAGCCCTCGAGCCCGGGGTTGAGGCACGAGGCGCGGTCGGCGACGCGGCCGGGGTGGAACAGGAACTCGACGTCCATCTCCTCGCGCCGGGCGAGCCGCATGAAGGCCGGGAAGACCCGCGAGACCCGCTCCGCATCCATATGGCCCGAGAAGCAGATGCCGCAGAAGAGGGCGGAGACGCTCCGGTAGGAGGGAAGGCGGGCAGAGTCGATGCCCCAGAGCCAGTCGAGCAGGCCGTGCTTGACCCAGTTGAGAGGCTCCACGCCGCCCATGACCCCAGACGTCAGGAACGGGGACGTGGGCTCGGCCGGAACGCGCAGGTAGTCAAGATGGCAGCCGCTGGACTGGATGGCCGCGAGCAGGGCCTCGAACACCGCGGGGATGAGCTGGAAGTGCTGGTGGCCGTCGACGCGGAGGTGGTCGCGGGCCTGGGGCACGCGCTCGGCGAAGAGGGATATCTGGGCGGACAGCTCGCGCTCGAGCTGGGCGGCGAGCTCGTCGTGGGACCTCCCCTGCGAGAGCCTGAGCATGGAGGCGAAGCTCTGCCGGAAGACGCCCTGCTCGTCGACGAGCAGGGGGACGTCGGCAGGATCGGAGAGGCACCTGCCCTCGACGACGTTCGCGTGGAGCCCGACGAGGAGCCCCTCGCCGCGGGTCTCGAGGAGGGGGAGGCACTCGTCGAGGCGGGGGCTGGTCACGATGACCGACAGCGAGTTCAGGATGCCGTGCTCGCGGCAGTCGAGGATCCGGCCCGACTGCTCGGGGGTGATCCCGAAGTCATCGGCATGGAAGACGATTGCCACGGCGCCCCTCCCCTCGGGTCACGGCCTGCGCCACGAATCGCGCGGACGGAACATTTCCGAGGTCATGGTAGCATAGCCCGCCGTGCGGACGACGCCCGGACGACCTGCCTACAGGGCGCCCACGGAGCCGCCGGCCAGCCCGAAGAGGGAGCGGGCGTTGTCCCAGAGGGCATCGTAGGTCTCCTGGCGCCGCCCGACCCCCGCCCGCTCGCGCTCCTCGGCGACGCGGGCGGCCGAGAAGCAGACCATGGCCGGCTCGCACTCGGAGCCCCGAAGCGGCTCCGGGGCCATGTAGGGGCAGTCGGTCTCGGAGAGGAGCCGCGAGGCGGGGCACTCGACCGCCGCGAGGCGGACGTCGTCCGACTTCCTGAAGGTCGCGACCCCGCCGAACGCCACATGACAGCCCATCTCGACGAAGGGGCGCATCACCGAGGCGTCGTCGGTGAAGCAGTGCAGGTCGCACCCGGCCTCGGGCAGCCCCTCCTCGGCAAGGACGCGCAGGGCGTCCGCATGGGCGCGATGGGCGGCGTCGCCCTTCTCGTCGCGGATGTGGAGCTCGGCGGGAAGGCCTCGGTCGAGCGCGATGCGGAGCTGCTCGCGAAAGGCCTCCTCCTGGATGCCCCTGTCGACGTCGCAGGTGTAGTCGAGCCCGAACTCCCCCACGCCCACGCACCGGGGGTCGTCGAGGAGCGCGGAGAGCCTCGAGCGGGCCGCCTCGTCGAGCCCCGCGGCGCCATAGGGGTGCGCCCCCGCGACGATCCGCACCTCGACGGGGGACTCGAGGCCCGCCGCCCTGCCGCCGAAGTCGGGCGGGAGGAGGCCGAGCGAGGCGTAGCCCTCGAGCGCGCGACGCGCGCCGTCGAGCCATCGGGCAATCCCGGCGGGGACCGACAGGGGGTCGAGCCTGTCCTCGACGGGGTCGACCGGGATCACGACCAGGCGGACGCCCGCGAGCGCGGCACGGGCGAGGACGTCGGCGGGAGCGCCCTGCTCGAGGAGGGGGACATGCCCATGGGTGTCAGCCAGCGGCGCCAGGGGCCGCGGGAACTCCCTCGGCTTGCCCTTCCGCGTGTGGAACAGGATGCCGTCCGACGGGGCGAGGGCGGCCGGGGACACGTCGGGCGAGCTCATAGCGAGCCTCCCTCGATCGCCGACGCCAGGCGGACGAAGTCCGCCGGGGAGAGGGTCTCGGCGCGGCACCCCGGGTCGATCCCCGCGTCGGCGAACGCCGCGTCGAGCCCGGCGCGGTCGAGGCCCGAGGCGGACATGGAGTTGCGGATGGTCTTCCTTCGCTGGGCGAACGCCGCGTCGATCACCCGGCAGACGCGCGCGACGCGCTCGCGGCACAGGGGCTCGCCCGTCTCGGGGTCGCGAGGCGTGCGGCGCTCGATGCGCACCACCGCGCTCGACACGTGCGGCGGAGGGCAGAAGCATCCCGGGCCCACCTCGAAGCGTCCGGTGACCTCGCCCTCGAGGGCGAGCTTCGCGGTGTAGGCCCCGTATGCCTTCGTCCCGGGGACGGCGGCGATGCGGTCGGCGACCTCCGCCTGCACCATGACGACCGCTCGGTCGAGCGAGGTCATCTGCTGCATGAACCGCATGAGGACGGTGGCGGCCACCTGGTAGGGAAGGTTCGAGACGAGCTTGTCGGGGCTCGCCGCGAGCCCGTCGAGGCCCAGCGACGCCACGGCGCGCGCGACGCTGGCGGGAGTCGCCCTCAGGGCGTCGCCCATCACGAGGGAGAGACGGCCCGGGAAGGCGTCTGCGGCATGCGCGAGGGCGCGCTCGAGCGAGGGGTCGGCCTCGAGCGCGACGACGGCGCCGGCGCGGGGCAGCATCGCCACCGTGAGGGTGCCGATTCCCGGCCCCACCTCGAGCACCACGTCGCTGCCATCGAGCTCGGCGAGATCGAGGATGCGGCCGATCACGTCGTCCGAGACGAGGAAGTTCTGGCCGAGCCGCTTCTTCGTGGCCAGGCCGTACTCCTCGAGCACGCGGCGCGTCTCGTGGATGTTCGCAAGCTCGGAATACATGGATGCTCCCAGCCTCCCTGTCGGGACGAACGGGCGGAAGGGCCCCTACCTCGCGACGTCGAGGCGCGGGAAGAGTGCCGGCCCCTTCGCGAGGGCGACGCCGCCGGGCATCCGCCCCCAGGAGCAGACGGCCGAAAGGTCGCAGGAGTCCGCCTCGTCGCCGAGGGAGAGCCGGCGCAGGGTCTCCGCCGAGGTCTCGGGCATGACCGGCGCGAGCAGGTGGGCGGAGACGCGGATGGCCTCGAGCAGGCCGCCGATGACGAAGGCGAGCTCGTCCGCCTTGGCGGGGTCCTTCGCGAGCGCCCAGGGCTCGGAATCCTCGATGTAGCGGTTCGCCGCATGGACGAGCTCCATGACCTGGCCGATCCCCCCGGCGTAGTCGAACTCCGACATGCGCTCCGCATAGCGCTCGACCAGCCCCCGCGCGATGTCGCGAAGCGGCGAGGGCCTCTCGCCCCACCCTGCGGGCAGCTGGGGGGAACGGCCGTCGAAGTACTTCGCGCTCATGGAGACGGTGCGCGAGACGAGGTTGCCCCAGGAGTTGGCGAGATCGGTGTTGTAGACCTGCTCCATGCGGTCGAACGAGATGGAGGAGTCCTGGCCGTGCGCGACATCGGTCATGAAGTAGTACCGGTAGCCCTCGACGCCGAGCATGTCGATCACGTCCTGGGGGGCGATGGCATTGCCGCGGCTCTTGGACATCTTCTCGCCGGCACCGGTCTGGGAGTTCTTGACCATGAGGAAGCCGTGCACGAAGACGCGCTCGGGGATGGGCAGGCCCGCGGCCATGAGCATGGCCGGCCAGATGACGCAGTGGAAGCGGATGATGTCCTTGCCCACCACGTGGGCCTGCGCGGGCCAGCGGCGGGAGAGCTCGGAGCGCGCCGCGGCGGAGTCGTCCCCGTAGCCGACGGCGGCGATGTAGTTGATCAGGGCGTCGAACCACACGTAGGTGACATGCCTCTCGTCGAAGGGCAGCGGAACGCCCCAGTCGAAGCTCGTGCGCGAGATGGAGAGGTCCTTGAGGCCGCCCTCGACGAACGAGACCACCTCGTTGCGGCGAATCTCCGGCTCGACGAACTCCGGGTGCGCCGAGTAGAGCTCGAGCAGCTGGTCCTGGAAGGCGGAGAGCTTGAAGAACCAGCTCTCCTCCTGGACGCGCTCGAGGGGGCGCCCGCAGTCGGGGCAGAGGTGCTGGCCCTCGGTGTGTCGCTCCTCGTCTGCATGGCGCACCTGGGTCTCGGTGAAGTGGGTCTCCTCGGGGACGCAGTACCAGCCATCGTAGGTGCCCTTGTAGACGTAGCCCCTGTCACGGAGGACCTCCCAGAGGCGCTGGACGGCGCGGGTCTGGCGGTCCTCGGTGGTGCGGATGAAGTCGTCGTTGGAGATCTCGAGGGTCTTCCAGAGGTCGGTGAACGCGGGGACGAGCGAGTCGCACCACTGCTGGGGCGTCATGTCGTGCTCGGCCGCGGCGTCCGCGACCTTCTCGCCATGCTCGTCGAGGCCCGTGAGCAGCATCGTGTCGAAGCCCATCGCGCGGCGGAAGCGCGCCTGGACGTCGCAGAGGATGGTGCAGTAGGCGGTGCCGAGGTGCGGCGCCGCGTTGACGTAGTAGATGGGCGTCGTTACGTAGTAGGACGGCTTCGCGATGTCTGCCATGAGAGCCTCTTTCGAGCGCGCGTCTTGATCATCCGTGGAAATTCACGTATGCCATTGTAGCGTGGCGGCGGGGACGCGGCGGGCGACGCGGGCGGCGCGTCACCGGCCTTCCCGCGACAGCTCGACGATGCGCGCGTAGACCGCGGACCTCGAGCCGCCGCTCGCACGCGCGACCTCGCGGGCGAGCGCGCTCTTGGGGGTGCCCTGGGCAAGGCCCTCGGCGATGAGGTCGTCGACCCCCCGTCGGTCCTCCCCCTCCCGCGCCCCGGACCGGCGCGCGGCGAGCTCGTCCTGGCCGGGGGCCTCGACCACCACGACGCACTCCCCCTTGACCTCCCCACGTGCGGCGATGGCATCGGCAAGCTCCTGCGCGCGGGCGCGGACGACCTCCTCGTGGACCTTGGTGAGCTCGCGGACGAGCGCGACGCGGCGGAGGGGGCACACCGCCGCGACCGCGGCCAGGGTCTTGGCGACGCGCCGGGGCGACTCGTAGATCACCAGCGTCGCGGGAACGGACGAGAGGGCCTCGAGGGTCGAGCGCTGCTCGGAGGCCTTGCGTGGGAGGAAGCCCTCGAACAGGAATCGCTCGGAGGAGAGGCCGGAGAGGGCCAAGGCCGAGGAGACGGCCGACGGCCCGGGAACCACCTCGACGCGGAGCCCCTGATCGAGAACCGCATCGACGAGGCGCTGGCCGGGATCGGAGACGCAGGGCATGCCGGCGTCGGAGACGAACGCCACCCGCGCGCCCGAGGCGAGGCGCGCGAGCACGGAGGGGACCCTCTCGGCGATGACGTTCTCGTCGCAGCGCTCGAGGGGCGTGTGAATGGAGAAGCGGGCGCAGAGCTTCGAGGTGACGCGCGTGTCCTCGCAGAGGATGACGTCGGCGTCGCCGAGGGTCTCGAGCGCGCGGGGCGAGGCGTCCGACAGGTTGCCTATGGGGGTGCCGACGAGCGAGAGGACGCCCGAGGCGCGCGGCGGCTGGGGAAGATCGGCCATGCGGCTACTCGAACATGCCGAGCTCGAAGCTCGAGAGCGCGACGCGGGCATCCCAGCCAGAGACGAGCCCCGAGGTCTTCCAGGTCTGGAAGAACCACCCGCGCGAGGACGCGAAGGCGGATATCTGCGCAGACGTGTAGACGCGCTCGAGCGCGAGCCTTCCTTCCGGGGTTATCTGCGCGTCTCCCACGGGAAGCGCCGACGACCACTCGCCGACGATGACGGGAAGGCCGCTCGAGCGCGCGGCGGAGAGGGCCTTCCGGCTCCTCTCGACGAGGATGCGGGCGCCCGTCGGGCCGGAGGCGTTGATGTCGGCGGCGAAGTGGTAGAGATGGCAGTCGAGCCAGACGTTGGTGTAGCGACGCTGCGCCATGAAGCCCTTCCAGCTCCCGGGCAGGCCCGCGTCAGAGATGACGACCGCGCAGCTTTCCGGGGCCACCCTGCGGATGGCGTTATAGGCGTCGCGGTAGAAGTTCCGCAGCGCGTGCAGCGGGATTCCCTCGGAGATGGAGAAGCCGTGCCTCACCTGGGGCGCCGGCTCGTCCAGGACCTCGATGCCCATGAGCGCGGGACGGGACGCGTAGCGCTTCGCCAGGGCGCAGAGCACCGCGATGGTGGCATTGCGGCTCATGGGATGCGAGACCATGGAGGCGGCGCCGAACCCGTCGTCCACGACGGGGACCTCCGCGAGGTCGAGGAGGATTCCGAGGCCGTGCGACTCCGCCCAGTCGAAGGCGTGGTCGACCTGGGCCACGCAGCCCCGGAAGCCACCGGGCAGAGGCCCCCTCTCGCCGAAGACGTACCAGGGGACGGGAAGTCGCACGCAGTCGAACCCACGGGTCGCGATCCGCGCGAAGTCGCGCTCCGTGACGAAGGTCTCCCGATGCTGGCGCAGGTGCTCCGCGTAGCGCTTGGGGCCGAGGGCGCGGACGAGGCCTGCCTCGTCGAGCGCGCCGGTCCCGGTGAACAGCTCGGGGGTCGCCCAGGACTCCAGGACGAGCCAACCGGCGAGATTCACCCCATGGAACGTCGGCGAAGCGGCCTTGTCTTGTCCCCTCGATGGCATATGGTCTCGTCTCCCCTTGCAAGATGCGTGTCGTTGCTGCCACCAGTATATCCGCCAGCAGCGACGGCAATCCCCGGCAGGGTCCAGGAGCCTGCCTTCGGCGGCACGTCGGCGGCCGCGGACACGCACGGCCGCCGACGTGCGGGCTCAGCCGACGCCCCCGTCGAGCGTGCAGCTCACGTCACCCACCTCGAGCACGGAGCCCGGGCGCAGGACCGAGCGCCCGGCGAGCTCCTCGCCGTCGACCAGCGAGGGGTTCGTCGAGCCCTGGTCCTCGACGGTCGCCTCGCCGCACCCGTTCGAGGCGAACACCCGGACCTGGTGTCGGGAGACCATGCGCGAGGCGATCACGACGTCGTTGTCCTGGGCGCGGCCGACGGAGAGGCCCTGCTCCGGTATGGGGCAGACGACGCGCACGATGCCTGCGTCGACGACGAGGCGGGGGCGCTCGGCCGTCGGCGGGCGCCGGTCGGGCGCAGGCGCGAGGGCCCCTTCGGCATGGTTCCGCGCGAGCGTCGCGTCGGGGTCGGGAAGCGCGTGGGAGGACGGGACATGGGAGAAGTCGTACAGGCAGCCGAAGCAGACGTCCTGGTCCTCGAACAGGACGGACCCGCAGCGCGGGCACGACTTCGTCCGCGGGGACGGCGCATGGGGCCAGTCGCCCTCGCGCTCCGCCTCGACCGCACGGGCATCCGTCGCGCGCTGCCGTCTCTGCCGTCATGGCCTTCTCCCCTCTTCGAGAACCCCGATGCCCTGGGGAGCACCGTCCTCCGACACGACGCTCACGCGATTCCCCACCAGCGGCCAAGGGGCCGGGGGACGAGTGCCTCTCGAGCGCATAGCACGCGTCCCTCCTCCCGATGACCCTTCCCGGCGGCACCCCGCGCGCGCTTCTGAGGACCGTGCCGTCCCCTGCGATGAGCGCCACGTCGAGGGCCGAGCACATCCCGAAGGTGTGAATCGAGCCGCACCCGACGAGCATCACCGGCTGCGCGGCGCGGCTCGTGCCGAGCAGCCCGCGCAGCCTCTCCGGATGGCTCCGAAGAACCCTGACCGACATCCCCCTCCGAGGATGCTCGGCGATCGAAATCCTGATCTCCTCCATCACATCACCACCCCTGGTCTATAGCGGTCAACTACGAGAGAGCGTTCATGGGAGAGCTGGAAGGGGGTGCCCGACGCCACTCCCGCGATCACGAACGCGTCGGGCCACGGCCTGACCCTGAGCGTGCACACGAACCTCGAGAGGTTGGGCGCGGCCGAGAAGACCGTCCCTCCCTCCGAGGGCCCCACCGCCTCGACGCGGGTCTCGACGCTCACCCCCGACGAGCCCGCGAAGGAGGCCGAGACGGCACGCTGGACCTCGTCGACAGGCCGAGGCGTCGCCCTGCTCGCCAGGGCGGCGAGATTCCCTGGGACACCACGGCGTCGAGGGAGACGCGGTCGAACCGGGCGCAGAGGGCGACGAAGCGCATGAGGTCGAAGACCACGAGAGCCATGACCACGACGACGGGCACCACCACCGCGAGCTCGACCGTCATCTGCCCCCGCTCCTCGAGGACGGCATGCGGCCTCATAGGGCACCTGCCAGCTCGGACAGGTCGATGGTCAAAGGGACCGTGAGGTCCGTGCCGGGTATCGGCAGCTCCGCGACCGTGAAGGTGGTGCCCCCCACCTCGTCGGCGACCTCCTGGCCGAGCGCTCGGGCGACATCCTGGGGGCTGGCGCCGTTCGGGAGGCTCTCGACGAACTCCCTCGCTCGGCCGACGCCGTCGTAGCCTGCCTGGGAGAGGACGTCCTGGGAGTTGCAGAGGACGGGCTTTCGCAGGCGCAGGTCGCATGGCTCGAACCCCGCGTCGGAGACGATCTGGGCGAGTCGCTTCCTCACCCATCGCAGCGTCTTCGAGTTCTCCCCCTCCCCCGTCTTCGACAGGACGCGATCGGCTATGCCCGACACGGATTCGTAGGCGCTCCCGTACGAGACGAGGAGCCTGCCCCACATCTCGCCAACGCCATCGGCTACGCCCCCGGCGGTCGTGCCCTCGCCGCCCGAGGCGACGCCGTCGAAGAAGCGCGAGAGCACGTTGTTCTCGGCGGTCTGGTCGTCTGGCGCAAGCGTCGCCGCCGAGAGGGCGACGCTCGCCGGCAGCTCGCCCGGAGCGAGAAACGCCGAGGTCAGCTCCGAGGGAATCTGCGCTCCCTCCCCACGGCCCACGACGGCGACGCAGCCCCATGCGCCGGGAGGGCAGAGCTTGGGACGGTCGACCTTGAGGGCGTCCAAGGCCCGGTCGAAGGCATCCGACGCCTTGTC
Source organism: Atopobiaceae bacterium (assembly GCA_022482785.1). GTDB lineage: Bacteria > Actinomycetota > Coriobacteriia > Coriobacteriales > Atopobiaceae > JAKVON01. The sequence goes on along the minus strand of JAKVON010000002.1, from coordinate 35,145 downwards.
CGCCGCCTCCTTCTGCTCCCTCTCCGCCGCCGCCTGCTCGTTTCTGGCCTGTTGGTAGCGGCGGGCAGACTCGCAGACGATCCTCCAGTGGTGCTCGAACCCGTTGTCGATCGACGTCGAGGCCGCCGTCGCCTTGCCGAGGTCCCCCACGCTCATGCCGCAGTCCGGACACAGGGACACGGCCCCGGACTCGATGTCGGACACGGAGGCGACCCCCAGGTAGGCACCGCGCGCGCCGGGACATGTGGCGGACGAGTGGAGGACGGCCTTGCCATCCTCCTGGGTGCAGGGCCACCGGGCATCGGTGTAGAGGGGCGTGCCACGGACCTCGTCGGTGTTCCCGGGAAGCCCGGGGAGGTCGAGGTCGACCGAGCCGTCCTCGCCCTCCGTGTAGTGTCCGGCCATGACCCGGTCGTAGGCGTAGTCGTAGAAGGCGGCCCTTGCCAGGGAGTCGGTCAACGCCTCTATCCCCTGGCCCTCCGGCTGCTCGGTGGCGATGCGACGCTGGTAGTAGTTCCTCGCCCGGACGAGCGCGGCACCATAGGTCCATGCGTCCGGGGTGGCGTAGAAGGGGTTCGCGGACCCCGAGAGCCCGGCAAGGGCGCCGGCTCGCTCGTGCAGGCAGTACGGGCTGCTGCCGCAGTCCGCGTACCAGCCGGCCGTACGCTCCGCGTCAGCGCGACGCTTGGCCTCCTCGGCCCTCTCGGTCGCCTTGCTCAGGGCGTCGGCGTCCTCGCTCACCTCGTCCCCGTCCGCCTCGTCCTGGAGCGACGAGAAGTCCGAGCCGGACTCCTGCGGGAAGGGGATCGCGACTCCCGTATAACGCATCTGCCCGGAGGAGTTGGCCGAGACGCAGGAGGCGGAGTTCATGACGACGAGCAAGGGGAGCGTGCCCTCGAGCCTCTCGAGGCCTTCCGACGCCTTGGCGGCGAACCTCCTCCTCGCATCGATGATCTTGCACCCGACCTTCTCGACCTCGGCGCTTGCCGGCTGGAGCCCCGGAATCGCGGCGAGCACGAGGCCTGCCCCCAAGACCAGGACCCCCGCGATGCCCATGGAAAGCACGCAGGCGTCCAAGACCGTCGCCACGGTCGTGAACGACGACACGACGTCGGCCCCCGCCATGGCCGCGGAGTCGGCGACCGTCTGGACGTCTGCCGAGCGCGCGTTGATCGCCTCGACGCCAGCGACGGAGAAGGCCAGGGCGAGGCTCACGAGGATGGCAAGGGCCACCGCGATGGTCGTGTAGCCTCCCTCGTCGGTGAGGAACAGGGAGATTCCCCCGCCCGCGCCGCGAAGGCCATGGCCCCCCTCATGCGTCCCACATCCCGACCCACTCCCCGTACGTCCCCTTGAGCCAACTCGGCCTGACATCCTCGCTCACCTCCACCTCGAGTACGATTCCCGAATCATCCGAGCCCCCGAGCACCCCCGCCTGCCAGCCCGAGGAGGGGAGCGGACGCGCGTGGCCGGCAATGCTCACCGAGCAGGACGCCTCCCCCTCCGCGCCCTCGCAGCTGACGGTCCAGTCGTCCTCGCCGCCGACGTGGAAGCAGGACAGCTCGGGCACGGCTGCGAGACGCCTTCGCACGAACCTCTCGCACGCCTCGGCCGTGGCGCCGCCGGAGCCCGATGCCGTCGCGAGGGCGCGGACCCCCTCTGCGGCGCTCGACTCCATCACGCTCCTCGTGTAGAGCAGGCAGACCGGCTGGACCAAGAGGGCGACGAGGGCCATCGCCACGGGGAGGAGGAGCGCCGCCTCGACGCTGGCCTGCCCGTCGAGCTCGCCTTCGCCCCGCGCCATGCCTCAGAACAGCGCGATGTCCTGGAGCGCGTCGGGAGTGAGCCCCTGGGACAGCCCGTGAGATGCCGCCTGCCTCGCGATGTCGACGAGCGCGCCATCACGCGCCGCCCCCCAAAGGGAGGCAAGTGCCGCGAGCAGGGCGAGGAAGGCGAAGATGACGAGTGCGTACTCGACCGTCGACTGGCCCTCGCGCTCCCCGGACAGATCCCTGACGGCACGCGCGAGGCGCCCTGTCGCACGATGCCGAGACGAACGGCCTCCTCTCATCCGAACTCCCCCTCATAGGCATCCTTCCAGTCGTCGACGTCCATCCGAATAACCTCGACCTCGCTCCTCTCGTCATCGAGCTGCCTGACGAAGCACACGTCGACCCACGACCTCCCGCGGACGGTGCAGCTCCAGACCCTCCCGAGGAGGTCGACATAGCCGGCATGGGCAAGAGCCGCATCCCCTGAGTCGCGGTATCCCTCGAGGAGGGCCGAGGCCGCCTGCTGGATCGGCCCGGCGCTCTCGTAGCGAGCGATCGGCGGCGCCGCCCGGGCCCCGGCCCCCTCCTCCGGCGCCCCGACGCCGCTCTTGGGCTGCGTCGCGGCACCCGCGCCCGGCGCGCCCCCGCCCCCTCCCCTGCCGGCGCCGGGCGGCGCGGCCGAGAGAAGGAGCATGAGGGCCAGGGCCATCGCAAGGGCGACGAGAAGGGGCGTTCTGCCGCCTCGATGCCGGATGCCGCGCAGGCCGCCGACGATCACAGGGAGTTGATGCCATTTGAGATGGCATCCCAGAGCTCGGATATCTTGTCCCTGAACGCGAGTATCGCGACGATCGCGATCACGACGAGCACCCCGACGAGAATCGCGTACTCCGTCGTTCCCTGCCCCTCCTCCTCCGAGAGCTCCCCCATCCAGCCGACCAGATGCCGTGCGACCTCTTTCTGACCCATACGACCACCTTCCCGAATCGACGTGCACCCCGGGCGATTCGCCCGATTCCTATCCCAGGCGCAGGGCAGCGGAGAGGAGCGGTCCCAGGATCGCGAGAAGCATCGCCGGGACGATGAGGGTTCCCATGGGAACGAGCATCTTGACCGGCACCTTCTCTATCTGCTCCTCCATCTGCATGCGCTGCTCCTCCCTGATGGCACTCGCCTGCTGCCCGAGGATCGAGGCCAAGGGCGAGCCGAACGCGAGGGCCTCGCTCACGGAGGAGGCGAAACGCCCGATCGCGCCCACCCCGAGCTCGTCCGAAAGGTCATGGAGCGCCTCCTCCCTGCTGACAAGCCCCATCTGCCAGCTTCTGACGGCCCGTTCGAACGCATGGGACAGAAGCGTGTCGTAACGGGAGCAGTACAGCTCGAGCGCCGCATCGAAGGAGAGCCCCGCCGAGAGGCCGAGGATGACGATGTCGAGCAGCTCGGGCATCTGCCGCAGGCACTCCCTGCGCACCTCGGCCTCGTTGGGGCCGAGCCTCTCCCCCACGGAGGAGACGAGCCCATCGACAGCCCCGGCGAGCCGTCTTGCCAGGCGTGGTCGTCCCACGGGAGCTCCCCGTCGCGACAGGGCCAGCCCGACGGCCCCTCCCAGCAGGCCGACGAGGCAAAGGGCGGCGAGGCTCCCGGGCATCAGACCACCCCGTCCATGAGCCGCCTGATGATGAGCAGGGCCACGGCATCGAGCGCCGACGCGACGAGCACGCTTCCCATTCCGACGGGACTCGTGAGTCCTGCCTGGAAATCCGGGGAGATGAAGGTCAGGAGGGCGACCATGAGCAGAGGCATCGCGACGACGATCCGAATCGAGAGGCGGACCTGGGCCGTCTTGACCCTGAGGGAGCGCTCGGCCTCCATGCCCCGCTCCACCAATGACGCGGCGCTCACGAACAGCTCCCGAAGGGGACTTCCCGTGCGCTGGGAGATGAGCAGGGCGCTCGACAGGAGCTCGACCCCGGGCGCATCGAGCTCGCGCGAGAGCTCCTCGAGGGCGACGGCCGCCGAGAAGCCGCACCGGAGCCTCAGCGAGGCGCGCGTGAACGCAGGGGCCGCCGGGCCGCGCTCGTGCAGCGCGACGTACTCGACCGCCTGGGCAAGGGTCTGCCCGGCCCCGAGCGCGCCCGCAAGCGACCTGAAGACGTCGGGCATCTCCCGGGCGAGCTCGGAGGCGACGGCGCGCTCGCGTGCCTGCGACCAGGCCGGCACCGCCGCCGTCGACGCGACGAGCACCGTCAAGGCCCCCATGGGGGAGCGTGACAGGGCCGCGCCCAGGACCGCCGCCGCGAGCGACGCGAGGCATGCGGCGGCGACCGAGGCGTCGACGGAGAGGGAGATGCCCCTCTCGGATGCGAGGGCGGACGCACGCGTCCCGAGGGCCTTCCATGGGCCCAGCGAGGCGAGGGACCGGACGGCACGAAGCTCGGCGAGCCAGGCGCAGGCGCGCTCGAGGCGACGGCGCGCCTCGAAGGCCCTGACCCCAGGCGTCCCGCCCGCGACCTCTCCGCCGCCCGGCAGCATGCTCCAGGCGCCCGCGGCGGCGAGCGCACCTCCCATTAGCAGACAGAGCGCCTCCATTCCTCCACCTCCCCCTGCGAGACCAGGCCACGCTCGACCGCCATGGCGACGTATCCCGGCTCGAACTCGAGATGCCACGACCGCGACGTGGCATCGAACGAGACGAACTCGGAGAGGTCGACCCCTCCACGCTCGCCTCGCGAGACGAGGGAGCCCGAGGTGATGCAACGGGTGCCGTCCGGCATGCGGCTCGACATCACGATCAGGTCGATCGCCGTCGAGATCTGCTCCTCCACGATGTCCGTGGGCAGGTCCATCCCGAAGCGGGCCATGAGCACCAGGCGCATGACCGCCTCCTGGGCGCTGCCCGCATGCAAGGTCGTCAGCGAGCCGTCGTGTCCCGTGTTCATGGCCTGGAGCATGTCGACGCACTCCGGGCCGCGGACCTCGCCGACGACGATGCGGTCGGGGCGCATGCGCAGCGCGTTCGTGACGAGGTCGCGGATGCTGACAGCACCCGATCCCTCGATGGAGGCGTCGCGCGCCTCGAGGCGCACGACGTGCGGATGGGTCTCGAACTTGAGCTCTGCCGAGTCCTCGATGGTCACGATGCGCTCCCCGTGGTCTATCTCGCAGGAGAGGGCGTTGAGCAGGGTGGTCTTCCCTGAGCCCGTCCCTCCGGCCACGGCTATGTCCTGGCGCGACCGCACCCCCCACGAGAGGAGCCGGGCATACCACGCGGGCAGGCTCCCAAGCCCGACCAGCCTGTCCAGGGTCGTGATGCGCCCCGAGAACTTCCTGATGGTGACCACCGGGCCGTCGATCGCGACGGGCGAGATGACCGCGTTGACGCGGAAGCCGTTCGCGAGCCGCGCGTTCACGATGGGGCTTGTCTCGTCGAGGCGGCGGCCGAGAGGGGCCAGGATGCGGTCGACCACCATCATGATCTGCTCCGCTGACTCGAAGACCCGCCCGGCGCGGTGGAGGGTCCCGGCACGCTCGTAGAACAGCCCGCCGACCCCGTTCACCATGATCTCCGTCACGGACGGGTCGTCGACGAGGGGCTGGAGCGGACCGAGCCCCACGATCTCGTCGATGACCTCCCTGACCAGCTCCTCCCGTTCCTCCGAGGCGAGGTCGCCGCCATCCGCGTTGAGGATCGCCTGGCATGCGACGGAAAGCTCCGCACGGACCCTCTCGGGATCCTCCTTCGAGACCATCTCGGCGACCGAGGAGAGGCCCATGCGGTCGACGAGCTGGCTCTTGAGCGCCTTGCGGGCGCGACGCGTGCGCGAGGGGACGACCTCCGCGCCCAGCTCCGCCGGATGCTGCGACCTGACCCTCGCGAGGACCGACACCTAGCTCGCCTTCCTTCCCAGGCCGAAGGGCATCCTCCGGGCCTGGCGACCCGTTCTCTCGGCGGCCTTGCGAGCCTCGGGGACGTCGGGCAGGGCGCCGAGCTCGGAGAGGGTGGACGCGATCCACGACGCGACCGAGGCGGAAAAGCCGTCGTCCATCGCGACGAGCTCGGAGGCCTGGCCGGCCGAGAGGAGCTCCGACACGTCGATGCCCCCGTCGACGACCCGATGGGCGCGAGCGACCTCGAGGCCCATGTCGGCCCGTGCGAGGAAACCCTCGTCGCGCCTCTTGCGGTCGCAGCGGTTCATGACGCGCTCGATGCGGGTCCGGGCGACTCCCAGGCGGACCGCGAGCGCCCCGGCACGCGAGAGCGAGGCGACCGCGCCCGCCCTCTCGTCTGCGACCAGGACGAGCCGATCGGCCATCTGGCAGGCGACTGCGACCTCGTCGCCCCAATCGGACGACGTGTCGACGATGACGAGGTCGACCTCCTTCGACACGCGGCTCAGCAAGGCCCCCACCTGCGGGACCACGACCTCCGCAAGCTCCGGGCGCGCGCAGGGGCCCCAGAGCGTGAGCCCGTCCGCCGCCTTCCGCGCCGAGCGGATGGCCCGCTCCCTCTCGTCCCCGGACGACTGTGCGAACTCCGCGAGGTCACCAGGGCCGGCCAGCCCCATGAACGAGAAGGCGTTGCCGAAGGAGAGGTCGAGGTCGACCAGGCCGACCCTGAGCCCCCACGAGGAGGCGACGCAGGCCGCGACGACGGAGAGCGTCGTCTTGCCCACGCCTCCCCTGCCCGAGGCCAGGGTGACGATGGGACAGGCGTGCGCGGGGACGGACGAGTCGGCGCGAGGCGTCGGGACGGGCCGTTCGGGGACGGGGGCCTGCGGGGGCTCGGAGGCGCCTGGGCCGCCGACGGGACGGGACGGCGGCACGTGGGCGTCGCGATCGAGCTCCTCTATCTCGCCGGCTCCGTCCTCGAGGCGGACGGATCCCGCGGGGAAGGGGGCCGTGACCCGCTCCTCCCACTCCATGCCGGCATGCCTGGGGCCTGCGCCCAGGCCGTCTCCCGTCGCGATGCGCCGGGCCGAGGCGTCCCTCTCCATGGGTTTCGACGGAACCGGCGCATCGGCGACGGGAGCGAGGCCGAGCTCGTCCACGACCCCGTCGATGCCCGCACATGCGGCACGCGAGAGCAGGGACCCAGACGGGGAGGGGACGAAGAGGACCACCTCGGAGGCGTGGCCGTCGCAAGCGAGGGCCGCGGCGAGGTTCACCGGCTCGATGCCGCCGCACCCCGTTCCCACCGCCACCGAGGACGAGCCGGGCATCTCCGTGAGGAGGCGGCGTCGGACCTGCCAGGGGTCCCTTGCGGGGAGGATCGTCGCCATGTCGTGCCCCGCGCGGATCCCGCGGGCGATGAGCTCCTGGTGCGCGACGTCGGCGCAGACGTACCATCTCTCCGGCGTCATCGGGACTCCCCCGTCCCCTGTGCCGCCACGCTCGAGGGCGCGGCTGCGGCGACTTGGCCCGTGGCAGGCGCGGAGACGTCGCTCGCGGGCATGACCAGGCGAAGCTCTCCTGCGGCTGAGGAGACGAGGACCGCCTGGACGTCGTTCGCGACGACGGCAAGCGTGAGCGAGCCCGCCTGCGTCGCCTTCGCGGCAGGCACCGCGAGCACCGTCATGTCCGAGGAGAGCAGGCGGGCGCCGGCATCCCCCACCGACCAGGCCTGGACGGCGGCACCCACGGCGATGTCCCTCGAGACGCCGAGCTTGTCCGTGACGGGAATGGTGACGGCGACATGGCCCGAGGGCACGCTCACGGCGCCGGCCGGGTCGCGGAAGGCGAGCGTTCCCACCGGCGAGCCCTTGGCGACCGGCTCCGTCACGGTCTTGCCCACCACCTCGTCGACGGCGGACAGGCATCCCTCGGGGGCGAGGTCGGCCAGCCACTCCCTCGTCTCGACGTCGTCCTTCGTGACGACGTCTCCCGCCTCGAGCTGCCTGCGGGCGACCACGAGGCTGGTAACCTCTCCCCCGTAGCGCTCGAGCGCGGCGTCCCGCTCGCTCACGGCGGCCGCCTTCACCTGCTGCGCATAGGCCATGCTTGCCGCCATGGCACCGACCGCGCATGCGGCGGCCGCCATGATCCTGATCCTGCTCGACATCGGGCTCCCTCCCACGCGACGAACGGCGTTGATTGCGTAGGGGGATTCTTTCGCACCGAGGGGCACGGGGAAAGGCTTTCGGGAAGAAACCTCGGGACTCGCCGACACGAACCCGACAGAAACTGGCAGATTCTCAGATCTCGCCTGCTCAAGGCCATGTTCTCGGAGCGTCTTGACGCGGTCCGGCGATGCGGGGGCTAGAGCGTCACGTCCGGGTCGATGCCCTGCCTGCTATCGCGCATCTCCGCCGCGAGGGCCCGGTACGCATCGAGCCTCTCGGCGGGGACGCGCCCCGCCGCGACCTCGGCCAGCACGGCGCAGCCGGGCTCCGAGGTATGGGTGCAGTCCCTGAAGCGGCAGCCCGCGGCGGCCTCGCAGACCTCGGGAAAGACCAGGGAGAGGCCGTGCTCGTGCCCGACGAGGGGAAGGCTCCTGAGGCCCGGCTCGTCCACCACGACGCCCGCGCCGGGAAGGGAGACCATCCTGCGGCAGACCGTCGTGTGGCGCCCGGCGTCGTCGCGCTCGCGGACCCCCGCGGTCTCGAGGGCGGCGTGGCCCAGGAGCGAGTTCAGGAGCGTCGACTTGCCCGCGCCGGACTCGCCGAGGACGATGCCCACGACGCCTGCGGGCACGAGGGCGCGAACGGCCTCGTCGCCCCAGCCAATGCCCGCCCTCCTGGCCGCACCGGCGAGCTCGTCGCCCCGCGCGGCGGCGCCCGAGGCGCACGCGACGACGTCGACGCCCTCGCCGAGGGCGTCGCGCACGCGGGAGACGTCGTCGAGGAAGCACCCCGCATGCGCGACGCGGTCGGCCTTGGTGAGCACCACGGAGGCGTCGGCGCCGCAGTCCCGGGCGACCACCACCGAGCGGGCGATGCGGCCCACGGAGACGGGCCTGCCGCCGAGCGCCTGCGCGACGAGGACCACGTCGACGTTCGCGGCGAGGGTCTGCCGCTCGCCGCGGCTGCCGCCCCTCCACCGGGCGATGTCGCTCTTCCTTGCGAGGACCTGCTCGATCACGCCCATGTCGTGGCCGGGGGCGCGGCGCACCACGACCCAGTCGCCCACCGCCGGCAGCAGCCCGGCGGCAGGCCCGGCGAGGCTCGTGGCGTGCTCGGCGCGGAAGGTCGCGTCGGCGCAGGCGACCGCGGGGAACCCCCGGTCGAGCCGCACGACGCAGCCGAGGGAGAGCTCGCCCGCGGCGATGCCCCGCATGCGGGCGAGGCTCCCGACCAGCGCGGAGCACTCCTCCAGCTGCCCGGCCGTCGGCGCGAGCTCGTCGAAGGACGGGAGGTCGGACATGCCGGAGAGCGCGGGAAGCGCGCCTGCCGCCTCCCCATGCCGGGCGGCGCGCCCGGCCCGCCTCGCACTCACGCGCGCGACCCCTCGACGCGGCGCATGATCGCCTTGTAGAGCTCGTTGATGGGAATCACCAGGAACGCGAGGCCGAGGGCGATGCCGTAGGCGCGCGGGTCGAGCGTGGCGAAGCGGAACACGCGGGCGATCGGGTCGACCTCGATCACGAGGTAGGTCAGGAGCAGGGAGAGGGCGAACGAGCCCCACAGCCACCAGTTCTGCCTGCCCATCGTGAAGATCGACTGGCGGCGGCTGCGCATGTTGAAGGAGTGGAACATCTCGACCATGGACAGCGTGAGGAAGGCCATGGTCATGCCCTCGACGCCGGCGGACGGGTCGGCGATGACGTTGGAGATGTCCATGGTGCCGTACTCGAGGGCATGGCCGACGAAGTAGCTCACGAGCGTGAGGGCGGAGATGACCGCGCCCTGGAAGATGCAGTCGATGCCCATGCCGCCCGCGAAGACGCCGTCCGACGCGTCGCGGGGCTTGCGCCGCATGATGCCTCGCTCGGCGGGCTCCATGCCCAGGGCGAGGGCCGGGAAGCAGTCGGTGATGAGGTTGATCCAGAGGAGGTGGACCGGCTCGAGGATGGTGAAGCCCACCATCGTGGCCACGAAGACCGATATGACCTCGGCGATGTTGGAGGAGAGCAGGAACTGGATGGCCTTCCTGATGTTGTCGTAGACCTTTCGTCCCTCCTCCACGGCCGAGACGATCGTGGCGAAGTTGTCGTCGGCGAGCACCATGTCGGCGACGTTCTTGGTGACGTCGGTGCCCGTGATGCCCATGCCCACGCCGATGTCGGCCCGCTTGATCGAGGGGGCGTCGTTCACGCCGTCGCCCGTCATGGCGACGACCTTGTCCTGGCCCTTCCAGGCCTCGACGATGCGCACCTTGTGCTCGGGCTGGACGCGCGCGTAGACGCCGTAGCGGACGATGGCCTCCGGGAGGTCCGCGTCGGATATCCTGTCCAGCTCCGCCCCCGTGATCGCCTCGCTCCGGTCGTGGATGATGCCGAGGTCGGTGGCGATGGCGACCGCCGTGTCGATGTGGTCGCCGGTGATCATCACCACGCGGATGCCCGCCTGGTGGGCCTTCTCGATCGCAGCCTTCACCTCGGGGCGCACCGGGTCGATCATGCCGGAGAGCCCGAGATAGGTGAGGTTCCGCTCGAGGTTCTCGGCCGAGCAGTCGTCGGGGGCGGCGGGCCAGTCGCGCCTCGCCGCCGCGAGCACGCGCAGGGCCTGGTCGGCGAACTCCTTGTTCGTGGCGAGGATGCCGGCGCGCATCTCGTCGGTGAGGTCGACCACCCCGTCCTGGCGCTGCATCCTCGTGCAGCGCTTGAGCACCTCGTCCGGGGCTCCCTTGGTGTGCTGGACGACGCGCCCGTCGGGGGTGCGCGTGACCACGCTCATCATCTTGCGCCCCGAGTCGAAGGGGGCCTCGCCGATCCTCTCGTGCACCGCCTCGAGGTCGCCCTTGGGGAAGCCCTCGCTGGCGGCGTCCGCCACGAGCGCGGCCTCGGTGGGCTCCCCCTTCGCGACGCCCTGGCCCGCATCCCACTCGGCATCCGAGCAGAGCGCCATCGCGCAGACGAGGTCCGCCTTGTTCTCGCAGGCATGCCGGGTGACCGTCATGCGGTTCTGCGTGAGGGTGCCGGTCTTGTCCGAGCAGATGAGCTGCGTGCAGCCGAGCGTCTCGACGGCGGTGAGCCGGCGGATGATGGCGTTGTGGCGGCTCATCTTCGTGACGCCGATGGAGAGCACGATGGTGACGACGGCGACGAGGCCCTCGGGGATCGCCGCGACGGCGAGCGACACGGCGACCATGAAGGTGTTGAGGACGAGCTGGGTGTCGGAGAGGAAGGCCAGGCCGTGCTTCACGAAGCCCATGAGGAAGATGACGGCGCATATGGCGACCGTCATGATGGTGAGGATCTTCGAGAGCTCGGCGAGCTTCACCTGCAGGGGCGTGAGCTCCTTCTCGGCCGTAGAGATGGCATCGGCGATGCGGCCCATCTCGGTGTCCATGCCCGTGGCCACGACCACGGCGCGGCCGCGCCCGTAGACCACGGTCGAGCCCATGTAGCACATGTTCACGCGGTCGCCGAGCGTGACGTCGTCGGCGCCGCCGGCGAGCGAGAGGGCCCCCTCGCGCTTCTCCACCGGGACGCTCTCGCCCGTGAGGGCGGCCTCCTCGACCTTCATGGAGGCGCTCTCCAGCACCCGGCAGTCGGCGGGCACGGCGTCGCCGGCCTCGAGCAGGACGACGTCGCCCGTGACCAGCTCCTCGCTCCTGACCGTCTCGGTCACCCCGTCGCGCACGACCCTCGAGGTGGCCGCGGCCATCTCCTGGAGGGCCTCGAGGGCGTCCTCCGCCTTGCTCTCCTGCACGACGCCGAGCACGGCGTTCACGACCACGACGAACAGGATGATGACGACGTCGGCGTAGTCCCCCTCGCCCTGCGCGGCGCCCGTGGCCGCGGAGATGACGGCCGCGACGAGCAGCATGATGATCATCGGGTCGGCCATCTGGGCGAGGAGCCGCTTCCAGACGGGTTCCCTCTCCTGCTCGTCGAGCTTGTTGGGGCCGTTCGCCTCGAGGCGCGAGCGCGCCTCGGATGCCGAGAGGCCCTCCCGCTCGCTCGTCTCGAGCCCGGCAAGGACGTCTCGCTTCGCTGACAGGTACTCTCGCATGGTTTTCCTCCTGGGGTTATGGAGCGCCCGGGCAGAGATTCCCGATCATAATTCCCCAGGAGGGGCAAGGGCTCATCTCTGCGTGCAAGCCGGGCTCTGGCTTTGTCGTCCCATTGTAACCTTGGGGCGGGGCGTCGCGCCACCTCGGGAGGACTTCCCGCCCGAGGCCGACAACGTTTCGACCCTTTTGCGAAATCTTTACGCTACCTGCGATGGTTTTACCGCCTGCAACCCGCCGAATGCCGGGCGCAGGCGCCGCGTCCGGGTGGCGTGCGCTACACTGAACGGGATGGCAAGGCACGGAGGAACGGAACGTACGGCATAGGGCCGCGAGGGTTAACCCAAGGGAGCAGAGTGCAATGAAGATCCTCTTCTACGATGCGTACGACTACGACAAGGACTCCTTCGACAAGGAGCTCCCCGACTACCCCGGCCTCGAGGTCTCGTACTTCGAGGCTGAGCTCCAGCCCATGACGGCCACCATGGCCAAGGGCTATGACGCCGTCTGCGCCTTCGTGAACTCCGACCTCTCCGCCATGACCCTCGAGATCCTCCGCGGCCTCGGCGTCAAGCTCATCCTCCTGCGCTGCGCAGGCTTCAACAACGTCAACATCGACATGGCCAAGAACCTCGGGCTCAAGGTCATGCGCGTGCCGGGCTACTCGCCCGAGGCCATCGCCGAGCACGCCATGGGCCTCGCGCTCTCCGCCAACCGCCACATCTGCAAGGGCTACAACCGCGTCCGCGAGAACGACTTCGGCCTCTCGGGGCTCCTCGGGACCAACCTCCACGGCAAGACGGCTGGCATCGTGGGCACCGGCAGGATCGGCGCCGCGCTCTGCCGCATCTGCAAGGGCTTCGGCATGACGGTCCTCGGCTCCGACCTCTATCCCAACCAGAAGCTCGTCGACGAGGAGCACATCGTCGACGAGTACGTCGACTACGACGAGATCTACAAGCGCTCCGACTTCATCTCGCTCCACGCGTTCCTGAACGAGGACAGCTACCACATGATCTGCGACGACTCGATCGCCAAGATGAAGGACGGCGTCATCCTCGTGAACACCGCGCGCGGCGGCCTCGTCGACACCCAGGCCCTCATCCGCGGCATCCGCTCCCGCAAGATCGGCGCCGCGGGCCTCGACGTCTACGAGGAGGAGGCCGGCAACGCGTTCCGCAACCGCTCGAGCGACATCATCGAGTCGGTCACGAGCGAGCTGCTCGCGTTCCCCAACGTCGTCGTGACGAGCCACCAGGCCTTCTTCACGCACGAGGCCCTCTCGGCCATCGCGCGCACCACCCTCGACAACGCCGTCGCGTTCGAGAAGGGCGGGGAGCTTCCCAAGCCCAACGTCGTCTGCTAACGTGCCGAGAGGCCTGATTTCTAAAGCTGGATACCATAAGGGAGCAGGGCACCCGAATCGGGTGCCCTGTGCCAAAGGAAAGGATTTGCCTTGCAGAAGAGAACCAAGATCGTGTGCACCATGGGCCCCTCGACCGAGGACGAGGACGTCCTCAGGGAGCTCATCAAGAACGGGATGAACGTCGCGAGGTTCAACTTCTCGCACGGCTCCCACGAGTACCATGCCGCAGGCATCGCCCGCGTCCGCAAGGTCTCCAAGGAGCTGGGGATTCCCGTCGCCATCGCTCTCGACACCAAGGGCCCCGAGATCCGCACCAGGAACCTCGAGAACGGCCAGCCCGTCATGCTGAACACGGATGACGAGGTCGTCGTGACCACCGACGACATCGTGGGCAACGCCCAGCGCTTCTCCCTCGACTACCTCAACCTTCCCAACGAGGTCGAGAAGGGCTCGATCATCCTGCTCGACGACGGCCTCATCGGCCTCGAGGTCGAGAGCGTCGACGGCTCCGACATGCACTGCGTCGTCACGAACGGCGGCATGCTCGGCGAGCACAAGGGCGTGAACGTCCCCAACGTCGACGTCGGGCTCCCCGCGGTGACCAACCAGGACAAGGCCGACATCGTCTTCGGCTGCGAGCAGGGCATCGACGCCATCTTCGCCTCCTTCATCAGGGACGCGGCCGCCGTGCGCGAGATTCGCGAGCTCTGCGCGCAGTGCGAGTGCGACCGCATCTCCATCTATCCCAAGATCGAGTGCGCGCTGGGCGTCAAGAACTTCGACGAGATCCTCGAGGCTGCCTCCGGCATCATGGTCGCCCGCGGCGACCTCGGCGTCGAGGTTCCCTCCCAGAAGGTCCCCCACCTGCAGAAGCAGATGATCCGCAAGTGCAACGAGGCCTACAAGCCCGTCATCACCGCAACCCAGATGCTCGACTCCATGATCAGGAACCCGCGTCCCACGCGCGCCGAGGTCACCGACGTCGCCAACGCCGTCTACGACGGCACCGACTGCGTCATGCTCTCCGGCGAGACGGCCGCCGGCAAGTACCCGGTCGAGGCCGTCAAGACCATGGCCTCCGTCTGCAAGGAGACCGAGCACTACCTCATCGAGCGCACCAGCTACCACGACCGCGGCGGCGTGCGCAACGTGAACGGCGCCATCGGGTTCGCGGCCGTGACCACCGCCGAGCGCGTCGACGCCAAGTGCATCCTCGCCCCCACCAACTCCGGCCGCACGGCTCGCCTGATCTCGAACTTCCGTCCCAAGCTGCCGCTGATCGCGTTCTCGCCCTCCGAGACCACGATTCGCAAGTGCTGCTTCTACTGGGGCGTCGAGGCGTACCCCTCGGTCTTCCAGGCCTCGCTCAACGCGACGATCAAGCATGCGCTCGACCTCGCCAAGGAGCACAAGTGCGCCGACTCCGGCGACATGGTCGTCGTCACCGCCGGGGACCCGGGGACCTCGCCCCGACAGGGCGACTACACCACCTCGACCAACATGGTCATGGTGGCCCAGATCTCCTAGGCGCCACGCAGGCGTTGCCAAGGCCCCCGAGCCGCACGATGGGCTCGGGGGCCTTTCCCGTTCGGGGCGCGGAGCACGGCCGCGCGCTGGCACGCGAGGCGAGGCCCGGCGGGGAAGGGCCGGCCCCTACTCCCCGAGGACCCCGAGGGCGGCCTCGTACTCGCGCTCGGTGAACATCGCCAGGACGATGCGCTCGAACCGCGGCTCGAAGGGCCTCAGCGCAGAGAGCGCGACGCGGAGGGCGTCCGCGAACGGATAGCCGTAGATGCCGCAGGAGATGCAGGGAAACGCGATCGAGGCGTCACCTGCCTCGAGCGCGAGCTCGCACGACCTCCCGTAGCACGACGCCAGGAGACGGGCGCACTCGTCCGCGCGGCGCCGCGCGTACACCGGCCCCACCGCATGGACGACGTGCCTTGCCTGGGAGATCCCGTAGGCGCCGGTAAGGCGCGCCTCGCCCGTGGGACAGCCGCCCGCATCGTGCAGCCTCCGGCACTCGGCCTCGAGGCCGGGGCCGGCGGCGCGATGGATCGCACCGTCGACCCCGCCGCCGCCGAGCAGCGACTCGTTCGCGGCATTCACGATGGCATCGACGTCCTGGTCGACGACGCTGCCCCGCACGACCTCGATCATGGCTCGGCTACCGTTCGCAGAGCCAGAAGGCGCACGAGAAGGGCGGGAGCGTGGAGCCGCCGCCGAAGTCGTGGAGCTCGCCGGTGATGAGGTCGGTCGCCTGGCCGCACCCCGCGTCGAAGTCGAGGTGCGCCTCGGAGTCGGCGATGTTCAGGGCGACGATGACGCGCTCGTAGCCAAGGTCGGTGGGAAGGCCGTCGACGCGGCGCTGGAAGAGCAGCTGCTGGGGCTGGCAGAGGATCTCGGAGTAGTCGCCGTCGCAGAGGGCGGCGCTTCCCGTCTTGGCCTTCCCGAGCTTGGACACCCACTCCGTGAGGTCCGTCCACTCGGGCCTCTCTATCTCGGGCCTGATCTCGTGGTCGTAGGGACGCTTCTCCCCCTTGATGGCCCACTCGCTGCCGTAGTAGACGCAGGGGACGCCCGGCATCCCGAACAGGAGGCCGTAGAGCGGGGCGAGCTTCCTGGCATCGTCGAGCTGGGTGGCGATGCGCGCTACGTCGTGGTTGTCCACGAAGTCGAGCAGGTGCTTGCCCGTGTAGAGGTCCCACGGGTGGGAGCCGCTCTGGCGTCCCATCGCATAGGCGATCTCATGCAGGTTGTCGGTGTTCATGGACGACCAGAGGCCCTTGTAGGCCTCGTAGTTCGTGACCGAATGGCACATGCCGTCGTTCATGATCTGGTTGTAGTCGCCGAAGAGGGTCTCCCCCACCAGCACGAAGCCGGGCTTGTCGCCGGCCGAGAGCTCGTCCGACAGGCCGCGGAGGTCGCGGAGCATCTGCCAGTCGAGGCAGTAGGCCACGTCGAGCCTGAGGCCGTCGATGTCGAAGTCGCGCACCCAGCCGCGCACGACGTCGAGCAGGTACCCCCTGACCGCCGGATTGGCCAGGTTGAGGCGGACGAGGTTGTCGCAGCCCTCCCAGGCGTCGTACCAGAAGCCGTCGTTGAAGCCGGTGTTGCCCTCCCAGGAGATGTGGAACCAGTCCTGGTACTGGCTCGACTGGCGCTTCTCGAGGACGTCCCTGAACGCCCAGAAGCCACGGCCGACGTGGTTGAACACGCCGTCGAGGATCACCTTGATGCCTGCATCGTGGTAGGTCGAGACCAGCTCGGCGAGGTCTTCGTTGGTTCCGAGGCGGCAGTCCACCTTGGCGTAGTCGCGCGTGTCGTAGCCGTGCGTCTCGCTCTCGAACACCGGGTTCAGGAGCACGCAGGTGACCCCGAGCCTTTTGAGATGGTCGGTCCAGCCGGCCAGCCTCGTGATGCGGTGGCTCTCCACGCCGTCGTTGACGTAGGGGGCGCCACAGCAGCCCAGGGGATAGATCTGATAGACGAACGAATGGTTGTACCAACTCATGCAAGGACCTCCTTGGTCGAAGCATTGAGCGTAGCAGTTCGAATTTAATCAAGAGCGGGTCAGAAAAACGCTAGGAGCGCATCTGGGAGGACAGGGCCGTACGCGCCTCCGCGATCTGCGTCTGGACCGCCTCGTGGCCCGTCGCGCCGTAGGTGCGGCGACGCTCCACGACCCGGTCGATGTCGATCGCGTCGAGCGCCCCCTCGTCGAAGAGCGCGGAGTAGCTCGTAAGCTCGTCCGTGGTGAGCTCCTGGAGGGATACGCCCTCGCGCACGCAGTCGGCGACGATGCGGCCGACGATGGCATGCGCCTCGCGGAAGGGAAGCCCCTTGCCCACGAGGTAGTCGGCGAGGTCCGTCGCCGCCATGTAGCCCTCGTAGCTCGCCTCGCGCATGCGGCCCTCGTTCACCGTCATGGTCCCCACCATGCCCGTGACCGCGTGGAGCGAGCCGAGCACCGTGTCGATGGCGTCGAAGACGGGCTCCTTGTCCTCCTGGAGGTCCTTGCCGTAGGTGAGGGGAAGCCCCTTGAGGATGGTGAGGATGGAGACGAGGTCGCCCATGACGCGCCCCGTCTTGCCGCGCACCAGCTCGGCGAAGTCCGGGTTCTTCTTCTGGGGCATGATCGACGAGCCCGTGGAATGGGCGTCGTCCATCTCGACGAAGCCGAACTCGGCCGAGCTCCACAGGACGAGCTCCTCGCAGAGGCGCGAGAGGTGCACCTGGGTGAGCGTGCAGGCGTAGATGAGGTCCACGGCGAAGTCGCGGTTCGAGACCCCATCCATCGAGTTGGGCGTGACCCGCGAGAAGCCGAGCGCCGCGGCCGTGGCCGCGCGGTCGAGCGGGTAGGTGGTGCCGGCGAGGGCGGCCGAGCCGAGCGGGCACGAGTCCGCCGCGTCGTGGGCGGCCTTGGCACGGGCGAAGTCGCGGTGGAACATCCAGAAGTAGGCCAGGAGGTGATGCGAGAGCAGGACGGGCTGGGCCGGCTGGAGGTGCGTGTAGCCCGGCATCACGACGCCCATGTGCTCCTCCGCCCGGGAGACGAGCGTCTGGCAGAGGGCGTCGAGCGCATCCATGAGGCTCGCCGCGTATCCCCGGCAGGCAAGGTGAAGGTCAAGGGCGACCTGGTCGTTGCGCGAGCGCCCCGTGTGGAGCCTACCGCCCGCCGCCCCGATGCGCTCCGTGAGGACGCGCTCGATGGCCATGTGGATGTCCTCGTCGACCGAGGGGTCGAACGAGAACGTCCCCGCCTCGATCTGCCCGGCGATCTCGTCGAGGCCCGCCTCGATGGAATCGGCGTCCTCCTGGGAGATGATCCCCTGCGCGGCGAGCATGGCCGCATGGGCCTTCGAGCCCGCGACGTCCTCGCGCCAGAGGCGCTGGTCGAAGGGAAGAGACGCCCCGAAGAGCTCGAGCTCCCCGGAGGGCGCGTCGGCGAAGCGACCGCCCCAGAGCGGCTTGGCCGCCGCTCCGGGGTTGGTCGCAGGCTTCGCGGGACGCATGTCGGCCGTGGAGGCCATGCGCTACTCGGCCTTCTTGGAGCTGGGGCCGTTCGTCTTGGCCCAGACGTAGTTGGGAAGGCCGTAGAGGTCCATGAAGCCCTTGGCCGCGCTGCGGTCGAAGGTGTCGCCCTCGTCGTAGGTGGCCAGGCCGAAGTCGTAGACCGCCGTGTCGGAGCGCATGCCCGTGGTGAAGCAGTTGCCCTTGAACAGGCGCAGCCGCACGTCGCCGTTGAGCGTCTTCTGGGTGGAGGCGAAGAACGCGTCGATGGCGTCCTTGAGCGGCGAGTACCAGAGCCCGCCGTAGACCTGCTTGGCCCAGACGTGCTCGAGGTCAAGCTTCTCGGCGAGCACGTCGCCGGGCAGGCAGAGGCTCTCGAGGGCCTTGTGGGCGACGATGAGGGCGAGCGCGGCGGGCTGCTCGTAGCACTCGCGGCTCTTGAGGCCCACGAGACGGTCCTCGATGACGTCGAGGCGGCCGAAGCCGTTGTCGCCGGCGAGATGGTTCATCTTGGTGATGAGGGCGAGCTTGCCCATGCGCTCGCCGTCGAGGGCGACCGGCTGGCCGGCCTCGAAGGTGATGACGACGTCGGTGGGGGTGTCGGGGGTGTCCTCGATGTCCTTCGTCATCGTCCAGGCGTCCTCGGGCGGCTCGTTCCAGGGGTTCTCGAGCACGCCGCACTCGATGGCGCGGCCCCAGACGTTCTCGTCGATGGAGTAGGGCTGCTTCTTGGAGACGGGGATCTCGATGCCGTTGGCCTGCGCATACTCGATCTCGCTCGTGCGCGTGGTGAAGTTCCAGGTGCGCACGGGTCCGAGCACGTCGAGGTCGGGGTCGAGCGCCTTGCACTCGAGCTCGAAGCGGACCTGGTCGTTGCCCTTGCCGGTGCAGCCGTGGGCGATGGCGACGGCACCGGTCTTGTGGGCGATGTCGACGAGGGCCTTGCAGATGATGGGACGGCTCATGGCGCTGAGCAGCGGATAGCGGTTCTCGTACATGCCGTTGGCGGCGATCGCCTTGGTGAGGAAGTCGTCGGCGTACTCCTCGCAGAGGTCGAGGGCGTGGCTCTCGACGGCGCCGATGGCCTTGGCCCTCTCGGCGATGGCGTCGACGTCCTCGCCGGGCTGCCCGACGTTGGCGATGCAGGCCACGACGTCGTAGCCCTGCTCCTTGAGATACGGGATGATGACGGAGGTGTCGAGTCCGCCGGAATACGCGAGAACGACCTTGCCTTTGCTTGCCATGGTGGAACCCCTTTCGGTGGTTGGTGTGATCGATGCGCGCGGCTACGCGTGGAAGGGCAGATCCGCGTCTTCGCGGAATCCACGCTGGGCCCGAACGGCCTGTCGCGTGGAGTTTGGGGCGCGGGCACCTGGTGGCTGCATCACCAGATGACCGCCATCATCGGCGATTCCGCAACTTGTTGATGAGGGACTCGAACGACTCCCCCGCCTCGTCGGTGCTGGCCACGACGAGGATGGTGTCGTTGCCCGCAAGCGACCCCACGACCTCGGGAAGCTCCGCGGCGTCGATCGCCGCGGCGATGCCTGGGGCAGTCCCGGGCTGGGCCTTCACGAGGACGAGGTTGTTCGCCCGGGCGACGCCGGAGACGAGGTCCGAGACCATGCGCTGAAGATGCTGGTCCTCGGCGAGCACGTAGATGCCCTCGGGAAGCTTGCGCAGGCCCATGTCGGCGATGTCGCGGGAGACGGTCGCCTGGGTGCAGGCGAAGCCGCTCGCGGCGAGCTCCTCGACGAGGGCGCGCTGCGTGCGAATCGCCTTCTCCCGGACGATGCCCCTGATGGCGTCCTGCCTGTTGTTACGCTTCTTGACCACGGGCGTTCCCTTGGGTGCCGGATTGGGATGCGAGCTACCAGAGCGCATGAAAACGCCCCAATGAACATGGAATATGCATAAACCTACTAGCACCGCAGGAACGTGTCAAGAAACATCGGCGTTTCTCGCCGCTTTCGCGGAGAACCGCAACACTTCGGAAACAAACGGCCCGCGCCGGGCGCGGCTCACGCCGCGACGGGGCACCAGACCTGTGCCTCGGTCCCGTTCGCGGTCCAGGCTTGGACGTTGGTCCCATCCTCAGACGCTCCCCCGCTCACGTCGAGCGTCGTCCCGAGCGCGCTCTGGACCCGCAGGCCGTCCGTTCCCATGACGAGCTGCCATACCTGCGCCCTGGAGCCATTCGGAGCGAACTGCCAGACGTTCGTACCCGCCTGGCTCGAGGCGCCGGCCACGTCGAGGCACTTCCCCGAGCCGACGTTCCTGATCGAATAGGCCCCCGATCCGGCAGACGAGACGGACCACCGCTGCGCCGCGGTCCCGTTCCGCGACCAGATCTGCACGTTCGCGCCGTCCGTCCCGCTTCCCCCGGCCACGTCGAGGCGCGAGGCGCGTGCCGCCGACGGGGCGAACTCGTAGGTTCCGCCGCTCAGGACGTCATGGGGCGAGAAGGCCCACCTCTGGGCGGCGCTGCCGTTGGAGGCGTACGTCCACACGTTCGCGCCGTCCGCGCTGCTTCCGCCGGCGACGTCGAGGACCTGCCCGTTGCCGAGCGCGCTCCAGAGCGTGAGGGTCCCGTCCGCGTTGCGTTCCACCGCCCACCTCTGGGCGGCCGAGCCGTTGCCCGCATACTGCCAGGCGTTCGTTCCCGAGAGGGGACTCCCGCCGGCGACGTCGAGCACCTTGCCCGAGCCGACGTCGGTGAGCGTCACGAAGCCCTTCGCGTCGACCGAGACGTACCAGGTCTGGGCGACCGTGTCGTTTCTCGAGTAGACCTGCACGTTGGCCATGTCGAGAAGCCCTGCCCCCGAGACGTCGAGGACCTTGGACGAGGAGAGGCCGGTGGACACCGTGTAGCAGCCCGAGCCCAGCACCGCGCCCCCCTTGTTCCCAGCCGCACGCCTCGTGAGCTCGTCGGCACAGGCGAAGCGCTGCGCAGGAGAATCGTTCTCGGACCAGACCTGCACGTTCGTGCCGTTCGCCGTCGAGGCGCCCGAGAGGTCGAGGACGAGGCCTTGCCCGAGCGCGGAGTGGAAGGTGACGGAGCCGTCGCCGTTCGTCCGGGCGACCCAGAGCTGGGCGCGCGAGCCGTTCTGATCCCACTGCTGGACGTTCGTGCCCCAGCGTGCGATGCCGCCGGCGACGTCGAGGACCTTGCCCGAGCCCCTGTTGGCGATCGTGCAGTAGCCTCCCGAGGCGACCGTGACCACCCATGCCTGCGCGCCGGTGCCGTTCGAGGCGTACAGCTGCACGTTCGCGCCGCTCGCGTTCGAGCCTCCGACGACGTCGAGCACCTGGGCCGTGTTCGAGGATGCCTCTATCTCATAGGTCCCCGCTGCGAGGACGCCTCCCGCGGACGAGGCGGCGTACCCGTCCGCGTCGGCATAGCCATACGAGAGGCACAGGGAGCGCTCCTGCTGGTAGCGGCTCACGTATCCGCTCCGCCAGACGCTCGAGGAGCCGCCGCCCGTGGAATAGTAGTCGATCACGGCCTGGCAGAGGGCATAGGCGAGCGTCTGGTCGTCCATGGCCGAGCTGATCGACCCCAGGGAGAGGAACCTCTTCCACCCCGTCTGGCCGTAGAGGTTGCAGAGGCCCCAGCAGAGCCCCCGGACATAGTCGCCACGATCGTCCAGGCTCCCGCCGACGACCGACGAGAAGCCCGAGCGCGCTGCCGTGTAGTAGGTGTCGTAGGCGTAGGCGTCCTGGAGGGCGGAGAACTCGGAGGGGCTCGCGGCATAGGCCGCGTGCCATGCCGCGTCGAGCCGGGAGCCCAGGTCGGTGAGGCCGGATGCGTCGTGCAGGGTCGCAGACTCGAGGTCGACCCCCTCGAACTGGGCGAACATGGAGTAGGTCGACGGGTTGTACTGGTAGCACCCATCGAGGAACTCCCCGAGGCCGTAGCGGTTGTCGAACTGGTAGTAGCCCATGGCGTGGTAGCCGTCTCCCGAGGAGAGGCCCTCGTCGTAGTTCTGCCCGCTCTCGAACCGCGTGAAGTACCTGAGCTCGTCGGAAAGCCCGTAGAGCGGGGAAGAGCGTCGACTGCGCGACGAGCTGGGAGCCATCGCCGGAGGATGCGTCGGCCCCCTCGTGGCAGTCGGCGCGGTCGAAGGCCTCCCCCGTGGCGTCGGAGATGGCATTGGCGCGCGCCTCGGGGCAGGCCAGAGCCCCGAGGGCCAACGCGAGGGCGAAGGACGCGAGAAGGACGGCAAGGACCGGACGAGGGCGTTTCATGGGCATTCTCCCGGATGAGGCTCCGTGGCACGAAGGCGTTCGAGGCCATTCTACCCAGGATGTCAGACAGGTGCCCGGAAGGGGGCCTACCCCCTGCTCGAGCTCTCGTCGTAGACGCGCATGACGTCGAGCTCCCAGTCGCGCCTATGCCCCTTCACGACCGTGTCGAGGATGAGGCCGCATGCCAGCGAGAGCGCGGCGAGCCCCACGAACGACACGGCGAGGATGGCCGTGGGGAACCGGGCGACCATGTGGGTCGCGTTGAACTCGCCGATGATGGGGATGCCGAGGATGAGGCCGACCACCAGGAAGATGAGGGCGAGCAGCGAGAAGAACCCAAGCGGCTTGTAGTCCTTGAACAGGGAGAAGATCATCCCGAGGACCTTCATGCCGTCGGAGACGGTGTTGAGCTTCGACTCCGAGCCCTCGGGGCGGTCCCGGTAGACGATGGGCACCTGCCTGATGCGCCAGCGCTTGTCGATGGCGTGGATGGAGAGCTCGGTCTCGATCTCGAAGCCGGGCGAGAGCACGGGGAGCGTCTTGGCGAAGGCGCGGTTGAAGGCGCGATACCCCGTCATGACGTCGTTGAGCTCGATGCCGTAGAGCACCCCGATGAGCCAGCGCACCAGGTCGTTGCCGAAGCCATGACCCGCGCGGGTGTTCTCCTCGCCATAGGTGCCGTTGGAGAGGCGGTCGCCCACCACGTGGTCGGCCTCGTCGTCCATGATGGGGCGGATGAGGTCCATCGCGGCGTCGGCGGGATAGGTGTCGTCGCCGTCGACCATGATGTAGTAGTCGGCGTCGATGTCGCGCAGCATCTGGCGGACCACGTTGCCCTTGCCCTGCCGCGGCTCGAGCCTGACGATGGCGCCGTGCTCGCGCGCGATGTCGCCCGTGCCGTCGGAGGAGTTGTTGTCATAGACGTAGACCGCGGCGCCCGGGAGGGCGGCCTTGAAGTCGTCGATGACCTTCCCGACGGTGAGGGACTCGTTATAGCACGGTATGAGAACGGCGATGCTCTGAGAAGTATTCGTCATGTCGGCAGGATTCCCCATTCCTATTCGCTTTCCGTGTCGTCTTCGGCATCCCCCGCATCGAGCCACTTCTTGCGGGAGAAGAAGTTCCAGACCATCACGACGGCCGTGGCGAAGAGCTTGGTCCCCGTGACCGCCAGCGCGCCCGTCCCGAGGGCGGCGGTCCCCGCCCACATGCAGAGCTCGTTGATGCCGAGGCCGATGACGGAGAGCACGATGAAGATGACGAACTCCGCCCTCTTGTCGAGGTCGTCGCGATGGGTGAAGACGTACTTCATCGAGGCGACGTAGTTGAACACCACCGAGACGGTGAACGAGATGGCCGCGGCGAGCACCGGGTCCATATGGAAGACCTGCGACAGCAGCATGAGGATGCCGTAGTCGATGCAGAAGGCGATGAAGCCGACGACGCCGAACTTCAGGAACTGGGTGATGAGCTTCTTCACGCCTCGGTCTCCCCCTCCGCCTCGTCGGAGGACCCCTCGTGGTAGTCGGTGTCCGTGTTCACGTTCCAGACGTTCGTCCGGTCCGTGGAGCCGGCGAGGATGTCGTCGACGGCGAGGAAGGCCGTCATCATCGAGTGGTCCATGTTGTTGTAGCGATGCTGCCCGTTGCGCCCGAGGCAGAAGAGGTTCTCGTGCGTGTCCAGCCAGGCGATGAGGTCGTCGATGCGATCGTAGGTGTCGAAGTAGGCGGGGTAGGCCTTCTTGACCCACTCGCGATGGCTGTCGAGGATCTTCTCGTCGGCATCGATGACGCCCATCTTGACGAGCTCCTTGCGGCCGAGCTCGACCCAGTCGGGCTCGGACATCGTCCAGTACTCGTCGCCCTCGTCGCAGAAGAACTCCATGCCGATCCAGACGGTGTGCTCGGGGTCTGCCACGAGGTAGGGAGACCAGTTGTTGAAGATCTGCAGGCGGCCCACCTTGACCCCGGAGTCCTGCACGTAGATCCAGTTGTCGGGAACGACGTCGCCGAGCGTCTTGATGTCGGTCTCGTTCTTGAGCGCGAGGCGGTGGAAGAGCAGCCCCACCGTCACAAAGTCGCGGTAGGGCAGGCCGGCGGCGATGGCGGCGGGATCGGCCGGGACGTCGTCCATGGCGGCCACGAGGTCCTTGAGCGGCATGGTCGAGCAGAACACGTCGCCCCGGACGGTCTCCAACCTGCCGTCGGCGCCCTCGACGGTGACAGAGACGATGCGGCCGTCCCTCTCGGAGGTGGAGACCCCCGTCACCTTGGCACCCATGCGGATGGTGCCGCCCATGGCCTCGACCTCGGAGGCAGCCTGCTCCCAGAGCTGGCCGGGCCCGAGCTTGGGATACTTGAACTGCTCGATGAGCGAGGTCTCGGTGTTGGAGGAGTCCTTCTTGCCGCTCGCCTTGTTGACCATGTCCTTGAGCACGGCCTTGACGGAGAGGCCCTTGACGCGCTGCGAGCCCCAGTCGGCGCTGATCTTCGAGGGGTGACGACCCCAGAGCTTCTCGGTATAGCCCTCGAAGAACATCGAGTAGAGCTTGCGCCCGAACCGGTTGATGTAGAAGTTCTCGAGCGAGTCCTCGGGGAGCTTGTGCGCGCAGGAACCCAGGTAGGAGAAGCCCACGTTCATCGCGGTGCCGAAGCCCATGGCCTTGAGCGTGGCCGCGGAGAGCGACACCGGGTAGTTGAAGAAGTGGTGACCGTAGTAGATGCGCGAGATGCGGTGCCGCGTGAGCATCACGCGGTCCTCGCGCTCGGGGTCGGGACCTCCCGGCTCCAGGTAGCTCTCGCGGCCGAGGACCTTGTCGTCGAAGGAGGGCGCGCCCTGCATGGGCATGCGCTCGTCCCACCACTCGTTGACGCGGGCCTCCTTGGTGAAGAAGCGGTGCCCGCCGATGTCCATGCGGTTCCCGTCATGGACGACCGTGCGGGAGATGCCGCCGATGGCCTGGGTCTCCTCGAGGACCGTGACGCTGAAGTCCTGCGAAGCCCGCGTGAGCAGCTCATGCGCTGCGGTGAGCCCCGCCGGGCCTGCACCGATGATGATGACCTTGCGCTTGCGCTTCACGAGTCCCCCTTCGGAGTGGTAGGGCATAGACATGGCACAGCTTCGTTATTATACGTGCGAAGCTCCCCCGCACGAAAGCCATCCTTCCATGAACGTAAACTACGCATCGGGAGAAGCGTGCGCTCTCGCCCCCTCAGAGGCCCCGCTAGCAGGATTGTTGCGCGACAGCCGGCTGCAGTCGACTATCATTGCGACAGCAGGACCTATAAACGTCTTGATACGCAGCAGCAAAGCGTCCCTGTTTTCCTGGAGGGCATATGGATTACAACCAGCGGACCCGCACCTCGACGCATAGCCAGTCCCCCCGCCGGCATAGCTCGAGCCAGCAGGTGGGCAGGAGCCTCAGCGGCGTGGCGAGCCGGCCGACGGGATACACCGTCCGCCATCGGCCCATCCGCTTCAACGGGCGCGGGGGCGGCGCCCCGGGCTTCCTCGGACGCTTCTCCCCGCGCGAGCTGCTCGTCATGCTCGCCGGGATCCTCGTCCTGGTCATCCTCATCGTGGCGCTCGCTAACTGCGCGCGCGGGTGCTCGTCCTCCGCCGGGGGCAGCACGGACCAGCAGGCTGCCACCACGGCCGCAGCCCAGCAGAACGGGGTCGACTCGCGGGTGGCCTACGGCATCTCCGCCGACGTCACGCGACAGCTCGCGACGGCCCTCGACCGTGACGACAAGATCGCGCAGATCGCGCAGAACGCAGACCAGTACCCCTCGGAGAAGATGCTGCTGCTCGCCCTCGACGAGCCGGGCGCCGTCGACTTCGTGGCCGGATACCCCTCGAGCTCGAAGTCGGCCTCGCCCTACACCGACTCGGTCACCAAGGGCACCGCGCCGCTCCTGTACTGCTGGGATTCCCGCTGGGGCGGGGTCGACTACGGCGGGAGCCCCCTGGCGCTCACCGGCAGCGGCCCTGCCTCGCTCTCGATGGCCTACATGGGCCTTACGGGCAAGACCGACAAGACCCCCGCAGACCTCGCGACGCTCTCGACCTCGGGCGGGTATGCGACGGGCGACGACGGCACGTCCGCGGACTTCTTCTCCAAGGACGCCTCCGGCCTCGGGCTCACCGTCGAGACGTACTCGGTGAGCGAGAGCAACCTCACGGGTGCCCTCACGGGCAGCTCCATGGCGGTCGTCGAGCTCAAGGCGTCGACCATCACGAACGACGCCCACTGGGCGCTCGCGACCAAGGCCAACGCCGACGGTTCCGTGACGCTCTACGACCCGACGTCTACGGCCGCGAGCACGCATGCCTGGGATGCGGCGACGATCGCGGGGGCGGCGAACACGATCCTCTGCGTCTCGGTCAGCTCCGCGAGCTAGCCCCGCGGGCGGGTCTCGACACGGATGGCAAAGGGGCGCCCCGAGGGATCGGGGCGCCCCTTCATGGCGCGGTGGGATCGGGGAGGGGCTACGACAGCAGCTCCTTCGCCGCGGCGGCGAGCTTGGCCTGGATGGCCTCGGACTCCTCGCGCGTCGCGCCCTTGGAGAAGAGGTAGGCCTTGATCTTGGGCTCGGTGCCGGACGGGCGGATGATGACCTTGTTGCCCTCGGCCAGGCGGAACTCGAGGACGTTGGCTGCGGGAAGCGTCTGGGCGCCGTCCTTCTGGAGCCCGCCCACGACCGGCATCGCGACGCCGTCGTTGTAGTTGGTGTAGCCCTCGACCGCGTAGCCGGCCACCTCGGTGGGCTGCTTGGCCTGGAGCCCGTCCATGATGGCCGCCATCTTGCCGGCACCCGACTCGCCCGGGAAGCTCACGTTGACGACGCCGTTCAGGTAGTAGCCGTACCTCTGGTAGAGGGCGTCCATGGCCTCGTAGAGGTCCATGCCCTTGGCCGCGTAGTGGGCAGCCATCTCGACCGCGAGCATCGAGGCGACGATGGCGTCCTTGTCGCGGACGTGCGTCCCGATGAGGTATCCGTAGCTCTCCTCGAAGCCCATGAGGTAGCGGTCCTCCTCGCCGGCATCCTTGAGCAGGTCGATCTGGCCGCCGATGTACTTGAAGCCCGTGAGCACGCGGCGCATCTCGAACCCGTAGTCCTCCGCCAGCGCGTCGGGCATGGAGCTCGAGACGATGGTGGAGACCGCGACCTTGCGGCTCACGTCCTCGCCGGCCTCCTTCTTCATGTTGGCGAGCCAGTCCATGAGGAGGATGCCCATCTCGTTGCCCGAGAGGAGCTTGTACTCGCCCTCGTGCGGGATGGCGGTGCCCATGCGGTCGGCATCGGGGTCGGTGGCGAGGAGCAGGTCGGGCTTGACCTTGTCGCAGAGCGCCAGGCCGAGCTTGAGCGACTCGCGCATCTCGGGGTTGGGGTAGGTGCACGTGGGGAAGTTGCCGTCGGGGTTGGCCTGCTCGGGCACGACGGTGACGTTCTGCACGCCGATGCGCTCGAGGATCTTGCTCACGCACTCCATGCCCGTGCCGTTGAGCGGGGTGTAGACGACCTTGAAGTCGCCCGAGGCCTTGAAGCCGGGGATCGACTGGGTCTGGACGGCATCGAGGAAGGCATCGATGACCTCGTCCGGGGTCCAGATGACCAGGCCCTTCCCGACGGCCTCGTCGAAGTCCATCCTCTTGACGCCCTCGAAGATGTCGACGTTGGCGATGGAGGCGGAGATCTCGTCGGCGGCCTCGGTCGCGATCTGGCAGCCGTTGTCGTCGTAGGCCTTGTAGCCGTTGTAGATGGCGGGGTTATGGCTCGCGGTGAGGGCGATGCCGGCAGAGGTCTTGAGATGGCGGACGGCGAAGGAGAGCGCGGGCACCGGCTCGATGCGCGGGTAGAGGTAGACCTTCACGCCGTTGGCGGCAAGCACCCCGGCAGCCGCCCTCTGGAAGTCCTCGCCCTTGTTGCGGGAGTCGCGCGCGATGGCGACCGTGGGGTTCTCGTAGTGGTTGTTCAGGTAGTTCGCGAGGCCCTGGGTCGCCTGGGCGACCACGTAGACGTTCATGCGGTTGGTGCCCACCCCGATGACCCCGCGCAGGCCTGCCGTGCCGAACTCGAGGCTGCGATAGAAGGCGTCGGAGAGCTTCTCCTCGTCGCCCGCGGCGACGAGCTCGTCGAGCTCCTTCTTGAGGTCCGGGCTCGGTGCAGTTCTTCTGCCAGAGAGCGACGGCATCGGCGATCTTCTTCTCCATGAGCATTCCCTTCGTATCGGTTGACGTTCCGGACCCTCGCGGGCGGCGATGCGCCCGCAACAAGACACATCATGTTTACTTTATCCAGCGAGCGGCGGCGGGAATCGAGAAGACTGTCAAAGGGGCGAAGTTGGCGGCTGACTGCGCGGCACCTCGACCCGCCATCACGAACGCTCCATCGCCCGGGCCCTGAGAATGACATCACGGAGGGCGGGCACGCGGCCCGGATCCATGACCGCCATGCCCTCGAGCCGATAGGCCATGCCGAGCTCCTCGTACTTATGAACGCCCATGGCGTGGTAGGGCAGGGCATCGAGGCCGCAGACGTTATCCCAGCGGGAGATGATGCGCCCCACCCCCTCGAGCTCGGCAATCGTGTCGGTGATGCCCGGCACCAGCACATGACGGATTACGACGGGGATGCCCCTCCTCGAAAGCTCGTCGCCGAACGAGAGCACGACCCCCTGGTCCCGGCCCGTGAGGGCACGATGTCCCTCCGGGTCTGAGTGCTTGATGTCGAGAAGCACCAGGTCGGTGTTGGCGAGCAGCCGCTCGCAGCGCTCCGGCCGGGCCGCGTCCCAGGCACCGCCCGAGGTGTCGAGGCAGGTGTGGATGCGGCCCCCCGGATCGGCATGGGCCGCCTCGAAGAGGGCGCCCACGAACTCCGGCTGGGCGAGCGGCTCCCCGCCGCTCGCGGTGATGCCTCCCCTGCGATAGAAGGGGCGGTTGCGGTCGAACAGGTCGAGCACCTGCCCGACCGTCATGCGCTCGCCTCCCCCGAACGACCAGGTGTCGGGATTGTGGCAGTAGGCGCAGCGCATGGGGCATCCCTGGCAGAAGACCACGAGGCGCGTGCCCGGGCCCATCGACCGTGCCGAAGGTCTCGACGGAATGGACGTCTCCCGTCACGGAGGCGAGATCCCTCTCGGGCACCCTACATCGACTCGTGGAACGTGCGGGAGATGACCTCGTCCTGCTGCGCCTTCGTGAGCTTGTTGAAGTTCACCGCGTAGCCGGAGACGCGAATCGTGAGCTGCGGGTACTTCTCCGGATGCGCCTGCGCGTCGAGCAGGGTCTCGCGGTTGAAGACGTTCACGTTGAGATGGTGGCCGCCCTTCTCGGCATAGGCGTCGAGCATGGTGACGAGGTTGTCCACCTGGGCGTCGGGCACTTCTGCGGTCTTCATGTCGTCGTTCCTTCCTCTTGCTTGCTGTCGCTAGTCCACGGAGACGTCCACCGCGTCCTCGAGGGCCGACGCGTCGGCCTCGCAGGCGCAGGCGACCGGGTTGTCGATGCGGATGTCCGACAGGTCGAGGTCGTCGAACATGACCTGCGTGTCCTTCCCGAGGGCCCCGGGGACGATCGAGAAGGTGTTGGAGATGCCGTCCTGGGCGTCCTTGAAGGGGAGCTTCGAGACGCTCGAGAGGCTCGCGATGGCACCGTGGGTGTCGCGCCTGTGCATGGGGTTGGCGCCTGGCGCGAACGGCATGCCGGCGCGGCGGCCGTCGGGGGTGTTGCCCGTCTTCTTGCCGTAGACCACGTTCGAGGTGATGGTGAGGATCGAGGTCGTGGGGACGGCGCCGCGATAGGTCTGGCGCTTGCGCACGTAGTACATGAAGCGCTCCACCACGTCGTGGGCGATCTTGTCCACGCGGTCGTCGTCGTTGCCGTACGTGGGGAAGTCCCCCTCGACCTCGAAGTCGACGACGAGGCCGTCCTCGTTGCGCACGGGGCCGCACGCGGGCGTACTTGATCGCGGAGAGGGAGTCGGCCACCACGGAGAGGCCCGCGATGCCCGTGGCGAACCAGCGCGTGACGTGCTCGTCGTGGAGCGCCATCTGGATGCGCTCGTAGCAGTACTTGTCGTGCATGTAGTGGATGGCGTTGAGGCTGCTGACGTAGACCGCCGAGAGCCAGCCCATCATGTCGTTGAACTTGGAGACCACGTCGTCGTAGTCGAGGACGTCGCCCTCCACGGGCCGGAACCTCGGGCCCACCTGCGTGCCCTCGACCTCGTCGACCCCTCCGTTGATGGCGTAGAGCAGGCACTTCGCCAGGTTGGCACGGGCGCCGAAGAACTGCATCTCCTTGCCGATGCGCATCGAGCTCACGCAGCACGCGATGCCGTAGTCGTCGCCGTGGTAGACGCGCATGAGGTCGTCGTTCTCGTACTGGATGGAGCTCGAGACGATCGAGATCCTCGCGCAGTAGCGCTTGAACGCCTCGGGAAGCCGCGTCGACCAGAGCACCGTGAGGTTGGGCTCGGGAGCGGTGCCCAGGTTCTCGAGGGTATGGAGGTAGCGGAAGCTCATCTTCGTGACCATGCTGCGGCCGTCGACGCCCATGCCGCCGATGGACTCGGTGACCCACTGCGGGTCTCCGGAGAACAGGTCGTTGTACTCGGGGGTGCGCGCGAACTTCACCATGCGGAGCTTCATGATGAAGTGGTCGACGAACTCCTGCACCTGCTCCTCGGTGAAGGTGCCGCGCGCCAGGTCGCGCTCGGCATAGACGTCGAGGAAGGTGCTGGTGCGGCCGAGGCTCATGGCGGCGCCGTTCTGCTCCTTGACGGCGGCGAGGTATCCCAGGTAGGTCCACTGGATCGCCTCCTGGACGTTGGAGGCGGACGGGTGATGTCGAGGCCGTAGATGCGGCCGAGCTCGGCGAGCTCCCCCAGGGCGCGGATCTGCTCGGAGAGCTCCTCGCGATGGCGGATGACGTCCTCGGACATGATGGAGGACGTCCCGCGCTTCTCGTGCCTCTTCTCCTCGATCAGGAAGTCGGTGCCGTAGAGCGCGACGCGCCGGTAGTCGCCGATGATGCGGCCACGGCCGTAGGCGTCGGGAAGCCCCGTGATGATGTGGGAGTGGCGGCAGGCGCGCATCTCGTCCGTGTAGACGTCGAACACGCCGGCGTTGTGGGTCTTGCGATAGTGCGTGTAGAAGGTCGACGACCTGGGGGTCGACCTCGTAGCCGTTGTCCGAGCAGGCCTGCTGGGCCATGCGGATGCCGCCATTCACGTGCAGCGCCCGTTTGAGGGGCCTTGTCCGTCTGGAGGCCGACGATGGTCTCCTCGGGCTTGTCGATGTAGCCGGCCCCGTGGCTCGTAATGGTGGTGACGACCTTGGTGTCCATGTCGAGCACGCCGCCCTTGGCGCTCTCCTGCGCGAAGAGGTCCATGACCTCGCCCCAGAGCTCGCTCGTCCGCTCGGTGGGGCCGGCGAGGAATGCCTCGTCCCCCTCGTAGGGGGTGTAGTTCCTCTGGATGAAGCCCCGGACGTCTATCTCCGACTCCCAGTTGCCCCCGCGAAAACCCTCCCAGGCCTGCTGCATAGAGAAAACCACGCTCCCCCTCGTCATCGTTCCGTGAGAATGTCGTTCGAGCGTACCAGACCGCCCCCCGCTCGCCCCCGCGTTTCGTGGAGAAACAAAGCCGTCATACCACAATATGTTGTGCGCACGAAAAGATATGTCTACTAGGTCGAGTGGATAGCATCGCGGCGAAGGGCGACGTTCCGGTCGTCGTGCGAAAGCCCTTGCAATATATTCCTAGTAAGCTACTATGATTTAAACGCGAGCCTCGCGGAGGGGTGGGAAGTGCGACACTCTCCTGGAAGGCGCGAACGGCATCGACCAAGACCAGGAGGTCCCGTCTCATGAAGTACGCACGGCACACCGAGGCTCTCATCGGATCAACCCCCCTCATCGACCTCTCCTCCCTCGCCGAGGGAGGGGCGACCATCCTCGGCAAGTACGAGGCCACCAACCCCGGCGGCTCGGTCAAGGACCGCGTCGCCCGTGCCATGGTCGACGCCGCGGAAGCCGCGGGCACGCTCGTCCCGGGGGGCACCATCATCGAGCCCACGAGCGGCAACACCGGGGTGGGCCTCGCGATGGTCGCCGCCGCCCGCGGCTACGAGATGATCCTCACCATGCCCGAGACCATGAGCGTCGAGCGGCGCAGGCTCGCCGCCTCCTATGGCGCCCGGATCGTGCTCACCCCCGGGAAGGACGGCATGGCCGGCGCCGTCGCCAAGGCCGAGGAGCTCCATGCGGAGCGGCCCGGCAGCATCGTGGCAGGCCAGTTCTCCAACCCTGCGAACCCGAGGGCCCACTACGAGACGACCGGCCCGGAGATCTGGCGCGACACCGAGGGCACGGTCGACGCGATCGTCGCGGGCGTGGGGACGGGCGGGACCATCTCGGGCACCGGGCGCTTCCTCAAGGAGAAGAGGCCCTCGGTATGGGCGGTCGCCGTCGAGCCGGCCGAGTCCCAGGTGCTCGCCGGCAAGCCGGCGGGTCCCCACAAGATCCAGGGGATCGGCGCCAACTTCGTGCCCGACAACTTCGACGCCGACGTCGTCGACGAGATCATCCCGGTCGCCTCGGCAGACGCCATCTCCGTCAAGAAGGAGCTGGCGCTGGACGAGGGGCTGCTCGTGGGCATCTCCTCGGGTGCCGCGGTGAAGGCCGCCATCGAGCTCTCGAGGCGTCCGGAGTTCTCGGGCAAGACCATCGTCGCCATCCTGCCCGACACCGGCGAGCGCTACCTCTCGATGGAGCTGTAGCGAGGCGCGCCCCTGCACGCGCGAACGAGCGCCTAGCCACGCATTCGCGCGTGCAGGCCGGCGAGCGTCTCGAGCTCGGATTCGGGCAGGTCGCAGTCGCGCCCCTCGAACAGCGTCCTGCGGATGGCCTGGGTGCGGATGAGGTTCTCGAGGGCGAGTATCCGGTCGAAGGCCTGCAGCGGGAGAGATGCCCACGGCGAGCACGCCATGATGCGCGAGCAGGAAGACGTCGTGGTCGTCGACGTAGGGCCGGGAGCTCGGCGATGATGTCGAGGGTTCCCTGCGTGCCGTAGGAGAGGCAGGGGACGCGCCCGAACATAACCTGGCACTCCGCCGACGCCTTGTCCGAGAAGTCCTCCTCGGCCTGGGCGTATGCGGTGCAATAGGGCGCATGGCAGTGGACCACCGAGAAGACGTCGTCCCTCAGGTCGTAGCAGTTGAGGTGCATGGGCGTCTCGCTCGTCGGCCTTCCCGCGCCCTCGAGGAGGTCTCCCTCGGTGCTCACAACCACCACCTGCTCGGGGCGGAGCAGCTCCTTGCTCGTCTGGGAGGGAGTCTCGAAGACGCGGTCCCCCTTGCGGACCGAGATGTTGCCCTCGAAGCCGTTGGCCATGTCCCGCACGGCCATCATATGTGCGACCTCGCATATCTGCCTGCGAATCTCGTCGTCTGGAACCTTGTCGTACTGGCCCATGCGAACCTCCCCGACATCCCTGCCGCCCGCCTTGGCTATCATCTGGTTGATTATTCCCAAGCGGGCGGCGTTGCGACGAGACGGGGGCGGGATGGCGAAGGCGCGAGGGGACATCGCCCAGGAGAGGGTCCTCTTCGAGCTCTGGCAGGACGCCTGCCAGCTCGACCGGTTCCTCGCCCGCTCGCGGCTCACCCGCGAGGGGTACCTCGCGACGCCGCTCGCCAGGGCCACGCCCCTCCGCATCCTCGGCATCGTCGGGATACATGCGGGCCAGGCCGACTCCCGGACGCGCTCGAGCCTGCCCGGCATCGACCTCGCCGCCTACGAGCCCTACGCCGCGCTCGCGCAGGAGGGGGCCGTCTACCAGGCAGACGAGCCGACCCTCGAGAGGCTTTGGTCGGAGGGGATATGCTCGGTGCCCTCCCTTCGCGCCGCCCTCGCCAACGACCCGCGCGTCGTGCGGCAGCGGACGGAATGGGACCGGCTCGCACTGCGCTCCCCCGCCGACTGGCCCCAGCCCCCCATGCTCGCCGCAGGTGCCGACCCGGCCCTTGAGGGGCTCGGTCGGGCCATGGCGCCGCTGCTCGAGGGCCTTTGCCCGGCGCTCGGGCTCTGGTCGTTGGCAGTGCCTTCCGACGGGCCCTCCCCCTCCGTCTTTGCGCTCCAGACCGACGGGCGCCTCACCGACTCCCAAGCGATGGAGGTGCTCGAGGGGCTTCGCTCGGCACTCGGGGGGATCGAGGTCGAGCTCATCCCCCAGGAGGCGATCCACCCCCTGCTCTGGGACGAGCTCGTCGGGCGCGAGCGGCTCGTGTGGAGACGCGACGGCATCGGCGACGTCGCGCTGGTCCCCTCGGCCATGGCCTCGGGGCATCACCGTCACAAGGAGTGACGCCGCCTGCCGTAGGCCCGCAGCCTCAGGAGCATCCGCTCGTTCACGCGCTCGAACGTCTCGAGGAAGAAGTCCTGCGTGAGCAGGCTGTACTCGGGGTCGGGCTCGAGCTCGCGGGTGCCGTTGTCGCGCACGATGCGGTCCGCAACCTCGCAGGCGGCGCGGACGTCGGGCTCGAGGACGGGGTACTGGGGGAAGGACTCGCACTCGCCGACGAGCCGCTCGGTGGGGCGGACCTCGAGGGAGATGGGCAGGGTGCGACCGAACC
>JAKVON010000001.1 GCA_022482785.1 Atopobiaceae bacterium | reverse complement strand
TCGTGCGTGCGTGCCGGTGGCGGCGTCCGTCGCCTCGGTGCGGATCGAGACCTGCTTGTCGTCCACGGTGCCGATGTCGAGGTCGGCCCTGTCGCGGCTGATCGTCACGGTGCGCTCCGTGAGGGCGTGCCCCGCGTTGGCCGCGCAGGGGAGCTCCCTGAGGTCGTAGGTGTCGTAGGGCAGCGCCCCGAGCGAGTCGTCGGCCTTGGTGCCGGCTCCGAACCAGACGCCCCTGGAGGCGTCGAGGCCCTCGTCGTCGACCGAGCCGGCCGCCGAGAGGGCGGCGTCGTTGCCGTCGGTCCCGCGGGTGTGCGGGACCCAGGAGGCGGCGCTGTCGAACATGCCGTTCTCGTCGGTGACGAGGACGTGGGA
Organism: Atopobiaceae bacterium; assembly: GCA_022482785.1. Classification (GTDB taxonomy): domain Bacteria; phylum Actinomycetota; class Coriobacteriia; order Coriobacteriales; family Atopobiaceae; genus JAKVON01. Next base: position 282,151 of record JAKVON010000001.1, on the reverse strand, counting down.
CTCTCCCGTCGTCTCCGAGGTGAGCAGGAACGCGCAGCCCGCGAGCTGCCCCATGGTCTGCTCGTCGACCTTGCTGAAGCTGAGGTCGCCCCGCGCGACGTGGTCCGCGACCTCGGGCGCGACGTAGGTGGAGACGTGCTCCGCGGTCCCGTCGGCCGTGACCTTGTCGACGTGGGCGGAGGCGTCGGAGAGCAGGTAGCCCTTCGGCGCCTTGGTCTCCGTGACGCTCACGGTGCCGAGCGGGGTCGTCGGGGCGCCCGCGGAGTCGGTGTAGAGCGCGTCGCCCGAGGCCTTGTGCGCCTCGTCGAGCGTCGCCTTGCCGTCCGCGCCGGTGCGCAGCGTCCACGTCCTCTTCGGCGTCCCCGAGACGTCGCCGTCCGTGTTGTCGTAGTACCTGACCTCGAACTCGGCCCCCTCGAGCGTCGCCGAGCCGAGCGGGGAGGCCTTGCCGGTCTCGGCGTCGAGCTTGGCGACCGCGACCGACACCGCGTCCGTCTGCGGGACGTCGGAGGCCGAGGCCTTCGTGTCCTGTGCGGGCGCGACGTCGCACCAGTGCCTCTCCCCGTCGAGGGCGAAGCCCTTGGGCGCCGTCTCCTCCTGCAGGTAGTAGCGCCCGGCGACGAGGTCGCCGATCGAGGCCGTTCCCGACGCGTCCGTGGTGACCGAGCCCACGCGGACCCCGTCCGCCGAGAAGACCCCGTAGGTCGCCCCGGCGAGCGAGTAGCAGCCGTTGCCCGTGCTGACGTCCGCGTTCGAGCTCGCCTTGGTGAGCGTTATCGAGCCGAGCGAGAGCGGGACGGCGATGCGCTGGCGGGCCGAGTCGTCGGGTCCGTACCATACCGAGCCGTGCGCCTCGGGGCCCGTGCCGTCCCAGGCGTTCGCCCTCGCGACGAGCTCGTCCGCGACTCCCATGAGAGAGAGCTTCGACTCGTCGCTGATGCCCTGGTCCCTCAGGTCGTACCCGCCGAGGAGCCAGACCGCGATCTGGGTGACGGCCCTCGCCTCGCCGTCGGAGAGCTGGTGCCCGCAGATGCTCGTGGCGTTGGGCCAGCCGTGGTAGAGCACGTAGGCCATCGGCCTGTTCGTGTCGGCCACCCACCCGCCCTTTGTGTAGGTGGTGCCGGCTACCGGCCCGTGGAGCGTCCCGTCCATGCAGTATGCGGTGGTTGATCCGTCGGTCGACTCGTATGCCCCGAAGCTCCCGGCGTCGAACGGGCCGACGTCGCCGGTGTGGTCGTTCAGGAAGTGCTGGGTGTCCGGCTCGGCCTGCGCGGCCCAGGCGGTCGTCGGGGCCGCGGCCCCGATCATGCCCAGCAGCTGGCTTGCGACGAGCAGCACCGAGAGGGCGACCCTCCCTATGGCGCCGAGCGCGCCCCCGCGCCCGCCTTGCGCGGGCGTGTTGCTTCTCTTCATTCCTCGTCCTTTCCGTGTGGCCCGGGTGGAGCCGGGCTCCCTTCCTGTCTCGGACTTGCGCGCCCGCGCGGGGCCCGCGCGCCGCCTCTCCGGGTCGCCCCTCCTCGCCCCCATGGCCGCCCCCTACCCGCCGAGGATGTCCTTCGCCCACGACCCGCTGCGCATGAGCGAGAGGATGAGCAGGAGGCACATCGCGATGAGCTTGAGGGGCCAGAGGATGAAGTTGCCCACGTCGGATGGGCTCGCCGCCTGCGTCATGTCGGCGGCGACCATGTTCACCAGCATCGGGAAGCAGGTGAGGACGAACATCATGATCGTGCCGGCCAGGCACAGGGCCACGAAGTTCTTGACGAAGTTGATCCCCATGTGGCGGGTCTCCTCGAAGCCCATGAGCGCGAAGGGGATGGGGGAGAGCATGAAGTAGACGTAGAGCTGTATCGCCCGCGCGTAGACCATGAGCTGGGAGAACACCTGGGCGACGATGGCGAAGAGGAAGACGAGCAGGGCCGTGATGACGAGCGGCCCGATCGCGGCGAAGTCGGTTATGGCGTTGTCGCCCACCGAGTTCAGCGCGACCCCCGAGAGCGCCTCGCCCCCGCCGATGTAGGAGTTGAACTTGGTGAGGTCGTCGAAGACCGCCTCGCAGATCTCGCCCGAGTTGTTGATGAGCCAGGAGAAGATCACGAAGAAGACGGCGAGCTCGACCACCTCCTTGACGGCCGGCATCGTGGCCGAGCCGTCGACCTTCTCCGACACCCTCACGAGCTGGACGAGCATGACGAGCGCCAGGATCGAGTGGGCGCACGGCTTGACGACCGAGTTGCGCACCCCGTCGGCCAGCTCGTAGAGGGCCGTCCCGTGGCCGAACAGCGAGCTGAACGAGGTCGTGAGCAGCGTCGTGGAGTTGATCGTCCCCACGACGGAGAGGGCCCCCGAGAACATGCCGTTGATGATGGGCCCGAAGAGCGTGTTGATGAGCCACTTGTTGACCGAGTCGGCGATGTCGGTGAAGGCGTCCGCCCTCGCCGTGACGGGCGTGAGCGCCACGATCGCCAGCGTCGCCGCGGCGACGGCGAGGGCCATGGCGGCCCTCCTCGCCCCGGGCCTCGACGTGATACCCATGCTAGCCCGCCTTCCTGACGCCGATTTGGCCGTCCGCCTGGGAGATCGTGACGACGACCCTGGTCTTCGCCGCGTTGTCGAGCGCGTAGGGGAGGGTGACGGTCCCTCCCGCCCAATCCGAAGTGGACGTCTCCGCCCACGTCGCCTTCGTCGCGGTGGGGTAGTTCTGGGCGCACCAGTCGCCGAGGGCCCGCTCCAGGGCCGCCCTCGAGGTCCCCATGGAGGAGCAGCGTTCCTCGTCCGGGCCCGTCACCGATAGCGCGGAGGCGGCCGACGACAGCGAGTAGGCCCTCGCCCTCGAGAACGCCTCGGAGGAGAGCGTCGTCGACGCCGAGCCGTCGGCGCCCACGACGCGCTGGAGCTCTGCGATGTAGGTGCCGTCGGGCGTCTCGACCGAGAAGATGGTCACGGTCGCCGTGGCGTTGCCGTCAGCGGGCCTGGTCGTCGTGGCGCAGGCCGTGACGACGTAGGGCGTGACCGTCCGGGCGCCGTCGGCCGTCTCGGTCCAGGTCCTGTCGTCGAAGCTCGCCGTGACGGTCTCCTGCGAGGCGGTCCAGCAGTTGGCCGAGAGCATCGCCACGAGCTGCCGCTCGTCGTCCGTGTACGACGACCTCAGGGCCCTCGCCGAGGCGTCGAGCCTCTCGTCGGCCACGTCCTCCGCCGAGGCCTCGCTCGTCTCGGCCTGCGCCGCGCCCTGGTCGGCCGGCGCGTGCACCTGCGTGCAGCGCGCGACGCTCGCCGCCAGCAGCGCGGCCAGGACGGCCGCCGCCACCGCGACGGGCGCCCGGTGGGCCCTCGCCCAGCGGGCGGCGTCCCCAATCCTCGATCTCCCCATGGCCATGTCCCCTCTCATCCGATGCGGACCGCGCAGGTCCACCTGCTCGCGACGTCTCCGTGGGTCATCCTCACGCGCGGCGGCGTCGCCTCGACGCACGTGTCCGGGTCGATGTAGATCCCGACGTGGCCGGGCATCCAGAGGATGTCGCCCGGCTGCGCCTCGGAGATGGGGATGACCTGCCCCGAGTCCTTCTGCTGCTCGCTCTGGTGGGGGATGTCTATCCCCGCCTGCGCGTAGCACCACTGGGTGAGCCCGGAGCAGTCGATCCCGCCGTGGGGGTCGGTCCCTCCCCAGAGGTAGGGGGCCTCCCATCCGGCGGCCTCCTGCGCCGCCTCGACGACCGCGCCCTTCCCGAGGCTCCCCGAGACGATCGCGGCGTAGATGCGCTCGGCCTCCGACACCCGCGTCGACATGTGGGGGATGCCCGGGCAGAAGTTCATCCACCCGTAGCAGGCCTGCGCCGTCGCGTCGGCGATGTCGGTCGCGGAGTCGAAGCCCGCCCTGCTCCCTGAGACGTGCGTCCCGGCCGGCGGGTCGTCGCCCTCGACGATCACGTAGGAGTCGGAGTAGTCCCAGGAGTCGAGCTGGGCGCCGAGGTAGGCGACCTGCACGTCGATGTCCGACCAGTCCCTCCCCATGCTCTGGGCGAGGTCCTTGAGCCCCTGCTTCTCGGAGCGGGTCGTCCACTGGCAGATGCCGTAGCCGAGGTAGGTGCCGACGTCCCGGGCCGACTCGTCGCCGTTCTCGCAGCAGTCGGGGTCGAAGTTGCTCTCCCCGACGATGTTGCCCATGATCGCCGCGGCGTGGAGGGCGTCCAGTCCCTTCTCGTTCATGAGGTAGGCGGCGACGATCGCCTCGTTGCCCTGGAGCGTGCCGTGGTAGCGCTTGGGTGTCGACGCGACGCCGAGGACCGCCGCGAGGATCGCGAGCACGGCCACGACGACCGCCGCCGCGGGGAGGAGCGGCGCGAGCAGCGCGGGCAGCGCCGCCACGCCGCCCGACGTGCCGCCGGCCACGACGGCCGCGACGCCCGCCTCGGCCTCGTGCGCGGCCCCCGCCGAGGCCGCCCTCGCGCCCGCCTGGCGCCCCGCGCTCGCCACGGCGGCCCGGGACGCCTCCTGGTTTCGCCTCGCCTGGGCGGCGGCGAGCCCGCCCCGCCCGCGCGCGGCCCTCCCGGTCGCCCCCCTCGCCCTGCGAGGCCTCGCCTCTTGCGTCCCGAGGGGGCCTCTCGCCGCGGTGCCGCGCGCCTGCTCTCGTCCCGCCCCGCCCGAGTGGCGTCGGCCCCGGCCGAGGCGCCTGCGGGTGGCGGCGTTCGCGTCCGGCCTTCCGTCGGCCCCGTCCCGGCGGCGTCCCCTCGCCGGCCCCTCCCCCTCGGGCGTCTGGTCGGCCTTTGCCTCGCCCCTCCGCCCGGCCGCGTCGCGGGCTGCCGCGGGCGCCCGCCGCGCCGCCGCGCGGGTCGAGGCGCGCAGGGCCCCCGACCCGGTTCGGCTTCCGCTGTCGCGCGTTCCGCGGTCGTCGGCCGCCCCGGCGACGAGTCCCGCCGCCGCTGCCGCGCGTGCGCCCGCGCCCTTCGCGAGGCCGCGGGCGGAGCGGGCCCTCTCGGCCCCGGTGAGGGTCGAGTCGGATGCCCGGCCTCCCTCGGAGAACGACCTGATGCCCTCATCGCGGCGCATCTGCGCCTCCCTTGGCCGCGCGCTTCGCGTACTCCTCCGGGCTCGTGTTGAACATGTCGTAGAGGTCGTTTCCAGGCGGGAAGTCGTCGGTCACGGGCACTCGCGCCGCGTCGGCGATGAGCAGGCCCTGCCCGGGTCTGGCCGTGTCGTCGATCGCCTGGGCCTCCTGGGGCGAGAGGCCCCTCGAGGAGACCCAGAACTCTCGGTCGGCGTCGGCCTGGCGCAGCAGGAACAGGAACCCCGACTGCTCCATGATGGCGGCGGCCTCGCTGTTGCCCGACATCATCGACGCCGACTGGGTCATGCCCGTGCAGATGAGCCCGTACTTGCGGCCCTCGCGCCAGAGCCTCGCGAGGTAGCTGATGATCGCGGGGTGGCCGAAGAGCGACTGGACCTCGTCGATGTAGAGCCAGGTCGAGACGCCCGCCTCGTGGTTCCTGTACATGCGGTTGCGCACGCTCTCGAGGTTCGCGAGCATCGTGAAGACGCGCATGTCGGAGGGGACGTCGCGGGTGTTGAAGGAGGTGACGCGGCTCCTTCCGAAGTCGACGTTGCTCTGGTGGTTGAGGAAGGAGAAGGGCCCGGACACGTAGCGACCGAACACGAGCGCGAGCCTGAGCGCCTCCTCGCGGCCGTCGCCCTCGCCGACCTCGCGCAGCGTCGAGACGAAGTCGCCGAGCGTCGGCGCGGCCCCTCCCGCCGCGCGGTAGGCCCGCTCGACGCAGGCGCTGATGACGGAGCGCTCCTCCTGGGTGAGGCCCTGGGAGCCCTCCGCGCGGAGGGCGCTCGTCATCGCGAGGATCGCGTCGATCTTCCAGGCGAGCGCCGCCTGGGGCGTCATGTCGGAGGCGTCGGCCATGTCGAAGGGGTTCGACCAGGTCTCGGCGTCGGGCCCGAACTCGAACTCGGTGCCGTGGTTGCTCCTCACGAGGTAGCTGTACTCGCCGGTCACGTCCATCACGAATACCTCGTCGCGCTCGGTCTCCAGGATGGTGTTCTCGATCTCGCGCTTCACAGCGAAGCTCTTGCCCGACCCCGACATGCCGCAGATGAAGCCGTGCGGGCTCATCAGCGACTTGCGGTTGCAGATCACGAGGTTGTTCGAGAGGCGGTTCTGGCCGTAGTAGCCGCCGCCCTCCTGGTCGAGCTCCTGGGTGGTGAAGGGCATGAGCACGGCGGCCTCGTAGGTGGTGAAGTCGCGCGAGACGCCCACGTGGTTGTGGGCGAGCGGCAGGACCGAGTTCAGGCCCTCCCGCTGGCGCAGGTCGAGCGTGGAGAGCTCGATGCCCTCCGAGTGGCAGGTGCGGATGAGCTCGACCACCTGCGAGTCGAGCTCCTCGCGGGTGGGGGCGTAGGTGTAGACGAGGCCCGTGAAGTAGTAGAGGCGCTGGTTCTGGTGCTGGAGCTGGTCGAGCACCTTCTCGTTCTCCGCCCTGGTGTCCTCGAGCTCCGGGGGCAGTATCGAGTAGTCGTAGCCGCGCTGCAGCGCCTGCCTCTGGTTGTCGATGACCTCCTTCTGGATCCAGGCCGCCTGGCGCTTGGCCAAAGCGACGCTCTTGGTCTTGTCGATGGGCTGCAGGTGCCAGGTCACCTCCATGGGGAAGGGCAGGTCGAGGACGTTGGAGACCGCGTGGTCCATGAGCTCGGAGGCGAAGTTCTCCCTCATGACGAGCACCTGGCACCACGTCCCCTCGGAGCGGAAGCACGACGAGTCCGACCCGTCGGGGCGGAAGTCGAGCGATGTCGGGCAGACGAAGTCCTTCGCGGTGAGCGGCGAGCGCACCGACAGGTCGCGGTCGTAGTCGAAGTCGAAGGGGCGCCCCGGGCGCAGCAGCGACGAGACCAGGGCGAGCCGCTCGGCCCCGTCGAGGACCCGCGACCGGCTCCTCACGTCGGAGAGCCGCTGCCTCACGCTCGAGCGCATGCTCGCCAGCGAGCGCGCCGCGCGGTCGGGGTCGGCCGCGGCGGTGGCGTAGGTGATGTAACGCTCGCGGCGGATGTTGCTGCAGCCCTCGCGCATCTTGTCGTTGAGGACGCGGTTGTACTGCTCGGCGAGCCCGGCGTTCTCCCCGCAGCGCGCGGGGTCGAAGAACCGGCGCCGGCCGATCTCCTCGGGCGGCAGGGGCGTGTTCGTGACCGAGTACTGGACCATGGTGTCGGCGCCGAAGTAGTCGAGCAGCGACGCCATCGCGTTGAAGACGGCCTTCTGGGCCTCCTCGCGGGCGGACTGGTAGCTGACGTCGTCGAAGCGGACCGTCTCGGAGAAGAGGCCCTGCTCCACCTCGCACATCCCGTTCCTGAACATGCGGTCGAAGCCGACCGCCTGGTAGACGTCGCGGGCCGCCCCGCGCCTCCTCCTCTGCTCGTCGGAGCGCGTCGAGAGCTCGCGGTCGCGCTCCCTGAGCTGGCGGCGTATGTCCCTTGCGCGCCCGCGCTCCGCCCGCTCGGCGAGCCTCACCTCGCGGCCGGCCGCCGACCCGTCGCGCCGCGCCCGCGCCAGGTCGCGCGAGAACGCCCTCCTGGCAGCCCTGCGCTCGGCCCTGGTCGTGGGCATCCGCGTGCCGTCCGACGTCTGCGGCAGGGCCGCCGAGAGCTCGGCGAAGGCCGACATGTCCGCCCTCGGCCGCGCCCCCTCGAGGGTGCGCGCGGCGTCGAGGTGGGCGGGGGCGCTAGCCCCTCGGCTCCCAGAGCTCGACCCCTCGCTGCCTCGCCGCGCACTTCCTATAAGCCTTTGAGATCGCACGAGCGTCCCTTTCCGTCATGGGCCGGATGAGCCCCGCCTGGAGGTAGCGGCCCGAGTTGTCGTATGCCAGCCGGCTCTGCCCGGCGTTGTGGCGCCACCACAGCGGCAGCCACTCCTCGACCCCCATCCGCAGCGGGCGCCAGAAGCCCAGCGCCCAGAACGGCAGCGAGCAGGCGTAGGCCGCCCAGCTCACGTCGTCGAAGGGGATCCCGAGGACGAGCCACGAGTAGCAGCCCACGGCCACCGAGGCGCCGATCGCGCACGCGATGCACGCCATGGTCCTGGCCGTGAGCCCTCCCGCGACCTTCGCCCTGTACCTGGTGAGGTCCTTGTGAATCTCGACGGAGAGCATGGGCTATCCCGCCCAGCTCGTGTCGAGCGTCCCGAAGTAGACCGCCGCGCCGACGATGACGCCGCCGCCGACGATCATGGCGATGGCCCCGGCGAGCTGGCCGCCCCCTCCCTGCGCGCCGTCCTTGAGCGACATCCCGAGGTTCACGAGCCCCATCACGATGAGCACGCTCCCGAGGAACCCCACGCCCCCCGAGAGCTTCGACATGACCTGTCCCAGCATCCGCAGCACCTTCCTTCCGATTCGTCGTGCTAACCTCTCCTCGGAGGGACCCTCCGGGCCCTCTCCTTTCCGTGTCGGCCGCCCGGCGGCGCCAGGGGGTGGAGCCCCGGGCGCCTCTGCGACTCGTCGCGCCGGGCGGCCGCTCAGGGCCCCCTCACCGCCGCAGCCCCCTCTCCCAGGCGAGCGCGGCCTCGCCGAGGGGGCGCCCCGCCTCCCTCCAGGCCGCGTAGTCGAACGAGAGCTCGGGGTCCCGCGCCATGTAGCGCGGGTCGTAGCGCGAGCACTCCCACACCAGCGACTTGTCGTCGAGGATCGCCTCCTTGCCTCCCATGAGGACGAGGGCCTTCCGGAAGGGCAGCGACCTCACCTCGTGGGGGTCGAAGACGTCCCTGCCGAGGCTGTCCCTGCTCCTCGTCTGCTCGGCCGCGAGGCCCGCCCCGCGCCTGGACCAGGAGGTCTTCACGTCGGTCTCCTTGCCGGCCTCCCGCGAGACCTGCTCGGCCGAGGAGAGCCCGCCGCCCCCGCCCAGGAAGAGCGTCGTCGGGCAGTTCTCGCGGATGGTGACCGCGGCGTCCTTGCCGTAGACGTCGTCGAGCTGCGAGAGGCTCTGCACCACGATCGAGACGTCGATGTTGCGCGAGCGGACGACCGCCACGCAGCGCTTGAAGCTCGGGAGCTTGCCGACGTTGCCGAACTCGTCGAAGACGAGCGAGACCGGGCGGGGCAGCGCCCCGCCGCCGCCCGAGTCGGCCGCCTCCATGGGCAGGAAGATCGCCTGCCACATGAGGATCGAGAGCAGGCTGTTGAGGTCGTCCTTGAAGTCGCTCGAGATGACGAAGACCACGCGCGGCGGCAGGGGGCGGCCGGCGTCGTCTGCCTCCTGGCCGAGGGTCTCGAGGCGCAGGTCGTCCCTGCCCCCGCACCAGCCGCCGAGGATCCTCAGGGTCTCCTCGCCCTGGAGCTGGGCGAGCCGGGCGTGCGACGAGATGACGAAGGACTTGAGGGTCTTCCCCGCGCCGTGGCGGAACTGGTGCCAGAGCCTGAGGGAGAGGTCCTCCTGCGGCCTCATCCCGCGCCTGGGCTCCCCGTCGGGGCCGGACCACGACGCCGGGCGCAGGCCGTCGCCGCGGCGCGCGAGGCGCGACGGCTCCCAGGAGACCCCCTCGCGCCTCCTCGCCGTCCGGCCCCCGGCCGCGCGCGAGTTCTCCCTTCTGCGCACGACCGGGCGCATCCCGGTCTCCACCTGCGAGAAGAGCAGGTCGAGGGGGGAGGGCGTCGGGTCGCCGTCCTCGCGGACGTCGCACAGGTCGCAGAGCATGAGGAACATGCGCATCGTCATGTCCTCGCGCCGGCACCAGTCGAGCATGAAGGTGAGGATGGAGCGGTAGAGGAGGATCTCCCCGTTGTCCCAGATGGGGTCGGTGGACTCGCGCCCGTTGTTCGTGTTGGCGACGAGGCAGGAGACGAACGTGTTCACGTCCTCGTGCGTCCTCACGTTGGCGAGCGGGTTGTACGTGTCGGAGCGGGCCTTGTGGACCATGTCGAAGACGGAGACGTCCACGCCCCCGGCGACGAGCGCCATCCCGCACCTCGAGAGCGTGGTGCCCTTCGGGTCCACGACGACCATGTCGCGCCGGGCCCCGATCTGCAGGAGGTTCGGCTCGACGTAGCCGGCGGTCTTGCCGGTGCCGGTGGGCCCGATGACGAGCACGTTCCTGCTCGTGGCGCGCTCCCTGACCCGCTCGTTCGGACGGATCGCGATGCCGAGGTGGCGCGTGAGCACGATGTTGTTGTCGGGGTCGCCGGGGTCGCGGAGTGCCTGGCCCTCGCGGACGGTCCCCCTCCTCGCCGAGCCGTACTCGTCGCCCGAGCGCAGCCTCTGCCGCTGGCCCGCGGCCCAGGCGTAGCAGCACCAGACCCCGCAGAACAGGGAGAGCCCGGCGAGGCAGGCGACGCTGCCGCCCGAGACCCTGAGGGGGTCCGACGCGATGTCGGGCAGGAGCCCTGCCGCCGCCCTGCCGAGGAGCGCCGAGAGCGGGTCGCGCGACCCCTCGGCCAGCGCCCCCCACCGGTCGCCCACGTAGAGCGCGGCGCCCGACGCGGCGAGCGTCGCGAGCGTCCGCCTCGCCTGCGGCTCCATGCCTACCTCACCCGCTCCGGCGCGACCGGGTCGCGCGAGAGCGAGGGGGCGTCGCGCCCCGAGGCCATCTCCTCGGCGGCGTCCTGCATGTCGCGGCACTCGCGCTCGAGGTCGACCGAGGCCCTCTCGTCGTCGGCGGAGACCTCCCGCCCTTCGGCCTCGCCCTCGCGCCCGGCCTCGCCCTCGCGGTCCGAGAGCTCGTCGGCGGCCGCCTGGTCGTCGATGGAGGAGGCCTCCTCGAGCCCCTCCTGCGCCGACGCCCTGCGCGAGGCCTCCGCCCTGAGCGTCGCGTCGCGGGCCGCCTCGACGGCCTGGCCGCGGTCTCGCTCGGCGATGACGAGGGGCCACGCGTCCCCGTCGCGCCCGAGTGCCTCCGCCTCGACGCCCCTCGCGCGGAGCTCGCCGAGGACGTCGTCCCTGGCCTGCTCGCTCGAGAGGTCGAACCGCATGAAGGTCGAGCTCCGACCGTCCGCGGGCGCCCCCGCCGCGGACCTCGGGGCCTCTGCGCGCGTCACGGCCTCCCGCCGGGGGGCCTGCCTGGCGACGGTGCGGTAGCGCCCCAGAGCGATGTCGGTCGCGACCCTCCTCAGGTCGACGGCGAGCTGCTGGCCCGTCTCGTCCCCCGCGTCCTGCGTCATGCCTCGTCCTTCCCGTGTCGTCGTCCCGGCGGCGGTGGAGCGTCGCCGGTCCGTCCCTCACCTACTCGTGCTCGTAGGACCCGTAGGCCCTGATCGCCTCCTCGAGGCTCGCCCCGCGCCTGACGCCGCGGACGTACTCGGCGGGCCTGCCGGTGGCGATGACGACCCAGTCGCCGTCCGAGGTCCGCCTGAAGTCGGTCTTGACCCGCGTGCCCTCGACGAGGCGCTCCTGGCGCTCCCTCTCCTCGAGGGCGTCCTCGAGCCAGGCGTTGTAGCGCCCCTCGTCCTCGCCGGGGCGCGGCTTCCTCCTCGAGAGGAAGTGGGTGAGCGACATGGGGTTGTAGGGCCTCCCCTCGGCGGCGTTGCGCCTGAGGGTCCTCTCGTAGGAGTCGTATGCCGCGAGCACCATCTCGGCGTCGAAGTCGCCCGAGACGAGCTTCCTGAAGTCGTCGAGCGCCTCCTGCTCGTACCTGGCGGCGACGGGCTTGAGGCTCCTCTTGAGCAGCGTCCTGAACGCGAGGAACTCCGTCTCGGTGAGGTCCCTCGGCCTCTCCTCCTCGTCTCCCGTAGTCCTAGTCCTAGGGCTAGGGGTTAGGGGGCCTGTCGAAAGGTCGGCGTTCCCGCAGCTGGGGGCCGCTTTTCGCGAAGGTGGCGCCTCGGTCACGTTTGCCTGCCCGGTCACGTTCGAACGTGACGGCGCGGTCACGTCCGTACGTGACGCGTCGGTCACTGAAGGGGCGGGAACGTGACCCTCGGTCACGTTCGTGGCGGGGGAGAACTGGTTCTCCTCCCGGGAGGACCTGGCGGCGCCGACCGCTCGGTCGATGGGCGCCTGGCACACGGCGTAGACGTTCACCGGCCGCCCTCCCTGCCCGGGCGCGCGGCACGTGCCGCAGACGTAGACGAGCCCCTTGTCGACGAGCCTCGCGAGGGTGCGGTTCACGCACTCGCGGGTGAGGCCGAAGAGCTCGGCGAGCTTGGGCTGGGAGGCGGTCAGGGCGCCAGCGTTGTGGTGGGAGACGGAGTAGACCTTCGCGTAGACGAGGAGCTCGGCGCTCGAGGTGGGTAGCGCCAGCCCCTCGGCCGACCACATCCACTCGTGGAGGGTTATCCCGTCGTAGTCGGAGGTGGCGCGCATCGCGCCGGCGTCCCCTTCGGTCCCCATCCGCCCCTCCCTCCGATCCGTCGTCTCCGTGCGGGGTGCGGGGCGGGCGGCTCGTTGACGGGCCTTCTCCCTTACCGCTGCGTTTTGCCGGACGGCGCCCGCCCCGAGATGTTTCTAACAGCGGGGGGCGTGGGGGAGGGCCATCGCCCGCCGCTAAGTGTCCCGTGCCGTCCCGTGCGGCGGCATCCACGAAGTCGCCAGAAAGCGGCCGTCACCGTCAATCCGGAGCTTCGGGGTCTCGGCTCCTCGGCCTGTAGTCCTCGACCGGGAGCCTGCCGCCCTCCCTGAGCGCGGCGAGGATCGACGCGCGGTTCACCCGGATGCTCGACCCTATGTAGATGTGGGGGAGGGCCTGGCACACCTTGTAGCTCTGCGTGGTGCCGACGCCGAACACCTCGGCGATGTCCCGCGGGCTGAGCCACTCGGGCCTCTCCATGAGGGTGAGGGCCCTGCGCCCGCGCCCCCCGAGTATCTCCGCCATGCGCTCTCCCTCCGTGCGACCGACCGACGAGGGGATGTTCGCACCGGTCCGTCGCCCGCGCACGCGTCGCGGCGGGCCTACTGTCCCGCGGCGTCCCGTGGTGTCTGCGGCACGCCGCGTCACGGAACGAACACTTCGGCAGGGGATGGCAGGGGATGAAAGAAACGCCGCTTGTCGCGGACCGAATGCGTTGGAGATGTGAATCTCAATAATCAGACCGATTGATCGGCAGGTTTTGCTGGTTGCCCTGGGCTAATTGTCTTTCCTCGTTGTTATCCTCATCTCAAGAAGTGGAATCTGGAGGAGGCGGCGTTGGCGGGCGCGAGCATCGTCTATGCGTTCGACGGGGATGGCAGACGTGTCGAGGTAGACCAGGCGACCTCCCACGTGAGATATGTGTGCCCGCTCTGCGGTGAGCCCCTCATTCCGAAGAACCGAGGGACGGTTCGCATCCATCACTATTCCCATCTCCATGCTGAGGACTGCGACCCGTGGTCCGAGCCGATGACCGAGTGGCACCTCTCCTGGCAGGGCCTCTTCCCGGAAGAATGCAGGGAGGTGGTGATCGAAGAGGGAGGCCAGAGACACAGGGCGGATGTATACCTGCCGGAGTCAAAAACCGTGATCGAGTTCCAGCACAGCCCCATGGCATCGAGGGAGTTCGAGGAACGCAACGCCTTCTATATGGCGAGAGGAAGACGCCTCATATGGGTCTACGACGTAACGGCGGCCAGTGAGAAGGAGAACCTTTCAATCGCTGAGGGATGTTACCGCGACGGTCTCGGGTGGAGCCACGAGGACGGGTCGAATCGATGCACGGGCAGCTGGTCGTACGCGAGAAGGGAGCTTGCCTCGCTCGACTCCAGCAGGCTCTCCGACGGCCGGATGAGGGTCTTTCTCCATACGCCGATGTGGGACGTGGCCCCCCACGTCGTCGAGGTGACTGGATGCGAATCCGGCCTACGCGAGTTCGAAGGAGAGACGTTATCGAAAGGCGATTTCATCCGTGAGGCCTCTGAGGTGGCGGAGCGCGCTGAAATCGATCTCTCGCCGCTGTCGGGGTGGCAGGAGGCTTGGGCATCGGCGGCGACGGGGGAATCTGTGACCGAGAGCTTCCTGGGCCCCAAGCTCAGCAGCCTTTCGGTGACGTCCCCCTCGACTGGTCGCCGTGTGGCGTTTTTCGAGGAGCCCCGGGAAAGGGGAGCCTTTGAGGCCGAGGTCCGGAGGCTCAGGGCTACATGCGACTCCCTCGACGTCGTGATAAACATGATGGGCCGTTTCCGGTCGAGGGGCGGGGACCTAACGATCGATTGGCGCGACTACTATCCCAGACGGGAGGACTACTCGGACGCGAGGGAAAGGTCGTTCGGCGGCTTCAGGCAGCCTCTCATGGGCTTCAAGCTCAAGAAGAACACGCAATCCGAGAGGCCGCTCAGCGCCGGCTGTCTGGATTGGCTGACGGCCGGTGGGCTGCCTTCCACGAGGGTGTTCGTATCGGCAAAGTTCCAGATGATTCCCTGCTCGAAGGCATGGCAGCACGAGGGCAAGAAGTTCTGCTGGCCCTTCGTCCGCGAGCCCGGCGGATATGTTTCGAAGGTGTGGGACATCTGCCCGAGTTCGATCGTCCTCGATGCTGCGGAGACCCATCCCGCCCGATCGTTCCTCAGCCCCGTCCCTCCTGGCAGACTCGAGGACAGCCAGCTGCACGCCATGGTCTATGACAAGATCCTCTGCTCGCTGCCATGGAGGCCTTCGTGGTTTGAGTAGGCTATGCGAACGAGAGCATGACTCCAACAATCGACGACGCAAGGGACGGTGACGTTGATGGAAGTTTCGGAAGGGGATAGCCAGGGGCAGAAGGACAGCGAGGAGTCCGCGGAGCCTCAGGGCGTCACGAGCACATCGGCGGGACGAATCGAAGTCATCCCCAGAGGTGTGAAAGGAGTCCAGGCCCTCTCGTCTGCAGGCTTGAAGGCCGCGAGCGACATCCAACTCCCAGAGGGGCTCTTTCCTGGCGGAAGCGCCGCCATCGCCCAGATGCAGGCCCTCGCTGCCGAGAATGCGAAAGTCGGAAGACCTCTTGCAAATCTGGCGGGCATCGCGCAAGCCCCCGCACTCGTAGAGGCCGCCAGGCAGGCGACACGGGCCCTGGGTACGCTCACGCCCATTTTCCCAGTGGACTCCTCCGCGATATTCAAGAGTCTGGAGCTCGAATCCTATCAGCAGATTGTTGATAATCTGGCAGACACGTGGAAAACCCTATTTCCTTCCTTCGAGGGGCTCATCTCCCTACGACGCGACGTCGACTGGGCATCTTGGGCGGAGCGATACGAGGCGTGGGGAAATTACGGCTGGTGCATCCCCGATGGGATGTCCTTCGATGACATCAGGGCGGTTCCCACTTCTCTGGTCGAGGCCGACAAAGCCGGTCGCCGCTTCCTCGACCGCGAGGCAACGGATTCTGTTGCCGAGCTTATTAGGCAGGACGTTAGGAAGAAGAAGGATTTTGCCGAGGCAGTCGAGCTTCTCCAGGAGAGGCGGTACAAGCCTTGCGCGATGATGCTCTGCAGCCTGGTCGAGAACGAGCTGACGACACGCGACCTGAAGACAAAGGACGGCAGGAGGGGACTAAGGCGCCCGTTGGAAAAGAGGGGTGCGTCGATGCCTCCCGAAGGGCTCGTTTTCCTTGGGTTCAGGGGGATGTGCAAGGTAGTCGACCATTACTTCGGATACGGGCATGACTTCGACCATTCCTACGAGGGAGACCTCAACAGGAACTTTCTCATGCACGGCATGATGTCTAAGAGGGTGACGAGGACCGTTTGCCTGAAGCTCATGCTGCTCCTCGAGGAGATCCTGACAGACATGTGAGCTCGAGGGTTTGCTCTAGAAGGGAAGGAGTGGAGGTAAATGCTGGTCAGATACCCTCATGTGATACTGGGCGATGCAGGGAGAGACGAAGCCCTGCGGGGTCACTACGAGTCCTACGTCGCTTGGCTGGTCGGCTCTGACCTCGCTGGGATCGATTCCGAGAACGTCAGCGAGATCGTCGTCCCAAGCGACTTTGCCAACGAGGTGATCAGGTTCCAAATCGACCACGGGTGCGATCGTCCTGGTCTGACAGACAACGAGTTCGGGCGGGCGGTGGGAAAGACTCTTGATATGGGAGACGGCGCCCACTATGCGATTTATCTTGACCAGCGTATCGGCTTTTTCCTGCTGGAAGAAGAAGCTCTTCGCTCTCTCGTTTCCGAGCTTGGATATCGGGATACGGATGCGGCGGGGAGCCTTCGCGAGAGGGCCGTGGGCGTCCTCGCTCACGAGCTCGCCCATGCCGAGTATCGCGGACGCGTCTCGGTTCCCGATCTTCCTGTCGACATGCGTGGTCAGATAACCCTTCTCTCCTTCAGGCTGCTGGACGAGTACTACGCTTGCCGGCGTTCGGCCCGATACTCCAAGGTTCCCGTGGAGCCCTTCTCCGCAAGCTACGTCCATGACATCGAGGACGCCATCATCGAGAAGCGCGATGGGTTCTGCGCTGGTGCAATTAGCGACAGAGACTTCGACAGCTCATTTTTTGGATTTGCGCGCAGAGAGCTTATCGAACTCCTGTCAACCATTGCCACTGGAATCGGGAGAGAAGAGGCTCCCCATGACCTGACCGGTTTTCGTGGGGGTGCGGAAGTCGTCCAGATATCAAACTCGTTCGACTCCCTGTACGAGGATGTCAGGCACGGCAGAGGCATTGAAATGCCAGATCGTGTCGTCGGTCTTATCGGTGCTTTCTATGAATCATTCGGGGTGAGATTCTCAGAGGATGGTGAATGCCTGCGTTGGGAGATAACCGAGTAAGATGGAAACATATAGATTCTCCCGCTGTATCGAGGCCATCCGAAGAATTCAGGGGATGGTGCACTGCTTGCTGAGCCCTGCGAATTGCCGATGCAATTTCCCTATACCACCCTGAGCAGCGGCCTGCGCGGTCCCTCATCCCTCCTCGGCCTCTCCGCCATCGCCTCGGCCACGACCCTGCCCGCGGCGAGCCTCGCGTCGGGGTCGGCGCTCGCGTAGACGTTGAGCGTCATCGCGGCGTTGGCGTGTCCCATGAGCGAGCTCACGGTCTTGACGTCGGTGCCCTTGGCCACGAGGTAGGTGGCGAACGTGTGGCGAAGGTCGTGAAGTCCCACGCGCTTCCCCGTCGTGCCCCTGAGGTCGAGCGCCTTCGAGAGGGCGCCGAACTCCTTGGTGAGCCTGGTCGGGTTGTAGAAGGCGCCGCGGTCGTCCCCCAGGGCGTAGAGGTCGGGTGAGAAGTCGGAGCCCCGCGCGGCGCACGCCCAGCGGACGTCAGAGAGCCTGCGGGAGAGCCTCCTCGCCAGGTCGGGCTCCAGGGGCACGTCCCTCCTGCTCTTGGGCGTCTTCGGGCCCTTGAGGTAGGTCTTGCCTCCGACCTGGGTGATCGCCTGCCTCACCATGACCACGCCTCGCTCGAGGTCGACGTCGCGCCACCTGAGCCCGCAGATCTCCTCGCGCCTGAGCCCGGCCGAGAGCCCGAGCCTCACGGCCAGGGTGAGCTCGCTGTCCGCGGTGGCGTCGAGGGCGGCAAGGAGCCTCCTCCTCGTCGCGTCGTCGAGGGCATTGGGCTCGCGGTAGGTCCTGCTGGGCGGCTTAACCTGCCTGGTGAAGGGGGTCCTCTGCACGACCCCCATGTCCACGGCGTAGGCCATCGCCTGCTTCAGGAACCGGTGGGCCCGCGCCACCGTGTTGGGGCAGAGGCCGTCCTCGAGCAGGCCCTCCTGCATCGCGAGGATCGCCTGAGGGGTCAGCTCGTCCACGCGCCACGACGAGAGGTGCCGGCAGATGTGCGCCGCCGTGTGACGGTAGTTCGTCGCCGTGGTGGGCTCGATGCCGCCCGCTCCCTCGGAGCTCCTGATGTAGGCCTCGAGGAAGCGGGGGAGCAGGAGCTCGTCGTCCCCCATCCCGAGGGGCAGCGCCTCCCGGGCCGCCTCCTCCTCGAGCTCGGCCCTCCTCGCGGCGGCCTCCCTCCTTGCCGCCCGCTCGGACGGCGCCCGGAAGTTCCGCGACTTCCACTTCCACCTGTCCCCGTCCTTGTACGAGAACCTGGCCTGCCAGCGCCCGTCGCCGAGGTCCTTGAGGGTCATCCCCGTATACTTCTCCATGCCCGCTGCATCTCCAGAGTGTCAAAGGCAGTGTCAAAATAGTGTCAAGACGTCTCGGGAACCATGCTACGGGATGAAGGATTTGAAACCCAGGAAATGGCCTCTGAGCGGCGGATTCGGCAACGCATGAAAAATGCGGCAAGGTGAGAAAAGCCAGCAGGGCGCGCTGACACGGAAGAGGTCGCAAGTTCAAATCTTGCAACGCCCACCACAAAAGACCGAGGCCAGGGACTCATGTCTCTGGCCTGTATGCTTAAGGTGACCAAAATGGTGGCCAAGGAGTGACCACTTCCCGCGCGGCGGTGGGGTCACAAGTTCACCCCGCGTCTCGGCCGCCTCGAAACGCCAGCTCAGGACCCATGCGTTCCAGAGGCTGACCTCCGAGTGACCAAAACGGTGACCAAATATCGGCCAGACCCCGCGGGAAAGCCGATTCCATGGCCTCGCGTTTATGCATCCGATGGGGCGTTCCATGCGTGTCCCGATCCCGACGAGATCCCTCGGGTGGGGCCCCGCGCCGCGCATGGCGCGGAACGCCCGGCCCGAACGGCGCAGAATACCGAGCAAAAATGGCGTAAAATACCGAACGTACGAGATGGGAGAACGAGATCCGAACGGCGGGAGGGCACGCATGGCTGAGAAGAGGACAGGCACGCTCATGCCCGAGGGGTACAGGCCGCGGCTCGTGGAGGGCAGGCTCGACCGGCTGATGGGCGCCTTCGGGTGCGTGGAGGTCGTCGGCGCCCGCTGGTGCGGCAAGACGTGGACGGCGCTCTCCCGGTCGGCGAGCGTCACGCGCCTCGACCGTCGTGCCGAGCGGGAGGCCGCGCTCGTCGACCCAGCGCTCGCCCTGGTGGGCGAGGCCCCGCACCTCGTAGACGAGTGGCAGGAGGTGCCCGAGGTCTGGGACGCCGCCCGCGGCCTCGTCGACGACACCGGCAACGAGAGGGGCAGGCTCCTGCTCACGGGCTCCTCAGCCCTCACGGCCGAGCAGCGCGAGAGGGTCCGCCACAGCGGCACCGGCCGCATCGCGCGCCTCCGGATGCGCCCGATGTCGCTCCTCGAGACGGGCGACTCGACGGGCGCGTCGAGCCTCTCGGCCCTCTTCGCCGGCGAGCCGCTCCCGCCGTGCCGCAGGGACACCGTGGTCGCCGAGGTGGCGCGGTGGTGCTGCCGCGGCGGATGGCCCGCCAACCTCGGCCTTTCCGACGAGGTGGCGGCGGAGACCTCCGTCCAGTACGTCCGGTCCGTCCTCGACAAGAACGTCGCCGACGAGGGCAGGTCGCCCGGCGTGGCGCTCGCCCTGATGCGCGCCCTCGCCGCCAATGCCGGGCGCGCCGTGACGCACGGGACGCTGGCGAGAGACATGGGCGCCTCGGCCGTCTCCGACGACACGCTCGCCGCCTACCTCGCCCTGCTCGACCGCCTCTACATCACCGAGGAGCTCCCGGGCTGGGAGCCGCCCCTGAGGTCCAAGGCCCGCGTCCGCGTGAAGCCCAAGCGGCACTTCGTGGACCCCTCGCTCGCGGCGGCCCTGCTCCAGGCCACCCCCGAGGCGCTCCTGCGCGACACGCAGACGCTCGGCGACCTCTTCGAGGGCCTGGTGGCGAGGGACCTGCGCGTCTACCTCTCCACCTACGGCGGCCTCGGCGACCGCGTCTCCTACTACCGCGACGACAAGGGCCTGGAGTGCGACGTCATCCTCGAGCACGGGGGCGCATGGGCGGGCATAGAGGTCAAGCTCAGCGACCTCAAGGCCGACGAGGGGGCGGCGAGCCTGCTCGCGCTCCGCCGCAAGCTCACGCGCAACCCCGCGGCGCGCGTCCCCGACCCGGCGTTCCTCGCCGTCGTGGTGGGCGCGGGCTCGCTGGCCTACCGGAGGGACGACGGCGTCTACGTGATCCCGGCGGCCACGCTGGCGCCGTAGCCGGCGGCGTCCGCGTGGCCGCCCCCGCGGAAAGGACGAAGCGGGTTTGACAACATCGAGACTCCCTGACGACGGCAGCCGTACCAGGTCCGAAAAGACGGCGCACCCTCGAAGGGAGACCTCCCCATGGATTGGCTCGTCCTCGTCCTCTCCGGTTGCATGGAGTCCGTCTGGGCGCTCGCCCTCGGAAAGTCGGACGGGCTCACCAACGCCGTCCCCACGGCCGTCTTCGCCGCCGGCCTCGCCGCGAGCATGCTCGGCCTCGCCTACGCCACCAAGACCCTCCCCATCGGGACGGCCTACGCCGTCTGGGTGGGCATCGGCGCGGCTCTGACCGTGGCCGTCGGCATGGCCACCGGCGCGGAGTCGGCATCGCCCGTCAAGGTCGCGCTCATCGTTGGGCTGGTCGGCTGCGTCATCGGCTTGAAGCTCGTGGGCGACGTGGCGTAGGGCCTGGCCCCGTTGGCGCGCCGGAACCATCGCGAACTGCTTGCGAATCGGAACAACCTCGGCTGGATGACAGCGCCTCGCAATGGGGTGTCAGGAACCGCTTCGCATTCTCGACCTGCACCATTCTGGTTCATGGGGCGTACTTCGGCCCGCTCTGAGCCCATGCGTGCGCGGTAGGTGACTGCGCGCCCGTTTTACGTCACCCCCGGTCACGTCGCCGGGCACGCCACCCCGTATCTTGTTCTCAACAAGGGGCCGTCTTCGGCCATCGGGAACGAGAGACGAACCAGGAGGCACGATCATGCCAGAACGGAAGCAGGACAAGCTGCTCTTCAAGGTGTCGATTCTGTCCATCGCAGTGATGCAGGCCACGGCGCAGGCGGTCGGCGGGATCCTCAACACGATGGCGGCGTCCATGCCCGACGTCAGCGCACAGGCCATCCAGTCGCTGAGCACCATGCCCAACGCGGGCTGTCTCGCAGGCCTGCTCCTGAGCCCGCTGGCCTGCAAGGCGCTGGGGGAGAAGCGCACGACCGTCATCGGCATCGTGCTCTCCATCGTCGCGGGGTGCGCGCCCATGGTCCTCGCCGACTTCACGCCGATCCTCGTCTCGCGCATCGTCCTGGGCTTCGCCTTCGGGCTATACACGCCCCTCATCGTCGTGCTGCTCTCGCGCTTCTACAAGGGCGACCAGCTCGCCGGGATGATCGGCATCGAGAACGCCGTCGGCAGCGTCGGCAGCGCCATCTGCTCCCTCGTCTCCGGCCTGCTCGTCGTGCTGGGCTGGCAGGCGGGCTTCTCGATCTACCTGCTCTCGGCGGTGCCCCTGGTCCTGTTCACCCTGTTCGTGAACCTCGACGGCGAGTCCGGCCAGGACCCCGAGGCCTCGGACGCGGCCGCGTCCGCGCCGAAGGCGAAGGCCCACGTCCCCGCGGCCGTGTGGGGGATCGGCATCGGGCTGTTCGCGTTCTTCGTCTTCCAGCTGCCCATGGCCTATGCGCTGGGCACCCGCGTGTTCGAGAGCGGCGTGGCCGGGACGACCCAGGAGGGCGCCTCGACGATGGCCTCGACCATCTACAGCTTCTTCACCATCATCGGCATCCCCGTCTCCCTTCTCTTCGGCGCGATCCGCAAGCGCCTCGGCGTCTTCACCGTCCCCGTGGCGCTGGCCTTCAACGCCGTCGGGTTCGGGCTGCTCGCCTTCGGCGCCAGCGTGCCCGCGCTCTTCGCCGGGGGCATCTGCTCGGGCGTGGCCTTCGCCGTCGTCGTCCCCTACGCATACACCCTCGTCGCCGAGGTGAGCCCCGCCGAGGCCATGAGCACCTCGACCACCATCGCCATGGTCTGCCTCAACGTCGGCGTGTTCTGCTCCCCGTTCGTCCTCCCCACGATTTCGTCCGCGGTCGGCGACGGCAGCGCCCACTTCGTGATGCTGATATCGACCTGCGCGTTCGCGGCGTTCGCCGTGGCCGTCTCCCTCGTCGCCGCGAGGTTCGCGGCGAGGTCGAAGGTTGAGGCCGCGGCCTAGCGTCCGACCCGCACGCGGGAGCAGAGCGGCCCCGCCCTCGGGCGGGGCCGCTTCCCGCGAATGGGGCCTGACGCGTGCGGTACCATGCTCTTGTCCGTGGTCTGTGCGAGTGGGATGCGGGAGGCGGAGATGAAGGAGACGGTTCACGAGGCGGTCGTTCCCACCGAGCGGCAGCAGGTCCACCTCGTCTTCCATGACTCGATGACCCCGGAGAGCTTCTCCCCGCACTGGCACCGCGCGATCGAGGTCGACTGCATGCTGAGGTGGGCCCCGACCGACATCTTCGTCGACGGGAAGACCTACCGCATGGAGACGGGCAGGATCTGGTGCGCCAACTCCGAGGCGCCCCACACCATCCACACCCTCTCCACCGAGCCGCGCCGACGCGCGGTGAGCATCATGTACCCGCTGCACTACGTCCGCGGGCTCTTCCCGGACATCGACGAGGGCCGCATCGAGATGAACGACCTCGACGCGCTCACCCAGGCCCAGAGGGACGCCATCGCCAACGACCTCTTCCCCCGCTTCGAGCGCGCGGGCACGCTCATGGAGCAGGGCTCGGACCCGCTGCGCTTCATCGAGCTCGGCTCCATCCAGCTCGAGGTGCTCCACACCCTGCTCGAGAGCTTCTTCGTGAAAAGCGACGCGGGCAGGCTCGACTCCGACGTGGAGCGCATCGAGCGCGTCCACGCGATCGTGGACTACGTCGAGCAGCACTACGCCGAGGACGTGCGCCTGGAGGACCTCTGCGAGGTCTGCCACCTCTCGCGCGGCTACATGGCACGCTTCGTCAAGGCCCACCTCGGCCGCACCGCCGGCGACTACGTGGGCCTCGTCCGCGCCGAGCACGCGCGGGCCGACCTCGTCTCCGGGAGGGGCAACCAGTCGGAGGTCGCGGCGCTCAACGGCTACAGCGGCCTGCGCACCATGAACCGCCAGCTCAAGGAGTACTTCGGGAAGAGCGCGAGGGAGCTTGTCGCCGAGCGCGGGGAGGGCGGTGGCACGCGTCCCCGCAGGGGGTGACTGCGCGCCCAAAAGCGGGGACGGCACGTGCCGAAAGCGGGGGCCTCGCTCCGTACCATCGTTGTCAGAGATCGGCAGGGCACCACTGACAACGAGCGGAGGAAGTCATGCAGGACTATCACGGAATCGGCAGGCTCATTCAGGAGGCGGTCGACGGCGGGAGCCTCGGCGGCGCGTCAATCTGCGTCATCAGGGACGGCGAGGTCAAGATCCTGGGCGGGTACGGCTGCGACGGGGCCGACTCGATCTACAAGATCTACTCGATGACCAAGCTCTTCACTTCCACGGTCACGTTCCAGCTGGTGGAGGAGGGCGTCATCGCGCTCGGCGACCCTGTGGCGAAGTACCTCCCCGAGTTCGCGAGCCACCTCGTCTACGCCCCGGACGGCACGGTCGAGGTCGAGCGCACCCCGCTCACCATCCAGCACCTCCTCAACATGACCTCCGGCATCCCGTACCCATTCGACGGGACCCCCTCGCAGAGGCGCATGGCCGAGCTCGAGGCCGACGAGATCGCCCGCGCCAAGGCCGGCATCCCCTTCACCACCAGGAGCGCCTGCGCCGCCATGGCGAGCGTCCCAGGCGACTTCGAGCCAGGCCGCGGCTGGGAGTACGGCGCCGGGGCAGACCTGCTCGGCGGCGTGCTCGAGGTCGCCACGGGAAAGACGCTCGAGGCCCTGTTCCGCGAGCGCGTCTTCGAGCCTCTCGGCATGGCCGACACCGGATTCTACGTCGCCCCCGAGAAGCTCGGCCGCGTCGCCGGCCAGTTCCACCGCGACCCCGCCTACCAGTACGTGAGCCGGGTCGAGACGCCCGCACGCGACGGTGCAGGCCAGGACATCCTCACCTTCATGGCCCCGTCCGACAAGGTCGACGTCGAGACGCCCGCGTTCCTCTCGGGCGGCGGCGGGTGCTACTCCACCGCTGAGGACTACTCCAAGCTCCTGCAAATGCTGCTCAACAAGGGATCGCTTGACGGCGTGCGCCTCCTCAGGCCCGAGACGGTCGAGTTCATGGCCACCCCGCAGCTCACCGAGGAGCAGCTCGCCGCCAAGGCGGCCGACGGCGTGGGCATGTGCGTGCCCGGCTACAGCTACTCCAACCTGCTGCGCATCCTCATCGACCCCTCGCAGGCGCGCGTGCTCGGCGTGGGAGGCAACGTGGGCGAGTTCGGCTGGGACGGCGCGGGCGGCAACTTCTGCCTTGTCGACCCGAGCGAGGGCGTCACGGCCGTCTTCATGATGCAGGCGTACGAGTGCGGCGAGCCCATCCTGCGCCGCAGCCTCTACCGGGCCATCGTGGCGGGGGAGTAGCCGAAATGGAAGACACCTCCCTCAGGCACCTCCCGAGCAACGACTCGCTCTCCGGCATGTTCCAGGTAAAGCGCGACGTCACCTACTCCACGGCCACCGGCCGCGCCCTCACTCTCGACCTCGTCAGCCCTTGGGCGACCGACTACGCCGAGGAGAAGCCGACGCTTCCCCTCCTGGTCTTCGTCCAGGGCAGCGGCTGGCTCACGCCCGACACGGGCTTCGAGCTCCCACAGCTCTGCGAGCTCGCCCGCCGCGGCTACGTGGTCGCGTCTGTGCGCCACAGGGACTGCGTCGCCGACGATGCGCCGGCGCCAGCGTTCCTCGTGGACGTGAAGTGCGCGATCAGGTTCCTGCGCGAGCGCGCGGCCGACTTCGGCATCGACCCGGGCCGCGTCGCGGTCTGGGGCACGTCGTCGGGGGCGCACGCGGCCCAGCTCGTCGGCGTCACCGCCGACATGGAGGAGTTCGAGACGAGCGAGCACGCGGGCACCTCTGACGCGGTCGATGCGGTCGTGAGCTGCTTCGGGCCGTCGGACCTGGCGCGCTGGCTCTCCCGCATGGGCGACACGCCCGACTTTGCGCCGCTGCGCGACCACTTCGTCACGGGTGACGCCGAGGAGCGCCAGGCCATGGCCGAGAGGCTCAGCGCGATCCGCTATGTCGCCGCGCGGGCAGGCTCCATCCCGCCGTTCCTCCTGGGCGTGGGCACCGACGACCCCTACGTCGAGACGACGCAGGTCACGAACATGGTCGAGGCGCTCAGGGGCGCGGGAGTCGAGGCCGAGGGCTTCCTCGTCGACGGCGCGCACCACGAGTCGAACTTCTGGGGCCAGGCGGTCCTCGACGAGATATGGGCGTTCCTCGACAGGCGGCTGCTCGCCTGAGCGACGACATGGAACGACGGAAAAGGAGAAACGAAATGAAGGTTGCGATTATCTACACCGCGAAGACCGACGAGCTCGAGAGGGGGCTGGCCGAGAAGGCTGCCGAGCTCACGGGCGAGGACGTCGAGATCCGCTCCTACCAGGACCTCTCTGCGCTCAAGGAGTCCGCCGTCGACGGCTACGTCTCGTCCGCCCCGGCGGCCCGATACGCGGGGCTCGTCATGCGGGCCATCGCCGACGGCGCCGACGAGGTTCTCTCCACCTGCTGCTTCATGGGTGACGTCGTACGAGCACTCCAGCCGTTCGCGTGCTACGCAGGCGTGCCCGTGGCCTCGATCGACGAGGGGATGTGCCGCCGCGCCGCGAGCGAGTGCGGGAGCGTCGCCCTGCTCTTCACCTCGCCCATCGCCGGCGCGTCGGTGGCCCGCACGCTCGACGCGCAGGGGCGTATCCAGAGGCGGGGCGTCAAGGTGAGGCCCGTCCAGGCGACCGAGGTCGCAGCCCTTTCGGGGGACGCGCTCGTTGCACGCTTCGCCGAGTGCGCGGCCGAGGCGCTCGCCGACTCCGACGGCCTCGTGCTCGCTCAGCCGTCCATGGCCGGCGCGGCCGAACGCCTGCGGGAGCTCACGGGCAAGAGGGTCTACTGCGCCACCGACGAGCCCTTCGCGACGCTGGCCTGACCCATCGGCTTCCAGATCACGGCGAGGGCCGCCCCTTTTCCGAGAGGAGAACGCAATGGTTTCCTATCACACTCTGGACGTCGACGGCGTCGGGGTCTTCTACCGGGAGGCGGGAGACCCCCTCTCGCCGACGGTCCTGCTTCTTCATGGCTTTCCCTCGGCGAGCCACATGTTCCGCGATCTGATTCCCGAGCTCGAGGGCCGCTATCACGTGATCGCGCCGGACTATCCCGGGTTCGGGCAGAGCTCCTGCCCTGATCGATCCGAGTTCGACTACACGTTCGACCATGTCGCCGAGACCGTCGGAGGGTTCGTGGACGCGTTGGGCCTAGCCTCCTTCGCTTTGTACGTCTTTGACTACGGGGCGCCCATTGGCCTTCGCCTGGCCGTGGCGCGCCCCGATGCCGTCTGGGCGATCGTGAGCCAGAACGGCAACTGCTATCGGGAGGGGCTTGGGGAGAAATGGGCCGCGCGGGCAGCGTATTGGGCCCATCCCACGTCCGAGGCCAGGGACTCCTATCGTTCGGCCTTCGCCCCCGAGACGATCCGGCACCAGTACATGGACGGGACCGAGCCTGGTCGCGTGGGTCCCGACGGCTATACGCTCGACGCCTTCTACATGGCACGGCCGGGCAACGACGAGCGTCAGCTCGACCTCATCTACGACTATCGCACCAACGTCGAACGGTACACGGAGTTCCAGGCCTATCTCCGAGAGAGCCAGGTGCCGCTCCTGGCAGTGTGGGGCCGGAACGACGTCTCGTTCGTGCCCGCCGGCGCCGAGGCATTCAGGCGTGACCTGCCGCAGGCCGAGGTCCACCTCCTCGACACGGGCCACTTCGCGCTCGAGACCCATGCCCCCGAGATAGGCGCGCTCATGCGAGACTTCCTTGCCAGGGCAGGGGGACAGGCGGAGCGTCGACCTCTCGTGAACTAGCGAGATGGGCGTGAAGGATCCCAAAATCCCGGGGGTCCATGCGCGCTCGACAGAATTGAATGTGGGTGGCATGAACGGCTGAGGCAAGCTTCCGCATCGCTGCATCTATCGTGCTGAAACAGCATTGTGCATACCCAATTCCAGGAGAAGGCGGGGATGCTTTGCGTCCTGTTGCGTGGAGCGGGCAGGCCTCCTCACACCACCCTGAGCAGCGGCCTGCGCGGCGTCTCCTCCCTCGTCGGCCTCTCCGCCATCGCCTCGGCCACGACCCTGCCCGCGGCGAGCCTCGCGTCGGGGTCGGCGCTCGCGTAGACGTTGAGGGTCATGGCGGCGTTGGCGTGGCCCATGAGCGAGCTCACGGTCTTGACGTCGGTCCCCTTGGCCACGAGGTAGGTGGCGAACGTGCGGCGCAGGTCGTGCAGGTCCACGCGAGCAACGGCGAGTTCGTAAGTTCGCTTCGTCCTCGGCCTCTTCCAAATTCCGACCCGGGACCCATGCGATTCGAATATGATCACTCGAGTGATCAAAACGGTGACCAGGAAACGGCAAATCCCGTTGGAGGCCTATCCCGTGACCTCATGATTATGCATCCGACGGACTGTGCCATCCACGTCTCGTGCTCCGAGGCGGCCGTTTCCTTGTCGATACCTTGGGACAAGAGGGCGACGTGCCATGGCGCGAGACGGCAGGCCTCGATTGGCGTCCCCTGCCGTGGAGGCTATCCCCTCCGCGCCCCCGTCGCCTCGAGGTAGCCGTCCATGCCCTTGCACGTGAGGGCCACCGCCAGGTCGGCCGCCTCGGTGAGGGGAATCTGCTTGCCGCCCTCGACCCACAGGCGGTACACCATGAGGGGCGTCTCGCCCAGGAAGCGGTGAAGGACGTCCGAGCGCTGAGCGTCCAGGCCGGCGAGTGGCTCGTTCCTCACGCCCGCGCGCTCCTCCACCCGCTCGATCATCTGCTGGCGGATCGAGCCGTACCCGCCCGCGGCGCAGGTGATGCGCTCGTACGCCGCGCCCTGCTCGGCCGAGAACTCGAAGAGGGCGCGCACGAGCTTTGCCTGGTCGCGCACCGTGTCGAGGCCCCTGATGCGCTCGGCGTACGCGCTTGCGTATCCCTCCTGGAACTCGGCGAGCAGGTCGTCGAGGGCCTCGTAGTAGCGGTAGAACGTCTTCTTGTTGACGCGCGCCCGCTCGCAGAGACCCGTCACCGTGATCCTGCCGGCGCATGCCGAGATCGCGCGGAGCGAGGGAATCTGCCGGGAGATCGTGCAGACCAACCCGTCGGAGAAGGATGCAAGGGCTCCCCCGTGTCTTGCTACGAGCACGAGATGAAGGGTAATCTGAAATTTGTGCAAAAGTATGCGTAAATTCCAGATAGAAGTGGAAGTGACAGTCGCATCACCCTATAATCCATAGGTGAAAAAACCGCATTGAAATGCACAAATTTCAGTTGGGATTCCCTATGGTCATCGAAAGACCGCAGTACATGGACAAGCTCATCTCGGGGATGGGCTCTGACCAGGTGAAAGTCATCACAGGTATCAGGCGCTGCGGAAAGTCATTTCTCCTCTTCAACCTCTTCAAGAGCTACCTGCTTTCGCAGGGCGTTCCCGAGGGCAACGTCATCGAGATGGCGTTCGACAAGTACCGCAACAAGAAATACCAGGATCCAGAAGTGTTCTATCCGTACATGATAGAAGAGCTGGGCAAGGCAAAGGGCAAGCGCTACGTGCTCCTCGATGAGGTGCAGCTGCTTGGCGACTTCTCGGAGGTGCTCATCGACCTCATCGGGATGCCAGACGTCGACGTCTATGTTACCGGCAGCAACGCCAGGCTGCTCTCGAAGGATGTCGTCACCGAATTCAGGGGCCGGGGCCAGAAAGTGGAGATGGCCCCCCTGAGCTTCTCCGAGTTCATGAGCGCATATAGCGGGGACAAGCGCGAGGGCTACGTCGACTATGCCACCTATGGCGGACTTCCGGCCATTCTGTCCAAGAAGGCACCGAGCGACAAGGCGGAGTACCTACGAGACCTCTACGACGAGCTCTACCTCAGCGACATCATTGAACGCAACGACGTGCGCGACCCAGGCAATCTCGAAGACCTTGTCGACGTGCTCTCGTCCGCCATCGGCTCGCTCGTGAACCCCCTGAAGCTCTCCTCGACGTTCAAGAGCGAGAAGCGGGTGACCATAGCGCCCGAGACCATCGAGCGCTACATCTCTCTCCTGGAGGACGCCTTCCTCATTCGCCCCGCGAAGCGCTATGACCTTAAGGGGCGCCGCTACATCGGCACGCCGTACAAGCTTTACTTCTCCGACCTCGGGCTTCGCAACGCGCGCATGAACTTCCGCCAGATGGAGGAGACCCACATCATGGAGAACGTGATCTACAACGAGCTTGTCGCGCGCGGGTACGGCGTCGACGTGGGTGTCGTCCCTTCGACCTCGAAGGGGGAGGACGGCAAGGCGCATCGCGTGCAGCTGGAGATTGACTTCGTCTGCAACAAGGGCAGCAAGCGCTACTACATCCAGTCGGCGTTCGCCTTGCCCACTGCCGCCAAGTGGGAGCGGGAGCAGCGCTCGCTCCTCAAGGTGGACGACGGGTTCAAGAAGATTGTTGTCACGAAGGAAGGCCTCGAGCCGCACTACAACGAGAACGGCATTCTCGTGACGAACATATACGACTTTCTGCTGGATAAGGACAGCCTCGACTCCTAGTGGATGGCATTTGATGGAGGCTATCCCCTCCGCGCCCCCGTCGCCTCGAGGTAGCCGTCCATGCCCTTGCACGTGAGGGCCACCGCCAGGTCGGCCGCCTCGGTGAGGGGAATCTGCTTGCCGCCCTCGACCCACAGGCGGTACACCATGAGGGGCGTCTCGCCCAGGAAGCGGTGAAGGACGTCCGAGCGCTGAGCGTCCAGGCCGGCGAGTGGCTCGTTCCTCACGCCCGCGCGCTCCTCCACCCGCTCGATCATCTGCTGGCGGATCGAGCCGTACCCGCCCGCGGCGCAGGTGATGCGCTCGTACGCCGCGCCCTGCTCGGCCGAGAACTCGAAGAGGGCGCGCACGAGCTTTGCCTGGTCGCGCACCGTGTCGAGGCCCCTGATGCGCTCGGCGTACGCGCTTGCGTATCCCTCCTGGAACTCGGCGAGCAGGTCGTCGAGGGCCTCGTAGTAGCGGTAGAACGTCTTCTTGTTGACGCGCGCCCGCTCGCAGAGACCCGTCACCGTGATCCTGCCGTAGTCCATCTCGCAGACCATGGCCTCGAAGGCGGCGCGTATCGTGTCGAGCGTCTTCACGACGCGCAGGTCGTTCGGCGGCTGCTCTCGCATGGGAGTTCCTCTTTCTCTTGGCGCGTGCCCTTATCGGTACGCCGCGCGTGAATCGGTTGCTTATCCCCTCGCATCGCGGGGAACCGCCCATTGAGCGGCCCCTCCCGACAGACGATACTTCGATCGACAAGGATAAGCAACGTGTGTACCACTAAGATACGCACGACGAACGATTGGAGCCATCATGGCAGAGCAGACGTATGTGACATTGAACGACGGCACGAGGATCCCGCAGATGGGGGTGGGCGTCTACATGGTCGCCGGCGACGACCTCACCGAGAGGACCGTGGCCGAGGCGCTCCGCCTGGGGTACCGCCACGTCGACACGGCGCACGCCTACGGAAACGAGCGCGGCGTGGGACGCGCGGTCGCCAAGAGCGGCATCCCCCGCGACGAGGTCTGGGTCACGAGCAAGCTCTGGCCGAGCGAGTACGGCGAGGGCGCGACCTCGGCGGCCATCGACAGGATGCTCGCGCGCCTCGGCACCGACCACCTCGACCTGCTCCTTTTGCACCAGCAGTTCGGCGACTACCTGGGCGCCTGGCGCGACATGGAGCGGGCCGTGGCCGCGGGCAAGGTGAGGAGCATCGGCATCTCCAACTTCGAGAGCGACCGTCTTGAGGAGCTCTGCGAGGCGGCGACCATAAAGCCCTCCGTGCTGCAGGTGGAGTGCCACCCCTTCTACCAGCAGCGCGATCTCAAGGAGCGCATCGCCAGGTACGGAACCGCCATCGAGTGCTGGTACCCGCTGGGCCACGCCGACGCGGGGCTCCTGGGCAACGGGGTCGTGGCGAGCGTCGCGGAGGCGCACGGCAAGTCCGCCGCGTAGGTGATTCTCCGCTGGCACGTCCAGACGGGAAACATCGTCTTCCCAAAGTCGACCAACCCCGCCCACCTCGCTGCCAACCTCGACGTCTTCGACTTCGAGCTCACGGCCGACGAGATGGCCGCGATCGACGCGCTCGACTGCGGGAAGCGCTTCTTCAACATGTCGCTCGAGCAGCAGGAGCGCACGCTCGGCGCCTTCGCGCCCGAGGACTAGAAAGCGACTGGGGGAGACGACATGGGCGTGTTTCAAGAGCTGCAGGCGGGCGTCGCCTATGACATCCGCGACCCACGGTATCTCGAGGAGGTGCACGCCGAGATTGCACGGAGCGAGGGGATCTGCTGGGAGGTCGCGCAGACGAACCCCTTGGAGAGGGGCAGGATCCTCGAGCTCGAAGGCGAGCTCTTCGGCGGGCTCGAGGAGGGGACCTTCGTCACCCCCTCGTTCAGGATCGACTGCGCGAGCCAGGTCCACCTGGGCAGGAACGTCTTCTTCAACCACAGCCTCACGATGATGTCGCTCGGCGGGATCACCGTCGAGGACGGCGTCATGGTGGGGCCGGGGGCGGGCTTCTTCACCGTCAACCACGAGCCGGGCAACATCAGGACCGTCATGACGAAGGGGATCCTCGTCAAACGCGATGCCTGGATAGGCGCGCGGGCGTCGATACTTCCCGGCGTGACCGTCGGCGAGGGCGCCATCGTGGGGACCGGCGCGGTCGTGACCAAGGATGTGCCCGACGGCGCCGTGGTCGCGGGCGTGCCCGCGAAGGTGATCCGGACGTCGGGCCGGGGCGAGTCCGCCTGACTCGGGTGAAACCAACGGAACGTTCGAGCCATAGCCAGACAGGAGCCATCATGTCAGAGAACTGGAGGTGACAGACGGGAGGGCTTCCCCCAAGCCGCGAATCGTCGAGGCCTGCGGCGGGATTCCCGGAGGCGGCCCGCACCCCCACGAATGCGATTTGCGACCAAAGACAGCCGGAATCGGCCTCCCGTGGCCAACGAGGGCATTCGTGGGGTTTCGCGGAGAACGTCGCCGAGAGGGGCAGCCCTCCTACCAGGCGCTCCCCAGAGGCCGACCCCCACGAATGGGATATTCGACCACGCCTCACCCCCACGAATGCCGTTTGCGACCATGACGCTCCGCAAAGGGGGCAACAAGCCCCGGAGACTCCCACGAATGCAATTTGCGACTACGCCATCCGGCGCCTGCGAGGGCCTTCCCCCCGACATCACACGTAGACAACGTCTTGGCACGCGACGCCTAGCCAAGCATCCCCTCGACCGTCTCGAGCGCCTCGCCGATGTCGCCGTCCACCGCTATCGAGCTCCCTCGCAGCCCTTGTGGCACATAGGCCTCGCCTCTGTTGATCACGGCATACGTGGCCTGCGGATTCCGCGCGACGCGAGACCAGAACGGGAACTTGATGATGCCCGGCGTGTTTCCTCCCACGCCGAGCTCGAGATAGAGCACCCTTCCCGTCGCATGCGAGGCGAGCCACGCGGAATAGCGGGTCGATGCGGCGTGCCATCCCACGTCCTCGACGAAGGTGTCGTCAGCCCTGAGATTCATTGCCATCTCGCGCCCGCAGACGGGGCATGTGGGGACGAGCTCGGTGGGCACGCGCATGTCTCGCTGCTCGCTTACCATGCGACGCACGGCCTCGCGGTTGCCGTAGGTCTTCTCATGGCAGGGGAGCGAGCACTGCCAGAGGCCGTAGTCTCCTTGGGTGTAGAACAGGCGGCCTTTATCGAAGCCCGCGTCCTGGAAGCAATGGTCGACGTTGGTGGTGAGCACGAAGAGGTCGCGACCGCGCATGAGCCTGGCAAGGGACTCGTAGGCAGGCCCGACCTCGCGCTCGTAGCGGTTGTACCAGATGTGCCTGGCCCACCAGGCCCACCGTTCCTCCGAGGAGGGGAAGGGGTGGAACCCGCCCGTGTACATGTCGCGAATGCCATAGCGGCGGGCGAAGTCGCCGAAGAGACGTTCGAAGCGCGGACCGTCGTAGGCAAGCCCGCTTGAGGTCGAAAGTCCTGCACCTGCGCCCACGAGAACGGCGTCACTCGCGGCGATGGCATCGGCGAGCCGTTCGCAGCTAGCCGAGAAGTCGCTCGTAGACATGACGGTCGACCTCCTTGAAGACGTCGAAGACCACGTGGATGGGGTAACCCGTGCGGTCGAGCCAGGCACGGACCGTCTCACATGCCACGCGAGCGGCAGGCTCGTTGGGATAGCCGAACTCGCCCGTGGAGACGCAGCAGAAGACGATCGAGTGAAGACTCCGCTCCCGGGCGATGTCGAGGCAACTCTCGTAGCACGAGGCGAGCAGGCGGGCGTCGTCTCGCGTGGGCTCACGCGTGGGAACGATCGGTCCCACCGTGTGAATCACGTGGGCAGCGGGCAGGTTGTAACCGCGGGTCATCTTGGCTCTCCCGGTCGGCTCGTCATGGCCTTGGTCGGCCATGATGCGGGCGCATTCGTCGCGCAGCTGGAGTCCCGCGGCGGAGTGGATCGCATTGTCGATGCAACCATGGCAGGGGACGAAGCAGCCGAGCAGAGCCGAGTTCGCGGCGTTGACGATGACGTCCGCGTCGAGGCGGGTGATGTCTCCCTGCCACAGGGAGATGCGCTCGTCTTTCGGGCACCGCGGCAGCGCCTCGACTCTCACCACGCCGCGCTCCATGGCCTCTCTCGACAGCAGCTCGTCCTGCAGCAGGACATATTTCCCGCCGAGCGGCATCGGCGGTCGCACGTTCATGAGGCCGCGCAGGAGACGACGGGGGGGTCACGCTTGCCTTCGTGGCTTCCTCGCGATAACCGGGCATCTCGTCGAGGAGCATCCCGATGAGGGATTCGACCAATTCTTCGTTGCTTGTCATGAGGCCCTTCCTCTTCGTGGCGTCGGCCTGCCGGGAGGCCGACGCCACGCGCTGCCATTTCCCTGCTACCAGCGAACCGAGATGCGCTCTTGGACGTGGTCGCCATGCTCGGCCTCGTCCGTCATCGCGATGGCGTAGTCGGCGTAGCTGATGGCGCTCGCGCCATTCTCGTCCGTGGTGAACTCCTCGCCGGCGAGAACGTAGCTTCCGGTGCGAGGGCCGTCCGCCTGAAAGTTGCCGGCAGGGCTCAGGTACGTCCAGCGCACGTCGGAGCGTTTGCGCAGCTCGTCGAGAGCCTCGCCCATGGCCTTGGCGAGCGGCTTGAACTCGTCGGGGAACCCCGGCGTCTCGGCGACCTGGGTGGTGTGCTCGGAATCGACGTAGAGGCTGCCTGCGCCGCCCACCACGAGCAGACGCGTCTGCGAGCCCGAGAGGCAGCCGCAGAGATGGGCGAGGGACTCGCCGTGAAGGTGCAACGTCTCCGGGGCCCAGGCACCGAAGGCATCGATGACGGCGTCGTAGCCGGCAAGGTCCTCCTTCGAGAGGCCGAACAGGTCCTTCTCGATGGAATGCTGCGCGACGGTCTTGTTCGCGTCTCGAGCGATGGCGGTGACGTCGATCCCGCGGGAGACGGCCTCCTTGACGATGAGGCTCCCCACGCGCCCGTTGGCGCAGACGACGGCTATTCTCATGGCTTTCTCCTTCTTCACTCGTGCGGGCCCCTTGCCCTGCAACCAAGAAGAAGGTACTGTCATAGGTATTATTTAGTAAGTAAGCACATTATTGTGTTATAAGAACCAAATGGAAACTATTGAGGTAGACGGTGCGAGACCATATGGAGGAACGATGAGCGAGACTCAAGAGCTTCTGGCAAGACGCCATGCGGGCGAGCTTCCGCCATGCCCGGTGGAAACCACGCTCGCGCTCATCGGCAACAAGTGGAAGGTGCTCATCCTTCGCGACCTCATGCCGGGGAGGAAGCGGTTCGGCGAGCTGCGATCGTCGGTGGGGTCGATCTCGCAGAAGGTGCTCACCGCCAACCTTCGGGAGATGGAGGCCGATGGGCTTCTCACGAGGACGGTGTATGCGGAGGTGCCGCCGCGCGTCGAGTACGAGCTCACGGGCCTGGGCGAGAGCCTCGGCCCGGTGCTGGACGGCCTGCGCGACTGGGGAGAGGCGTACAAGAGGCTGCGTGGCTAGCTAGAGGAGGCACCATGCCGGCAATCAAACCCGTCTCCGACCTGAGGAGTTACACGGAGGTGCTTCGCGACGTGGAGCCCGGCTCGCCGGTCTTCCTCACCAAGAACGGCCATGGCCGCTACGCCATCCTCGACATTCGCGACTATGACAGGATCGAGGCTGAGCGCAGGCTCGCCTCGGCCCTTTCGGCTGGTCGGGCGTCTGGCGAGAAGGACGGCTGGGTCTCGGAGTCCGACGTCCGGGCGCGCTTCACAGGCGGAGCGACTACCTGAGCACGCTCATGATGGTATAATTCCGTCCAAGATGAGCGAGCACGGACGTCGAGGAGGCGTGACGATGAGCGGAAACGAGACGGTCATCCCCATCTCCGATCTCAAGAGCACGGGCAGCATCTCGCACCTGTGCCACGAACAAGAAGGTCCCATCCTCGTGACGAAGAACGGCACCGTGGACATGGTCATCGTGTCTCCTGAGCTGTGGCGTCATATGGAAGAGGCCGAGCTCGAGCGTCGTCTGCTCGCGGAGGTTTCGGTGGGGGAGCGGGCGGTGGCGTCCGGCGACGTCACGGGCTATCAGGCGGACACCGAGCGTCTGAGGGCCATCTATGGCCTTTGAGGTCAGGCTGACCCTCCCTGCGGCTCAAGACCGTGAGAACATCGTCGCGTACCTGCTCGACGAGTTGAGGAGCAGACAGGCCGCGGAGAGCTTCCTCGCATGCTTTGACGAGCGGGTCGAGCAGATTGCCACGCTTCCCGAGAGCTGTCCCCTGTGTCGGGTCGAAGCTCTCGCTCGCCGTGGCTATCGCTCGGCACTCGTCGGGAGATACGTCTTCGTCTATTCGATTGACGAGCAGTCTCAGACCATCGATATCTTGAGGGTCTTCCATGGGTCGCAGGACTACGTCCACCTGCTCTAACATCTCCCACCCGCGCCTGGCGGTTCTCGGTTTTAAGCGTCGTGCGAATCATGCCGAATCGCTCCGTGACAGAGAACGCCGCCCCCTCCTCGCGTTCAGTGACGCTCGCCATGCGGTCGTCCTCGCTGTGAGACAATCGGCGCGACGCCCACACGCGGACGGGAGACGGCCATGCTTCTGAGACAGCTTCGGTACCTCGTTGCCATCGCCGACCGCGGCAGCTACACAAAAGCCGCCGACGAGTGCTTCGTCTCGGAGTCCGCGCTCTCGCAGCAGATGAAGGCGCTCGAGCGAGACCTCGGCGTCAGTCTCATGAAGAAGAAGGGACGCGGCTTCGAGCTCACGCCTGCCGGCACGTACCTTGTCGGGCGTGCGCGGGGGATTCTCCGCGAGGTCGACGAGGCCACGGCCGAGGCCGTGCGACTCGGGCAGGATGACGAGCTGCGCCTGCGGGTGGGCTATCTCTCGTCCTTCGCCGGCCGAGAGCTCCCGAGGGCGGTCGCGGGGTTCGCTGGCATCTATCCCGAGGTCTCCATCGACGTCGTGGCCGGCAGCCACGAGGAGCTCTACGAGCAGCTCGTTGGAGGGTCGATCGACCTGGTCTTGAGCGACCAGCGTCGGGCCTTCTCGGGTGACTACGAGAACCTTGTGCTCGCCAGCTATCCCGCGTGCGCGGAGGTCTCGTGCAGGAGCGACCTCGCGCGGAGGGACTCCCTCGACGTTTCCGACCTCAGGCGCCTCCCCTGCATCGTCGTGGCCCCCCAGGGCCAGGAGCAGGCCGAGCGCGAGTACTTCGGCTCCTACCTCGGCCTCGGGCCGGACCTCCTCTTCGTCGACAGCCTCGACGAGGGCAGGCTCATGGTCATCGGCAACCGCGGCTACCTCCCGGTCTGGGTCTCGCCCGACGCGCCGGCCCCCGAGCCGGCGGTCCGCCGCATCCCGCTGCTCAAGGCTGGTGCGCCCCTCTCCCGCACCTACTGCGCCTTCTGGCCCAAGGCCAGGAGCGGCTACTACGTGGAGGAGTTCGCCGAGGCGCTGAGAAGCGAGTTTACGGGCGGGGGAGAGTAGGGGCCGTTCTCGTTTGCAGTGGGTAGGCCGTGCTGCTGTGCGAAAAAGGCCTTCTGGCGTTCGATCTCCTGCCGGAGCTGGTCCTCGGTGGGCAGGTAGGTGAGGTATTTCGCCGCAAGAGCTGCTCGGAGCCATTGAGTATGGAAAATGCTGGTCATCCACGCGGGAGAGGGATCGGTAGTGGGTCCAACTCAATTGGTCACGCAGTGCGTGACCAATTGGAAAGGCCAGGTAGAACTGACGCATGTACTTGAGGTTTGTAACGGTGAAGCCCTTCCCGAAGTCTTCCGTAAGTCGCTTCGAGAGCTCTTCCACGATGTGTCGGCCTATCTCGCAACTTAGCAAGGTCTGCGGACACGAATTCGATCCTCGTAATCAGTTCCGAGGCTTATCGATAAGCATCGCTAATCGGTCGGCGCCGAAAACGGAATTGCTCGCGGCCGGGGCAGCCCCGTAAGATGCTCCCAACCACAACGAGAGGAGCATCCCATGACTTCCGGCAACCAAGGCAGGACCTGGCTCATCACAGGCGTGTCCAGCGGCTTCGGCCGCACCATGACCGAGCAGCTGCTCGAGGCCGGCGAGACCGTCGTCGGCACCGTCCGCTCGACCGCGAAGGTGGCCGACCTCGTAAAGCGCTACCCGGAGACGTTCGACTGCCGCCTCCTCGACGTCACCGACGTCGTGGCGGTCGAAGAGGTCATCGGCCATGCCTTTGACGTGCATGGCCGCATCGATGTCGTCGTGAGCAACGCCGGCTACGGGCTCTTCGGCGCCGCGGAGGAGCTCTCCGACGACGAGGTCGCCAGGATCATCGCCACGAACCTCACCGGCCCCATCACGCTCATCCGTGCGGCCATACCCCGCCTGCGCGAGCAGGGCGGCGGGCGCATCGTCCAGATATCGAGCTACGGAGGCACGGTCGCCTATCCCGGCAACTCCCTCTACCACGCCACCAAGTGGGGTGTCGAGGGCTTCTGCGAGAGCGTCGCGCAGGAGGTCGGAGGGTTCGGCATCGGCATGACCATCGTCGAGCCGGGCGGCGCCCGCACGGAGTTCCGCTACGGGAGTGCCCAGGTCGCGCGCCTCATGCCCGAGTACGACGGAACCCCCACGCACGACTTCCTGAAGATGCTCGACCCAGCGAACGGCCTCGCGCCGGGAGACCCCGCCCGCATGGCGGCGCGCATCGTCGAGAGCGTCGACGTCGAGCCGGCGCCCCTGCGCATGGTGCTCGGCAGCCAGGCGCTCGCCGGCTCCATCGCGGCGCTCGAGGGACGCCTCGCGGGCTTCCGCGCCCAGACCGAGCTCGCCGCCTCTACCGATTTCCCCGCAAGCGAGTAGGCCCGCCCGATCACAGATCAGACGGGATGCGATCGTCGAGCTGGTCGGGGCTGCTGAGCCGTTCCGAGCTCTTCTTCCTGAACAGGCTGTTGCTCATGGGGCTACCATCTCGTTTGGCTTGCGGTACACCGCCCGTGCCCGCGTTCCCAAACGTCATGAAGTATCATGCCCAGCCAGATTCCATATCCTTCTATGGAATCATCGCCTCTCCATTACGGAATCCTCCCGAAACCTTATCGAGGTCGTCATGGGACAGGCAGACGTCCAGGAGGCCGGCCGCCCGTGCCGCCTCCGCGTCCGTCAGCTCCATGCCCCGCTCCCTTGCGAGCGCCTTGAGGGCGTCGGAGTCGGCGCAGCCGCCGAGCCTCTCCCTGAGACCCTCGTCGGCCAGCAGCTCCTCGATCCTGTCCATCGCGGTCCTCCTCTGCCTTTCGATTTTTTGCCGCATGGCTTGCGCGCGACCTTGTCAGTGTACCCATCGAGCCGTGGCGGGGAGTCATGCCCCCGGCGTCGCGTGATGTCCCACGAATGCCCTCGTTGGCCACGGGAGGCCGATTCCGACGGCCTTTGGTCGCAAAGGGCATTCGTGGGGATGCGGGCTGCGTCCGGGAATTCCGCCGCAGGCCTGGACGACCCACGGCTTGGGGCAAGCCCCCCGTCCGTCACCCTCTATTCCGTAAACGACGTCCTGGCACGCGACAGCCAGACATGGAGCGTGTCACCGAGGCCGAAGCCGAGGCCGAGGTGGACGGGAGGCTCGTCAGGCAGCAGGAGAATGGCCGTTCCTACCTCCCGCGGATGGCCGTCGTGTGGAAGGTGAAGTAGTCGGGGCGGTGTCGCGACTGCGTGTACTCGAACATGAGACCGTCCCCGTTGAACGTCTGGCCCGACACCACGGCGAGGAAGTCGAAGTCATCCGCGTCGAGCAGCCTCTCGTCCTCCTTGGTGGTGCGCTCCACGGTGACCGTGCGCTTCGAGGTCGCGATCCTCATGCCGAGGGTTCCCTCGATGTACTCGTAGGCCGATCGCGCCACATCCTCCTCGGTGAGGTCGGGCACGAGGTCGATCGAGAAGTAGTTCCTGTCCAGGATGAGCGCCTTGCCGTCGAGCAGCCGCACTCGCTCGACGTGCCAGAGGCGTGTCCCCTTCGCGAAGCCGGTCTTTGCCGAGACCCGCTCGTCGGCATGGATGCGCTCGAACGTCTCGACCACGGTCGTCGCCTTGAGGTGGTTGCGCTCGGCAGTCTCCTTGAAGGTCTCGATTCCGCCCAGCGAGAAGAGCGCCTTGTCCTGCGGCTGGTAGATGACGCGAACGCCCTTGCCTTGGATTGGATGGACGTAGCCTTGGTCGGTGAGCAGCCCCAGCGCCTTGCGGAGGGTGTTGTGAGAGCAGCCGTACTCCCTCACGAGGTTGGCCTCGGACGGGAGAAGCGACTGGAAGGG
Source organism: Atopobiaceae bacterium (assembly GCA_022482785.1). Lineage (GTDB taxonomy): Bacteria > Actinomycetota > Coriobacteriia > Coriobacteriales > Atopobiaceae > JAKVON01. Next base: position 242,435 of record JAKVON010000001.1, on the reverse strand, counting down.
AAAGTCTCCGGAGACGACCTTGTCCCGCAGGTCACGATAGATGCCACCGTATATCGCCTTCACCGAGCGCGTCCCTTCTCCCGCTTTCCTTCGAAAGTGTACGGTGCATTATGTGAATAAGTCAACGGACGCTCGCGATGAATCGTCGACCGCTCGCATTTGTCTAGTAGGCGATTCTTTACTTATTCAAATAAGTACGTAGGATGTGAGTCATGTACTTATTCGCATAAGTGTTCGAGAGGGAGGACAAGGAATGGCCAAGTACACGGAGGACGCGGAGCGAATGCTCGACCTCGTGGGAGGCAAGGAGAACATCGCGGCGGTGTCGCACTGCATGACGCGCATGCGTTTCGCCCTGGCCGATCCGAGCAAGGCTGACGTGAAAGGCATCGAGGCCCTGAAGTCGGTCAAGGGGAGCTTCACCCAGGCCGGCCAGTTCCAGGTCATCATCGGCAACGACGTCAAGGACTTCTACGACGAGTTCGCCAAGGTCTCTGGCGTCGGCGAGGCCTCGAAGGAAGAGGTGAAGAAGGCCGCGCTCGCCAACACCAACCCGCTCCAGAAGGCCATGGGCGCCATCGCAGAGATCTTCGCGCCGCTCATCCCGGCCATCATCGTCGGCGGCCTCATCCTCGGCTTCCGCAACTGCATAGACTCCATCGCCTTCTTCAACGACGGCACCATGACCCTCGTCCAGGTCTCTCAGTTCTGGGCTGGCGTCGACAGCTTCCTCTGGCTCATCGGCGAGGCCGTCTTCCACATGGGCATCCCTGTGGGCATCTGCTGGTCGGTCACCAAGAAGATGGGCGGCACTCCGATGCTGGGCATCGTGCTCGGCCTCACGCTCGTCTCGAAGCAGCTCCTGAACGCCTACAGCGTCGCGAGCACCCCTGTCGACCAGATCCCGTTCTGGGACTTCGGGTACTTCAAGGTTAACATGATCGGCTACCAGGCGCAGGTCATCCCTGCCATCCTTGCCGCCCTCACCCTCGGCTACCTCGAGCGCTTCTTCCGCAAGATCACCCCTGCCGTCATCTCGATGATCGTCGTGCCGTTCTGCTCCCTCGTCCTGGCCGTCATCGCCGCCCACTTCGTGCTCGGTCCCATCGGCTGGTGGCTCGGCTTCGGCATCTCCGCGATCGTCTACGCCGGCATCACCGGCCCGGTCCGCGTGCTGTTCGGCGCCATCTTCGGGTTCTTCTACGCCCCGCTCGTCATCACCGGCCTGCATCACATGACCAATGCGATCGACCTGCAGCTCATCGCCGACTATGGCGGAACGATGCTCTGGCCCATGATTGCGCTCTCCAACATCGCCCAAGGGTCGGCCGTTCTCGCCATGAGTCGTCTCCAGAGGAAGAACGAGACGGCCCAGCAGGTCAACATCCCGTCCTACATCTCCTGCTACCTCGGCGTCACCGAGCCGGCCATGTTCGGCGTCAACCTCAAGTACATGTTCCCGTTCTTCTGTGCCATGGCTGGGTCTGCCTGCGCGGCAATGCTGTGCGTCGCCACGGGTACCACGGCGAACGCCATCGGCGTCGGTGGGCTTCCTGGCATCCTCTCGATTCAGCCCCAGTACATGGGCTACTTCGGGATCTGCATGGCCATCGCCGTCGTCGTCCCCTTCGTCCTCACGCTCGCGATCGGAAAGAAGAAGGGAATCGGCACCGACCGCGAGGTCGCGAACGGTCTCGACATGAGCGCCGCTGCCGACCAGATCTTCGCGGCCGGCAAGAAATAGCCCCTCCCTTCGAGGCGCCGGCATGCGAGTGCCGGTGCCTCGTCGAGCGCATCATCGAAAACCGCCACGGGTCAACGAGGAGAACATCATGGAAAGCAGCCAAGAGAGCCGTCTGGGTGACAAGGTCGTCTATCAGATCTACCTTCGCTCGTTCAACGACTCGAACGGGGATGGGGTCGGCGACATCAGGGGCATCACCCAGCGCCTCGACTATCTCGCCGACCTCGGCGTCGACTACCTCTGGATCACGCCGTTCTTCGTCTCCCCGCAAAATGACAATGGCTATGACGTGGCGGACTACCAGGCCATCGACCCGCTCTTCGGCACGATGGGCGATCTCGAGGAGCTCATATCCGAGGCAGGAAAGCGCGGGATCGGAATCATGCTCGACATGGTGTTCAACCACACCTCCACGTCCCATGAGTGGTTCCGGAGGGCCCTCGCCGGCGACGAGGCATACCAGGACTACTACATCTTCAGGGAGGGGGACGCAGGCCATCTCCCCACCAACTGGGCCTCGAAGTTCGGCGGTCCCGCGTGGGAATGGGTGCCCTCGCTCGGGAAGTGGTACCTTCACCTGTTCGACGTCTCCCAGGCCGATCTCAACTGGGAGAACCCGAAGGTGCGCGAGGAGCTCGAAGACGTCATCAGGTTCTGGAAGGGCAAGGGCGTCAAGGGCTTCCGATTCGACGTGGTCAACCTCATCTCAAAGCCGGCCGCCTTCGAGGACGACGACGAGGGAGACGGCCGCAGGTTCTACACGGACGGCCGTCACGTCCACGAGTTCCTGAAGGAGCTCGTTGCGAAGACTGGAATCGACGGCATGGCCACGGTGGGGGAGATGTCCTCCACCTCGATTGACAACTGCATCCGCTACTCCAATCCCAGCGAGCACGAGCTTGCGATGACGTTCAACTTCCATCACCTCAAGGTCGACTACAAGGACGGCGAGAAGTGGGAGCTCATGGACCCTGACATCGCCTCCCTGCGCAGACTCTTCCGCAACTGGCAGGAGGGCATGGAGGCGGGCGGCGGCTGGAACGCGCTCTTCTGGAGCAACCACGACCAGCCCAGGCCCGTCTCCCGCTTCGGGGATGACACGAGATATTGGAGGCAGACGGCGGAGATGCTCGCCACCTGCATTCATCTCATGCGCGGAACGCCCTACATCTACCAGGGCGAGGAACTGGGCATGACCAACGCCGGCTTCTCGAGCATCGACGAGTACCGTGACGTCGAGAGCAAGAACTACTATCGGATCCTCCTCGACCAGGGGAAGACGCCCGAGGAGGCGCTCGAGACCCTCGCCGCCCGCTCGCGGGATAACTCGCGAACCCCGGTGCAGTGGGCTCCCGACGACAAGGCCGGCTTCACGACGGGCACCCCCTGGATAGGGATTCCTGACAATCATGTCACCATCAACGCCGAGGCCGAGGTGGCCGACCCCGACTCAGTCTGGTCGTACTATCGGCGGCTCGTCGGGCTCCGCAAGTCGATGCCCCTCATCGCGGAGGGGGACATCCGCTTCCTCGACGTGGCGTCGGACAAGGTCATCGCCTACGAGAGGACTCTCGGCGACGAGAGGCTCCTCGTGCTCGCATCCTTCTGCGAGGACGCGGGTGGCCCCCTTCCCATTCCGGTCGGAGAGGGCTTCGAGCGCGTCATCGGGAACTATCCCGACGTGCTCATGGGCGAGGGCAGGGTCACGCTCCGCCCCTACGAGGCGCTGGCGCTGAGGTTCGCCGTCTAGGTGTCGCGTGCCAAGACGTTGTTTGCGGGATGAGAAGCGACAGACGGGAGGGCTTCCCCTCTAGCTGCGGATTGTCGAAATCTACGGCGAGAAGGGAAGTCCCCCTCTTGTCACGGACTCCGAACGCACGGCTGACGCCCCTGGGGCGCAGGGCCCTGACCGACAGGGTCGAGGGCGACGAGCGTGCCGACGATGTCGAGGGTGCCTGCGCGGGCGTGCGGGCCCACGCTTCTGCCGGCGATGTGCCCGTCGGCGATCAGCGCCCGCGCTTCCGCTGCTTCCTCTTCTGCTGGCGCAGGCAGAAGCGACGCTCCCTCTCTTCCTCGCGTCGTTCCCTCGAGGCGGATTTCGCATCGGCCTTGAGCCCCTCGCGCTGCGCGGACAGTGCGGCTTGGGCCTTGGTGCTGACGGCAGGTTCCGAGAGAGCCTTCGCGACCTCGCGCTGGCGTCGCTTGGGATTGCTTGCTGGTGGCTTTGGCGGCGTGGCCTCGGCGCTCGGCCTCGAGAATGCGAGCGTCGACCATCGCGTGCAGACGAAGGACAGCACCTCCTCGTCGCTCGGCTCCGCCCCGAACGTGACGCGGCAGACCGAGTAGCCGTCCTCGTCCGCGCTCTCGAACAATCCGACCCAGAACTGACCGTCATGAAACAGCGTCAGCCTGGAGGATGAACCGATGCCCATGATGCTCCTCCTTGTATGTGACGTTCCGCGCGAAGGAGGGACAACCAAGGAGGCAGGTTACTGACGGCGCGTTCGCGCCGCATCCCGACTACCCGACGGGATCGTGTTTTCACCTTCGCATGCCCTGCATGCTATCACGGCCCGTGCTTGCGCCGTGTCGGCGCGTCGATGTGGCTTCTCTCCAAGGCAGCGTCTTGGCGAGTAGCGCGGAATGTGCAGGAGGGTTGGAGGCAGCCGCAATGGTCGAGACATGCCTTGACTTAAAGCGAACTTTAGGTATTACCTTTGCTTCGTCAACACTCGAAAGGGAGGACCACATGTCCAAGCTCACCTACGAATCCTACGCGCCCACGCGAGTCCTGTTCGGGCCGGGTCAGCTCAACCACCTGCACGAACAGGCCATGCCTGGAAAGAAGGCCATGGTCGTCATCTCGAACGGAAAGTCGACGAGGGCCAACGGCTCGCTCGACCGTGCGCTCGCGGAGCTCGAAACGGCCGGCGTCCAGACCATCGTGTTCGACAAGGTGGGGGCCAACCCCACCAAGGAGGTCGTCGAGGCAGGGGCCTTCCTCGCCAGGGACGAGCATGTCGACTTCGTCGTCGCCCTCGGCGGCGGATCGGTGATGGACGCGGCGAAGGTCATGGCCATGTTCGCCCCGCAGCCTGGAGATGACCTCTGGGACTACGCCGGCGGGAAGACGGGCAGGAGGCAGCCGCTCGTGAACCCCGAGCTGCCTTGGATCGCCATCACGACCACGGCGGGAACCGGCTCGGAGGTGGATTCCGCCGGCGTCGTCACGAACCTCGAGACCAGGGAGAAGATTGGCATCGGCTCGCCGAACGACTTCGCGCAGGTGGCGATCGTCGATCCCGAGCTCATGCTCAGCGTCCCCGCGAGGTTCACGGCCTACCAGGGCTTCGATGCCCTGTTCCACAGCCTCGAAGGCTATATCTCGAACCAGGCGAATCCCATGTCGGACATGGTCCAGCTCGCCGCGATCGAGAACATTGGAACCTATCTGCCGCGTGCCGTCGCGGACGGCAGCGACCTCGAGGCGCGCGCGCACGTCGCCTTCGCCAACACGATGAGCGGATACTCGATGGTGTTCTCGGCATGCACGTCCGAGCACTCGATGGAGCACGCGATGAGCGCCTTCCACCCGGAGCTGCCCCATGGCGCTGGCCTCACGATGATCAGCCTGGCCTACTTCGGCTTCTGGATCGACCGCCACGTCTGCGACGAGCGCTTCGTGCGCATGGCACAGGCACTGGGCAGGAGGGACGCGAGCGAGCCCTCAGACTTCCTGACGGCCCTGCGCGACCTCCAGGTGGCCTGCGGCGTGGACGACCTCAAGATGAGCGACTACGGCTTCACCGCAGACGAGTTCCTGCCGCTCGCGAAGAATGCCCGGGAGACCATGGGCATGCTCTTCGCCTGCGACCCCGCGCCCACGACGGACGAGGAAATCGCTGGCATCTACGCGAGGTCGTTCAGGTAGGGGCTGGTCGCAGGTCTCCGCATGCCGCGGCGAAATGCCCGATGACGAGCACGAGAGGGGAGACATGGAGAATCCGCTCGGGACGAGCATGACGCGCCGGGGCTTCCTTGCCGGCGCGGGGGCGCTCACGGTGAGTGTCCTGCTCGCAGGATGCAATGGATCGTCGGGAGCCACGACCCCTGCCGCCACTTCAAAGGGCATGGGCGCCACGACGCTGGTCGTGTTCTTCTCAAGGCCCGGCGAGAACTACGGCTCGCCCGACCTCGTCAACGTCGACGTGGGCAACACCGAGGTCATGGCGGGCTACGTTGCCGACGCGATCGCCTGCGACGTCTTCGAGGTGGAGCCTGCAGAGCCGTACCCGTCCGGCTACTTCGACACCTGCGACCGGGCGAGGCGGGAGCTCGACGAGAACTCCCGTCCCGCCGTGGCGAACCTCGCCGATGCCCCCGACCCGGCCGCCTACGGCACCGTTCTCGTGGGGGCGCCGGTGTGGTGGGGGAGCGAGCCGCGCGTCATGCTCACCTATCTCGAGTCGCAGGACTTCACCGGCAAGACCGTGATCCCGTTCACCACCCATGCGGGCAGCGGCCTGGGCACGGCGGTGGCCGACTGCCAGGCCGCCTGCAAGGGAGCGACGGTGGACGAAGGCCGCGCGTTCTCCCGCGAGGGGCAGAGCATCGCCTCGGCCGGCGACGCGGTGCGCGCATGGGCGAGGGGCCTCGGCCTCGCGACGAGGTAACCAAGAGCATCCGTCGGCGGGCTGGTAGATCACGAGCTTGCGATGGGTCGCCAGGGTGGTGGCACCGCAGCGGAGAGGTGTTCAGCGCATAGGGAAAGGGGCGGCCTCGGTATCTCCCGGGACCTCCCCTTTTCCTATGCGATGCGCATTTACCTGCGGGAGTCCATGCGACGCTTCCTCCTGGCACCGAACGTGGCCAGCGCGATGCCTGCCACGGCAAGCAAGGGGACCGGCAGCGCGCTCTCGCTGCCGTCGCCGGTGTTCGGGGTGGTCGCAGCGGCCGTGGCGACAGGAGCGGCAGTGGCGGTCGTCGGAGAGATGGTCGTGGAGGGCGTCACGACGGCATCCGTCACGGACGTCACGGCGAACTCGGAGAGCGTCGTCACGGTCGCGGAGGCCGTCCCGTTCGAGACTGCCTGGTCGCCGCCCTTGAAGAGCTTCCCGGAATGCACCTCCCACACCTGCACGGTGCCGCCGGTCGCCGGGAAGGTCAGTGTGAGCGTGCCGAAGTCCTCGGTGGTGCCGTCGGTGAAGTAGACGTTCCAGTCGCTTTGCAGCGTCCTCGTGCCGAGCGCCGACGAGACCGCATCGGAAGCCGCCCCTTTCGGCTCGATGACGAGGCTCCTGATGTCCTCTCCGCTCCCCACGAGCACGGCGGTGACGCCGTTCATCTCCTTCCTCTGGCCCCACTGCGCGTAGAGCTTCACGGTCGCGCCATCGTCGGCCGAGAGGTTCTCGACCGTCGCCTCGTCGGCATAGGCCGTGCCCGTGCCGTCAGCCTTTGTGTTCCAACCCGCGAAGAAGTAGCCCGGACGGTTGAAGGAGCAGGTCGTCAGCGCTGCGGGCGTGTCGTAGGCCATGGGCTGAGGGGCCATCGTCCCGGTCGCGTCCGAGGCGTTCTTGTCGAACGAGATCGTGTACTCGTGAGCCTTGAAGCGTGCGGTCAGAGCCGTGTCAGCGCCGACGAGCGTGCTGTAGGTCTCATCGGAGGAGACGAGCTTGCCGTCCGCTCCGTACCAGCCATCGAACGAGTAGCCGACCTGGGCCTCCGCCTTCCACGTCGCGGTGTCGCCCGTGCGCACGGCAAGGGACGGTGCCGCGCCCCCTCGCCAGTCGGATACGCTCGCCGTGCCGCCGGTCTGGGCCGATGCGGTCAGGGTGGCGTCAGTGGTGGCCAGCTTCGAAGCCGCGACGTCCGGCAACGTGTAGAGGCCGGTGGCATCGGCGCTTTGCGGAGCATGGTCGATGCAGTTCAGGTACAGCTTGCCGCCGTACATGCACATCGATCCCACCGTCAGGCCATCGGCCGACGAAAGCCCGTAATAGCCTACTTTTGTCGCGGAGCAGTATTTGGCTTGGGGATCCACATCGAAGTCGTTCCCTACTAGCTGTATATCGCCCAGACCCTTATCGCTTACGCCGGCCACGACAAGCCCGTTGCCCGCGCCGGTTTCGCATGCATTCTGCTCGGAAAAGATCTTGTAGAAATTATCGGCGAGAGTATACCCTTCCACATACTTGGCGCTGGTAGAGCCCCCCGCTGAAAGATCGACCTTCATAAGCCCCATCAAATACGAACCGGGAGCGGTTGGGGACTCCGCGGTGAACAGTCCATAGAGCGACGTGCCGATGCCGTGCAGGGAATACAGCGAAGCCTTAATAAAATCGGCAGACGTGAAAGACGTTGAACCAGCCTCGCCCATGAACAGCGTATAGGTTATTTCGGTATCCGAGGCAGCCGCTTTCACGTAACAGTCAACGATGCCGTTGGCGGCAGATGCGGAAAAAGCCAGCATGGTCTTCGATGCAACCGTGCCTATCTCGCTCCAGCCCGACCAGGTATTCGAAGCGATGGAGTAGACGTTGCACTTCACGGATGCCAGAGGTTTTGCCTCGGTCGACTGTGCGGAACCACCGACCGCGAAGGCGTAGACAGAGCCTTCGGCGTAGACGTATTCGATATTCCGAGTATTCCGCGTTTCACTGCCGTCGAACGGCACGCCGGGAGCGGCAAGCTCCGCCCATGTGCTCGCCGCGTCAGACGGATCGGCACAGCTGTAGAGATACGTGCCGTTGCCGTCGGCGTAGAACAGCCGGTCCGTCGCCGAAACCAGTTTGGCCGTACTGGCACTGATAGCCGTTGGTGGCGCAGACAGGCGCACAAGCGAATCTTTGGAAGCATCGGGGGTGACATAGGATGCCTTGTGCGTGCGACCCGTAATCGTATCGGTCACGTCGAAGCGATGCGCTTTGCCATCGAGCAACGACGAGTCCGCCGTAAACGTGATGGCATCGTCCGATTGCGAGGTTATCGCCGCCGCCGTACCGTCGACGGCAAGCGACGCGCGCTGCAAGTTGAAGCCGTGCACGGTAACGCTGGTGCCAGCCGTCGTGATGGACCAGGTGTTGGCGTTGATTGCGGAGGTGTCCAAAGCCTTTTCGAAGGTGAAACGCCCATCGCTCGCGGTATGCTTCTCGCCGCCGTATCGACCGTACGTGGCCGTCGTGATGGCCTCGGTGCCTCCGCAGATGCGCCCACGCAGCCGAAGGGGGCTCTCGTCCGGATAAAGCGCCGCCAGCTCGGCGACCGCGCCCGTAATCATCGGGGTGGCCATCGAGGTGCCGGATTCGAAGAAGTAGGGAACGAAGGCGCTGGTCGCATCCGTGCTCGGATTCGTGATCTTGCCGATGCCGTAGCCGGTAAGAAGGCACGACCAGGTACCGGTCGGTTGCACGACGGGATCCGACTTATCATACCTGCGGTATTCGAATGAAACGTCCAACTGCGCCCTCAGCGTATCGCTCGTCGTATCCAGCGAAGTCAGCACTCCGCTGCTCAGCCAATTCGCATCAGCGATCGCCCCGGATACCGAATCGGCCTTCACGAGATTGTTCTCTCCCGAGCAAAGTCCCTCATAGGCCAAAGCACGCTGCCATCCGGTCAGACCCGAAGCGGCCACGGCCACACCCACTGCATAATGCGAAGGGTCGGTATCGCTTAGAGCGGCGCCCTTGAAGGGGTTCGTCATCGTCCAGGAGAGCCTTACCCGCACATCGCTGGGTGTATGCTTGGAAGCGAGGATCTTGTCGTAATCAACGTCCACCTTCAAGGCATTCGATTCGAGCAGCGTGTTGCCCGTCGCGCTTATCTTTACGGCTCCGTCGCAGGTGAACGTCGTTTTCGTTGAGGTGTCGTAGAGCGTATAGGTGATGCCGCCAGCTCCGATTCCAATGCTTGCGATGTCGGTGTAGTAGAACATTCCTTTGGCGGGTGCTGTCTTCCCGGCCTTGTAGGAAAGCAGGGGCAGGAAATCCGTATCGCCCACCGTGGCGGGAACGGTCGAGAGAATGTTCGACCCCGGAGCAGCCACGTCGACTGCCGTCTCGTTGTAGCAGCTGTAAACGGAAAGCGCATTGCTCTCGTTGCTGGAGGCCACGTTGAGGTAATAGGGGCTTTCCATTCGAGCACCCCCATAATCATTCACAACATCGGTATTTTCGTTGCCGGCCGCGAAACACGACAGGATGCCCGCCTTTCCAGCCTGGTTGATGGCGTAATCGAGCACAGGCTCGTAGGTGGAGGATGTATCCGCCCCCCACGAGCAATTGACGGCAACCACGTTCACGCCGGACGCACGCGCACGAACCAGGTATTCATAGCAACCGATATAGGCGGAGGACAGAATGTACCCATCAGCGGTTTCATGGCGCAATCCCATAAGCTGGGTGTGGCCGTTGGCGCCGGAGGCGCTGGCCACACCCGCATTGTTGTTCGTCTGCGCCGCGACGATGCCCGCGCAATGCGTGCCATGGGAAGCGCTTGGCTCCGGCTTGCAATCGTAAGCACCCGTCACGCCGTTGTATCCATGGGAACCTGCAGGTCCCAGCCCGATAGTGCCGGGGTCGGTCCACATGATGCCCGCCAGATCGGGGCTCGTGTAGTCCACGCCGGTGTCTAAAACGGCCACGACCACCGAATCCTTCGTAGTGGTGGATGGGGTGTCTTTCGCCAGTGCCGTCGCATAGCCGATTCCCTCGGTGGAGCCGGCTATCGCGGAGTCCGTACCGGAAAGCCCCCACTGCAGGCTGTCGTACGTGTCGTTCGTGATGGAGCTCTGGGAAGCGGGCGACTGCGCCACCAATGTCTGGGGGATCGAAGGCGAGGTCGTGGTCACTGAAGATGAAGGCGAGGCGGCTGCGTCCTCATCGTCTACGGCAGCGAGCTCATCCTCGGTCGTGACGTAGTTCGGCTGCGCGCATTCCACGAAGTCGAGAGATTCCAGAGCTGCCACCAAGTCGGCAACGGACATGTCGTCGCGCTGGACCAGAGCCACGCGCACGTCCGAACCTGACGCAATGGACGAACCGGTCGATTCGGACTGCACGGAAAGGGCGCCATCGGAAGCGGCCTTGTCCGCGGATTCCGAGGTGTCGGCATTCGAGAGGTCCCACACGCTCGATGCACCGAAGCCTGCCGATGCAAGCGGATCAGATTCGGATTGAATGGAGAGCGTCCCCGTTGACCCCTTGGCGGCACCAGACGCATGGTAGACGACAAGGACCTGACCAGCAGTGCATGTGCCGTCTTCCTCAGACTGGTCGATGGACGCGCGCACCTCGTCGGAAAGCACCGCTGCGGGCGTACCGGAATCCTCGGCATAGGCACGGGTCGTAAAGCCCGGCAGCGGCACAAGCCCCACGGCAAGCACCGTGGCAAGAAAAACCCTCATGATGCAACCAGCAATGCCGCGAGCTTTCATGGACATGGCGTCCCCATTTCCCCTTGCGCCGATGAATCTCGTGATGCTCATGGTATGACACGCTGAGGGGTTGCTGCATCTCAACGGCTCGAATGATGCGAAAATAGGAACGAATACGTGGGATATGCCGCGGGACATGCCGGGGCCCTGAAATCCGCAGGACTCGACAACAGGCTTCGTCCAGCCGCGGCGGGCCAGCGTCGCGATGGAGAGCTACAGCTGCAAGAGCTGGTCGGTCACTGTTTCATGTGTCTGCCGGACTCGATGGCAATGCCGCCGGCTGCAACGATCGCCGCGAGGAGAACCAGCGCCCAAGGAGCAGCCGTGTCGCCTGTTTGAGGCGTTGTCCCATACGAACCGGTCCCCGTCCCGTTGCCGGCCGCAGCGGCCGGCGTGGGTCCAGGGGCTGCTGCGAACCGAGCGGTGAGTCCCAGATCCCCCGACATACGCGAGCTGTACGTCGCCTGGTCGGAAACCAGATTGCCGTCGGCATCGTACCAGCCTTGGAACGCGTATCCATCTGCGGCAACGGCCGTCCAGACGGCGGCATCCCCCGAGCGCACGGTCAAGCTGGATGCCGCGCTCTTCCGCCAGTCGGATACCGTAGCCGTGCCGCCGCCCGCAGGGTCGGCCGCAGCCGAAGCGGTCGTGTCCGTGGTGGCCACCTTCGTCGCCACGTCCACCGGCAACGTGTACAGTCCGGTGGATATCGCGCTGTCGGTGGCATGGTCCACGCAATTCAGGAACAGGTTGCCGGCATACATGCACTGCGACTCGGCCGTCAGGCCCTCGGCTGCATACAGACCGAAGCTGCCCAGCTTCACCAGCGTCCCGTCGATGTTCACCAGCTGCAGATCGCCATAGTCCTTCGCATTCAGCCCGACGTCCATGACGCCGTTGCCCGCGCCCGTCTGGCAGCTGAGGTTCCTGGAGTCGGTCACATAGGAATCGGTCGTGGTTCCATATCCGCTCACGATCCCCACCTTCGAAACCGCGCCCGTCGCACTATCGCACGTCACCAACGCTGTTTGCAAGGTGCCGTCGGCGGCGGTGTACGTGGCCAGTCCATACAGTTTCCCGCCGATGCCGTTCAGCACGTGAGGTTTGCCCAACTGGCTGTCTGAACTCGTCAGGCTCTTCTGCGTATACGCGGTTGCATCCGGTGCTTTCGTGAGCAGAACGTTGTCCTCGCCTGAGCCCGTATCGAAATAGACCTCGCAACATATCGTTCCATCGCAGCTGGTTGCCGTAAGGGACTCCACCCCTACTGAAACGAAGGTGCTTATTTTTTGGTATCCCGACCAGCTATTCGCTGCGATGTCATAGACGCTGCAGAACACGTTCACCTGTTCATCGTTGCTTTCCGTGGCCGCGATGTCGTCGGTGGAGAACGCATAGAGCTTCCCATCCGCATATGCGTAGGCCAACCTGGAGCGGTTATTGCTGGAAGACCCGGCCCAAGGCGTGCCAGGCACGGCAAGCTTCGTCCATGTGGCAGACTCGTCGAAGGGGTCGGCGCATGAATACAGGTAGCTCCCATTCCCGTCGGCATAGAACAGCCGATCGGTCGCTGAGACCAGTTGAGCCGTGCTCGCGTTCAAGTCGGTAGGCAGATTTCCCAAGCGCACAAGAGAATCGGACGTCGTGGCGGGCATCACGTATGCGGCCTTGTATGTGCGGCCCGTGCCCGTATCGGTCACGTCGAAACGATGCCGTGCGCCGTCGAAGAGCGAGGAATCCGCTGCGAAGGTAAGTGAGCCTGCCGACTGTGCGGTCGGTGTGACCGTCGTGCCATCCACGCTCAGCGTGGCGCGATCCAAGTTGTAACCGTGCACGGTCACGCTGGAGCCCGAAGTGGTGATCGACCAGGTGTTGGCGTTCACCGTGGAATTGTCGAACGCCGTGTCGAACGTGAACCGCCCGCCCGAGGCGACCTTCGCTTGATCGGCGGCAACAAGCGTCTTGGTGCTGCCGCAGATGATGCCGCGCAGCTGGAGAGGCGTGTAGTTGGGGTAGAGCGCGGCCAGCTCGACGACGCTGCCGGTGATCATCGGCGCCGCCATCGACGTTCCGGATTCGAACATGTACGGCACGGCGACGCTTGTCGAATCCTGGGTGGGGTCGGTGATCTTGCCGATGCCGTAGCCCGTGACCAAGCACGACCACGTCCCGCTCGGTACGGTCGGTTGACTGCTGTGGTCGTCGCACGTTACTCCCACCTGCGCCGTCAGCGTATCGCTTGTAGTATCGAGGGCGGTGAGGGTGCTGCCTTTCGGCTGAATGGTGTCTTCGACCACATAGGAACGCGAGCCCTCCTTTGTCAAATCGGTCGTTCCCGCATAGAGCCCCTGGTACGCGAAGAATCCTTTCATGCCGGTAAGCCCGGTTTCGTCCACTGTCACGCCGACGGCGTAATGCGAGGGATCCTTGTCGGTGAGCGTGATTCCCTTAAAGGGGTTTTTCATCGACCAGGAAAGGTTCACCCGCACGTTCGTGGGGGTATGTCCCGCGGCGGTCAGTCTGCCGTAGTCGATGCTCACCTTCAGGGCGTTCGATCCCAGCTCGGTGCCCGTCGTATCCAGCGTGACGGCGCCTGCGCAGGTGAACGTCTCCTGGGTGGACGTGTCCAGAAGCGTATACGTGACCCCCGAGGTTCCGGTTCCCAGCGATGCGACATCGGTGTAGTACAGCATGCCGTCGGATGGTTGCGTCTTGCCGGCCATATAGGACAGCTGGGGCATGAAGTATTTTGAACCGCTCGCGATGGGGATAGTCGAGAGGATTCGGGAACCCGGTGCGGCGACATCCACACCCGTCTCGTTATAGCAGCTGAACGCCGAGAGCGCATTTTCCTGGTTCACCGAAGCAACATTGATGAAATACGGGCTTTCCAACCCTGCAAGCTGGTAGTTGTTCTTCACGTCCGAACTCGAGTTGCCTGCCCCGAAGATAGAGAGGATGCCCGCCTTGCCCGCCTGGTTGATGGCGTAGTCGAGCACGGGGATGTACGGGCCTCCCCCGTCCGGTCCCCACGAGCAGTTGACGGCGACCACGTTGACACCGGCCGCGCGTGCGCGCACCAGGTACTCGTAGCAGGCGATATTCGCCGAATCTACGATGTGGCCGCCATCGTCTTGATTCCGAAGGCCGATGATCTGCGTATGGTGGTTCGCACCTGCCGCGCTGGCTATGCCTTGGTTGTTGTTCGTCTGTGCGGCAACGATGCCCGCACAATGCGTGCCGTGTTCGGCTGTCGCCGTGGGCATGGGATCATACGCGCCCGTTATCCCGTTGTAGCCATGCGATTCGGTGGTGCCCAAGCCGATGTTGCCGGGGTCGCTCCACATCTGGTCTTTCAGGTCGGGGTTGGTGTAGTCGACGCCCGTGTCCAGAACCGCCACAACGGCAGAATTCGCCGTGGTGGAAGATGCGGTGTCCTTGGCCAGCGCCGAGGCGTAGCCGATGCCCATGGTCGATCCGGCGATTTCGCTTCCCGTTCCGGAAAGTCCCCATTGCAGGTTGTTGAACGTATCGTTGGTGATGGCGTTGCCCAGAGGGGTTCCCTGGCTCACCAGGTTCTGAGGCGTGGACGTCACCGAGGAGGTTGCAGCCTGCGACGTAGCTGCGGCCTGCGTGTCCGAAACCGTCGATTCGCTCGACGCCGCGGAAGGCGTTTCGGTCGCTGTCGACGAAGCCTCCTGCGCGCTTACGTAATTGGGCTGCGCGCATTCGACGCAGCTGAGGGAGTCCAGCTCTGCCACCAGGTCCGACACGCTCATGTCGGGACGGTTCACCAGCGCCACGCGCACGTCTGACCCCGATGCAATCGCAGATCCAGTTGATTCGGACTGCACGGAGAGGGCACCGTCAGAGGAGGCCGCATTCGCGGATTCCATGCTGTCGGCCGTCGAGAGATCCCACGTCTCCTCGGCGTCGAAGCCCGCCTGCGAAAGCGGGTCGGAGTCAGACTGGATGGCAAGCTCGCCCGTCGCGCCCTTTGCGGCACCAGAGGCGTGATAGACCACGAGTGCCTGGCCGGCGACGCACGTACCGTCGGATTCTGCCTGGTCGATGGCATTGCGAACCTGCGCGGTAGGCGTTGTTGCGCTCGTGCCCGAATCTTCCTGGGCATACGCCCTCGTCGTGTGGCTTGGCAGCGGCGTCAATCCAACCGCGAGCACAAAAGCCAGCAACACCCTCAGAACCGGTTCCATTGCCCGACGAGACCTCACGCCCATGGCGTCCCCTCTTTCCCAGCATCCCGAAAAGCGCTCTTCGGCTCAATATAGAGCCACATCCCGTGGCTGTGCGCCGAACGTCGGCGTCAGGGCCTTCGGGTCGGCAACAGGTGTCTCGAACGTGATGAATACTATGGGGTGCGCGGAAGACGCGTCTCGCTTCGTTGGTGGAGTTCGCGCCAGAGGGGCCTCGGCGTGCTCGGGAGGGGGACTGGGATGCGTGTCACGGCACTCATGGAGAACACCGCAGGCCGCCCTGGCGTCGTCGCCGAGCACGGGCTGAGCCTCCTGGTGGAGACCGGCTCGCATGTCGTGCTTTTCGACATGGGGCAGTCCGGTGCCTTCGCCAGCAACGCGGCCGTTCTCGGCGTCGACCTCTCCCAGGTGGACGTTGCCGTCATCTCCCACGGCCACTACGACCACGGCGGCGGGCTTCCCGCATTCCTCGAGCTCAATGACCATGCGTCGATCTATGTCAACCGCCGCGCGTTCGAGGAGCACCGCAACGCCGCCGGGAAGGGCATCGGGCTCGATCCCGCCCTCGCCGGCTCGGATCGCCTCGTGTACGTCGACGACCACCTCGATCTCGGCGATGGCCTCGAGCTCTTCTCGTGCAACGATCGCAGACGCACCCATGGCACCGGCTCCGTGGGATTCACGGCGCGCGAGGGCGGCCGGCTTGTCCCCGATGCCTTCCTCCACGAGCACTACCTGCTCGTCACGGAGCAGGGGAGGAAGGTCCTCTTCAGCGGCTGCTCGCACAAGGGCATCCTCGACATCGAGGGCTGGTTCGAGCCAGACGTCCTCGTCGGAGGGTTCCACTTCATGAGGATCGACGTCGAAGGAGATGGGAGACGCGTGCTCGACGACGCGGCGCGCGAGCTCATGGGCCACAGGACGGCCTACTTCACCTGCCACTGCACGGGCCTCGGACAATACCGCTGCCTCAAGGCGGCCATGGCAGACCAGCTCGGCTACCTTGCCTGCGGGCAGACGGTGGAAGTGTGATTGCCTTCGGGCCCCATCTGTGGTCGCGCTCGTGGTCCCATCCTGTGCCGCTGCCTCTCGCCTCCAGCTGTCTTGCAGCCATCGTGAGGGACGCGCCGCCGCTGATGGGCGATGAAGGGCCGCACGACTTGTCCGCAATTCTCCGCCGTTCCATACGCTTTGGCCATTTAGCGGACAACAGAAACGTATGAAACTGCGGAGAATTGCCTTGGCATATAACTGCATGGGGTCGTGTGCGGTGCCAGGCGGTGCACGTCCATGATACGTCGTATGGTTTGCGTCCTTGCAGCCTTCTGGCTGCGCGAATCGTCAGCCGTCCCACAGTTGCGGGAGCTGTGACCCGTCCCGTCTGTGGTTCCGTAGCCGTCTCATATCGCAGCCTGGCACCAACATTCGGCACGCAACCCGTGTTTCGGTCTCGCCATGGCGGCATCCCCCCCATTGGTCCCCTGGAGGCAAGGCGGTCATTTAACTAGACGTATAAACCAATTAATCGTAGCTGCTCCGAGGAGGAGCGCGAGTCCTCCGGCAGCGAGCAGCGCGGCGGCCTCGAGGGGCATGCCGTCTCCCGTCGTCGGAACTCCCGAGTCCGGTTGCTGCGTCCCTGGGGTGTCGGTGCCGCTGTCGGCCGTGCCTTGGCCGCCAGAGTCGCCGCTGTCCTTCGTCCGGTCGTCCACGATGGTGATCGTGGTCGACGCCTTCTTCAGGGTGTCGGCCGCGCTCGTGGCCGTCGCGGTCACGGTGCCTGCGGCCTTGGCGGTGAGCAGCGTCGCAGACGCTCCCGACGAGCTCCCCGTGCCCTGGACGTCGACGCTGTCGAGGTCTCCCGAATACGACCAGGCGACGTAGTCGCTCGAGACGACGTCCTCCTTCTCGGTCGTGACGGTTCCCGTGAGGTCGACCGGGACCGTCGGGTTCTCCTCGGTGAGGTGGATGACCTGGTCGGCGCTGGCAGACACCGAGATGGGATAGGAATAGGCGAAGCCGTCACGCCTCATGAGCACGCTCTCTGCGCTCGCCGTCAGGGCGAACGCCCAGCAGGTGTTGTAGGGGATCTGGTTCTTCACGCTCGTCACGGCGCTGACGCCCGTCCCGTCGCCGTTGATGTCGCGCAGGTCGAACTTGTCGGGAAGGTCGAGCGACGTCGATTGGGTCGTGAGCTCCGAGCTCGCGTCCACCGGGGTCGAGTTGACCTCGGAGATGTTCTCTATGGCGGTGATGCCCGCGTCTTGGGGAGAGAGGGCCGAGCTCGTCGTGGCGTTCCCGTTGGTGGGAATCACGACGTTCGAGCCCTCCGTGTCGGTGCCTTCGGTCAGGGCGGCGACGTAGATGCTCGAGCTCATGGCCGCGAGGTCCTGCCAGTTCGTGCCATCCTCGCTCACCTCCGCCCATCCCGGGGCGCAGTACTTCGCGAAGTTCTCGGTGCCGCTGCTTTCCCCCGGGTATTGGAGGATGCCATGCAACGCCGATCCGTCGCGGGTGGAAAGCCGTACCGTGATGGTGAAGTCCTGCCCCTGGGCGAGCTCGATGCCCTCGTCGAGGCGAACGTTGTAGAGCCCGGGACAGGCGTGGCTGCCCGATGCGACATGCCTGCCCTGCCCGTCTCCGACCTGCACCCATACGTCGTAGTCTGCGTTCTCGTCGCACGACCAGAAGCTGACCGCCCGCAGCGTCTCGCTGCTCTCGGCGGTATATGAGCACTTCTCGTAGCCCGTCGGGGTTGCGAAGTTGAAGTAGTACTCCGATCCCATGGGAGCGTGCTCGTAGAGCGTGTCGTAGTCGTCCGCGCTCTCGAGGCAGACCAGGGAGTCGCCGGTTTCCAAGCCCGCGGTGTCGTACGAGATGTAGTAGTATCCGGCATCCCCAAAGGCTGTTCCCCACTGGTTCTTGACGATGAAGCCGCCGTCATGCGCGGGGGTATAGGTGTTCCCGTCGATCGTGACCGAGAAGTGTTCCTTGGGGATGGAGTCGTCCCAGCCCACGAGCGCGACCTCGTGGCCGTTGGCATTCAGGCTGCTGGGGTCGAAGCCGGTCTCCGGGTCTGCTGGGGGCAGGTAGTAGTAGGCCCCCTTGTCTCCCACGATTGTAGGCGAATCCTTGTTTGTGGTGACGCTAGCCCAATCCAGGCTGAACGTCGCGGCCCCGTAGCAGTAGACGGCCTGCTCCAGATGTGCCTTCAGGCTCTCGGTGCTTTCCTCGTTGTCAAAACAGAGTGCCTGCTCGAGATGGTAGAGCTCGGGATGGGCCGTGCGCGAGTAGTACGGGAACGCGGTGGGGAGGGGGATCTTCTTCGTCAGGGGGTCGACGAAGTTGCTCCCGGCAGACGTGGGGTAGGGCTCGGTCGCCTCGGAGACGGGCCCGTCCCAGTTGGCGTAGTACGACAGCGCCTTCTTTTCTGTTGCTCCCGAGCGCGCGCCGGTGCTTTTGAGCCAGGCCGTGGGGCTCTCGTTGCTGAACAGGTGCGCGACCATGCTCGCCTCGGAGAGGTCGACGGGGTCGGAACCGTTTGCCGTGCCCTCGACGTTCTTGGTGGCGAGGAGGGTGTAGGCGTCCGTCGAGGCCGAGCCGTCGCCCGTGACCTCGAGGAGGTAGGTCCCGGCAGGCAGCGCCCTGATGACGGATGAGCTGTCCGTGCCGCCCATGGAGGTGTCGATGGGCGTGCCGTTTGCGCTACAGAGGTCGAGCCGATAGGCGTGGCCGGCGGGGTTGCCGAGCGAGAAGGTGTAGGCGCCGGCGCCTGACACCTCGAGGCGATACCAGTCGACGTCGGAGGCGGTGTCGAGCGTGGCCGTCACCTCGAACGGGAAGCTGATCGAGCGCGCCGCGGAGGCCGAGTCGTCGGGCTCGTAGATGTCGGCGGCGGTCGAGACCTGATAGGAGAAGGAGCACGGGTCGCCCCCGGCGGCTCCCGTCTTGAGCGCACGAGCGATGACCTGCGTGTCCGTGTCGATGGCTATCGGCCCGGCGTAGAGGGTGCCGTGGATGGTGCCGTTCTCGTCTGCGTAGGGCTCGGTCCCGTCGGTGGTGTAGTAGATGGAGTAACCCTTCGTGTCGACCGTGTCGCCGCTCGAATTCGTCGTCGAGAGTTTGAGGGACACCTGCTGGCCGGCGTGCACGACCCCCGGCTGCGAGGCGGCGTCGCAGGCTTCGACGGAGGGGCCGGGAACGCAGGTGACAGTGCAGGTGATGGCATCGCTGTCGAGATAGCCTGCCTTCGTCGCGCATGCTCTGATTCCCATATCGCCCGTCAACGTGTAGGGTCCCGAATAGGCCGTCATCTGCCCGTGGTCCGTGACCAGCTTGTCCATGACGCGCGTGCACTTGATGCTGGCGCCAGGGGTCGGGCTCGAGATGTAGACCTTCGTCCCGTAGGGGTAGTCCCCGTCCCCGACCTCCGTGCCGTCCTCGAGCGTCACCTCGGGCTCGAGGCAGGTCTTCTCAAAGAGCCTCTCGCATGTGATGGGGCTCCTGTACGAGAGCACGCCCATCAGGGTGTAGTCGGAGTAGCCCACGTACGTGGTGCTGTCGCTCGGCGTCAGCGCGTCCTGGTAGGCAGAGGCGCTCGTCGGTAGCAAGACGTCGGGGGTCTCGGTTGGCGTCTTTGCCGAGTTGCCAACCGCCGCGTACATCCGCGTCTGGGTGAGTTTCAAGCCTGTCGCCGCGAGATATAACGGGTTGCCCTCGGCAAGCGAGAGCGTGGTCCCGTCCTGGTAGGTGCTGGTCGAGAGCGACCAAGTGGGCGACGAAATGAAATCGGACGCTGCGTAGAGGTCGTCGACGTAGGCGGGGCTCGTGGCAGACGTCTCGACGCCGCACCAGACGGACTGGCCGGCGACGGCGGAGAGGTCGAAGGCATACTCGTACCAGCCGTCGCTCTCGCCGCCTGTGGTCTTGAGCGGGATGGATACGCCGAAGGTCACATGCGTCTCCTGGTCTTCCTGGGCGCTGGGCGCCACATAGAAGGGGGTGACGGAGTCGTCGCCGTCATAGGAGCTGTCACGCCAGACCGAGATGCAGAGGGCCGGGCTGGAGCCTGTTCTCTTGAGGACCGGCTGGAGCACCGTCGACTGGAGGCTCCCTGCGGAGCCGTTCCCCGACGACTCGTAGCAATAGGGGAGGGACGCGGGGCTCGCGCTCATGCCTTGGGGCAGAGAGGAGTACCTGACGCGCGTCCATGACCCCGCAGGGTCGGCGGCGGAGACCTCGGCGGACTCGTCGTCGGTGTCACCCGAGAAGGAGGCATAGATGCTCGAGTCCTTCACGTAGCGCATGGAGACGTTCGACCAGCTCTGCGCCTGCGAGCCCGTGAGACCCTTCACGGATGCTGCCCGGATGGTCATGTTGCCTGCGACGGGCAGCGGGTCCTGGTAGAGCGTCGCGGCCGAGGAGAGCACGCCCGTCGAGGCGTCGATGGGGTCGGTCCCGTCGAGCGTGTAGTAGATGGAGGCGCCGTCCGATGTGGTCGAGAGTATCACCGTCGAGGCGAGGTAGGGGGAGTTCGGCAGGACCGAGTACCCCTTGAAGTCTTTTCCATCGGGAATGCTCGCATAGAGGCTCGGCACCGCCGCAGGCGCGTCGAGGTCGCAGGCGGCGAACGCCCGCGAGGGACCTACGAGGACGAGCGCGGCCACGAGCGCGATGAGAGCGGCCGCCTTCTTGTTCAAGGGGGATGACTTTCTGTCCATGACTCCCACCCTCTCTTTCCGAGAGCCCTGCCTGACTTGAGACGGGTCGTTGAGACTGCCGCTGCGGCCCGACACAGTAAAAACTATCTCTGCTGGTCGACGATGGTGGTGACGATTCGGGGAAGCTCGGTTGAGGGAGACCGTCGACGGAGCAAGCGGAAGGGCTGTTCGAAAACGCCGGGGCGTCGGTGGGGGCATCATTTGGCATTCCTTAAGAAAGCGTTAAGGACACCCGTCCCCTGCTTGCGCCCTCATTCCCCTCCGGCCGCGCGGGATGTCATGATGCGCATTGAGATTCACGCACATGGTCACCTGCCACTGCACGGGCCTCGGACAGTGCCGCTGCCTCAAGGCGGCCATGGCAGACCAGCTCGGCTACCTCGCCTGCCGGCAGACGGTGGAAGTGTGACCGGTCTGGATGGCTGGCGGGAAAGGCGGCCTGCGCAGCGCCCCGTGGTCGAACGGGCGTGCCTGGCCCCGGATGCAATCGGAGCCGGAGGGCGTCGGCGTCGGCACGCGCGCATCTATTCGATGCGAGAAGCCGCCTCGGTAGTCTCACCTGCGGGGGAACCTGGTTCCTGGGAACGGAACTCAGCCACGAGCCCCTCGATGGTGTCCAGCATCTGGGGAACGTCGAGGGGCTTTGGCGTGTGCGCGTTCATGCCCGCGTCAAGCGCCCTCCGCACGTCCTCCTGGAAGGCATTCGCCGTCATGGCGATGACGGGGATGGCCTGGGCGTCGGTATGCGTCGAATTCCGGATGGCTGCCGTTGCCTCGTACCCGTCCATCCTGGGCATCTGGATGTCCATGAGGATCGCGTCGTAGGTCCCGGGGGCGGAGGAGCAAAACGCGTCGACCGCCTCTTGGCCGTTCTCCGCCGTGTCGACCTCCGCTCCGTTCCTGCGTAGGATCTCCTGGGCGATCTCGCTGTTCATGAGGTTGTCCTCGGCGAGGAGGAGGCGCATGCCGGCGAGCTGGAGCTTCCGGGCGGCCTTGACGCCAGCTCCGCCGGGCTTCTCCGCGCGCTCGCGAGAGGCATCCTCGAGTTGGGCCGCCTGCTCGGCGCTGGCCTCGTCGAAGGGGAGCGACACCGTGAACGTGCTGCCATGTCCCAGCTCGCTGGTCGCCAGGACGGTGCCACCCATCATCTCGGCCATCTTCTTGACGATGGAGAGCCCCAGCCCCGTGCCGCCGAACTTCTGGCCTATCTCGGCATCCGCCTGCTCGTAGGGTTCGAAGACGTGGGGGAGGAAGTCCTCGCTCATGCCGATGCCCGTGTCGGTGACGGAGAAGGTCAGGGGCACGCGGCGCGCGATGCCCTCCGATGCGGCGCCGGCCCCTCCTGCCGCGTCCGCCGACCCCTGCGTCACCTGGAGCGTCACGCTTCCCCCCTCGGGCGTGAACTTGAGCGCGTTCGAGAGCAGGTTGGTGAGGATCTGGTTGAGGCGCATGCGGTCGCCCATCAGGGCGTCGCAGCTCACGTCCCTCTCGGCGACCACGAGCGTGACGCCCTTCGTGCTCGCCTGGGTGGAATAGACCACCTCGAGGTTGGTGAGCAGGGCGGCCAGCGAGAAGGGGTCATGGGCGAGCTTCATGCGCATGTTCTCCACGGCGGAGAGGTCGAGGACGTCGTTCACGATGTTGAGGAGGTTCTGCGCCGCCATGTCGCACTTGGCGAGGTCCTCGTCCTTCCTCTCGGGCCTCTCCTCGTCCTTGGCCAGGGAGAGATAGCCCATCACGGCGTTGAGCGGCGTGCGGATCTCGTGCGACATGCGCGACGTGAAGTAGCTCTTCGCCTCGCTTGCCGCCCGGGCCTGGGCCAGTGCCCCCTCGAGCTCGGAGTTCTTGCGGCCCATGGACCGCGAGTAGACTACCACCGCGATGACCAGCGCGATCGTGAGGACGATCGCCGCGACGGTGGCGATGGCGCTCATCCTGCCCCCGGTCTCGAGCGACGCGGAGGCACTCGCCTCCATGCGTGCCGTGAGGTCGGCGTGGAAGCTCTGGACCGTGCCCCTGATGGTCTGCTTGCTCTGCTCGTAGCTGGTCCCGTAGAGGAACGCGCGGGCCGAGGCGATCTTGTCATCCGGCGAGAGCGCCTCGTCGGTGCTGGTGAGCTTGTAGGCGCGAACCTCGGCGGGCATGCTCGGCTCGTCGAGGCCAAAGCCCTCCGCGAGCATGCGCATGGCCCACGTCTCGCTCACGAGGAGGCTGTCGGAGTAGGCCTTCGCCCTCATGACGTGCGTGGCCTCCTGGTCGGAGAGGTCCGAATGGAGCAGCTTCTGGATGGCGGCATCGCGCGTGCGGGCGACGTCGACGTCGTTCCAGTAGTTGCTCAGGTGTGCGGGGTCGCCGTCCATGGCGTACTGCCAGACCTCGTTGGTGAGGTAGTCCGAGGCGTTCGAGAAGTCGTTGATGGCCTGCTCGCAGTAGGCGCGATTGGTCTCCATCTGGTCGAGGGCGGCCGAGCGCTGGTTCGACTGGTTGAGGATGAAGAGCATGCCCGACATCACCACCACGGAGAGCAGGATGAGCCCGGCCGCGGGGATGGAGAGGTTCCTGAGCCTGCGACGACCCGTGCCCTCGGTCGCGCGGCTTGCGCTAGGAGACGACATAGTATTCCTCCGGCCTGCCCAGGCCGCCCTCCGAGACGAGCTGCTCCCCCAGACACGTGACGAGGTCCTTGTCCTGCTTGGAGAAGGCGCCGAGAAGGTCGCTGCCGCGGACCTTGAGTGCTGAGCGGATGCGGTCGCTGATGGAGACGGAGTAGGTCGCGTCGTCATCCAACGCGCCGGAGCCCGACGAGCTCTCGACGGAGCCTATCGTGCCGTCCTTCCGCATGCTCACCCTCACCCCCGCGACGGCCGGGTAGTCGATGATCGGCTCGGTCGAACCCTGGGAGAAGGTCGTGGAGCATACGACTCCTTGGTCGATGAGCATCCTTACCTGGGCACCCGTGAGGCTGCCTACGTAGACGGGGCCGTTCAGAGCCACTGCCTGCAGGTCGACGTCGGTGTACGTGCCGGGGTAGATGGGGGCGGCCGCCTCCCTCGTGTCGATGACGGCGACCTGCGAGCCTGTCTGCGTCATCACCGCCTGGGCGATGACGGAGGCCGCCTGCGAGCACATGCTGGAGTCGCGCTTCGAGGAGGCGGAGACCGTGGTGGACCCCACCTGGGTGGGCTCGGTCTCATCGAAGAGGCCCTCGTTCAGGGTCGTCACGAGCGACTGCGCGTCGTTGCCCGCGACGAGCGCCTTGATGGTCTTGGCCGCCGCGGAGAACGTGTTCGCGTTCATCGTGCGAATGAAGTAGCGGTCCCCCTCGACGAGCGGGCGGACCGACTCCATCGACGAGGAAAGCGGGAGCTCGACGTCCTTGCTGAAGGAGATGAGCCCCTCCGTCCCCTTGGCGAGGATGTTCTGGGCCTGCTCGTCGAACATCGCGGAGAGGACCGCCGAGCAGGCTCCCTCGCGCGCCGGGTCGCCTGCGGCGTCCTTGGACATGGCGAGGCTGAAGATGGGGTAGGTGTAGAGGCAGCTGTCCGCCGCCGTCTCCCCGAAGTAGGGAAGGGCGACGTAGGAATAGGAAGAGTTGGGGTTGAGCACCCCGTCGGAGGCCTTGAGAGAAATCGCCGCCTGGCCGAGGTTCATCTGGGTGCTTACCTCGATGGGGGAGGAGGAGACGTCCTCCTCGGTAATGAGCCCTGCGTCCCTGAGCCTGCAGAGCGTCGCGAGCGTCGTGGCGAATCCCTCGGCATCGACCGAGGTGGCGTTGCCCTGCTCGAACGACTCCCGCCAGGTGCGGCCGGCGTCCGTGCCAAGGAAGCCGGCGGAGCCGAACCCCTCGAGCAGCGCCGTGCAGGAGTAGCCCTGGGTGCAGGAGCTCACGAGGGCGACCTTGCCCTGCTCCTCCATCTGCCGGCTCGCGCTCACGAGGGTGTCCAGGTTCGTGGGGAGCTCGATCCCGTACTGCTTGAACAGCGTCGCGTTCGCCCAGAGCCCCTCGACCGTGCCTGGCTCGGGCAGCCAGCACTGCTTGCCGCCACTTTGGAAGGGTACGAGGTCGCTCCCCTTGAAGGTCTGCGTGAGGGCGAGGTCCGAGAGGTCGGCGAGATAGGGCTCGAGCCTGCCCGCGCTGTCGCTCTCGAAGCGGCGAATGGCCACCAGATCGGGGATGTCATCATGCTCGGCCTGGTAGATGACGTTCGAGAAGGAGTTCCTGTTGTCCTCCCACTGGATGTACACGTCGGGACACTGCTTCTCCACGTAGGCGCGCCATTCGGGGAAGCTGCTGCTGTTGTAGACGGAGACGCGCACCATGACCCGGCCGTCCTGCGTGAGATGGTCGCTGTCCTTCCCGGTGCCAGCAGCGCAGCCGAGAAGCGAGAGGGTCGCCGAGAGCGCCATTGCGAGCATGGCGGCGATGACCGGACGCACGAAACTCCTCTGGCGCTCGAGCGTCATCGTGTGGGGCCTCCCGTCGCGAGTCGCACCATCGTTGGGAAGAGCATTCCTCAAGATGGATGAGGGAATCAGGAGCTGGTCACCACGAACGAGGCGGACTTAAGCCCGTTCCCGTCCTTGTCGGAGAAGGAGATCCAGAAGGACTGGTCCCCAGCCTTGAGGGGCGTTACGGTAAAGGCGGTCGACGAGTTCGAGAACTCGGTCTGGCTTATCTGGAGCGCGGACGCATCGTAGTCCGATATCTTGGCCGAGGTGGCGTCTCCGCCCAAAAGGACCGTGAGGCTGATGGGGGTGCCGACTGGGCTCGGGCCTGTCGAGGGCGCGCTCTGCTCCGTCATCCCATAGCCCTCGACGGAGAACGAGATGGCCTTTGGATCAGATACCTCCTTCGACTTGACGGAGGAGTCGCTCGAGAGCTCCCAGGCGTCCTTGTCCATGGTGACGTAATAGCTCTTGCCCTGCTCGAAGGTCGTGTTCCCGAATGCGGTCACGATGGTGGTGCCCGAGTTCCATTCCGTGAAGTTCTTCGCGGTGTCGTCGAAGGCATCGGTCTCCTGCGTTGCCTGGGATGCCGTGACGGTCTCGATGACGTCGCCCGTGCTGGCGTCATGAAGCGCGAGCGATCCGGAGCCAGGCACGACGCCCTCGCTCTGGAAGTAGAACACGACGAGGGACGAGCCGATCATCGCCTCCTCCTGCGAATTGGGGAGGGTCTTGAACTCGCCGATGGACTTCTCCGTCGACGCGGCGGGAGAGGAGGCCGAGGTCGACTGGCTGTTCGCCGCCGTTCCGCATCCGGCCAGCATGAGGGCGCATGACAGCGCGGCGATGGCGAGCGTAAGGCGGACTGACTTTCTCATTGCGGTTCCTCCTGACGGAAAGCAATACCCTGAGGGCTTTGTCCCCCTTCGAGACTGCCTTCAGTCTTTCGGATTTGGCGAGCGGCGGCGGGCCGTTCCGGGGTCGGGGGCATTCGTCAGCGCTTGACGGGCATGATCGCCGTGCGGAAGAACCTCTCGGCGCCCTCGCGTCCCAGGACCTTGGAAAGCGCGTCCGAGGACGGGTTCCCCTCCTCGACCATGCGGTCGGCAAAGCCGCGCAGGCCCTCGAGGTCGTCGGCGGAGGCCTCCGGCGCGTCCGCGCACAGGGAGGCATAGGCGTCGACGGCGTCCGCGACCATGGCGCAGAGGCGCCTGTCGTCGGTGCCGCCCTTGATGAGGGAATACGGCGTGCGCTCTGCCACGTACCAGGCGGGCCTCTCCGGGTAATCAGGGAGGTCGGCGTAGCGGTCATGGACGGCGGCCAGGGGGGCCGCCGCCACGCCTGACCTCGTGAGGTCGTAATACTCGACGAACACCGCCCTCTTCCTTCCCATGGACATCGCATCGACGAGCAGCAGCGGGACCGCCAGGCCCGTGCTGGGCGTGAGGACGGCGGTCGCGAGCTGCATCCGCCCTCCCATGCCGGTGGTCCTGAGGAAGCTCGCGTGCCCGAACGGGGGCGCGTCGTAGTGCCGGAACGAGAAGCGCATGATCGGGATCAGCCTCGGGTAGCGCATCGCGGCGTACTGCCCGGCCGGAAGCTCCGCAAGGGAAATCCGTGCCGAGAAGCGCTCCCGGATGCCGTCGAGAACCGTCTGCATGTCCCGCAGGTCGAGTGCCGTCATATGCCCCTCCCGTTCCCTGCCTTTGTGGGCACGCGCGGCGGCACGAAGGGCAGGAGGACCGGCGTCCTCGCCGCATATGCCCTGAACTCGGGGTCGTTGCCGTAGCGCTTGGCCTGGAGCCCCTCGAGCCGCCGCGTGCTCGAGACCATGACGAAGAGGATGAGGACATATCCCAGGCAGGCGAACAGCCACTGGAACAATCCCTCGTACGCGCCGATCCCCGAGACGAACACCCCCGTCCAGAGGACCACCTCGCCAAGGTAGCTCGGGCAGCGGACGACCCCGAACAGGCCCACGTCGCAGAATCGGCCGGGACGTTCCCGCTTCGCCGCTGACTTCTGATGGTCGGCCAGGGCCTCCAGAGCGAAGCCGAGGAGGCTGACGGCGAGCCCGACGTAGCTCGTCGCCTGGGCTCCCGTGCCGTTGGCGAGGCGGAAGAGGACGGGGGAGACCTGGAGGCAGAACAGGATGGTGACGGCCACCCACACGCCCAGCGACGCCCCGAGGGGGAAGCGCTTGTCCGAGCCCGACTCGGAGAGCGTCTTGCGGTAGGCCGTGCTCCTCCGCTCGCGCTTGAGCAGGTATCCGCCAAGGCGGAGGCCGTAGACGAGAAGCAGCAGGGCCTCGAGGTACACGACGAGGCCCGATGGGGCGAAGCCGGGGAGGAACATGAAGAGAAGCGTCGCGCCCAGGCCAGCGATGGCGAACCCATAGCCTACCGAGAGGAACCACACGAACTTCCTGAACCCTATCGAGCAGCAGGCGGCTGCCACGATGAGCAGAACCCAGAACTGCGGGGGAAACGCGAGCGCCCATGCCTCGGCCATCATGCCTCCCCTCCCGCGGTGCCGCTCCCGCCGTAGCATCCCTTGATGTAGTCGGCGAAGCTCGTCGTGCCATAGGACACGTCGCCCACCATGTCCTCCGTGAGCGTCCACTTCGAGAAACGGATGATGGCCTCCTTGCCGTTGCCGTCGTGCTTCGCCTTCCGCGCCAGCACGTCGAACAGGATGGCCGGGGCATACGAGATGGAGGGCTTCTTGCCCGCCGCCTCGAAGAACATCTTCGCGATCTGCTCGTAGGTGTAGGTCTCGGGACCGCCGATCTCGTAGGTGGCGCTGCCGTCGTCCTGGAGGTGCTCCACCATGAAGCGCGCGAGGTCGCCGGTGTCGATGATGTTTGCGCGCACGCCCCTCTTGAGCAGCGTCACCTTGCCCTTCTCCACCATGGGCATGAACACCTTGGCCATGTCGTAGGCGTAGCCCGAGGGGCGCACGATGAGGTAGGAGAGGCCGCTGGCCTTGAGGGCGGTCTCGAACCTGGCCTTCGCATCGGCCATGGGGACGGCGGGCGCCGTGTCGGCCTTGACCACGGAGGAGTAGACGAAGCGGCGCACGCCGGCGGCACGCGCCTCCCGGAGGAGGTTCATGTTGCCCTGGTAGTCGATGTCGTAGTTCGTGACGGTGGGGGAGGCGCCCACGAGCCCCACGGTGGAGACCACGCAGCTGGCGCCGTCGCAGAGGCCCTTGAGCGAGGCCGGGTCGCACACGTCCACCTGCACGGCTCGGTAGGACCCGGCGTCGACGCCCTCCACGTCGCGTACCGTACGTCCCGCGGCGACCACGTCGTAGCCGCGCGCGATCAGCTCTCGCAGGATGTCGCTCCCCAGGTGCCCGAATGCCCCGGCCAGCACAACTCTCATGGCAGTCTCCGTTCCACGCAGGATGACGTCGCGGCTCCCCGTCGCGGACCATAATCCCATCTTCTGCCCAATCTAGCGCATGCCGTGGGGGCGTTCGCCGAGACGGGCGAAGACAGGGGGCAGAACGCGCGCGGGCCGTGCCGAGCGCGTTGCTTTATTCACGAGGCAGCTGCGGTGGCACTTGAAGAACTCGCGGCGGTCGGCGAGCGCCCTCTCGTAGGGCGGGATCGACCGGCTTGAGGAGGCAGTTTCCCGTGATGACGATTTTCAGGCTGGTGTCGGCCATGTGCCGCCGCTCGCCGCTCCGTGCGCGAACCTCCGGAAAATCAGAGGCTCGCGCCATGCCCGCTGGTGTTCGACCCGTCTAGAATCCAGGTCGTGGGGCTCCGCCTACCAGAGGGGCCCACCTTCGATCGGTTGGGCGGGCGATGAAGGCGACGACAGGGGCACTACCAGCCGAGGGGGGCATGCGTTCCGCGCGCATGCGGAGCGCCTTTCCCTGGCTCGCCACGCTGGCCTTCGTGGCCGTGCTGCTCGCAACCTTCCTCGTGCTGAACGGGCTCGCCAACGTTCCCGTCACCGGCGTCGACACCGCCGATGACCTCGCCACCTTCGACTTCACCTCGGACATCGGCAGAATCAGCCGCGGAAGGTTCGACTTCTGGGGCAACGCTCTCTATACCCCCGAGGACTTCTCGGCGGGTGTCGTGGGCGAACCCGACCTGCCCGCGCTCGACGACGGAACCTCGAACGAGGCCGAGCGCCAGGAGCGTCGCTACGGCACGTATCGCCTGGTGCTGAACCTGCCGGCGGGGCACACCTACGCCTTCACCTCCGACAGCGCCACCTATGCCCAGAGGGTGTGGGTGAACGGCGAGCTCGTCTCCGAGGTGGGTACGGTGAGCGGCACCGCCGAGGGCTTCGTGCCGCGCACGCGCCACTACACGGTCGCCTTCGCCGCGACGGGCGACACCACCCAGATCGTCATCCAGAGGGCGAACTTCTGCCATGCCAAGGGCTCCATCTTCGAGCTCTACCTGGGACCGCAGGACCAGGTGTTCCACCTCGCCGAGGCGAGCATGCTCCGCGCGGAGCTCCCCTTGGGCGTGCTGCTGGCGGCGGGCCTCCTCTTTCTGGGCGTGGGGCTCTTCAGCCCAGGACGCAGGCAGTTCCTGTGGTTCGCCTTCGCGTGCCTCTCTCTTATGGTGCGTGATGCCTTCGTGAACCCCAAGCCCGTGATGGTGCTGTTGCCCGAGCTCGACTGGTACCTCGGCCATAGGCTCGAGCACGCCTCGTTCGTCTGCGCCCTGCTCCTCCTGCTGCTGTTCTACGACGCGATGTTCCGTGGCGCCACGAACAGGGTGGTCCAGCGCGTGGGCTACGGCCTCTGCGGCGTGGGCATCGCGATCTACGGCATCCTCCCGTCCACCGTCTACAGCCCCATGACGCAGGGGGTGGTCTACGTGGAGGCCGTCTACCTCGCGGTCTTCTCGGCGAGCGTCATCTGGGGCGTCACGCGCCATCGCGAGGAGTGGAGGCACACGGAGTACCTGCTCGTGGCGGTGGGGTTCCTGTGCGTGGCGGTGCCTGCCATCGTGGACGCGGTGCTCTACCGCAAGACCGCGGACTTCAACTTCAACCAGGTGGGGATGATGGCCTTCGTCTTCCTCAACATGGTGGCGCTCACCCTGGAGATGCGCCGCGCGCAGGAGGCCCTCGAGCTCGCCGGCGACCGCGAGGAGGAGATGCTCGAGGCCAACCGCGAGCTCTCCGACCTCTACCGCATGAGGGCAGACTTCATGCGCGACATCAGCCACGAGATGCGCACGCCGCTCACCGTGATGGGCGGCTATGCGGGGCTCACGAAGCGCCAGCTCCAGATGGGTGCCGTGAACGAACGCACCGAGGCCAACCTCGACGTGATCGAGCATGAGGCCGTGCGCCTGGGCCGCATGGTCGAGCAGATCAAGGACATGGACGCCGAGAGGGGCAGGCGCGTCGCGCGCACCACGGATGACGTGGCGCCTGTGCTGCGCAGGGCTGCGACGTTCTGCGATCCGGTGTGCGCACGTCACGGCAACCACGTGGCGGTGCACGTCCCCGCCAAGCCCCTCGTCGCGAGCTTCGTGCCCGACGGGGTGCTCCAGGTGCTCTACAACCTCATCGTCAACGCGAACAGGCATTGCAGCCAGGCGGTCATCATCCTGTCGGCGCATGCGACCGATGGCGGGGGCGTGGAGGTGAGCGTGACCGACCACGGTACCGGCATGTCGGCCGAGCTCGCCGCGCATGCGTTCGAGAGCGGCGTGAGCGGCGATGCCGGCTCGGGGTTGGGACTTGCCCTCTGCCGGCAGATCGTGGAGGACGGCGGTGGCACCATCAGGCTCGAGAGCGTGCCCGGCGAGGGCACCACGGTGACGTTCACGCTGCCTGCGGGTGATGCGGAGACGGGGGAGTGACGGGCATGGGACAAGGCGCGCCTCGGGCTGCCGGCCAGCATCGCGACGAGACGCTCGCGAGGATCCTCATCGTCGAGGACGACGGCGACATCATGGCCGCCAACCGGGATCTGCTCGAGCTTGCCGGCTATGAGGTGGCGTGTGCCCGCACGCTCGCCGCCGGCCGCGAGGCGGTGGCTCGCGAGCAGCCCGACCTCGTGATCCTCGACATCCTCCTGCCCGACGGCAGCGGCCTCGACCTCTGCCGCGAGCTGCGCGAGGAGTCCGATGTGCGGATACTGTTCCTCTCCGCGCTCAACACGCCCACGGACGTGGTGGAGGGGCTGCGCCGGGGCGGCGACGACTACCTGGGCAAGCCCTATCTCACCGATGAGCTGCTCCTGAGGGTGGAGGCACTCCTGAGAAGGGGGGCCCGCCTGGCCCGCCCGCGCGAGGCGCGCACGGGGCCGCTCGAGTGGCACGACTCGGCGCATCAGGTCTTCGTCGGCGGCCACGACCTGCTCCTCTCGCCCCACGAGTACGCGGTGCTCGAGCTCCTGTGCGGGGTCCGGGGCAGCTGGCTCACAGCCGAGGAGCTGTTCCGCGGCGCATGGAACGCAGACCCCAACGGCGACGTGCATGCCGTCCACAACCACATCTCGTCGCTGCGCCGCAAGCTCGCGCCGTATGGCGTGGCCATCGAGTCGAGGCGCGGGCAGGGCTATCGCGTGACGTGGTAGGGCCCTTGGCCCTTCTGGGTGCGAAACGAGCCGCGGCCCTACTTCTGGGACTTCTCGTACACCTTCCGGCCGAACACGTATCCCGCCACCAGGACGGCGAAGTAGGGCACGATGACGGGGAGGAACTGGACGACGGCGGTCCCGAAGACGATCAGCACGACGACCAGGCAGATGGCCTCGGCAGAGGCGCACACGAGGCAGAGCGTCTTGAAGGGGCCCGACTTCGAGGGGGTGTTCGCGCCCCTGATGCCCAGGACGCCGATGGCGAAGTTGACCGCCGCGAAGACCAGGTCGAAGCTGCCCTCGAAGAGCCTGTAGCTCGATACCGTCACGCCTCCCGTGACGAACGCCTTTATTCCCGGTATGAGCGCCATGAAGCCCAGCAGAAAAACGATGAGGCCAATCACCTTGACGATCTTTCTCTCCGTCGACATGTCTTCCTCCGTACGGTCGCTTGCCGCTGTCCTACGTTATTCTCGGGCAGCGGCGCGAGGCGGGTCCCCGAAAAGTCCCACGCATCCGCAAAACGCCCGACTCGGTCCCGCGGACGCTTCGAGGGCCTTCCCGCCCTTCCGTGACGTCCTCGGCGATTGTTTAAGAAACCTTAAACTTGGGCTTCGGGAGGCCGTCAGGAGGGCGGCCTCCCGAACCCTCGCTTGCCCCCCTGCGCCCGCTTGCCGACGTGCCCCCACCCGTGCCCGGACGCGCGTCGACACTGTCCTCGGGACGCATCGCGACCAGGCGGAGAACTCAGGGGGCACCATGGGCATCCTCACGAAGATTTCCAACGACGTGTTCGTCTCGGTGGGCAAGAAGCAGCGCGCCCTCGTCCACGAGCAGTCCAGGGATCCGAGGGCTGCCCAGGAGGAGCTGCTCATGGGCCTCGTCCGCGAGAACGAGGCGACCGAGTTCGGGCGGGCGCACGGCTTCGCGCAGATCGAGACGGCCCGGCAGTACAGGGAGCGCGTGCCCCTCACGACCTATGCCGACTACGCCGAGCCCATCGAGCGCATGCTCGCCGGCGAGTCGAACGTCCTGCAGGCGAAGGACCCCGAGGTCTTCTCCGCGACGTCGGGAAGCGTGGGGGTCCCCAAGCACATCCCGCAGTCCAAGGCGATGATGGGCGTCCACTTCTCCTGCGAGCTCGCGTACGCCTATGCGGTCATCGACGACTACCTCCGCGGCAAGGGGCAGCGGCTCTCGAGCGACCTGGCCTACATCTTCCTCGAGACCAAGGTCACCTACGATGCCAAGGGCAGGCCGAAGGGCTCGGGCTCGGGCATGTACATGCTCAAGATGAGGCCGCTCCTCAAGTACCTCTACGCGACCCCCGAGGAGGCCATCTTCCGCGACGAGGAGACCGATGCCAGCTACCTCCACGCGCGCTTCATGCTCACGAGCCCCAAGGTGTCGGCCCTCACCTCCACGTTCGCGACCATGATTCTCTACGTCTTCATCTACATGGAGCGAAACATCGACATGCTGGTGGAAGACATCCGCACGGGCACTATAAACGACGAGGTGAAGATCTCCGACGACGCCCGGGCGTCGGTGATGAAGAGGATCAAGCCCATGCCGGAGCGTGCCGAGGAGATCAGGAGGGCGTTCGAGAAGGTCGACACCAAGCCCGTCGTCCCCAAGCTCTGGCCCGGGCTCCAGTTCGTCTATGCCATCGGCACCGGCGGGTTCGCCACGCACTCCGAGATGCTCCGCCGCTACACGGGGCCGGTCCCGTTCGACAACGTCACGCTGAGCGCGAGCGAGGGCCTGTTCGGCGTCGCCGACGGGGTCGAGGAGACGAGCTTCCTCATGACCACCACCGCCGGCTATTTCGAGTTCATACCCCTCGAGCACGCCTACGACGAGAACCCTCCCACGCTCGACGTGGCGCAGCTCGAGCTCAACCACGAGTACGAGACCGTCATCACCAACCTCTCGGGGTTCTACCGCTATCGCATGGGCGACGTCGTCGAGGTCACGGACTTCTACAACAAGACCCCGAAGGTGGAGTTCCGCTACAGGCTGGGACAGGTCATCAACATGGCCGGCGAGAAGACCAACATGCGCCACCTCAAGTGGAGCGTCGAGCGGCTCCAGGAGGAGACCGGCCTCGAGGTCATCGAGTATGCCATCCAGGCCATAACCGACGAGTACCCCAACCGCTACAAGCTCTACCTGGAGCCAGTCGAGTCGAGATACGACCGCCCCCTCTCCGCCTACGCGAGGATCCTCGAGGAGGCGATGGAGAAGGCCAACCCCTCCTATGGCGCGAAGGTCCAGAAGGGCATGTTCGCCCCGCTGGAGCTCGTCTTCAACCAGCCCCAGACGCACGTCCTCTATCGCGAGATGATGGCTCACAAGAACGGCACCGCGGCACCTCAGATCAAGCCCGTGAGCCTGATTGACAATCCCATCAAGGAGAGGTTCTTCGGTGCCCTCGTCGACGAGCTGCCGGAGGGATAGGTCCCAGTTGGAAGGCGTCCGCGACATTAAGAAAGCTTCAACGCCGTCTTCCCGCCGCCGTGTCGCCCCCATCCTCACGGCTCCCCGACGACCGTATTCGGGAAAAGTTCCAACGCCTGCGGGAATGGGGCTTTGCCGGGATGGCGTCTCATGGCATATCTGCATGGAACGGCAATCGCCCCGTGAGGGGCTTCGGACAGGACGAGAAGGGAGACGGCCATGGTTGGCAGGAGCTATGAGGAGCTGAGTGGCAACGAGGAGTTCAGGGCCAAGGCGGAGAGGTGCGAGAACGCGCAGGAGCTCCAGGCACTCGCGGCGAGCTATGGGCTGCACGGCACCATCGGAGAGGCATCCCGGGCGTTCGACAGACTGCAGTCCATCCGGGCCGACAAGGCCATCTCGGAGGACCAGCTCGACGCGGTGGCGGGTGGCGTCGGCGACGCCTCCTCGGATATGAAGTCCCAGCGCGACGAGCTCGACTCCGTGTCGGGGAAGAGCGGTCCGAGATCCAACAAGAGGTGCTAGGCACCCTGGGTCTCGTCATGCCCTGACGGGGAAGGCAACCGAATGGACAAGCACTGCGAGGCGATTCTCGGCGAGTACCGGAAGGCCCTTCCCGACTACGGGATCATGCAGGACATCGTGCTCGAGCAGCTCGAGGGGGCGATCTCCGAGAGCGGCCTGGCGGTGAACGCCGTGGCGGCGCGCATCAAGGCCGAGGAGAGCCTCGCGGGAAAGCTCGACCTCAAGGGGCAGAAGTACCGTGCGCTCGCCGACGTCACCGACATCCTCGGGGCTCGCGTGGTCACCTACTTCGCAGACGACGTCGACGAGGTCGCCAGGCTCATCGAGTCCGTCTTCGAGGTCGACTGGGAGAACTCCATCGACAAGCGCGCCGTGCTCGACCCCGACCGCTTCGGGTACCTCTCCCTGCATTACGTCTGCCGGATTCCCAAGGCCGTCTACCACAACGCCGCCCACCCCAACGTGAACGTCTATCGCTTCGAGATACAGCTGCGCTCCGTGCTCCAGCACGTCTGGGCGGAGATCCAGCACGACCTGGGCTACAAGTCGAGCTATCCGCTCCCCAAGGAGCTCACCCGGGAGTTCAACCGGCTCGCGGGCCTCCTCGAGATAGCGGACGAGGAGTTCGAGAACATCCGCGGCGGCATCGAGGAGTATTGCGGCCAGGTCAGGCGCAGCCTCAAGGACCGCGCCGCGCTCGACGACATCTCCCTCAACGAGGCCTCGTACGACCAGTGGCTCACGTCGTCGCCCTTCGAGCCCCTCGTCCAGCGAATCGCCTCCGTCAACGGGGCCGACGTCGAGCGGTCGAACCCCCTGGTCTACCTCGACGCGTTCCGTTGGCTGGGGAAGGGCACGCTCGGCGACATGGCGCGCCTGCTCGACGACGACTCCGACCTCGCGTTCGAGATCGCGCATCGACAGATGCAGGGCAAGGACATCGACATCTTCTTCTCGGGGGTGGCGCTCCTGAACCTCTGCGTCGCGGACGTCTTCCATCAAGGCGGGGATGCGGCGCGGGTCGAGGAGCTGCTCGAGATGATCCAGGGGAAGGGCCCGCGCAATGCGAGGAAGGCCGAGAGGCTGATCGAGCTCTGCGGGGAGATCGAGCGCGCGTGAGGCCACGGCCGGTCACGGGACGCGACCTGGCCGCTGGCCCGTCGGCCTCGCCCCGAGCAGCTCGAAGCGGTTGCGGCGATACGCGATGATCCCCTCCTCGCGCATGTGCGAGAGCTCCGCGGAGAGCGCGCTGCGGTTCACGCAGAGGTAGTCGGCGAGCTGCTGCCGGTCGAGGGGGATGTCGAACCGAGCAGACCCCGCGCGCCTCGACTGCGCGTCGAGATAGCTCAGCACCTTCTCGCGCGTGGTGCGCTGCGCGAGGTGCCCGAGCTTGCCGTTGAGGGCGACGTTCTTGCCCGCGACGTCTGCGACCAGGTTCTCGATGAGCCGCGTGTGGAACGCGCAGGCAGAGGAGCAGGTCTTGAGGAGCCTGCCCGCGTCGAGGAACAGGATCGTGCAATCCGTCTGCGCCACGACGCTCACCAGCAGGGGGCGGGCGGCGCACGCGAAGCTCTCCGCGAAGGTGTCGCCCTCCGCCGCGGTTCCTACGACGCTGCGGTTGCCCCAGGCATCCTCCTTCTGCATGATGACCACGCCGCAGGCGACGAGACCGAAGCGCCTCGTCTCCGTATCGGCGCGCAGCACGAAGTCATCCTTCCGGAAGGAGCGCTCGCGTGCCCCGAGGCATCCCAGCAAGGCGGGAAGATCGCCCTTGTCGATGCCCTCGAAGAGGGCGCAGCCCTCGCAGGCCCGGATCATCTCGTCGCTCGGCGGCATGGTAGGCCCTCTTTTCGCGTTTGTTGTAAATACAACAGACAATGCCTGCGCATTGGAGTCTACTCTCCTCAAGACGAAGTTTCGACGGGAGGAGCCGACGATGGGTGAGATGTTCTGCTTCCAGTGCGAGCAGACCGCGGGATGCTCGGGATGCACGGGTCGTGCTGGTGTGTGCGGGAAGCCTGCCGAGGTGGCGGGCTTGCAGGACGAGCTCACGGGCGCGCTCGTGGGGCTCGCCCGCGCGACCGAGCTCAGGGACCCCGATGCCCAGACCGATAGGGTCCTGCTCGAGGGGCTCTTCACGACCATCACCAACGTCGACTTCGACCCGGTCGCCGTGCGCGGCGTCATCGACCGCGTGCACGCCGAGCGCGAGCGGCTCGCCCCGGACTGCTCGGACTGCACCTCCGAGTGCGGCCGTGTCGAGGACTACGACCTCTCCGAGCTCTGGGGGGCCGACGAGGACCTGCGCTCGGTCAAGTCGATCGTGCTCTTCGCGCTCCGCGGGATGTCCGCCTATGCCTACCACGCCATGGTGCTCGGCCGCAGGGATCCGGCGATCAGCGAGTTCATGTACCGCGCCCTCTTCGCCATCGGCTACGAGACCGAGTTCGCCGAGATGCTGCCCTTCGTCGAGGAGGCGGGCCGCGCCAACCTCGCGTGCATGGCGCTTCTCGACGAGGCGAACACCTCCACCTACGGCGACCCCGTTCCCACGACCGTGCCCCTCGCGGTCGAGCCCGGTCCCTTCGTCGTGGTCACTGGCCACGACCTGCGCGACCTCGAGCTGCTGCTCGAGCAGACCGACGGCCGCGGCGTGAACGTCTACACCCACGGCGAGATGCTCCCTGCGCACGGCTACCCCAAGCTCAAGGCCCATCCCCAGCTCAAGGGCAACTTCGGCACCGCGTGGCAGAACCAGCGCAAGGAGTTCGACGGCATCCCGGCGCCGGTGCTGTTCACCACGAACTGCCTCATGCCGCCCAGGGCGAGCTACGCGGACCGCGTGTTCACCACGGAGGTCGTGGCCTATCCCGGCCTCGCCCACGTCGACGAAGTCGCGGGGACGAAGGACTTCTCCGCCGTCATCGACCGCGCCATCGAACTGGGCGGATACCCTGAGGCCCACGAGATGCACGGCGTCAACGGAGGCACCCAGGTCACCACGGGCTTCGGCCGAGGCTTCGTGCTCGACCACGCCGGGGACATCGTCTCGGCGGTCAAGGAGGGCAAGATAAGCCACTTCTTCCTGGTGGGCGGCTGCGACGGGGCGCGTCCGGGGCGCAACTACTTCACCGAGCTGGTCAGGCAGACCCCTGCGGACTCCGTCGTCCTCACTCTTGCCTGCGGCAAGTACCGCTTCAACGACCTCGACCTGGGCGAGGTCGCGGGGCTTCCTCGCATCCTCGACATGGGCCAGTGCAACGACGCCTACGGCGCCGTGCAGGTCGCCCTCGCCCTGGCCGACGCCTTCGGGTGCGGCGTCAACGAGCTGCCCCTCTCGTTCGTGCTCTC
Organism: Atopobiaceae bacterium; assembly: GCA_022482785.1. Classification (GTDB taxonomy): domain Bacteria; phylum Actinomycetota; class Coriobacteriia; order Coriobacteriales; family Atopobiaceae; genus JAKVON01. The sequence goes on along the minus strand of JAKVON010000001.1, from coordinate 203,978 downwards.
CTGGTACGAGCAGAAGGCCGTGGCCGTGCTGCTCACCCTGCTCGCCCTCGGCGTCCACGACATCAAGCTCGGGCCCGACGCTCCCCGCGTTCGTCTCGCCGAACGTGCTCGACTACCTGGTGAAGACCTACGGCCTCGCCCCCACGACCACACCCGAGGCCGACCTCGCCGAGCTCCTCGGCAAGTAGCCCGGCGAGACCCGCGACGCGACCACGACTCAGGAGGAGACCCCATGAAGCGAAAGATCATCACCATCGACCAGGAGAGGTGCAACGGCTGCGGCCTATGCGCCGACGCCTGCCACGAGGGTGCCATCGGCATGGTCGACGGCAAGGCCAAGCTCCTGCGCGACGACTACTGCGACGGCCTGGGCGACTGCCTGCCGGCGTGCCCGGCAGATGCCATCACGTTCGAGGAGCGCGAGGCCGCGGCCTACGACGAGGGAGCCGTCGAGAGGCACAAGGCAGAGCGCGCAGCCGCGGGCAGGCCCGTGACGGCGCAGCGCCCGACGCACGCCGCCGGCCACGCCCCGTTCTCGGGCTGCCCTGGCAGCCGGGTCCGGACGATGGAGAGGAACGCGGCGGCCCCTGCCCCTGCTGCCGCTCCCACGAGCGCAGGCGCGCCCGAGTCCGAGCTCACGCAGTGGCCCATCCAGATCAAGCTCGCGCCTCCCCGGGCGCCCTTCTACGACGGCGCCCGCCTGCTCGTCGCCTCCGACTGCACGGCCTTCTCGCGTGCCGACTTCCACCAGCGCTTCATCCGCGGGCACGTCTGCCTCATCGGCTGCCCCAAGCTCGACGACGTCGACTACTCCGAGAAGCTCGGCGCCATCATCCGCGACAACGACGTCCGCGAGGTGTGCGTCGTCCGCATGGAGGTGCCGTGCTGCGGCGGGATGCAGCACGCGGTGCAGCAGGCGCTCATCGCCAGCGGCAAGATGATCCCGTGGCGCGTCGTGACCATCGCGACTGACGGCCGGATACTGGACTAGCGCGAGCGGAGAGGGGTGCGGGCCATGGAGATGCCGGGAATCGTCGTGATGAGCGCCTACGAGACGAGCGCCGAGCGCTTCTTCGAGACCCTGCGCTCCCGTGGCGTCGACCTCGTCCTGGACGTGCGGTTGAGAAACACCAACCAGCTCTGCGGCTTCACGAAGAGAGGCGACCTGGCCTATCTCGTTCCCGCGCTCACGGGCGCCGCGTACGTCCATGACGAGCAGTTCGCACCCTCAGACGAGCTTCTCGGCCGCTACGTCCACGGAAAGATCGGCTGGGAGGAGTACGCGAGGGAGTATCGCGGGCTCATGGGCGAGCGGGGGGCCACGGAGGCCTTTCGCGCGAAGTACGGATCGTTTCGAATGGTCGCCCTGCTGGGAACCGGGACGCGCAAGCGCCGGAGCCATGCGGAGGCGTTGGAGAAGATGCTGGGAGAGGATTGAGATGGCATACGTGAAGAACTTCCCGCAGGACGAGGTCGTCAGCCTGGCCGCTCAGGTCGAGGTGCGCGACGGCGAGGTGGTGAGCAAGACGCTCGCGCAGAACGACGCCGTGAGCATCACCCTGTTCGCCTTCGCGAAAGGGGAGGAGATCTCCACCCACGACTCGACGGGTGATGCGTTCGTGCAGGTGATCGAGGGCACGGGCCGCTTCGTGGTGGGTGGCGAGGAGCGTCGCGTGCAGGCGGGCGAGGCGCTCGTCATGCCCGCGAAGGTGCCCCACTCGCTCCATGCCGACGAGCCGTTCAAGATGCTGCTCACGGTGGTCTTCCCGCGCTAGGCCCCGAGCGTCGTGATGGGTATCGCACCCCCTGCCCGCAGGATTCTGCAGGCTGTGGTCCACAGCCTGCTCTTTTCTCCGGAATCGGGCCTCCTGGGGCAAAATCCGTGCCACAGCCTGCATTTTTATGCGTTCGGCTTTCCCGCGCGGGCTTGGCGTGCCGCTCGGCGTGGTCGTCTGCGAGCGTAGGCCGATTGCAGGTCTTCTGCGGACCACAAAGTGCCTAGACTCGAATAGGCGGCCGATTCTCGGCTACCTATTCGATGATCCGGGAGCATTCTCATGACGCGTCGCCACCAGTTCACCTCGAGGCTCACGGCCTCGATTCTCAGCGTGCTGCTCGCGTTCGCGCTCGTTCCCGCGGGGATGCTGCCTGCGTCCTCCGTCGCCTTGGCGACGGAGGGAGACGATTCCGCGTCGACCGGTACCCGCGACCTCATCGCCCAGGCCGAGTCTGACGGCTCGTGCGTCTCGGGCCAGGCACTCGTCGTCTATCACGCGAGCGGTGCCGCCAAGGGCTCGACGGGGGAGATCTCGATCCAGTCGGACTCCGACCCCCTCGCGGACGCGGGCTTCTCCGCGACGAGCACCTGGGACCTCTCTGCCGCAGACTCGGCTGCCGCCTCGTCTGCCGCCGAGGCGGATGGGGCCCTCTCGGTGCAGTCGGAGGCGACGGGCACGACCCTTGCGTCCGGCTCTGACGTGCGTGTCGCCCTCGTCGAGCGCGACGACATGAGCGTGGCCGACCTCGTCGGCTCCCTCGAGGCCCTCGACTTCGTCGAGTGCGCCAGCCCCGACTATGTCTACCAGCCGTCCTCTCTCACCAAGGACACCTATTCCGACCTGCAGTACAACCTCTCGGGCTCCGTGGGCGGCATCGACGAGCAGACCGCGCTCACGGCGGAGACGTCCGGCACGTCTGACAACGTGATCGCGGTCCTCGACACCGGCATCGACTTCTCAAACCCCGACCTCGCGGGCGTGGCATGGTCGAACCCCGGCGGCCTGGGTCTGGGACCGGCCGGTACCCATGGCTACAACAGCGTCACCGGCGCCTATGACCCCACCCCGGACTACTCAAACACCGAGCTTCCCGATCACGGGACGCACTGCGCGGGCATCGTGGCGGCCCAGGCCAACAACGCCACGGGCGTCGCCGGCGTGGCGGGCACGGGCCACACGAAGATCATGGGCCTGTGCAACGATTGCAATGGCACGGGCATGCGTGACATCAACAGCGTCGCCTGTTACGAGTATCTGATCCGTGCCAAGCTCGCCGGCGTCAACGTCGTTGCCGTCAACGACTCCTGGGGACCGACGTCCACGTCCGCCTATGACTCTGTGCTCGACTATGTCGTGAACCAGGCCGGCAAGGCCGGGGTGCTCAGCGTCTTCTCGGCGGGCAACGACGGGGTGGACAGTGCCGAAGAACATACGATCGTCATGCTCCAGAGCCCCTACATGATCACGGTCGCCGCGAGCAACGAGGACAACGCGCTCGCCTCCTGGAGCAACTACAACGCGACGGGCGTCGACCTCGCGGCACCTGGCTGCAAGATTCTCTCCACCCTGCCCGACAGCATGGGCACCACGTACTTCAACGCGCTCCTCTCCCACAGGAGCGGTACCTATGACGCAAAGACGAACCCAAACGGCAAGGCGGACAAGCTCTCCTACTACACCGACATCGCCAGCCTCTATAACGCTGGCGTGGTCCTCGCCCTGCTCGGTGACACGAGCGGGAACGTCCTCGCCGACCAGTCGGCTCTCACGGTGTCGACCTCCGACGCGAACGGCACTCCCTACACCTGCCGCGGCGAGGATGCCGTCAAGATCACCATCGACTACGACAAGGTCCGCTCCGCGGGCGTGGACCCGCAGAGCGTGGGCGCGATGCTCATGTGGGGAGTCGACAACGTGAGCGGGGGAGTCGACAACACGAGCGTGTTCTACGGGAGGACAGACCTCGACCCGGCCGACTACACGGTCAACGTCACGTCCGAGGCGGTCGACTTCGACGAAAACGCCATGGCGATTGCCTACTCCGATCTGCGCGATGCCAAGATGTCTTCCCTGAGCAAGAACATGATGGGCAGCACCGCGTCCAAGGACGGCTGCGGGGAAATAGGGGGCACGCTCAAGACGATCGACGCGAACGACCCCGTGCTGTATGCCGTGGTCAAGGTGGGCTTCATGTCGAGCGATAAAGACATGGCATCGAGTGGCACCTACTCATGCCTCGTGACGGGCTTTGGCGTGGGCAGGTCGACGGACCCCACGGCCGACTCCTCGAGCGCCTATTCGCCCTATGACTTCCTCTTCGGAACCTCGATGGCCGCTCCCGAGGTGACGGGTGCCGTGGGAGAGCTTGCTTCGCTCTATCCCAACGAAAGCGCCCTGCAGCTGCGCGGCCGCATCTGTGGCGGCACGGAGCTGCTCGCATCCGAGGCCGACCAGGCCAAGGTCGCCTCGGGCGGGCGCCTCTCCTTCGACGCTGCCGTCGACAGCTCCAAGGTCAACGCCAACACCTGGTCGATCACGACGTCGGGAGACCAGGTCACGGTGCACGGCTACAATCTCGACGGAGCGAAGCTCTACGTGGACGACACGTCGCACACGGGAACGCCTGCCGCCGTGGGAACGCAGGCCGGCTCGATCGCCTTCACGGCCTCGTCGTCGCTTCTCGACGGCAAGGCGCACCGCTTCGACGTGGTAGACGCGAACGGTCGCTCCTACGATGCCTCGTACACCACGCCCGAGGTCTCGCATGACAGCTTCACGCGCATCCAGGACCTGCCCACCTCCAGGACCGTGGGGAAGGGCACGCTCGTCTCGTCGACCGATCGCCTGTTCTACGCAGATGTCTATGGCACGTTCCTCTATTCCAACGCGAATCCCTCTGACCCCTCGTCGACCTGGACGTCGCTTGCCGCCTCGGGCTCAGCCTTGACGGGAGCGTCGAAGGAGAGCGTGGAAGACCCGTGCTACGCCTACGCGAACGGAAAGCTGTATGCGTTCGTCCTCCACCGTTCGTCGGGGCAGTCTGACACGACGCAGCGTGTCGCGGTCGTGTGCGACGTGTACGACATCGCGACGAACTCCTGGTCTGGCTTCAGGGAGATCTGGAGCCAGTCGGATGTGAAGAAGACTGCGTTGCTGAATCTCCATGCCAGTTCCTGCGGCGGCACCGTGTGCTGCTTCCTCCGGCACCCCGGATCGGACGCGGTCATTCGAGAGCTGCTCACCCTGGCGCCCGGCGCGGACTCGTTCAGGAGCGCGATCGTCGATCACGGTACGACCGACTATCCCATCCACCTCCTGCCCGTTGCCGGGAGCCTCTACGGCATCTCGATGAATCCGACGACGGCCGGCACCCCCAAATCCGCGAGCCTGGCGAAGCTCGACCCCGCTACGGCGGCGTTCAGCCTCGTGGGCGAGCTGCCGGGCTATGGCACCATGGATGACAACGATGTCGACGAGATCGAGGACCTGCCCCAGGCCGCCGTGGGCGGAGGCTTCGTCATCGCCGGCCAGTCCGCGACCAACCTGGGCGACTTCCAGCTGATCGGGTCGGATGCCAGCGTGACCAGGTTGGGCAGCTTCGGGAGCCGCTCGTCGAGCGGCTCTACCGTGAGCTCGATGTCGATGCTTGGCGGCAGGCTCTACCTGGACTGCGTCGACGTGGGCGACGGGTCGAAGGTCCATGGGCTCTTCACGCTGCCTCAGGCAGCCGCCTCGAAGCTCTCCACAGACGACGTGACCGTGAGAGCCGACGCGACGGCCGGCGGCTCCGCCACCGTCTCCGACTGGCGGGACAGCGCGGCCTCGACGCTCGACGTGCGCGAGGGCGACACCGCCACCTGGACGGCGACGGCCGAGACGGGCCACGCCTTCCTCGGCTGGTACTCGGGGGACACCCTGGTCTCCACCGACGCCACCTACTCGGTGCCCGCGAACGAGGCGCAGGCCCTCACCGCGAGGTTCTCAGCCATCAATCCCGAGAGCCCGACGACTCCCGCGTCGGCCTCCGCAGACGGCTCGGTGACCACCCCCGTCACCGGCGATGCGACGCCGCCCACCCTCCCGGTCGCGCTCCTCGGGCTCGCCCTTGCCGCCCTGGGCGTCAAGCGCCTTCGTGACGTACGGGGTTAGCGGGCTCGGCGTCACACGTGGCCTCACTGGCGGCGATGCGTAAAAAGCCTGTGTGGGAAACGGTGGCTTTCTCTGCGACCCTTGACATGAACCTTAGTTTAAGTTCAAGAATCGTAGCCAGCGGACGCGGCGGGGGCCGTGGCACAGGACGAGAGGACAGGGCGGCATGAACAAGAAGCTGGTCGCGTATTTTTCGGCAACCGGGACGACGGGGGAGGTCGCGCGCAAGGTCGCGAGGGCGGCAGGCGCCGATCTGTTCGAGATCGAGCCGGTCGAACGCTACACCGCGGCGGACCTCGACTGGAATGACAGGACGAGCCGGAGCAGCCGCGAGATGGCCGACGAGGCCGCGCGTCCGGCCATGGCCTCGTGCGTCGAGGGCATGGGCTCCTACGAGGCGGTGTTCGTCGGCTTTCCCATCTGGTGGTACGTCGAGCCGCGCATCGTGGATGCCTTCCTCGAGGCATACGACCTCTCCGGGAAGGTCGTCATCCCCTTCGCCACGAGCGGCGGCAGCGGTCTCGGGCAGGCGCCTCGCCGGATGCGTGCGCTCTGCCCCGGCGCCGACGTGCGGGAGGGCAAGAGGCTTTCCGCCGGTGCCTCCCAGGGTTCCATTGACGCGTGGGTGTCCGGGCTGGGAGCCTAGCCGTTGCGTGCCGTCCCGTCTTGGGTAAGAAGGGCATAACCGAGGATCGGAGGCGGCACATGCAGGTCGATTACGAGAGCAGCGAGCGTGGCGCGCGGGCGAGGGAGCTCTTCACGGCGGGCTACAACTGCTCCCAGGCGGTGCTGCTCGCCTACGAGGACCTTTGCGGGCTGAGCCACGAGGAGGCGGCCCGGCTCGCCTCCTCCTTCGGCGGCGGGATGGGCCGGATGCGCGAGGTCTGCGGCGCGGTCAGCGGCATGTCCATGGTCGCGGGGCTCGCCTATGGCTACTCGGACCCGACCGACCGTGCGGCCAAGGCGGAGCACTACCGCCGGATCCAGGAGCTGGCGGGGGAGTTCAGGGAGAGGAACGGCTCGATCGTCTGCCGCGAGCTGCTGGGCCTCTCGCCCGGACCCGATCGCCCCGATCCGAGCGAGCGCACCGCGGGCTACTATCGCAAGCGGCCCTGCCAGGAGCTCGTCTTCGATGCCGCGGCCATCCTCGAGGCCTACATCGCCGAGCATCCGCTGCCTGCCTCCTGAGAGGCGGGTGCCTCTCGTTTGCGGGCGGGAACGGCACGAAGGCCGACGCGAGGCGGATTCTCGTCGCGACGGGCGGGCGTTCTCTGTGAGAATGCGATTGATGTCCACGACGTCTCGAGGGGAGGGACATGAAGTCTCGCGTTCGCTTCTCGCGGGTGCGCTTCTTCGGCATCCTCTCCCTCGTGGCCTTGGAGATGCTGCTCGCCTTCTCGAGCATCGGCTTCATCAACATCAGCCCCGTCTCGATTACGACCCTCCAGATACCGGTGTTCCTCGCGGCGTTCTACTTCGGTTGGGAGGGCGGCATCCTCCTGGGCGCCGTGTTCGGCCTCGTGAGCATCTGGAACGCCTCGCTCAACCCGGCCGGGAGCGCCAACGCCCTCTTCTCGCCGTTCGGGAGCCCCAACCCCTGGGGGAGCCTCGTCGTCAGCCTTGGGGCGCGGATGGCCTTCGGGCTCTGCGCTGGGCTCATCTTCTCGTGGCTCAAGGAGCATCTGAACGTCTGGTGGGCGCTGGCCGTGGGGACGGTTCTCACCAAGTTCCTGCACGCCCTGTTCGTCTATGCGTCCATGGGCCTCTTCTTTCCCGAGACGGGCCAGTCGGCCCTCAACAGCCTCCTCGACTTCACCAAGCTGAGCAGCAACGTCACGACCGCCTTCTCGGTCCTCGTGGTCATGCTGTGCTACTACGTGACCGAGCGCACGGAGTGGGGCAAGAGGGTCGTCGCAGCGCTCGGCGACGACTCGCAGGGTCCCATGAGCCCACACAAGGTCTGGCGTAGCTCCATCTTCTTTCTCGTCATGATGGCCATCGCCCTCTCGCTCGTCTCGCACATGATCACGCGCGTCAACCTCTTCATGGACATGTACGGGGCGACCATGTCGGACGAGCTGCGACAGATCATCCAGACGCTGGGCATCCAGTTCGTGGTCGGGATGATTGCCCTCGGCATCCTCCTCGCGCTTGCCTTCTTCTATGCCTATAACGTCTACGTCGCCGACGTGCGTCAGGCGCAGCAGGCCAAGTCCCTGTTCTTCGCGAACATCAGCCACGACATGCGCACGCCCCTCAACGGCATCATCGGCTTCACGGGCCTGGCCCTCGACGCCTGCCCCGACCCCCAGACGCGCGACTACCTCGAGAAGATCCGCATCTCGAGCGACATCATGCTCGACCTGGTCAACGACTCGCTCGACATGAGCAAGATCGAGAGCCACACGCTCTCCGTGGTGAGCGCCCCCACGCTCGTCTCGACCCTCGTCGACAACGTCACCATCCCCATCATGGCGACGGCCGAGGCCAAGGGGGTCCGCTTCCGCGTCGACGTGACGAAGGGGCCCAAGGGCTACGCCGACATAGACCGCCTGGCCATGCAGAAGGTGCTCATCAACCTCCTCTCGAACGCGGTGAAGTTCACCGACGCCGGCGGTGCCGTGGACTTCACCATGGAGCTGGTCGACCCTTCCGATCCCCGCGGGAGGTGCAGGATCGTCGTCGCCGACACCGGCGTGGGAATCAGCAGGGAGTTCCTCCCGCACATCTACGAGGCCTATGCGCAGGAGCATGGCGGGCACGTCTCGAACCAGCCGGGGACGGGCCTTGGCCTCGCCATAGCGAAGAACCTGGTCGACCTCATGGGAGGGAGCATCTCGGCCGAGAGCGCCCTGGGCGAGGGCACCACCTTCACCCTCCTCCTCGACTTCCCCGCGGTCGACGGAATGCCCGCGCCGGAAGCGGGGGGCGACGCCGGCCGCGGGTCTCCCTCGATTCCGTCCCTTTCCGGAAAGACGGCGCTGCTCTGCGAGGACAACGTCCTCAACCAGGAGATCGCCACGACCGTTCTCGTGCATGCGGGCATGGGCGTCGTCTGCGCGGGGAACGGGCGGGAGGGACTCGACCTCTTCGCGCGCTCGAGGCCGGGGGAGTTCTCGATCGTCCTCATGGACGTGCGCATGCCCGAGATGGACGGCTTCGAGGCGACGCGGCGCATCAGGGCGCTCGACCGTCCCGACGCTCCGACGGTTCCGGTGGTGGGCATGACGGCCGACGTCACCCCCGAGGTGGCGGAGGAGTGCCGCGACGCGGGCATGGCCGACTGCATCCCGAAGCCCTTCGACAGGGACCTCCTCATGAGGACGATAGGGTCCATGCTCGGGGCGTAGGGAATCTGCGACTCCTACCATCTGCCGCCCGATTCGGGCCTTCCGCCACGGGGTCGGCCCACTCGTCAGTTTGATGGCATTCCATGCCCTAACAGCTGTTACGGTACGAGTATGGCCATCTGGGCCTTGGAGCGGCGAGGCGTTTCGATCGAGGTGTCGTGCCCCTATGGGCGAGAATGCTTTGAGGAAGGCATCGAAGCGCGTCGGCGCGCTGTTCCTCATCGCCGCCGTGGCCATGATCGCCATCATGATCGGAATCGTCTCCTTCCTCCTCTCGTCTTCGAACGCGGCCACCCAGGGGGTCGCCAAGAAGAACGCGGAGGAGGTGATGCAGAACCGCGTCGAGAACATCATCGGCCGCATCGACACCCTCCGCGCCGACGACGAGGTGGCCTACGAGCACGAGATAGACCACGTCATGGAGACCCTCGGGAACGCTTCCGAGGCCACCCTCCTGGAGTCGGCGCGCAACGACGCAAACCTCGAGCTGACGGATGACGGCACCGCCGTCCCCTTCGTCGAGATCGACGATGCGAGCGGCTCGGCCGTCTGGAGGAACGGCGACGTCTCGAGCTCGGCCGCAGACGTCCTCGACCTGCGACGGGCATCCGTCGGCTCCTACACGATCTCGGCCTTCACCACGCAAGGCGCGGTCGACGACCTCGTGAAGGGCGAGATCCGCAAGGAGATATACGCTTCGAAGTACGGCCAGAACCAGTACGTATGGGTCAACGAGGTCGTCAACTACGACGGAGGGGACGACTACGCCATCCGTCGCATCCATCCCAACCTCTCCGACACGGAGGGCCAGTACCTCTCCACCAACATGGAGGATGCTGCCGGCAACCATCCCTACGAGTCCGAGCTCGAGGGCGTCAAGGCCAACGGGAGCATCTTCCAGAGCTACTACTTCCAGAACATGTCCGACAAGAAGATCGCCCTCAAGTACTCCTTCGCCGAGCTCTACAAGCCCTACAACTGGATCATCGCGACGGGAATCCCCCTGTCCGACCTCTACTCCGTCGCCAACGAGCAGAGCAGCCAGGACCAGAGGCTCGTCTCCTACGTCGTCGGCTTCGCCGTGGTCATCGTCGCCCTCCTGGTGGGCATCGCCATCGTCACGGTGCGGAGGAACCTCGCGATCGAGAGGAGCAAGGAGGAGGAGCGCGACCTCGCGCTGAGGTTCGAGAACGTGCTGCTCGGGGAGATCCGTCGCATCGACGAGCCGACCGAGCTCTCGACCCGCCTCGCGCGCCTCACCCAGGACCTCTGCGAGAGCTTCGGCGCCGACCGCGCGTGTATCCTCAACGTCGCTGGCATGAGGGCGTCCGAGGCCTACGAGTGGCATCGCGAGGGCGCGCCCGCCTCGTCGCCCTGCGAGGGCGAGGGGGACGCCTGCGCGGTCCCTTGGGCCGCGGTGCTCGAGAGCCCTCGGCTCATAGAGGTCGACGACGTCCGCAAGATCAGGGAGGCCCATCCGAGGGAGCACGCGTTCCTCGTGGCGCAGGGCATCCGCTCCCTGGTCATCGCCCCCGTCATGGTCGAGGGGAGGGCGGCGAGCCTCATCTGCGTCATCAACCCAGGAGAGAAGACCATCCGCTACCTCGGGCCCATCCTCCTCTCGCTCTCGCACTTCGTGTCCGACGCGATGCTCAGGAGCCGCGAGAGCTCCGCGCAGCGGACGAAGTACGAGCTGGTGGTCGAGGGGGCCGGCATCGGCATCTTCGAGTACCACATCAAGGAGCGCAGAATCGACCTGCCCGGCGCGCGCCATCGCGCCATCGGCCTCCCCGACGTTCTCGAGGGCGTCCCGGAGCCCCTCCTTCCCCTGATGGGGGAAGGGGAGCGGAAGAGGTTCCTCGCCTTCGCCGAGCGCATCAGGGCAGGGGCCGCCAACGGCGAGGAGAGCTTCTGGATAAGCTGGCGCCCGGAGATGCCTCCCCGCTGCGAGAGGATCGTCTTCACGGCCCAGAGAAACGCCGAGGGCGAGCCCACCATCGCCTATGGAATCATGCAGAACGTCACGAAGCAGAAGGAGGCCGAGCGGCACTACTCGCGCATGGTCGAGCAGATCACGGACTCCTACCCGAACAACCTCGGAACCTCCTTCCTCAACCTCACGCAGAACGTCTGCGTCGACGTGAAGAGCCCCTACGAGTGGGTGCGCGAGCTCAAGGGCGACTCCACGGTGGACGGCATCGTCTCCGGGATCGCCTCCAGGGTCCCCAACGCGGAGGAGCGCAGGCGCCTCCTTCGCGGCCTCGACCGCATGGGCCTGCTCGCGGCGTTCGAGGCGGGGAAGACCTCCTTCTCGGTCGACTACCCGGTGCTCGCCTCCGATGGGAAGGAGCTCTGGGTCAGGACGTGGGTCTACATGCTCCAGAATCCCGACACGGACGACGTCGAGGCGCACACGAGCACCGTCGCCATCGACGAGGAGAGAAGCTACGAGATCATGGTACGTGCCCTGACCAGGGAGGTCTACGGGTTCGTCATCCTGCTCGACATGGTCACGGGCAAGATCCGCTTCGGCGGCGAGACCGGCTCAGGGGCATCCGAGCAGTACCGCGACCAGGACTACGAGTCGGCCGCCGCCGCCGCGCTCGAGCAGATGGTCCCCGCCGAGCAGCTCGGGGAGGCGGTCCGGGCCCACTCCGTCGAGACCATCCGCGAGCGGCTCGAGGAGGCGTCGAGCTACCAGCTCACCCTTGCCACCAAGGACGGCAGGACGCTCCGCTGGCTCATGACCTACGTGGACGAGGAGCGCACGCTGGTCCTGATCGCCCGCTCCGACGTCACGGAGGCCGTCGCCAAGGAGCGCCGCCAGGCCGAGCAGCTCAGGGACGCGCTCGACCGGGCCGAGCAGGCGACGGCCGCCGAGCAGCGCTTCCTCTCGAACATGAGCCATGACCTGCGGACGCCCCTGAACGGGATCATCGGGTTCACCGACCTCGCCCTCAACACCGACGACGACGCCTCCCGCCAGGGCTACCTCGAGAAGGCCTCCCTCTCTGGGAGGCTGATGCTCGACCTCGTGAACGACATCCTCGACCTCTCGAAGCTCGAGAGCGGCAAGATGGACCTGCGCCCGGAGACATGCGACTCCGGGGAGCTCTTCTCCGCCACCACCGAGTCGGTGAGCCTCATGGCCCAGCAGCGCGACGTGAGGTTCGTCGCCCATCTCGACCCGGCGTTCCCCCGCTTCATCCGCGTCGACAGGCTTCGCATCCAGCAGGTCGCGCTGAACCTGCTCTCCAACGCCATCAAGTACACCCCCGACGGGGGAGAGGTGGACTTCGAGGCGAGAAGGCTCGAGGGCGACCCCGACGGGCACAACGCCCTGCTGCATGTCTCGGACAACGGCATCGGCATGTCGGAGGAGTTCCAGCGCCGCATGTTCGAGCCGTTCGCCCAGGAGCACCAGAGCCGCATGTATGGCGTCCAGGGGACGGGCCTCGGGCTCTCCGTGGTCAAGAGCCTCGTCGACCTCATGGGAGGGCGCATCGAGGTCGAGAGCGAGCTGGGCGAGGGGACCTCGTTCAAGGTCTTCCTCACGCTTCCCGAGGTCGAGGGTGCGCTTTCCGCCGGGAAGCAGGAGGAGCGCCCCCTGGCGGACATCTCCGGGAAGAGGATCCTCCTCTGCGAGGACAACAGCCTGAACGCCGAGATCTCCTCGACGGTGCTCCGGGAGCGCGCTGGCGCGAAGGTCGTCCTCGCGCGCGACGGCAAGGAGGGGCTCGACCTCTTCTGCGCCTCCGAGCCCGGATACTTCGACGCCATCCTCATGGACCTCCGGATGCCCGTCATGGACGGCATCGCCGCCACGAAGGCGATCCGCGGCCTGGAGAGAGGCGACGCGCGGCGCGTTCCGATCATCGCGATGACGGCGGACGCGTTCGCCGAGGATGCCCGGCGCTGCCTCGAGGCGGGGATGGACGCGCACGTGGCGAAGCCCATCGAGCCGAGGGAGCTCATCTGCGCGCTGGGGGAGGCCATCGCGGCCAGGCGCTAGGGGCCGGGGGCCAAAGGGGCGTCAGCCGACGGCCACGCGGTCCTTGCCCTGGGACTTCGCCTCGTAGAGGGCCGTGTCGACGCGGTGGTACAGCGAGGTGGCGGTGTCCTCAAGCCTCGCCTGGGCCACGCCCACGCTTGCGGTGACGTGGCCTGCCCTGCCGAAGTCGTGGCCCGAGATGGATTTGCGGATCCTCTCGGCCGTGGCCGTCGCCTGCCTCTGGTCGGTGCCATAGAGGATGACGAAGAACTCCTCGCCGCCCCAGCGTCCCACGGCGTCGTACTCCCGGACGCCCCTCTCGAGCAGCCGTGCGATCGAGACCAGGACGAAGTCGCCCGCGCCGTGCCCGAACCTGTCGTTCACCAGCTTGAAGTCGTCGATGTCGATCATGATGACCGACGCGACGTCGTCGCCCCGGCCGGTGCGCTCCGCCTCGTCGGCGAGCCTCGCCTCGATCTCGCCCCGATTGAGAAGGCCGGTGAGCCTGTCCTGGGACGCGAGGGTCTCGAGCTGGGCGTTCGCACGCTCGAGGTCCTCCATCGTCGCCCCGACGAAGTGGACGAGATGCTGGACGAGGGCGAGGTGCCCCTGCAGGAGGCCGTCGGGCTCGCGCACGACGCCTGCCCGTGGGGCCGCCTCTCCCTCGCGCATCCCCGCCACGACGAGCGAGCAGTTGAAGACCTCGACGCTCCGCTCGCTCCTGAGTATCTCGCCGTACGTGTAGAAGCCGGCGACCGGGGCGAGGTCCGAGAAGAGCCTCGTGTCGCAGCCTGCATGCTCCTTGAGGAACACCTTCCGGGTGATGCAGCAGAACGCGAGGAGCGCCTGGGGGCCAAACGTCGCGACCTGCCGTGCGGAGAGGTACGCCGCATGGAGTATCTCGGCGGGGTCTGCATAGCTTATGCGGAGCGACTCGCCCTCCGCGACGTCGGCGCCGAGGATGATCGAGCCGTCGCGCTCGCTCGAGATGGGCACGCGCGTGAGCAGGTTGCCGTCGCGCTCGACGAGGATGGGGAACTCCTGGACGTTGCGATGGAAGTCGTCGTCGTTGCCTGCTCCCAGGTACTTCTCGTAGACGTCCGTCGCGGGGCGCCCGTTGACCGAGACGAGCGTCTTGCCGCCGCTCCTGGTCCCGGTGATCTCCATGGCCTTGCTCAGGGGCTTCCAGCCCAGGGCGTTCGAGGTGGCGACATGGAGCGACTCGCCGCAGAAGATCGCCGCGACGGCCCCATGCCCCAGGATGCCCTCCGCGTCGAAGACGATGGTGTCGCCGCCGTCGTTCCAGGCGTCCGCGCCGCCGCCGAAGACCTCGATGCCCTCCGGGAGGGAGTCGAGCTGGGCGACGAAGCTCTTGGTGTCCATGCCCTTGGTGGTGGAGAGGACCTCGACCCCGACGGCGCCCCCGAGTCGCATGACCCTCTCCCGGAGGCTCGCCCCCGCGACGCTGGGGTCGATGCGGGAGCAGTCGTAGGAGGCCACGTAGACGTCGGCGGAGTCGAAGGCGAGCGCCGTGAAGGCGACGGTCCTCTCGTGGATGGCATCGCCCGCTATCTCGCCGGAGGTCGACGAGCCGATGATCAGGGCCTGGGGAAACCTCCGGAGGACCTTGCGACGGAGGAGGTCGGCGTGGTCCGGGTCGCAGCTCGAGGTGAAGATCTGGAACAGGAGGGCGTGCGGGCTCGCGACCTCCTCGCGTTCCGAGAGGCTCCCGAGCGCGACCTCGAAGTCGTCGAAGGAGACGATGTCAGACGTGAACTGCCACACGGCCCTGTCCCCTCGCGCGAAGGATGACGTCACTGCCCACGTGTTGCCTACCCCATATCGGACGCCGCGCGGCTGGCGGTCGGGAGACGGTGCCGAAGGGCAAGCCAACCGTGCCAGGGCGGCACGGCCCCGAGAGCCTAGAGCCCCAGGCACATCACGAGAAGCCAGACGTAGGCGCAGGTCTTGGGCAGCATGAGCGCCCCTATGGGCGGATGCTCGTCCGCCCAGGCGACGACGGGCAGATAGCAGACGAAGCTGATGACGATGGCGAGCCAGGCGAGGGACATCGCGGGAACCGAGTCGGCCGTGAGGAGGAAGTGGACGGCCACGACCACGCCCATGGCCGCGAACGGCACGTTGCGGATGATGCCCCACCTCGCCGAGGGATGCTCGTCGGTCCATCCGTTCTGCGGGGCGAGGCAGAGTGCCACGCGCACGACGGCCAAAGCCACGAGCGCGACCGTCCAGGCGACGTCTCCCGCGAGAGGCGCCAGAAGGCATCCGATCGCCCAGAGGAGCAGGTAGAAGATGGTCATCGTGATGGAGGTCACCTGCTTGCCCCTCCCGAGGGCGGCCCTGAGCCTCGCGGGTTCGGCCGAGAGTATCGAGCGGACGCGTGGGACGAGATGGAAGGCGTCGCCCCCCGCCAGCGTGAGCGCCATGATGCCGGCGAGCATGCGAGGGACGGAATGGCCGGCCGTGGTCGCGAGGACGATGCCGATGGTGGCGCCGGTCGCCAGGTAGGCGATGTCGAACACGGCCTCGACGAGTCCGAAGGTGCGTTTCATGGGGTGTCCTTTCGATCGTAGATGAGATGGGCGAGCAGGGCGAAGAGGGTGTCGCAGTCGGGATCGCCCCGCCTCACGGCGTCGAACATGCCGTCGAGCGTGAGGCGGCACAGCTCGTCCGGGCGAAGGGCTCCCACCAGCCTCTCGCGACGGACGTCCGGGTCGTTTTCGAGCACGTCCTCGAGCCCTGCGAGCATGTGAGCCAGAAGCCTCTCCATGCGCCTCCGGCCGGCCTCGCGGGCTCCCTGGTCGAGCGAATGCAACTGCCCGAGCCAGTCGGAGCCCCCTTGGGAGAGCCTCTCGTCGAGCGAGCGATAGAGGCGCTCGCAGTAGGCGAGGTAGCCCTCGGAAGGCGAGGGGTGGCAGAAGGACTCGCGGAAGGCACCCTCGAACAGCCTCTCCGCCGTGGCCGCGACGAGCTCGTCGCGCGACGGGAAGTAGGCATAGATCGTCCCGGTCGAGATGCCGCACGCCCCGGCCACGCCTCGGATGCTGAGGGAAGCGAGCCCGCGCTCCCTTGCCAGGGCGGCGGAGCCCTCGAGAATCCGGTCGCTGCTCGTGACCCTTCGTGGCATGGGCGCTCCTCCCGGGCGATGTGCCTTTCCCCGAACAATGTTCAGTGTAGGGGGCTGAGAATGAACGGCAAGGGGGCGTTGTTCGGCAACGGGGGCGGAGGCCTCGCGCGTGGCAGGAATGCGGAGCGGTGCACCCGAGATTGCCGTTCCGTGGCAGGAATGCGGAGCGGTGCATCCGAATCCGCGAAACGAGAGTGCACCGCTCGGCTTTCCTGCCAGCCTGCGTCCGAAATGGCTCCCGCCGCCGACAGCGACCCGCGCAGGCATGCTATTGGCCGATATCGCCACCAGTGGCACGGGCCGAATTCCTAGAATGGGGCATGGCTCTCGACATATCGTGGAAGTGGGCTGAAATGGCGCTTGGGGTCCGGGCATGAGGGGGACGAGCGATACCGCTCTGCGACGGGCTCGCTTCGCCCTGCTCGCCGTCCTGCTGCTGGCCCTCGCGACCGCGACGCTGCTTTCGGGCTGCCTGCCCGGTAAGGCCTCCTCGTCCTCGTCGCACGTCACCGAGGACGGCAAGCCCATCGTCACGGTCTCGATGTACAACGACAGCAGCTTTCCCGAGTGGCGTGCCTACGTCGAGCAGCAGTGCCCCGACGTCTACATCGACTGGACCAACAACCGCAACACCTTCTCGAACGTGATCTACGGCGCCAAGCATGGCGACATGCCGGACCTCGTATGCATCAGGAAGTACGAGAGCGACAGCGCTCGTGACCTCGAGCCCTACCTCGCGGACCTCTCGGGCCTCGACCTCGCGGGCAGGTATTCGGCCGAGTCGCTCGTCCCGTTCCGGATCGGGGACAAGCAGTGCTGGCTCCCGGGGCCCGGAACCGTCGAGGGGCTCTTCGCAAACACCGACGTCTTCGAGCGCTACGGCATTGCGCTCCCCACCGACATGGCGAGCTTCGTCTCCGCCTGCGGGCAGCTCCGCGAGCATGGCGTCGACCCGTTCGCCGTGGACTGCACGACGGGCTATGGCGCGGTGGCCATGCTCCAGGGGTTCGGCTCCGCCGGATACCTCGGTACGAGCGACGGGCTCTCCTATCTCGCCTCGTTCGAGAGCGGCCAGGCAACCCAGGTGGACGCCGATGGGTTCTCGAGCATCTTCGACACGCTGCGCTCCCTCAAGGACGCGGGCATCCTCACGAGCGAGTGCCTCACCTCCTCCGACCAGCAGCTCACGTCAGAGCTCCTCGCCGGTCAGGTGGCTATCGGCAGGGCCTCCTCCGACCAGCTCTCCTCGCAGGCCAGCCAGTACCACTTCTCGGCGCTGCCCTTCTTCGGGCAGACCTCCGACGACAGCCGTCTGCTCAGCTACCCCGTGTTCAGCGTGGCCCTCTCCAAGGAGGCGTCGGCCGACGCCGCGCGTGACGCCGCGTGCACCGAGGTCCTGTCGGCGATGCTCTCGGGGGGCGCCCAGGAGAAGCTCGACTACAATACGGCCGGCCTGGTCTCGTACACGAAGGGGATAACGTTGGCCCTCCAGCCCTCGATGGAGAGCGTCAGGCCGCTCATCGAGGGAGGGAAGGTCTCCATCCGCCAGATCAACTCGAACTCCTTCTCCGCGGTGCCCGCGGTCATGAGGGCCCTCATCGCCGATGGCGCGAGCAACGAGGCGCTGCTCGACACGCTCGATGCCGGGCTCTTCAAGACCACCGAGCCCACCGTGGTGGGAACCTCCTCCGTCGAGGCCGGCATCTCGCTCGACCAGCACCTGTGCTCGCCGGCCGGAAGCGTCCTGGCGCAGTCCGTGAGGAGCCAGGCCGGGACCGACTTCTCCGTGATCGACTCGCGCGAGGCCGCGTCCCCCATCTACAAGGGGGCCTACACCGACCTCGACGTCGCGGCGCTGGTCGTCGACGGCAACGTGTACGTCGGCACGCTCTCGACCGCGCAGCTGAGGGAGCTCCTCGCGAGCTGCATCCACTACTCGACGACGTTTCCCGCCGGCGCGCCCGAGCCCTACCTCGACTATCCGGCGCTCGCCGGGATGACGGTCCGCATGGAGAAGACCGGGCAGATCGACGGGATCGAGGGCGTCGACGGAGGCGTGGTCCCCGAGGAGGGGAGCCACTCGGTCGCCGTCAGCGCGCGGGTCTACTCCGCGCTGTCCGCCAACAAGAGCGGCCTCGCGGCACTCTTCTCGAAGGGCGACCTGACGCTCTCGAAATGCCTTGGCAACGAGCTCGCCTCGGCGTCAGGGCTCCCGAAGGCCGGCGAGTACTATGTCATCTCGTAGGGCGATGCCGCCCGCACGCGGCGTCGATCGGGGAACGGTCCAGAAGCAGACGCTGCTTGCGGCGCTCATGATCTCCCTCGCGGCCCTCGTGATGGTCGGAATCTTCTTCACCATCCAGCAGACCATCCAGAGGTCGCGCGACCTCGATGCCATGGAGACGAGTCGCAGCTACTGCGAGTCGGCCATCAGCGACTTCATGGACGCGTCGGACAAGATGACCGGCGAGGTGAGGCAGTTCTCCCTGAGCGGCGACCGCTCGCACCTCGAGGCCTTCTGGAACGTCGTCGACGTCGCCCAGAGCCGTGACGTCGCGGTGGAGAAGCTGCTCCACTCCGAGCTCACCGTCCAGGAGACCAGCCACATGCTCCGGGCGAAGGAGGTCTCCGACACGCTCCTCGCAGGGGAGACCTGGGCGATGCGAATGCTCTGCGAGGGCTACGGCCTCGACCTCTCCGGCGTGCCCCAGGAGGTGCGCGACTACACGTTGAGCTCCTCCGACGAGGCCCTGGGGCCGAGCGAGAAGATCTCGTCTGCCCAGGCCTTCCTCTTCGGCTCGTCCTACGAGGATTCGAAGCAGGCCATCCGGGACGCCGTCGAGACCTTCCGCGAGGACCTCTCGTCCCGGCTCGAGGCGAACTCCCTGGCATCGCTGCAGGTCGGCGAGAATGCCGGCACCTTCGCCGTCGTGGGGATGGTGGTCCTGCTGGCGGCGCTCGTCGCGAGCATGCTCGTCTACCTGCGCGCCATGAATGCGAAGAACCGCGAGCTCAGCGAGGCCCTCATCAGCGCCCGGGCGGCGAGCATCGCGAAGGGCTCGTTCACCTCGCGCATGTCGCACGAGATCCGCACCCCGCTCAATGCCGTCATGGGCTTCATGGCCCTGGCCGACCAGGAGGACGACCCCTCCAGGCGGGGCGACTACATGAGGAAGGCGAGGATCGCCGCGAACAGCCTGCTCCTCATCGTCAACGACGTGCTCAACCTCTCGGCGATCGAGAACGGGACCGTGAAGCTCGCCTGCGACCCGTTCAGCATCCGCGAGGTGCTCGGCCGCCTCGAGACCGTGTACTCCTCGCAGGCCCAGTCGAAGGGCGTCACGCTCGTCTTCTCGGACGAGGGGATCACGGACGACGTGGTCCTCGGCGACCGGCTCCGCATCAACCAGGTCCTGACCAACCTGCTCTCGAACGCGTTGAAGTTCACGCCCTCCGGCGGCACCGTCGAATGCTCGGTCGGACAGGCGGACGACGGGCACGAGGGCGCCGAGCGTCGCGTCGCGACGACCTTCACCGTCACCGACACCGGGATTGGGATGTCCCCCGAGTTCCAGAGGAAGGTCTTCGAGCCCTACGAGCAGGCGGATGCCAGCATCAGCCAGAAGTACGGCGGAACGGGCCTCGGGCTCGCGATCGTGAGGAACATGGTGGAGCTGATGGGAGGGACGGTCTCCGTCTCGAGCGAGAGGGGGGAGGGCAGCGCCTTCACCGTGGCCCTCCCATACCGCGTCGCCACGCCGGAGCAGGCGGCGTCGCTCGCCGCGCAGCCGGACGACGTCCCGGCGCCGATCGGGAGCGGCTCGCCGCTCGCGGGCGTCTCCATCCTGCTCGCCGAGGACAACCTCATGAACAGGGAGATAGCCCAGAGCATCCTCGGGAGGAACGGCGCCGAGGTGACATGCGCCTCCGATGGCGAGGAGGTCGTCGAAGTCTTCGCCTCGGCACCGGCCGGCACGTTCGACGTCATCCTCATGGACATCCAGATGCCCAAGGCGACGGGCTACGAGGCCGCCGGGCGCATCCGCGCGCTCGACAGGGCCGATGCCGCGGAGATTCCCATCGTCGCAATGACCGCCAACGCCTTCGACGAGGACGTGCGGAAGGCACTCGAGGCGGGCATGAACTCTCACATCGCCAAGCCGCTGGACGTGCCTGTCATGATCGAGACGATACGGCGGCACTGCCCCCAAAAGGCGGGGCCGCAGCCCTAGCCGCGGGCGTGGCCCGCGCCGAGCTCGTCGAGCAGCCCGAAGAGCCTGTCGGGGTCGATGGGCTTCGCGACGTGCCCGTCCATGCCCGCCTCGAGGCTTGCCTGCACGTTGTCGTCGAACGCGTCCGCAGAGACCGCGACGATGGGGATGGCGGCTGCGTCGGGGCGGTCCATGCCCCTGATGGTGCGGGCCGCCTCGAGCCCGCCCATGACCGGCATGCGGAGGTCCATGAGGATGGCGTCGAAGGAGCCCTCCCCCGAGCCGGAGAACAGGTCGCAGGCGACCTTCCCGTTCTTGGCGCAGACGACCTCCGCGCCGGCACCCTCGAGGAGGGCCTTCGCGACCTCGGTGTTCATTGCGTTGTCCTCGGCCAGGAGGATGGTCCGCCCCTCGAGCCGGCCCTCGGGCGGCCTCTTCGCCCCCTCGCCGGTGTCGATGCGCCTGAAGTCGAGGCAGACCGTGACGGCGGTGCCCCTGCCCTGCTCGCTCTTGACCTCGATGGTGCCGCCCATCAGGTCGACGAGCCTCTTCACGATGGAGAGCCCGAGCCCCGATCCCGAGACGCCCGCCGACGAGGCAGGGTCCTCCTGCGAGAACGGCTCGAACATCTTCGGGACGAACTCCGGGCTCATGCCGCATCCCGTGTCGCTGACGGTGACCCTGTCCCGGATGACGCCCTCCCGCTCCTCGCTCTCTATCGCGAACGTCACGGTGCCGCCCTCGGGGGTGAACTTGGCGGCGTTCGAGAGGAGGTTGATGAAGACCTCCTGCACGCGGAGGGCGTCGATGTCGATGGTCGCCATCACGGCACGGCTGTTGTCGACGACGAGGCGGATGTGCTTCGCGTCCGTCATGGGCTTGATCGTCAGGATGATCTTCGAGACGACGTCCTGGCAGGGGGTGGGCTCGGGCCTCAGCGTCACCGCTCCCGTCTCGATCCTCGAGAGGTCGAGCGTGTCGTTGACGAGCGAGAGGAGTATCCGCCCGGACTGCTCGATGCCGTCGAGGTAGCCCCTCGCCTTGCCGGGGTCCTTCTCCGTCTTGGACAGGGCGGCATAGACCAGGACGGCGTTGAGGGGGGTTCGCATGTCGTGGCTCAGGTTCGAGAGGAACTCGGTCTTCATGGCGTTCGCGTGCTCGGCCTGCAGGAGCGCCGTCTGCAGGGCGTCGGCATGCTCGCACTCCTGCCGCATCTCCTCGGTTATGTCGTTGCGGAAGAAGAGGATCTCGTTCTGCTCGTCGTCGAGGTATTGGAAGGTGGTCCTCTTCTGGATCTCGTCACCCGTGGGGGAGGGGCAGGAGAACACGATGCTGTACTCGGGCTCCTGCGCGAGGGCCTTGCGGACGACGTCGAAGGCGACCTTCCGGAACCGCTCCTCCGACCCCTGGATCCCATAGGTCTCGACGATCGTCCTCTTGATGACCTGGTCGTAGTCCCCGAGCCCGAAGCCGAACGAGTCCGCGTCCTTCCGCGCCGCCCGGCGGAAGTGTATCCGCCTCGTCTCCACGTCGATGAGGGCGATGTAGTCGTACTCCCTCGTCGTGATCGCGGAGATGACCCGCTCGTCCTTCTCCTGCGTGTCGACGTCGACCGTGTAGGCGATGGCCTCGACGTCCCTCGTCGTGGGGTTGGAGAGCATGGTCAGGTTCGTCCTGACCGAGTGCGACTCCCCGCTGTCGAGCATCCGGTGGTAGTCGAACGAGAGCTGGGCCTGGTTCTCGGAGAACCGGGCGAGGAGGTTCTCCCTGCTGAACAGCGTGCGGAACGCCGCGGCCTCGCCCTGCTCCGTGACGAGCGACGCGACGGCCTCGACGAGCCCGTCCATGGTGTCGTGGCGAATCCGCTCCCCGACCATCCCCGACCTCTCGTGGAGGTTGGCGAACGTGTTCTTGGTCAGGTTGAGGCGGAACGACGAGAGGGCCCCCGGGTCGATCGAGAGGAGCCGTTCCATCGACCTCTCGTAGCGGGCGCTCTCGTCCTGGAGCCGGGCCATCTCGACGGCGTAGCTCTCGTTGGTGCGCTGCTGGACGGCGACGTAGATGGCCAGCAGCGAGATCGCCTGGGAGATGCCCATCACGGGGATCTCGGGAAGCGCGTACTGGAGCACCGGCCCCACCACGGGGAAGACGAAGAAGAGGAGGAACAGCCGCGCGCCCCTCTCCTCGCTGGCCTGGTCCGCCGCGGGGGCGTGCATTGCCGTGGCCATGATGGCGACGATCAGGTAGACGTAGCAGAAGAGGATGAAGGCCGTGAAGGCCGGGCCGCGCGCGTAGAGCGCCCCCGCGCTTATCGAGTAGATGCTGCCCGTGAAGAGGTTCGCGACCAGGAAGGCGACGTCGAGGGTGGGCCCCAGCGCGAGGGCGGCCAAGACCCTCCCCGAGGGTCCATGGCCGTTGAACCAGTAGTACGAGTAGACCGTCCAGAGGAAGCACGCCGCCGCGAGGAAGACGAAGAGGAGACACTGGGTGGTGCGGTAGACGTCGAGCCAGATGCCGACCGCGCGGCCGTTCGAGACCCATTCGCACGCCTCGGTCGCGAGGATCCCGACACAGGCGAAGAGCATGAGGGAATAGACGCGGCGGCTGTAGTCCCTCCTAGGCTCAATGAAGATGGCCACGAACAGGGGGATGAGGACGCAGATGCCCAGAATCGGGACGAGGGCATTCTCGAAGATTTCCTGCGATGTGGGCAAAAGCCTTCAACTCCCCCTTCGCTGCCCTTCCTAGAATAGCAGCCGCCTGGGATACAGATTCTTAAAAAATCGTTACAGAAGGCAGAAGCGACGCGAAACCCCCGGAATCCCAGGCACCTCTCGGGGATGTCCCCCGCCGCACGGGACTGCCGGGGCATGCTATGATGGCCTCGATTCCCCGCGGCCGAGGCGTGCCCGGGAAGACGAATCTGACGTTGAAATTCCATTGAGACGGAAGAGGAAGCAATGAAGACGCGCGTAGCGGCACTGAGCATCATCGTCGAAGACCCGGAGTCGGTCGAGACGATCAACGAGATTCTCCACGAGGCACGGTCCTACGTGGTGGGTCGCATGGGCATCCCCTATCCCAAGCGCGGCATCTCGATCATCAGCCTGGTGCTCGACGCCCCCCAGGACACGATCAGCCACGTCGCCGGCAAGGTGGGGGCCCTCGAGGGCGTGAGCGTCAAGGTGGCCTACTCCACCTACGAGTTCGAGGACGGCGTCGCCGGCGAGTAGCCGCGACGTCGCGATTCCCTGAGCCCCAGCCCACAGCCATGTCAACGACACATGACCTGCTGGCCCGTCTCGAGGCGGAGCATGCGCTCTCGCACCGTGACTGGGTCGGCCTCATAGAGAACAGGACGCCGGACGACGAGTCCCATGCCGCCGAACGAGCGCGCGCGGTCGTGCGTGGCGTCTTCGGCGATGCCGTCTACCTGCGCGGCATCGTCGAGTTCACCAACGTCTGCAAGAACGACTGCCTCTATTGCGGCCTGCGCCGCTCCAACGCCGGCCTGCGCCGCTACCGCCTCTCCGACGACGTCCTCCTCGACTGCTGCCGACGTGGCTACGAGCTCGGCTTCCGCACGTTCGTCCTCCAAGGCGGCGAGGACCTGCGCTTCGACGACGAGCGCCTGGTGCCCGTCGTGGCCTTCCTGCGCGAGCGCTTCCCGGACTGCGCCATCACCCTCTCCCTCGGGGAGCGCTCCCACGAGAGCTACCAGGCGCTCTTCGATGCCGGCGCGAATCGCTACCTGCTGCGTCACGAGACGGCCTCGCCTGCGCACTATGCGCGGCTGCACCCTGGCGACATGAGCTTCGAGCATCGCATCCGCTGCCTCTGGGACCTCAAGGGCATCGGCTACCAGGTGGGTGCCGGCATGATGGTGGGGAGCCCCTTCCAGACGGCCGACGACCTCGCCGCGGACATGCTGTTCCTGCACGAGCTCCAGCCGCAGATGGTGGGCATGGGGCCCTTCGTCCCCCATCACGCCACCCCCTTCGCTGGCGAGCGGGCGGGAACCCTGGCAGACACGCTCTTCCTCCTCAGCTGCGTTCGCCTCATGCTGCCGGGCGTCCTTCTTCCCGCCACCACGGCCCTGGGGACCATAGCCCCCGACGGGCGGGAGCGGGGGATCCTCGCCGGCGCCAACGTCGTCATGCCGAGCCTCACCCCACAGGAGAGGCGCGGGGACTACCTGCTCTACGACAACAAGATCTGCGTCTCCGACGATTCCGCCGCCTGCATCGGATGCATGCGGCGGCGCATGGAGTCGATCGGGCGTCGCCTCGTCGTGGGACGCGGCGACGCGCCCGGCTTCGGGGCGGGCGCGGGCGCACGCGAGCGGGCGGCGGCCGCGTGCCGTCGTCTGGAAGGAGGGGAGTGAGATGGGCCTCACGGACATGCCGTCCAGCGAGAGGGTGCACATCGGCTTCTTCGGGCTGAGGAACGCCGGCAAGTCGAGCCTGGTCAACGCCGTGACCGGGCAGGACCTCTCGGTGGTCTCGGACACGCTCGGCACCACCACCGACCCGGTCTCGAAGGCGATGGAGATCCTGCCCCTCGGGCCCGTGGTCGTGATAGACACCCCGGGCTTCGACGACACGGGGGCCCTCGGCGAGCAGCGCGTGGCGCGTGCCCGCCGCGTGCTCGACCGCACCGACGTCGCGGTCCTCGTGACCGACGCGACCAGGGACCTGACGCCCTCCGAGGCCGAGCTCGTCGGGCTCTTCGAGCGTCGCGGCCTGCCCTACCTCGTCGTCCGCAACAAATGCGACCTGCTCTCCGTGCGCCCCGAGCCAAGGGGCCACGAGGCATACGCGAGCGCCCTCACGCTCGAGGGGATCGACGGGCTCAAGGAGCGCATCGCGCGCCTCACCACGAACGAGGCGCTCGACTCCCGCATCGTGGGGGACCTCCTCTCGCCGGGTGACATGGTCGTGCTCGTGACCCCCATCGACACGGCCGCCCCCAAGGGCAGGATGATCCTGCCCCAGCAGCAGGCCATCCGCGACGTGCTCGACGCCGGGGCGGTGAACGTCGTGACGCGCGAGGACCAGCTCGAGGGCGCCCTCGGCTCGCTCGCCGCCCCGCCCCGCATGGTCGTCACCGACAGCCAGGCGTTCGGGGTCGTGGCCGGGATCGTGCCAGGGGACGTGCCCCTGACCTCCTTCTCCATCCTCATGGCTCGCCACAAGGGATTCCTGCGCGACGCCGTGCGGGGCGCGGCCGCGCTCGACGGGCTGCGGGACGGCTCGCGCGTGCTCGTCTCGGAGGGCTGCACGCACCATCGGCAGTGCAAGGACATCGGCACCGTGAAGCTCCCCGGCTGGCTTCGCGGCTACACCGGGGCCGACCTCGACTTCTCCTACACCTCCGGCGGAGAGTTCCCGGACGACCTCACGGGGTTCGACCTGGTGCTCCACTGCGGCGCCTGCATGCTCAACGAGGCCGAGGTCACGAGCAGGCGGAGGAGGGCCCGCGAGCAGGGGGTGCCGTTCACCAACTACGGCATCGCCATCGCCCAGATGCACGGCATCCTGCGCCGGAGCCTGGAGCTGTTCCCCGACGTCCTGGCCGAGCTGGGCGACGGCACGACGGGGAGGCCCGCATGCTGAAGATCGCGCTCTACGGCAAGGGCGGCATCGGCAAGTCGACCGTCACCTCAAACCTCGCCGCGGCCTTCGCGACCACGGGCCGGAGGGTCATCCAGATCGGATGCGACCCCAAGGCCGACTCGACCATCAACCTGCTCGCAGGCGAGCCCCTGCAGCCCGTGATGGACTACATGCGCGAACACGACGAGCCCCCCGAGCTGGACGACGTCATGCGGGTGGGGTTCGGTGGGGTGCGCTGCATAGAGACGGGAGGCCCCACCCCAGGCGTGGGCTGCGCGGGACGGGGGATCGTCACGACCTTCGCCCTGCTCGACGAGCTCGGGCTCCTCGAGCGCGAGCAGCCGGACGTCGTCCTGTTCGACGTGCTCGGCGACGTGGTGTGCGGCGGGTTCGCCGCGCCCATCCGGGAGGGCTACGCCGACGAGGTCCTGATCGTGACGTCGGGCGAGAAGATGTCGCTCTATGCGGCGGGCAACATCGCCAAGGCGGTCGACAACTTCTCCGACCGCAACTACGCCAAGGTCCGCGGCATCGTCCTCAACCGCAGGAACGTGCCGGACGAGGAGGCGAAGGTGCGTGCCTTCGCAGATGCCCATGGCTTCGACGTCCTCGCCGACATCCCTCGGAGCGATGACATCAACCGCTTCGAGGAGGAGGGCAAGACCATTGTCGAGGGAGACCCCACACTGCCTCTGAGCAGGAAGTTCGTGGATCTCGCCGGGCTTCTGTCCGCATCCCGAGGGGACGTGGGCTAGCCCATGGCAGCAGCTCCCTACAACATCACGGTCGCCGAGCTCGCGCGACGGGGCAGGGGGGACATCCCCGACCACTTCGTGCCCGCCTGCCACCTCATCTACAGCTCTCCCGCCACGCTCGCCTACAACTCGCCAGGGGCGCTCGGCTTCGGCGTCAAGCGCGCGACCCTGGTCATCCCCGAGTCGGTGATGCTGCTGGTGTCGCCCGACGCCTGCGCGCGCAACTCGACGGTCCTGAGCACCGAGGAGGGGTATGCCGATCGCCTGTTCTACCTGCTCATGAGCGAGAGCGACCTCGTCACGGGCAACCACCTCTCGAAGATTCCCGAGGCCATCGAGGAGATCCTGTCCGCGTGCGACCCGGTGCCCAAGGTGGTCGTGGTGTGCATCACCTGCGTGGACGCCCTCATGGGCACCGACCTCGAGCGAGTGTGCCGCGCCGCGCAGGAGCGGTGCGGCGTCGACGTGGTGCCGAGCTACATGTACGCCCTCGAGCGAGAGGGGAGGCGCCCCCCGATGTCTGCCATCCGCACGACCATCTACTCGCTGGTGGAACGCCTCGACGTGAGGCCCGACACGGTCAACCTCATGGGCTTCTTCACCCCGCTCGACCCACGGGGCGAGCTCTTCGCGCTCCTGAGGGCGGCTGGCATCCGCCATGTCAACCAGGTCTCGGCCATGCGCACGCTCGAGGAGTACCGCGGGCTGGGCGCGGCGAACTTCAACCTGGTCCTTGATCCCGAGGCGCGCCCGGCCGCGGAGGACCTCCGCCAGCGGCTCGGGATGCCCTACGTCGAGCTCGCCCGGCTCTACGACCCCGAGAGGATCCACCGGCAGTACCAGCTCTTCGCATCCGGCGTGGGCATCGGGCTCGATGACGGCGCGTACCTCGACGAGGCTCGCCGGACCTGCGAGTCGTTCTCGGAGCGCTACTGGGGCGCCTCTGTCGCCGTGGGCGAGATGTGCAATGCCGATCCCTTCGAGCTGGCCTGCGCGCTCGTCTCGTTGGGGCTCGTGGTGCCCGCGGTGTTCTCCAACGTGACCGAGGGGCAGCACCCCCACATCAGGAGGCTCGCCGCGGCCTCTCCCCAGACGCGCGTCTATGCGGGGATATCGCCGACGATGGTCAACTACGCGTCCGACGAGGGCGCCGACGCGAGCATCGGCAAGGACGCCGGTGCCTACTGCCCGGGATCGGCCAACGTCGCATGGAACTCCGAGGCGCAGCCCTTCGGCTACCGCGGACTGGTCGACCTGCTCGACCAGCTGTCGGTGGCTCTCGAGGGGGGCGCGCGATGAGGGGACTCTACCGCTACCTCTCTCCCTTCTCGCCCGACCAGTCGGGTGCCGTCTCGGTTCTCTACGAGCTGGGCGGCATGATCGTGGTGTGCGACGCCGGCGGGTGCGCGGGCAACATCTGCGGCTTCGACGAGCCGCGCTGGTCCCGGACGAGAAGCGCCGTCTTCTCCGCGGGCCTGCGCGACATGGATGCCATCCTGGGCAGGGACGATCGGCTGCTGGGCAAGCTGGGCGACGCCATCGAGGCGTGCGACCCCGCGTTCGTCGCCCTGGTGGGGACGCCCGTCCCCTCCGTCATCGCCACGGACTACCAGGCGCTCTGCCATGTCGTCGAGAAGAGGTTCGGAATAGCCGCCATCTGGATCGACACGACCGGGATGGACCTCTACGAGAGGGGCGAGGCGAAGGCCTATCGGGCGATCCTGGCCCTCGTCGAGCGCGGCAGGCGCGATGCGGAGGGCGGCGTCCCGACGCCGGCCGCCGCCCTGCACGAGAGCCTCGCGGAGCGGGACGGCGGCACGTGCGACGTGGGCGTCTGGGGGGCGACCCCGCTCGACCTGCCGGCCGCGGACAGCGCCGCGGCGCTCTCTGCCCGCCTCTCCTCGCGCGGCCTCGCCTCGGCGACGTATGGCATGGGCGCCGGGCTGCCTGCCTTCCTCCATGCCCTCGAGACGCCGCGCCTGCTCGCGACCTCTCCTGCAGGCTATCTCGTGGCCAGGCAGATCGCGCGGAAGAGCGGGGCCGAGCTCGAGGTGGGGCTCGCGCTCGGCGGCGACGACCCCGCGTCGGCGGCCCTCGACGGGTCGATCGGCGCGCTCGCCTCCTCGCTCGGCCACGCGTCCAGCGCCCTCGTCGTGCACCAGCAGGTCCTCGCCAACGAGGTGCGCGCGCGCCTCGCGGCGCGCTCCGGCGCGCGCGTGGACGTCGCCTCGTTCTTCCGGATGGACGAGGGCCTCATGCGGGAGGGGGACCTCTACCTCAAGGGCGAGAACGAGTTCGTCGAGCTGGTTCGCTCCCGCGGCTACGAGCTGGTCGTCGCCGACGGGCTCTTCGGCCGGGCGCTCCGGGGCACCGGCGTCCTCCTGGCCCCGCTCCCTCACTTCGCGGTTTCGGGAGAGGTCCTCGCCCCTGCCTCCGAGCTGGGCTTCCTCGCCGGCCTCGCGGAGGCGGAACGGCTATGAGGCGCCGCATCCGCATGTTCGGCATCGTCCAGGGCGTGGGCTTCCGGCCCTTCGTCGATCGGGTCGCCACGAGGGTCGGCGTCTCTGGGACCGTGAGCAACAGGGGCTCGTACGTGGAGGTCTTCGCGGAGGGCAGCCGGCGTCAGCTGGACGAGCTCGAGCGGGCCCTCGCGGAGGAGGCGCCCGCGCGCTCCGCCGTCCTCAAGACGGAGAGCAGGGAGCTGGGAGAGGGCGACGAATGGCCGGAGGGGGCCATGCCGGCCGCAGGCATCGACGCGGGGGAGCGGGCGTTCCGCATCGTGGAGAGCGAGCGCGAGGCGGGCGCCATGTTCGTCTCGCCCGACATCGCCGTCTGCGACTCGTGCAAGGCCGAGCTGTTCGACCCCTCGAACAGGCGCTACCTGCATCCGTTCATCAACTGCACCGCCTGCGGCCCGCGCGTCACGATTCTCGACTCGATGCCCTACGACCGCGAGCGCACGAGCATGGGGGAGTTCCCGATGTGCCCCGAGTGTGCCCGCGAGTACGCGGACCCCGCCTCGAGGCGCTATGACGCCCAGCCGGTCTGCTGCAACGACTGCGGCCCCGAGGTCTTCACGCTTCCCGTCGGCGACGGGGCCCCGAGCCTTCGCGGAGGCGAGGCCATCACCTACGTGCGAGGCGTGATAGGGCGGGGCGGCATCGTCGCCATCAAGGGCGTCGGGGGCTTCCACCTGTGCTGCGACGCCACCAACGAGCAGGCCGTGTCACGGCTGCGCGCCCTCAAGGACCGCCCGTTCAAGCCCCTCGCCGTGATGGCCCGCGACCTCGACGCCGTGCGGCGCGAGTGCGTGGTGCTCCCCGGCCAGGAGGAGGTCCTGGACGGCCCCAACAAGCCCATCCTGCTGCTTGCCCGGCGCGACGGCGCGGAGGGCGGGCCTGCCACCAGGCTGGCCGCCTCGGTCGCGCCCGACAACCCCAACGTGGGGGTCATGCTGCCCTATGCGCCCGTGCAGCTCCTCGTGTTCGACTACCCGGACGGCAGGCCCATGAGCGACTGCCTCGTGATGACGAGCGCCAACCCCAAGGGTGCCCCCATCTGCCGCGACGATGCCGACGTGCTCGGAAGCCTCGGCGGGATGTGCGACGCGATCCTCACGAACGACCGGGCCATCAGGCTCCGGGCGGACGACTCAGTCATGGCGTGGCACCGCGGCGGCCCCTACATGCAGCGTCGCTCGCGGGGCTACGCGCCGCTTCCCTGCATGGTCGACGCCCCTCTCGACCAGGCCCCTCCGGTCTCGCCATCGGGGGCGAGCTCAAGAACGCGTTCTGCCTCACGTCCGGCGGCCTCATGTACATGGCGCCCTACGTGGGCGACCTCTCGGACGTCCGCAGCGTCGCGGCGCTCTCCCAGGCCGTCGCCCGCATGTCGGAGCTGCTCGAGATCGGCCCCGAGGTCGTCGTGTGCGACGCCCATCCCCTCTACAACTCGAGGGCGCTCGCCCACGAGCTCGCGGAGGCGGCGGGGATACCCGTGGTCGAGGTCCAGCACCACTATGCCCACGTGCTTGCCTGCATGGCGGAGAACGGCCGGCTCGACCCCGTGATTGGGGTCGCCTTCGACGGGACGGGCTATGGCGACGACGCGACCGTCTGGGGAGGGGAGTTCCTCCTCGCGAGCATGGGCTCCTTCGAGCGCATGGGGCATCTCGGCACGTTCTCCCAGGCGGGCGGGGACCTCGCGGCACGGGAGGGATGGAGGGTCGCCGTGGCGCTCCTCCTCGAGGCCTGCGATGGGGCCGAGGCGGCCCGGGCCCTCGCGCTCGCCGCAGGCATCTGCGAAGGCGCCCAGTTCGACCTCGTGAGGTCGATGATTGCGGGCGGCATCAACTCCGTGGCCTCGAGCAGCGCCGGGCGCGTCTTCGATGCGGCCTCGGCCGCCCTCGGGCTCAGGCATCGTTCCACCTGCGAGAGCGAGGCCGCGATGGTGCTCCAGTTCGCCGCCGAGCGCCATGCCGGGCGCATCCCGTGCGAGGGCAGCGTCTCGCCGCTTGCGCGTCCCAGGCTCGCCTTCGACGGGGAGGGCCGCTTCTCGATCCCCGTGGCCCCGCTCGTGGCCGAGCTTGCGACTCGGCACGTCGCCGGGCAGGATGCGGATGCGCTGGCCTATGGGTTCCACGAGGCGATGGCCGCCGCCGTCGTCGACGGCTGCGTGGCCTGCCGGCGCGCCAGCGGCCTCTCGACGGTGGCCCTGAGCGGCGGGGTGATGGGAAACGTGCTCTTCCTCGACCTGTGCGAGAGAGGCCTCGAGAGAGAGGGGTTCCGCGTCCTGCGCCATGCGATGTACCCGCCCAACGACGGCGGCATCGCGCTTGGCCAGGCGCTCTTCGGAATGGCTCGCGGGATCTCCCGCGATGGCGGAAAAGACGAGAGGATTGGGGTGGCGTGACATGTGCGTGGGACTTCCAGCGAAGGTGATGCAGGTCAAGGATGGGGTGGCGGTCGTCGAGGCGACGGGTGCCAGGCGTACGGTATCCGCCGAGCTCGTCGATGACCTCGAGCCGGGCGAATACGTGATGATCCACGCGGGGGCGGCCATCGCGCGCATCACCTCGAGCGACGAGGACGAGGCCGACGCGCTGCTCGACGCCGTGCTCCCCGGAGGGTCCTCGGCCGACTCGCAGGCTCGGGCATGAACGAGAACGCGAGGAGGGCGGCCGAGCTCATCCGCTCCTACGACGGGCGGCCGCTGCGCATCATGGAGGTGTGCGGCACCCACACCCACGAGATCTTCAGGCTGGGAATCCGCGGCATGCTGCCCGAGGGGCTCCGGCTGATCTCTGGACCGGGCTGCCCGGTCTGCGTGACGCCCGTGGGCTACATCGACGAGGCCCTGTTCCTCGCCCTCGAGCGTGGCTGCACGGTGTGTACGTTCGGCGACCTCGTCAGGGTCCCGGGCACCAGCGGGAGCCTCGCATCCGCGCGCACCGAGGGGGCCCGCGTGCAGATGGTCTACTCGCCGATCGATGCGCAGGGGTATGCGGAGGCCCATCCCGACGAGCAGGTGGTCTTCCTCTCGGTGGGCTTCGAGACGACGACGCCTGCGAGCTGCATCGCCGTGAGGAACGCGAAGGGGCGCGGCCTCGCGAACTTCTCGCTGCTCACCGCCAACAAGACGATGGACAACGCCTATCGTGCGCTCAAGGGCTCGGCCGACGCGTTCCTCTATCCCGGGCACGTGAGCACCATGACCGGCACGGCGATCTATCGCGAGCTGCTCGGCGAGGGGGTCTCGGGCGTCGTCGCCGGGTTCACGGCCTCCGAGCTGCTCGCCGCCCTCGCGGTGATCGTCCGCATGAGCGAGCGGGGCGAGCCGTTCTTCGTGAACTGCTACCCGCGCGTGGTGAGCGACGAGGGGAGCGTCCCCGCCCGCAGGATCGTCTCCGAGATGATGGAGCCCGTCGACTCCGAGTGGCGCGGCCTCGGCGTCATCGCGGGCTCGGGCCTCAGGCTCAAAGACGGGTTCGCCGACTTCGACGCGCGCGTGAAGTACGACGTGCCCACGATCGAGGGGCGGGCCAACCCCGGATGTCGCTGCGGCGACGTGCTCCAGGGCAAGATCAGCCCGAACGCGTGCCCGCTCTTCGGGACGGCCTGCACGCCCGAGCATCCCGTGGGGGCATGCATGGTCTCGAGCGAGGGCGCGTGCTCGGCGTTCTTCAAATACGACATCTCCCGGTAGGAGGGCATGATGGAACAGGATCGCATCACGTTGGCGCACGGCGCGGGCGGCAGGCAGTCCGCCCGTCTCATCCACGACATCTTTCGAAGCCACTTCGACAACCCGCACTTCACCGCAGATGACGCAGCGGTGATGGAGGCGCCTGCCGGCAGGATCGCCATGAGCACCGACGGCTTCATCGTGTCTCCGGCGGAGTTCCCCGGCGGCAACATCGGCAAGCTCTCCATCTGCGGGACGGTGAACGACGTCGCCTGCATGGGGGCCCGTCCGCTCTATCTCACCTGCTCGTTCGTGCTGGAGGAGGGCTTTCCCCTCGACGCGCTCGAGCGCATCGCGAGCTCGATGGAGGCGACCGCCGCCGAGGTGGGCGTCGAGATCGTGGCCGGCGACACCAAGGTCGCGAAGAGGGGCCAGGTGGATGGCTGCTTCATCACGACGGCCGGGGTCGGCCAGGTCATGGAGGGCGTCGCG
Source organism: Atopobiaceae bacterium (assembly GCA_022482785.1). GTDB lineage: Bacteria > Actinomycetota > Coriobacteriia > Coriobacteriales > Atopobiaceae > JAKVON01. The sequence goes on along the minus strand of JAKVON010000001.1, from coordinate 170,306 downwards.
CCGGCGGGCGACAAGGCCGAGCCGGGCGACGCGATCATCGTGAGCGGCGACGTCGGCCGCCACGGATGCGCGATCCTCCTTGCGCGGAACGACTTCCAGATCGAGGCCGACGTCACGAGCGACTGCGCCCCTCTGGCGGCGGGCGTCGCGTCGCTGCTCGGCGCGGTGCCCGATACGCACGTGATCCGCGACGCCACGAGGGGAGGGGTGGGCACGGTGCTCTACGAGATCTGCGAGCAGAGCGGCGTGGGGGTGCGCCTCGACCAGGAGGCCGTCCCCGTGGACGACGCCGTGGCAGGCGTCTGCGGGATGCTCGGGCTCGACCCGCTCTACCTGGCCTGCGAGGGCCGCGTCGTGGTCATCGTGCCTGCGGGCAGCGAGCAGGCCGCCCTCGACGCGCTGCGCGCGAGCGAGCACACCGCGGGTGCCGCCCTCATCGGCCGCGTCACGGCCGAGCATGCCGGCAGGGTCGTCATCCACACGCCCATCGGCAGCGAGGCGATCCTTCCCGAGCCCACGGGAGAGCTCCTCCCGCGCATCTGCTGAGCGAGGGGAGACGACGACATGTACAAGCTCGCGTTCTATGGCAAGGGCGGCATCGGGAAGTCGACCACGGTCTCCAACCTGGCGGTCGCCTTCGCCCAGTCCGGGCTCGCCGTCATGCAGATCGGCTGCGACCCCAAGGCCGACTCCACGATCAACCTGCTCCATGGCGTGGCGAAGGAGCCGGTGGTGGACGCGCTGCGCGCCCGTGGCCGCGGCGTCTCGCTCGACGAGCTCGTCACGCCGGGGTATGCGGGCGTGCTCTGCGTGGAGGCGGGAGGTCCCCGTCCCGGGCTGGGCTGCGCCGGTCGCGGCATCATCGCCGCCCTCGAGCTCCTCGACGAGAAGCATGCCTACGACGTCTACCAACCAGACGTCGTGATGTTCGACGTGCTCGGCGACGTGGTGTGCGGGGGATTCTCCATGCCCATCCGCGAGGGCTATGCCGACCAGGTCTTCATCGTCACCTCGGGCGAGGCGATGTCCATCCACGCGGCGATGAACATCGCCCTCGCGGTGGAGACCTTCCAGGAGCGTGACTACGCCACGCTGGGCGGGGTCATCCTGAACCGTCGCGACGTGAGGAACGAGGACGAGAGCGTCGCAAAGCTCTGCGAGGACATCCACTCGCACGTCGTGGGCTCCCTCGAGCGCTCCGAGACGGTGCAGGACGCCGACGAGCTGCACGAGACCGTGCTCGAGGCCTTCCCCGCAAGCCCCGCGGCCGAGGCGTACCGCGCCCTCGCGGACCAGGTACTCGCCGTCGCGAAGGGGGAGGGGCCCCATGCTTGAGCCCCTCAGCGCGCCGCGCGTGCCCGTTGACCTCGCGGAGCGTCGCATCGGCGACGTCGAGGGGACGTCGCTCTTTCCCGTGGGGGCCGAGTACACCCCGCCTGCCCGGGGAACCTGGACGATCGCCCATACCCCCATGCTCGTGCCCGGCGCGCACGAGGTCTACGTATGCCCTGGCAACTGCCTGCGCGGCGTGGTGCTCTCCGCGGCGGAGGGTGGCTTCTCCGATCGCTTCTCGATGGTGGAGGTGGGCGAGGAGGCCCTCTATGACGGCTCGATGGAGGAGCTCGTCTACGAGGGGGTGTCCGACTGCCTCGACCGGCTCGGCAGGCGGCCCCCCTGCGTGTTCGTGGCCTCCTCCTGCATCCATGACCTGATGGCGCTCGACGTCCCGCACCTGCTCGACGAGCTCGCGGGGCGCTTTCCCGACATCGACTTCGTGCCGGCATACATGAACTGCACGATGCGCAGGTCGAAGCTCGGCTACGAGGACGTCCAGTGGCGCCAGAACTACGCGGTGCTGAGGCCGGCCGCGCGCGACCGCCGCTCCGTCAACACCATCGGGAGCCCCTTCGCCCTCGACCCCGGATGCGAGATCGTCTCCATGCTGGCATCCGGGGGCTGCCGCCTGCGCGACCTCTGCCACGCCGAGACCTACCAGGACTATCTGGACATGGCCACGAGCTGGCTCAACGTCTACCACTGGCCGGTGGCGGCCGAGGCCGTCCGCGACCTCGGCGAGAGGCTCGGCCAGGAGGCCGTCTACCTGCCCTACTCATGGGACGGCGAAGAGATTCGCGCGTCGCTCCAGGCGCTCGCGGGAAAGGCCGGGCTCGGGATGCCAGACCTCGATGCGCTGGAGGCCAGGGCAGGCGAGGACCTCGGCCGGGCGCGCCGCGTGCTTGGCTCGGCGGAGATACGCATGGACGCCGCCGCCACGCCGCGTCCGTTCGGCCTCGCGCGACTCCTGCTCGAGCACGGCTTCGAGGTAACGGAGGTCTACGCCGACGCCGTCCTGCCGGGTGACGAGGCGGCATTCGACTGGGTGAGGCGGCATCATCCTGACCTGCTCGTGAGCGCGATGGTCGACTTCAGGATGCGCCTGCGCGGCCGCGATGCGGCGGGGCGCGCGGAGGAGGCCGGCCGGGAGCTCGTGGCCATCGGGCAGAAGGCGGCCTACTTCACGGGCACGGGCCGCTTCGTCAACATGATCTCGAACGACGGCCTCTTCGGGTTCACCGGCATCTCGCGTCTCGCCGGCATGCTCGAGGAGGCGTTCCGCGACGAGAGGGACGCGAGGAGCATCATCCAGGTCAAGGCCCGAGGCATCGAGGACTACCGCCTGCGTCCGCGGGATGGCGTGGGGGAGGGGCGGCGATGAGACAGGCCCGCGTGAACACCCCGAACTACGCCTGTGACCTCTCGGGCATCTGCTCTGCCCTCTATGAGCTGGGCGGGCTCATCGTGATGCACGACGCGTCGGGCTGCAACTCCACCTTCGCCACACACGACGAGCCGCGCTGGTACGACATGGACAGCATGGTCTACATCTCGGGGCTCTCGGAATACGACGCCGTGCTGGGAAACGATGACGCCTACATCGACGACGTGGTCGAGATCGCGCGGGAGCGCCACCCCCGGTTCGTCGCAGTCTTCGGCTCTCCGGTGGCGCTGCTCATGGGCACCGACTTCCGAGGCGTCGCGCACATCATAGAAAGGCGTTGCGGGATTCCCACCTTCTGGTTCAGGACGAGCGGCATGCAGAGCTACGTCGCAGGCGCGCGTCAGGCGTTCGCGGGCATCGCGGGGCGTCTCTGCCCCGAGGGAGGCGAATCCGCCCCGGCTCGTGGCGGCCGACTTCGGGTGAACCTGCTCGGGGTGACCCCGCTCGACTTCTCGGTGGTGGGAAACGCCGAGGCCCTGCGTGACTTCTGCGAGACGAGCGGCTTCGAGCTCGTGAGCTGCTGGGCCATGGGAGACGCCCTGGACCAGCTCATGCGGGCAGGGCAGGCCGATGTCAACATCGTCGTCTCGTCGTCCGGCCTCGACTGTGCCGAGGTGCTGGCGAGGAAGTATGGGACGCCGTACGTGGTGGGTTGCCCCGTCGGCTCCGCCGCCTCGGCCGAGCTCGCCCGGATGGTGAGCGAGACCTCCCGGGATGGCGTCGCGCGGCGGCTGGGCGAAGGCGATGCGGCGGCTTCTGGCGGCCGCAAGATAACCGTGGTCGGCGAGGCGGTCTTCGCCTCCTCGCTCCGCCACTGTCTGGCGCATGACCTCGGCGAGGGCAACGTCCGCATCGCCTGCCCGCTCGAGGACCCCTGTGCGATGCTCGGCCCCGCCGACGTCGCGGTGCGTGGCGAGGAGGAGGTCGCAAGCATCATGCGTGCCTCCGACCTGGTGATCGCCGACCCCCTCTACGAGGTGCTGCTCGAGGGGCATTCCCACGTCCCCTTCGTGAGGCTTCCCCACGAGGCGTACTCGGGACGCATGCTCAGGGACGAGATCCCACGGTTCGTGGGTCCCGGCTTCGAGGACGTGCTGGGACAGGCCCTGTAGACAGGCCGCGTGCGCCGGCGCCCCTCGCGTCTCCAAGGTGTATAACGTTGTTGTCAGTAATTGGCATATGCCAATTAAACGAAGGGGAGAGATGCCGAGACCGTGCAAGATGCGTCGGGTGAGCGCGGTGCCGCGCTGCTGCCGCTTCGCGCCCGCAAGGGATGCCATGCCGCCCGTTCCGCCCGTGACGATGACGCTCGACGAGTTCGAGGCGATTCGCCTCATCGACCTCGAGGGGCTCACCCAGGAGCAGTGCGCGGCGCGGATGGGCGTCGCCCGCGCGACGGCGCAGGCGGTCTATGGAAGCGCCCGCGCCAAGCTTGCGGAGTTCCTCGTCAACGGCAGGGAGCTCGCGATCGAGGGCGGCCCGTACGAGCTGTGCGGCCATGGTTCGGGCTCGGCGCTCCCCACATCGCAAACGGAAGGGAACGTCACCATGAAGATCGCGGCAACCTACGAGAACGGCCAGATCTACCAGCACTTCGGCCACACGGCACAGTTCAAGCTCTACTCCGTCGAGAACGGAGCCATCAGCTCCTCCGGGGTCGTCGACACCGAGGGGGCGGGCCATGGGGCGCTCGCGGGGTTCCTCGCCCAGCGTGGCGTCGACGTCCTCGTATGCGGCGGCATCGGCGGCGGCGCGCGCCAGGCCCTCTCGGCCGCCGGCATCGAGGTCTTCGGCGGGGTGAGCGGCGAGGCGGACTCGGCGGTCGCAGCCCTCGTCGCAGGCACGCTCGCGTTCGACCCCAATGCGACGTGCTCCCATCACGCCGGCCACGAGGGCGGCGGCTGTGCCGGCCACAGCGGGTGCGGCGAGCATACCTGCGAGGGCTGAGCCCCTCGGTCCCAGGCACGCGGGCCCTCAGAAAAGCGCGGCCGACCTTCCGTGGGGAGGGCCGGCCGCGTACAGGGGGGAGGTGTCGCTCGTCAGGCTAGTGGGAGCCCTTGTCGTCGAGCTGGTCCTCGGTGCTCTTGCTGATGCCCTCGAGCGTCGACTTGGCCCAGTCGCGGCCGCCGATGCCGAAGGAGATGGCGAAGGCGATGCCCACGGAGGCGACCATCACGAGGAACAGCACGTTGATGATCTTCTCGGCGATGCCGAGCTGGCTCAGGGCCATGAAGACCGCGAGGGCGATGACGGCGGCCTTGGTCGCGAACGCGACGCCGGACGCCTTCGGGTTCGACTTGAGGATCGCCTTCTCGGCGGCGTTCCCGCCGATCCAGGCGACGACGAGCACGAGGACGGCGGCGAGCACCGCGGGCATATAGCCGATGATGGCGGTGCCCACGTTGGTGAGGACCTGGATGTTGAGGATCTGGATCGCGGCCACCACGAAGATGATGTCGATGACGACCTTGACGATGACGTTGACGACATGCGAGACGGAGACGGAGGGCTCCTCGGAGCCTTCCTCGTGAGGCATGAAGCCGCGCGACCACTGGTCGAGGCCGGTGCCGGAAAGGACGGTCTCGAGGAGGTTGCCGACGAGGTTGGCGAGGAAGATGCCGAACGCGACGAGGACGATCGCCACGAACACGGAGGGAATGACGTTGAAGATCTGGGAGACCATGCTCGTCGCGGGATCGGAGATCGACGGGATGTTCAGGACCTGCGTCGCCGCGACGACGAAGACGATCATGACGAGCGCATAGGCGATGGCCCCGATGACGTCGGAGAACCCGGAGCCCTGCTTCGCCTCGATGCCGCACTTCTCCTGCAGGGTGTCGAGCTTGGTCTTCCTGAGCGCCTTGACCACCAGCTGCTTGACGAGCTTGGACAGGAACGCCCCGAACGCGATGATGATGATCGCGGCGATGATGTTGGGCAGGAAGTTCAGGAAGATGGTCACCATCGAGGTGAGGGGCGCCGAGACGCTCGTCATCCCCAGGCGCTCGAAGGCGCCGGGCAGAACAGGATGAAGATGATGGCGAACAGGACGTTTCCGAGCAGCTCGATCGTCTCGTCATAGGTCGAGGAGTCGACCTCGACGTCCTTGGAGCGCTTCCCGAACGCCCAGCGAAGGTGCTTCTTCAGGCCCGCGCGAAGGGCCGCGGCGATGATCCATGCCACAAGAAGCAGGATTACCGCCTGTATGACCCCGGGCAAACCACCGATCAGGGGGTTCGCGAAGTTCGATACCCAATCCATTGTCGTGCTCCTCTCCTAGAAAGCCTGCCGAGGAGCCATGGGACGCCCCGGTGCTGTGTGGTTTTGACATAGAGTCAAAACTACGAGCAAGGTTCCCCTAATTTCGACCAGTATTCAAAAGACGGGGTTTCTTTTATCTTTCTTAAGGGTCTGGCTACTTCCAGGGACGTCCCTTGGCGTGCCAGCCGCGTTCCTCCCAGTACGACCAGTCGGGCTCCTGCCTCCAGATGCCCCGGTGAAGGAAACGCATGAGGAAAAACCAGTAGCGGTTGCGAGCGCTCACGTGCCGCCGGCCGGCGTCCGAGCGGATGCGTCGCGCGGTCGCCTCGACCTTGCGCTCGATCGCGGCACGCGACTTCTTTGATATCCCCGCGGGGCTTCCCGCATGGATGGCGAAGCCGAGGCGATGGATTCTCGGCACGCCCCAGAACGCGAGGCTGTCGGCCATGTCCCTGTTGGTCGAGCGCATGCCGCCTCCCGCCGCGGTGGAGACGCAGACGCCCTGCTTGCGGAAGTAGCGCGGTTCGGGCCTATGGACCATCCAGCGCGTGCCGAAGTGGTCGAGCAGTGCCATCATCTGCCCGGTGGCATGGTAGACGTAGACGGGGCTCGCCAGGATGATGAGGTCGGCCTCGTCCAGGGCGCTCACGATGGGTCGCAGCTTGGCGTAGTGGGGGCAATGCGTGAGGTCCGTCTTGAAGCAGGTCCAGCAGCCGACGCACGGCTCGTCGAAATCGCGCGGCAGGAAGAACTCCGTTATCTCCCCGCCGACCCTCTCGGCAAGCTCGCGCGCGACCATGCGCGTGCTTCCCTTGTGGCCCTGCCCGTTGATGATGACGATTCTCACGTTGCTCCTCGCGACGGCGTTCTCCCAAGCGATTTCCAGCCTGGAAAACAGGCTGGTTTCATGGTCAGAACGCTATCCTATCATCAGACGAGTGGAGCATGAATGACCACCCGCGCGGCGGACGTCGAGGCCGGGCGCCCCGTCGACGGAGACGAGGCGACTTCCTTGCCCGGGAGGACGCGCGGCCGTGCGGCGCTCTTGGGGTCTTTGACGCGAGGGGGATGCACATGGCCGTGTCGCCAGAGATAACGCATGCAACGCTCGACGGTCGTGCCGTCACGGCCTATCGAGCCGCGGGCGAAGGGCTGCCCGTCGTGTTCAGCAACGACTACGCGGAGAGCGGGGGCGCGGTGCTCTCCCGCTGCTCGCAGCTCGGCTGTGCCCCGTTCGACCTGGTCACGATCTCGGGATTCTCCTGGGACCAGTGCCTGTCGCCCTGGCCCTCCGAGCCGGTCGCGACGAAGGACGACCACTTCGCGGGCGATGCGCCCGCATACCTGGAATGGCTCCTGGGAAGCGTCGTCCCATGGGCGTCCGACACGCTCGGCGAGACGGCGGCGGGTTCCTATGTCTCCGGCTACTCCATGGCGGGCCTCTTCGCGCTGTGGTCGCTCTACGAGACGGACGCCTTCGCGGGGGCCGTCTGCGCGTCGGGGTCGCTCTGGTACCCGGGGTTTGGCGACTTCGCGACGACGCATGACCTCGTTGCCTCGCCGCAGGGCGTCTACCTCTCCCTGGGCGACCGCGAGAGCTCGGTCAGGAACCCGGCGCTCCGGGTGACGGAGTCGGTCTTTCGCCTGGTGCGCGACAGCTACGAGCGGCGCGGCATTCCCGTGACCTTCGAGCTCAACCCGGGGAACCACTTCCGCGACATGGACCTTCGGGTGGCGAAGGGGATCACCTGGCTCCTCGGCACGGCCGCCGAAGGGCGCAGGTAGCCGTCCCATGGCGGCGAGGGCCTCCGCCAGGCGCATGCACGACGTGAAGGCGGGGATCGACCTCGGCCTCATGGCGTGCCTCGTCGCGCTGCCGCTCGCCGCGGGCGCCCTCCCGTGCGTCGCGTTCCTCGTCCTCGCCGTCCTCCACAACCTGCTCAACCTGCGCTGGTGGCGCTCCCTGCGCCGTGGCGGCTGGAAGGCGCCCCGCGTGGCGCAGCTCGTCGTCACGGCTCTCTGCCTCGCCCTCGCCGTCGCGGCATGCCTGACGCGCGGGGGCGCCGGAACCGTCTGCTGGCTGTTCCTCGCGGCGTCGTTCCATGTGGGGCAGTGCGTCTGGCCCATGGCGAGGGCCGAGGCCTCCGGCCATGGGCACGTGCGGCGCGAGGTCACCCCCGAGAGGAGGCGGGCGGCGGGGAGGCGCGTCGCCGTGGCCAGCGCGGCTCTCCTCGTCGGGGGCATGGCCTCGCTCGTCGTGCTCGGCTTCCTCCCGCGCCTCGCCCTCGCGCCGTCATCCCTGCCGGTGGGGGAGGGCCTCCCCGCCTTTCTGGCAGCACCGATGCTCGCCCTCGCCCTCTTCGGGATCGGCGCGCTCGGTGCCTGGTCGCAGGAGGGGCTCTCCCGTCTGTGATAGCGCCTCTGGCGGCCTTGCGGGAGATCGTCGCGGGGCGCCTTGCCTGCTTCCCGACGGCCTTCCTCGTGGCCGCTGGGCGCCATTCCGATGCGAGCAGGTCGTCCCATTGTCGATTCCCCGATAGATTCCTCTCGTGTTGGGTAATTACTACCAAAGTGGTAGGATTTAAGAAAACGGAACGGGGAGCCGATGGAGGCTTTCCCTGGAAGGAGCAGAGATGAGCAGGATCTCTAAGGTACATGGTCGCGAGGTGCTCGACTCGCGGGGCAATCCCACGGTGGAAGTCGAGGTGACGCTCGAGGACGGGACGTTCGCACGAGCCATCGTGCCCTCGGGCGCGTCGACGGGCGAGTTCGAGGCCGTGGAGCTACGCGACGGTGACAAGAACCGTTACCAGGGAAAAGGCGTGAGCAGGGCCGTCGCCCACGTGAACGGGGAGTGCGCGAGCGCAATCGTGGGCCTCGACGCGCGTGACCAGAGAGCGGTGGACGCCGCCCTCGTCGCCGCCGACGGCACCCCCAACAAGGGAAACCTCGGAGCGAACGCGATCCTGGGCTGCTCGCTTGCCGTGGCACGTGCGGCCGCCGCGTCCGCGCGCCTGCCCCTCTACGAGTACCTGGGCGGCCCGAGCGCGCATGTGCTTCCCACGCCGATGATGAACATCATGAACGGCGGGGTCCATGCCGACAACACGGTCGACTTTCAGGAGTTCATGATCATGCCCGTGGGCGCGCCGACCTTCTCCGAGGCGCTGCGCTGGTGCTCCGAGGTCTACCACACGCTCAAGGGCATCCTGCACGAGGCGGGCCTCTCCACGGGCGTGGGCGACGAGGGCGGGTTCGCCCCGGACCTCGCCCACAACACCGACCCCCTCGACTACATGAGCCAGGCGGTCGTGAGGGCCGGGTATCGCCTGGGCGAGGACTTCCGATTCGCCATGGACCCCGCGAGCTCCGAGTTCTACGACGCGGACCGCAAGCTCTACGTGCTGGCCGGCGAGGGCCGCGAGCTCACGAGCTCGCAGATGGTCGACTACTACGAGGAGATGGTAGAGAGGTATCCCATCGTATCGATCGAGGACGGCCTCGAGCAGGAGGACTGGGAGGGATGGCGCGAGCTCACCGAGCGTCTCGGCTCCCGTATCCAGCTCGTGGGGGACGACCTCTTCGTGACCAACGTCGAGCGGCTCTCTCGCGGCATCGAACGTGGCGTGGCGAACTCCATCCTCATCAAGGTGAACCAGATCGGCACGCTTACGGAGACCCTCGATGCCATCGAGATGGCCAAGCGGGCAGGCTATACGGCCGTCGTGTCGCACCGCTCTGGCGAGACCGAGGACACCACGATCGCCGACCTCGCCGTGGCAACCAACGCCGGCCAGATCAAGAGTGGCGCCCCCTGCCGCACCGACCGCGTGGCGAAGTTCAACCAGCTGCTCCGCATCGAGGAGGAGCTGGGGGAGTCGGCCGCCTACGGCGGCCTGGCGAGCTTTTACAACCTGAGGAGGTAGGGGCCGGCCTGCTCCGGCGTCGAGGCGAACGGCGCCAGACCGAGCCTCGACGCCCCGAGGCGCTATGCCTTCCTGTGCGTGAGGTGCCACCCACCGCAGATGGGGCATTCGTAGACGTGGATCCTCGGGGCGTCCTGTCTCCTCGAGCACCTGTCGGCGGCCTTCTTGGCCTCGACCCGCGTGGCATAGCGCTTCTTGCGCCCGCAGGCGCGAAAGGCACCGGAATTCGAGCCTCCCGCGTCTGCGGGCCGATGCGCGTCGGCCGCGCGCTTGCGTGCTATGTCCCTCGAATACGACACGACCCTCCGTTTCCCCTGCGGCTCCAGGATAGTCCTTGGGTCACTGGACGCGCGGCCGCACGGCATCCTTCATGGCGCGCACGTACTCGGAGACGGCCTCCACGCTGTCTCGCCCATGCTCGGCGATGATGCGCACGATCGCGCTCCCCACGATGGCGCCGTCTGCGATCGAGGCCATGCGTGCCGCCTGTTCGGGCGTCGAGATGCCGAAGCCCACGGCCACGGGCACGTCGCTCACCTCTCGCACCAGCCTGACCATGCCGCCGATGTCGCTCGTGATCCTCGAGCGCTCTCCCGTGACCCCGAGGGACGAGACGCAGTAGACGAACCCCTCCGCCTGCCGCGCGATGGTGCGTATGCGGTCGTTCGACGTCGGGGCGATCATGCTCACGAGCTCGAGCCCGCAATCGCGTGCGGGAGCGGCGAACTCCTCGTGCTCCTCGAAGGGCACGTCGGGCAGGATCAGCCCCTGGACGCCGGCCTCGGCCGCCCTCTCGCAGAAGGCCCGGATGCCGCCGGGATAGGAGAAGACGACGTTGGCATAGGTCATGAACACGATGGGGACCGTCACGCCCCCGCGGCCGCGGACGTTCCTCACCAGCTCGAAGACCTTGTCGGTCGTCGTCCCCTGCGCGAGCGAGCGGATGTTGGCCCCTTGGATCACCGGCCCCTCCGCGGTGGGGTCCGAGAAGGGGATGCCCAGCTCGATGAGGTCCGCGCCCGGCTTCTGCCATGGCGCGGACGAGGCGTTCCGTGGTCTCGAGGTCGGGGTCTCCCGCCGTGACGAACGGGACGAAGGCCTTGCCGCGCGCGAAGGCGTCGGCGATGCGGATGCTCTGCTCGCTGCTCATTCCGAGATGTCCTCTCCCCGATAGCGGGCGATGGCGGCGCAGTCCTTGTCGCCCCTGCCCGACAGCGTTACGACGATGATCTGGTCCGGCCGCATGGTGGGCGCGAGGCGCATGGCGTGCGCGAGCGCGTGGCTGCTCTCGATGGCCGGGATGATGCCCTCGAGCCGCGAGAGGTACTCGAAGGCCTGGACGGCCTCCTCGTCGGTGACGGCCACGTACTCGGCGCGCCCGATGTCGTGGAGCCACGCGTGCTCCGGTCCCACCCCGGGGTAGTCGAGGCCCGCCGAGATGGAGTAGACCGGCGCGATCTGGCCCAGGTCGTCCTGGCAGAAGTAGCTCTTCATGCCATGGAAGATGCCGAGCCTCCCGGTGCTCAGGGTGGCGGCCGTCTCGAAGGTGTCGATGCCGCGCCCGGCCGCCTCGCAGCCGACGAGCCGCACCGACGGGTCGTCGATGAAGTGGTAGAACGAGCCGATGGCGTTGGAGCCGCCGCCCACGCACGCGAGGACGGCGTCGGGCAGCGTGCCCGGACCCTCCTTCTCGGCGAGCTGCGCCTTGATCTCGCGCGAGATGATCGCCTGGAAGTCGCGCACGATGGTGGGGAAGGGGTGCGGTCCCATGACCGAGCCCAGGCAGTAGTGGGTGTCTGCGATGCGGCTGGTCCACTCGCGCATGGCCTCCGAGACCGCGTCCTTGAGGGTCGCGGTGCCGCTGGTCACGGGGACGACCTCCGCGCCGAGGAGCCTCATCTTGTAGACGTTCAGGGCCTGGCGCTGGGTGTCCTTCTCGCCCATGTAGACCACGCACTCCATGTCGAGCAGGGCCGCCGCGGTGGCGGTGGCAACCCCGTGCTGGCCGGCTCCCGTCTCGGCGATGAGACGGGTCTTGCCCATCTTCTTGGCGAGAAGCGCCTGGCCGAGGGCGTTGTTGATCTTGTGGGCGCCCGTGTGGTTGAGGTCCTCCCTCTTGAGGTAGATCTTGGCGCCTCCCAGGTCCTCGGTCATGCGCCTGGCGTAGTACAGTCGGCTGGGGCGACCCGCGTAGTCGTCGAGCAGCGCGGTGAGCTCCGAGGTGAACTCGGGGTCGTCCTTGAAGCGACGATAGGCGTCCTCGAGCTCGATGACCGCGTTCATGAGCGTCTCGGGGATGTACTGCCCCCCGTGGATGCCGAAGCGCGGGCTCATCTCGTCACTCGTGAGCCGCGCTGCCGTGTCGGTCTCTGTCCCTTGCATCTCTCCTCCTCCGTGCGCCGCGACGACGGCGCGTCTCATCTTCTCCGGGTCCTTCGCGCCATCGGTCTCGACGCCGCTGCTCACGTCGACGCACCAGGGGGCGAAGCGTTCGATTGCCGCCGTGATGCTCTCGGGATCGAGCCCTCCCGCGAGCACCCATCGCCGTCCGAGCCCCCCAGCGAGCAGGCCGTGGTCGAAGGCCCGCCCCGTGCCCCTGCCGTTGTCGAGGAGCACGACGTCGGCCTCGCTCTCGCGTGCGGCCCGCAGGTCCGCCTCGTCCCGCACCACGAACGCCTTCCAGACCTCGACTCCGGGCACGAGGCCCCTCAGGCGTGCGATGTAGGCCCCGTCCTCGTTGCCGTGCAGCTGGACGATGTCGATCGTGCCCGCCCGGGCGAGCGACGCCACATGCTCGACCGGCTCGTCGACGAAGACTCCCACGCAGGGGATGTCGTCGTCGATGATGCCGCGCAGCCGTGCGGCCTCGTCGTCGCTCACGAAGCGGGAGCTCCTCGGCCAGAAGACGAGGCCCGCGAAGTCCGGACGGGTGGCGTTGACGCCTTCGGCCCCCTCCGTCGTGTGGATGCCGCAGAGCTTGATCCTGCAGCTCATCGTGACGCCTCCTCTCGCATGGCCGCGAGCGTCGCCGCCTTGTCCGCGGCGCGCATGAGCGCCTCGCCCACGAGCGCCGCGTCGACGCCCGCCGACGAGAGGCCGCGCACGTCGGCGGGCTCGCGGACGCCTGACTCCGCGACGAAGAGGGCGTCTGCGGGGGCGGCCCCCACGAGCCTGGCCGCCCTCGTCGGGTCCACCGAGAAGTCGCGCAGGTCGCGGTTGTTGACGCCCACGATGCGGGCCCCGGCCGCCCCCGCGCGTGCCAGCTCGCCCTCGTCGTGTGCCTCGACGAGGGCGTCCATGCCGAGCGAGTCCTGCAAGCCCGATGCCCCGCGAGAGCTCGTCGTCGGAGAGGATCGCGCAGATGAGCAGCACGGCGTCGGCGCCAAGCAGCCGGGCCTCGTAGATCTGGTACTCGTCGACGGTGAAGTCCTTGCGCAGCATCGGTGCCGAGACGATGCGGCGCACCGCCGAGAACACCTCGTCGGAGCCGAGGAACCACTCGGGCTCGGTGAGGCACGAGACGGCGTCGGCCCCCGCCCGCTCGTAGGCTCGCGCGATGCCCTCGAAGTCGAACCGCTCGTCGATGACGCCCTTGGAGGGGCTCGCCTTCTTGACCTCGCATACGAACGAGAGCCCGGGCGCGGCGAGCGCCGCCGAGAAGGCGTGGGCCTTGGGGGGCAGCGACTCTGCGGCTGCCCTGACGTCCGCGAGAGGGCGCCTCGCCTCCGCCGCCGCCACCCTCTCCCTCGCGTGCGCCGCAAGCTGGTCGAGAATCATGCCTGCTCCCCGTATGCGCTCGTCGCCGCGCAGAACTCCTCCATGGTGGCCTTCGCCTTGCCGGAGTCGATGAGGCGCCCGGCGAGCTCGACGCCGTCGGACATCGAGGTGGCGGCGCCTCCCAGATAGAGGCCGGCGCCCGCGTTGAGCAGGACCGCCGTGCGGCGGGGACCCTGCTCGCCCTCGAGCACGCCGCGCGTGATCCGGGCATTCTCCTCCGGGGTGCCGCCGAGGAGGTCGTCCTTCGAGCAGCGCTCGAGACCGAACTGCTCGGGCGTGATGGTGACGGTGCGATAGTAGCCGTTCCTGAGCTCGCAGACCGTGGTGGGCGCCGAGGCGGAGATCTCGTCGAGCCTGTCGGTGCCAAAGACCACGAAGCCGCGCTTCACGCCCAGCTCGGCCAGCACCTTGGCGAGGGGCTCGACCAGGTAGCCGTCGTAGACGCCGAGCAGCATGTAGCTGGGGTGCGCGGGGTTGGTGAGCGGCCCCAGGATGTTGAAGACCGTGCGGATGCCCAGCTCGCGCCTGATGGCGCCCACGTAGCGCATGGAGGTGTGGTACTTCTGGGCGAACATGAAGCACATGCCCACGCCCTTGAGGAGCTCGACGCACTGCCCGGGCTCGAGAGAGATGTTGGCGCCCAGGGCCTCGAGGCAGTCGGCGGTGCCGCACAGCGAGCTCGCGGCGCGGTTGCCGTGCTTCGCCACCTTGACCCCGCCCGCGGCGATCACGAAGGCCGAGGTGGTCGAGATGTTGAAGGAGTGGGCGTTGTCGCCGCCCGTCCCCACGATCTCGAGGACGTCCATGTCGTGCTCGACCTTGGTGGCGTGGTCGCGCATGGCCTGGGCGCAGCCGCTTATCTCGTCTATGGTCTCGGCCTTGGCCGACTTCGTGGAGAGCGCGGCCAGGAAGGCGGCGTTCTGAGTCTGGGTGGTGCTCCCGTCCATGATCTCGTTCATGACCTGGTACGCCTCGTCGTAGGTGAGGTCCTGCTTGTCGACGATCTTGACGATTGCCTCGTGAATCATGATGTGGTCCTCTCTGTGATGATGCCCTGGTTGCGTGCCGCGTCCTCCGTCGCTGGTGCCTGTTCGCTAGCTCGGCCATCGCACCTGCAGGAAGTTGCGGACGATGGCGGCCCCGTCCGGGGTGAGGATCGACTCGGGGTGGAACTGGACGCCGAAGACGGGAAGGCTCTCATGTTCCACGGCCATGACCTCGCCGTCGTCTGCCGTCGCCGTGACATGCAGGAAGGCGGGCAGCGTGGCGGGGTCCACGGCGAGCGAGTGGTAGCGTCCGACCTCGATCGTGGGGGGCAGGCCGCGAAAGAGCGCGCTCGTCGCGTCGAGGCGCGTCGGGGAGCGCTTGCCGTGCATGAGGCGCGAGGCGGGCCCCACCGTCGAGCCGAATGCCGTGCAGATGGCCTGATGGCCCAGGCAGACCCCCAGGATGGGAAGCTCTCCCGCGAGCGCGCCGACGGCCTCGACGCAGATTCCGGCGTCCTCGGGCCGCCCGGGGCCGGGGGACAGGACGAGCCGGCTCGGCGCCAGGGCCCGTATCCCCCCGACGTCGACGGCGTCGTTCCTCACCACCTCGACGTCGGGCTCGATGGATCCGATGAGCTGGTAGAGGTTGTAGGTGAAGCTGTCGTAGTTGTCGATGATCAGGATCATTCAGTCCAGCCCCCTCTGCGCGGACTCGAGCGCCGCGACGACGGCGCGCGCCTTGTTGACGCACTCGCGATACTCGTTGCCAGGGACGGAGTCGGCCACGATGCCCGCTCCGGAGCGTACGAACACCTTGCCGTTCTTGTGGTAGGCGAGCCTGATCGCGATGCACATGTCGAGGTTGCCGGCCAGGTCGATGTAGCCGATCGTCCCTCCGTAGATGCCGCGCTTGTTGTCCTCCAGCTCGTTGATGATCTGCGCCGCGCGGATCTTGGGGGCACCCGAGAGGGTGCCTGCCGGCAGGATGGAATCGATGGCGTCGATGGCGTCGCACCCCTGGCGGATATGCCCGGAGATGGTTGACCCAAGGTGCATCACGTGGCTGAACCGCTCGACGGCGAGGTGCTTCTCGACCCTCACGCTCCCGAACTCGGATATCTTGCCCACGTCGTTCCTGCCGAGGTCGACGAGCATGTTGTGCTCGGCGAGCTCCTTCTCGTCTGCGAGCAGGTCGCGCTCGAGCGCGAGGTCGAGCTCGGGGGTGGCCCCGCGTGGGCGGGTGCCGGCGAGTGGGAAGGTGAACACCTCGCCGTCCTGGAGACGCACGAGCGTCTCGGGCGAGCTCGCCGCCACCTCGAGCTCGGACGAGGCCAGGTAGATGAGGTATGGAGAGGGGTTGATGGTACGGAGCAGGCGATAGGTGTCGAGGAGGGTGCCCTCGAAGTCGGCGTCGAGGCGGTTGGAGAGCACCACCTGGAAGATGTCGCCGGCCTTGATGAACTCCTGGGCGCGGCGCACCATCTCGGCGTATGCGCCCTCGTCGAACAAGGTGCGTACGGGGCTCGTGATTCGTCCGGAGACGTTGGCCCTCTGCTCGCCCTCGAGCACGAGCCGCCTCATCGAGGCGAGCTCGTCCGTGGCCCGGCGATAGGAGGCGGCGAGCTCCTCGGCGTCAGCGGGCACGGGCATGTCATAGATGAGGACGACCTTCTGCGAATAGCTGTCGAAGGCGACGACCTTGTCGAACATCATGAGGTCGAGGTCGGCGAAGTCCTCGTCGTCATGGGCGTCGAGCACGAGGCTGGGCTCGGCGTATTTGAAATAGTCATAGGAGAAGTAGCCCACGAGGCCCCCCGCGAAGGGAGGGAGGTAGCCGAGCCTCGGCGCCTTGCACCCTGCGAGCACGGAGCGGATGACGTCGCCGGGCCGTCCGTCTCGCACGGAGCTCTTGCCGTCCCCCTCGACGACGACCCTCCCGTCCCTTGCCGAGATGCAGAGCCGCGGGCCGTAGCCGAGGAAGGAGTAGCGCCCCCGGCTGCCGTGCGGCTCGGCGCTCTCGAACAGGAAGCAGTGGTCGCTCACGAGCTGCATGCGCCGCAGCGCCATGAGGGGCGTGACCGAATCCGAGAGAATCTCGCAGCTCACGGGTATCGATCCGTACGTGCCCTCGGCGGCGAGCGAACGCACCTCGTCGAGTGTCGGCCTGAACTCCATCTCGCCCTCCCGTCCCTGGGGAGGGCATGAAAAAAGCCCTCCCGACGCATAGATAGAAATCTCACGTCAAGGACGGGCTGTCAGCTCGCGGTACCACCTTGATTCGTGGCTCCGAGAAGCCACGCTCTCTGCGGGATGCGATCACATCCCTGGCAACTGACGCGTGCCCTACGTCACTCGATACTCGGCTCTCGCCTTTCCCGGTGCCCTCGGCGGCCCATTTGATGGTCTGGGTTCGGCCCGATTCTCAGCATCGCGGGCTCTCTGTGCGTCCATGGCCACCGTTACTTCCGCCTCATTGGTTTCGCGGTGCTATTCGATTGCGGAGAACTGTACCCCGCCTCGGGGCGGGTGTCAAACGACCTGGCTGCTTTTTTTCCGGCCGGCACCCTGCCGGAGGGGTCAGTCGCGGGTGAGCTTGCGGTGGAGCTGATGGGGCTTGGCCGCGTCTGGGCCCAGCCTGCGCTCGCGATCGGCCTGGTAGGCCTGGAAGTTGCCCTCGAACCAGTGCCAGCGGCCCGGCTCGTCGTCCGTGCCCTCCCACGCGAGGATGTGCGTGGCGATGCGGTCGAGGAACCAGCGGTCGTGGCTCGTCACCACGACGCAGCCCGAGAAGGCCAGCAGTGCCTCCTCGAGGCTCTCGAGCGTCTCGACGTCGAGGTCGTTGGTGGGCTCGTCGAGCAGGAGCAGGTTGCCGCCCTGTTTGAGCGTGAGGGCGAGGTTCAGGCGGTTGCGCTCGCCGCCCGAGAGCACGCCGGCGCTCTTTTGCTGGTCGGGACCCTTGAAGCCGAAGCTCGCCACGTAGGCGCGGCTGTTGATCTCAGAGTCCCCCACGCGGATGAAGTCGTTGCCGCCGGAGACGACCTCCCAGAGGCTCTTGTCGGGGTCGATTCCCGCGCGTCCCTGGTCGACATAGGATATCTTGACGGTCTCTC
Source organism: Atopobiaceae bacterium (assembly GCA_022482785.1). Taxonomy (GTDB): domain Bacteria; phylum Actinomycetota; class Coriobacteriia; order Coriobacteriales; family Atopobiaceae; genus JAKVON01. The sequence continues at coordinate 152,467 of JAKVON010000001.1, read as the reverse complement.
CCACCTCGAGCGTGCCAGACGTGGGCAGCTCCTCGCCGACGATGGTCTTGAACAGCGTGGACTTGCCCACGCCGTTGGGCCCGATCACGCCTACGATGCCGTTTCTCGGCAGCGAGAACGAGAGGTCCTCGATGAGGACGCGGTCGCCGAACGACTTGCAGAGGCCCTTCGCCTCGAGGACTTTCGCGCCTAGGCGCGGACCGGCCGGAATCTTGATGTCTGACACGTCCACGCCCCGTGCGGCCAGGGCGTCGGCCTCCATCTGCTCGTAGCGCTCGAGCCGGGCGCGGTTCTTGGCCTGGCGCGCCTTCGGGCTCGATCGAACCCACTCCAGCTCGGAACGCATGCGACGGGCGAGCTTCGCCTGCTGCTGACCCTGTGCCTCGAGGCGCGCTGCCTTGGTCTCGAGGTAGGTTGAGTAGTTGCCCTTGTAGGGATAGAGGTGCCCGCGGTCGACCTCGCAGATCCACTCCGCCACGTTGTCGAGGAAGTAGCGGTCGTGCGTGACGGCGAGCACCGCCCCGGGATAGCCCTTGAGGAACTGCTCGAGCCAGAGAACCGACTCGGCGTCGAGGTGGTTGGTGGGCTCGTCGAGGAGGAGCAGGTCCGGTGCCTCGAGGAGCAGGCGGCAGAGGGCCACGCGTCGGCGCTCGCCCCCTGAGAGCTGCGAGACCGGGGTGTCTGCGTCGGGGCACTGCAGGGCGTCCATGGCCTGGGCGAGCTGGCTGTCGAGGTCCCAGCCGTTCGCCGCGTCTATCTCGCCCTGCAGCGTGCCCATCTCGGCCATGAGGGCGTCGAAGTCGGCATCGGGGCTGGCCATCTCCTCGCCGATCGCATTGAAGCGCGCGACCTTGGCCAGGATGTCGCCGAAGGCCTGGCGCACGTTCTCGATGACGGTGGCATCCTCGTCGAGGGGAGGCTCCTGTTGCAGGATTCCTACGGTGTAGCCAGGGGTGAGGCTCGCCTCGCCGGCCGAGACGTCCTCAAGGCCCGCCATGACCTTGAGCAGGGTGGACTTTCCCATGCCGTTGGGGCCCACCACGCCGATCTTGGCGCCGGGGTAGAAGCTCAGGGTGACCTCGTCGAGTATGACCTTGCTGCCGTGCGCCTTGCGCGCACCGAACATCTGATAGATGAACTCCGCCATGTCCCGCTCCTCGGTTCGGCTGATGGACCCAGGTAGCGTACCATCTGCCGCCAGCGGGTACATACGGGAGAACTGTCGGATACAGCTCACGTGAGGAGCGGGACGATGCCCGAGACGAGACCATACGTACCGTGGGACCAGCTGGAAAGCTTCATGACGGATGCCTTCGTGGGCTACGGCGTGCCGCGCGACGATGCCGCCATCTGCACGGACGTGCTGCTCGAGTCCGACCGCAGGGGCATCGAGAGCCATGGCGTGAACCGCTTCAAGCCCATCTACATCGACCGCTTCAAGAAGGGGACGCTCCTCCCCACGACGGACCTCGAGGTCGTCCGCGAGACCCCCACCACGCTCGTGATGGACGCCCATGACGGCATGGGCATGGTCGCGAGCCATCACATGATGGGGCGTCTCATCGAGAAGGCCAGGGAATGCGGGATGGCGGGCGGTGCCATCAGGAACTCGACGCACTACGGCATCGCCGGCTACTGGGCCACGATGGCGAGCAGGGAGGGGCTGCTCGGCCTGTGCGGGACCAACGCGCGCCCCTCCATCGCCCCGACGTTCGGCGTCGAGAACATGATGGGCACCAATCCTCTGACCTTCGCCTTCCCGACGGACGAGGAGTTTCCCTTCTGCATCGACTGCGCCACCTCGATCGTCCAGCGGGGGAGGATCGAGTACTACGCGCGCGAGGGCATGCCCACGCCCGCGGGCACGGTCGTCTCCGAGAGGGGCGAGGCCATGACCGACAGCGCCCGGATCCTCGAGGCGCTCTCGACGGGCACGGCGGCGCTCGCGCCGCTCGGCGGCATCGGCGACAAGCTCGCCGGCTACAAGGGGTATGGCTATGCGGCGGTGGTCGAGATCCTCTCGTCCGCGCTTGCCGGCGGGCAGTACATGAAGGCCCTCACGGGCGTCGCGCCCGACGGGAGCCCGCAGATGTACCATCTCGGGCACTTCTTCTTCGTGGTCGACCCCGAGGCGTTCATGGGCCTCGACACGTTCAAGGCGATCGCGGGGGGCATCTGCCGCGACCTGCGCGCCTCGAGGAAGGCGCCGGGGGAGTCCCGCATCTACACGGCGGGGGAGAAGGAGTACCTCGCCTGGCAGGACCGCAAGGACAAGGGCGATCCCGTGGGCGCGGGCGTCCAGAGGGACCTCCTCGCCGTCCGTGACGACCTCGGCCTCGACTACCGCTTCGCGTTCGAGGACCTGGAATAGCCGCCCCTCGCGCCCTCGGCGAGGTATGAGAAAAAGGGATGATTACAAGACCGAGTCCCCCCGTCTACAATGCGTCCGAACTTCGGCGGCAACGAGATGCCCGCCGAGCAGAGCGCAGGCCGCGCTCGGAAGACACAGGAGGAATGCACATGGGACTCAAGAGGAACATCGTCGGCGTCGCCGCTGCGGGTGCGATGATCATGTTCGCCGCCGGCTGCGGGAGCAGCTCCACCCCTTCCGCCACCACCACCGCCGCCAGCACGAGCGCTGCCTCGTCTGCCGCCGCCTCGACCGCTGCCGCCAGCACCAGCGCGGCGAGCACCGCCGCCGCGACCTCGGTGACCGTGCCCATCACGGTCGTCAACAACACCGGCGTCGAGCTCACCACGTTCTGCGCCAGCCCCTCCGGGCAGAGCTCGTGGGGCAGCAACCTCCTCACCAGCACGCTCGCCAACGGCGAGAGCGGCACGGGCAACTTCACCTTCACCGCTGACACCCTGGTGTGGGACTTCCAGATGGGCGACTCCGAGGGGACGACCATCGACTTCTACAACGTCGACTTCACCAACGCCAGCACCAGCGGAGCCACGCTGACGCTCACGTTCGACTCCTCGACGGGCACCGGCACCCTCACGCCGTCCTGGTCGTAGGCGAGCCCTCGCGTAGCATCCCTGCGGGCGCAGGCCTGGTACCAGTCGAGAGACTGGTACCAGGCCTTTTTTCGAGGCTTCAGCCTGTGCCGCGCGCCGTACTCGCGCGGCAGGCCGAGGCGGCGCGAGAGTGCGACCAGTACCACGCCATGGCTCGAGGATGCGTTCAGTACCACTCGCGGCCCTTGGCGACCTGCGGTTTCGTCCCGCGCCCGTTTGAGCCACTCGCACTTTCGCGGTACTGATGCGGGGATGCGACCAGTACCGGGCAATGGGGCGGGCGGCGATTCCAAGGCCACCTCCGGCCAGGGAAACGTCGAGCGGATGCTCGCGGCCGACGGGGTCGCCTACTCGACGGCGACCCTCGATGCCACCTGGGATGCCGATAGGATCAACTCGGGCGCGCAGGCCATGCTCGACGAGGGGCACGCCTGCAACTTCCCCTCTTGGGTGGCGGGAACGGTCATGAGCGCGAACCCAGGCAAGAACATGGAGCACATGGTCTCGTTCGACCCCGCCTACAAGGTGGATGCCGCGCGCACCTGGCTCTACCGGCAGTCAAGATGAGCCTTCCGGCCTAGCGCCTGGTCACCTCGAACTCGAAGGAGTTGCTCTGCCCGTGGTAGGTGGCGACGGAGTACTCGACGGGGGTCCCGCCCTCGTCGCGCGCGACCGTATGGAACAGGTACAGCGGATCTCCCACCTCGACGTCGAGGAGCGCGGCCGTTGTGGCATCGGCCTTCGTGACCTCGAGCCTCCTTCTCGCCGTCGCCACGGGCCGCCCGCATCCGTCCATGGCGTCGTAGAGGCTCGTCCGCTCGAGGTCGACCTCATCGAGCCCGGGGTAGGGGAGGGCCGGGACGTAGCTCTCGACGAAGACGTTAGGCTGCCCGTCGACCGAGCGGAGCCTGACGAGCTTGTAGACCTCCTGACCCTGCGGCAGCCCGAGTGCGTCCGCGACCTCGCCCTGCGCCCCCGTGCGCTTGAGCGCGATCACGTTGGTGCTCGCGCTGCGACCGAGGCGGCGCATGTCGTCCTCGAAGCTCGCGATGCCCATGGCGAACGACTGGTCGACCTTGGGCCTGGTCACGATGGTGCCGCGGCGCTTGCGCTTCTCCAGGTAGCCCGTGCTGACCAGCGACTGGAGGGCCTGCCTGATGGTGGAGCGGCTGACCCCGTAGCTGGCGGCGAGCTCCATCTCCGTGGGGATGGTCTGGCCCAGCTCGTAGGTCCCGTCGAGGATCTTGGAGAGGAGGTCGTCTCCGATGCTCGCGTAGAGGTTCATCCTGGCACCGTCTCTCGTTGATAAAGCGGACATAATAGGTTCAGTGTAACCGAGAGGGACGATAAAGTTTTCCCTGCTACATCTTTTTTACTTCATTATATGTCTGACATATGTTAGAGTGTCCACGACAAGAGAAGCCGCGAAGGAAGGAATCCCCATGAAGAGCTACTCCATCGATGACCTCGCCCAGCTCGTCGACCACACCAACCTGCATCCGGACGCCACCCGCCAGGACATGGAGCGGCTCTGCGACGAGGCCGTGCGCTATCACTTCCGCATGGTCGCCATCAACTCGGTCCAGGCCAAGCTCTGTTCGGGGCTGCTGGCGGGGACCGACGTCCACACGGGCGCGGCCATCGGCTTCCCCCTCGGGCAGACGAGCATCGCGACCAAGGTCTTCGAGACGCGAGACGCCCTGGCCAACGGGGCGAACGAGATCGACTACGTGGCCAACCTCACGGAGGTGAAGGCGGGCAACTGGGACTACGTGAGGGAGGAGATGGCCGAGATCGTCGCCGCCTGCCGCGAGGCGGGCGTCCCCTCGAAGGTCATCTTCGAGAACTGCCTGCTCGCCCGCGACGAGAAGCTCGGGCTGTGCCGCGTCGCGAGCGAGGTGCTCCCCACCTTCGTGAAGACCTCGACGGGCTTCTCGACGGGCGGTGCCACGGCGGACGACGTGCGCCTCATGCGCGAGCACGTCGACCCTCGGGTGAAGGTCAAGGCGGCCGGCGGGATCCGCACGGCCGATGCCTTCCTCGACATGGTGCGCGCCGGCGCCGAGCGCATCGGCTGCAGCGCCGGCATCCCCATCATCGAGGAGATCAAGGCGCGCCTGGCGTCCACGGGTGCGGAGACCATCGAGCTGTAGCGGAGACGTCGCGAGGATAGGGGAGGAACGATCGAATGAGCAAGACGCGCGTGGCGATAACCGGGGCGAACGGGTATCTGGCGAGCCTCATCCGGCTCTACAACGCGGACTCCTACGAGTTCGTGCCCATCTCCCATACGGACGTCGACTTCTCTCGCCCGTCCGAGGCCGGGCGGTTCTTCGAGGGGCTCGACTTTGACGTGTGCCTGCACATGGCTGCCGACGCGACGACCTCCCATTGCGAGGGCGACCCCGAGGGGACCCATCGCGTGAACGTCGAGAGCGCCATCGAGATAGCGAAGGCGTGCGAGGGGCGTGGCAGGCGCATCGTGTTCATCTCCACCGAGCAGTGCTTCAATGCCGCCCCGGGCGAAGCCCCCTTCGCCGAGGACGACGAGATGGGCACGGTCACCCGCTACGGGCAGCAGAAGGCCGAGGCGGACGCCTGGATGCGCGAGAACCTCGACGACTACCTCATCCTCCGCCTCTCGTGGATGTTCGGCCTGGCCATGCCTGGCGTGCGTCCCTCCCCCAACATCCTTACCAACGTGCTGGCGGCCGTGCGTGCGGGAAGGCCGACCCCCTTCCGCGTCAACGAGCGGCGCAACATGACCTACGCGCAGCGGCTGGCCGGCCAGCTTCCCGCCATCCTGTCGCTGCCGAGCGGCGCCTACCACTTCGCGAGCCAGAACGGGCTCACCACCTACGAGAGCGCCCGTCTCGTCGCGCGGAGGCTCGGCTGCACGGATGCCGAGGTCGCCCGGCTCGTCCTCCCCGACGAGGAGACCTATGCGGAAAGGCCCCGCGACTTCCGCCTCGCCTCCGACAAGATCGAGGCGGCCGGGATCGGCCTGGGCACCTTCGCCGACGACGTCGACCTCTGCCTGCGCGACTTCGGGTGGCCGAAGGCATAGGGGGAGGCCCGTGCCGCGATGCGGGGACCCTTGCTCCGAGGGCGACCTTATCCCTTTCTTAATGATTCTGCATGCATGCGGCGCGACGGTCCCCTCCGAGGGGCCGTCGCGCTGCTTGGGCAAGCGATGGAGACCGTCCGCCGACGGCCTGCGGGCTCGGCCCTTGCGGACGCGGCGGGGATGGGGCAACGTGGCGAGGCGGCATAGGCGAGCATATCGGGAGAGCCAGCATGGACAATTCGGTTCTGATCAAGAAGGTCTATAACAAGAGCCTGGTCTTCTCCATGCTCATGATCATCCCGGCCTCTCTGGCCTCGATCATCGACACCATCTTCATCGGCATGCTCGTGGGGCCGGTGGGCACGGCCGCCTACGGCCTCGTCATGCCGACGACGCTCATCATCAACGCCCTCTCGCTCATGCTGGGAAACGGCGGCATCACCCTCTACCTCGACCACGTGGGCAAGGGCGAGAAGGGCCAGGCGGACTCCAACTTCACGATGATATTCCTCGTGAGCCTCGTCGTGTCCGTCGTCCCTCGCCGCCCTCGGGTTCTTCGGCGCCGACGCGATCATCGCCGGCCTCGGCGCGAAGGGCGACAAGGCCTACCTGCTTCCCGACGGCGCCGCCTACATGCGGGGAATCATGCTCAGCGTCGTGCCCACCATGATCTGCGGGTCCGTCGACCGCTACGTGCGCATGGACGGCGGGGACAAGCTCGTCCTCGCCGGGACGCTGGGCATGGGCATCAGCAACGCCGTCCTCGACTACGTGCTGGGCAGCTCGATGGGCATGTGGGGCATCGGCCTGGCGACCTTCTGCTGCTACCTGGTCTACCTCGCGATCCTGTGCCTCCATCTCCTCCAGAAGGAGAACCACCTCAGGTTCGTCAGGCCCATGGGGTGGGCGCGGGAGCTCGGCCGAGCCGCGAGGTCCGGCAGCGCTAGCGCCGCGATGCGCATCTGCCAGGCCGCCGGCATGATCATCACCAACGTGATCATCCTCGGCTACGGCGCCGAGAACCTCGCGGGCGCGACCATCAGGAACAGCGTCGCCGCGCTGTTCATCTTCCTCTCGATGGGGCTCGAGATGGCGACCATGCTGCTTGCCGGCATGTTCTACGGCGAGCGCGACGAGGGGGAGCTCGTGAAGCTCCTCAAGAAGTCCGTCTCGACCGAGCTCGTCATGATGGTGATCCTCGCCGCGGCGGTCTACGTGTTCGCCCGGCCGTTCGCCTCCATCTTCACGCATGACGAGCAGGTCCTCGAGGTGTCCGTCGTGGCGCTTCGCTGGTATGCCGTCTTCCTCCCCACCGGCGTTCTCGCCGAGACGCTCCAGTACGTGTACCAGGGGGTCCACAACAACCTGATGGCGAACTTCATCTGCGTCATGAGCGACCTGGTCCTGTTCGTGCCGGCGGCCCTGATCATGACGGGGGCCATGGGCGTGCTCGGCTACTGGGTGGCCCCGCTCGTGGCGAACCTGACCCTGCTTGTCATCGTGTTCCTCATCGTCTCGATCCATGGCAGGAAAATACCTCGCACCGCAGGCGACTGGCTCATGCTGAGGCCCGACTTCGCGAGCGGGCTCAAGGCGGTGTGGTCGTTCTCCATCGGGGACAACTCGCAGGACGTCGTCAGGATCTCCCAGGCGCTGCAGGACTTCTGCCGCGAGAACGGCGTGGACGAGAGGCGCTCGTACAAGATCGCCCTTGCCGCCGAGGAGATGGCGGACAACATCGTCGAGCATGCGTTCAAGACGAGCGGCGGAAACTACATCGACATGTGCGCCCAGATCAAGGACGACGGTGACGTCACGCTGCGCATCCGCGACAACGGTCGTGGCTTCAACCCCATCGCATACGTCGGCGAGCTGTCGGACGATGGCGACATCTCCTCGAACATCGGCATCAAGATGACGCAGAAGATCGTGAAGGACATGGACTACCGCTACATCGGCGGCTTGAACAACCTGCTGCTGACCATCTGAGTTCCTCTCGGGAGGGGAGCGCCATGAAGACTCGCTCGAGGCTCGCCGCAGCCGTCCTGCTCGCCCTCCTCCCCGCCCTTGCGATGCCGTCCGTGGCCTTGGCCTGCACCACCGTCATCGTGGGCAGGAACGTGAGCGCAGACGGCAGCAGGATCATCTCGCGCAACGTCGACTCCCATGGCCTCTCGCCCTTTCGCGAGGTGAGCTTCCCCGCGCAGCAGCGCGAGTCCGACTGGACCTATACCGACGCGTACAACGGGTTCACCTGCACGCTGCCGGCCAGCAGCTACCAGTTCGTCGCCACGCCGCATTTCGTGCAGACGGGCGATGGCGACGAGTACGAGGCGGCGATCAACGAGAGGCACGTGTGCATCTCGGCGACCGAGACCATCCATGCCAACGAGGCTGCCCTCGCGGCGGATCCCGTCGTCAAGAACGGCATCGCCGAGAGCAACATCCCCACCATCGTGATCCCCTACGTGAGCTCGGCTCGCGAGGGCGTCGAGCGTCTCGGGGCGCTCGTAGAGCAGTACGGCAGCGCGGAGGGCAGCGGGGTCGTGTTCGCCGATGACACCGAGACGTGGTACATCGAGATCTACTGCGGACACCAATGGGCGGCCGTCAGGATTCCCGACGACTCCTACGCCGTCATCGCCAACGACGGCCTGATCGGGACGGTCGACGTCAACGACACGGAGAACGTCATCGTCTCCGACGGCCTCGTCTCCTGCGCGAAGGAGAGCGGCTTCTACAAGGAGCGGAACGGCCAGATCGACACCACCGCGACATACTGCCGGGCCAAGTGCGACTTCTCCCAGATTCGCGTCTGGGGCGGCCACCACGTGTTCTCTGGCTCCCAGACGGGCGACTACGACGTGAGCCAGACCTACAGCATGCTGATGACGCCCGACGAGAAGATATCGCTCGAGGACGTCATGGAGTTCATGCGCTATCGCTACGAGGGCACGAAGTACGACGCCAACGAGCATCCGGAGGTGCGGCCGGTCGGCGTGGCGTCGACCTCCCAGTCCCATGTGCTGTGGCTCCGCGACGGCAAGCCGCAGATACTGTGGGAGTGCCTCTCGAACCCCGAGATGGGCGTCTACGTGCCCTCCTACGGAAACGTCACGCAGTATCCGGACGCCTACACCAAGAGCACGACGCAGGCCGACGACACCACGGCGTTCTGGAGGTTCCGCAGGCTCGCCACCATCGCCCTGCAGGGCAGGGACACCTACGGCAAGAAGGTCCGCGACGCCTGGAAGCAGCTGGAACAGGAGTACGTCGCGGGCGTCGACGCCATGGACGCGCGCTACGAGGCCGCAGGGGAGTCGGGCGACGAGGCCGCGGCCATCTTCGACGAGCTCTCGGGCAAGGCGCTCGCCCAGGCGGACGACATGTACGCGAGCGCCTTCGAGGAGTTCGCCGATGACGTCGCGACCGACAAGTCGGCCACGACCTCGCGGGAGGCGTATGCGAGCCTGTCGGGCAACGGCCTGCCGGTCGCCGCGATCTGCGTCGCCGTCGCCGCGGGCGTCGCCGTCGCCGTGCTCGTCGGCCGGTGGGCCATCGGCCGGAGGCGTCGCCCGAAGGGGGAGTGAGACAGCCTCTCGGGGATGGCGGACGTCCCGATGGGTGCCGGGGTCCTCGCCTTCGGCTATTATTGGCAGCTGCTGCACCGGGGACGTGACGACGGCGGAGGCGAGGGCATGGCGGACAATCTCTACACGGCGTACGTCGTGATAGACGCCTTCTGCTTCGTCTATGCGCTGACCGCCCTCGTCCGCATGAGCGACAGCCTCGGCTCCGAGCACGAGATGCTGCAGCTCAGGAACATGATCTATGCCTACCTCGTCATGATTCTCGCCGACATCCCCACCGCCCTCGCGGAGGGAGGCTTCGTCACCCTCGACACCTCCGGCTTCGCCATGGCCTGCGCCATCGACCTCATCGCCGTCGCGCTAGGATGCTACTACTGGTTCCAGTACGTGCTGGACCGTCTCGGTTCCAAGCTGCCTGACACCAGGCGGTTCCGGGTGCTCGCGACCCTTCCCGTCGTCATCGTCTGCGTTCTCGACGTCCTCTCGGTCTTCACGGGCTGGGTCTTCGACATCGGCCCGGACTATGCCTTCGCAGACGGCCCCCTCTACCTTCCGCATGCCATCGTCGACTATACGTACCTGCTCGTCCCTGCCGTCATGGCGGTCGTCAGGATGATGGGCGAGCACTCGAGGCAGCGCAGGCGGGAGTACCTGCTCTATACCGCATACATGGTCGTGCCGCTGCTCTCCGGCCTCTTCGAGGACTCGCTGCCCACGGTGCCCATCGTGTCCATGAGCACGTTCATGGTCATCAACCTGTTCCTTCTCTCCGTGCAGGACCAGCAGATCTTCTCCGACGCCCTCACGGGCCTCAACAATCGCCGTCGCCTCAACCGGTATCTCGAGGAGCGCCTCCAGGCGGCCTCGCCCGAGCATCCCGTTGCCGTGTTCATGATGGACGTCAATGACTTCAAGGCCATCAACGACGGCTACGGGCACGTCGCAGGTGACAATGCGCTCAGGGAGTTCGCCTTCGCGCTGCAGTCGATCTCCGGTGCGTACGATGCCTTCATCGCCCGTTACGGCGGGGACGAGTTCTGCCTCGTGGCAGACGTCTCCGAGCATGCTCCCGAAAAGATCGTCGCGGGGATCACCAGGTCCGTCGAGGAGGCCCACTCCCGGAAGTCCCCCGACGCCTCCCCATGCCCGATCTCGGCGAGCATCGGCTACGCGACCTGCTCGGAGCCGACCACCAATCCCGAGGACGTCCTCCGCCAGGCGGATGCCATGCTCTATGCGGAGAAGCGCGGCTGGTACAGGATGAGGGGCATGGGGCCACGCTAGGGGCGTGCGTCCCCGAGGCTCCGACGCCTTAAGGATTTCTTAACGGAATGCCTCCTCCCCAGCCCCCATCGCGTCGCGTGGCATGCCCGGACGGTCCGGCCGCCGACGGAACCGACTCCCGGGCGGCATGCCCTTCCGTGCCCCCGATGCCGGGCGGTAAGCTTCTCCGGGTGATTCGCCGGCTGTGCGGCGACGTTTGGGGGAGAGCATGGGAATCAGACATCCGGCGCCCTGGCGCAGGCTCGGGGCTCTTGCCTTGGCGGTCGTGATGACGGCGGGGCTCGTTCCTGCCGGTGCCGTCCCGGCGCTTGCCGAGACGGGCGACGATCCCGCCACCACGTCTGCCGCGCACGAGCTGGCCGTCCAGGCCGAGGCCGACGGGACCTGCGAGCCGCACCAGGCCCTCGTGGTCTACCATGCGAGCGGTGCCGCCAAGGGCTCCACGGGCGACATCTCCATCCAGTCCGAGGCCGACCCGCTCGCGGACGCCGGCTTCTCCGCCCAGGACTCCTGGGACCTCTCCGCGGCGGACGACGCCGCGGCCTCGACCGGGGCAGGGACGGACGGGGCCCTCTCCGTGCAGTCCGAGCCCACGGGCTCCGCCATCGCCTCGGGCTCCGACGTGCGCGTCGCCCTCGTCGAGCGCGACGACATGTCCGTGGCCGACCTGGTCGACTCGCTCGAGGCCCTGCCCTGCGTGGAGTGCACGAGCCCCAACTACCTCTACGAGCCCTCCTCGCTCACGAACGACACCTATTCAGACTGGCTCTGGAATCTGAGCGGCGCGGGCAGCGAGGTGGCAGGCTCGACTGCGGGCGTCGACTACGAGGCTGCGGGCACGGGCACCGGCGAGAACGTCGTGGCCGTGATCGACACCGGCGTCGACTACACCAACCCGGACCTCGCCAAAAACATGTGGAAGAACCCCGGGGGCCTGGGCATAGGCCCCGCGGGCACGTATGGCTACAACGGCAACGACAACACCTACGACCCCATGCCCGAAGGCGACGTCGAGCACGGCACGCACGTCGCTGGCATCGTCGCGGCCCGGTCGAACAACGAGATCGGGGTAGCAGGCGTCGCGGGCAATGGAAATACCAAGATCATGGGGCTCCGCGCCGCCAACGATTCGGGCTCCCTGCCGCTCTGCGACACGATGGCCTGCTACCAGTATCTCATCAAGGCCAAGCTTGCGGGCGTGAACATCGTCGCGGTCAACAACTCCTGGGGCTCGCAGGGAGACAAGGCTCCCTACAACGCCGTTGAGGACTACGCCGTGAACCAGGCGGGCAAGGCGGGCGTGCTCTCGTGCTTCGCCGCCGGCAATGACGGCGTGGACGTGAGCGGAGACCACAAGCATGCCATGCTCGAGAGTCCCTACTGCATCAACGTCGCCGCGAGCAACGACAAGGGGGCCCTTGCGAACTACACCTCGTACGATGCGACGGCGGTCGACGTCGCGGCGCCCGGCTCAACCATCCTGTCGACCGTCCCCAACGCCTACGCGGGATCCTTCGACGCGGCTCTCTCGATCGAGGGCGGCAAGAAGGACAAGCTCTCCTACCTCACCGACATCGCCGAGCTGTATGGGTCGGGCGGCCTCACGGTGTCGCTCGCGAAGTACGACGCCAAGACGAAGATCATCGGGGACGTCGTGGAAGGCACGAACGGTGCCGTGTCCCTCTCCGTGGCCTCTGGCGCCGTGCGAGGGCAGGACGCCCTCGAGGTAACCGTCGACCTGGACAAGCTGCCGGAAGGATACACCAGCAAGAACGTGATTGCCCTGGTGTCGTGGAACATCGACAACCCGCTCTACGGCAAGACGGGCTTCACCGCCTCGGACTACGCGGTGAGCGTGACGCCCCAGGTGGACTTTGACGATCCCTTCGAGATGGCCCAGACCTTCGAGCGCCTCCTGACGCCAGGTGGGACCGACCTTCTGGCCGGAGGGTCCCACGCCACGGATCCCGCGCACGTCACCGCAGACGGGGACGGCCTCTCCATCCATGACGCCCACCTGACGTGCGACAGCGCCGCCGCGAGCTCCGACGCGAGCCTCACCGCCCAGGTGGGCATCCATTTCATGACCGACGCCCTGGACTCCAGCGGCACCGAGAGGACAGTCACGGGCACGCAGTCGTGCCTGATCACCGACTTCGCGATCGGCAAGGCCACGGCGTCGACCGACGCGGACAGCGCGACCGTCCCCTACGCCTACGAGTCGGGCACGTCGATGGCCTGCCCCACGATCTCCGGCTGCATCGCGAAGCTGGCGTCGCTCAACTCCAATGCCACGCCGCTCCAGCTGCGCGGTCTCGTCTGCGGAGGGACGGTCCCCCTCACGGGCACGTTCACGGACAAGAGCGGAAAAGAGGAGCACATCGCCTCCGACGGCCGCTTCACCTTCGCCGCCGCCCTCGATGACGACAGCTCCAAGGTCAACGCCAACACCTGGTCGATCACCACCTCGGGTAACCAGGTCACGGTGCATGGCTATAACCTGGACGGAGCGAAGCTCTACGTGGACGACACGTCGCACGCAGGTACTCCTGCCGCCGTGGGAACGCAGGCTGGCTCGATCACCCTCACGGCCTCGTCGTCGCTCCTCGATGGGAAGGCCCATCGCTTCGACGTGGTCGACGGCGTCACGGGTCGCTACTACAATGCCGCCTATGTCACGCCCGATGCCTCCGTCGACTCGCTCGTGCGCGTGCATGACCTGCCGACCGCCGAGAACGCCTCGGTCGCCCAGCTCGTCTCGGCCACCGACCGTCTCTTCTGTGCCGACGGCCAGGGGACCTACCTCTACTCCTGCACCGAGCCCTCGGACGCGACGAGCGCCTGGACCCAGCTCGCGGCTCCTGGCAGCCCGTGGACCGGGGAAGGCAACGGATATCGGAAGGGCCTCTCGTTCTGCTACGCGAACGGCAGCGTCTATGCCTTCGCGACCGATGACGTCCCGGCCACGGCGGGCACGGCCGAGCAGGTGGCCGTCTACTGCAACGTGTACGACATCAAGGCCAACAGATGGTCGGGCTTCACGACCGTCGCGACCCTCGCGACAGATTTCGCGTCTATCATCTCGTCGACGAGTGTCGGTGGGAAGGCAGTCTGTCTCTGTGCCGGGTCTGGCGAATCGAATTGCCTGATTGTCGAGGGTAACTCGAAGGGATCGTTCTCCAAGGTCGCCCTCACCGGCGAGACCTATGCGATGGCGGGCGTCGGCTCGAAGGCATACGGGCTCACCTTCATGGAGGTGAAGGGATCCCCTGGCACCTATGGACTGGCTCTCGGCACGTGCGACCCCTCGTCCTCGTCTCCTGCGCTCGAAAGCCTCGCCGACCTTCCGGGCCTTGGCACGACGGGCGTTACAAGCCTGCTCCTTTCCAACGGCGTCACCCTCCGTTGCGGGGTGGGTAACGGCATCGTCTGCGCATGGGATTCCACCACGGGGTTCGGCGACATGCAGCTCGTCGGCACCGACGGCTCGATGACCAAGCTCGGCAGCTACGGGCTCTCCGCCGCCGACGGCCTCACCGTGGGGTCTGCGTACATGCTCGCCGGCAGGCTCTACCTGAACTGCGTCGACCACGCGACCGAGGACGGCCTCTCCACGGGCCTCTACTCGCTGCCCGCCGCGGCCGCTGCCAAGCTCGCGACCACCGACGTCGCCGAGACGGCGGCGGTCTCTGCCGACGGCGGCGGCACGGCGACCGTCTCCGACTGGCGGGGGAGCGGCGCCTCGGAGCTCTCCGTGCGCTCGGGCGACACCGTGACCTGGACGGCAACGGCAGACGCAGGCCATGTGTTCGAGGGCTGGTACGACGCCGAGGGCAACAAGGTCTCGTCGGATGCGACCTACGCCTCGACGGCCGCCGCCCCGACGGCGCTCGAGGCGCGTTTCGCCGCCAGCCCCATCTCGCCGGCGGGTCCGGCCTCGCCCGTACCTACCATCGAGCCGGCCTCGGCCGCGTCGGCCAGCACGTCCTCGTCCTCGACGACGCCCTCGACATCGGATGGCTCGCCTGCCGTCGCCGCCTGCGCATTGGCGCTCGCCGGCCTTGCGCTGGCCTTCCTCGGCAGGAGGCTCTCGAGGCGGTAAGCGGGGGGAGTCCGCCTCCTCCGCTCAATAGCAAAGCCACGAAACGAAAGGAACGAAGCCATGCGAGAGATTTCCATCGAAGGCGCCAGGAAGGTCTGTCAGGCCGTCACCTACGAGTCCTACATGGTCGACGACGAGACCATGGTCACGGTCTTCACCTCGCCCAAGGCGCTCGACGAGATAGAGCAGCAGAAGGCCAATGCCAGGGAGGCCCTCACGCTTGGCGTCCCTGCCCTCTTCTCGTTCGACGTGGTCAAGGTGGGCGAGCGGTATGGAGTCGTCTACGAGGATCTCCATGCCAAGTCGCTGGGTCAGCAGATCATGGACGACAAGGGCAACTTCGACCATTACGTCGAGCTCTACACCGACTTCATCAAGGGGCTCCATGCCACCCACGTCACGCCCGGCGTGATTCCCTCCGTGAAGGACAACTTCTATCGGGACATCAATGCCATGGGCGAGCTCATCACCGAGGAGGAGAAGGACAAGGCGCGCGCCATCGTGGCGGCGGCTCCCGACGGCGACTCCTTCCTGAGCCAGATGCTCGCCCCCACCAACATCCGCTACCAGGACGACGAGCTCTTCCTCAACGACTTCAGCCACATCGCCTACGGCAGCCCCTTCTTCGACCTGTCGGGCGTCACCATCTCCCTTGCCCAGTCCGCCGAGGCCGACATCCCCGAGTCGATGCGCTACCTCGTCTACAACATGGACAGGGAGTCGGCGGTCCGCCTGTGCGAGGGGCTGCTCCGCACGTACTACGACGTCAGGTCCGATGAGGAGTACCAGCGAATCTACCGGCTCATGCGCTTCTTCGGCCTCGTCAAGGTCATGCTCGCCCCGGTAAGCGCCCCGAGCCTCGACGAAAGGTACAAGAAGGCGGTGATCGTCGCCGCACGGGAGCAGCTCTTCCCCAACGCCGACAAGCTCATCGCCATGCTCGGGAGCATGCGTCTCTGAGATGGCCCGGCGCAGGAGATTCTTCCTGCCGTTCACGCGAGATGTCCCGGGTTCGCATCGGCCTGCCCTCTCAAAGCAGGTAAAATGCGAGCAGCAAGAATGCACACGGCAATGGCTCTCTTCGCCGCGACCATGCGGCGGCACGGAAGATGCATCAAACGCAACTAGAGGAGGAATCCATGGAAATCGTCAAGAAGGGCAGTGCCCCCGACCTCACCATCTCTGTCTCCGGAAGGCTCGACACAACGACGGCCCCCCAGCTCGAGGCCGAGCTGAAGAACTCCCTCGAGGGGGTCACCTCGCTCGTGTTCGACCTCAGCGACCTCGAGTACATCTCCTCGGCGGGCCTGCGCGTGCTGCTCTCCGCCCAGAAGAGGATGAGCAAGCAGGGGACCATGGTCGTGAGGAACGTCCGCGAGGCGGTCATGGACGTCTTCGAGGTCACCGGCTTCTCGGACGTCCTGACCATCGAGAGCTAGCGTTCGATGATCGCGGACTTCCAGCTCGCTCTCGTCGTCGCGCTCTCCTGCGTGCTGTCAGGGCTTGTGTGGAAGCTTGACGAGAGGAATATGGCGAAACGGGGCGATGGCCGGGCACGCTCGGTCGTCATCGGCGCCGTGTTCGGGCTCGCGGCCATCATGTCGACCCGCTTCGGGGTCCAGACGGATCTTGCCGTGCTCAACGTGCGCGACTCCTTCCCGCTCATCGCGGGGCTCATCTTCGACCCGTGGGCCGGCGTCATAGCCGGCGTCATCGGCGGCGTCGATCGCTTCATCGCCGGGACCTGGCTCGGAATCGGCTCGTATACCACGCTCGCCTGCAGCATCTCGACGGTCTTCGCAGGGCTCGTCGGCGCGTTGCTCGGCGTGCGGGTCTTCGAGCGGAAGAAGCCGTCGCCGTTCTACGCGTTCACCACGGCCGCGATGGTCGAGGTCTTCCACATGCTCGCCATCCTGCTCACCCACATGGATGACGCGGTCCGTGCCTTCGGGGTGGTCCAGTCCATCTCGACGCCCATGATCCTCGGCAACGCGGCGGCCCTCACGATCTCCTCCCTGGTCATCTCCATCATGTCCGGGCGCTTCAAGCGTGGCATCCATCGCCAGGACCAGTCGGAGAGGCCGATCACCAAGACCTTCCAGGTCTGGCTCCTCGGCTTCATCGTCGTCCTGTTCGTGCTGGTCTTCAGCTTCACCTTCTCGGCGCAGACCAAGATCACCATGACCAACGTCCAGTCCACCATGAAGCTCAATGCCGACGACATCGAGAGCGAGATGGACAGCCGGGCCGACCAGCTCAAGAATGCCAAGGCCCTCCTCTCCGAGCAGGCCCGCTCGAGCTCGCGCAGCGTCGCCAACGACGTGACCAACGCTCGCTCGACGGGCGGCCTCTCGAATGACTTCCTGCGGTCCTTGGCCAGCTCCTACAACATCTACGAGGTCGACGTCATCGGCACGGACGGCAGGATATCGTACTCGACGAACGACGCCTACGTCGGCTACGACATGGCCTCGGCGGCCCAGTCGAGCGCCTTCCTGGTGCTGCTCGACGGAAGCACCACCGACTACCTCCAGGACTTCCAGCCGATCGGCTATGACGCGTCCATCCAGCTCATGTATGCGGGAACGGCCATCTCGGGCGGCTTCGTCCAGGTGGGGTACGACTCCTCCCGCATCTCGGAGTACGAGTCTCTCGCTGACGTCAACACGGTGGTCAAGACCAGGCGCATCGGGCAGAACGGCTACGCCCTGCTCGCCGACAAGTCGGGCACCGTCATCGGCGGCACGTCCGACGACCTGGGCAAGAGCCTCTCCGACCTCGGCGTGAGCCAGACGACGACGGGCGACGCGTACTTCCCGGCCACGGTGGGCGGGGTCGAGAGCTACTGCCTCCTGCGCAACATCGCCAACACGGACTACCAGCTGCTCCTCGTGATGCCCAACAGCGAGGTCTTCTCGAACCGCGACATATTCGCCTACGAGACGGCCTTCATGTACCTGCTGCTCTTCTCCATCGTCTTCACGGTGATCTACCAGCTCGTCAAGACGGTCATCGTCAAGAACCTGAGGAAGGTCAACGACAGCCTCGGCCGCATCACGCAAGGCCAGCTCGACGAGGTCGTCGACGTGCACGCGAGCGTCGAGTTCACCTCTCTCTCGCGCGACATCAACAGCACGGTGGCGACCCTGAAGCTCTTCATCGAGCAGGCCGAGAAGCGCATCGACCAGGAGCTCGAGTTCGCGCGGTCCATCCAGCTCTCGGCCATTCCCCACGAGACCACCCCCTTCGCCGAGCGTCCCGAGTTCGACCTCAGCGCCTCCATGCACACCGCTAAGGAGGTGTGCGGCGACTTCTACGACTACTTCATGATCGACGGCCGCACCCTCGTCATGGTCATGGCCGACGTCTCCGGCAAGGGCATCCCGGCGGCGCTGTTCATGATGAAGAGCAAGACGCTCATCAAGAGCCTGGTCATGGGAGGCGGCGTATCCCCGGCAGACATCCTCATGCTCGCGAACCACGAGCTGTGCGAGGGCAACGACGCCGAGATGTTCGTCACCGCCTGGATGGGAATCCTCGACGTGCGCTCCGGCAAGATGACCTGCTCGAACGCCGGGCACGAGTATCCTGCCATCAGACGCGCCGGCGGGACGTTCGAGCTGTTCCGCGACAGGCACGGCCTGGTCCTGGGCGGCATGGACGGCGTCACCTACCGGGACTACGAGCTCGACCTCCATCCAGGCGACGAGCTCTACCTCTACACCGACGGCGTCACGGAGGCCACCGACGCCTCGAACGAGCTCTACGGCGAGGAGCGCCTCGTCTCCGCCCTCGACGCGACGGACGGCATGAAGTCCCATGAGGTCCTGGCGGCCATGAAGGCGGACATCGACCGCTTCGTCGGCGATGCGCCCCAGTTCGATGACATCACGATGATGTGCCTGCGCTTCGCCGGGCGCGACGGCTTCGCCGCGCTCGAGAACCCCGCCTCCCACCTCGACGTAGACGCCAACATCGACGAGCTCGACCATGTCCAGGGCTTCGTCGAGGCCGTCGCGGAGAAGGGCGGCGCGGGGCCCAAGGCCCTGAACCAGATAGCCCTCGTGGTGGAGGAGGTCTTCGTCAACATCGCCCACTATGCCTATGGCGGCGAGCTGGGTCCCTGCTCGATCGAGTGCACCTGCAAGGACGGCCTTCTCGTCATCCGCTTCGCCGACAAGGGCATCGCCTACGACCCCCTCGCGCGCGAGGATCCCGACATCACCCTCTCGGCGGAGGACCGCCAGATCGGCGGCTTGGGGATCTTCCTCACGAAGACCCTCATGGACACGGCGTCCTACGAGCGCGCCGGGGACGAGAACGTCCTCACGCTCACGAAGGGCGTCCTATGAGGTGCCTGAGGCGCATCCCCCTCGAGGGCGCATTTAATGCTCGCGACCTCGGCGGCTATCCCACGGCCTCCGGCCGCTCGACCCGATGGGGGGCTCTCGTCCGCTCGGACTCCCCGGCAAGGCTCGCGCCGGGCGATTGGGCGACCCTCCGGCGGATGGGCATCGAAACCCTCGTTGACCTCCGCTCCGACTTCGAGGCCGAGACGAGTCCGGTCATGCCGCCGGAGCCCATGCGCTACGTCCATGTCTCCCTCATGCGGCAGGTCGACGAGCTGCCGAGGGAGAGCCTGCGTCCCGGGTCTGCGGACGCCCTCGACCCCGCCGAGGCGGAGCGCATGATCAAGAGCATGACCGTCGCCTACGGCGAGGCGGTGCGGAGCAACGCCTCGGCCTGCGCGTCGGCCATGGGGGCGGTGCTCGACGGCCTCGGGCGTGGAGGCGTCCTGTTCTTCTGCTCTGCCGGCAAGGACAGGACGGGCATCGTCGCGGCGCTCTGCCTCTACCTGTGCGGCGTGCCCAAGGAGGACATCGTTGCTGACTATATGGTCACCGCCGTCTACAACAAGGGCGGGATCGACCGCCGGCTGCGCGCCGAATACGCGGCCTCTATGGTGGACGAGAGGATGATGGACCTGGCGCTCAGCTCGGACGCGAAGACCATGGAAGGCCTCGTCGACGACCTCGACGAGATGGACGTCGCCTCGATGCTCGACGAGGCCGGCTTCACGAGAGACGATCAGGGGCGCCTGGAGGCGCTCCTCTGCGAAGAGATTGGATGAGCATATGGATGGCGATTTGCTTTTCTCGACGGAGGGGGAGCGCGAGGAGGCCCGTCAGGCGATTCTCGACCTCACCGGGCTCGACATCGCGAAGGGTCATGCCTCGGACGGCAGCCGCAACACGACGTACGTGATCTCCGAGAGCGTGCGGCCCTCGGTCATCCGCGTCTCCCCGGCCTCGGTCAAGGACGCGAAGACGATCCGCGGCGAGCTCATGTTCGTGGACTACCTCCGCGAGCACCTGCGTACCGTCTGCAATCCGGTGCCCTTCGACAACAGCCTGGTCAACCCCATCACCGTCGGCGGCAAGCAGTACTTCGTCGTCGTGTCGCGCAAGGCCAACGGCATAAGCCCTGACGGGGACGACTTCAATCGCGAGCGCGTCTTCGAGCTCTATGGCGCCAAGCTCGGCGAGCTACACGTGGCCTGCAGGACGGCCGCCGAGGAGGGCTTCCGCTTCCTGCGCCCGGATTGGCTCGACGCACCGGGCTTCAACTTCACGATGGACGACGTCTGCGAGAACATCCCCGCCGACGTCATGGAAATCATGATCCGCATCCGTGACAAGGTCGCGGAGCTGCCCCGCACGCCCGAGACGTTCGGCATGATCCACGGCGACATGAGCCCGATCAACACCTTCCTCGACTGGGACGACGTCTGGCTCTTCGACTTCGACGACTCGTGCCATCACTACTTCATGTACGACAACGCCTGCTTCCTCATCCAGGCCCAGACCGCGGCCCAGCAGGCCGGCGCCACGTTCGACCCGGTGAAGGCCTTCGTCAAGGGCTACATGAGCAAGGACCAGGCCCTGCCCATGGAGTGCTGGTCGAAAGACTACATGGAGCGGTTCTTCCACCTGCGCATCGCCTCGGGCCTCTGGCTCATGCAGCAGTCGCGCACCGCGAAGGGAATCGCGAGCGCGAAGGCGTACGGGCCGCATGTCACGCAGGCGCTCCGGTCGTTCGAGGTCTGACGACCTCGAGCTCGTAGGGGGGGGGAGGTGAGAGCATGCTAGGCTACGAGGACGAGTCCTTCTTCTCGACGAAGGGGGAGTTCGACGAGGCCCGCGAGAAGGTCCTGGCCCTCACGGGCCTCGACATCGCCGCAGGCCACGTCTCCTCGGGCAGCCGCAACATCACCTACGTCCTCTCCGAGAGCGTGCGCCCCTCGGTGATCAGGATCTCGTATGCCGACGTCAAGCCGATCAAGGACGTCTACGGCGAGCTCATGTTCGTGGACTACCTGCGCGAGCACGTCAGGACGGTATGCAATCCCGTCCCCTTCGACAATCGGCTGGTCAACGTCATCACGGTCGCGGGCACGGAGTACTACGTGGTGGTCTCGCGCAAGGCCAACGGCATCAGCCCCGCCGACGCCGACTTCGACAACGAGCGCATCTTCGAGCTCTACGGGGAGAAGATAGGCCAGCTCCACGCGGCGAGCCGTACCTCGTTCGAGGAGGGCTTCCACTTCCAGAGGCCCGTCTGGACGGAGGCCCCCGGGTTCGATTTCGGGCGCAACGGGCTGGGCGAGAGCATCCCCGCCGACGTCATGGAGGTGATGGTCCGCATCCGCGACCGCGTGGCCGCGCTGCCCCGCACGCCCGAGACGTTCGGCATGATCCACGGCGACATGACCCCGCTCAACACCTTCCTCGACTGGGACGACGTCTGGCTCTTCGACTTCGACGACTCCTGCTACCACTACTTCATGTACGACATGGCCGCCTTCCTGTTCCAGGGGATTCGCTACGCCCATGCGGCCGGGGACGCGTTCGACCCGGTGGCGTGCCTGCGTCGCGGCTACGAGCGGGCGAACGCGCTGCCGGGGGAGTGCTGGTCCGACGAGTACGTGCACGCGTTTCTCGACCTGCGCTGCGCCTCCGCGGCGTGGGTGGTGGGACAGGCGCGGACCCCCGCCGGGCTCAAGCTCGCAAAGAGGGTCCTGCCGAGCATGTTCGAGCTTCTCCGCGGGATGGGCGCCTGAGCCTTCCGACCAATCGGGCCCGTATCGCGGCCCAAGAGCTTTGACAGGAGGTGACCATGAGCAAGAAGAAGACCATCGCCCTCTTTCTGGCGGGCATAGGCGCCGTCGTCGCGACGGCCATTGCCCTCCTGGGATTCGGGGCGATTCCCACGACCACGACGGACGGCACCGGCGCCACCTCCGTCCCGGCGAACGCCTTCAGGGTGACCATGGTCACCGACACGGCCGGGGTGAGCGACAAGTCGTTCAACCAGCTCTGCTGGGAGGGCCTGCTCAAGTTCAAGGTCCAGACCGACTCGTACTGCAGCTACCTCCAGCCTTCCTCGGACGACTACCTCGAGCAGAACCTCAGGAAGGCCGCGGAGATCGGGAGCGACCTCGTCTGGGGCAACGGCTACAACATGGCCGATGCCATATCGGCAGCTGCGAAGGCATATCCCGACACGACGTTCGCCTTGATAGACGGCACGTTCGACGATGCCCCGTCGAATCTCGTCGGGGTGAGCTTCCGCGCGCAGGAGCCCTCGTTCGTCGTCGGCTATATCGCCGCGAAGACGACCACCACGAACAAGGTGGGCTTCGTGGGCGGCATGAGGAGCTCGATCGTCGACCAGTTCGAGTGGGGCTTCAAGGCGGGCGTCGCCTACGGGGCCAAGGAGGACGGCAAGAAGGTCGAGGTCGTCGATGTCTATCTCGATAGCTTCACCGACACCGCCAAGGGCAAGTCGACCGGCGCCCAGATGTATGCGGACGGCTGCGACATCGTCTTCCATGCGGCGGGCTCGGCGGGGACGGGGGTCATCTCGGCTGCCGTGGACGCGGGCAAACTCGTCATCGGCGTCGACCGCGACCAGTCTGACCTTGCTCCGAACAACGTTCTCACCTCGGCGCTCAAGCGCGTCGACAAGGCCGTCCTCCAGGTGTCCTACGACGTCAGGAGCGGAGCCCGCACGAGCGGCAACATAGACCTCGGCCTTGCCGAGGACTGCGTCGGCATCCCCGACGGCCATTCCCTCATGGACGAGACGGTCTACGACTCGGCCGTCGCGCTCGAGGCGCGAATCAAGGACGGGAACATCGTTCCCCCCGCGAACGAGTCGGGGTACTGGGAGTACGTCTCGGAGCTCACGGCACGCTGAGCGCCCGGGAAGGAAAAGGCGAGAGCTGGAGGAAGACATGAGGAAGCTGTCGAGAGACCTGATCAGCCCGAGGAACCTGGTCGGCGCCAGCGCCGCGGCCAAGGAGTACAAGATCGATGACGAGACGGCGGTGCTCCTCTACAACTTCGGGATATCCCTCCCCGAGCTCGACCAGGAGAAGGCCAACGCGAAGGGCACCCTGCTCATGGGCATCCCGACGCTCATCTCCTTCGAGACGGTCCAGGTGGGGGACGACTACGGCATCATCTACGAGAACCTCGAGTCGGGCACCCTCGGCGAGCTGATCATGGCAGACCCAGACGGCTACGAGGGCTATCTCTCCGACTTCGTCGCCCTCTCCCATAGGATGCACGACGTCCACGTCGCCCCTGGCAAGATGCGTCCCGTCAAGGAGATGTACGCGAGCTATCTGGGGCGGACGGTCGAGATGGGCCTGTTCTCCGCGGATGAGGTCGCGACGGCCGCAAGGATGCTCGACGCCATCCCTGACGGCGATGCCTATCTGCACCTGGACTACCAGCCGCGCTGCACTCGCTACTGCGCGGGGGAGCTCACGGTCGTGGGCATGCGCGACGCGGGCTGCGGGCATCCCATCTTCGACCTCGGGGCCTCGGCCCTCTCCATCTCGATGGCGGCGAGGTCGGGCGACGACGGGTTCATGCGCCTCATCGACAACCTGGACTGCGCGACGTCCGTGCGGTTCTGGAAGGACTACGTCCGGGGATACTTCGGCTGCACGAGCGACGAGGACGTCGAGGCCATGGCGAGCCGTTGCCTCTTCGCGTCTTTCCTCAAGTACATGACGGTCCCCGTCGTCTATCCGCCCTCCGATGACAGCACGATCTCCAACATGCAGGCGGCCTGCCGGCAGGGCTTCCTGCCGCACGTCGACGAGTGGATCGACGGGATGAGGGACGTCTGGGACCGGTTCGAGTGAGGAATCGCGCTCATTCTCGGATGTCGGTGAGCCTGAATCCCATTCCCCACACGGTCTGGATGTAGGAGTCCGTCCCGCTCTCCTTGAGCTTGCCGCGGATATGGGAGATGTGCACGGAGACCGTATCGTCGCCTGCCGTGTTCTGCTCCTTCCAGGCGAGCTGGTAGAGCTCCTCCTTGCTGAAGATCTTGTTCGGGTTGGTGGCCAGGAGCTCGACCATGTTGTACTCGGTCCTGGTGAGCGGGATGTCCTTGCCCTTCGCGACGAGGGTGCGCGCCGTGCCGTCGAGGACCCAGTCCCCGAATCGGATCGTGCTCCTGCTCTCCGCGGGCTCCGGCCTTCGGAGCTGCACCTCGATGCGTGCCGCGAGCTCGTCGAGGTCGAAGGGCTTCGAGAGGTAGTCGTCTGCCCCGAGCCTGAGCAGCTCGACCTTGTCGGCGACGGACGTGCGGGCGGAGATCACCAGCACGGGCCTCGTGCTCTTCTGGAGACGGGAGAGGCGCACGAGGTCCTCGCCGGAGAAGTCGGGCAGCATGAGGTCGGTCAGGACGAGGTCGAACGGCTTGCGCTCGAGCAGCTGGGCAGCCTCGATGCCCGAGCGGGTCTGCGTGCAGACGTATCCGAGGGAGGCCAGGTGCTGGGAGACGATGGCTCCGACGTGCGGGTCGTCATCGACGATGAGTATTCGCTCGTGTGCCATATGGGCTTCCCCCCGACCGACGGTCTGCTCCCATCGGCGTCGTCTCTGCGTCCTCGTGAACCATACCTGGGGATTCTAGTCTCGAAACCGGCCCTCACGCCCCAAGACGATGCCCCCGACGACGTCCGCCCCAGCTCACGTGCGCATCGGGCCAAGGCGACTCGTGCCTTCCACGCAAAGATGACGCGAAATCATAAGACTTCGTTAAGGGTCCGTCTGCCTCGTCCTTTTCGGGGCCGGCATCGGAGGGGACGCATTCACATGGAGGGGATGGCGGAATACAATGGGCGCGTCCTCCCGAAGCCAGGCGAACGCGGTCCGTCCGGCTCCCGGGAGCAGGAGGTGACGGGATGACAGCTGCCATAGAGGCACGCGGGCTGGAAAAGCGCTATGGCCGCCGTGCGGTCGTCGGGTCGCTCGACATGCGCGTCGAGCAAGGCGAGATCTATGCGCTCGTTGGCCCGAACGGGGCGGGGAAGACCACGGCCCTCAGGATGATAGCGGGCCTCGCCCGGCCCTCCGCCGGCCAGGTCGTCCTGTTCGGGGGCACCTCCGAGCCTTGTGGCAAGCTCGGCCTGTGCATCGGCGCCTGCGGGCTGGTCGGCTCCATGACGGTCTTCCAGAACCTCATGGCCAAGGCGCTCGCCTTCGGGGTTGTGGGGGCGGTGGAGCATTGCGCCGGCCTCCTCGACCGGATCGGGCTCTCCGACGAGTCCGGCTCCAGGGCGTGCGACGTCCTCTCGGGACAGAGGGCCCTCCTGGGGATCGCCCTCGCCCTCGTCGGCTCGCCCGACCTCCTCCTGCTCGACGAGCCGCTGGCGGGTCTCGACTCCCGCGAGCGGCATCTGGCGAGCGCCCTTCTCGAGGAGGCCTCCCAGGACTCGGGCACGACCGTGGTCTGCGCCATGCGGTCCCCCGGCATCGCAGACTTCAGGATATCGAGGTATGGCATCATGAACCAGGGACGGATGCTCAAGGAGATGACGTCGGAGCAGCTCGAGAAGGCGTGCATCGGCGGCATGCGCGTGCGAACCCCGCATCCCGAGCGCACCATCGTGCTTCTGGGAGAACGCCTTCCCGAGGCGAACGTGCGGATGCAGCCCGACGGGCTGCTCGTCGTGAAGGACTGCGACGAGGTCGCGCTCGCCACGCTGCTGCACGAGTCCGACCAGCCCGTGCTCGAGCTGTCGCCCCTTCGCAGCGACGTCGACAGCATCCTCGCCGGCCTCCTCGGTGGGGGCGACGTCTATGTTTAGGCTGATGAGGAGCGACCTCTACCGTCTCGTCCACGAGCGGAAGCTCTGGCTGGCCCTCGTCGCCACGGTGTTGGCCTCCCTCGTCCAGGGCGAGCTCGTCGCGCTGGTCATCCTCGTGCTCGCCGCGGTCGTGGTCGGCGAGGACTTTCGCACGGGGTTCGTCAAGAACGTCCTCGTGACCCTTCCCCGGCGTGCGACCTACGTCCTCGAGAAGTACGTCCTCGTCGCCCTCGTCGACGTCGTCCTCCTCCTCGTCGCCTTGGCCGTGCGGCTCCTCTCCTCGCTCCTCCCGGGCGCGGGCGTCCCGATGGCCGACGCCGCCTCCGTCGTCCTGCCTGGCCTGCTCGTGTTCTGGTTGGCGATCCTCGCCTGCTCGTCGGCCGTCGTGACCGCCGTCCTCGCGTTCCGCAGCGATGCGGTCGGCATCGGCATCTCCTTGCTGCTGGCTTCCTCTGCGGTGGGCGATCTCGTCTCCAAGGCCCTGAGGACGATCTCCGTCGAGCCCCCTTCGCTCGTCCGCATCCCCAACTGGCTGCTCGCTGCTAGCGTCGGCCTGCTCGGCGGGGGCGCGGGGACGTCCGGGGTGTCGCCTGCGATGGTCGTGCCGTCCCTTCTTGCCGTCGCCGTGTGCCTGGCACTCTCGGTGGCTGCGATCGATCATGTGGAATGCTAACTCGGATGAGGTGATGGCATGACGGGCGAGTCGATAGGCGATACGGCGATGCTCCTGGTGCCCGTCCTCGCGTTCCTCGTCGGCGGCGGGCTCGTGGCCCTGGTGTACCGCCAGGAGCTGCGCGGCATGGCCCGCACCCTGAACGAGCGAAGCCCTCGGAGCGGCACGCGGATAACCTGCAACTTCTCGGACTCCGCCCTCGAGGGCCTCGGCAAGGCCATCGAGACCCAGCTCGACGAGAGGCAGGCCGAGCGCCTTGCGCGCGAGAAGGACCTGAGCGAGTTCAACCAGGAGCTCTCGAGCTTCTCGCACGACGTCCGCACCCCGCTCATGGGCGCGAAGGGATACCTGCAGCTTGCCCGGAAGTCCACGGACCCGGATGCTGAGGTGAGGCTGCTGTCGAATGCCGAGTCGAGGATCGACAACGTGCGCGAGCTCCTCGACCAGCTCTACCTCTATATGAAGGCATCGGACCCCGAGTCCAAGTACTACATGCAGAGGAACAAGGTCCTGCCCATTCTCATGAACGCGCTCTTCGGCGAGTATCCCCTGTTCGAGAGCCGCGGGTGGGAGCCCGCCATACGGTTCGACGACGAGGGTCTCGCGGTCAGCTGCGACGAGGTCGCCCTCGGCAGGATCTTCGAGAACCTCGTCTCGAACGCCCTGAAGTACGGCTCGTCTGCCCCCCTCGTCATCCAGCACGGCTACGTCGTGACGATGGAGAACGACGTCGCGAATCCCGACGCGATCGACGTCTCTCGCCTCTTCGACCGCTTCTACCAGGCCGATGCCTCGAGGTCGGCGGATGGCTCCGGCCTTGGGCTCGCCACCGTCTCGCAGCTCGCGCACGGCATGGGGATGGACGTCAGGGCAGAGGTGCGAGACGGGGTGTTCCGCATCGCCCTCGACCTCTTTCCCGAGAGGAGCGAGTCGGCCCTAGCCGCCGGGGACTGATCGCCGGAGCGATCGCGTCCTAGAGGATGGGCTGGCTGCGCAGGACCTTGCTCCCCGATGGGTGGGCGAGGTCCTCGGCGTCGGGAGCGGAAGCGGGGTACCCGGAGCAGGCTATGTCGCATGAGGGAAGTTCGCGTCCGCCCCGGGCGTCGCCCCGCGCCCCCTCGAGCCTGGTGCGCACTTCGGCCTCGACCTCGTTCCGCGTATGCCTCGCGACGTTCACGACGAGGCAGAACTCGTCGCCCCCGTCGCGCGCCGCGAACGCGTCGAGGTCGACCGACGCGGCGTCGACGGCATGCGCCAGCGCAACGAGGGCCTCGTCGCCCGCGAGGTGGCCGTACCTGTCGTTATAGGCCCCCATCCCCTTGACCGAGACGACGCAGAGCCCGAGGCTGCGCTTGCCCGACGTCTCGGTCATCGCCTTGGCGAGGTATCGGCCGAGGCTCTCCCGGCTGTGAAGGCCGGTGAGGGCGTCGACGTCGATCCTCCTGACGAAGAGCCTCAAGAACAGGACGTTATAGACCATGAAGACGCAGAGCGAGAGGATGGGGATGTCGGGGAAGGTGTCCTCGGTGAGGCCCACCGCGAGCGCCACGAGCATCGACGAGGCATAGCTGAGGTACTCGGTGCGCTTCGGGGCCGAGGCCTCCCTGCGCGCGAAGGCCAAGGCGATGACGGTCGGAACCGAGAGGTAGAGGTAGTTGATGACACCGGGCAGGTAGTTGAAGAGGTCGGTGGTTCGGTAGTATCCTCCCGCATCGATGTAGAACAGCCATCCGGTGAATATCGATGCCGCCTCGAACGTACAGACGAATGCGATGGGGACACAGGTGGCGATGCGGTAGGCCTTGCTCACGACATGGAACGGGCGAAGGCGGTCCTCGACGAACCGATACCAGAGGAAGCATCCGAGCGATGCGGTGATGACGGCGATTCCGCTGGCGATTGCGCCCAGCAGCGGATACGTTGCGGAGATGCCTCCGTTGACGAGGCCTCCGACCATGTCCGAGGAAAGGAAGGCGAGGTAGACGAAGAGAAGGCCCCTCAGCTCTTTGACCTCGTGCTCCGAAGCGACGCTGTCGCTCAGGTTGAAGAGAATCGCGAGCGTATAGACAATGCAGAATCCATCGACTATCGCATAGCTTATCAAAATGAAGTCCATCCTCATCGACCAGCCATTTAGTCCAGTATAGCCCAGCCATCCACTCGGCATGAAACCAACGACGCCTGCTGGTGTCGCTTCGAGCGATATGGTCGAACGGGGATGCTTTTGAGGCCGTGTCTGGCAATATCGCTCGAAGTGTCGCGGCTGTTGCCGGGAAATGCGATCAGTACCACACGCGGTCCAAGGCGACCTGCGGTTTTGCTCCGCGTGCGGCCGCGTTACTCGCACTTTTGTGGTACTGCTCGCATCTCCTGGACGACGTGGCCGTCGCTGCCTATCCGAGCGACTTCTCGAACACCTTTCTTCCCAAGATCACGCCAGCGACGAGAACTGCCAGGTCGGCGACGTCGAGAGCGATCCATGCGGCGGTTGGCGTTCCGAAGGTCGCAGGGTCGACGAAGCAGGGAATCGTCGAGCCTATGTCGTAGATGACCCCAACGGCACAGAATGTGGCGAAGGGCCTGGCCTTCGAGGGGGTGTTTGCGCCCCTGATGCCATGGAAGCAGATGAGGGCGTCGATGACGATGGCAATGACGTTCAGGCCGGTGGCCACCAAAAGTCCCGTCCCATGGTTCCCGCCGACGATGTCGGGGATGCTCGCTATCGTCGCCACCAGCGAATAAAGCCCCATGGCGGCCATGACGAAGCCGATGATCTTCATGGCCTTGCGTTCGGTCGACATGCGTCCTCCTCGCGTCGTGTGCCTTCTGGCACATGATACCGTGCGAGCTCCCAAGAGGGACGGGCATTCCGTCAGAGGGCGAGGCCGCCCAGCCATCCCCAGCGCGGCTCGTCCATGAGGCCGTAGGCGACGAGCCAGAGCTCGAGGGGCACCGTGCGAACGGCCTCGTCCACACTCTCGCGTACGAGGCCGTCGCCGATGTAGAGCCCCACGTGGCCGAGGTTGGCGGCGAGGCCCGGCGAGAGGGTCCGCGGCACGGCCACGGCCATCCCCACCTTGAGCGCGGAGGTGTCCGAGAGAGCGCAGTCCCGCTCGTAGAGGTCGCGCGCGCTTCCCAGGTAGAAGCCGAAGCCCGCGGCCTCCACGACGCGTTCGACCCAGGCGGCGCAGAGCTGCGGCCCCGGCCAGGGAACGGAGTAGGAGCAGGTGACGATCGCCCGTTGCTGCCTGTTGGCATCGAGCAGCCCCTGGGGCTCGTGCCCTGGCTCGACCGTCGGGATGGGCATGCCGAAGGCGCTGCCGTCTCCCACGATGAGACCCTGGCCTCGCAGCCTGTCGAGCAGGGCCTCCCTGCTCGTGCCTATGTCGGCTGAAGATGGCATGCGCCCCCCATTCCGAGGTCGTCCTCCGTCCAAGCATGCTTCAAGGCCGGGCGATCCGAGGAGAAAAACGGCAAACGGCCATGCTATCCCTCGTGCCTGCGACCGTCCCTCCAGGCATGCCCGGCGACCGTGCCGGGCTTGAGTTCGATGTGTGCCATGAGCTACTCCTCGATGGTCTCGTAATGGATGCGGCCTGGGTCGAAGCGGTCCACGAAGTGGCTTGCGTCCTCCTTCTCCGGGTAGCCGACGGCGATCACGGCGAAGGGCGTGAGCTCGTCGGGAAGGGAGAGCTGCTCGCGGACGGCGTCCATGCGCTCGGGAACGGGGCACACGCCCGTCCATACCGCGCCGAGTCCCTGTTCGGTGGCCTCGAGCAGGATGTTCTCGGCCGCTGCCCCCATGTCCTGCTCCCAGTTCCCGGGGAACCTCATGCGACCCTTGCGACCGAGAAGGACGAGGGCGACGGGGGCCTTCGCGATGTGCTTCGCATACGGGCTCATGGCCGAGAGGCGTTCCAGGGCGTCGCGGTCGCGAACGACGAGGAACTCCCACGGGCGTTGGTTGCCCGCCGACGGTGCCTGCATGGCCGCTCGCAGCAGTTCCTCGATCTTTCCGGGCTCGACCTCGCGGCTCTGGTACGCCCTCACGCTCCTGCGCCTGTCGATGACGTCCATGACATGCCTCCCGTCTCTGTGCTAAAGCCTTTGCACAAACGCTTGGATGACCCTCCCTGATGAGGGGAACGATACTCCAGGAGCTACAGAGTTTCTGCGGCGAGGGTGTCCCTCGCGCGAGTCTTCCTAACGAAGCGAGAGAGGTGGGATGCATGGACGGTGATGCGGCGGGCTTCGCGGAGGCGTTTCCCCTGTGGGGCAAGCTCGACGACGCCTCCCGCGAGACGTTGTCCCGCGCGGTGACGCGCCGTGCGGTGCCGGCAGGAACCGCGCTGCACAACGGCTCGTCCGACTGCATCGGCCTGCTCGCCGTCGAATCCGGGCAGCTTCGGGCCTTCATACGCAGCGAGGCCGGCAAGGAGGTCACCATGTGGCGGCTGCTCGCCGGCGACGTGTGCCTCCTCTCGGCCTCCTGCATGCTCCATGACATCCAGTTCGACATCACGGTGGATGCCGAGCGCGACACGGTGCTCTGGGTGATTCCTGCGGAGGTCTACCGTTCCCTGATGGACTCGTCGGCCGTGGTGGCGAACTACACGAGCCAGCTCATGGCCTCGCGCCTCACCGACGCGATGTGGCTGGTCGAGCAGGTCATGTGGCAGGGGTTCGACGTGCGCCTCGCCCGTTTTCTCGTCGACGAGAGTCTTCTCGAGCAAACGAAGACCCTCGCCATCACCCACGAGCGCATCGCGGCCCATCTGGGGTCCGCTCGTGAGGTGGTGACGAGGATGCTCCGCTACTTCCAGGGAGAGGGCCTGGTCGAGCTGGCGCGCGGGACGGTGCGCCTGACCGACCTCGACGGGCTGCGTGCCCTTGTCGCCCGTGGCGACGTCTAACCGAGCAGCTCGAGGACCTTGCCCTTCGGACGCGCTCCGGACGACTGGCTCTCGACCTTGCCGTTTCTGACGACCGCCAGGGTGGGGATGCCCATGACCCCGAACCTCTGCGCGAGCTCGGACTGCTCGTCGACGTTGACCTTGCCGACCTTGTAGTCGGGCCGCTCGTCGGCGACCTTGTCCACGACGGGTGACATCATGCGGCAGGGGACGCACCAGCCTGCCCAGAAGTCCAGGAGCACGGGCTTGTCGCTCCTCATGACCTCGCTGTCGAAGTTCTCCTTGGTGATGGTGATGGTTGCCATGACGGCCTCCTCGCTGTCGTTGACCAATGTCGGGGAGAAGCATACGAAAGAAGGCCGCTCCGTTCCGTGACTTGGTCACGAAGGCGACGCGGGACGCATGACTGCATAATGGAGCTGCCTCAGCCCGCCGCCCGCACGCAGCGTGCGAGGTTGGCAAGAGGCGGACGGCCTCGAGGGGTTTTGCGACGAAAGAGGTGACAAAAGGTGCTCGAGCATAACGGCAAGACGTACGTCTGCGCACTCGATCTCGGGTTCGATATCATCCGCGGAAAATGGAAGGCCGTCATCATCTGCCACCTGGCCGATGGCCCCAAACGATTCCTCGCCCTCCAACGGGTGACCAACGGAGTGAGCCAGAAGGTGCTGAGCGAGTGCCTGAGCCAGATGGAGGATGAGGGCCTCGTCTCCAAGCGGGTATTCCTCGAGACGCCTCCGCGCGTCGAGTACTCGCTCACCGAGAAGGGCGCCGAACTCGTGCCCGCCATCAAGTCGATCGAGGCATGGTCTCTCCGCCATTATGCCGAAGAGGAGGAGACCGCGAAGTGAGCACGCTCTATCTCATGCGTCATGCGCAGACGGTCTTCAACGAGCGTCGCCTCATCCAGGGATCGTGCAACTCGGCACTCACCCCTCTTGGCGTGAGGCAGGCCGAGGCTGCAGGAGAACTGATCAGGTCGCGGGGCATCGCCTTCGACGCCGCCTTCTGCTCGACCCATGAGCGCGCCTGCGACACGCTCGAGATCGTGACGGCGAAGGCGTACGGCTCGCCCATGCCCTACGAGCGCCTGCGCGGCTTGTGCGAGATGGACTTCGGCGATTTCGAGGCGGCGTCGAGCGACCTCTACGACGAGGGCTTCATCGACTCTGACCCCGACTTCTACCTGGCATTTGGCGGGGAGTCCGTCTCGGGGGTGCAACGCCGCATGGTCGAGACGCTGCGCGACATCGCATCGCGGAATGGCGGGCCCTCCCTCGTGGTGTCGAGCAGCAACTCCATCCTGCTGTTCTGTCGTGCCGCGGGAATAGACCCCGTGAGGGAGGGGGCGCTCTTCCCCAATTGCGCCTCGCTCGTCCTGGACGTTCTCGATGGCGCGTTCTCTCTCCGCGACACCCTCGTCCCCCGCGTCGAATAGGACGTGGCCTAGGATAGCCTGCCTCGAATGACTGATTGCCTAGTCCGCCGACCTCCAGTAGGCATAGCCGTGGTAGGCGATGCCCGCCACGAGGAATGCGAGGCCGACGTAGACGTTCGCGAACGCGGCCGCGAACGAGACGGCGTAGAGCGCGATGCTCGCCGGGGGATACCTGCGCATTCGATCGGCATAGCCGTCTGGTGCCTCCCGCGCGGCCGAGAGGCAGCTCGTCTCGCTGAGATAGCGGTAGATGAGCAGGTACGACAGCGATATCGAGAGGGCGAGCGCGTCGTAGGCGCAGACCGCGAAGCGTACGTCCGCCACGTCGAGCGAGGCAAGCGACCGCGCGAGAAGCGACATCGAGTAGCTCAGGAGGGTCGTCAGGAAGAGCGACCCCAGGTTGAGGACATTGAGCCTCGGCGTGACGCGCGTCACGCGGTCGAACAGGTCATGGTGGAAGAGCCAGAGCACGCCCACGTACGCATAGGTCGCGACATAGGCGAACATGGTCGGCCACTGGGCGAGGACGGAGCCGGCGAGCCCGCCCTGCTGGTACTCGGGCAGCTTGAATTCGAGTACCAGCAGGGTGATGAGGATGGCGAAGACGCCGTCGGAAAACGATTGGATCCTGTTCGCCTTCATGGTGCCTCCTATCAGAAATTGAAGTTCTCAGGATCCGGGCCAACCCTGAGGCCAAGGTCGAGCGAGCTGATGAGCGCCATGTCGTCACCATCGAGCTCGAAACCGTCCACCTGGAAGTTCGAGACGATTCTCTCGCGCTTGGATGACTTTGGCACGGCGATCACCTGACGCTGGATGTCCCAGCGGAGGATGACCTGCGGAACGGTCTTGCCGTATCTGCGGGCGACCGCCTGGAGCGCGGGATGCCCGAGCAGGTTGACTCTGGGGCCGCCGAGCGGGCTCCAGGCCCCGACGGCGATCCCGCGCGCATGGAGCGCGTCGACGAGGGCCTGGTTGGTCATTACCGGGTGCGACTCGACCTGGTCGAACATGGGGCTGACGCGCGCCGTCGCGGCGAGGTCGTCAAGGTGGTGGAGGTGGAAGTTGCTCACGCCGATGG
Organism: Atopobiaceae bacterium; assembly: GCA_022482785.1. GTDB lineage: Bacteria > Actinomycetota > Coriobacteriia > Coriobacteriales > Atopobiaceae > JAKVON01. Next base: position 118,125 of record JAKVON010000001.1, on the reverse strand, counting down.
CGCGCGTGACGCCTTCCTGGTAGAGCTCCTCGAGTGCGCCCCACGCCTCCTCCTTGCCCGTCGTCGGCCAATGGAGCAGCAGGAGGTCGACGTAGTCGAGGCCGAGCCGGGAGAGCGAGGCCAGAGCCGCTTGTCTGGTGCGACCGGCTCGGATGTCCTCATTCCAGACCTTCGTGGTCACGAAGACGTCCGCGCGAGGAACGCCGCTCCTGCGGATCCCTGCTCCGACCTCGCCCTCGTTCCCATAGACCGCCGCGGTGTCGATGAGCCGGTAGCCTGCCTCGAGGGCCCAGGCAACGGCGTTCTCGGTAGCTCCCCTGCCGCCGGCGAGAAACACCCCGAGCCCCATCCCAGGCATCTCGACGCCATTGGAAAGCGCGATCGATCTCATGGCCGTCCTCCTATCGAAGAATCGAGATTCCCTCGTATCCCTTCTCGGGATGCGAGTCGAGATAACGTTCCGGAATCCTCGCGAGGCCGTCCTCCAGTCTCTTTACCAGGGCGTCTTTGTCGCGTGGGAGAATGCCCTGCACGGGGATGACGTTCGAGGTGTGGAGCCCATAGAACGTGGCGTCCTCGAGCTCGAGCCCCCTCAGCATCTCGAGTTCCTCGGTGACGTACTGTCCGAGCGTGTCCTCGCGGAAGGTCCCCGCCTTGACCTCGTCGAGCAGAGGCGCGCCCGGGTCGACGTGCAGGAGGGCCGTGAAGACGAGCGAGGGCTGCGTCTCGTTGAGGATCCTTGCGTTCGCGATGGCGTTCTTCTCCCAGAGCTCCGAGCCTGCCGCGCCGAGCATGATGTTCAGGCTGTAGTTGATGCCGGCCTTCCTGAGCCGCGCGAGCTGCGTGCGCGCCTCCTCCACGGTGAAGCCCTTGTTGAGATGGGCCAACACCTCGTCGAGCCCGGACTCGAGACCGATGTTGAGGCCGTCGATGCCGAGCTCGTGGAGATGGGCGAGCTCCTCGTCGGTTTTCCCGATGACGTTCTTGACCGAGGCATACATCCCAATCGTCTTGACCTTGGGCAGGTACTCGTGCGCCTTCTCCGCGATGGCCGCGAGTCGGTCGGCGGAGAGCACGAAGGCGTCGGCATTCACCAGGAAGACCCTCTGGATGAACGGGTACTCCGCCGCGGCCTCCCTGAGGTCGGCCTCGATGTCCTCCATCCGCGCCGTCTGGAACTTCGTTCCGTGGTACATGGTGCAGAACGTGCATGCGTTGTGGCTGCACCCCACCGTCGCCTGGACGAGGAGCGACGCCGCCTCGAACGGCGGCCTGTAGATCTGGCCTGTGTAATGCATGGTCCCTCTCCTTTCGTGGGCGTCCCCTATATGGCGAGCCCTGCCTGATATCCCTCGTCGATGGCATCGAGCGCCTTCCTGACCGACACGGCGTCGCCGATCACCTTGACGGGACGCTCGCCTTCGACCTCGCGAGCGAGCGCGTCGTCGGGGCTCGAGCCGGATGCGATGACCACCATGTCGGCGGGAAGCATCCTCTCGGAGCCGTCCTTCTCGATGCGGACGAAGCCGTCCCCGATCTCCAGGGTCTTCGCGCCCTCGTAGATGTCGACGTCGTTCTCCCTGAGCGATCTCAGCAGGAACTCCCTCGGGGCTCCGGCCATGTCGGCGGCGATTCCCGGGCTTCGCTTGACGACCGACACCTTGTGGTTGTGGACGGCGATGTGCTCGGCTGTCTCGGCGCCAACGGTACCTCCGCCGATGACCACGGCATCCCCGGCGAGGTCGACCCTCCCTGAGAGGACGTCGTTCGCCATGACCACGTTGTCGCGGCCATCTATTCCCGGGATGGGCGGTACCTTCTGGGTCGCCCCGGTCGCGATGACGACGACGTCGGGGTTCTCCCGTCGCACGAGGTCCGCATCGACGGCGGTGCCGGTATGCAGGGTCACGCCTTGGCGCTCGAGCTCCCCCATCTGCCAGACGGTGAACGAGTTCAGCGCCTCCTTGCCAGGGGGGATGGCCGCGAGGAGCCACTGCCCGCCGAGGCGGCCGTCCTTCTCCCAGAGCGTGACGTCATGGCCGCGCCGTGCCGCGACGATGGCCGCCTCCATCCCTCCGGGGCCGCCGCCCACGACCATGACGCGCTTCGGCTCCCGAGCCGGCTTGACGGCATAGGCGTCCTCCTTGCCGGTGCGTGGGTTCACGAGGCACGAGACCGCCTCTTGCCTCGCGATCTTTCCCTGGCATCCCTGCCAGCATCCGACGCAGGGAAGGATCTCGTCGAGCCTCCCGTCCCGCACCTTGTTGGGGAGCTCCGGGTCGGCGATGGAGGCCCGGCCCATGGAGACGAAGTCGCCTTGCCCTCCTCGAGGAGCGATTCGGCGAGCTCGGGGTAGGCGATCTTGTCCACGGCGAAGACGGGGATGGAGACGACGCCCCTGATCTGCCGTGCGTAGTCGGAGAAGGGGGCCGTCCTCACCGAGGAGGGTGCCGAGACGATCGCGCCCGACTTGTACACGCCGGCAGACACGTGCAGGGCCGCCACGCCCGCCTCCTCGAGCTGGCGGGCGATGACCTTCGTGTCCTCGATCGTGAGGCCGCCGGGGACCATCTCGTCGGCGGAGATGCGGTAGATGATGGGGTAGTCGTCCCCCACGAGCTCCTTCGCCCGGGCGATGATCTCGAGCGGGAAGCGCAGCCGGTTCCGGGGGTTGCCGCCATAGCGGTCGGTGCGCTTGTTGGAGAAGGGCGAGACGAACTGGTTGATGAGGTAGCCGTGGGCCCCATGGAGCTCGACGGCATCGTAGCCCGCCTCCTTGCAGCGCCTTACGGCCTGGGCGAACTCCTCGACGAGATTCCCGACCTCCTCGGTCGTGAGCTCGCGAGGGGTCTCGCGCTCGGTGGGGTCCTGGATGGGGGAGGGGGCGACGGGCCTGCGCCCGGTGATCGCGCTGTCGGACTCACGGCCGGCGTGATAGGCCTGTACGGCGATCTTCGCCCCGTGGGCATGGACGCGGCGCACGAGCTCGCGATGCTCGGCCATGAGGTCGTCCGACCAGATGCCGGCGAGGTTCTCGAACCCGGCCCCATACGGATCGACGGAGTTGTCCTCGCAGATGATGAGCCCCCATCCTCCCTTGGCCTTCTCCTCGTAGTAGCGGATGTAGCGCTCCGTGAGACGGCCGTCCGCAGCGGCGTACTCGGTGAGCATGGGCGGGACGACGAAGCGGTTCCTGGTCTCGAGCGTGCCGATCCGGCCTGGCTCGAAGAGCTTCTCGAACTTCATGGGTCCTCCTTCGTTGGCGTTGCGCACATTGTGCCGTGCGCCTATGCGCGCAGCTAGTAGGCACTTTTTCGTGAGACACGAACCTGTGGGTATGAGACCAGGTCATTTGGAAGGATCGGCCAGGCGCACATGTGCCCTCCACATCCGTCATCGCGCTCGTCCCTCCTGCCGTTCGGCGAGCGGTGACGATGAGAATCGCGCTGCAAGCAGGAAACCTACCTGGTGGTGCGTGCCCTACAGAAAAGTGCGTACTTGAGTGCGTCCATGACGGGGGAGACGATGCGGGCATCGGAGTGGCACCCAACGAAAGGAAACGCCATGAAGTTCTTCATCGACACGGCCAATCTCGACGAGATTCGCGAGGCGGAGAGCTGGGGCGTCCTTTCGGGCGTCACCACGAATCCGAGCCTCTATGCGAAGGAGGGGGGCAGGCTCGCCGACTTCGAGGAGCATATGGTCAAGATCTGCGAGATGTGCGAGGGCCTTCCCGTCTCGGCCGAGTCCACGGCGAAGACGACCGACGAGATGGTCGACGAGGGCAGGCACCTGTCCTCCTTGGCCCCCAATATCGTCGTCAAGCTTCCCGTCTGCGCAGAGAGCCTCGCCGCGACCCGTACCTTGGCCGCCGAGGGGGTCCGCGTCAACATGACGCTCGTCTTCTCCGCCCCACAGGCGCTGCTCGCGGCCAATGCCGGCGCCCGCTATGTGAGCCCGTTCGTCGGTCGCTTCGATGACATCGCCGAGGACGGCATCGATCAACTCGCCACCGTGGTCCAGTGCATCAAGAACTATGAGTGGCACAAGAACGTCGACGACCAGTGCGAGATCATCACGGCTTCGGTACGCACGCCCAACCACGTGACGCAGGCGGCGCTCCTCGGCGCCGACATCGCCACCGTCCCCTTTGCCGCGCTCAAGAAGTGCCTTCGTCACCCTCTCACCGAGGAGGGGCTGGCCAAGTTCGAGGCCGATTGGCAGAAGGTCACGGGGAAGGACTAGGCCTCGCCATCGCGTGAACCTGTCGGGTGGCGGGGAACCAGGGAATCACTCTCCCATCCCGTCTCCCACCCCGTCGCCCGACGGCTCTTCAGATTGGAGCGTCATGCCAGGAAATAGAAAGATGCGGGTTCGGACGACCGCCGAGGTGCGTCTTGTCGCCAACGACCTGCGCCGCGACATCATCAGGATGCTCGAGGCATCCAGCTCGGGCCATCCGGGCGGCTCTCTTTCGGCTGCTGACATCATGGCCGAGCTCTGGTTCGGCGGAGGGATGGACTTCGACCCGTCGAATCCGGGCGACCGCACGCACGACCGATTCCTCCTCTCGAAGGGACACGCCGCGCCCGCGCTCTATGCGGCGTTCTACGAGTTGGGCTGGCTCGGCGAGGAGGATGTCATGAGCCTCCGCCAGCTGGGGAGCCGCTGCCAAGGACATCCTGACAACAAGGTGTGCCCAGGCGTCGAGGCGTGTGCCGGAAGCCTCGGGCAGGGCCTCTCGATTGCCTCTGGCCTTGCGCTGGGGCTCAAGGCCGACGACAGCCCCCGGCGCGTCTACGTGCTCTGCGGTGACGGGGAGATGCAGGAGGGCTCCAACTGGGAGGCCCTCATGTTCGCAGCGCACCATGGCCTTGACAACCTCACGATGCTGCTCGATTTCAACGACCTCCAGATTGACGGCCATGTGACGGACGTCTGCTCGCTTGGTGACATCGAGGCGAAACTAGGGGCGTTCGGCTGGAGCGTTCAGACGATAGATGGGCACGACGTCGGTGCGGTCCATCTCGCCCTGGAGCGCGCAAAGGACGCTGCGGGGCGGCCCCATGCGATCGTGTGCAAGACCGTGAAGGGCAAGGGGGTCTCTTTCATGGAGGGCCAGGCCGGCTGGCACGGCAAGGCGCCGAGCCACGTCGAGGCGGCTGCTGCCCTCTCGGAGCTCGAAGCAGAGCGCGCCCGTCTCGACCAGGAGGTATGCGATGACTAACCGTGCGACACGCGAGGCATACGGCGAGACCCTCGTCGAGCTCGTCGGTGAGGGCCTGAACGTCGTTGCCGTCGATGCCGATCTCGCTGGATCGACGACCACCGGCAAGCTCGGTGCTGCCTGCCCGGGACGTCTCGTTGACGTTGGCATTGCCGAGCAGGACATGGTGGGGGTTGCCGCGGGGCTCTCGCTCACGGGGAGAATCGTCTTCACGGGTTCGTTCGCCGTCTTCGGGACGGGACGCTGCTACGACCAGATCAGGAATACCGTCTGCGACTCCGACCTCGACGTGAAGGTGTGTCCGACCCACTCCGGAATAACGGTGGGCGAGGACGGGGCCACCCATCAGTCCCTGGAAGACATCGGCATGATGAGGGCCCTTCCCAACATGCGCGTGCTCGTGCCGGCCGACTACCGTGCGGCCAAAGCCGCCATTCGCATCGCTGCGACCAACGAGGGTCCCTTCTACGTGAGGCTCGGCCGTCACAAGGTGCCCGAGGTCTATGACGAGTCGTTCGAGGGGGGCCTTCCCTATGCCGGCGTCCTCCGCGTGGGCTCGGACGTGACCATAGCCGCGTGCGGCGTCGAGGTGGCCCAAGCCCTCGCAGCGGCCGATCTCCTCGAGAGGAAGGGCATTGACGCCGAGGTTCTCGATGTCTTCTCCGTGAAGCCCCTCGACGAGGATGCGATCTTGGCCAGCGCGGGCAAGACCGGCCACGTCGTCACATGCGAGGAGCATACGGTGAGGGGTGGCATGGGGTCGGCCGTGGCAGAGCTCCTCTCCGAGAGGCTTCCCACGCCGATGTCTCTCGTGGGCATGCGCACGTTCGGCACGAGCGCTCCTGGCGACGTGCTGCTCCATCACTTTGGCCTCGATGCCGGAGGCATCGCCGCCGCCGTGGAGAGGCATCTCGCCTAGGGCGTACGAGAGGGGGATCGCTATGCCCCGCTCACAGGCATTCGGTGCCGCGGGCCTTGAGGGCCTTCCGCGTCGCGGCGGAGGGGCTGTCGGTGATGACGGCGTCGAAGTCCGCGAGCTGGGCGAACTGGTAGTTGCCGCGAGACCTGAGCTTGTGGGCGTCCACCACGAGATAGCGCTTCCTGGAGTTGCCGATGACGCATTCCTTCACGAGGCCGTCGTCGACGTCGAAGGTGGTGACCTCCCCCGACTCGAGGTCCACGCCCACCGCGCCGAGGAACGCCCTGTCGAAGCGGACGCGCTCGAGCGTGGAGACCGTCAGCGCGCCCACGTAGCCGTTCGCCTCGAGGTTGACGTTGCCGCCGGTGCAGATGACGGTGAGCGCCGGGTTGGTGGCGAGCTCGTTCAGGACGTCGATCATGTTGGACATGACGATGCAGCGCTTCTGCCCCTTGGCGAGCAGGCCCGCGAGGATGACGTTGGTCGTCGAGATGTCGAGGAAGATGGTCTCGCCCTCGCGGATCTGCTCGTAGGCCTTCTGCGCGATGGCTGCCTTCTCGGCGGTGTTGACGTTCATGCGCTTGTAGACGCTCCGCTCGGGCGCGGCCGAGACGCTGATGGCGCCTCCGTACACCCGCTCGAGCGACCCCTGGCCGTCGAGCTGCTTGAGGTCCTTCCGGATGCAGTCCTCCGTCACGTCGAAGCGCTCCGCCAGCTCGGAGACGGACGCGCGTCCGCGCTCCTGCACGTAGTGGACGATCTGGTCGTGGCGCTCTTTGTGGAACATGCGCTGCCTCCTGCGAAGGTGGATTCCCAGAAACGATACAACAAGTCGATACCCGATATTTCAATAATAGACAATACAAAACACTTGAAAGTCGATAAACGGCACGATAGAATCGGACACATAAAGTCACCGTCCGCCACCGGGGCGGAATCGGCGCGAGGTCGGAGGAGGATCGCATGGCGGAAGAGGGCGGCGCTTTGTCTGGCATGACGGCGGAGGTTCCGCAGCTTCGCTGGGGCGTCTTGGGGTGCGGCATCATCGCCAACGAGATGGCCGACGCGCTCGCGTCCGAGGGGCGGAACCTTGCCGGGGTTGCGAACCGCACCCATGACAAGGCGGTCGCCTTCGCAGAGAGGCATGGCATCCCCAAGGTCTACGATGCCATCGACGACCTCTTCGCAGACCCCGACATCGACGCGGTCTACATCACGACGCCGCACAACACCCACATCACCTACCTGCGCCGCGCCCTCGCGGCAGGCAAGCACGTCATGTGCGAGAAGTCCATCACGCTGAACTCCGCCGAGCTCGAGGAGGCCAAGGCCCTCGCCGCCGAGAACCACGTGGTCCTCATGGACGCCTGCACCGTCCTCCATATGCCCCTCTACAAGGAGCTCGTGCGCCGCGCCGCAGCGGGCGACTTCGGCCGCGTCAATCTCGTCCAGGAGAACTTCGGCAGCTACAAGGTCTATGACATGAGGAACCGCTTCTTCAACCCCAACCTCGCCGGCGGGGCGATGCTCGACATCGGCGTCTACTCGATATCGCTCGCGCGCCTGTTCCTGGCAAGCCAGCCCAAGGAGGTCGTCTCGCTCAAGAACCTCGCGCCCACGGACGTGGACGAGTCGAGCGGCATCGTCATGCGCAACGACGAGGGACAGCTCGTGGTGCTCTCGCTCTCCCTCCACTCCAAGCAGCCCAAGCGCGCGGTGATCTCGTGCGACAAGGCCTACGTCGAGATCATGGAGTATCCGCGCGCAGACGTCGCGACCATCGTCTGGACCGAGGACGGCAGGCGCGAGGAGCTCCGTGCCGGAAAGACGGCGCACGCCCTCAGCTACGTGCTCGCCGACCTCGAGGCCGCCGTCGCCGGCAGGCAGCAGGCATTCGACAACCTCGACGTCTCGACCGACGTCATGTCGCTCATGACGCGCCTCCGCGCAGACTGGGGCGTCGTCTACCCCGAGGAGGTATAAAGGCATGCTGACCCCACGTACCCAAGCCATCCGCGCATCGCTCTTCGCCCGTCCCCGCCAGATCGACCTCGAGCGGGCCCTGCTCTATACGGAGAGCTGGAAGCAGACCGAGGGGGAGCCCGTCGTCGTGCGTCGCGCGAAGGCGCTCCGCCACATCCTCGAGAGTCATGAGATCGTGATCGACGAGTACGACCTCATCGCCGGCAACCGCACGCGGACGCCCCGCGCCGGCGTCCTCTCTCCCGAGATGTCCCCCTATTGGATCCTCGACGAGCTCGACCTCTTCCCCACGCGTCCCCAGGACACCTTCGAGATGAGCGAGGCCGACAAGCGCACCTATCGTGACGAGCTCTATCCCTATTGGGCCGGGCGCTCGCTCAACGACTGGTACCGTGCGAATCTTCCCGCCAGGGCGGCCGAGGCCCAGAAGACGAGGATCTTCTCCGTGGCCCAGACCGACAAGGGCCAGGGCCACATCATCGCCGACCTCCCCTCCGTGCTCTCGCGCGGGCTCGGAGACATCGCCGCCGAGGCACACCGTCGGGCGGAAGGCATGCCAGGCAATGACTTCTACCAGGCCGCCGTCATCTGCGTCGACGCCACGATTGCCTACGTGAGGCGCTACGAGGCCGAGTGCCGCCGCCTGGCGGAGGCCGCCGCGCCCGCGCGGGCAGCCGAGCTCCTGCGGATGGCCGACACGCTCGCCCACGTCGCCACGGAGCCCGCGCGGGACCTCGCCGACGCCCTGCAGCTCGTGTGGCTCACGGAGGTGACGCTCGAGCACGAGTCGAACGCGAGCTCCATCTCGCTTGGTCGTGCCGACCAGTACCTCTGGCCCTACTACCAGGCGAGCGTCGCCGCCGGGCAGGGTGCGGCCGACATCCGCGAGCTGCTCCAGTGCTTCTACCTCAAGACCAACACGATCGTCTTCGTGCGCTCGACCGAGAGCGCCAAGTCGTTCGCAGGCTTCCCCTCGGGGTTCAACCTCGTGGTGGGAGGCGTCGATGCCGAGGGCAACGACGCGAGCAACGAGCTGTCGCGCCTTCTCCTCGACGTGCAGAAGGACACCCGGCTGCCCCAGCCCAACCTGTCGCTCCGCGTGTTCTCGGGAACCCCCGACGACCTCTACCACGAGGCCGGCGAGGTGATCCGCCTGGGCGACGGCATACCTCAGGTGTTCAACGACGAGGTCAACGTCCCGGCCTTCATGCGTCGCGGCGTGAGCCTGGCAGATGCACGCGACTACGCGGTGGTGGGCTGCGTCGAGCTCTCGATTCCCGGCCGCATGTACGGCCTCCACGACATCTCGATGTTCAACATGGTGCGCTGCCTCGAGATCGCGATGCATGCCCGCCCGCACGGCTACGAGAGCTTCGATGCGCTCGAGGATGCCGTCGAGAAGACCATCGACGCCTACGTCGGTCTCATGGCGGAGGGCTGCAACGCCTGCGACGAGGCCCATCGCGAGACGAGCCCGACGCCCCTGCTCTCCGTCCTCGTCGCGGACTCCATGGAGAAGGGCGCCGACATAACCGCGGGAGGGGCACGCTACAACCCTTCTGGCGTCCAGGGCGTGGGCACGGCAAACCTCGCCGACTCCCTCTATGCCATCAAGCGGGCCGTCTTCGAGGAGAAGGCCCTCTCGTGGGAGGACCTCCTCGCGATGCTCGACCGCGACTGGTCGGGCGCGGGCGACGAGGCGTGGCGCCAACGGCTCGTGACGCGCTATCCCAAGTACGGCAACGACGTGGACGAGGTCGACGAGATAGGCCGTCGCTTCCTCGAGCACTACGGGCGGGAGGTCGAGTGCCATGCCAACCCGCGTGGCGGTCGCTTCCAGCCGGGAAGCTACACCGTCTCGGCCCACATCCCGCTCGGCGAGGCCTGCGGCGCCACCCCCGACGGCCGCCACGCGCACGAGCAGCTGGCCGACGGAGGCCTCAGCCCCATGGTGGGCCGCGACACGCATGGCCCCACCGCGAGCCTCAGGAGCGTCTCCAAGCTCGACAACGTGCTCGACTCGAACGGCAGCCTCCTCAACGTGAAGTTCTCCCCGTCCACCCTGGCAGGGGAGCGGGGCCTGGCCAAGCTCGAGGCGTACCTGCGCGCGTTCTCGCGCCTCCACATCCAGCACATACAGTTCAACGTCGTCGACCGTGCGACCCTGCTCGACGCGCAGGCCCACCCCGAGGACCACGCGGACCTCGTCGTGCGCGTCGCGGGCTACTCGGCCATGTTCGTCGAGCTCTCCAAGGCCGTCCAGGACGACATCATCAACAGGACCGAACATGTGCTCTGAGGCCGACTCCGCCATCACGGCGATCGTCACGAACGTCCAGCGGTTCTCCCTACACGACGGGGGCGGGATCCGCACGGTCGCCTTCCTCAAGGGATGCCCCTTCCGGTGCCCCTGGTGCTGCAACCCGGAGAACCTCTCGTTCTTGCCTGAGGTCTCCATGAACGAGAGGCTGTGCATCCGCTGCTCGCCGCGGCCCGACGGACGACTCTGCGAGAGGTCGCCCGAGGAGTGCCCCACGGGGGCCAAGACCATCCTCGGACGCGAGCGCACCGTGGACGACCTCGTCGACGAGGTCGGTCGCGACCGCGTGTTCTTCGAGGAGAGCGGAGGGGGCGTCACGCTCTCGGGCGGCGAGGCCCTGGCCCGCGAGGCGTTCGCCACCGAGTTCCTCGCGAGGTGCAAGGCGGCCGGCATGGGCACGGCCCTCGAGACCACGCTCGCCCTGCCGCTCACAGACGCAGGTGCGCTCGTCGAGGCCACGGACGTCTTCCTCGTCGACTTCAAGATCGCCGACCGCGAGCGGAGCCGTGCCCTCACGGGCATCGACCCCGACGTGCGCGACGCCAACCTGCGGACCATCCTCGACCTTGGCGCGAAGGTGATCGGGCGCATGCCCATCATCCCGGGGTATACCGATGGCAGGGAGAACGTGGCCGCATGCGCCGCCCGCCTGATCGAGCTTGGGATCCGTCGCGTGGACGTCCTGCCGTTTCACCAGCTCGGCGAGGGCAAGTACGATGCCTTGGGGCACGCGTACGCCTGCCGGGGCATGCGCCAGCTCTCCGAGGAGGACGTGGTGCCTATCGTGGACATGCTCGAGAGAGGAGGCATCTCCACCGTCGTGAGCGGCGAGTGATGCGACCGTAGCTCTGTGCGAGGGGTGGCCCCAGGGGGTCTTGTCCCCGGCTCAGACACCTCGCTTCGCTCGGAACTCGCCAGGGACAAGACCCCCTGGGGCTCGCGCGGGGATACGTGGCTTACCGGCTTTATTGGGTCGAGGAGGGACCCCCCCTCGGCCAGCAAAGAACCGACGACAGGAAGGGACCACCATGGAACTCATTCTCGACACCGCGGACGCCGGGCAGGTCAGGGAGCTCTCCGACATGCTCACGGTCACGGGCGTCACCACGAACCCCACGATCATCACGAGGAGCGGCAAGACCCCCGAGCAGGTGGCCGACGACATGCTCTCGGTGCTTGACGACGACCAGCTCCTCTTCATGCAGACCGTGGCCACCGACTTCGACGGCATCATGGCCGACGCCCGCAGGATCTGCTCGCTGCGCCCGAAGAGCATGTACGTCAAGATTCCCGTCACCCACGAGGGCCTGCGCGCCATCAAGGCGGCCAAGGCCGAGGGCCTGGGCGTGCTCGCCACCGCGATCTACTCGGCCGACGAGGCGTTCCTCGCCGCCATGAACGGCGCCGACTACCTCGCCCCCTACGTGAACCGCATGGAGAACTACGGCGACGGCGTCGGCCAGGTGGAGGACCTCCTCGAGATGCTCGGCGCGAACGGCCTCCCCGCCAAGGTGGTCGCCGCGTCGTTCAAGAACGCCGGCCAGGTGCACGAGCTCATCAGGGCCGGCATCCAGGCCGTGACCGTTCCGCCCGAGGTCGTCTACGCCATGGTCGACCACCCCGGCACGGGCATCGCCGTCGGCGAGTTCAGCGCCGCCTGGCGCGCGGCTTACGGCCGCGACACCTTCGCCGCCGAGTAGGGGAGGACTCATGGGCAGCAGGCTGAGAATCGCGACGATCGGCACCTCTCAGATCACTAGGTCCTTCCTCGATGCCGTCGCGCACGACGAGCGCGTCGACTACGTGGGGGCCTATTCCCGCTCGCTCGAGCGGGCGCGCGCCTTCGGCGAGCCGCTCGGGGCGACCGTCTTCTTCGACGACCTCGAGTCCATGGCAGGAAGCGATGCCGTCGACGCGGTCTACGTGGCGAGCCCCAACGGGCTCCATGCCCCGCAGACGCTCGCCATGATCGCCGGCGGCAAGCACGTGCTCTGCGAGAAGGCGCTCGCCTCGAACGCCCGTGAGGGGGGCGACGTGTTCGAGGCCGCCGATCGCTCGGGCGTCGTGGTCATGGAGGCGGTCCGCCACCTCCATGCGCCCGCGTTCGCCGCCATCCGCGACGCGCTGCCGTCGCTGGGCGCGCTTCGCACGGCGACGCTCCGCTATGCCAAGGTCTCGTCTCGCCACGCCGCCCTGAAGGAAGGGAGGCTTCCCGGCGTCTTCGACCCGCGTCTCGCCGAGGGTGCCCTCATGGACATCGGCATCTATTGCGTCGAGGCCATGGTGGGCCTTCTCGGCGAGCCAGACCGCATCCTCGCGGCCGGCTCGGTGGAGGACGTGTCGTCGATGGTGGGGAAGGGCGAGCACTCGTCGTGGATCGACGTCTCCGGCGAGGTCCTCTGCGGCTTCGGCGATGCCGTGGTGAATCTCTCCTATGGAAAGGACTGGGACAACCACCTACCCTCCCAGATTGCGGGCGACGCGGCGACCCTCATCGTGCCGTCCGTCACCGAGCAGTGCGACCTCACGCTCATAACGCCCAAGGCCTCCGGCGAGGCGTACGGCATGGGAGAGGGGGAGGGGCGCACGATCGCGGTCGAGCGCGTCGAGAGGCAGATGTCCCTCGAGCTCGCCGACTTCGTCGGGGCGGTCCTTGGCGACGGGGATTGCTCCGCGAGGGTCGCGTGGTCGCGTGACGTGACGCTCGGCTCCCTGCGCGTGATGGACGAGATACGCCGCCAGCTTGGCGTGCGCTTCCCGGCAGACGGGAGGTGAGAGCGCCTGGGCGTCGCGTGCCAAGACGTTGTTTACGGAACAGAGGGCGACAGATGGGGGTTTCCCCCAAGCCGCGGACCGTCGAGGTCTGCGGCGGGATTTCCCGGACGCAGCCCGCATCCCCACGAATGCGATTTGCGACCAAAGGTCGCCGAAATTGTCCTCCCGTGGTCAACGAGGCCATCCGTGGGGTTTTGCGGAGAACGTCGCCGAGCGGCGCACCCCGTCTACCAGGCGCTCCCTGGAGGCCGACCCTCACGAATGCAGTTTGCGACCATGCCCCACCCCCACGAATGCAGTTTGCGACCACGAGGCCCCGCAAAGGGGCAACGAATCCCGGCAAACCCCACGAATGCGATATGCGACCACGCCGCTCGCAGCCCTGGTTGCAGAGGGCGTTTGTTGGGGGTCTGGTTTCCGAACGATGAACATCGTCGTGCGGACCTCGTATTGTGTGCGGGCAGGCGATGCCGTCTTCGGTATCCTGTTACGTGTTGAGTGGGACGTGTCGTGCGAACGCAGGAAGGCAGGCCATGGCAAAGATTCAGATGAGCACCCCTCTGGTGGAGATGGACGGCGACGAGATGACGAGGATCATCTGGCAGATGATCAAGGACGATCTCATCTGCCCGTACGTCGACCTCAAGTCCGAGTACTACGACCTCGGCCTCCAGAACAGGAACGATACCGACGACCAGGTCACCATAGATTCGGCCGAGGCGACCAAGCGCTTGGGCGTGGCCGTGAAGTGCGCCACCATCACCCCGAATGCCGCGCGCGTCGAGGAGTATGGCCTCAAGCAGATGTGGAAGAGTCCCAACGGCACCATCCGCGCCATGCTCGACGGCACGGTCTTCCGCGCCCCCATCACCGTTCGCGGCATCGAGCCCTGCGTCCGCAACTGGGTGAAGCCCATCACGCTTGCCCGCCATGCCTACGGCGACGTCTACAAGAACGCCGAGATGGTCGTACCCGGACCCGGCAAGGTCGAGCTGGTCTACACCGCTGCCGACGGCACGCAGGAGCGCGAGCTGGTGCACGAGTTCGACGGTCCCGGCGTCGTCCAGGGCATGCACAACCTCGACGCCTCCATCGAGAGCTTCGCGCGCAGCTGCTTCTCGTATGCGCTCGACGTGCGCCAGGACCTCTGGTTCGCGACGAAGGACACCATCTCGAAGAGGTACGACCATCGTTTCAAGGACATCTTCCAGGAGATATTCGACGCAGAGTACGCGGGGCGCTTCGAGGAGGCCGGCATCGAGTACTTCTACACCCTCATCGACGACGCGGTCGCCCGCGTGATGAAGGCCGAGGGCGGCTTCATCTGGGCGTGCAAGAACTACGACGGCGACGTGATGAGCGACATGGTCTCGTCGGCGTTCGGCTCGCTTGCCATGATGACGTCGGTGCTGGTGTCGCCCCATGGCTATTACGAGTACGAGGCGGCCCACGGGACCGTCCAGCGCCACTACTACAAGCACCTCAAGGGGCAGCCCACGTCCACGAACTCGGTCGCGACCATCTTCGCCTGGTCGGGCGCGCTGCGCAAGCGCGGCGAGATCGACGGCCTTCCAGACCTCGTCGACTTCGCCGATCGCCTCGAGAGGGCCACCCTCGACACCATCGAGGCAGGCGAGATGACGGGCGATCTCGCCCGCATCACGACGCTCGAGCATCCGACAACGCTGGGGACCCACGAGTTCATCCTCGCCATCGCGAGGCGTCTGGAGGCGTAGGGGGTCCTCTTGGAGCTGCCCGGCATGCGCCGTCTGCGGCTGTGCGCGCCTCGCCTCGAACGACACGGTCGCAATGTTGGGAATTGAAGACGCGGATGGCGGGCCATGGGAGGATCCGCCAGGAGAGGGCTGACGATGGGCAGGATTGCCAAGGTCCATGACCGCAAGGCACTCGACTCGCGCGGGAACCCCGCGCGCACGCTTCCCGGCGAACGAGAGCTCGGCGAGGGGATGGCCATGCGGGGCGCGCTCTTCGACTTCAACGGCACGATGATCGACGACCGGACCATGCAGGAGAGCTCGTGGCGGGAGTTCCTTGCCAACAAGATCGGCCGCGACGTCGCCGACGAGGAGTTCCACGGGTGGGTCCACGGGCGCAACGCGGACGTCATCTTCCCCCACTTCCTCGGCCGCCCCCTCTCCCGCCAGGAGATTGCGTCGCTCGAGGAGGAGAAGGAGGTCATCTACCGTCGCGACTGCCTGGCAGACCCCGAGCACTTCCGGCTGCTGCCGGGACTTCCCGAGTTCCTCGACCTGCTCGCCGAGCGGGGCGTGGGGAGGACCATAGCCACGGCCTCGAACCACACCTAACGTCGTCTTCTTCTTCGAGGAGCTGGGGCTCGACAGGTGGTTCGACCCGGCCCGCGTG
Organism: Atopobiaceae bacterium; assembly: GCA_022482785.1. Classification (GTDB taxonomy): domain Bacteria; phylum Actinomycetota; class Coriobacteriia; order Coriobacteriales; family Atopobiaceae; genus JAKVON01. The sequence continues at coordinate 102,516 of JAKVON010000001.1, read as the reverse complement.
GTCTTCTCGGACGGCACGTTCGAGGGCAAGCCCGCCCCCGACATCTACCTGGCCGCCGCGGGGAGGATCGGGGTGCCGATAGGGGAGTGCGCCGTCTTCGAGGACTCCCGCTCCGGGGTGAGGGCCGGCCGGCGCTCCGGGGCCCTGCCCCGTGGTGGGCATCGCGACGATGTTCCCGGCCGAGGACCTCCGCTCCTTCGGGGCCGACGAGGTGCTCTCGGACTACCGGGGCGCCTCGGCCCTCCTGGGCGGTCCCGCGGACGACGCGTCGGCCTCGCACCGCTTGGCGCCATAGGGGGATTTTCCCTCGGATCCCCTGCTCAGGCATGCGATACTATGAGTGGGGCTCACGAGGAGCTGCGGGATGGCCGCGGGGGACCTCCCCGATCGCCGGCCTCAATGCCGAGCTCCGCCGCGAGGTCGCGGAGTACGACATGCTCATGGAGTCCGCCGGCGTCTGCATCGTCAAGCTCTCGCTCGCGCGAGGCTACCCCTTCTGGATGCGGCCGAGGGTGCTCAGCGGCCCGTCTCGTCCGTCCGCTCGCCGAGGTAGGCGCGGATGCCCGTCTCGAAGAAGGCCGAGAACTCGTCCGCCATCGCCTGCACCTCGTCTGCGTGGAGCCCGAACGAGGTCTGGATGGCCATGCCGTCGAGGGCGGCGACGAGGAAGCTCGCGGCGAATCGGGCCCTTCTCGCCGTCCTGGGTGCCGAGCGCCAGCGAGAAGTAGCGCGAGGTCTTGTCGATGACGTCCTCGTAGACGGCCCGGTGATGGGCGAGGTCCTCTCCCTCCTGGGCGACGGCCTCCCCCGCGAGCACCATGTGGAGCCTCTGCCACTCCTTGTCGAGCAGGCGCCTCGAGGTTCCCTCCTCGACCTCCGCGAGGAAGGCGGCCGGGTCCTTCTCCGTCCCGTCCTCGTTCGTGGGGGAGAGTCCCTCGACGTAGTGGACCTGCTTGCTCATGACCTGGGCGAGCAGGTCATTCTTGTTCTCGAAGTGGTAGTAGATGGCACCGGTGGTGACGCCTGCCTCCCGGGCGATCTCCCTCAGAGAGGCCCCGTTGAGGCCCTTCGTGGCGAAGACGCGCTTGGCCGCGTCGATGATCCTCTGCCTCTGGTCGATGTCCTCGTCTTCCATGCTTGGCTTCCCTTCGATGCGATGACGGGCCTCTCGGCTCTTGCGAGCGTATCACAGGGGCTGGGCGCGGGATGGCGGCACCGTCGCCCGGCACGCGAGAGGCACGTGCGCCCATGCCCTTCGGGGCGCCCATCGTGAGGCTGGCGGAAGTTTCGTTGACAAGGTGATAACAGACGTTATCGTACGAGTTGGATAACGATTGCTATCCAACACGGAGGCCACGGGGGCCTTCGCACGACGATTGGAGAAGTCATGCAGTGCTCACGGAGGTCCTTCCTTGCCCTGTGCTCACTCGCCGCCGCCGCGGTGCCTTTGGCGGGGTGCTCCGGACAGTCGAACGGTTCGGGCACCTGCGACGTGCCACTCGACAAGGCTGCCTGGCACTATGACTCCGACAACGACATCTATTACCAGATAGGGGCCGTCTACTGCGCGAAGCCGCAGGCCTCCGACTACGAGTCCTGCGCCATCTACGTGCCCGGCGCCTACATGGACGCGAAGGCGAACTCCGACGGGAGCACCTACACCTGCACGCCCAAGAAGGACGGCAAGGTGGGGGACTTCACCGCCGGCACCGCCCCGATCGTGATGCCGATCAACACCGGCGGCTATGCGGCCCAGGCGGCACCCACCAGCTATGACGCGACCGGCCTCGACACCTACATGAAGGCCGGCCTCGTCTACGTCTACTCCGGATGCCGCGGCAAGAACAACGGCACCGACTCCTCCGGCAACGTCTCCTATCCCGGCGGAGCCCCCTGGGGGGTCACCGACCTCAAGGCCTGCGTCCGCTTCCTGAGGGGAAACTCCTCGCTCATCCCCGGCAGCACCGACAGGATCTTCACCTTCGGACACAGCGGAGGGGGTGCCCAGAGCTCGCTCATGGGCGCGAGCGGCGACAGCGAACTGTACACGCCCTACCTCGACCAGATCGGCGCGGTCACGCAGGACAAGGCCGGCAACAAGATCTCGGATGCGGTCTTCGGGTCGATGTGCTGGTGCCCCGTCACGAGCCTCGACTACGCGAACGAGGCCTACGAGTGGAACATGGGGCAGTTCGCGACCACGGGGACGCGCGCCGACGGGACCTTCACCAAGGCGCTCTCGACCGACCTCGCGAGCTCCTATGCCGGCTACCTCAACCAGCTCGGGCTCAAGGACGACCATGGGACCGCCCTCGCGCTCTCTCGGACCGACTCGGGGGTCTACCTGGCCGGGACGTACTACGACCATCTGGTTTCCGTCATCGAGAAGTCTCTGAACAACTTCCTCGCCGACACGACGTTTCCGTATACGCCGAACTCCTCGGTCATGGCCGACGGCGGATTCCCGGGAAGCGGGAGCTCGGGTGGCATGGGCGGCATGGGCGCCAGGACCGGCGGCATGCCCCAGACGGGCGCCGCGGCCTCCGGGAGCGCCCCCTCGACGGGTGCCGCGACAAGCGGAGGCGCCCCGTCCACCGATGCCGCCGCGTCGGGGGCTGCCCCCTCGACCGATGCGGCGGCGGGAGGCCTTCCCTCGGGCGGCCTTCCCTCTGGCACCCTTCCCTCGGGCGGGATGCCATCGGGCATGGCGGGCGGCGGCATGATGGGCGGCTCCTCGACGGCGGTGGGCACGGACTCGTCGACCACCTACAACACCGTGGCCGACTACATCGCGGCCCTCAACGCGAACGTGAGCTGGGTAACCTACGACGCCGCGACCAACACCGCGAGGATCACGGGCCTCGCCGACTTCTCGACCCAGTGCAAGCAGCCGAGCAAGGACGTGTGCGCCTTCGACTCGCTCGGCCGGACCCAGGCCGAGAACTCCCTGTTCTGCACGCCCTCGCAGGCCGCCTCGCACTTCGATCCCACAATCGAGTCCCTGCTCGAGAAGAACGCCGGCACCTACGAGGCGCTCTCCGGCTGGAACGCCTCGTACCCCTCCGACTACAAGGCCGACCTCGCCCTCACCGACAGCCAGGGCAAGAGCATGGAGTACCGCATGAACGCCTACAACCCCATGTACTACCTCTGCGGCACCTACAAGGGGTTCGGGACGTCGAAGGTGGCCGAGCACTGGCGCATCAACACGGGCATCGACCAGGGAGACACCGCGCTCACCGTCGAGGCCAACCTGGCCCTGGCCCTGGGCGTCTTCGACGGCGTGAAGGATGTCTCGTTCACGACCGTCTGGGGCAAGGCCCACACGCCGGCGGAGAGGACGGGCAGCGCGGCCGATAACCTGATCTCTTGGATCAGGACCTGCTGCCAGTAGCGGGAGGGGCGGTCCTCCCCGCGCCGTCCGGGCCAGCGGGGAGGACGCCCAGGCTCCCGAGGTAGCACCTCTCGAACGACATCATCGCGGCGAAGAGGGGGGTGAGGTCGGTGATGTTTATGCCATCGACGTGCTCCTGGGGGGAGCAGCAGAACAGGGAGAGCGTCGCGCTCCTCACGAGGGAGTTGTGCGTGAGGTTCGTCATCGAGAGGACGGGCACCCCCTTCTCCTTGGCCTCGCGGGCCACGTTCACCACCTGCGGGGTCTCCCCCGACATGCTGATGGCGAAGAGGAGCAGCCCACGATCGCGGGCGATCTCGTGACGCACCTGGTTCTCGTAGGTGACGAACTCGGTCTTGTTGTCGAAGGCCTCGAACACCCGCGCGAAGGCATGGGCGGCATAGGCCGTCTCCCCGACGGCGAAGATGGCGACCCGCTCGGCGCCTCTCATCAGGGCACTCGCCTTGTGCTGCCGGTCCTCCCTGCAGCACAGCTCGAAGGTCTTGCGGACGAGCGCCTCGGTCGTCGGGATGGCCTCCTCCGGCCTTTGGCCGATCTCGTGCGCGAGCGAGATGCGCATGTCGGAGAAGCCCTCGTAGCCGAGCTTCCGCGCCAGCCTCATGATCGAGTTGGGAGAGACGAAGAAGCGCTCGGAGAGGGCCTTGATGGTCTCGGAGGACACCTCCCGGGGGTTCGCCAGGGCGAATCGGACGAACTCCTCCTCGAAGTCGGTGAGTCGGTCCTCGTTGAGCAGGACCCGCTCGGAGAAGGTCGAGTGCGCCATGCCGTCCTCCCACCACCCACGAGACGTGTATTAATTCACATCTTAGGCCACCGCCGCGCCGCCGCGATTGCAAGTCTGCCCAATTCCGGAATCACGGCTCGCGGCGCGCTATAAGAGAGTCACGGAAGCAAACATCAGCGAGAGGAGCAGGGCATGAGCACTAAGCCAGAACAGTCGGACAGGCCGCGCATCGTCGCCGTGACCGCCTGCACGGCCGGCGTCGCGCACACCTACATGGCCGCCGAGGCACTCAAGAAGGCCGCAGCGGCGGCGGGTGCCGACATCAAGGTCGAGACCCAGGGCACGACGGGCGTAGAGAACCGGGTGAGCCCCGAGGAGGCGGCCGCCGCCAACGCGGCCATCTTCGCGCATGACGTCGCCATCAAGGACGTCGACCGCTTCGCGAGCATCCCCACGGTCGACGTGTCGGCCGCGGCGGCCATCAAGGACGCGGCCGGCCTCGTGAGCCAGGCCCTGGGCAAGATGCGCGACACCTCCTCCGATGCGGCCGAGAAGGCCGACGCCGCGGCGCAGGAGGAGGGCAAGGCCGACAAGCCGAACTTCGGCGCGCTGGTCAAGGATTCCGTCCTCACGGGCATCTCCTACATCATCCCGGTCATCATCGCCGGCGGCATGATCTCGGCCCTCGCGACCATCATCGGCAACGCGTTCGGCCTCCAGGCGCTGCTCTCCGACAAGACGAGCTGGCTGTACCTCTTCAAGTCGCTCGGCTCGGGTGCCCTGGGCACGCTGATGGTGCCCCTGCTCTCGGCCTACATGGCCTATGCCCTGGCCGACAAGCCTGGCCTCGGGCCCGGCTTCATCGCCGGCCTCGCCGCCAACATGATCAGCTCCGGCTTCCTCGGCGGCATGCTCGGCGGCCTGCTCGCAGGCTTCATCATGCGTTGGATGAAGGAGAACATCAAGGCCACCGGCCCCTGCCCGCACGTTCATCACCTTCTGGGTGTGGCCCGTCGTGGGCTCCGCCGTCGTCGGCGCGCTCATGCTGTTCGTCGCCGGCCCTCCCGTCGCCGCCCTCAACACCGGCCTCGTCGACTTCCTGAACGGCATGTCCGGCGCCAACGCGGTCCTGCTCGGCGTCATCATCGGTGCCATGACCTCGTTCGACCTCGGCGGTCCCGTCAACAAGGCGTGCTACGCGTTCTGCGTGGGCGCCATGGCCAACGGCAACTTCGCCCCGTACTGCATCTTCGCCTCCGTCAAGATGGTCTCCGCGTTCTCCTGCACGGCCGCCTGCTACCTGGGCAAGGACCTCTTCACCGATGACGAAAAGGAGATCGGCGACCAGACGTGGCTGCTCGGCCTCGCCGGCATCACCGAAGGCGCCATCCCCTTCGCGATGGCCCATCCCGTCCAGGTCATCGGCTCGTTCATCGCAGGCTCCGTCGTCTGCGGCGGAATCGTGGGCTGGGCTGGCATCGGCCTGTCCGTCCCCGGCGCCGGCATCTTCTCGCTGATCGCCCTCTCCGGCAACTTCGGAGCCGTCGGCAACGGCCTCATCTGGTTCGTCGCCGCCGTCATCGGCGCGGCCATCTCCACCGTCTGCCTCATCGCCACCCGCAAGCACCTGCTTGCCAAGCAGGCAGCCTAGAGGATTCCTCCCTCCCCCGTGGTCCCTCCGGCATCCGCCGGGGGGACCTTCCCCAGGGGATACACTTGCACGGTGCAGCCCACACGCACTTCCAACCTTTGGAGCGAACATGTTTGCGAAGACGATCGTGGTGGTCCCGCACGTTCACTGGGACCGCGAGTGGTACTTCAGCTGCGAGGAGTCCCAGGTGCTCGCCGTCCGTGACTTCGGCGAGGTCCTCGACCACCTCGAGGGCGACCCCGACTACCCCTCGTTCGTCATGGACGGCCAGATGGCCGTCGTCGACGAGTACCTCGACACCGTGCCCGGCGCCCGCGAGCGCGTCGAGAGGCTCGTCTGCGCGGGGCGCCTCCACGTGGGGCCCTGGTTCACCCAGACCGACGAGATGGTCGTGGGAGGGGAGTCCATCGTCCGCAACCTGCTCTACGGCTTCGAGTCGAGCGAGCGCCTCGGCGAGACGATGATGGTGGGCTACGTCCCCGACTCGTTCGGCCAGAGCGCGCAGATGCCGATGATCCTCAACCAGTTCGGCATCGGGCGCTCGGTGTTCTGGCGGGGACAGTCCCAGTTCTGCGGGACGAGCTCGAGCCAGTTCTGGTGGGAGTCGGCCGACGGCTCGCGCGTGCTGGCGAACCAGCTTCCCCTCGGCTATGCCACGGGCAAGTACCTCCCCACCGACCCGGAGGCCCTGAGGAGGCGCCTCTCGCCCCTCTTCGCCACCTTTGACGAGCTCGCCTCGGCACCCGTGGCGATCCTGCCGAACGGCCACGACCAGATGCCCATCCAGGAGAACATCGACGAGGTCATGGAAGGCCTCCGCAAGGCCTTCCCGGATCGCGAGTTCGTGCTCGGGAGCCTCGACGACGAGCTCGACCTCGTGGAGTCGTCCGCCTCGACCACGCCGCTCCCCACGGTGGCCGGCGAGTTCCTGGACGGCAAGCGCGAGCGCGTGCATCGCTCGATCTTCTCGGTGAGGATGGACAACAAGGTCGCCAACGCCCGCGTCGAGAACCGTCTTGCCCGCGTGGCCGAGCCGATCCTCGCCGTCGCGCGCGAGGTGGGCCTCGACTACCCCAAGACCCTCGTCGACCAGGCATGGAAGGAGCTCCTCGAGAGCCATGCCCACGACAGCATCGGGGGGTGCTGCTCGGACAAGGTGAACGCCGAGATATCCGCCCGCCTGGCGAACGCCTCCGAGCGCACCGACCTGCTCGTCCACTACTACGAGCGCTACCTCGCCGAGGCGGTCGACCTGCCGGAGGCCGGCAGGCTCGTCCTGTTCAACATGGACGCGACCCCAGGCGTCGAGAGGCTCGTCACCGCCGAGGTGCTCACCCGCGGCGAGCGCTTCGAGCTGTCGGATTCCGAGGGCAGGCCCGTGCCCTTCTCCGTCATCGGGACCGAGGAGGTCGACCCCGGCCTGGTGGACCGCCAGATCGTCGCGGCCGGCAACTACGAGCCGTTCCTGAGGACGACCATCCAGCTCCGGCGCGAGCTTCCGACGGTCGGCTACGAGGCCCTCGTCGTGCGCGAGGTCGAGGGCGCCCGTCCCGGGACGCCGCGCGCGGCCACGTCGGGCACGTTCGAGACGGAGTCCTACCGCGTCGCGGTGAACGACAACGGCACGATCGACCTCGCCTGCAAGGCCGACGGCACGAGCTACCCGGGCATGCTGGCGATAGAGGTGGAGGGCAACGACGGCGACGAGTACGACTCCTCGCCGCTCGCTGACGGAAGGAAGGTTCTCTCGTCAGACGTCGTCTCCTGCCGCCCGACCATCGTCGAGAGGGAGCTCTCCGTCGCTGTGCACATCGCCTACGAGCTCCTGCTCCCGGCCGGCCTCGACGGCTGGCGCGTGGGCGCGTCCGGCGCGTCCTCGACGCTCGGCGTCTCCCTCGACCTCGAGTTCGACAAGGCCTCGGAGACGGTCGGCATCCACGTCACCCTCGACAACGCCTGTGACGACCTGCGCGTGCGGCTTCTCGTGCCGACGGGGATCGCCTCGTCTGCCTCGCTGTCCGACAACCAGTTCGGCACCATCGAGCGTCCCGTCGTCGATCCGGGGATGTCCGTCTGGGAGGAGGAGCGCTGGTCGGAGAGGCCCGATGCCATCTTCCCGTTCCTGACCTACGTCGCCCTCGCGGACGACGCGCGCACCGTCGCGGTGCTCACCGACAGCACCCGCGAGTACGAGGTCGTCGGCGGCGCCCATGACGTCATCGCCGTGACGCTCCTGTCCTGCGTGGGCACGCTCGGCAAGTCCGACCTCGTGAGGCGTCCCGGACGTCCCTCGGGAATCGCGGCACCGACGCCCGACGGGCAGTGCCATGGCACGCTCGCGCTCGACCTCGCCCTCGTGGCGTCGCCCGAGCCCGCCTCGCGCTCGCTTCCCGCGACGAGGGCCGCCCGTTGGCTCACGCCCGTCGAGGCCTACCAGCGCTTCGCCTACGCCCCCATCAACATCAGCGAGGCGAAGGCCCCGGTCCCGGCGCGCTTCAGCCTGCTCTCCCAGGCGGACGAGGGCATCGTGCTCAGCGCCGTGAAGCTGGCCGAGGACGGCCGCGGCATCGTCGCCCGCTTCTGCAACCCCAGCGACCGGCCTCGCGTCCTTTCCCTCGGGGGGTCGGGGGTCGCCTCGTGGCTCACGCTCGCGGAGACGCCCGCGGAGCCCTCCGAGACGGTCGCCCCCTGCTCGGTCGCCACCGTCCTGCTGTCAGACCCGTCGGAAAGGTAGGGGCCATGCCCACGTTTCTCCTCGCATCCGATTCCCTCAAGGGGACCCTCTCCTCCGAGCAGACCGCCGCCCTGCTCGCCAAGGCGGCACGCGAGCACTTCCCCGGGTGCGTGACGAGGTCCGTCCCCATGGCCGACGGGGGAGAGGGGACCGCCGAGGCGCTGGTCGCCGCCTGCGGAGGCGAGATGGTCGAGGCCGAGAGCGTCGATGCGCTCGGGAGGCCCATCCGCGCCCGCTACGCCCTACTGCCGCAGGGCAGGGCCGTGATTGAGGCCGCCTCCGCCTCTGGGATCACGCTGCTCGGCCGCTCCGAGCTCGACCCGCTCGCGGCCTCGAGCTACGGCACGGGGCTCCTTGTCGCCGACGCCCTCGACAGGGGATGCCGGGACGTCTCGATCGCCCTCGGCGGCAGCGCGACGAACGACGGAGGCATGGGCATGGCCCGGGCCCTCGGCGTCCGCTTCCTCGGGGCGGACGGCGCCGAGCTCGAGGGCTGTGGCTCGGACCTGGGATGGGTCGCCTCGATCGACGCGACCGCCCTTGCCCCGCGCGTCGCCGGCGCGACTTTCCACGCCATGTGCGACGTGGACAGCCCCCTCACGGGCCCCACGGGGGCGAGCCTGATGTTCGGCCCCCAGAAGGGGGCGTCGCCCGCGGTCGCTGGTCGGCTCGAGCACGGCATGGGGCACTACGCGATGATCCTCGACGACCTTGTCGGCGGACGTGTGAGCGGGCGTGCGGGCGCAGGGGCCGCGGGAGGCCTCGGCGCGGCATGCATGGCCTTCCTCGACGCCGACCTCTCCTCCGGCATCGCCCGCGTGCTCGAGCTCGTCGGCTTCGACCGCCTGCTGGAAGGCGTCGACGTCTGCTTCACGGGCGAGGGCCATCTCGACTCGCAGACGGCTCGCGGCAAGGTCGTGAGCGGCGTGGCGGCGGCGTGCGGGCGCAGGGGCGTGCCCTGCGTGGCCATCGTCGGCGGCTGCGACCCAGAGGCGCGCCCCCCGGCGGGCGTGAGTGCCGTGGTCCCCCTCGCCGTGGGGGCGACGACCCTCGAGGACCTGCTCGCGGATGCGGAGAGGCTCTATGCCCTCGCGGCGGAGAGGGCCTTCGCCCTCCTCGCCGCCGGGGCGGCGTCAAGAGGATAGGAACTGCTTGCGGAAGGCACGAGACAGAGACATCACGTCAGAATGGAGTGCGTCATGAGCGATTTCGTCAAGAAGGAGAACGTGTTCTGCGGACAGAGCCTCGCCACGCGCGAGGAGGTGCTGGCCTTCGTCGCGAAGAAGGCCGTCGCGGCGGGCCTCTCGACCGACGAGGCGGGCGTGGACAAGGCCTTCCTCGAGCGCGAGGAGATGGGCGAGACGGGCATGCAGGAGGGGTTCGCCATCCCGCACGCGAAGTCTGACGTGATCGACGACGCCGGCATCATCGTCGTGAAGCTCACGAAGCCGGTCGAGTGGCCCTCGTTCGACGGCAATCCCGTCGACATCGCGATCGCCCTCATCGTCCCTGCGGGCGATGCCGGCACGACCCACATCAAGCTCCTGTCCCAGACGGCCGTGATGCTCATGGACGAGGGGTTCAGGGCGTCGATGCGCGAGCTGCAGGATCCCGCGGACATCGCCGACCTCATCAACATCCGCCTCGACTAGCTCCTGCCGCCCCGCCCCTCTCCCTCGCCCGTTGGGCGATAATGGCCTGACTATCGGTCGCGGAGAGGGGCGGGGCATGGAATACGCCGAGGTGCTGAAGGCTGCCAGGGGAAACGTGGGGCCGCACTGCCAGGCGTGCCCGGTCTGCGACGGGAGGGCATGCGGCGCGCACATACCCGGGCCCGGCTCCAGGGATGGCATCGCGTCTCGCAACCACGACGCGTGGGGCTCGATCCTGCTCAACATGGACACCATCAGCGGCGCCTCCGATCCCGACACCTCCGTCGGCCTCTTCGGGAGGCGTCTCTCGCTTCCGCTCATGGCGGCCCCCATCGGCGCGATCTCGAACCACTTCGGCCCGTCCATGGGAGACGCCGAGTATGCCGAGGCCCTCGTCTCGGGCTGCGCCGAGGCCGGCATCGTCGCCTTCACGGGCGACGGGCTCGGCGAGCGGATGTTCCGGGACGGCGTGGATGCCATCGCCCGGGCTGGCGGCGTCGGCATCCCCACGATCAAGCCCTGGGCCGAGGACGAGGTACGTTCGAAGATGTCGGACGCGCTTTCCGGCGGGGCCATGGCCGTCGCCATGGACATCGATGCGGCCGGCCTGCCGTTCCTCCGCACGAGCGACGTCGCCTCGGGCCCCAAGACCGTGGCCGAGCTCTCCCGGTTCGTGGGCATGGCGCACGGGGTCCCCTTCGTCGTGAAGGGAGTCATGTGCGCGGCCGGGGCCGAGAAGGCCATCGAGGCGGGGGCGTCCGCCATCGTGGTGTCCAACCACGGGGGGACGCGTCCTCGGGTCGTGCCCCGCGACCGCCGAGGTCCTTCCCGAGGTCGCCGACGCGGTCGCCGGGCGCGTTCCCGTCCTCGTCGACGGGGGCATAAGGAGCGGCGCCGATATCTTCAAGGCGCTCGCGCTCGGGGCGAGCGCCGCGCTCGTCTGCCGCCCGTTCGCGGTGGTCGTCCATGGGGCGGGCAGGGAGGGCATCGCCTCCTATGCGCGCAAGCTGAGCTCGGAGCTCTGGGAGACGATGCAGATGTGCGGCGCCGAGACGGTGTCCGGCATCACGCGCGACATGGTCAGGCGTCCCTAGCGCGTCGTCGCCGTGCGGAGGAACTCCTCTGCCCGCAATCGAATTCGTGAGGGTGGGCGATGGCGGGATTCGCGTTCGTGAGGATTGGCTGTCGCAAATTCGCAGGTAGGGGAGACGGGCTCCCCTGTCCCGTCGCGCGATAACCCTCACGAACGCAATTCGGGGCATCGCTTTCCCCTGAGGGTCCGGCGTTCCGGCCGCGCGTTCAGTCGCCGCCCCGTCCCGTCCCGACGCACTCCCTGATGGCACCGAAGAGGGCCTGCGGGTCGATGGGCTTGGCGACGTGCGCGTCCATGCCCGACTCGAGGCACTTCCTGATGTCTTCGGCATAGGCGTCCGCGGTCATGGCCACGATGGGCGTGGTCCTGGCATCAGGGCGATCGAGGCCGCGTATGCGGGCGGTGGCCTCCAGGCCGTCCATGACCGGCATGTGGACGTCCATGAGGATGACGTCGACGCTTCCCGGCCTGCTCGCCTCGAAGGCCTCCACCGCCTGGCGGCCGTCGCCCACGCAGGCGACGCGCGCCCCCTCGTCCTCGAGCAGTCGCCTCGCTATCTCGGTGTTGAGCTCGTTGTCCTCGGCGAGGAGTATCCGGATCCCGGCGATGCCCGTGGCCTCGGCAGCCTTGGTCCCGCCAGCGGCGTCCGCCTCGCCGGGGGCTGCCTCCCGGGTCTCGAGGGGGAGCGACACGGTGAACGTGGTCCCGACGCCCTTCCTGCTCTCGACGTCGATCGATCCACCCATGAGGTCGACGATCCTCTTGACGATGGCGAGTCCCAGCCCCGATCCTCCCTCGGCGCCTCTCGACACGTTGCGCTCCTGCGCGAAGGAGTCGAAGACGTGGGGAAGGAACTCCTCGCTGATCCCGATCCGTTGTCCGCGACGACGATGCGGCAGCCTCCCGCGCCGTCGCTCGTCGGGCATCCAAATGCGAGCCGCACCCAGCCCCCTGGCTCGGTGTACTTCACGGCGTTCGAGAGGAGGTTGAGGAGGAGCTCCTGGAGCTTCAGCCGGTCGGAGCGGATCGCCAGGTCGTCGGCACACTCGATGGAGGTCCTGAACGAGATCCCCCTCCTTCTCGCCTCCTCCTCGATCACGGCGACGATGCCGCCGATGAGGTCCGTGGCCTTGAACCACTCGGGCTCGAGCACGAACTTGCCGCTCTCTATGCGGGACAGTTCGAGGGTGTCGTTGACGAGCCCCAGCAGAATGGAGCTGGACTGCCTGATCTTCTCGAGGTCCTCCTGCCTCCTTGCCCCGTCCTTCTCCTCGAGGGCGAAGTTCGTGAATCCGATGATGCCGTTCAGGGGCGTGCGCATGTCATGGCTCATGCTCGAGAGGAAGTCCGACTTCGCCTCGTTGGCCTCGGTCGCCTTCTGGACGGCATCCTTCAGCTGCTCGTTCTTCTCCTGGATGAGCCTGAGGCTGCGCTGTCGGCTGAAGATCACGCCAAGGAGGGCGGCGAGTCCGGCGAGGAGGGCCATCGAGACGACGATCCAGATGGGGTTCATCTTGAGGAACCCCACAAGGCTGAGACGCGTGCCCGAGGAGGTGATCTCGGTGGTCACGGCCTGCTCGACGTAGCTCTCCTTCACGCTCGATACCGCCTTGTTGAGGATGGTGAGGAGTCGGGGGTCCTCGTCGTCCGACACGCCGAGCGCGAACGAGACACTGGCCTTGGGCAGCATGACGACCGAGAGCCCCAGGCCGTTGCCCTCCTCCTGCCAGCGCTGCACGGAGTAGGGGAAGGCATAGGTGACGTCGGCCCTGCCGCTGTCCACGGCCTGGAGGCACTCCTCCATCGAGGCGCAGGGAAGGATGGTCGCGTCGCTCTGGATCGCGATCTGGGAGTCGTAGGTGGCGTCGCCCGAGGAGGGCTCGGCCACGGTGAGGGAGGAGCCCGACATGTCCTTGCGCCCGACCCAGGAGATGGGCGTGTCGAGGTAGGGAAGCGTGAGCTTGCGGCCGCTCTTCTCGGCCTTGTCGTAGTCGAAGATCGCGTCGGCCACGATGTCGACCCCTCCGTCCTTGACCTTCTCGGCATAGGAGGCGCGGTCGGGGACGGACACGAACTCGAACGAGATGCCGGCCCGCTTGGCGACCTCGTCGAACACGGCGGGGATGATGCCGGACGCCTTGCCGTTCTCGAAGGAGGAGTAGGGGGCGTCGTCGGGGTTCACCAGCACGGTGTAGGTCCTCGACTTCTCGTCGGCGAGATAGGACCTCTCGTCCTGCCGTGAGCGAGATCTGGTCGCCCGTGTCGGGGGTGTAGTACTTGTTCCAGAGGGTGGTGCGCCAGCCGGGGGAGTAGAGGTCCATCTGCGCGATCGCCGCGTCGACCTCCGACTGGAGCCCCGTGTCCTTGGCGTTCATCATCGCGTAGAAGTTCTCCGAGTCGAACTCGTCGAGGACCCACTCGTTCTGGGGCCTTCTCAGGTTCGTCGTGCAGACCGCGTCGATGCCGTCTCCCGATTGGAGGGCCTGGTTGAGGTCATCGACGTTGCCGAAGTAGACCGGCGTGAACGAGAACCCCTTCTCCTGGGCGAAGGCCTCGAAGCTGGCGTTGATGCTGCTGTCCCTGATCATCCCTACGCGCAGCCCGTCATAGGTCGCATAATCGCCCACGGTCACGCGCGTGCTGCCGCTCCTGACCGTGAGGATGCCCGCCGAGGTGCCCATCTCCGTTGAGAAGAGGTAGGTGCCCTCGCGCGCGGGGGTCTTCCGCGCCGAGGTGAGGATGTCGATCTGCCCGTCGTCGAGCATCTTCTGGAGGTCGGCCCACCCGAGGTCATACCCTACGTACTCGTAGTCCCAGCCTGCATAGCGCGCCACCTCCTGGAGGAACTCGTAGCCATAGCCGCTTCGGGTGCCGTCCGCGGATACCTCCTGGTAGCCGGCGAACTTGTAGTAGCCGACGCGAATGGTTCGCGCGAGGGCGGGCGCGGGCGCGAGCGCGAGGAGCGCGAAGAGGACGAGGGCAGTCGCAAGGACTCGCGCGCCGAGGACGCCGGCTCCGTCGCCCTGCCGGGTGAAAACGTCTCTCCTGCGCTCTGCTCCCATGCGCGACTCCGCCCAAGGCCGACCTAAACCTATGCACATAATGGACCGAATCGGGCGACGGGCCGCGCAGAGAATTGCGAACGATGCCATCGGCCTGTTGTCCGCAAGGCCTCCGTAACACGTTGGAAAAGGTCGTCCTGTAGTCTTTTTTGAAAATATCGGCTGGCTTTTCCAACTATCAGAGGAGAACACCATGTCCAAGTCGTTGTCTCGTCGCGAGTTCCTCGGCCTTTCCGGCGGCGTGGCCGCCGTCGTGGGGCTCGGCCTCGTCGGCTGCGGCACCTCGGGCTCTTCGTCCGCGGCCTCGTCGTCCTCTTCCTTCTCCAAGACCTATACCGTCGCGACGGACACGACGTTCGCCCCGTTCGAGTTCACGAACGACTCCAACCAGTTCGTCGGCATCGACGTCGACCTGCTCGCCGCCATCTCCTCCGACACGGGCTTCTCCTACAACCTGCAGTCCCTCGGCTTCGACGCGGCCGTCGCCGCCCTCGAGAGCGGCCAGGCCGACGCCGTCATCGCCGGAATGTCCATCACCGACGCGCGCAAGAAGAAGTACGACTTCTCCGACTCCTACTACGACTCCTACGTGTGCATGGCGGTCAAGGACGGCGGCGACGTCACGGGCTACTCGTCCCTCTCCGGCAAGAAGGTCGCGGCCAAGACCGGCACCCAGGGAGCCACCTGCGCCGAGTCGCTCAAGGACAAGTACGGCTTCGCGATCACCTACTTCGACGACTCGTCCCTGATGTACCAGGACGTCCTCACCGGCGGCTCGGCCGGCTGCTTCGAGGACTATCCCGTCATGGCCTACGGAATCTCGAAGGGCAACGGCCTCAAGGTCGTGGCCGAGGAGAAGGACAGCTTCTCCACGCCCTACGGCTTCGCCGTGCTCAAGGGGCAGTACCCGGAGCTCCTCTCGGCCTTCAACAAGGGGCTCGGCGACCTCAAGTCCAACGGCAAGTACAACGAGATCGTGAACAAGTACCTCAAGGCCTAGCAACGCCAGGGCATGCCGTCGCCCTCGGCGCGAGGCCACTGGCTCGTCAGTGCCTGGGTCCATGCAGCTCGTGTCGCATGGACCCAGGATGGTAGAAATGTGAGATGCCGTCCATGAACCTCTCAAGCCTGCTCGACTCCTTCGAACAGCTGTCCCCGATGCTCGCCGCCGGTCTCGCCACGACGCTGCAGGTGACCATCATCTCGCTCGTCGTGGCCATGTTCCTGGGCGTCCTCGTGTGCCTGATGCACATCTCCAAGGTGCGCGTGCTGCGGGGCATCGCGAAGTTCTTCATCTGGATCATCCGAGGCACGCCCATGCTGGTCCAGGCCTTCTACATCTACTTCGCCCTGCCGCAGCTCATACAGCTCCTCTCGGGGTCGCAGTTCCGCATCGACGTCTTCGTCGCGAGCCTGATCACGCTCTCCCTCAATGCGGGCGCCTACATATCGGAGATATTCCGTGGCTCGATCGAGTCGGTCGACAAGGGCCAGATGGAGGCCTCGCGCAGCCTCGGCGTCAGCTACTCGAGCTCCATGCGCCACATCATCCTGCCCCAGGCGGTTCGCATCTGCCTGCCCTCCCTGGTCAACCAGTGCATCATCACGCTGAAGGACTCCACCATCCTCTATGCCATCGGGCTTGCCGAGGTCATGTACCAGGCAAAGATCTACGTCGGCAGGACCATGGAGTCGTTTGCCACCTACACCTGGGTGGCCGTCTGCTTCCTGCTGATCACCAGCGTCCTCATGCTCGTCTCGAGGACGATCGAGAAAAGGATGCGTGCATAGATGGCAGAGGCGAAGATCAAGGTCACCGGCCTCACGAAGGACTTCGGCGACACCAAGGTCCTGAAGGGCATCGACATCGAGATCGACGCGGGCGAGGTGGTCTGCGTCATCGGGCCCTCCGGGTCCGGGAAGTCCACGTTCCTGCGCTGCCTCAACCGCCTCGAGGAGGTCACCTCGGGCGAGATCCTCATCGACGGCGAGAGCATCACCAGCAAGGATGCGGACGTCGACCGGATACGCCGCCACGTGGGGATGGTGTTCCAGCAGTTCAACCTCTTCCCCCACTACTCGGTGAGGAGGAACATCATGTTCGCCCCGGTCGACCAGAAGCTGAAGACCCCCGAGCAGGCCGAGGCGAAGGCCGTCGAGCTGCTCAACCGCGTGGGCCTCGGCGAGAAGGTCGACGCGAAGCCGAGCGAGCTCTCGGGCGGCCAGCAGCAGCGCGTTGCCATCGCACGGGCCCTGGCGATGGAGCCGGACATCATGCTGTTCGACGAGCCCACGAGCGCGCTCGACCCAGAGATGGTCCGCGAGGTCCTCGACGTCATGAAGGAGCTGGCCCACGAGGGCATGACCATGGTGGTGGTGACCCATGAGATGGGCTTCGCCCGCGACGTGGCCGACCGTCTCGTCTTCGTGGACGACGGTCAGATCCTCGAGGCCGGCGACCCCCACGAGGTCATGAGCCATCCTGCAGACGAGCGCACGAAGGCCTTCTTCAGCAAGGTGCTCTAGGCATCGAGGGAGGCTCCATGTTCGGCATCGTGAACTACGGCGCCTTCGTCGCGGCGACGGTCGCGCTCTGCCTCACCCCCGGCATCGACACGGTGTACATCCTCACCCGCGGCATCGCCGGCGGGCGTTCCGAAGGCGTCGCGAGCGCGCTCGGCATCAACACGGGCCTGCTGGTCCACACGGTCCTCGTCTCGGCGGGGCTGTCGCTCGTGCTCGCCGCCTCCCCGGTCGCCTTCACCGCCATCAAGGTGGCGGGAGCGGCCTACCTCGTGGTTATGGGGGTACGCACCATCGCGTTCGGCGGAGGGCCTGCCAAGCTTGCCTCCGCGGCGGAGGCGGCGGGGGAGAGCGCGGGCGAGGCCTCGGCGCGCGGGGGCTCCTCCCTCGCGACCTACGGGCAGGGGGTTCTCACCAACGTCCTCAACCCCAAGATCATCCTGTTCTTCCTCGCGCTGCTCCCGCAGTTCGTCGCGACCCCCAACGGGTACGGCCCCGTGCCCTTCCTGCTCCTCGGGCTCACCTACACGGCGCTCTCCACCCTCTGGACGGTCGCGATCGTGTTCCTCGCCGCCCCCCTGTCCCGCATCCTCACGAGAAGCGAGCGGGCGCAGTGCCTGACGTCGGTCGTCTCGGGGGCGGTCTACGTCCTCCTCGGCGCCGCCATCTTCCTGACGTGAGGCTGGGCGGCAGGCGCCCGAGCGCCTCGCGGCCCCGGCCCTTCGCCACGGCTATCCGATGACGATGCCCGTCGGGGTGATCGTGACGTAATACAGCAGGTAGAGGAATATCCAGAAGGTCACGAACCCCGCGAACGCGACGTCCATGACCTCGTCGGGCGGACGATGCACCAGGCGCTCCATGGCAGGATAGACGGCCCAGACGAAGACCGTGGCCGCGACGCTGTAGACCATCGAGTTCTGAAGGCATATCTGCCCCATGAAGTTGAAGGGGAGGTCCGAGTAGTCCCAAAGATGGTGGTCTGCGTTCGCCGTGATGCCGGTCGTGAAGTCTATGGAGGTGCAGACCAGCGCATTCGCGAGGAAGGAAAGCGCGATGGCGGGCACGCGCCTGCCTCCGCAGCGGTCGAGCAGCCACTCCGCGAGGGGATGGAGCAGCACCACGATGAGCACGACCGCGATTCCCTCGGCAGGGAAGGGGTAGAGCCACTCGTTCCAGAGCATGTAGTTGGACAGGTCGTACGAGCCGGCGACGATGCCGAGGCGAATGAGCTGGCAGAAGAGCATCTCCGCCCAATGGCCCAGGATCGAGAAGGCGCAGAAGTGGATGAGGAGGTTGCGCCACCAGGGCCAGAGCCGCAGCCGGCGCCTCCCCCTTCCCTTGCTGTGGATGTCGGCCATTCTCGCCGCCGCGAGCTGCCGGGCGCGCTGCTCCGGCGTTCGCGCGAGGGACCTCACGAGGACGGCTGCCATCCTCCGCGATCCCGCGAAGTAGAGCGCGACGGCCAGGCAGACGACGGCCCCTGCGGCAGATGCCCATGGCGCCATGCCAAGAGGCGCCGGCCACAGCCCAAGCCCGGTCGCGGCGCAAAAGGCGGCGTCCGCCGACAACGACAGGACGACGGCCGGGCGGGCGGCGCGCGCCCTCAGCTGAAGGAGCACGATGCAGGCCGCGCTGCTGGCGGCCTGGAAGAAGACCGAGCAGGCCCGAAGGTCATAGGGAAGGTCGGGGCCGCTCGTCAGGACCGCGAAGCCCCACCAGAAGAGGACGGCAAGGACGAGGCCGACCTGGGCGGCGCGTGCCAGCGGCCCGAGCGGCATGGACCGCGAAGGGCCGCCGGCTGCGGGGGTGGCGACGCATGTCTGCTCATCGCTCATCCGGGAACCTCCGGCATACGGTGATGGGGGAGCGCTACTTCGTCGTCGAGGGAACCCCGTACTTGAGCAGGTCGTCGATCGTGATGAACGAGTAGCCCTGCGACTTGAGCACCGGCAGGGCCTCCTTGAGCGCCTCGACCGACTGCGAGCGGTCCCCGCCGCCGTCGTGCATGAGCACGATCTGGCCTGGCTTGACGCTCTCGAGGGCGGTCACGATCGCGGAGACGCCGGGCCTGCTCCAGTCCTTGGTGTCGATGTCCCAGCCCACCTCTGCCGTGACGTAGGGGTGGATGGTCGAGATGAGCGAGCCGTAGTAGTTGCCGCCGGGGGCGCGGAAGACGCGGCTCACCTTGGTGCCGAGCGTCGAGTCGATGGCATCGAAGCCCTTCGTGACCTCGGTCACCTGCTCGTCGGCCGTCATGTAGGTCAGGTTGACGCCCTGTCCCGAGCCGGACGCGTGGTCCCACGTGTGGGAGCCGACCTGCATGCCGGCAGCCGAGAGCGCCTTGACGACGTCTGCGTTGTTGGAGATCTGGTTGCCTATCTCGAAGAAGGTCGCCTTCGCGCCGTTGTCCTGGAGGATCTGGAGGATCTCCGAGGTGGAGGTGGGCCAGGGGCCGTCGTCGAACGTGAGGGCGATGACCTTGTCGTTGCCGACGTTCGCCGTGTAGGTGTGGTATCCGGCGGCGATGGGCTGCTTGGTGACGGTCGTGACGGTCTTGCCGGAGACCTCGCCCGTGCGGACGGTCTCCTCGCCGTCCTCGCCGTCGCTGTAGAGGTGGATGGAGCCGTTGTAGTAGGAGGAGGCGTCCATGGAGGCATCGGAGGTGGCGTGAGGAACCGCCTGGGTGGTCTCCGTGTAGTTCTCGGTGACGTCGCCGCCGTCGGCGATCTTCACGTCGGCGTCCTTCGCGAGCTTGGTCGCGGGGTCGCTGGTCTCGGTCCCGTCCACCGTGGCGACGAAGGGCTGGCCGCCGCCCTGCGTGGCAACGCTCCCGTCGACGGCCATGAGGTTGCCCGCCTTGGGCGAGGCGTATCCCTTGTCGATGACCGCCTGGATCGTGGTGCCGGCGTCGACCGTCTCGGTCGCCCCGTTGATGGTCACGTTGTAGAAGGGCGGGTTGAGCCAGACCCAGACGCCGACGCCCGCGAGGGCGAGCAGCACGACGAGGGTGATGACCACGGGCCTCCCGCTCTTTCTCCGACGGCCGTCCGAGGGGTGCCTCCTGCCGTTCGAGCTCGAGTAGTAGTGGGCGTCCTGGCGGCTGTAGGGACTTGCCGGCTCCATGTGGGGCATCTCGGCAGCCCTCGTGGCGGGCTGCGCGGCAGGTCTCGAGTAATGACGTCCTGCCGAGGGCTGGTTCGTTGTTGCCATCTGTATCGCATTCCTCCCATTGGCGCACGGGGCGGGCCCCGCCTGCCGCGCGCCCCCCCGATCGGGGGGGGCCTTCGATCGCTCTTCTCTTTCCTGTAAAGATACTAAACCACCCACATACGGAGCATGGGCGCGGCCGACGGTTGCATGGAAACAACGAAGACGGCCCCTCACGGGCCATGCCGACCTCGCTCGCTGCCCCATGCGTCCCGCTCGCTCGGTTGGTGGCCGTCCGCAGGCGATGCGATGGGATAATGGCGTGCGGAAAGGCACAGACGAGAGGGGCCAGACATGGATATGGACGTCCAGGAGTTCTATCGCGGCAGGGCGTTTTGCGCCTACGAGCATCTGGGGGCCCACGTCGTCGAGGAGGGGACGGTGTTCCGCACCTTCGCCCCCGCGGCGGACGGGATCACGATACTCCGGGACGGCTTCGAGACGCCCATGGAGCGCGTGTCCGACGGCAACTTCTGGGAGGGCTACGTGCCCGGCGCCAAGCCAGGCGACGCCTACGAGTACCGCATCTACCGTAACGGCGGATACGTCGACCACTGCGACCCGTACGGCTATGGGATGGAGCTGCGCCCCGCCCACCGGTCGATCATCCGGGACCTCGGCGCCTACCGGTTTTGCGACGACGAGTGGATGGCCTCCCGGACCCCATGCGTCGGCGAGGCCCTGAACATCTACGAGCTCCATGCGGGCTCGTGGCGCAAGCGCAAGGACGGGCCTGTCGATCCCGAGAAGGACGGCGGGGTCTCGCGCATCGTCGAGCCCGAGGACTGGTATTCGTACGACGAGCTGGCCGAGCCCCTGATCGACTACCTTCGCGAGGGCGGCTACACCCACGTCGAGTTCATGCCCCTGGCCGAGCACCCGGTCGACCAGAGCTGGGGCTACCAGGATACCGGCTTCTATGCCCCCACGAGCCGATACGGCACCATCGACCAGCTCAAGGAGCTCGTCGACAGGCTGCACCAGGCGGGCATAGGCGCGATCATCGACTTCGTTCCCGTGCACTTCGCCACCGACGCGTACGCCCTGCGAGACTATGACGGCACGGCCCTGTTCGAGTATCCCAACGACGCGGTGGGGCGTCTCCGAGTGGGGGAGCTGCAACTTCATGCACTCGCGGGGGGAGACCTGCAGCTTCCTGCAGTCCTGCGGGCACTTCTGGCTCAAGGAGCTCCACTTCGACGGGCTTCGCATGGACGCCATCAGCCGCATCATCTATTGGCAGGGAGACCAGGCAAGGGGCGTGAACGCCAATGCCGTCGACTTCATCAAGACGATGAACTCAGGCCTCAAGTCGCTCGACCCCGGCTGCATGCTGTGCGCCGAGGACTCGACCGACTTCCCAGGGCACCACGCGCGAGGTGGGCGAGGGTGGGCTCGGCTTCGACTACAAGTGGGACATGGGCTGGATGAACGACACCCTCGACTACTTCAAGAAGACCCCCGACGAGCGCCGCGACAACTACCACAAGCTCACGTTCTCCATGATGTACTTCCCGAACGAGCGCTACCTCCTGCCGCTCTCGCATGACGAGAACGTCCATGGCAAGGCGACGGTGCTCAACAAGATGTGGGGCGACTACGAGGGCAAGTTCCCACAGGCGCGCTCCCTCTACCTCTACATGACGGTTCACCCGGGAAAGAAGCTCAACTTCATGGGGGGCGAGTTCGGGCAGATGCGCGAGTGGGACGAGACGCGCCAGCAGGACTGGGACATGCTCGCCTATCCCCTCCACGACGCGTTCCGGCGCTTCGTCTTCGACCTCAACCATCTCTACCTCGAGCATGCCGCCCTCTTCGCCTGGGACTACTACGAGCCCGGGTTCAAGTGGCTCGACTGCCACGAGGAGGAGAGGTGCCTCTACGCCATCGAGCGCACCGAGGGAAACGAGCGCCTCGTCTGCGTGCTCAACCTCGGCGGGGCCGAGCAGGCGGACTATCGGCTCGACATTCCCTGGAGCGGATGAGGCCGAGGTGCTCGTCGACACCGAGTGGGACTGCTACGGCGGCTCCGTGCCCCGAGGGGAGACCGCGGCCGAGCTCGCCGCCGGCCAGCTTCGCTGCACGCTTCCCGCCTTCTCCGGCTTCCTGCTGCGCGTGTCGACCGAGGCAGGGGAGTAGGCCCTGCCGGGCCCTCAGCGCCCTTCTCGTCCCCTGCGAGCGCTCCCAGCACCGCGAAGAGCCTTCCGGGGTCGATCGGCTTGGCGACGTGGTCGTTCATCCCGGCGTCGAGGCACCTCTCGACGTCCTCGGCGAAGGCGTCCGCCGTCATGGCGACGATGGGCACCGTCTTGGCATCCGGGCGGTCGAGCGCCCGGATCGCCCTCGTCGCCTCGAGGCCGTCCATGACCGGCATCCGAAGGTCCATGAGGACGGCGTCGTAGGCTCCCTGGCCGAGATCCCACGAACATCCTGAGGCCCTCCTCGCCATCCCTTGCGTGGTCGACCACGGCCTCCCCACGCTCGCGGAGGATCGTCTCCGCGATCTCCGCGTTGAGCTGGTTGTCCTCGCAGAGCAGGATGTGCATGCCGGAGATGGCGCCCGATGCGCCCGCATAGGACGCGCCGTTGTCGGGCCTTCCCACGTCGGCGGGCTCTATGGGCAGGTAGACATCGAAGGTGGTGCCTCTTCCCAGCTCGCTGTCGCATTCGATGCGGCCGCTCATGAGGTCGACGATGCTCCTCACGATGGAGAGGCCGAGGCCCGTCCCCTGCGTCCCGTACATGCGGCTCTGGTGCTCCTGGGAGAAGGGCTCGAACATGCGCCGCTGGAACATCTCCGACATGCCGATGCCATTGTCGGAGACCTCGAGGAGCGTGTTCATCCCGTCGTCGCGTGCCTCGAGGCGCCGGACCTCGAAGCGAACGGCACCGCCGTCTGGCGTGTACTTGATGGCGTTCGACAGGAGGTTGAGGGCGATCTGCTGCACCCTCAGGCGGTCGGCGTTGATGAAGCGCGGGTAGGTCTCGTCGAGCTCCACCGTCAGCGTGATGCCCCGTTTCTCGGCCGAGAGGCGGAGCGAGTCGACGATGGCATCGAAGAGCTCCCGCCCGCTGAACGGCTCCGGCCTGAGCTCCATCTTGCCGCTCTCGATCTTCGAGAGGTCGAGGACGTCGTTGACCAGGTCGAGCATGAGCCTGCCCGAGACGTCGATCTTGTCGAGGTACTCCTGCTTGCGTGCGATGTCATCGGTGCGGCGCGCCAGGTCGGTGAAGCCGATGATGCCGTTCAGGGGGGTGCGCATGTCATGGCTCATGCTCGAGAGGAAGGCCTGCTCGGCGGCATTGGCGCGCTCGGCCTCGTCGAGGGCGCCCTTGAGCTCGGAGTTGAGCTTCTCGACCTCGGCGGCATGCTCGAACTCGCTGGTCACGTCCTCGAAGTTGCCCACGAGCCCCACGATCTCGCCGTTCTCGTAACGCGGGCTCTTGCTCGCGACGATGTGGCAGAGCCTTCCGCGGCTCATGCACTCGCCTGGGACGCGATGGGTGCTCATGCCCTCCTCGATGACGCGCTCCTCGTCGCTCTTGAAGGGTCCGGGGTTGGGGTGCCAGCCCATGTCCTCGTCGTTCTTGCCGAGTATGTCATCGAGCGAGCCGAACTCGTAGAAGTCGAGGAAGGCCTTGTTGGCCCCCTCGAACCGGCGGTTCCGGTCCTTCCAGAACATCGCCGTGGGCGCGGTGTCGAGGATGCTCTGGAGCAGGGCCACGGCGTGCTGCCTGGCACGCCGCTCCCCCTCGAGCTCGCGGATTCTGGCCTGCTCCTCGTTGGCGACCTCCGTGATGTCCTCGCGCATGATGAGCACGATCTCGTTCTTCCTGTCGGCGTAGGCGATGCGCCAGTGGAGGTAGCGGCCCTCCCTCGTCTGGAAGGAGAGGTCGAACGAGCGGTGATGGGCAAGGCGGTTGCGGATGCTCTCGATGCTGTGCGCCCGTATCGACTGGTCGAGGATCTCCGGCGGCATCATCCGCCTCAAGGCCTCCACCATTGCCGTCGTGTAGTCCTCGTTCTCGTAGTGCTCCTTGCCCCCACCCTGCGTGTCGCCGCCGGAGACGATCATGCCGGTACGCATGTCGAGCAGAATGACGAACCCGAAGACCTCGCGCGAGAGCACCCTGATCATGAGCTCGGCGTTCTTGCTCTCGTCGATGTCCAGGGCATAGGTGACGCCCTCGACGTCCCCGGTCTCGGGGTTGCGGGCCAGGACGAGCAGGCCCTCGCGCCAATGGCGGGTCCCGTCGTCGTAGATGATGGGGTACTCGAACGAGATCTGGGTCTGTCCCTCCTCGAACCTCTTGAGCAGCCTCTCGCGGTCGAAGTTCTCGAGGAACCACCTCTTTGTGGGCTCGTCGGTGAGGAGCTTGGCGAATGCGGCGAAGTAGCCGTCAGCGGTACCGGATTCCTGCTGCTTGAGAACGGAGGGGATCTTGCTCTTTCCGCCTCCCACCAGATTCTTGGTGAGGTTGAGGTGGAAGGAGGCGATGCTGTGCGGATAGGCGCGCGAGAGCTCGTCGAAGGCCAGCTCGTAGCGCCTCCTCATGGTCTCGCGCGCGGTGACGTTCTGCCCGACCCCGTAGGCACGCGTCGGCCTGCCGTCGGAGTCGAACTCGTTCCTGAGGGTGATGCTCATGCATCGTGGCTCCATGCCCGGAAGGTGCTTGTACCAGACCGTGCATGATGCCAGGTCGGCTCCCTCGTCGATCTTCCGGAACATCTCGTAATAGCTCTCGACGTCCTCGTCGGCGATGAGTCGGGCTATGGAGCGCGGGACGTCCTCGACCACCTTGGAGATGCCGTACCTCGCCCTGTCCCGAAGGGTGAAGGCGTTGTCCGACATGATCATCCGGTGATTCTCGGCCTCATACTCCCAGACGACCAGCTCGGCGTTCTCGACGGCGGCCTCGTACATGTGCCGCTGGTGGTTGGCCTCCTGCTCGATCAGCTTGAGGTCGTTGATGTCGTCGACGAAGACGACGAACGCATCGTGCCCGCACCAGCCGATGCGCCTTCCCGTGATTCGCTCCCAATGGCCCGACCTGGCGTTGAGCCTGTTGATCTCGAGGTCGACGCCCGCCCTCACGCCATCCAGGACGCACGGTTCGCAGGGTCCGCACTGCCCCTGCGCGGCATAGCACGTGAGGCCGGCCTCGAATGCGCCTGCGAAGCCCCTCCGTGCGAGGCCGTTGGCATAGAGCAGCTCATGGGTGGCGCGGTCGATGACGGTGATGGAACGGTCGGTGTTGTCCAGGAGCTCCTGGTAGATGTCCGTCTCCACCGAGGCGTTCGAGAAGCTGCAGACCAGCGCGGGACAGCCGTCGACGCGTCCGCATATGGTGCCTTTCGCATGGACCCAATCGAAGCCACGCGTCACGTGGCGCACCCGATAGAAGGCGTCGATGTCGGAGCTGCTCTCGAGGCACTTCGCGAGCGCCTCGCGGAGCGCGGGCGCGTCCGCCGGGTACACGATGTCGAAGGCGTCCGCGCCGGTGGCCGTGCCGTAGTCCGCGGCATTCATTCCCAGGATCCCGGGGAGGTCGGCCGAGGTGTAGATCGTCTCGAGCGCGCCGCCCCGCAGGAGGTAGACGGCGACCGACCCGGGAATCATGCGCGCCATGCGCCTCAGGAAGTCGACCGTGAGCGCATCTCCGCCCTGCGCGCGACTCCCGCCTGCGGCGTCACGCACGCGCATCACGACGGCGTCGTGCCCGGACCATCTCGTGCGGAACCCCGTGAGGTGCCTTCTCTCGCCCGTGAGGGGGTCGCTTCCGTATGCCTCGTCGGTAGTGCCCGATGCGATGCGCGGCATCTGGCAGCCCTCGCAGGGGGAGTCCCTTCCGACGAAGAACGAGAAGCAGGTCCTTCCCTGATAGCCCTTGCCGGCCTCGGGGGCATGGGCGACGGCGTCGTCGTTCGCGAACAGCAGCTCGCGGGTCCTCGCGTCGATGACGTAGACGATGTCGTTCCCGCTCGTGCATGGCTCCGCAGGCAGGTCGGCGACGAGGAGCGCCGTGAGGCAGGAGAAGAAGTCGTCGAAGGGGATCGCGCCGACCGTGCCCGTGGCGACGAGGTATTGGGCGACGTAGGCGTCCACGTCCTCGGCGCTGACGCCGGGGGCAGGCCGCAGCCTCTCCGTGCTCTTGCCAAGAGCTCGCCTGGCCAGCGTCTTCGCGCTCTCCAGGAGGTCGTCGCCTACCGCCGCGCTCTCCTCCTGCGTGAGGGGGATCTGCCAGTAGACGGCACCGACCTTCTCACGGTACCTGTCGAAGAGCACCGCGATGCGAGAGAGCGTGTCCCTCAGGGACCCGCCGGATTCCAGGTCCCGGACGATCTCCTCGCGGCTCTCGGCCACCACGTTGGCGACTATCGCGAGCGCGAACTCCTTCTTGCCGGGGAAGTAGCTGTAGAACGTTCCCGTTGCCATTCCGCAGGCGGCGGTGATGCCCTTGATGTCGAGCGCCGTGTAGCCCTGTGCGAAGAGGACCTTCCGCCCTTCTGCGACCAAGGCGTCTTTGGCGTGCTCGATTCGCTTCATGGCAACCCATCCACTCGAGGGGGAAGTGCACTTCGAATTCTATGCCCAACCGCGCAAGGTCGCTCGGAAGCCACCGCGAACGCACTGGCATTTCATGTGGATGCCCTCATCTCCTCGCGACGGCGTAGCGGTAGATCATCTCGTTGAGCGTCTCCATGTCGAGGGGCTTGAAGACGCAGTCGTTCATGCCGGCGTTGATGCAGCCGCTCCGGTCGTCCGCGAAGGAGTCGGCCGTCATGGCGATGATGGGTATCCGGCGCGCATCCGGACGCTCCTTGGCCCGGATGGCGACCGAGGCCTCCCGCCCGTTCATGTCCGGCATCCGAATGTCCATGAGGATCGCAGCGTAGTAGCCTGGGGTCGAGGCGTCGAACATCTCGACGGCCTCCCGTCCGTTCGTCGCCACGTCGGAGAGCATGCCGACGTGCCCGAGCATCTCCCGTGCGATGATGGCGTTCACCTCCTGGTCCTCGCAGATGAGAACGCGTTTCCCGGAGAGCGCGACTCGTAGCTGCTCGGGCGTCGGCTGCTGCACGCCGCCCGACAGGTCGACGCCCTTCTTGGCGTAGTCGATCGAGAGCTTGAAGGTCGTGCCTGCGCCCGGCCTGCTCACGCACTCGATTCTGCCGTCCATCTCGTCGACGAGCTTCTTGGTGATGAACAGGCCGAGGCCGGATCCCACCCGCTCTCCGCGGGAGACGGTCTCCTCCTGCTCGAAGGGCTGGTACATCTTCTTCTGGAAGTCCTTGCTCATCCCACAGCCGTTGTCGGTGATGGTGTACTCGTGCCTCACGCGACCGTCGGGAAGCTCGGTCGAGACCGTCTCGAAGTCCACCTTGCCGGCGGTGGGGGAGAACTTGATCGCGTTGCCGATGAGGTTGACGAGCACCTGGGTGACATGGTTGCGGTCGAGGAGGATCGTCTTGTCCGTCACGCCCAGCATCGAATTCGTGAGCGCGACGTCCTTCTCCTCGGCCTGGCTCCTCACCAGGGGCAGGATGGAGCCGAGGAACTCCGACTCGGAGGTGGGGATGACCTGCAGGGCCATCTTTCCCGCCGTGATGCGGCTGGTCTCGAGTATCTCGTTGATGATGCCGAGCAGGTAGACGCCGTTGTCCTCGATGGTCCTCATCCGCTCGCGAACCCGATCGTCCAGCTCGTCCTCGGCGAGGGAGAGCTGGGACATCCCGATGATCGCATTCAGCGGGGTGCGCATGTCATGGCTCATCCGCGAGAGGAAGTTGTCCTTCTCCTGGTTTGCCTGACGCGCCTTGTCGAGGGCGTCCTTCATCTCTCCGACCTCGACGTCGTCGGTTCCGACGTTCTGCGGGGTGGTGTCGACGAACGTGATCACGAGGCCGCTGATGCGCTGGTCGTCGGTGAGGTAGGGGGCGACGCGCATGAAGTAGCTCTTGCCCGACGCCGAGACCACGTCCATCTCGACGGGCGCGAGCTTCGCCGCCACCTTGTCGCAGAGGGCCTGGAGGTCGACGTTGATGAGGTTGTAGGCCATGAAGCGGAGCGGACGCCCGATGTCCTGCTCCATGATGTTGAATTCCTTGCCGGCGTACTCCGTGAAGCGCCTGATCTGGAACTGGCTGTCGAGGAAGACGATGCCCACCATGGTCGAGGACATGAAGTTCGAGACGTCGTCGTTGAGCTCGGTGATTTCGGTGAGCTTCTCCTGGTACTCGGAGTTGACGGTGTAGAGCTCCTCGTTGACCGACTGGAGCTCCTCGTTCGAGCTCTGGAGCTCCTCGTTCGCCGTGAGCAGCTCCTCGTTGGTGGCCTGGAGCTCCTCGTTCACGGTCTCCTGCTCGCTCACGCTCTTCTTGAGGTCCATCTGAGACTTCGCGAGGTCCTTCTCGAGGTCGCTGATGCGCTTCGCGGCCGCCGCGTTCGCATCGTAGGGCATCGTGCCCTTCGGGGTGCCGCCGTCCCTCTGCTCCATGAGCACGATGGCGGTGAATTCCGAGCGTTCGCCGTCCCTCTTCTCGACCGGGGAAACGACGAGCGAGACGGTGACGTTCCTGTGCTCGCCGTGAACGGGGATGTTCTCGTATCCGGTGCGCTCTCCCGTGTCGCGGACCATCTTGAGGGCGGTCGAGACGGCGATGCGAAGGTCCTGCGTGAGGGAGCCGAACAGCTCGCCGTCCACCTTTCCTCGAGCGAAGCGCAGGAAGTTGTTGCACTCGCCGAAGACGTGGACGATCCTGTTCTGCTCGTCCACGAGCAGGCAGGGGGGCATGTACTCCTCGAGGACCTCGAGCCGCAGCTCGCCCTCTTCGTCCTCCATCTCGGGCAGCGTGCTCTTCGCGATGGGCAGCTCGCTCTCCTCGAGGGCGGGGATGCTATAGCGGATCTTCACGTCCTTCGGAACGTGGCCGGAGGTGTCGTGGACGAAGATTCGCTCGGGCGGGCAGAGCGGGTTGAAGATGTCCCCGCATCCCCCGACGCCCTCGGATTTGCCGAGGAAGAGATAGCCGCCGTCGTTCAGGGCCATGTGGAAGATGGCGAACATGTCTTTCTGCAGCACCGGCTGGAAGTAGATCATCATGTTCCGGCAGCTGATGAGGTCGAGCCGAGCGAATGGCGGGTCCTGGAACACGTTCTGCGGCGCGAAGACGACCATCTGCCTCAGCTCGCGCGAGACGGTGTAGGTCGAGCCCTTCTTGACGAAGAAGCGGCCGAGGCGCTGCGCGCTCACGTCGTCGATGATGTTCTCGCCGTATACGCCGTTGCTGGCCACGGCGATGGCGTCCTTGTCGAGGTCGGTCGCGAATATCTTGACCTTCCTCGTGGATTGCGTCTCCTCCATGACCTCCGAGAAGAGGATGGCGAGCGAGTAGGCCTCCTCGCCCGTGGCGCAGCCCGCGCACCACACGCGAATCGATCGCTCCGGTGGGCAGTTCTCGACCAGGGGACGGATGGCGTGCTCCTTCAGGGCGTCGAA
Source organism: Atopobiaceae bacterium (assembly GCA_022482785.1). GTDB lineage: Bacteria > Actinomycetota > Coriobacteriia > Coriobacteriales > Atopobiaceae > JAKVON01. The sequence goes on along the minus strand of JAKVON010000001.1, from coordinate 72,951 downwards.
GCACTCGGGGTCCCGGAAGAAGCTCGTCACGCCGATGAGGACGTCCTTGGCCAGGAACTCTGCCTCCGCGCTGTCGCTTCTGAGCAGGTCGACGTAGTCGTAGAGGCTCTCGGCATGCTTGACCACCATGCGGCGTTCGATGCGCCGGGTGATGGTGGTGGGCTTGTAGTAGGTGTAGTTGACGCCCGAGACCTTCTTGAGAATCGAGAAGACCTTGTTGAGCAGCTCCTCGTCGGACATGCCCATCGTGCCGTTCGAGACGGAGAGGGCGATGTGCGTGAGCTCCTCGGCGATGGCCTCCGGGCTGATGACCATGTCGGCGAATCCGGTGGCGATCGCGCTCCTGGGCATCCCGTCGAACTTGGCCGTCTCGGGCCGCTGCACGAGGATGACGCCACTCTCCTCCTTGATGGTGCGGATGCCGTTCGTCCCGTCGGACCCCGTGCCCGAGAGGACGATCGCGACGGCATGGGTCTCGTACTCGCGTGCGAGCGACTTGAAGAAGATGTCGATGGGGTGGTTCACGACGGTGGTGTGCTCGTGCTCGTGGAGGATGAGCCTGCCGTTGCGAACCTCCATGTTGAAGCGTGGCGGGATGAGGTAGACGGAGTTGCGCTCGAGCCTCATGCCGTTCTCGGCCTGGATGACCGGCATCATGGTGTACTTGCAGAGAATCTCGGACAGCATGCTCTTGTAGTCGGGGGAGAGGTGCTGGATGATGACGAACGCCATCCCGGTGCTGTCGGGAATCTTGACCAGCATCTCGCTGATGGCCTCGAGCCCGCCTGCCGAGGCCCCGATTCCCACGACGCAGATGGGCGACTCGCTGTCCGATGGCTGGGCAAGGGCTTCGTTGTCTGGCATGCGCGGGCCTTTCGTCTGCATCCCTCGAGAGATGTCTGTGCTGCTGAAAAACGGAATGCGAATCGTATTCAAAAGCATTCTAAACCAAATGCGGGCACCGTCGCATGGCCTTGGGCGTCTGCCGACGCGATGGCGCCCGCACGGGAGCGGACCTCTCGGGCGTGCTACAGGTTGATGAGGTAGAGCGACTGCAGCATCGCGTAGAACAGGATGAAGGCGACGAAGACGAAGGACATGACCTTCTTGGGCACCCATGCTATCTGGTTGGCGAGGAAGGGATAGATGCTCCAGGTGATGACGGTCGAGGCGATGCCGAACCCGATGCCGTTCTGCAGGCAGATCTGGCCCATGAAGTTGAAGGCCATGTCGCTGTAGTTCCACAGCTCGAAGTGCGTGTTCACGACCAGTCCGAAGCAAAGCTCGACGAGGGTGCAGACGAGGGCGTTCACGACGAAGCTCGGCACGACGGCGAGCCACTTGCGCTTCATGTGCTTCTGCAGCCAGTTCTTGAACGGGTAGAGGACGAGGACGCACATCACGAACCCGACGCCGTCGGGAGGGAAGGGATAGAGCCAGTCGCGCCAGAGCGAGGTGTTCGAGGGGTCGTAGGAGCCGGCGACCACCCCTGCCCTGATGAGCATGCAGAAGCCTGCCTCCATCCAGTGGCCCAGGATCGAGAAGACGCAGTAGTAGAGGACGAGGTTGCGCCAGAAGACGGGGTCCTTCATCGTGGGAATGTCCCTGTCCTCGACGTCCTCGTCCGTGAACGAGTTCGTCATCAGGGCCTTCACCTTCTTCGAGGTGAGGAAGTACACCGTGAGGAGCGCGGTGATGACGGTGCCGAAGACGGCGTCGCCGATTTCGGTGGTGCCCATGGCGACCTCGACGAACGAGACGGCGACGTCGATCAGCCCGATGGCGACGATGACGGGCACGGCCGCCTTCATGCGCTTGAAGACGAGCCATGCGCTCGCGCCGTAGAAGATGACGTCGATCACCGTGGAGAAGAAGCCCACCCCGTATGTGATGTCATCCCTCGAGGTGGCCATGAGGATGACGAGCGAGAGGACGATGGTTATCACGTACATGACCATGAGGAAACGCAGCAGAGGGGGAAGCTTGCCCTTCGCTGCTCTTTGCCTGTCTTTCCCGAGCGTCTGTTCCATTGCGTTCCTCCTGCGGCTTGTGATTCTTTGACGATGGGTCAAGAGTGCTTTGCGTGAAAAAGGGTAAACATGCTCGCCATGTTTCGTCCCCCAACTTCTCTCGTCTGTCGACAAAAGGCGGCAAGGGGATGTTCGAGTGGGAGAATGTAAGAACGAACCGACACGTCAGGGAGGCAGCCATGAGGATTGCGCTCGCGAACGACCACGCTGGGACGGCTCTCAAGAACCAGATCAAGGCGTATCTCGAATCGGAGGGAAACGAGGTCAAGGACTTCGGGGCCTACGACGAGGAGTCGTGCGACCTGTCCGACTTCGTGCTTCCCGCGGCGCTCTCCGTTGCCCGCGGCGAGTGCGAGAGGGGCGTCTTCGTCGACGGCACCGGCTACGGCAGCGCGCTCATCGCCAACAAGGTCAGCGGCATCTACGCCGTCATGTGCCAGGACCCCCTCTGCGCCAAGCTCGCCCGGCAGCACAACGACTCCAACGTCCTGTGCCTGGGGGCCAAGATCATCGGTACCGTCATCGCGCTCGAGAACGTTCGGGTCTGGATGCACACGGAGCCCCTCACCGCCGAGAAGTACGCGCGTCGCATCGAGAAGGTCAAGGCCATCAACGACGAGTACTGCGTCCCGGTGAGGTAGGCTCGAGCCTCACTCGAGGGAAGGACGAGCAAAACCGAGGCCTACCCTCAACCTTCGGAAGAGGGTAGGCCTCATCGATCGGGGCTCATGCAATGCCGATGCCCTCGCAGCTACAGCAGCTCCTCGACGGCGGCCCTCACCACGGTTCCCGTGTCTGCCGTCGGCTCGAAGCGCGCGACGACGTTGCCCTCGCGGTCGACGAGGAACTTGGTGAAGTTCCACTTGATGTCCGAGCTCTGATTCCAGTTGGGGTCTGCCTTCGAGAGGATGTCCTCGAGAATCGGCGTGATCTTGTGGGACGGGTCGAACCCGGCGAAACCGCGCTGCGACTTGAGCCAGGCATAGAGCGGGCTCTCGTCATCCCCGTTGACGTCGATCTTGCCAAACTGGGGAAAGGTCACGCCGAAGCGTCCGGTGCAGAAGGCATGGATCTCGTCGGCAGTTCCGGGTGCCTGGTTGCCGAATTGGTTGCAGGGAAAATCGAGTATCTCGAGGCCCTTGTCGGCCAGCTCCTCGTAGAGCTTCTGGAGGTCGGCATAGGTGGGGGTGAAGCCGCATTCCGTCGCGGTGTTCACGACGAGGAGCACCTTGCCACGGTATGTCTCGAGGCTCACGTCGCCGCCCTCGCGATCCTTCACGGTGAAGTCATAGATGGTGCTCATGGGTGCCTCCGTTGTCGTGTGCGTTCGCTTGATGTGCCCTCTGTTCGTACCCATGAAATGATACAACAACACAAGCAATTCGTATTGGCTAGCAGTCGTCCACGAGGGAGACGAAGACCTGCCTGTGGACGATGTCGGCGGGGGCGAGCTGTCGGCACCTCACGCCGCACTCCCTGAGAAGGAGGCGCGACGCCGAGCACTCGTCGCTGTCATGGTGTTTGTCGGAGAGGTAGACCACCTCGGCGATGCCCGACTGGATGATCTCCTTCGCGCACTCGTTGCAAGGAAAGAGCGCCACGTAGAGGGTCGAGCCCACGAGGTTGTCGCGCGAGCCTCGGTAATTGAGGATCGCGTTTCGCTCGGCATGGACCACGTAGGGGTACTTCGTCTCGAGCCAGGCGCCTTCGCGGCTCCAGGGAAACGAGTCGTCGGGCATGCCGTTGGGGGCGCCGTTGTAGCCTATCGAGAGGATGCGGTTGTCGGCGGAGACGATGCAGGCTCCGACCTGCGTGTTCGGGTCCTTGCTACGGAGTCCGGCGACGATTGCCATCGACATGAAGCACTCGTCCCACGAGAGGTAGTCCGTGCGCTTGGCCCCCGCTCCCGGGGAACCCGTCTCGGATGCTGCGTTCGGGTCTTCTCCCATGTCCGCTCCTCTCCACGTGTCAGGGACATCCATCCTATCCGTTCGCACGGCCATGTCCCCGCGCGGCCGCCGCCGAGCGCGTTCGACCTGCCGGGCAGACGACTTCTGACCGCTCGCCAGTACGTGGCCCCCGGGCCCGATGGCTTGTGGGAAGCTTGTCCCTACGGCACGAGCGAACATCCAGGCAGCACGAAAGGGGACATCCCAATGTTGAGAATCGGCATGCTCACCAGCGGCGGAGATTGCCAGGCGCTGAATGCCACCATGCGCGGCATCGTGAAGACCGTCCTGAACAACAGCGAGGAGCCGGTCGAGTTCTATGGTTTCGAGGACGGCTACCGGGGTCTCATCTACGGCAACTTCCGCCTGCTCTCCTGGGCGGACTTCAGCGGCATCCTCTCTCAGGGCGGCACCATCCTGGGGACGAGCCGTACCCCCTTCAAGCTCATCCACGAGCCCGACGAGAACGGCCTGGACAAGGTCGAGGCCATGAAGCAGACCTACAGCAAGCTCAAGCTCGACTGCCTGTGCATGCTCGGCGGGAACGGCTCCACGAAGACCGCGAACCTCCTCTCGGAGGAGGGCCTCAACGTCATCGCGCTGCCCAAGACCATCGACAACGACACCTGGGGCACGGACATCACGTTCGGCTTCTCGAGCGCCATCGACGTCGCAGCCAAGGCCATCGATGACATCCACACGACCGCCAGCTCGCACGGCCGCGTCTTCGTCATCGAGATCATGGGCCACAAGGTGGGCTGGATTCCCCTGTATGCCGGAGTCGCCAGCGGCGCGGACGTCATCCTCATCCCCGAGATCCCCTATGACATGGACAACGTCATCAAGGCGATCGAGAAGCGCGAGAAGTCGGGCGGCCGCTTCGCCATCATCGTCGTGGCCGAGGGCGCCATCACCAAGGACGACGCGAAGCTTCCCAAGAAGGAGTACAAGAAGAAGCTCGCTGAGCGCATGAAGAAGTACCCCTCCGTCGCCTACGAGGTCGCCGAGGAGATCGCGAACAAGTCCGGCCGCGAGGTGCGCGTGGCGCTCCCGGGGCATACCCAGCGCGGCGGGGCCCCCACGGCGTTCGACCGCATCTTCGCGACGCAGTGCGGCGTGGAGGCCGGCAAGGCCATCCTCGAGGGCAAGGCAGGCTTCATGGTGGCCCAGAGGAACTGGAAGATGGTGCGGGTGCCGCTCAAGGAGGTCGCCGGCAAGCTCAAGCTCGTCGACCCCGAGTCCGATCTCGTGCAGGAGGCCAAGTTCATGGGCATCAGCTTCGGAGACTAGGAAGAAGAGCAGGCCGACGATGCCCCCACGTGCAAATGCGTGGGGGCATCGTTCTTTTTGCGGCGAGCGGAGCGATATCAATCGCAAACCTGAAAGCCTTTTAAGGATTTTTTCTCCTAGGTGGGAGACGAACTCCTGCTGAGCGTCTATCCTCAATAAAATGATTCTGTTTGGTATTCTGGTAGGTCACATATACCTGAATGAAAGGTAAGTGCAATGAAGATGATTTATCGTTCGCGAAGCGTGCAGCTCGTAGCTGCGACTGTCGGCATCTGTGCCGCGCTCGTGGGATGCCCGACCCTTGCTGCGGCGGCCGACGCGAATGCCTTGGCGGTGTCGGCCGACAAGACTGCGACGACCTCGGTCTCCCCGTCGTCGGGCACGACAGGCGTGACAGGGTCCGACGACGGGAGCGGCCTCGTCCTGCCACGACCTCGTCCCCGACTCCCGCGAAGTCGGCTGCGGGGACGGCGGCCACCTCCACGTCGACCAAGGCCTCGACCGGGACGGCGGCCACGGACTCCGGCACCACGGCGAAGAGCACCTCTACCTCGACCAAGGCCTCGACCTCGGCTGGGACGGGGACCGCTGGCTCCGGCGCCACCTCGACGAGCGAGACGAAGGCCGCGGAGACCTCGAAAGCGGAGGCCAGCACGACTCCCGCCACTGCCTCGGCGGCCAGCTCCTCCAACAAGACCATCGATGACGGCACCTACGTCATCGAGGCAGGAACGGCCTACAAGCAGGTGCTCGACGTGGCTGGCGGATCAAAGCAGAACGGGACGAACGTCCAGACCTACGAGTCCAACATGTCGAATGCGCAGAGGTGGAACGTCAAGTACAACGAGGGGAGCAGCGGCTCGGAGGGCTACTACACCATCTCCATGGGGGGGACGAGCGGCAAGAAGGTCCTCGACGTCGCAGCCGGAAGCTCCGCGAACGGCACGAACGTCCAGATTTACGACGCGAACGGTTCTGACGCGCAGAAGTGGCTCATCGTGGCCGGCAACAAGAGCGGCTATTACACGCTCGTCTCGCTGCTGTCCCCGTCGGGAAGGCAGAAGGTGCTCGACGTTGCGGCCGGAAGCTCCTCTAACGGCGCGAACGTTCAGCTCTACGATGGCAACAATACGATGGCCCAGCTGTTTGCGTTCCTGAGCGTCGGCGCTGCGGCCCCTGGCACCAATGTCATCGCCGATGGCACCTACAGCGTCGGCCCCTCCGCTGCATCCGGGTATTCGCTCGACATCTCCGCTGGCTCGCTTGACAACGGGGGTAACGCCCAGCTTTATTCCCGCAACGGTTCGAACGCGCAGCGCTATTACTTCAAATACGACGGCGCCGGCTACTACACGATTGCCGTAACCGGCAGCAACCGCGTCCTCGATGCCGACGGCGGCAACATCGTTCCGACGACGAACGTGCAGCAGTACGAGAGCAACGGCTCCAACGCGCAGAAGTGGGTCGTGATCGCCAACGCGGACGGCTCCTATACCTTCATCAACAAGGCGAGCAGTCTCGCCTTGGACATAACCGGCGCGATGATGAGGAACGGCACGAACATCGACCTCTGGTCTTCCAACGGGACGTCCGCTCAGAAGTTCAAGCTCTCCTCGACCGATTCCTACGCCAACGGCATATACAGCATTCGCGACTTCACCGACACCTCCAAGACGCTCGACATCATCAATGGGTCTTCGGCAAGCGGCACGGCGGCGCAGATCTATGACTACAACGGGACGCTTGCCCAGAAATACCAGCTTGTAAAGGTCGGAAGTGACGAGTATCGCATCCGCACGGCAGCCTCTGGCGGTTGGCTGACGGCGTCCGGCGTCAAGTCCGGCTCGAAGGTGGTTCAGAGTGGCAGCTCAAAGACCTCCGAGAGCGACCTCAACACCTGGCAAGTGGTTTGGAATAACGGTCTCTCGTTCTTCAACAAGGCCGCGCAGCTCGTTTTGGACGTTGCCGGAAACGGGACCTCAAACGGCACGAAGGTGGACGTTTGGGGGAAAAACGGAAGCTTGGCTCAGCGCTTTGGCCTGGCCTCCGAGAACCTCATCTCAAACGGGTACTACATCGCCCAGTCCGCGCTTGGCAAGGTGCTCGACATCGCCGGTGGATCGACGAGCGGCCATGCCAACGTCCAGACCTATTCGTCGAATGGCTCTAATGCTCAGAAGTACCTCATCGAGTGGACCGGCAGCGGATATAGAATCAAGAACGTCAACTCCGGGCTCGTGCTTGACGTAGCTGATGCCTCGAAGGCGGATGGCGCAAACGTCCAGCAATGGGATGACAACGGTCTTGGCTGCCAGCGGTGGACTGCTTCGATCGCCGATGGCGGCTATGTCGTCTTTATCAACGTCAACTCCGGCAAGGCCTTGGATGTTCTCGGTGGGAACAAGGCAGACGGTGCGAACGTCGACCAGTATCGGGCCAACGGCACCGATGCGCAGAAGTGGCATCTCGTTGCCACCACCGTGTGGGGATGGGCCATCAATGGCGGTGGCTTCGTCTTCTACGGCGATGACGGAATAGCGCATACCTACAATGCCCGCACATACCGTGCATGGCAGCAGATTGCCTCGCTGAGTAGCGCGACGCGGTATTGCCTTACGATTGATAATGACAATTGCTGCGTCAACGCGTTTGTCGGCCGTGCGAACCACTGGGAGCCCGTGGTGGGCCGTACGGACATGGGTGCAGGTGTTGGTTGCTATGAGCTGGGAGTTACCTCACATGGCATCATGAGCGTGACGGGCTTTAAAGAGAGGGTCGCAAGCGACGGCCTCCAGTGGTATTTCACCCAGTTCAATCCGACGTCGGACGAGTATGGACAGGGCTTCCATACGGTTCTCGACTCCTCGAGTGGAGATCCGAACTCGACCAGTTCGTCAGACCAGACCTGGACTCACATCTCCCATGGTTGCATTCGTCTCCTTCCGACAAACGCCTACTGGATTTGGACGACAATTCCCACGAGCACGATGGTGTGCAGCTTTGGAAACTACGGCGCTTAGTCCATCACGGTGAGACATCTTTAATTGGCCTGTCACATGTAACAATGTGGCGGGCCAATTAATTTAGCCTTCGGGGACCTATCGACTTTATCTTGTAGCAGGCTGGTGATTGTACGGAGGAAAGACGGGAGGAGGGACTGCCTTAATGGACTTCAAAAAGCGCTTCTGCTCCATAGCTCGCTCTCCGTCCGTCGCCGCGAGGACGGCTCCTCTCGCTCTGCTTTTTTCATCGCTACTCGTATGGGGCTATTTCCTGGAATCAAACAGCGATATCCCATGGAACGCTTTGATGCCTTATCTTGCCGCGCTGCTTCTCTGGGGAATGCTGTATGTGCTGATTTGCCTATTGTGGACATCTCTTGCCAATCACTCGCCTCGCAAGGCGGCCGGAACCGTCAAGGTCATGCATCTGAGGCGTTTCCTGTTCATCTCGGCCATCATCTTGCTCATCTGTTGGGGCCTGACTTTGCTTGCAGCTTGGCCAGGCTATTATTGCTACGACACCGACCATTTCCTTGGATACCTTTCGACGGGATATTTGAAAAATTCCCAACCAGTTATTCACACTCTGCTTGTAGGCAACGTTATTCGATTGGGTGAAAAGCTGCTGGGCTCATTTGATCGTGGTGTCGCCCTCTATTTCTTCATGCAAATAGCGGTTGGAATCTCGCTCGTAGTCCATTCTCTTCGTTGTCTGGCGCGAGACGGTGCCCCACGCTGGCTGCTGGTCTTCTCGGTGGTCTTTTTTGCGATGAACCCCGCGGTGTCCATGCTCATGTGCTGCTCGACGAAGGACACCCTCTTCTCTCTCTGGCTCGTCATGTTCGGAATCATCCTCTATACCTGCGTCGGCAGCGAGACGGTGGGATGGCGCGACCTCGCGCTCCTCGGGCTGTTTTCCTTTCTCGCCCTTTCTTGGCGGAGCAACATGGTCGTTGCCCTGGCGGTCGTTGCCATGGTCCTGCTCTTCGCTCTTCGAAAGAACAGGCCTTCCCGTCGAAGAATCCTCCTCTCGCTTGCGATGGGGGTAGCCATGTTCGTATTGTGGAGCGGTCCGGTCTGTTCCGCGCTCGGCGTGGTCTCGTCCAACCCTCTCCGCGAGGCCATCTCTTTCCCATCGGTCGAGATTGCCCGTTGCCAGATGACTGACGACTCGATCGATTCTGATCTCGTCTCTCTGGGTGTCGATCCGAATGAATTCTCTTCCTATTACGACGAGTCCCATCAGTTCACGGATCGTTTGCGGGCCGTGTTCTATGGCGCTGTCGAGCAAGGCAGATACTCAGAGCTGTTTTCTCTTTGGGTAAAGGTTCGAATGGAGCACCCGCTGACGTGCGTGGCGGCCGACCTCGACCTGACAAAGGCCGCTTGGTGTCCGTGGGCACTCATGGATGGTTATAACGAAGCCTACTCAAAGTCGATGAGTGCATTTGACTACGATCTGACGGAGACCTGTGCCTTTGCTGCTGTCTGCGAGCCTCCGGTGGAGCAGCATTCCAAGATTCCAGCGCTTGCTGGCCTATATTGGGAAGTGTCTCGTTTTGATGACCCGGCGACTCTGGGACCGCTGTTCGTTCTCATGTCGGTTGCCCCATACGTCTGGCTTCTTCTCGTGGTCCTGGCGCATTGCAGCATCGTGGGCAATCGCGCGGGGAAGGTGTTTTGCTGGGTGCTCCTGTCGGTCGTGTTGACCGTCCTGCTTGGACCCATGACCCTGCTTCGTTACTACCTCTACGTCATCCTGTCCTTGCCGATGCTTCTGTGGCTGCTGGTCTCAAGGCCAGCGGGGGATGGCTTGGCTGTGCCTGAGCCATCGAGCGATTGCGTTTGAGGTAAATATATCCTGATAGTATCCTGTAAAGAACCGATGCAGGCATTCAAAGAAGGGCACAGGTGCGCATGGCTTTTGTAGGAGTTCGCAAAGCGAGGGGCGGTTCTTTCCATCCATGCCTGGTTTTCTTCCTTGTCGTTGCCGCCGCACTTTGCTTTTCCGTCCAAACCCAGGCTTTCGGAATGGAAGCAGCGGTTTCCGATTCCGCCTCAGATAATCTGAATGCCACCGTTCCTGTAGGGGATGCTGCCACTGCAGGCTCGTCTCCGATATCCGCATCGTCCTCCTCGTCGGAGTCCTCCACGTCGAGCTCAGCGGAATCCTCCGAAGCCGGGCAGACAACGAGCACCTCGCCGAGTGGCTCCGTAACGCCTTCTGCGCCTGCCGCCACGGGCGGCGGCGTCTCATCCAGCTCCTCGTCCGAGTCAAAAGGCGTGTCGACTTCCAACAACCCTTCGGATGCACCGCAGCCGACTCCAACCACGTCCTCCTCTTCGGAGGGGAAGGTCACTTCGACTTCCGAGGCGGCTTCAACGGAGGCCGATGTCGCCTCAACCCCTTCCTTTTCCAGTGCGACGGTTGACGAGGGTGCCTATACCATCACGTCAAAGACTTCAGGGAAATCCCTTGATATCTCGGGCGGCAGCATGTCCGACGGTGCAAACGTCCAGATATTTGATGCGAACTCCACCCAAGCGCAGCGCTGGCGCGTTGTCAAGGCCGATGGCCATTACATCATCTACAGCGCAGTCAGCGGCCTTGCCCTTGACGTGGCCGGTGCCGGGATGGCCTCTGGGACGAACGTCCAGGTATACGAAGCCAACGGCACCAAGGCCCAACTCTGGGATTTTCTCAAGGACGAGAACGGCAGTTTTGCGCTTCGCTCGGTTCTCAATGGCCTGATGCTCGACGTTTCGGGTGGCGGCACCGCCAACGGATCGAATGTTCAGGTCTATAGCTCGAATGGCACGGCTGCCCAGCTCTGGACACTTTCCAGGGTGGCCAGTACGATTGCCTCTGGCGTCTACACGGTCAAGTCTGCGGTGAACGCCGGCATGGTCCTCGACGTTGCGGGGGGATCCGTTGACGATGGGGCCGCTGTTCAGCTCTACGCGTCGAATGGGAGCAGCGCGCAGAAGTGGGACGTTGCCTATGACTCTCGTACCGGCTACTATACGGTGAAGTCAGCGGTTTCGGGGAAAGTGCTTGATATCCCGGGGGCAAACAGGTCATCCGGGACGAGCCTGTGGCAGTACGCGGCAAATGGGACGGCTGCACAGCTGTGGAGCATCCGGACAAACTCAGACGGGACCTGGTCGCTTTCCTCCGCCCTGAACGGAATGGCCGTTGACCTTTCCGGTGCTCTTGCCAAGAATGGCGGGCGCGTCCAGACATGGGATCCCAATGGGTCGAAGGCCCAAAGATGGGTCTTGTCGGCAGCCTCTTTGCTCGATGGGGGCCTCTATCAGCTTGTCAACTCGATTGACTCCATGCGCGTCATCGATGTCGACGGCGCTTCGACTGCGTCGGATGCAAAAGTGCAGATTTGGGATAAGAACGGCACCCTTGCGCAGAAGTGGGTTATCGCAAAGCTTTCAGGCGGTGCCTATTCGATTATGAATGCAAACTCAGGCCTCTTCCTGACAGAGGGAAAGAGCTCGCTTGTCGGGGCCTCTTCGGTGACGGGCTCCGGGCAATGGCGCGTGTCGTTGGGCTCCATCGGTGGTTTGGTTTTCAAGAATGTCATCTCCGGGAAAGCCCTCGACCTCTCGGGTGGCATCGCCTCTCTTGGAAGACTGGTGTCCACCTACGCTCCCAATGGGACGAAAGCCCAGATTTGGCGAGCCCTCGTCGCGGATGCTCTCGAGGAGGGGACGTATTCCTTTCTCAATCTCGCGGATACCAATCAGGCGCTCGATGCCCCAGAGGAGTCGAAGACCCCTCGGACCGCTCTCCATCTCTACGACAAGGATGGTGCGAGCGCCCAGAAATGGCGGGTTTCGTCGGCGGGCAGCGGCTGGTACACGATCATGAGCCTTTCGACGGGACTGTACGTTGACGTTCGGGATGCAAAGAGCCTCTCGGGAACTGTCGTCCAAGAGGACACTGCGAATGGCTCCGACGCGCAGCTCTGGAGATTCTCAATTGGCACCCACGGAGGAATCGTCATTATCTCGAAAATCGAAACGAGCTCTTCGACGGGGCTTGCTATCGGATCGAGCGGAACGAACGATACCGCCGCCCGTAACGGTTCTATTGCCGTGTACGTAATTGGCTCCAACAATTCGAGGGCATGTGCGTGGAGAATCGAGAAGTATGCCTCGCTTAACTATATCGACGAAGACACAATCGAAGGAAGCTGGAAGAACGATGCCTCGTATGTATCCGGCATCACGAACAAGGCTCGCTCTTTGTCGACCGATACCGGTTCTATCATCGTCACGGACCGCTCGACATGCCGCGTCCTTGTTTTCGACGCGAACAGCGGCTGCAAGCTCGTGAAGGCCTTCGATTCGAACCTCGGCACGGCTGAGCATCCGACTTTCACTGGTACTTATCGGATAAACCATAAGTGGGAATCCGGCGCGTCGAACCCATATTTCACCGTCTACTTTGACTACTGGGTGAACAACGATGGTACCGGAGCGCATAACGCTGCGAACGACGACGGACAGGGCTTCCATGATGCCTACGACGGTACGCCTGGCTACGAGTCGCATGGCTGCACTCGCCTCTATCACGAGAACGCAAAGTGGATATTTGACAATGTATCCATCGGCTCTACGGTCTACATCTTTTAATCGCATGACGCATGGCAGGCAAAGGTGGACTGATGCGGCAAATCAGAGCAGCTAGTTACACCCTTCTTGGGTGGGCGGATGCGCTCTCGAGCTGGTTTGCGGAAAAGGGTTGGCGCAGGCTCGTCCTCGCCCTCTTCTTTTCGGCTGTCGTCTGTCTCTTTCTGGTCTTTTGCGTCAACCCGAGCAATACCGATGACGATTGGTCGATTTCGCTCTATCTCTCCGGGAGGATTCCCGGAGAGGGGCTCTGCCTGTTCGTGAACGCCGCCCTGAGTCAGCTGATCTATGCCCTCAATGCGTTGCTGCCTTCGGCGAACTGGTTCTTTGCCGTCGAACACCTTTCCTCCTTCCTGGCCTTCGCCGTGCTCGTCTATGGGGCCCTGACCTACATGCGCCCTGCCTCCGGGATGATTCTCGTCGGGCTCGTGTGCGTCTTCGTGATGCCCTATTGCATCGCCTCGAGCAACTACACCTATGTGTCCGCGCTCGCGACCAGTGCCGGCGGCTGTCTGCTCGTGGGGGAGGTTCGAGAGGGAGATGCCGCATCCTCGAGGCAGGTGGCGGCCGTCGGCATGCTCGCCTTGGGCATGTGCTGGCGCTTCGAGATGTTCCTCCCTTGCTCGGCCTTCGTGTGCCTGGCGTGGGCCTGGACGTTTCTTTTCGAACGCGACTGGAAATCTCGCGGCCCATTTAAAGCCGCCGTGATCGTTCCTGCGCTCGTCGTGCTTCTCGTCTGCGGGGGCTTGCATGCCTACGATCGCGCGACTTGGCAGCAGGACGGCTGGCGGCAGTGGGACGAGTACAACGTTCCACGCCAGAAGACCTCCGATTACGAGCTTCTCGGCTACGACGAGGCGAAGGAGACCCTTGATGCCATCGGCCTCTCGGAAAACGACTATTGGCTCATCCAAAACTGGGGGAACGCTGATTCCGACGTGTTCAATGCCCAGGTCCTCGCGAAGGTGGCCGAACTGCGGGTGCCGCCCTTTGGTGGAGGCGCCAGCCTGGCTTCCGTCTTCGCTTCCTACGTGAGCATGTGTGCCCGCCGATGGAGGTTCTTCTTCCGCTGATTCTTGCCCTGGCCTTTGCCCGTCCCGCGAGAAGGAGGACGTGGATACCGCTTTCCCTCGAGCTGGTCGTCGCGTTTTCGGCCTGCCTCTACTTTCTTGCCGTCGGAAGGCTCCTGCCACGCGTCGAGGATCCCATCTGGCTTCTTGCCCTTTCGATGGGGCTCGTCCTCGCCGGGCGGGGACGTTCGGCCGTTGGGGAGAACGACGGCGTCGCATCCCATGGCGGGCTTTCGGCGGCCCGACGGGTGGCATCGGTCCTTCCGCCTGTCCTTCTCCTCTGCTGTCTGGTGTCGATGATCATGCGATGGGCTCCCTCCTTCAGCGTCGGTGGCTTCGAGAGGTCCTTCCAACAGGCATCCTACGTGGCGGCGGGACCCTTCAGCACCTACGTCGAAAGCCATCCAGGCGACCATTACGTCATCGAGTCAGGGGTCATGTCCTTGTTCGACATGGAGTACGAGCATCGCTATCTCCCCGCAGAAGAGCTTGAGAGCCGTACGATGTCGCTTGGCGGCTGGGGCTCCGGCTCGCCCTTCAGACGTGCGCAGTGCGCCGCCGTCGGCGCGACAAATCCATATCAGGCCCTTCTCACCGGATCCTCGACGTATCTGATCGCCCGCGAGGCCATGGCCTCGCGGGTCTTGGAGTTCCTCCGCCAACATTACGATGCGACGGCGACGTGCAGTCAGGTTGATTCGCTCGAGCTCGAGGGTGAGACGATTCCCGTCTGGCAGCTTGCTGGCCATAGCGGCTGAGGGGTGACCCTATACTGGTCCAGAGATGTCACGCACGACCCAGCGGAGGAGGTGCCATGCCGATGATCAGCCCTCTCGTCGTCCCGACGCCCGTGCAGCGCATCGAATGTGCCGAGGCCGAGCGGCGGGGCAATGCGGTCTATCTGAAGAGGGACGACCTGTTGCCCTTCTCCTTCGGTGGCAACAAGGTGCGGATCGCCTGCGAGTTCGTCAAGGACCTGCGCGATCGCGGCTGTGACGCCCTCGTCATGTACGGCGATCGCCGCTCGAACCTCTGCCGCGTTCTTGCGAACCTCTGCAGCATCGAGGGAATCCCGTGCGTCATGGTCGCGACAGATGCCGATGGCGGGAGCGGCGACTCGCTCAATGCCCGCATCGTCGATCGTTTTGGGGTCGAGGTGCTCGAATGCGCGTCTGACTCCATCGCGGCTACGGTCGATCGCGCCTTCCGGCTGTTGTCCGGCCGCGGCCTTACCCCCTATTACATCTACGGGGACCGTACCGGCACGGGCAACGAGGGGACGGCCGCTCGTGCCTATGCGTCTGCCTATCCCGAGATAGGGGAGTGGGAGCGCTCCTCGGGCACCTCGATCGATCTCGTCGTCACGCCGTATGGCACGGGTTGCACGCAGGGGGGCCTCGTTGCGGGCAGCCTTCTGGCCCATGACGGCCGCGAGATAGTCGGGATTTCGATATCGTCTCGTCCGGAGGGCCGAGCGCTCTCGGTGCTCCGCTCGACCGTGCGTGGCTATTTCGAGAAGGAGGGCCTGGCGTGCCCTGCGGACTATGCCGACCACATCCACCTGGAGACGAAGTACACCTGCGGCGGGTATGGCGTGGTCGACGAACGCGTCGTCGAGCTCGTCGAGACGATGCTGCGCGAGAACTCGGTCCCCATGGATCCGACCTATACTGGGAAGGCATTCCGAGGGATGCTCGACTTGATCGAGGAGCGTGGCATGACCGGGAAAAACATTCTCTTCCTGCATACGGGGGGCCTGCCGCTTTTCTTCGACTATCTGACCGCTGGCAACTGAGAGGGAAGCATGCTCGTATCGATCGTCATTCCATGCTATAACTCGGAGCATACCATTCGCGAGGTAGTCGAGCTCACGATGGCCCAGTTCGACGAGATGGGCGGCTATGAGTGCGAGTTCGTCCTCGTGAACGACAGCTCGTCAGACGACACGTTCGGCGAGATACGGCGCCTTGGATTCGACTATCCGAACGTCCATGGCATCAACCTCATGCGCAACTTCGGGCAGCACAATGGTCTCATGTGTGGCATGAACTTCGCCGAGGGCGACTACGTGATCGGGATGGATGACGACCTCCAGACCCATCCCTCGCAGATTCCCGTGATTCTGGGGAAGATGGAGGAGGGATACGATCTGGTGTATGGGGTCTACCGTGAGTCGACTAACGGGGCCGCAAAGAATTTCACCAGTTGGTTTAATAGGGTGTCGTCCAGAACGCTCCTGGGGCGACCCAAGGACATCCGCTCGAGCAACTTCTGGTGCATTACCAAGGGGGTGAGAGACGAGGTCGTTCGCTGCAAGAGCTTCAACCCATACGTCGACGGGCTCTTCTATCGCACCACCCATAATATCGGCAACGTAACCATCGAGCATCATAAGCGCGAGTACGGTTCCTCGGGATACACCCTCAGGAAGATGGCCAAGCTCTGGGTTGCCTATTTCAACTACTCCGTCGTGCCTCTTCGCGTCGCGTCGATCATCGGTCTGGCGACCTCAATCGTCGGCTTCGTCGCTGGAATCGTCACCATCATTCGCAAGCTCATCGACCCGACCATGATAATGGGCTGGACCTCGACCGTCTGCATCATGCTCTTCTTCTTCGGCCTCGTGTTGCTCGTGCTCGGCATAATAGGGGAGTACATCGGCGATATCGTTCTCTCTATAAACAGCTCACCCCAATATATCGTCCGAGACAAGGTCAACCTCTAGATGGGTGCGCATGCGAAACGGCTCATGGTCCTGGGGGCCGGCATCTACCAGGTGCCTCTCATCCGCAAGGCCCGTGCGATGGGCATCGAGACCATCGTCGTGAGCTACGCGGGGAACTACCCAGGGTTTTCCGAGGCGAACCGCTTCCATGAGATAGACACCACCGATGCGGACGCGGTTCTCGAGGCCGCTCGCGAGGAGCGCATCGACGGCATCGTCACGACGGGCACCGATGTCTCGGTCCCGACCGTCGGGCACGTCTGCGATGCGCTTGGGCTTCCCGGGATATCGGCCTCGGCTTCCCGCAATCTCACGGACAAAGCCGCCATGAAGGAATCGTTTCGTGCGGCAGGGGTTTCGACCTCGCCTTTCGAGGTCGTGGGGAGGCTCGACGAGGCCCGTCGGGCTGCCATCCGCCTCGGGCTGCCCGTTATGGTCAAAGCGTGCGACGTCTCGGGAAGCAGGGGGATCACCAAGGTCTCTCGCATCGACGACCTCGATGCGGCTTATCAGGCGGCGACGAATGCCACCCATGCCGACCATATCGTGGTGGAGAAATTCGTCTCCGGCACGGAGATCGGCGTCGACGGATTCGTCTCCCGGGGAAGCGTCGCCCTCTTTGCGCCCCACGAGAAGTTCGTCCGTCGTGCCGGCGCCGTCACCATCCCCTCAGGCCATTCGTTTCCTCTTATGAGGTCCAAAGAAACCAGGGATAGCCTGTTCAGGCAGGTCGCTCTCGTCGTGGAGGCAACCGGCATGGACGAATGCGCCTTCAACGGGGATGTCATGGTCCTGCCCGATGGGGGCGTATCCATCATCGAGATGGGCGGACGATGCGGGGCCACCTGCATTCCCGAGCTCATCTCGATGCACCTGGGATTCGATTACTATGCCCAGATGATTCGCGCGGCGTTGGGCGAGCCGGTCCGCTTCGATTCCGACTGCTCGAAACCCTGTATGGCCAAGCTGCTCTTTTCCGATGTCGCGGGTACCGTCGAGACGATCGACCTCTCGAGGCTCCGCGCCCTCGAGAGGTCGTCTGGGGCTAGGATCGGCATCGACGTCGCCCCCGGTGACCACGTCCATGCCGTTCATGACGGAACTGATCGCTTCGGGCAGGTAATCATGGCGACGGATGACGAGTCCGAGCTCGACCGGGTGCTCGCATCGGCCAACGACTGCATCCGTCTCGCGTAGGAGGGTTGTATCCATGTGGCGGACTTTGCCGCCGGCGTCTTCCCTATTTGCCGCAACTGGCGCAAGATAGCATGGTGGGTCAGATGCGAGCGACGTCCTATCCTATGGGGTTTCTTATGAACATTGATTTCAATATTCCGCCGTATGTTGGTAGCGAGCTGGACTACGTCCGCGAGGCAGCGGCAGTCAATCACAAGATATGCGGCGACGGCCCCTTCACCAGACGGTGCGACGATTGGATGGAGCGGCGGTTCGGTGCGCGGAAGGTGCTGCTGACGACCAGCGGAACCACTGCGCTCGAGATGGCAGCCATCCTTTCGGGGCTGGAGCCCGGAGACGAGGTCATACTTCCGAGCTACACCTTCTCCTCCACGGCAACGGCATTCCAGCTGATGGGTGCCACCTTGGTCTTCGTCGACATCCGTCCCGATACCATGAACATCGACGAGGACAGGATAGAGCGTGCCATCACCAGCCGGACCCGGGTCATCGTCGCGGTCCATTATGCGGGAGTCTCGTGCGAGATGGACAAGATCTGCGACATCGCCTCGCGGCATGGCATCCTCGTCGTCGAGGATGCCGCCCAAGGCGTCATGAGCACGTACAAGGGCAGGGCCCTTGGAACGATCGGCACGTTCGGCTGCTATTCGTTCCACGAGACGAAGAACTACTCCATGGGAGAGGGCGGCGCCCTCGTGATCAACGACGATGACTATGTCGAGCGCGCCGAGATTATCCGCGAGAAGGGCACGAACCGCCAGCGCTTCTTCCGTGGCCAGGTAGACAAGTACACGTGGGTCGACCGTGGGAGCAGCTACCTTCCCAGCGACCTCAATGCCGCCTATCTCTGGGCTCAGCTCGAGCAGGCGGACGCTATCAATGACGACAGGCTCGAGTCCTGGCGCTACTATCGGGACGAGCTTGCGGCCCTGGCCGACGCCGGCAAGATCGAGCTCCCCACGGTGCCCGACGGCTGCGTCCATAACGCCCACATGTTCTATCTCAA
Source organism: Atopobiaceae bacterium (assembly GCA_022482785.1). Taxonomy (GTDB): domain Bacteria; phylum Actinomycetota; class Coriobacteriia; order Coriobacteriales; family Atopobiaceae; genus JAKVON01. The sequence goes on along the minus strand of JAKVON010000001.1, from coordinate 54,035 downwards.
GTGTGCCGACCTTGCCGAGCGCACCGCGCTCATCGCCTTCCTCAAGGAGAGGGGGGTGATGGCGGTGTTCCACTACATCCCGTTGCACAGCTCTCCCGCGGGGAAGCGTTTCGGCCGGTTCGACGGCGAAGACACCCATACGACATCGGAGAGCGAGCGGCTCGTCCGCCTGCCCCTGTATTATGGACTGTCAGCCGAGGACCGTCGTCGCGTCGTCGGTCTTGTCAAGGAGTTCTATGGCCGGGAGAAGGGCTAGCGCACCGTCTCGTTGCGCCTGGTCCTTTCATCGGGGGTCATCTCGCCAATGAGGTCGAGCTTTCTCCGGTAATACTCTGCCGCGAGCTCGTTTGTGAGCAGGGGCTTGAATATCTGGAGGTACTTGATGCCAGGGTGCGAGTTTATCTCCATGATCTTGGGGCCATGGTCGGTGATGCCGATGTCGAACCCCATGTACTCGACGGGACCAAGCCTGAGTGAGAGCCTCTTGATGGAGGCTAGCAGCTCCTGCCATGCATCGACGGCGCCTTCGACGAGAATGCCGCTATCTGGATGCCTTGGCATGTCAAGCACCTTCGTGGCGTAGGCAAGCTTGCCGTTTCCATAGCGACCCGTCTCGATGTCGAACTCGACGTTGTAGGAGCAGATGTCGTCCGAGGTCGGCCTCTGGTAGTTCGCGCCGCTCTGCGAGTCCTTGTTCCCGACGGCAAACCTGAGGTAGGAGGCAATGGGGACCGGATCCACCCCAGTGGGGTCGATCACGACGAGGCGAAGCGTGTGGATGAGGGGGTCGATCTCTGCCATGTCCTGGCTCGGATGGAGGTACTCGGTGAAGACGTAGTTCGGGTGCTCGCGAAGAAAAGACCCGATTCCTTTGGCATCGGCCGGCATTCCGTCGATGCCAAACCCATCGGCATCACAGGTCAGCTTGTGAAAACCTGCCGACTCGGTGCCGTTGCATGGCTTGCAGGCGAACTCTCCCTTCTCGCGGAGAAGGGAGAGAAAGCCGTCGAGGCTGACATCCATTCTGCTGTCGAGCAGTGCCAGCAGCCTCCCCTTGGAACTGTAGTAATAATACTCGGGCAGGAAATGGGAGAACTCGGTCCCTGCGAGCGTGTACTCAAAGGTAAGCTTGTCGTTTATCCAGATGCGCTGCCAGTCGTTCAGGGGCCAGAGCTTACAGAAGTCATAATCGCTGAGGTAGTTGCTCTTCGTCTGGTCGCTCAGCTGGTAGGCGCAGGCGGACTCGGCATAGAACCCATTCGAATGGGCCCATTCCAGGTAGTCCGGATCGAACATTCCGCTCGCCCGCTCGACCTCCTGGGTCTGGAGATATTCGGCGGCCATTCTACGGGTGAAACCGTCGGCAAGAAGATCGTCCATGTCATTCGAATTCATGAGGCTCCCTGGATACGACATTGTCCGTTCATGACGCATTATACAACGCGTCGCGCACGGCTCGTGCAGAGCCCCAACCGGCGTATGGAGCCTTATTGACCTCGTGGTAGTATGAGGGTTACCAGCTAAGTCGAAGGGCCAGGACATGCATGTTGCGCTTGTCACCGCGATAGGGTCGTTCTCAGCGGACATCGTTATCAAGAGGCTCAAGCGTCTGGGCCTTCGGGTCGTTGGCTGCGACATCTATCCGTTCGAGTGGATTGCGGACGCCGCCAACGTCGATGCGTTTCGCCAAGCCCCCCTTGCCTCGGATGCCGAGGCGTACGCTCGCTTCATTCGGGACTTCTGCAAGGACGAGCACGTCGACGTCATCATCCCCCTCACGGACGTCGAGGTGGACCTCTTCAACCTGGCACGTGACGCCGCCTGGCTTGGCGACGCCGTTCCGCTCATTTCCCCCAAGGAGACGGTCGACCTCTGCCGCAACAAAGACAACATGGCAAGGTTTCTTCGTTCGTCGGGCTCGGGCGTCCTCGGAATCGAGACTCGCCCCCTGCTCGAATGCATCTCGGGGCCTGTCGAGCTCCCCGTCGTGTGCAAGCCCCTCGACGGCAGAAGCAGCGAGGGGCTGAGGAGGATTCGCACGGCGACGCAGTGGAAATCGGTGGAGGACATCGAGGACCCTGCCCGCTACGTTGTCCAACCCCTCATCGAGGGCCCCGTGGTGACCGTGGACATCGTCCGCGACTCGGCAGGCCACGTGGTCGCCATCCCTCGCGAGGAGTTGCTCAGGACGCTCAACGGGGCGGGGACCTCGGTGCGAGTCTTCCATGACGAGAGGCTTGCCGAGACCTGTTGCTCCCTTGCCTCCGAGCTGGGAATCCTGGGCTGTGTCAATTTCGAGTTCATTGCGGCCGCGTCAGGTGGCTATCGTTTCCTCGAGTGCAACCCGAGGTTTTCCGGAGGGGTGGAGTTCTCCTGCATGGCGGCATACGATTGCGTCGGGAATCATGTCCGCGCGTTCGCGGGAGACGAGATCGAGCCCATGGCTCCCTATCCCGACCAGTACATCGCACGGAAGTACGAGGAGTATGTCACGAAGGTCGACGAGGGCTAGTCCGCGCCCGATTTGGAGCATTTCCATGAATGACAGAAAAATCCTGGTCACCCGCTCTTCGATGCCGCCCTTGGAAGAGTACGTGGAGGAGATTGCGCCCATCTGGGAGAGCCACTGGCTCACGAACATGGGCGCGGAGCATCGTCAGCTCGAGTCTGACCTCAAACGGTATCTGGGGGTCGAGAACGTCGCCCTTTTCGTGAACGGCCACTCCGCCTTGGAATGCGTCCTCGAGGCGATGGGGCTGAGGGGGAAAGTCATCACCACTCCCTACAGCTTCGCCTCGACGACCCATGCCATCGTGAGGAAGGGGCTCACGCCCGTCTTTGCCGACATCAAGCCAGACGACTACACGCTCGATCCCGAGAGGATAGAATCCCTCGTCGACGAGGAGACGTGCGCCATTCTGCCCGTGCACGTATACGGGAACCTCTGCGATGTCGAGGCAATCCAAGACATCGCAGACAGGCACGGCCTCAAGGTCATCTATGACGCCGCGCATGCTTTCGGAGTGAGGAGGGACGGCGTCTCGGCTGCTGCCTACGGGGATGCCTCCATGTTCTCGTTTCATGCCACGAAGGTGTTCAACACCATCGAGGGCGGGGCGGTCTGCTTTCGCGACCCGCGCCTTAAGGACCGGCTCGACCAATGGAAGAACTTCGGCATCACGGGGGAGGAGACGGTCGAGTTCGTAGGCGGCAACGCGAAGATGAACGAGTTCTGCGCCGCCATGGGGATCTGCAACCTCCGCCATCTCGACGAGGAGATCGCCAAGCGCCGCCTCGTTGCAGAGCGCTATCGCTCTCGTCTCGAAGGGAGGGCTGGAATCAAGCTATGCCTGCCTCAGCCTGGCGTCGCCCAGAACTATGCCTACTTCCCGGTCGTGTTCGAGGATTCGTTCGGAGCCACGAGGGACGAGGTGTTCGATTCCCTCGGGAGAAGGGGCGTATTCGCGCGCAAATACTTCTTCCCGCTCATCAGCGACTACGATTGCTATAAGGACAGATTCGACTCCTCGGAGACCCCCGTCGCTCGTGAGATCGCCTCGCGCGTTCTCACGCTGCCCATGTTCGCAGATCTCGACATGTCCGACGTGGACATGATCTGCAGCACCATTCTCGCTCAGGGGCGGAGCTGACGGAGCATCTCCGTCGGGCACGCGAAGGGATGATGAACTCTTGGATGCACCGCTTGTCTCTGTGAACGTGTCCGTCTACAACCACGAGGCCTATATCGAGAGGTGCCTGCGCAGCATCGCATCGCAGAAGGTCGACTTCCCCTACGAGGTCTTCGTGGGGGAGGACTGCTCGACGGATGGCACGAGGGCCCTGCTAAAGGAGATGGCAAAGGAGCTTCCCCCCCACTTCAAGTTTCTGTTCAGGGAAAGGAACATGGGCGGGGAGGCCAACGATGCCGATATGCTCTTTCGCTCGCGCGGCACGTACCTCGCCATCCTCGAGGGGGACGACTTCTGGACGGAAGACACCAAGCTTCAGGCGCAGGTCGACTTCCTGAAGAGCCATCCGGAGTACTCGGCGGTCTTCCATCGATGCGTGATCGTGGGGAAGGACTCCCTGCCGACGGGAGAGAAGTACCCGGAGTGCCCGCGCGAGGAGTATACGTTCAAGGAGTACTTCTACTGCAGCATGCCCGGACAAATCGGCACCTCCCTCATCCGCCGCGAGCCGTATGTCGCCGCACGCAAGAGGTTCACGGAAAGATCCTGCTACCAACGCTATGCGGGCGATCGCAGATATGCCTTCATCCTCCTTTCGATCGGGAGGGTCAAGAGCCTGCCTTCCGTATGGAGCGCCTATCGACACGTGCAGACGGGCGGGAGCAGCTATTCCGCCACCGTCAGGGTTGACGAGGAATACGCACGAAACGAGGTCCAATTCGGCAGGACGCTGGTCTCCTATGCCGAGGGCTGCGACAACCCCGAGGCGCTCAGGGCGGCCAAGCTGACCTACTACCGGACCTATCTCAAGTGGAGCCATGGGAGAATCGCGCCATTCTCGAGGAAGGATTGCATGCGAGAGCTGATGGCGGAGAGAGATTGGCCCGCCTACCTCTTCTCTCCCATCAGATGGTCGGCGGTTCTCGTCATGCGCTCCCTGCTCGGCAGAGGGGTTACGCTCTAGGCCTGAGGGCTCCTCGCCTCCGCGTGGATCGCCTTCCTCGCTCCCGCCCTTTTCCCAATGGCGCATGAGACAACCGTCGCGCAGAGGCCTGCGAGGGAGACGGCGATGCCCGTGGCGGTGCCGACAGGCTCGAACGAGGCCGTGACGACATGGCTCCCGGCCCCGACCTGGAAGCCGATGAAGCCGTAATCGGCCCTGAAGGTCTCGACCGGGCTTCCGTCTACGCAGACCGTCCATCCCGCCGTATGGGGGATGGCAAGGTATACGACCGTGTCGGAGGACGCGTCGACCGTTCCCTCGACGCTCGACCCGCCCGTCTCGACGCAGGTCGTCGTCGCCTCGGACGAGAGGTCGACCCCTTCCAGGCCCTGCAAGGCGCTGTCGGGGACTATGAGGGAGGTGCCGAGGACCTTCGCCCTTTCCTCCGGGGTGGGGATGCGTGCCGCCTCTCCCTCTCCCATGACGCTGCCCCAGCTGCTCAGGGTTCCTCGGGCGGACATGTTCTGATAGACGTAGACGCTTCCGACTCGATCGACGAGCTGGCACCATCCGAAGGGCAGCTCGTCTTTCGAGAGCAGGTACTTCACGTTCAGCAGCGAGAGAATCTCGGGCTCGTCCGGACTGTTAGAGAACACCTGGTACGCTGAGCCGTCGAGCGCGCCGGGCCAAAGGTTCTCGTAGAAGTCGTCGATGTCACTGTCCAGGACGGAAGAATAGGCGGAGACCCCCCGGTACCCCTCGACGAGGGAGTCGCTGAGTCGCGTCCAGTCGGTATAGAGCTTCTCCACTCGATACGAGGAGCCATCGCGTTGGCTGAGATAGGCGAGGGCCTCCTCGGTGTCGGATCCCCTCCCCGGCTCCTCTGCCTTGGGAAAGTTGCTGGCTGTGCTGGTCAGCCTATTGTTTGTGACGAAAAAGCCGTCCACGAGCGACGTCGAGACGATGGCCATGCAGAGAAGGGCGAGAATGGCCCCGCTTTCTGGCCGCGACCTTCTCAGGACGGCGAGGCCGACCACGAGGCAGAGGGCCGCGATGTAGAACAGGCAGGCCAATCTCCCGTTTACCGTGTTGGCAAGGGACCAGGCAAGCACGCAGGCGGTTAGGCCCGCTCCCGCCACGAGCGGGACGGTGGCGCACCTGCCCTCCACCAGTCCCTTCTCGAATCCGACCGTGAGGGCTATGCCAAAGGGAATCGCCAGCGCAAAGCTGCTCCGATACTTCGGGGCGACGAAGAGGTTCGAGAGGGACGGGAGGAAGAAGTTGAAGCAGTACATGAGCACCAGCAAGGAGGCCACGAAGACCAAGGCCTTGTCCCGTCGGCTCGCCTTCCTGACGGCCCAATGGAAGAACTGCGCGATGAGAACGAACGCCGAGCCGGAGAAACCGACCATGATGAACTCGTACACGTTGACGTACGGGAAGGCGGCCGTCGCGGGAACGAGCGTCTCTGGAATGTCCGCACCGCTGCTGATGAGGCTGTCTCCAAGAATCCGGCTCAGAATCGCCGGAACCCACCGCAGGGGAACGAACGCCGACTGAGCGGCAAGTCCCGAAGCGGAGCCCTGCGAGCCCGTCACGCGGGAGGACTCTCCGAGCAGCGTCTCCGCATAGGGGACGAGCGAGGCGCAGGATAGGAGGCAGCCACATAGGACTGGAACCACGAGCGGCATGAAGGCTCGGGCGAAGCCTGCGAGGGAGGTGCACCGAGAGAGGTGAAGCGTCCGCAGCAAGGCATAGACGGTGGCAAAGAGCATGATCATGAACCCGACATAGGCACTCATCCCGATGGAGACCGCGACGCTGAGCGCGACCCCGAGGAAGCGGGGGACGCTCCATCGGCTCATGAGCCCTTCGAGCGCGAGGATGAGGAGGGTGCAGAGAACATAGGCCGTGCCGAGCCAATAGTGCTGGCCCCAAAGCAGCAGGAACCCTCCGAACGCGTAGAGCGTCGAGCCCACCAGCCTGGCAATCGGCGTCTCTGCATATCTCAGGAGGATGCGGTCGAACAGGTAGCCCGAGAGGAATACCTTTGCGACCTGCACGATGACAAGGACGAGGCCGAGCCTGGCATCACCGAGCATCAGGCCGAGGGGGACGAGAACGAGGTTGAAGGGGTCCAGCACCCAGGATTGATAGGCTATGAAGCTCTCTCCCAATCCGAAGCGGCTGTTCCAGGGGCCGAACGTCCCCGCTCGAATGCCGTCGAGCATGTTGATGTAGAAGGGGACGTACTGCTCCGAGGTGTCGGACCCCACGTCCCAATAGGAGAAGTACGAGGTTCCGGCAAGAAAGCTCCCGTAGATGGCCGCCACGCCCAATGCGAGGACCAGGCCGAGAACGACGAGTTCCTGCCTGGTCTGACGGGGGCTGGGGCCTGCGAGCTCGGGCATGAGCCGCGTCATCGCCACCACGAGGGGAATCGATGCAACAAGCACCGCGATGAGGTAGCCGAATCGCGTCCAGTCCATGGTTCTCCTATGCGTTGAGCGAGATGCTTGCGAAAGAATCAGGCACGTACCATTACAGTGTATGTGATTGACGGCTTCGCCCGTCCGGGTTCTAGCTCGTATCGGAGGACTGCGTGCCAACTGGGGACCTGAAGACAAGCACGATTAAATCTCTTTTCTGGAAGCTCTTCGAGCAGGGCGGTACCTCGCTCATCACGCTTGTCGTCCAGATCGTGATGGCTCGCCTCCTCGCCCCGGCGGAATTCGGCGTGCTGGCAATCATGCTGGTCTTCGTCAACATCGGCAACGTCCTCGTCCAATCCGGTCTGAACACCGCCATCATTCAGGCTCCCGATGCGAGCGAGAGAGACTACTCCACGGTTTTCTGGATGAGTCTGGCGATCTCGCTCGTGCTCTATGCCGCCGTGTTTTTCTGTGCTCCCCTGGTCGCCGCCTTCTATTCGATGCCGACGCTCGTCGCCCCCCTCAGGGTGCTCGTCCTCGTGCTCATCATCAACTCGTTCAATTCCATCCAGGAGGCGATCGTCGCCCGTAATCTCGAGTTCAAGAAGACGTTTCGCGCGACCGTGACGGCGAGTGCCGTCTCTGGCGTGGGCGGCATCGCGGTCGCCGTCGCCGGTGGGGGCATATGGGCCCTCGTCGTGCAGCAGCTTCTGTTCCAGCTCAGCAAGTGCCTGGTGCTTGCCTTGCAGATTCCCTGGAAGCCGCGGGCCGTCTTCGACAGGGACAGGGCGGAGCGCCTCTTCGGGTTCGGGTGGAAGCTCCTGGCATCAGGCCTGCTCGACCAGGGGTACCAGAGCCTTTCCGACCTCGTCATAGGGAAGCTCTTTACCAGCACGGACCTCGGATATGTCTCACAAGGCAAGAAGTATCCCCTCGCTCTGGGCACGATGCTGGACGGTGCCATCCAGCCCGTCATGCTCTCTGCCGTCTCGCATATCCAGGATGACTCGGCGCGCGTCAAGAGACTGGCCCGTCGTGGACTCAAGACGAGCACGTTTCTCATCGTGCCGTCCATGACGGCTTTCGCCGTCGCGGCGAATCCCATCGTCGTGCTCCTTCTCGGAGAGAAGTGGCTGCCGTGCGTTCCCTTCCTGCAGGCCTATTGCTTCATCTACGCGATGCTTCCCGTCCACACCACGAACCTCCAGGTGCTGAACGGCATGGGAAGGAGCGACCTGTTCCTGAGGCTCGAGGTCGAGAAGAAGGTCGTCGGCCTCGCGATCCTTTTTGTCTCGGCATTCGTCATGAGGAGCCTCACGGCGATCATCTGCGGCTATGTCATCAACACGATCATCGCGACGTTTATCAACGCTGCGCCCAACAAGCGGGTGATAGGCTATTCGTATCTCGAACAGATCAGGGACATCTGCCCGGCGTACGGCCTCTCCGCCTTGGCGGGAGCCGCCGCCTGGCCAGTGGGCATGCTCGGCCTTCCGCTCGTCCTGGCGATCGTCGTCCAGGTGGTCCTTGTCTACGGAATCTTCGCGGTGCTGGCGAGGCTGCTCCATCTCGAGGAATACGACTACATCGTCTCGACCATGCGGGAGATGAGACAGAGGAGGGCGTCTTCCGCCCGGTGACGCCCCGCCTCCGTCCCCGTCACCACTTGATGTCCCTGCCCGTCCTCTCGATGGCGAGGCGATATCCCGAGAGCAAGGCAGGCATGAGATGCGCCTTCCATGCCAGGCATGCGACATGGATGCGGCGATATGACGTGCCGTGGCGCATCGCGTAGCCCGCCTCGACGTAGGGCGAGGTCCTCCAGAGGGGGAAGCTCTCGTCCAGAAAGCCTGTCGTCTCGTCCATCGTGGAGGCCAGGTCGACGTTCCCGTCGTAGGAGAGCCTGAAGCTCATCGAGATGCCGAGATGGACGAAGGCCAGGGTGTCGAGCGCCTCGAGGAGGTGGCGGCTCGCTCCCTCCTCGACATAGAGGGCACGTACCTCGACGAGCGTGCGTCGTATGCTCTCGATCTGGTCGGCTTCGATCGTGTTGATCATCGAATCGGGCCGGACCATGTAGTTCACGAGGGGCCGCGGCACGAAGACGTAGGGCCTCGTCTTTCCCGACCTCTCCGCCGCGAGGTAGTAGAGCAGGTCGGTGACGAGGTCCTCGAGGATCGCGGGGGCCTGCGAGGGCCGATGCATGGCGCGGATGGTCTCCATGCGATAGACCTTGTTCCAGACGGCGGGGTTCACCTCGATGATCCTCCCTGGGTCGTCTTCGATCAGGAAGGGGGTTCGGGCGACGCACATCTCGCGCGAGAGCTCGCGACCCGTGTCGAGGTCGACGCGCCTGAAGCCGCATGTGGCCATCGAGGCGTTCGAGGAGTTGATCGCGTAGTAGAGCTTCTCGGCGAAGGTCCTCTCCACGTGGTCGTCGCTGTCGACGAATCCCACGTAGGTGCCCCGCGCGACGTCTATGCCGCTCCAGCGGGCGTTCATGAGCCCGCCGTTCTCCCTGTCCACGACCACGATCCTGTCGGCGTATCGGCTCTCGTAGGACCTCATGATGTCGAGGCACCCATCGGGCGAGCCGTCGTTGACGCAGATGACCTCGATGTCCTCGAGCGTCTGAGCCATGAGCGAGTCGAGGCAGGCCGGCAGGTAACGTTCCGTCTTGTAGCAAGGTACGACGATGCTCATCCTCTTGGCGTACGCCGTGGGTTCCATGGGCCCGCTCCTCCTGGCATGGCTTGCTCGATGCCATCTATACTAGCATCTGTCCTCGTACCGTTCGAACCGTCCGATGGGAAGCAGATGGGCCCACGCGCGCCACGCATAGCAGTCGTCATGTCGACCTACAACGGCGAGGCCTGCCTCGCGCAGCAGCTCGACAGCGTGCTCGCGCAAGACGCCCCGGGCATCACCGTCTTCGTGCGTGACGACGGTTCGTCCGACGGCACGGTCGACCTTCTCGAGGGCTACGAGCGGCGAGGGGACGTCGTCCTCATCCGCGGACGCAACGAGGGGGTCGTCTCGTCGTTCCTCGACCTCGTCGCGGCGGTCCCGCGCGATTTCGACTACATCTCGCTGTGCGACCAGGACGATGTCTGGCATCCCGACAAGCTCAGCCGCGCGGTGGGACTCCTCGAGGGGAAGGATGGCTCGATTCCGCAGCTCTACTGCAGCGAGTACTACTTCTGCGACGAGGGCATGGCGCGCGTCGGCCGCTCGCATCACAACCGCATCGGCGTGGCCTTTCCCACCATGCTCTATGACAACATGGTCTCCGGCAACACCACGGTCATCAACCGCACCCTGGCCGACCTCGTCGTCGCTGCCGGCAGGGAGGGCGTCTACACGCATGACTGGTGGCTCGGGCTCGTCGCCTCGGCTCTCGGCGAGCTCACCTATGACGACTTCGCCTCCCTCGAATACCGGCGGACCGGCTCGAATGCCAGCCCAACGGGCTCGGGCGGCATGAGGCTGCTCCGGTATCGCATCCGGACCTTTTTCGGGAAGGGTCAGCTCGCGTGCGTGACGGCGCAGCTCGAGCGCTTGCACGAGCTCTATGCGAAGGAGATGGCACCAGGGGACAGGGAGCTTCTCGAGCGCTTCCTGCGCGGGGGTCGCCTCGGCAAGGTCTTCGCGCCTGTCCGCCTGCGACAGACGGTCGGCGGGGAGGTCGCCCTCAGGCTCCTATTCCTTTTCGGCCTTCTCTGAGCCGTCCTGGCAGTGGGCCAGGGCATCCTCCTGCGCCAGCTCGTCGACCTTGTGCTTGAGGAGCGAGATGTCAGCGGAGTTGTTGAACTCCTTGATGAGGAGCAACGCGATCACCACGAGGAAGACGAAGTTGCTGGCCGAGATGAAGCCGAGCACGCTCGAGAACCACATGGCGATGCCGGGAAAGATCGCGTTGATGACGAGGACGGCGGCGAGGACGAGCCAGTAGATGGAGTCCTCCATCTGGATCTTCGAATGGCGGACCTTCTTGGCGATGATGTAGAGGGCGACGGAGGCTCCGACGAGCAGAAGTATGCGCAGCGTGAAGGGCATCCGAGACTCCTATCTCAGCCACTGGAACAGCAGGATGGACAGGCATGTGCGCGTCATGTACTTGATGACGTTGACGAGCTTGAGATAGCTCTCTCCGCCCTGTCGCTCCTGCATCTTGGCCGGGACCTCGATGACGCGGTAGCCCTTCCGGGCCGCGAGCGCGATCGTGTCGGGCTCCGGGGCGGTGTCGAACCCGCCCGCGAAGTAGGAGATCATGCGCCTGTCGAACATGCGCATCCCCGAGGTTGGATCCGTGATGGTGGTTCCCGTCGTGGCCTTGATGAGCCTCGAGATGAGGCGTGAGCCTGCCCCTCGGGCGCCCGTCGGCCTCTCCGAGCCGTCGAGGTAGCGGGAGGCTATGACGATGTCGGCGTTCTGCCGCTCCATCACCTCCGCCATCGTGCCGATGTACTCGGGCAGGTGCTGGCCGTCCGCGTCGAACTGGACCACCGCGTCGTAGCCATGGCGCTCGGCGTATTTCATCCCGGTGCGGAAGGCGGAGGTGAGACCCGTGTTGATGGGGAGGTCGACGTGGCTGAGGCGCAGCGAGTCGAGAATCGCCCTCGTGCCGTCGGAAGAGCCGTCGTTCACGACGAGGTAGCCGATGTCGGGACAGGCGTCGCGAAGGGCCATGACCGTGTCTTCGAGGCATGCCTCTTCGTTATAGGCGGGGATAAGTGCGAGGACTCTCATGCACGCGACTCTTTCGTCTTGTTGAATGACCTCTCCAAGTCTACCACGGACTCGGTGGTGGCCCTTTCGACCAGCCTATCCCGTGATGCGGTAGAGGCGCAGCGGGCCGTCCTGGAGGACGACCTCGAAGCCGGGGGTGTCGTCGGTGATGGAGGAGATGCCCGAGAAGTACTCCGGATGGTAATCCTTCCGCAGGTTTATGAAGGACCCCTCCGAGTCCTGCTCGTTCAGTATCATGACATACTGCGCGCCAATGGAAGAGACCGCCTGACGCACCTCGTCATTCGAGGAGATCTCGTTCAGATGCTGGCGAATCAGGACGCTCTGCGCGGTTTCGTTGTCATCTCCGACTCCGACGAAATTGCGGTAGTAGCAGCGCACGCCCGTGATGCCGTAACCCAGGAAGCTTCCGTCCATGGGGTCGTTGACTACGACGGAGCCGTTGCCGACCTCGTCGCGCACGGCCTTGAGGAAGGCGACCTCCTGCTGGCTCAGGGGGACCGCATAGGAATAGGTCTCCGTCACGTACTCGCGGTAATCGCCGAAAGTGGTGCGGACGGAGCGTTCCTGCTTCTGGCCGGCGGCCGCCTCGGCGGCCGTGATGGACTTCTGGTGCAGTCCGGATAGGTCGAAGCTTGGCATGAAGTTGATCACGACGAACCCTGCCACCAGCACGGCTGCGATGGCGCGCGAGTGGGTCTCCCGCGCGTCGCCGTTGTAGCGCCTCACGGCGCGCACGGAGTTCTCGTAGACCCAATCGAAGCCGAAGGCCGCGAGGGGAATCGCTGCGATGCAGGCGACGGCCGAGAGTCGCATGACGTCCGTGTACCAGAAGCCCGCGAGCACGTGCTTGAGAGTCTCGTCGCTGGTTGCGTTAATCATGATAATCACGCAGATGAGCAGGTACGAGAAGGGGAGCCAGCGATGCTCCTCGGAGTTGAGGGCACGGACGATGCCAACGACGACCAGCAGGCCGAGCACGGCCTGCACCATGAATTCGTTGAAGAGATGAAACGCATAGACGAGACCAAGGATGTTGACGAACTCCTGGAAGGGACGAGCGTATTGCGGCCAGGTGTGGTCGACGATTCCAGCGAAGAAGGGAAGGCGGTAGCAGGCATACCAGAGCCCGGCGCAGGCGACCAAGAAGATCGCCACGTCCGCGATGGCCCTCGGCGAACGGATGCCGTGCTTCTCCTCCGACCACCGAAGAAGTCGCGACGCGCAGAAGGGGATGAGGATCACGGCCGCAGAGAAGAGCGTGTTGGGATGCAGGAGCGCAAGGCCAACGAGAGAGAAGACGAAGGCCGCCAGCGTGCGCGCCCACTCCTCTTTCGACGGCTCGGGGCTCGCGAGGCACATGAAGATCCCAAGCGCCGAAGGCAGGACGCAGAACCCCGCCATGTTGGGATAGGTGGGACCGAAGATAAGGAGCGCCCAGGGAAACATCACGAATGAGACGCAGACGACCGCTCCGAACACGAGAGGCCGACGCACCTTTCCGAAGACCATGGCGAGAAAGGGGACCATGGCGAGGGGGAACGCGACGGCCGCGAAGACGTATTCGGAGGCATTGATCGCAATCGGCACTCCGGCGCCCGTGAGCCTGACCACGATGGCACAGATTATATGCCATGCCGAGGGATAGAACCCTGCGCCTGGCGTGGGATCGATGGCCTGGTCGGCGGCCGAGAGGTACGTGCTGACCCCGAGCGACGAGTAGCGTCCGGAGTCGACCATGGCCTGGATCTCGTTGAGATGCTGGGTGGCGTCATAGGCCTGAAAGAGCGAGTCGAGAGAGGGGAGGTGCATGAGGAACAGGTTGAGGCCCGCGAACGCACCGACGGCAACGTAGACGAGCGGCAGCCACCAGGGAATGTCGGGCAGCTTGGCGTTCCTGACCCGGCCCCTGCCCGCGAGCATCGCCACGAGCGGCAGCGCCGTGGCCGGGCCGAGCACCAGGAGCGGGCTGGCCTCGACATGAGCCCAGGCAAGCAGCTGCCCTAGGATGCAGAGGAGGCTCGTGCTGAGTAGAGGGGCGGAGCAGGCCGCCCAGGCCCTTGGGAAGCCAAAGGCACGGAGGAGGAGATAGCCTGGAACCATGAGCACGAGCATGAAGGTGGCGACGACCATGGCGAACTCAAGCCACATGCGATTTCTCCGTTCAGCCGATGGGGCATGCCCGACGCGAAAGGGACAAAGAAACAAAACCAATCCTAGCTTAAAATGAGGGCCTGCTCGACCATGACGCCGCTCTGCCGCGAACGGCAGCGGCGGCAGGAGGGGAGACATCGATGGAACTCGGATCGAAGACGCCGGGGCAATCCCGCGTCGAGCACGTCGAGATACTCGTCCAAGGCGACCTCAACGGGAGCCACAGGCTCTTCGGCGGGCAGCTCATGGAATGGATCGACCTCTGCGGGGCCGCCGTGGCCAGGAGGCACAGCTGCCGCAACGTCACGACGGCGCTCGTCGACGAGCTCGAGTTCAAGGCCCCGGCCTACGCCAACGACATGGTGGTGCTCGAGGGGAAGATGATCTTCGCAGGCCACTCGTCGATGGAGGTCGTCGTCGACTCGTACGTGGAGGCGCTCGACGGGAGCCGGAGGCTCATCAACACGGCCCGCATGACGCTCGTGGCGCTGGACGACGACGGGCGTCCCTGCGGCGTCCCCATGCTCGTCCCGCAGACCGACGAGGAGCGCGTCGCCTATGCGGAGGCCAAGGCGCGCTACCTCAAGCGGAAGCGCGAGGCCACGCACGGCGAGTGAGGCCAGGCCGGGACGCGGCCGTCACAGGAAGAGGCCCATGAGGGCCGCGGTGGCCGCCCCGAGGATGATGGTCGCCGGCAGGGTGAGCACCCAGGCGATTGCGATGTCCTTGACGACGCCCCACTTGACAGAGCCCACCCTCCTCGCGCTGCCCGTGCCCATGATGGCGCAGGTGATCACCTGCGTGGTGCTCACGGGCGCCCCGATGGCGGTCATGAACGTGATGGCGATGGCCGAGGAGGTCTCGGAGACGAAGCCGCTCACGGGCTCGAGCTTGGTGACCCCACGTCCCACGGTCTTCATGACGCGGCGTCCGCCGATGGAGGTCCCGAGGGCCATCGTGCAGGCGCAGAAGAGCTTCACCCAGAAGGGTATGTCGGAGCCGTGCGCGAGGACCCCGCTCGTGACCAGCGCGAGCGTGATGATGCCCATCGTCTTCTGCGCGTCGTTGCTCCCGTGGGCGTAGGCCATGAACATGGCCGAGACCACCTGCAGCTTGTGGAAGAGCGCATTGGCGTGGTGGTGGGTCCAGTTGGCGAAGACCGTGAACACGAGCCTCATGAGGAGGAAGCCGAGGAGCATGCCGACGAGAGGCGACGTGAAGAGGGGGATGACGACCTTGTCGAGCACGCCTTGCCAGAGGATGTCGCGCGTGCTCATCGTATAGACCATGGTCGCGCCGATGAGGCTGCCGATGAGGGCGTGGGACGAGCTCGACGGGATGGCGCGCCACCAGGTGAACAGGTCCCAGGCGATCGCGCCGACGAGGGCCGCGAGGATCACGTAGAGCTCGGGGGAGACGTCGAGCAGCCCCGTGGCGACGGTCTGGGCGACCTTGTCGCTGGTGAGCGCGCCGATGAGGTTCATGGTCGCGGAGAGCAGGATGGCGACCCGCGGAGGGAGGGCGCGCGTGTAGACGGTGGTCGCGATGGCGTTGGCGGTGTCGTGGAACCCGTTGATGAACTCGAACACGAAGGCCGCGACGAGAACGCCTATCAACAGGCCGCTAAGCATTTTTGACGATCACGCCCTGGATGACGTTGGCCGTGCGCTCGCACGAGTCGATGGTCTGCTCCATCTTGTCGAAGAGCCCGTTCCACTTGATGACCTCGATCGGGTCCTTCTTCGTATGGTAGAGCGATGCCAGGGCGTTGCGATACACCTTGTCGCCCTCGTCCTCGAGACGGCTCACCTCGACGACCTTGACCATGACCATGGTGTCGCGCTTGAAGTCGGGAAGATGCACGAACACGGCGTTGAGCTCCCTGATTGCCTGGAGCGTGAGGTCGGCCAGCTCGATCGCCTCGGGCTTTATCTCCTTGACGGAAAAGAGCCCCAGCCGGCAGACGACCCCCTCCATGCCGTCGATGACGTCGTCCATGCCGCGCGTGGCGGCGCTGATGTCCTCGCGGTCGAAGGGGGTGATGAACGAGCGGGAGCAGAGCTCGAGCAGGGCGCGGACCTTCTGGTCGCAGGCGAGCTCGTCCTCCTTCATCCTGGCGATGGCCTCGTCGCAGTCCGGGTAGTCGCGCATGATGGCGGCATAGGACTCGCCAGACCCGATGAGGCTCTCGCTGAACTCCCGAAGCATGACGTAGAACGCGTCTTCCTTGTGCTGAATGCGGCCCATCAGACAGCTCCCCGGCTCAAGAGAAAGGTGGTCGCCTTACGCAACCACGAGGTATGTTACCAGTTTGTAAAGCGCTTGTTGCGAGGAGCGCACGAGCCTTCCTACGCCTCGTTCTCCATCGCCACGAGATGCTCGACCCCATACTCCCTGCGGAGGCGCGGCTTCTCGATCTTGCCGGTGGCGTTGCGCGGGACCTTCGCGAAGATGACGCGCACGGGTCTCTTGTAGCGGGGCAGGTCGAGGCAGAAGTCCCGTATCTCCTGCTCGGAGCAGTCCGAGCCCGGCTGCGTCTCTATGATCGCGGCGCTTATCTCTCCGAGGCGCTTGTCGGGCATGCCGATGACGGCGACGTCCTTGACCTTCGGGTTCTTGTGAAGGAAGTTCTCGATCTCGACGGGGTAGATGTTCTCGCCGCCAGACACGATCACGTCCTTCTTGCGGTCGACCAGGTAGTAGAACCCGTCGGCATCCTGCTTGGCCATGTCGCCCGTGAGCAGCCATCCGTCCCTGAGCACCTCGGAGGTCGCCTTCGGGTCGTTGTAATAGCAGGTCATGACGCCGGGGCCGCTCACGCAGAGCTCGCCGACGTCTCCGCGCGCGACCTCGGCGCCCTGCTCGTCGACGATCTTGCACTTCCAGCGATAGCCGGGTATGCCGATGGCGCCGACATGGTCGACGTTCTCGATGCCCAGGTGCACGCAGCCGGGCCCCGTGGACTCGGAGAGGCCGTAGTTGGTGTCGTACTGGTGCTGGGGGAAGTACTCCTTCCAACGGCGTATGAGCGATGGCGGCACCGGCTGCGCGCCGATGTGCATGAGGCGCCACTGGCCGAGCTCGTAGTCGTCGAGACAGACGTCGCCTCGGTCGAGGGCGTCGATGATGTCCTGGGCCCATGGCACGAGCAGCCACACCGTGGTGCAGCGCTCCTGCGAGACGGCCGAGAGGATGATGTCGGGCTTGGTCCCCTTCAGGAGCACCGCCTTGCAGCCGGCGCAGAGGCACCCCATCCAATGGAACTTTGCGCCCGTGTGGTAGAGGGGAGGGATGCAGAGGAAGTTGTCGTCGCGCCCGACCCTGTGGTGGACCATCTCCATCTCGGCGGCCTGCGAGAGCGAGCGGTGCTTGTGGAGGATTGCCTTGGGGAATCCCGTCGTGCCGCTCGAGAAGTAGATCGCGGCGTAGTCGTCCTCGTCGATGGCGACGTCAGGAGCCGAGCTCGAGCAGTCGGCGGCCATCTCGTGGTAGCTCTCGGCGAAGGTGGGGCAGTTGTCCCCCACGTAGACGAGGAGGCGCCCACGCATGAGCGTGTCGGCGATGGCCTCGATGCGGCCGATGAACTCGGGGCCGAACACCAGAACGTCGACCTCGGCCAGCTTGGCGCAGTAGAGGATCTCGTCGGAGGAATAGCGGAAGTTGAACGGCACGGCGATGGCCCCGGCCTTGAGGACCCCGAAGTAGATGGGGAGCCACTCGAGGCAGTTGTACATCAGGATGGCTACCTTGTCCCCGCGCTTCACGCCGCGCGAGACGAGGAGGTTCGCGAAGCGGTTGGCCTTCTCGTCGAAGACGCGCCACGTGATCTCGTGGCGGTAGCGCGCGGGAGAGGTCTCCTGGATGAGGTCGTACTCCTTCCAGGTCGTGCGGCGGGGCTCCTCGGCCTCGGGGTTGAGCTCGATGAGGGCCACCTCGCCGCCGTAGAGGCGGCTGTTGCGCTCGAGCAGGTCTGTCACAGGCATGGGTCTTCTCCGTGATGGTTGGGCGCGCGACGGGCGCGCGGATGGCTATCGGGCGGCGGCGCGTCCGGCCTCGAACGTCTTTATGTTCGCGTCGATCGTCTTTGGAGGGACGCGCTTGGATATGACGTCAGCCCAGGTCTGCTCGGCGAAGGGCAGGGCCGTCGAGAGCGCCCCGACGAGGGCAACGTTCATGCCCTTGGGGTTGCCCTGCGCGCGGGCGATGGCGCCTGCGGGGATGAGGGTGGCCCCGGCGGCCTCGAGCCGCTCCTCCGGCGCTTCGGGCATCGCCGCCGCGCCGATCTGCACGGGAAGCGACGGAATGGCCTCGGCGTTCACGAGAAGGCGGCCTCCCCTGCGCAGGAACGGGAGGTTCCTCAGGGCCTCCACCTCCTCGAACGCCACGATGCAGTCGGCAGAACCGAGGTCGCAGACCATCGTCGAGACCTCGCTGCCGAAGCGCACGACCGTGGTGACCGAGCCGCCGCGCTGCGACATGCCGTGGATCTCGGAGAGCTTCACCTCGAGCCCCGATGCCGCCGCCACCTTGGCGAGGACGTCTGCCGCAAGTATGGTTCCCTGGCCGCCCACGCCGCACAGGAGAACCGTCGTCGTCTTGGCCTGGCTGTCGCTCATCGAGTGCCTCCCTTGGCGTCGTCTCCCGGTCGGATCGCGTCGAACGGGCAGTACTGAGGGCACTGCCCGCATCCGATGCAGAGCGCCGGGTCGATGTGGGCCTTGCCGCTGCCGGCGTCCTTGCCGAGCGCGGGGCAGCCGAGCGAGACGCAGATCCCGCAGGCACGGCAGGCCTCGGAATCCACCGAGAGGGCCGGCTTGCGGGTGCGGTGCACGAGCACGCAGGGGCTCCTGAAGACGATGACGGAGAGGGTGGCCGCGGAGGTTGCCTCCTCGAGGGCCCCACGCACGGCGCGCATGTCCATCGAGTCGACCTCGCGCACGTCGTCGATGCCGAGGGCGCGGCAGAGCTCGGCGAGGTCGAGCTCTCGGCTCGGACGGCCCTGGAGCGTGATGCCGTTCACGGGGTTGCCCTGCTGGCCGGTCATGGCCGTCGTGCGGTTGTCGAGGATGCATATCGTGCCTGCGCCCTGGTTGTACGAGATGGTGAGGAGGCTCGTGATGCCCGAGTGGGCGAACGTGGAGTCGCCGATGAC
The DNA here is from genome assembly GCA_022482785.1 of Atopobiaceae bacterium. GTDB lineage: Bacteria > Actinomycetota > Coriobacteriia > Coriobacteriales > Atopobiaceae > JAKVON01. The sequence goes on along the minus strand of JAKVON010000001.1, from coordinate 34,916 downwards.
GGCCACGACGGGCCTGTCCTCGGCGCGCGTCTCGCCCATGGAGCGCGCGAGCTCGAAGCCATGGGCCATCGAGATGCTCGCCCCCATGTCGACGGTGCTGTCGAGCGCCGAGAGGGGAGGCAGGGCCCCGAGCGTGTAGCAGCCGATGTCGCCGAGGACGGTGGCCTTGAGGCGGCGCAGCTCCGCATAGACGAGGCGGTGGGGGCAGCCGGCGCAGAGCGCGGGCGGGCGAGGGGGGAGGACCCTCGGGAAGCGGCGCATGCGCGGGGTTCTCGAGACCGAACGCGGCGCGGACGAGGCCAGGGCGTGAGCTCGCCGTCGGGCGGGAGCGGGCTCGGGCGTGTCGAGCACGGGAAGGCCCGAGCGCACGAAGCTGGGTGCGATAGTAGTCGCAGACCTCCTCGACGACGTAGAGCCTGTCGACCTTCTCCGCGAAGGCGGCGAGCCTCTTGGGCGGCAGCGGCCACGAGAGCCCGAGCTTGAGCGTGGACGCCTCGGGGAGGGCCTCGCGGACGTGCTGGTAGACGGAGCCGGAGCACACGATGCCGACCGACGCGTCACGCAGCTCCTCGCGCGTGAGGTCGCACGTCTCGGCGAACTCGACGAGGGCGGCCGTGCGCCTGTCGACGACCTTTCGCCGGGGCTTGGCGTTGGCGGGCATCATGACCCACTTCCGCGGGTCCTTGACATAGGGCCGCGCCTCGGGCACGCGCTGCTCGCCCGTCTCGGCCATGCTCTTGGTGTGGGCGATGCGCACGCACGTGCGGACCATGGCGACGGTGTCGAACTCCTCGGAGACCTCGAAGGCGCGACGGGTGAAGTCGATGGCCTCCTGGCTCGTCGACGGCTCGAGCATGGGCACGCGGGCGAAGGCGGCATAGTTCCGCGAATCCTGCTCGTTCTGCGACGAGTACATGCCGGGGTCGTCGGCCGCGACCATGACGAGGCCGGCGTTGACGCCGGTGTAGGCGGCCGTCATGAAGGGGTCGGCGGCCACGTTGATGCCGACGTGCTTGGCCGTGAAGAGGGCGCGCCTCCCCGCCATGGAGACGCCGATGGCGGTCTCGAGGGCCACCTTCTCGTTGGGGGCCCATTCCGCGTAGGTTCCGGGCAGCTTGCCGAAGCGCTCGAGGATCTCGGTCGAGGGGGTGCCGGGGTAGCCGACGCCTACGGCGACGCCTGCCTCCCACGCCCCTTGGGCGATGGCCTCGTTTCCTGACAGCAGTTCTCTGGACACGTCGTCCTCCGTTCGCTTGGTCGGGGCTAGAGCTCGTCGGGGCTGTAGACGTCCTTCGGCTGCAGGGCCTCGAAGCCCGCGGCCGCGAGCGCCTCCGCGACGCCGGAGCCTCCCGTCGTCTTCATGACGAAGACGGCCCTCTGGTCTGGCGTCGCGAAGCAGTAGGCGTATTCCACGTTCACGCCAGCCCCCTTGAGCACGTCCATGAGCGCGGCGAGGCCGCCCGGCTCGTTGGGCACGGCGACGGCCATGACCTTGGTCGAGCGCGCGCTGTAGCCCACGCTCTTGAGGGCGAGCGCGGCCTTCTCGGGGGCGTCGCAGATGATGCGGACGATGCCGAAGTCCGTGGTGTCGGCGATCGTGAGGGCGTGCATGTTGACGCCTGCGTCGCCGATTGCGCGGCAGAGCTCGGTGAGGCGCCCCGGCTCGTTCTCCATGAAGACGCTCAGCTGATCGATCATGGCTCTAGCCCCTCTTCCTGAGGTCGATGACGCGCTTCTGCTTGGACTCCGCGCGCTCGATGGTCTTGGGCTCGACCACGCGCACGTTGACGGCGATCTGGAGGTTGCCCTTGAGCGCCGCGCGGATGCGCCTCTGGAGGCTCTCGACCTCGCGAACGGTGTCGAAGTCGAACTCGGGCACGACCTCGACGTTGAGGTCCACGGCATCGAGGTCCCCTCTCGTGGAGACCACGAGCTGGTACCAGGCGGAGACCTCCGGGAAGGCGGTGATGACCTCCTCGACCTGGCGAGGGAACACGTTGACGCCGCGAATGATGAGCATGTCGTCGGTGCGGCCCCGGATGCGGTCGATGCGCCTGTGGGTGCACCCGCAGGCGCACTCGCCCGGGAGGATGCGCGTGATGTCGCGCGTGCGGTAGCGGATGAGGGGCGAGCACTCCTTCGAGAGGGTGGTGATCACGAGCTCTCCCCACTGGCCGTCGGGGACGGGCTCGAAGGTGTCCGGGTCGACGATCTCCGCGATGAAGTGGTCCTCGGCGAGGTGCAGGCCGTCCTGGAGCTCGCACTCGCATGCCACGCCTGGCCCCATGACCTCCGAGAGCCCGTAGATGTCGATGAGCTGGGCACCCATCTTCTGCTCGAGCTCGCGGCGCAGCTCGTCGCTCATCGGCTCGGCGCCACAGATCATGCCGGACACCTTGAGGTCGGTCGCGGGGTCGATGCCCATCTCGAGGGCCGTGTCGGCGATGTGCATCGCGTAGCTCGGCGTGCAGGCGAGGATGTCCACGTCGAAGTCGCGCATGAGGTTCACCTGGCGCTTGGTGTTGCCCGTCGACATGGGAACGACGGTCGCCCCGAAGCGCTCTCCGCCCATGTGCGCCCCGAGGCCGCCGGTGAACAGGCCGTACCCGTATGCCACCTGCATGGTCGAGTCCTTCGTGCCATGCGCGCGCCCGACGGCGCGGGCGAAGCAGTCCGACCAGGCATCGAGGTCGGCCTGGGTATAGCCGACGACGGTCGCCGTGCCGGTGGTCCCGCTCGAGGCGTGGATGCGGACGACCTCGTCGCGCGGGACCGCGAACATGCCGAAGGGATAGTTGTCGCGGAGGTCCTGCTTCACCGTGAAGGGCGCCTTCCGAAGGTCGTCGAGGGTCTCGAGGCCCTCCGGGTCGAAGCCGGCCTCGTCGAAGGACGCGTGGTAGAAGGGGATTCGCTCGTAGACGCGCTTGAGCAGCGGCTTGAGCCGTTCGAGCTGGAGACGCTCCAGCCGCTCCCGGTCCATGGTCTCGATCTCTGGCTGATACATCACGGGATTGCTCCGATTCTCTGCGGGCGACGCCGGCCCTGGGCCGGCCGTCGCGCTGTATATGAGCGCGCATTGTTCTCCAAGTTAGCAGATTGGAGCAGCGAGGTGCGGCAGGAGGTCCGGTCCGATTTCCCCGTCAGGAGGGGGAACTGCGCCTGGAGGCCATATAATGACTTGAGACTGACTGTGACGGGCATGCGCATGGGTGCCCATTTCGTTTGGAGATTCCCTTGGCTACCGGCGAGACGAGTGCGAAGGAAGGCATCATCCGCAGCTTCTCCTGCCAGGTCGTCGTGAGAGGCGACGACTGCTATGTCGTCGGGCCGTCCGACAGGATGTGCCGCTTCTTCGGAACCACCCCGAGCTCGTATGGCCAGGGCATCGTCGCGCGCATCGACAAGGACATCTCCCCCCAGGTCGCCGCCACGCTTCGCCGCGCACTTCGCGAGCATGCGCGCACGAAGGGCGACTTCAGCTTCACCTACCCGTCGCAACGCGCCGACGGCTCCCCCTGCATGATGAGGCTCGACGCCTTCGGGGGGCGCGACGCCAGCCAGGGCGTCGTGTTCGACGTCATCGAGACGGACGTCTCCGACCTCGTCGAGGCCAGGGAGAAGGCGAGCAACGCCCTGCGCGAGAAGGTCGATTCCCAAGAGGAGGCCGAGAGGCTCAGGGAGAGCTACGGCAGGGAGCTCATCGACACCATAAACGGCCTTCCTTCGATGTCGCTCCTGCTGTTCGAACGTCCAGACGGCACGCTCGAGCCAATCATGTGCTCCGATGAGCTCGCCCGCCTGTTGGGGTATCGTCCCGACGAGATGGAGGACATCTTTCATGGCGACGCCTTCTCTCCCGTGTACCCTGACGACCGCGACATCCTGCTGGCTGCGTACAACGCGCACCGGAACGACACGCGTCCCGGCAACGTCATCTACCGAATCGTCCGCAAGGATGGCTCGTACATCTGGGTGAGCGTCTACTTCTCCCGGTTCACCGTCGCGGGGAGGTGGTACGTGTACGTCGTCTACACCGACATCGATGCGGTCAAGCGGCAGGAGCTCGAGCTCGAGCGTCAATACCAGGCCGCGCAGACGTTCACCGACAGCGTCTCCGGGACCTATCATTCGACCCGTCGCATCAACCTCACCAGGAACGAGGTGGAGTCGGTCGGTGGAATCAGCCCGACGAGGTCCGTCTCGGCAGCACCCGACTACGAATCTGCCGTCGAGGCTCTCCTCTCGCTGATGCCGCGGCCCTCGGACAGACGGGAGTGCGCGCGCTTCTACTCCCGCGACTCGCTGCTCGCCAGCTTCGAGGCCGGCAATCGCAGAATTTCGAAGGAGTACCAGGCGAGGGGTGCCGATGGCAGCATCCGCTGGATGCGGGCAACCATCACGCTCACCCGCCGCCCGCAGACGGGCGACCTCATGGCATTCAGCGTTACGAGCGACGTCACCCGCGAGCGAATCAGCGACACGATCCTCAGGGACGTCCTCGTTCATCAGTACGACTTCGTGGGCTGCATCAACGCCTCCAACAACACGATCGACATCCTCAGCATGAACTCCGGAACCGCGCAGATCGAGGAGGACCTCAACGAGGGCGACTACCGTCAGAGCGTCGAGAGCTACGTCAGGGATCACGTCGCCGCGCCCGAGCAGGAACGGTGCCGTGAGTTCATGGCCATCGAGAGCGTTCTCGAAGGGCTCGCCAACGCGCCGTTGTACTCGGGGTCGTTCACGGTCACGGAGTACGGGGAGACGAGGTTCAAGAGGATCGACTACCGATACATAGATGACGAGAGCGGGCTCGTCGTCCTCGCGCGGACCGACTACACCGCGGCCCAGCGCGAGAGGCTCGAGCTCGAGGAGAACCTGAGGTCGGCACTCAGGAGCGCCGAGCAGGCGAATCGCGCGAAGTCCGAGTTCCTCTCGCGCATGAGCCATGAGATCCGCACTCCCATGAACGCCATCATCGGCATGGACACCTTGGCCTCGCAGTCGGTCGGCGATGACGAGAAGGTCGCCGACTACATCGGCAAGATAGGGCTCTCGGCCCGCTATCTGCTCTCGCTCATCAACGACATCCTCGACATGAGCCGCATCGAGAGCGGCAAGATGCTCCTGAAGAACGAGCCCTTCGAGCTGCCAGAGCTCATCGACAACGTCAACGCCATGATCTACAACCAGACGAAGGCCAAGGGCCTCGACTTCGAATGCACGGTCGCTCCCAACGCCGACGACTCCTATGTCGGCGACGTCATGAAGCTCCAGCAGGTCCTCATCAATGTGCTCGGCAACTCCGTCAAGTTCACCGAGGCGGGCAAGGTGTCGCTTGCCGTGAGCGTGGTCTCGTCAAGCAAGAAGTCGAATACGCTCAGGTTCGTTGTCTCCGATACGGGGATCGGCATTCCCGGGGACAAGCTCAGCTCGATTTTCGTGGCATTCGAGCAGGTCGACTCGACGAGCACCTCGGCATACGGCGGAACCGGCCTGGGCCTCGCCATCACCAGGAACATCGTGAACCTTATGGGGGGCTCCATCAAGGTGAGGAGCATCCTGGGCGTGGGCAGCGAGTTCACCATCGAGGTTCCGCTCACGCTGAACGAGAAGAAGCCGGCCAGGCGTCAGCGCGAGCTGCGGTTCGCGAAGATGAGCGCCCTCATCGTCGACGACGACCCCCTGGTCTGCGAGCAGACCCTCTCCATCCTCGAGGACATGCGCATGAGCGCGGAGTGGTGCACGTCGGGTGCCGCCGCGGTCGAAAGGGTGAGCGAGAAGGCCGTCAGGCTCCGGCCACTACGACTTCGTGCTCGTCGACTGGAAGATGCCGGACATGGACGGCGTCGAGACGACGCGTCGCATCCGGAGGATCGTGGGGCCGGACGTCACGATCATCATCATCTCCGCCTACGACTGGGAGTCCATCGAGAACGAGGCCAAGTCGGCCGGTGCCAACTTCCTCGTCACGAAGCCCCTCTTCCGGTCGACCCTGATCAGCGCCTTCGAGCGGGCACGCGGCGGGTCCCCCGAGGACGCGAGCGTCTCCTCCGACTTCGACTTCACGGGCAAGCGCGTGCTCGTCGCCGAGGACAACGAGCTCAATGCCGAGATCGCGCGCATGCTGCTCCAGAGCAAGCACTTCGAGGTCGACGTGGCCCCGAACGGCCTCAAGGTCACCGAGATGTTCGTGAAGTCCCCGGTCGGGTACTACGACGCGATACTCATGGACATCCGCATGCCGCTCGTCGACGGCCTCCAGGCCGCGACCAACATCCGCCACTGGGAGAAGGACGACGCCGCGACCATTCCCATCGTCGCGATGACCGCCAACGCCTTCGAGGAGGACATCGAGAAGAGCCGCGCCGCTGGCATGAACGCGCACCTCTCCAAGCCCATCGAGCCGAGGATCCTCTACTCGACGCTCGACCGGCTCCTGAACGGGGAGGCGCGGGGCTAGCCCTCCGCGCGCCTGATGATGCGCACGCGATAGACGCCGGGGATGGCGCGGAGCTTCTCGTAGGTGGCCTCCTCGACGGGACCGTCGACGTCGATCATGGTGTAGGAGTTCTCGCCCTTGGCCTCGTTGGCCATGCGCTGGATGTTCACGCTGCTGCCGCCGAGGGCGGAGGTGATCTGCCCGATCACGTTGGGCGTGTTGCTGTGGAGGCAGGCGAAGCGGCCCGCGGACGAGCAGGCGCCCATGTTGCAGGAGGGGTAGTTCACCGAGTTCCTGATGTTGCCGTTCTCGAGGTAGTCCCTTATCTCGTCGACGGCCATGCTCGTGCAGTTGTCCTCCGCCTCCGCGGTGCCCGCGCCGGCGTGCGGCGTCACGATGGCCCCGTCCATGTGCAGGACGGCAGGGGTGGCGAAGTCGGTGATGTAGTTCTTGACCTTGCCGCCCTTGAGGGCGGCCGCGATCGCGGGCTCCTCTATGACGCCCTCGCGCGAGTAGTTGAGGACGATCGCGCCCGTCGTTCAGGAGGTCGAGCTGCTCGGAGGTGACGAGTCCCTTGGTGCTCGGCGTCGCCGGCACGTGGACGGTGAGGTAGTCGCAGCCCCTGCAGAGGTCGTCGAGGCTGTCCATGCGATGCACCTCGCGCGACATGTTCCACGCGTTGGCGATCGAGAGGTAGGGGTCGTAGCCGTAGACGTCCATGCCGAGGGCTATGCAGGTGTCGGCGACATGCGAGCCGATGGCGCCCAGTCCGACGATGCCGATGCGCTTGCCCATGACCTCGCGTCCCACGAAGGCCTTCTTCGCGGCCTCCGCCTCCTTGTAGACGTTGTCGTCGTCGGCATGCTCGCGGCACCAGTGGATGCCGCCGAGGACGTCGCGCGAGCTGATCAGGATGAGACCCACGACCAGCTCCTTGACGGCGTTCGCGTTGGCTCCCGGCGTGTTGAAGACGACGACGCCGTCCTTGGCATAGCGCTCGTGGGGGATGTTGTTGACGCCGGCGCCGGCGCGGGCGATGCAGCGGACGGCCTTCGGCAGCTCGAGGTCGAGGATGTTCTGGGAGCGCAGGAGAATGGCGTCGACGGTGTCGTCGAGCTCGTCGGCGAAGTCGTAGTCACGGCCGAACCCCGTGAGGTTCTCGGGCTTGATGTTGTTGTACAGCTTGATGTGGCGCATGCGACCTCCAAATGGACGATGCGGCTCCCGATGCGAGCCCGCCGATGCGCCTAGGATACACAAAAAGCGGGCGGGCGGGGGGAGACGGCCGCTTGCGGTCAGCGCCTCCAGGCGGCGGGACCCGACTCGAAGAGGTCGTTGCCGCGCGCGTCGACCACCACGATGGCGGGGTAGTCGACCACCTCCATGCGGCGTATGGCCTCTGGCCCGAGGTCGGGATAGGCGACCACCTCGCAGCTCCTCACGCACGTGGCGATGAGCGCGGCGGCGCCGCCGATGGCCGCGAGATAGACCGCGTGGTGCCTGCGCATCGACCCGATCACCTCGCGGGAGCGCGGGCCCTTGCCGATCATGGCCTTGAGGCCCTGGTCGAGCATCATGGGGGTATAGGCGTCCATCCTGCCCGAGGTGGTCGGGCCGCAGGACCCTATGACGTGCCCGGGACGTGCGGGAGTGGGCCCTGCGTAGTAGATGATCTGGCCAGACCAGTCGACAGGGGAGGGCAGCCCCTGGGCGAGGGCCTCGCAGATGCGCTTGTGGGCGGCGTCGCGTCCCGTGTATATCACGCCTGAGATGCTCACCATGTCGCCGCAGGCGAGCCCGTCCGCCGTCTCGTCGTCGAGGGGGGCGCAGACGCGCTTGGGGGCTCGGCCGGCTGGCGTCTGCTTGCTCATAGCACTACCTCCTTGTGGCGCGCCGCATGGCAGTTGAGGGTGATTCCCACCGGCAGGGTCGCGATGTGGGTGGGATAGGTCTCGATGTGGACGGCCAGCGAGGTGACGAGCCCGCCGAACCCCTGGGGGCCTATCCCAGAGCGGTTGATCTCGTCGAGGATCTCCCCCTCGAGCGCTGCGTAGCGCGCGTCGGGGTTGGGCTCGCCTGCCGTGCGGAGCAGGGCGAGCTTCGAAAGCTGCAGCGCCTTGTCGGCATTGCCCCCGATGCCCACGCCCACGATGGTCGGCGGGCAGGGGTTGCCCCCGGCCGAGACGACCGTGTCGACGACGAACCGGCGGACCCCCTCGACGCCATCGGCGGGCTTGAGCATCCTGAGCGCGCTCATGTTCTCGGAGCCGGCTCCCTTGGGCATCACCCTGAGGGAGACCCGGTCGCCGGGAACCAGGCGCGTGTAGATGATCCCCGGCGTGTTGTCCTGCGTGTTCGTGCGCTCGAACAGCGGGTCCGCGACCGTCGATTTGCGCAGGTAGCCATCCTCGTAGCCTCTTGCGATGCCGGCGTTGACGGCATCCTCGAGCGTTCCGCCGACGACGTGGGCGTCCTGGCCCACCTCGCAGAAGACGACGACCATGCCGGTATCCTGGCAGAGGGGGGCGCCGTCGGCGCGGGCCAGGTCGATGTTGGCGCAGACCTTGTCCATCGCGTAGCGGCCGAAGTCCGACCTCTCCGCCTCGGCGGCGGCCCTCACGAGGCGCTCGACGTCTGCGGGGAGGTCGCAGGCAGCCTCCACGCAGAGGCGCGCGACCTCGTCGGCGATCCTGCCATAGGTGACGTCCCTCATGTCCCTCTCCCGTCCGTCGGCTCTCCAGACGATGGTAGACCATGCCAGGCGGCATGGTCGGCCTGCGGCTGGTTTCCGCTCGTTTCTCGCAATGCCGCCCTCGTGCGAATGCGAACGAAGTATGCTCGAAGGGATGCGAATCGGGCTCGTTGAGCATGAGGGGGAGCCGTGGCCGTGGGTCCAGCAGACCGCGTGGAGCGAGGAAGCGCTGCCGACGAGGTGGTCTCCATCATCTCGAGCCTGCCAACCAACTCCCTGCTCATGCGGCTGGCCCCTGGCAAGGCTGCCCAGGGGGTGTCGTTCTCCGACGACTTCTGCCGGATGCTCCGCGTCGACCAGGAGCAGGCGCGAAGGCTCTACGGCGACGACGTCCTGGCCGCCGTTCACCCGGATGACCGGAAGGCCCTGTTCGGGGAGGCCATGAAGGCGGTCCGATCAGGAGACGCTGGCCTCCATGCCATCACCCACCGCTTCGTGCGCCCCGACGGCGCCGTCGTGTGGGTGGCGGCGAGCTTCTCGTTTTTCCGGGCGGGCGGCAGCACCTATGGCTACGTGCTCTACTCGGACATCACGGGAGTGAAGTCGGAGGAGGCCGAGCTGCGGAGGAGGTTCGCCGAGGAGCAGGGCTACCTCGACTCGGTGGCCGGCTCGTTCCTCGACGCCTTCAGGATCAACCTCACCCTGAACAAGGTCGAGGAGGCGACGGGGACCTCGCGGCTCGCAAGCGCCTCGGCCGACGGGATGGCGTACGACGACCTGATGCTCAAGCTCGTCTTGCCCGAGCTCGTGCGAGACGAGGACGTCGAGTACCTCACGACGCACCTCGCGAGGAGCCAGCTCCTCCACTCCTTCGTGATGGGGGAGCGCACGATGGAGCGCGACGGCCCGTTCAGGTTCTCCCCCTCCTCCGAGCTCAAGTGGGCCCACTGCGAGGTGACGCTCATGAGCAATCCCGAGAGCGGCGACGTCGTGGCCTTCGCGACGGTCGAGGACGTCACGGAGGCCAAGCTCAACGAGCAGATCTTCGCGCGGCTCATGAGCAGCGACTCCTGCGACTTCGTGGCGATCATCGACACGGTGCGGAGGACGATCGACTTTCGTGTGGTGTCGGACGCGTCCGGCACCAAGCCGAACGTGTCGCACGTCGGCTACGACGAGACGATCCACGTCAACGTGGGAAGCTTCGTCGACGAGCGACACCGCGCCGAGGCCCTGCATGCGGCCTCGATCGAGGAGATCGTCTCCCACCTCGCCTCCGAGCCGAGCTACTCCTACTCCTTCGACTTCCTGGGCGGCGGGGATGTCAGGCGGAAGCTCCTGCGCTACTCGTACTTCAACAGGGACGAGGGGAAGGTCCTCCTCGTGCGCAGCGACATCACGGATGCCTACCGCAAGGACATGGCCGACACCGGGCGGCTTCGGGCGGCGCTCAGGGCCGCCGAGGAGGCGAACAAGGCCAAGAGCGAGTTCCTGAGCAGGATGAGCCATGACATCAGAACGCCCATGAACGGCATCATCGGGATGACCCGCATCGCCCGCGAGCAGGACAACCCCCCGAGGACGACCGACTGCCTCAACAAGATCGACGTCTCGTCGCGGTTCCTTCTCGGCCTCGTGAACGACGTCCTCGACATGTCGAAGGTCGAGAGTGGCAAGATGGCGCTCCACCCGGAGCCCTATCTCATGGCCGACTTCGACAGCTATCTCGACTCGGTGATCAAGCCCCTGTGCGCGAGCAAGAGCCAGGTCCTCTCGCTGACGACCAAGATGGTTCCGAATGCCATCCCCGTCGTCGACATCCTCAGGTTCAACCAGATCTTCTTCAACCTCCTCTCCAATGCTGTCAAATACACCCCGGAGGGGGGCCACATCGAGCTCGTCGACATGAACGAGCTGGCTGGGAACCACAAGGAGCGCATCACGGTCACGGTCACGGACGACGGCATCGGCATGAGCGAGGAGTTCCAGAAGGTCCTGTTCGAGCCGTTCACGCAGGAGAGCGCGCGGGACACGTCGGAGGGCAAGGGCAGCGGCCTGGGACTCGCGATCGTCCGCAAGCTCGTCGAGCTCATGGACGGCAGCGTCGAGGTGAGAAGCGCCCCGGGCGAGGGCTCGACCTTCAAGGTCGTCCTCAACGTCGACTACATCGAGGCCGACCAGCTCACGTGGAAAGAGTCGAAGGGGGCAGGAGCCCCGGCGGTCGACTCGAGCCGCCTCGCGGGCAGGCACGTGCTCCTCTGCGAGGACCATCCCCTGAACCGTGAGATAGCCGTGCACATCCTCGAGCAGAACGGGATGCTGGTCACCTGTGCCGAGGACGGGCAGCGGGGACTCGATGCCTTCTCGACGTCGCCATTGGGCTACTTCGACCTCGTGCTCATGGACCTGCGCATGCCGGTCATGGACGGCCTCGAGGCGACGCGGGCCATCCGCTCGCTTGGCCGTGGCGACGCGTCCGCCGTGCCCATCGTCGCCATGACCGCCGATGCCTATGACGAGGACGTGAGGAAGTGCCTTGCGGTGGGGATGAACGCCCACGTGGCCAAGCCGATCGATGTCGACGTCCTGGTCGAGACGCTCGCGAGCCTGATCTCTTCATAAGGGCGAGGCGGCGAGCCTCTCGATGGCCTCGCCGCCTCGCCCGGGATCGCCCTCCATGCACCCTATCCGCGGATGATCCTCATGGCCTCGTCGCGGTAGGCGTCCATCACGTAGGGAATGCCCGTGACCTGCTCGCACTCCTTGGTGAGCGACATGATCTCGCCCCTGGTGATGGCCGGCAGGCTCATGCAGCGTGCCCCTGCCATGAGCTGCTGCAGACCCACCTTGAGGCGGTCGACGTAGGAGTAGATGCCAATGGCCCCGAGGGGCATCTTGTCGATGTCGGAGCCGTACTTCTCGCGCAGGGTCTCGTAGCAGACGAAGATCTCCTCCTTGGTGGAGCCGAACTGCGAGACGGTCTTGGGAAGTGCGTCCTCCTCGAGCCACTTCTCGATGTTCTTCCCGACGAAGCCCGGGATCATCATCGCGCGGCCCATGCAGACGGCCTTGAAGTAGGGGGCGCCGAGCGCGAGGGCCTTGAAGACGCCCGTCTCCTCGGAGAAGCCGCCGGCGATGGCGAGGTCTGGGACGTAGGCGCCCTGGCTGGCGAGCTCGCTTGCCAGCTCGTAGGACATCGACTGCAGGTAGAGGGTGGGAACGCCCCACTCCTCCATCATGCGCCACGGGCTCATGCCGGTGCCGCCGCCGGCACCGTCGATCGTGACGAGGTCGATGTGCTCGTTCGACGCCCACTTGAGCGCCTTGGCCAGCTCGTTCATGGGATAGGCGCCCGTCTTGAGCGTCACGCGCTTGGCGCCGATGGAGCGGAGGTGCTCGACGGAGTCATGGAAGGCCTGCTCGTCCACGAAGCCGAGGCGGCTGTGGCGCTCGAACTGCCTGATGGCACCGGCCTTGAACGACTCCTGGATGGCGGGGTTCGAGGGGTCGGGCGTGACGATGTAGCCGCGCCTCTGGAGCTCGAGGGCGCGGTCGAGGGAGTCGACCTTGATCTCGCCGCCGATGCACTTGGCTCCCTGGCCCCACTTGAGCTCGATGGTCTCGACGCCCAGCTTGTCGATTACGTACTCGGCGACGCCGAGGCGCGTGTCCTCCACGTTCATCTGCACGAGGATGTCGCCGTAGCCCTCGTGATACTGGCGGTAGAGCTTGACGCGGCGCTCCATGTCGGGGGCCTTGGTGACGTGGCCGGTCGCGTCGCGCTCGAGGCCTGGGTCGATGCCGCAGACGTTCTCGCCGCAGACCAGGGTGATTCCGGAGATCGCGGCACCCACGGCGAAGTGCTCCCAGTTCGCACGCGCGACTTCGGTTGAGCCGAGCGCCCCGGTGAAGACCGGCATCTTCATCTTGACCTTGTTCTTCCAGCCGAACTCCATCTCGGTGTCGACGGTGGGGAAGGTCGCGGTGTCCGGCGACGCCTCGACGCCCTCGGGAAGGCCGTTCAGCCCGTGCGCGTACCCGCAGATGTTGAAGTGCGAGTAGTCGATGGGGTAGTCCTTGTCGCCGCCTGCGCTCACATGCCCGAAGGGCCCCTGGGTAGATGACCTCGCGCCCACGGAACGAAGACTTGAACACCTCGCAGTTGCCCTTGCACTCGTCGGAACATCTCGTGCAGAGTCCCGAACAGGGGACGACGCTTCTCGATCGGTTCTGGGTCTGGGTGGCTTCGTTGGAATTCGGACGCTCGAGATTCATGGGTGCCTCCAGGTCTTCTATGGTTGGCGCGTCGAAACTGGCGCGATGAGAGTGTATTCCTAATATGTCAGTCCCGTCACGAAATGGTTTCGATACGTAACATTCGGCCTGATGGCGGAACGATGCGTGTCGTCCGCGGCATTGGCCCCTTGCACGACGCGCTCTTGCCGTACCATGACGTGCGTAATCTCGTGCGGCCCCTGAGGGGAGGCGGGCATGGCAAGGAAGAAGCTCGTCACGCTCCTCGGGATCGCGAGCGTCGTTCTGCTCGCCATCCATCTCGCCTGGGGCGCCGCGCTCTTCGCGGGGCTTGCCACGTGGTCTCCCGCCATCGCCCGGACCGGGCGCATCCTGGTCACCTGCTTCGCGCTCCACGTGGTCCTTGCCCTCTGGGGCGTCTTCCGCGACTGGAAAAGGACGCGCGGCCAGGTCTCGTACGCGCGTCTCGCCCTCGCGAACACGGCCCAGATCGCCTCGGGCATCCTCGTCGTCGCGCTCTCGGGCGTTCATGGGTACCTTGGCTCCATCTACTTCAAGGTCTCGTCTCCCGCCGTCGTCGCCGGCTACCTCGTCACGAACGTCCTCCTCTTCTTCGCCTGCTGCGTCCATGTCTCCGTCGCGGGGCCTCATGTCCTGGTCTCGCTCGGCCTCGTGGCGAGCGAGAAGGCGTATCGGCGGGCCCAGGTCGCCTTCGTCGTGGCATCCGTGGCCGTGTTCGGGCTCGCCGCCGCGTCGAACGTCCTCCTTGCCGTCGTGGGGGTCTCGTCATGACCGAGATCGTCGTCATAGGCTGCGGCCTTGCCGGGCTTTCCGCGGCGATAGCGGGCGCGGAGCGGGGTGCTCACGTGACGCTCGTCTCCCCGATGGTCCCGGAGCGCTCGCAGTCCGTCATGGCGATGGGCGGGATCAACGCCGCGCTCGACCTCAAGGGCGAGGGCGACTCGTGCGAGCAGCACTTCGCCGATACGATGAGGGCGGGATGCTTCATAGCCGATCCCGGGGCGACGAGGCGTCTCGCCGAGGCGGCGCCCGACGTCATCGACTGGCTCTCGAGGCAGGGGGTCTGCTTCACCCGCGACGAGCAGGGACGGCCTGCCCAGCGGCCCTTTGGCGGACAGCGAAAGACGCGTACCTGCTACTCGGGAGCCCGCACGGGCAAGCAGCTCGTGAGCGCACTTGCCACGCAGGCCAGGCGCTACGAGGCAAGCGGCGCGGTCACGCGGCTCATGGGTCTCAGGCTCCTCTCGCTCGTGCTCGACGACGACGGCGCCTGCGTTGGGGCCGTGCTGGTCGACCCGATGACGAACGAGGCCATCGCCCTTCCCGCCGACTCGGTTATCCTCGCGTTCGGGGCGCCGAACGGGGTCTGGGGCAAGACCACGGGCTCCCAGGTGAACGATGGCTGCGCCGCGGGCATCGCGTTGCGCGACGGGCTCTCCTTCGGCAACCTCGAGATGGTGCAGTTCCATCCCACGACGCTCGAGACCCCTTCCAAGAGGATGCTCGTCACCGAGGCGGCACGAGGCCTCGGAGGCAGGCTCTATGCCCTGCGCGACGGCAGGCCCTGGTACTTCATGGAGGAGTGGTATCCGGAGCTCGGGGCCCTGATGCCCCGTGACGTCGTGAGCCGGAGCATCTACAGGGTCGTGCACGAGATGGGCCTCAAGCACGACGGCAGGGACGAGGTCCTGCTCGACATCACCCACCTTCGAGCTGACGTCATCGAGCGCGACCTCGACGAGGTGCTCGACACCTGCCTCACCTATCGCGGCATCGACCCGCGTGTGGAGCCCATCCCGGTCTATCCTGGCGTTCACTTCTCGATGGGCGGGATCCTCGTCGACGAGGGCAACCGCGCCGACGTCGACCGGGTCATGGCGGCAGGGGAGTGCGCCTGCCAGTTCCATGGCGCCAACCGGCTCGGTGGCAACTCGACCCTCGCTGCGGTGCATGGCGGCCGCCTCTGCGCCGAGTCCGCCGTCCAGCAGGGGCCTGGCGCCTCGGGCCCCCGCCGCGACGCCGCTCTCGACGAGGCCCTCGCGGGGGCGCGTGCGGACATCGCCGCCTGGTCTGCCTGCGGGCCGACGGGCGAGCCCAGCCGCGACGTCAGGGCGCGCCTGGTCCAGACGATGCATGCCTGCATGGGCATCTACCGCGACGCGGCCGGCCTCGAGCGAGGGCTCGGGACCCTCCGGGACCTCTTCGAGGGGTGCCGCTCGACGGGATGCGGCGAGTCCTACTACGACTTCCTCTCGACGCGCGAGGAGCTGCGGCTGGCCGTCGCGATGGTCGGGAGCGCGCTCGAGAGGAAGGAGAGCCGTGGCGCCCACCAGCGCACGGACTTCCCCGACACCGACGACGAGCGCTACCGCGCCACCATGGTCACGTCGTGGCGCGACGGCCGTGCGAGGACGGAGGTGCGCGCATGCCAGACGCACGCGTGAGGATCGCCGTGAGGAGGCAGCGCGACCCCGAGTCCCCCTCGTCCCTGGAGGCCTTCGAGTACGTCGGGCCGACGCACGTCTCGGTGCTCCACGTCCTCGAGTGGATCAACGACCACCCGGGGTCCCGCACCTCGACCGCCGATGCGCCCTTCGAGGCCATCGCCTACGAGTGCAGCTGCGAGCAGGGGCTCTGCGGTGCCTGCGCGATGGTTGTGAACGACACCCCGACGCTTGCCTGCCAGGCCTTCGTCGACGAGGTCGCGCGAGACGGGCTGGTCGAGGTGGGGCCGCTGACGAAGTTTCCCCTCGTCCGCGACCTCGTGGTCGACCGTTCTGCCCTGGAGGAGGCCATGATCGAGTCGCACGCCTGGCTCGAGGGCGACGCGAAGGTCACCCCGCGGCTTGCCGTCCACCAATACCAGGCCGGCCTCTGCCTCGCCTGCGGTTGCTGCCTCGAGGCCTGTCCCAACTATGCGCCCGGGGACCTGTTCTGCGGGGCGGCCGGGGCGGTCGGCCTCATGGGGACGGTCACGAAGGAGCCAGACGACGCCCACCGCGAGGACATGCGTCGTGCCTACCAGGAGCGCTTCTTCTCGGTTTGCTCGAAGAACGGTGCCTGCGAGCGCGCCTGCCCGGCTGGCCTTCCCACGATGACACTCGTCTCTCAGGCCAACAGGGCCTCCGTCTGGGGCTTCTGGCAGCGCATCGGACGGCGTCGATAGCCGTCTGCCCTCCTCATGGTTTCCGATTGCCGCACAAGTGCGATAAGGTTTGCTTGCTGACAAGACGAGTTTTCACAAGGAGCGCCAGATGAATCGCACACGCATTGCACGGCTCTATTCGGACATGCAGGGCCTCGGAGGGAAGGAGGTCGTCGTCTGCGGATGGGTCCGCTCGATCCGCGACATGAAGAACTTCGGCTTCGTCACTCTGAACGACGGGAGCTGCTTCAAGGACCTGCAGGTGGTTATGAACCGCGAGCGGCTGTCGAACTACGACGACGTCGCCGGGCAGGGAATCGGGGCCTCGCTCGTCGTGACGGGCGTCCTCGCCCTCACCCCTGAGAGACCACAGCCCTTCGAGCTGCAGGCGACCCGCATCGAGGTTGCGGGGGAGTCGGGGCCGGACTACCCGCTCCAGAAGCAGAGGCAGCCTCGCGAGTACCTGCGCACCCAACAGCACCTGCGCGCACGCACCAACCTCTTCCGGGCCGTCTTCCGCGTCCGCTCGGTCGCCGCCTCCGCCATCCACGAGTTCTTCCAGGAGCGCGGCTTCGTCTACGTGAACACTCCCATCATTACCACGTCGGACGCCGAGGGCGCGGGCGAGATGTTCCGCGTGACCACGCTCGACCTGGCGAACGTCCCCACCACGCCCGAGGGCAAGGTCGACTATTCCCAGGACTTCTTCGGCCACGCGGCGAGCCTCACCGTCTCGGGCCAGCTCCAGGCCGAGAACTTCGCCATGGCCTTCGGAGACGTCTACACCTTCGGCCCCACCTTCCGCGCCGAGGACTCCAACACGCGCCGGCATGCGGCGGAGTTCTGGATGGTCGAGCCCGAGATCGCCTTCGCCGACCTCGCAGACGACATGGACCTCGCCGAGGCGATGCTCAAGTACGTGATCAACGAGGTCATGAGGCGCTGTCCCGACGAGATGGCGATGTTCAACAGATTCGTCGACCAGGGTCTCGCCGCGCGGCTCGAACATGTCGCCGGCTCCAAGTTCGCCCGCGTGAGCTACACCGAGGCCATCGACATCCTCGAGGAGGCGGTGTCCAAGGGGGTGAAGTTCGAGTTCCCCGTCTCGTGGGGGGTCGACCTTCAGACCGAGCACGAGCGCTACCTCACCGAGCGGCACTTCGGGAAGCCCGTCTTCGTGACGGACTACCCCGCCCAGATCAAGGCCTTCTACATGCGTATGAACGACGACGGCAAGACGGTGGCCGCGGCAGACTGCCTCGTTCCCGGCATCGGCGAGATCATCGGAGGCTCGCAGCGCGAGGAGCGGCTCGAGATGCTCGACCGTCGCATCGCCGAGCTGGGGATGGATGCCGGGCAATATCGTTCCTACCGCGACCTCAGAAGGTACGGCGGCTGCCAGCATGCGGGCTTCGGGCTGGGCTTCGAGCGCCTCGTGATGTATCTTACGGGCGTGGATAACATCCGCGACGTGATTCCGCATCCACGCACCGCCGGTAGCGCTGAGTTCTGATCGGATGCATTGAGAAATCAACGGCCGACGTTCCGTTCGCCGAATCAGGGCCCCGTGTGTCGTGCGCACTGGGATGATAAGCAAGATTGCCACTTGGTCGCTCTCTGAAAGAGGCGTGCTTGGAAGTCTCGCAGGAAACAATCGAGCTGCTGGAGCGCGTGGCGCCCGGTTATGCGGCCATCTACTGGGTCTCCGACGATTCCATCCGGCTCGTCTATGCCTCTCCGAACCTCCATGAGCTCTGCGGGATGTCGGCCGAGGAGCTTGACGAGCTTCTGATGGTCGATGCCCGGCAGGCAATCGTTGTGGAGGACCTTCCGCACCTCATGGACGTCGTGCGCACATGCCGCGTCGACCACAAGCCCTTCGAGCACTACTGCCGGGTCCTGCACAAGACGCTGGGCTTCGACTGGGTCCACGGCAATGCGAGCTATCTGGGGGAGTACGAGGGCGATGCCGTCATCCTGGCCCTGTTCTCCAACGCCTCGGTCGAGTCGAACATCTATCTGCGCATCATCGACAGCACCGAGCGCATGGTCTACATCTGCGACCGCAAGAACTACGAGATCCTCTACATGAACAAGGCCGCCCGCGGGCAGCGCAGGGGCGAGTACCTGGGCAGCACCTGCTACTCGTACATCAGGGGCCGGAAGACCCCCTGCGACGACTGCTTCATGAATGACATCGCCTACGGCGAGCAGCTCACCACCGAGCGCCTCAACGAGTCGAACGGCAGGTGGGAGAGGCTCGCGTGCGAGGGGATCGAGTGGTGCGGGCACGACGCCTTCATGCAGTACATCGACGACATCACCGAGGCGACGACGCTCAAGCAGCAGCTCCAGACCGCGAAGGACCGCTACGAGCTCGCCATAGAGAGCGCCGAGCTCGGCGTCTGGGAGTACCACATCCAGGAGCACACCATCACGAGCCCGAGCAAGAGCTTCGACAAGTTCGGGATCATGGGCACCATCGCGGACGTCCCACAGTCGATCGTCCCCCTCGTCGTCGAGGAGGACAGGCCCAAGCTCCTCGATCTCTTCCGTCGTCTCGACGCAGGCGAGCGCAAGGTCTCGGAGGACATCTGGATGCGCTGGCATCCTGACGCGCCCCTGCGCTGCGAGAGGGTCATTTACTCGCTCGTCGAGGAGAGGGACGGCAAGCCCTGCGGTCGCCTATGGCCTCGGCATCAACGTCACCCTCGAGAAGCAGGAGCAGCAGCGCTATCACGAGCTCCTCCAGTCGCTCCTCGTCGCGAACCCCGAGGCGCTCTGCGCCTTCGAGCTCAACCTCATGAGGAACACCTGCGGCGAGGGACATGGCAAGTCGCCGTTCGTCATGAACCTCCTCTCCTCCTCGACGGCCGACGGCCTGTTCAGAAACGTCACCTCCATCATTCCAAGCGAGTCCGACAGCGACCGCTTCAATGCGGTTTTCAACAGGGAGAACCTCGTCAGGTCCTTCGAGGAGGGGCGGACGAGCCTGAGCGTCGACTACCACAGGCTCGGCGAGGACGGCGAGCCCTTCTGGGTTCGCACCTACATCAGCATGCTGCGCAATCCCGACACGCAGGACGTCACGGGAATCATGTACTCGGTCGACATCTCGGCAGAGAAGCGTCGCGACGAGATAATGAACATCATCACCAGTCAGGAGTACGACCTGATCGCCCTGCTCCACACCGATACCGACCGCTTCGACGCGATCTTCATCGGCGATTCCCTGCCAAGCGGCTACCGGCGCTTCCTGCCCGAGGCCGGCGCGTCCTGCTCGTTCTCGAGCTTTGCGAGTACGCGGCCGAGCATTGGGTCGATCGAGACCGATCGCGGGCCCTATGCGGGGGCCGCCTCCGCCGCGTTCGTCCGTGGGAAGGCGCTCTCCGAGGAACGTTACGAGTTCACCGTCCTCGAGCACTTCGACGAGGGCTCGGGCGAGGGCGTGCGCCGTCGCTACCAGCATTATCGGCTCCTTGACGACCCGAATGCCGTCCTCGTCGTCGAGTCCGACGTCACCGAGACCTACCGGCTCCAGCAGAAGGCCCTCGAGCAGGCGAAGGAGGAGGCCAGCAGGGTCCAGGACATCCTCGACACCATCTCGGGCGGCATCTGCGTCCTTCACATGCCCGATCCCGACCACCTCACCATCGAGTACGTCAACCAGCAGATGTTCCGCCTCCTCGGGTTCTCCCTCTCCGACAACGACCTCACCCTCTCCCCCGAGTCGCAGCCCGCCCTGGTCAACGCCTACGTTCGCAACGCGTTCGTGGGCGTTCATCCGGATGACCTCGAGCGCGTCAAGAAGACCTTCCATGACAACTACAACTCGAGGCACTTCGTCGTGGACGACTATCGTACCGAGGGGGCGGACGGAGCCTACTACTGGATCCGCGAGGAGATCACGCTGCGCGAGACGACGCCGGACCACAAGGTGTTCTATGCCGTCTTCACTGACGTCGGCGAGGAGGTCCGCCTCAAGGAGGAGCTCAGGCGCCAGCTCGAGGAGGAGAAGCTCCTGCGCGCGCAGGCCGACGCCGCCAATGCCTACAAGTCGAGCTTCCTCTCCTCGGTGAGCCACGACATGCGCACGCCCCTGAATGGCGTGCTCGGCTATGCGAACCTCGCGCTCGAGTCGGAGGACCCCGCCGTTGTCCGCGACTACCTCGTGAAGACCAAAGAGGCGGGAAAGACCCTCCTCTCCCTCATCAACGACACCCTCGACCTCTCCAAGATCGAGACGGGAAGGCTCACTCTCAACAAGAGGGTCGCGTCGTGCCCCCAGATCATGGAGAACGTCGTCACGGCCATCAAGCCCACCATGGACGCAAAGGACATAGCCTTCACGCTCGACAGCGAGCGCGCGTCCTGGGGCGAGCATCAACGTCGACACGTTGCTGCTCGAGAAGATCATCCTGAACCTGCTGAACAACGCCACCAAGTTCACGCCTCCGCATGGGCACATCGCGATGAGGGTCGAGTGCATAGGGAGGGAGCCCGGCCGCATACACGACAAGATCACCGTGTCCGACGACGGCGTCGGGCATGAGCCGCGAGTTCCTCAAGAGGGTCTTCGAGCCGTTCGCGCAGGAGCGCACCGAGAAGACCGCGCATATCGGGGGCTCTGGCCTGGGCCTCTCCATCGTCAAGGACATCGTCGACCTCATGGGTGGCCGAATCGAGGTCGAGAGCGAGCTCGGCCATGGCACGACCTTCAGCGTCTGGCTCGACTTCGAGGAGGCGGAGGATGCGGCCTCGGGATGCCGCCGGGCAGCGCGATTTCGAGCTTCCCGCAGGATGCGCTCGCAGGGCAGGCGACTCCTTCTCGTCGAGGACAACGAGATGAACGTGGAGATCGCCCGCGCCTTGCTCGAATCGCGCGGGGCCGCCGTCACGCGCGTCGCGAATGGGCGCGAGGCCGTCGGGGCCTTCCGGGACGCGCCTGGGGACTTCGACGCGATACTCATGGACATCCGCATGCCTGTCATGGATGGCTACCAGGCCGCGCGAGCCATCCGCGCCCTCGACTTCGAGCGGGCGGCATCGGTTCCCATCATCGCCATGTCGGCGGATGCCTATGACTCTGACGTCGCCAGGAGCCTCGACGCCGGCATGAACGCGCACATCGCCAAGCCCGTCGATGCCCAGGTCTTGTACCGGACCATCTATGAGGCGTGCAGCGTCTCATGACGCTTCCGCTGCGATGCGTCGCCTCTCGTCCGCTCTCATGGCCGCAACATGCCCCTTACCGATTCGCCACCCCTTCCTCGCGCCGCGAATATCATCCTTGAAGTCGTTCGGCCAACCGGAAGGATGTCACCGTGAGCTCAACGCGCGGCACGTCTCGTGCCATGTTCCTCGTCCTGGCGGCGACCGTCGCCCTCCTCGTGGCATTCCCGGCGCGTGCGGTACTCGCCGCCACGTCCGCGGGCGTGACCTTCTCCAGCCTGGAAGACTTCGACAACACCAAGATGGGCATGCTCACGGGCTCCTACGCCGACAGCATCGTCTCGGGAAGGTATGACAACGTCACGAAGGAGTACTTCGACTCCTATGCCGACATGATTCCTGCCCTCACGAACGGCGAGGTCGACTCGATCGCCGCCGAGGAGATGACGGCGACCAACCTCGTGCGCGAGACCCCTGGCCTTGCGATCTTTCCCACCCACCTGGTCGACACCGACTACGCGTTCGGCCTTCAGAAGGGCAGCGCCCTCGCCCCGCAGGTGAACGCCGCCATCGACAGGCTCAAGGCGGACGGCACCATCGACGCGCTCAAGGCCAAGTGGGTCACGGACTACACCGACGACACCGCGATCGACGCGAGCCAGTATGCCGGCTACGACACCTCGGCAGGCACGCTTCGCTATGCCATCGACTCCTCGAAGGTCCCGATGGACTACGTCGGAGGGGATGGCAGCCCCGAGGGGTTCGACGTCGAGCTGTGCTATATGGTCGCCAAGGAGCTCCACATGGCGGTGAGCGTCGACAGCGTGAAGTTCGCCTCGCTCCTGCCGGGGCTTCAGTCCGACCAGTACGACATCGTCTCGGCCGCCCTGAGCGTCACGGACGAGCGCAAGGAGTCCATCGACTTCTCGGCTCCGTACATGACGGCTGGGCAGGTGCTGATCGTGCGGCAGGGCAGACCTCGCCTCGAGCACGACCTCCTCTGCGACGACGGCGACTGCGACGAGCGCCGCTGCCACGAGTGCTGCCACCTCGACCTTCCGGAGTCCGGTTCTCCACCTACGCAGACCTTGCCGGCGCCAAGATCGGCTCCATCACGGGGAGCGTCACCGACCAGCTGGCCAGGAAGAAGGTCTCCGACTTCAAGACGCTCTGGTTCGAGGACGCCACCTCGATGATTCCGGCCATCCAGAACGGCACGGCCGATGCCGGGGCCATGGACGAGCCGGTCGCGCGGCTGATCGTGGCCCAGAACCCCGACCTCGCCATCTTCTCCGACCCGCTCGCCCCAAGCCCGGTGGGTATCGGCCTGCCCAAGGGCAGCGCCCGTACCTCCGTCTGCTCGGCCCTCATCGACAAGTGGACGGAAGACGGCACGCTCGCGGCACTGCAGGACAAGTGGTTCTCTGGCGACTCCGAGAGGATGAAGATCGACTCGAGCCAGTTCACGGGATACGACACGTCCGCCGGTACCCTCAAGTTCTCATACGAGGCCACCACCATTCCCATGTGCTACACGGGCAGCGCGGGCGAGCCGGAGGGCTACGAGGTCGAGGTCGTCTACATGATCGCCAAGGAGCTCCACATGGCCGTGAAGACGACGGGCACCAAGTTCTCCTCGCTCATCCCGGCGCTCGAGTCGGGACAGGCCGACCTCATCTGCGGCTCCATGACCATCACCGACGAGCGCAAGCAGTCCATAGACTTCGCCACGCCCGATTTCAAGGGCAGCGTCGTGCTCGTCATGAGGAAGGCCGACGTCACCGCTGCCACCGACGCATCCTCCTCATCGACGTCCGGCGGCATCGCCGGACTCTTCGCTGCCATCTCCCAGGGCTTCGACAAGACCTTCGTGCGAGAGGGCCGCTGGGTGCTCATGGCCCAGGGCCTTGGCATCACCCTGCTCATATCGCTCGCTGCGGCCGTCATCGGCACCATCGGCGGGTTCGGCCTCTGCCTGCAGCGGGGGAGCAGGAGGCGCTGGGCGAGGTCCCTTGCCAACGGGCTCTGCAGCTTCGAGTCGGGCATCCCCATCGTGGTGCTGCTCATGGTCTTCTTCTACGTCGTCTTCGCGAAGGCTGCCCTCGGCGGCATCGTCGTCGCCATCATCGCCTTCGGGCTCGACTTCGCGGTGACCTGCTCGACGATGATGCGCACGGGCATCGACGCGGTCGATCCGGGGCAGTCGGAGGCTTCCCTTGCCCTCGGCTTCACGAAGCGCCAGACGTTCGCGAAGATCGTCGCCCCGCAGGCCGTGAGCCACATACTGCCCGTCTACAAGGGCTCGTTCGTGAGCCTGGTCAAGGGGACGGCCGTGGTGGGCTACATCGCCGTCACCGACCTCACCAAGGTCTCCGACATCATCCGGGCCCGCACGTTCGACGCCTTCTTCCCGCTCATCGCTACGGCCCTCATCTACTTCTTCCTCACCTGGGGTCTCGTGGCGCTCATCGGCATGCTCGAGGGAAGGCTCGATCCCAAGCGTCGCTCGCGCGAGCTCAGGGGCATCGACGTCTCGTCGGCTGCCGTGCAGGACGAGAGCTCCCCCTGGGAAGGCATCGGCGGCGGGGACGATGCCCCCGTCATCGAGATCTCCCACCTCAGGAAGGTCTATCCCAACGCGACGCCCCTGGCAGACGTCAGCGCCACCATCCGCCGCGGCGAGGTGATCTCCGTCCTCGGGCCCTCCGGCACGGGGAAGTCGACCCTCCTGCGCTGCATCAACCGCCTCGAGGACCCCACCTCGGGAAAGATCGTGGTCCTCGGCTCGGACGTCACCGACCCGGCTTGCGACCTGGCGAAGGTGCGCCAGCGCATGGGCATGGTCTTCCAGAGCTTCAACCTCTTCGGACACCTCACCGTCATCGAGAACGTCATGCTCGCGCCCGTCGAGCTCAAGGGGACCTCGCGCCAGGAGGCCTATGAACAGGGCATGAGGCTCCTGCGCCAGATGGGCCTCGCCGACAAGGCGCTGAACTTCCCAGACGAGCTCTCCGGCGGGCAGAAGCAGCGCGTGGCCATCGCCCGCACGCTCGCCATGCAGCCCGACATCGTGCTGTTCGACGAGCCCACGAGCGCACTCGACCCCACCATGGTGGGCGAGGTGCTCATGGTCATGAACAAGCTCGCGGAGCTGGGCCTCACCATGCTGGTCGTCACGCACGAGATGCAGTTCGCCCACGACGTCTGCTCCCGAGTCTTCTACATGGACCAGGGTGAGCTCTACGAGGACGGCACGCCCGAGCAGGTCTTCGAGCATCCCAGGCGCGAGCGCACGCGTGCGTTCATACGCCAGCTCAAGGTCTACACGGCCCACGTGGACTCCGCCGACTTCGACTTCATCGAGACGATGGCCGGCATCGACGACTTCGGCAAGAGGTTCCGCGTCCCCCTCAAGTCCGTGCAGAACGCCCAGCTCGTCTTCGAGGAGCTGGGGGTGCGTGGGGTGCTGCCCCGGCTTGGCGACAGCCCCGACCTCACGCTCACGGTGGAGTACGAGGAGAAGACGGCGCGCACGTCCCTCTCGCTTGCCTGGGCCGGCGAGGACTTCGACCCGATGGCGGACCTCGACGAGATATCGACCGCCATCGTGCAAGGCGTGACGACCAAGATCGAGCACGAGCCTGGTTGCGTGAGGGTGGAGCTGAAGTAGCTGGTGCTCGCGGATGGGGCTCCCCGGGAGCCCTGCCGGGGAATGTCTGCAAGGAATCGAGGGTTCTGGGCGACCGATTCGCCTAGAACCCCCGAATATTTGCAGCTCAGCCGCATACTTGGCCGTTTGCTCGCCCAGAACCCTCGATTGTCTGCACGACCACCTGCCGAGATCCTCCCTCGATGTGTTGCTAATAGCATAAGGTAAATGGAGAATCGATGGCAGGCACCCGAGAGGGGTGCCATCGTGCCGAAAGGGGCCGCGCCATGGACAACCGAACCCTCAACGTGAAGTACGCCGTCGTGAACGCGGCCTTCTTCATGTTTGTGTGCGCCTCATCGGGATACGCCTACAACTACCTTTCCGCCGCTGGCCTGGCCGACGGCACCATCGGTATCATCATCGCCGCTGCCAGCGTCCTCTCGGCCATCGGCCAGGCGGTCTTCTCTGGCGTCGTCGATCGGTCCAAGACGCTGGACGAGAAGGGCTTCATCTCGATCTTGATGGTCGTGACCGTGGCACTCTCGCTCGCGGTGCTGCTGTTCACGGGGAACTTCCTCTTCATGGCCCTGTTCGTCGTCGCGGTGGCGAGCAAGACCGTTGGCCTGCCGTTCCTCAACAGCATGGCCTTCATCTACGAGCACACCGGCCACTCCATCAACTACGGCCTGGGACGCGGGGTGGGCTCTGCCGCCTATGCCGTGGGAGGATAGCTTCTGGGCATGCTCTGGGGCATGGTGGGCAGTGGCGTCTACCTCTATTACATCATCGGATTTGCGGCCCTCGTTCTCGTGAGCGTGCGGCTCATGCCCACGCCGGGAAGGCTGGCCGGCCAGGAGAAGGAGGAGGTCTCGCAGATCTCCTATGGAGCCTTCATAAGGAAGTATTCGCAGCTCATGATCATCGTGGGCGCCATGGTGCTCATCTACTTCTGCCACATGCTCGTGAACACCTACTTCGCCAAAGTGATCGGCAACTTCCTGGGGCCCGACGCGGCGTCCGTCACAGGGGCCGTCGAATCCATCCAAGGGACGACGATCTTCATCCAAGCCATGGTCGAGCTTCCGGCCATGTTCCTCTTTGCAAAGGTCCTCGAACGTTTCGACGTCAACAAGATACTGGTCTTCTCATTGGTCATGTTCGTGGTCAAGTTCGCGCTCACGCTCGTGTGCGGCAGCGCGCCCATGCTCTACGCCATCAGCGTGCTGCAGATGTTCTCTTACGCGCTGTTCCTGCCTGCGACGGTCTACTTCGCCAACAAGTACGTGGAGGGGGCCGACAGGAACAAGGGGCAGTAGCTCATGGCTTTGACCTCGCTCGTCGGGGGGGCTCATCGCGAGCCTCGTGGGCGGGGCGCTGTTCCAGTTCGCGAGCGTCAAGGTGGCGGTGGGCGTGGGCCTCGCGGCGTGCGTCGTGGGAGCGGTGCTTATGGTCGTGGGCATCCGCCGCGTGAGCGCAACGATGCCCGTGGCGGACGAGGCCACGAAGTCGGAGTAAGGGCTGAGGCCTGCATGTCGTGCGCTCACGCACTTCTCGCGATTCGCTGCACAATTCCGGGCCTGCGCTGATGGCTGGAGCGCTATCGGTCTTCCAGAAGCAGGTTGATGATGTCAGCGCAGCGGTCGTGTGCGTCTGCCGCGCGTCTGAATCGGGTGCTGTCCACCTTGGTCTTCGAGGATAGGAAGACAATGTCGCGGTAGCAGGTGGGTCCGCCGTCCTCCTTGACGACGAAGCGGATGGCCATGTGCCTGCAGATCTCGTCGCGGTGCGAGGTGAGGATCGAGCCGGCAATGGCGCCGGGAAAGCCCGCGATCCCCGCGCCCCCGAGGGCGCCCAGAAAGCCTCCCTTGAGTCGCCCGCTGCCGATCTGCATGTCGTCCTCCACGCGCACGACATCGTCCATGTCGATGAAGTACGGCGCTCCGGTGGTGACCTTGATGAGGTCGTGGGTCTGGTCGACGATCATGTAGCCGGAGACCATGGTGGTGGGGTGGAAGTACTCGTACATGGCGGGCTCCTCGGGTGTGATCTGCTGAGGAGACCATACCAGGCGCGGAAGACGGAAAACCGAAGTCGGAGGCGTCGGTCGGCGATCATGCGCGAACGGAAATACGCCTGGGGCACCGTTCGTCGGATATGGCGCATCGACTTAGGCAACAGACGTGATAATTGCAGTTACATGCTTGTCCTCAAGAACCCCTTTCCGAAATGCGAGAGTGAAGACTATGGAAGAGGCCATCTCCATTGGTCCAGACAATTTGATCAATCTCCTCCCCATCATCCAGGGCTTCATTGAAGACAAGAAGAAGGGTCAGAAGATTGACGTCGAACAGACCGTCCGAGATGCTGCGGGTGCGCTCGGCATCGATGATATCGAGGGGTTTGTGCAAGATCGTATGCAGGATGCGCTGTCTGAGGTATTGAGCGAAGAAGATTCGAAGAAACTCGCGGAAATAATGGTCACTTTAGGCGCGAGCGCTGCGAAGCTCATTGGGAACTATTGTCAGGGTGGCATCTACCCCGCGGCGCTAAAAGACGGTCTCGATGACTTGTTGGTGGCCAACAACTCCGCAATCGTCGATGTGGCTAAGAGCTCATACGGTTTGGAGCTCACTCCAGAGGTTGACGCGGTTCTTGCTCAATATTCACTGGCCGGAATTGCAATCTGCTGCTTCACAATCACT
Organism: Atopobiaceae bacterium; assembly: GCA_022482785.1. Taxonomy (GTDB): domain Bacteria; phylum Actinomycetota; class Coriobacteriia; order Coriobacteriales; family Atopobiaceae; genus JAKVON01. The sequence goes on along the minus strand of JAKVON010000001.1, from coordinate 6,836 downwards.
TACAAAATTTACGCCAAAGCCGCCGATGACGCGAGGATAGCTCATGAGCATCGTATTGTTATCGAGAGGCGCTGCGAGGAGTCGGTAGCAGAATGCGATAGGTATCACCACGAGATGGAGAGGCTCGTCGACAAGTATCTCGGCAAGCACCTCGATGCCTTCGAAGCTGGAGCCGAGGCAATGGACAGCTCGCTTCTTGCGGACGACGCCGATGGCTACATCGCAGCCAATGCGAATCTTCAAAGGCTACTCGGGAGAGAGCAGCAGTTTCACAACCAGGAGGAGTTCGAAGACCTGATGGCGTCCGATGACGTCTTCAAGCTATAGGAGGGCTCATGGCCGATTTCATGGGGTTTGACCTCGATGGGCTCAAGAAGACCATCGACAATGGCGCAAAGGCGGTGCAGGAGGGCGCCAAGAGCATCGACCTCGATAAGGTGTCTCAGACGCTTACCGATGCCGCTACCGAAGGGGCAAACCTTGCTTCCAGGGCAGTGGGCGATGTCAAGGAGGGGTTCGCTAGGACCCAGGAACAGCCAGTCGAACCAGCTGATGATGGCGTCGCTTTGAACGAGGCCTTCGTACGGATGATGGTCTATCTAGCTGCTGCCGATGGAGATGTCACGCAGAGCGAGCGCACCAAGCTCGCGGAAATCGGACGTGGACTCGACGCGGGGTTTGACGAATACGGCAACAAGCTGATGGACGAATGTCTCAAACAGATTGAATCCGACAGAGAAGAGTTCGGACAGCTGAACGCCGTGAAGATGGGTGCCAAGAGCATCATCTCGGGCCTGAGCATGAATGCCCAAGAAAAGAAGGTGCTCTACTGGGACCTCCTCACCATCGCTGGACTTGATGGGTTCGACGAGGAAGAAATCGACTTCCTGCGGTTTGTGAGCGCTAAACTCGACCTCGACCCCGTGTTGCTCCAAGAGATGAAGAACTATTACGGGACCGTCGTCGACCTTGAGAACGAGAGGGCCAAGATCTCTCGAAGCAATCATCCCTTCAAAGATATCGAGCCGATTGCCAAGGAGTTCGATGCTCGCAGCGCTGCCGTTTCCGATGCCATCCGTGCTCTCATAGAAGACGAATAGGAGGCCAATCATGCCCCTGCCTCTGCTCTTCATCGTTCCGGCCGTCGTCACGGGGATGGCTGGTGCCCAGAAGACCACGAAGAGTCTCATGGACAGCCACGAGGCCAACAAGATCACCAATGATGCTAACGCTCGGGTCGACACAGCGAAGAAGACGCTCGAGCGCTCGCGTGATGCATGCGCAACGTCGCTCGCCCGTCTCGGCGACGAGAAGCTCTTCGTCCTCGGCAGCAGCATCGGCAGGTTCATCGATAGTTTCGAGAGGATCAAGAATATCGAGCTTACCGATTCAGTTGGCCTGGAGGAGCTCAAGAAGCTGCATGTGGACAAGGAGTCGTTCAACGAACTCAAGGAGATGCGCCAGTTCGCCGCGACCGTTGCTGCTGGAGCGAGTGCGGGCATTGCCGGCGGTGCCTTGACCGCGTTCGGTGCCTACGGGGCGGCGGCAACCCTTGCCACCGCTTCCACGGGAACGGCCATCGCGTCTCTGAGTGGTGCTGCGGCAACGAACGCCACCATGGCCTTCTTCGGTGGCGGATCAATCGCTGCTGGTGGTTTGGGAGTGGCGGGCGGCGCGATGGTGCTCGGTGGCATCGTCGCAGGGCCAGCCCTCTTGGTCATGGGACTCATTACAAGCAAGAAGTCGGAGCAGAAGCTCGAGATTGCGAAGGGCAACTCCGCTCAGGCTGACGAAATTGTGGCCGAGCTCAGAAACGCGTGGTTTCAGTGCGATGCGATACGGCGACGTACCTACATGTTCTACTGCTTCCTCGCGAGGCTTGACGCGCGGTTCCTGCCTCTTATCTTCAAGATGGAGGAAATCCTCGCAACCGAGGGAGAGGACTACTCGCTCTACTCGCCTGAGTCCAAGAAGGTGATTCTCGAGGCGGCAACCACGGCCGGATCAATCAAGGCGCTTCTCGATACTCCCATCCTTACCGAGCAGGGGAGCCTGACAAAGGAGTCGATGAGGCTCATGGAGTCAATGGGGGTCGAGTTCGGGGCGAGGCAGGCTTAGGAAGCGTCAACCCATTTGACCGAATAGCTTTTGCCGACCTCGTCTCCGACGGTCTTTATGTATGCCTCGATGAGCTTCTTCGCTCGTTGCTTTGCCTGATACTTCTGGGTATCGTCTTGCGATGCTTGTTCCGTCATATTCTTTTGCGCCTCGCTTACGGCTTTACTTTTATCCTCTGCTGTGACGTTTGTCAGGAAGCCCGCTTCTGTCAGCGGAGCTGACATGCTGCTTTCATCAAGGCTAACGCTTTGGACTTGAGCATCGGGCATGGTGACGGTGATTACGCCATTTGAGTCTGGCGACGAGATGACAACCTTGCTCGCATCGACGCCGAACTCTACTGTCCCCTCATACTCGATAAAAATCTTTTTGTGACCGATCGTAAGGAAAGAAAGAACGCCAGTAGCATCCTGATCTGATGTTGCGACATTGTGGTAATAGCTCTTTAATGTCGAGAGCTCGCAGATCGCTTTTGTCTCTGTGAAGTCAGCGCTCTTTTGACCGCACCCGGTAAGAGCCAACGCACAGAAGCCGATTGCGATACAGAGGCTAATCTTTTTATTGATTTTCATCTTAGCCCTCGTTTCCGGTTGCTGCCTGATTGGTCGTGGACTGTTCGGTAGAAGCATCGCTAGCGCTCTGGTTACTTGTCGCATCCCACGAAATGGTATAACCAGCATCCTTCAGGACTGGGAGGAGCAACCCTTCGACAGTAGACTTGAGGTTGTCCTCGGCGGTCTGATAGAGCTTCGGGTTCGACTGCGCTTCATTCTCGACGTCTGCCTTGCAGAGAGCTATTACATCGTCGGGGTTAGCGTCGACATTATCTGGAATAAAATCGAAATTGGTGTCAACGGCAACACTTGTGATGCTCACCTTTGGGAGTACTGGCGAGACCGTTTTCTTAGCATCGTCGATGTTGAATTTTATGTCGCTCATGTTTATTCCGACTTTGACTTGAGCCGAGTAAGCGACGTGATACTCATTGGTCCCGTCATCCTTATTTTTATCTGCAATGCCTCTGTAGGTGAATTCTGCTGTTGACAGATCTTCGATCTCAACAGTCTTTTCAAGCTTGGAATCTGTAATAGTCGTCACAGGATGAAGAAATTTTGAGACTCCGTTATATACAAGCACCGAAGCAACGACGATAGCAACCAATACAATAATCTTGCCGGTGCCGAATGGTTTCTTGTTTGGCTGCTTGTCTGCTGGCGAAGTGGCTGAGGAATCCACTTGTTTCGCTTCGGGCTTGTGCGCTTCGCTGAAACTGCTCTCTACGGCTTGCTCCTCTTTGCCAGCTTGAACTGGAGACTCCTCATCCTTTTCCACCATATACTGCTCCTTGACGTAGTTGTTGCACCAGGAACATCACGGTTTCATTATTTACCAACACTCAGTGTCTTTCTGAAAGTAATCTGTGGTTTACGGTAGACGGTCATAGCGCTATTCGAGACGTACGGTGAAGTTGCCTACGTGTCGTTTGCTTCATTTCGGACGGTATGCCTTGCTCTGACATGTTGCATTAGCTTGCGGCTAAATTCTTCTTCACCCTTAGCCCACCCTGCTGCTGGTGCCGCTTGCGGATCGCCCGGGCTTGCAAGATTCTTACATTGAATCTTATGTAAGAATGGCTGTTGTCCTGCTGGTTGACTGACTAGGTGTTAGCTGCCAGGACGTTGTTTACGCGTGACATCGGGGGAAGGCCCCCGCAGGCGCTGTGCGGCCTGTCCCAATTGTAGTGGTCGACGAAGGAGGAGAGGGCCTCGGCCCTCTCCTCCTCGCTCGAGTAGGGCCTCGCATATGCCCACTCGCGCGCCAGCGTCTGGCTCGTCCTCTCGACCTTGCCGTTCTGCCAGGGGCCGTGCGGCCTCGTGAAGACGTGCCCCGCCCCGAGGCGGGCGAGCTCCTCGGCGAACGCGCGCGACCTGTAGGCCGGACCGTTGTCTGTCATCACCTCGCGCACCGGCGTGCCGGTGGAGGCGCAGGACGCCGCCGCCCGCCCGAGGAAGCCGACGCAGGTGGCCCTCCTCTCGTCGCCGCGCGGCTCGGCGTAGCAGACCCTGCTCCTGTCGTCGACCGCCACGTGGAGGCAGCGGACGCCGGCGCCGTTGTGGTGGCCGTCGGCGGCGCGGCCGTTCGCCCTCCATCCGCCGCCTCCGGGTATCCCGGCGAGCTTCCTCGCGTCGACGTGGACGAGGTCGCCGGGCCCGTCGCTCTCGTAGCGGACCCGCGTGGCCGGCCCGCGGGGCCTGAGGCCGCCGCCGACGGGGTCGTACTCCGCGGTCGCCGGGCACCCGGCGGCCGCCACGATCCTCGCGCAGGTGCGGGCGGGCACCCCGGTGGCGGCGGAGACGACCAGGCAGCTCGCCCTCAGGGAGAGCCTCGCGGCGACGGCCACGGCCCTACTCTCGGGAGGCGTGGCCCCGAGCGACCTCCGCGGCCTGCTCGACCTGTCCGCGAGCGGCTCGCCGCGCCGCCGCCTGGCGAGCCGCTTGCGCGCCGTCTGCCTCGAGACGCCCATCTCCCGGGCGGCGTCGGCGACGCGCTCGCCGCCCGCGACCCTGTCGGCCAGGGTCCTGCGCCCCAGGGGCGTCAGCCGTGCGTTAGGATGCTGTGACAAGGGAGGGCCTTCCTTTCTCGCTGCAGACCTCGACAATCCACAGCTTGGGGGCTCCCGCCTGTCACTTTCTATTCTGTAAACAACGTCCTGGCGCGCGACAGCTAGATAACTCTGCCAAGGCTGAGAGACTGCTTGAGATCATGAACGATGCGCAGGAAGAGGGGAGATTGATCCTGGTCTTTTCGTTCTTCCTCAAAACGTTATCCGAGGCCCAAAACCTCCTTGGAGAAAAATGCGTGAGCGTGATTAATGGTGGGGTGTCAGACTCAAAAAGACAAGCGATTATCGACGGATTCTCCAAGGCAGCACCTGGCTCGACGTTGCTCTGTCAAGTGACGGCGGGAGGAGTAGGGCTCAATATCCAATCGGCCAGCGTCGTGGTGTTCTGCGAACCGCAGCTTAAACCATCTACAGAGAACCAAGCCATTTCGCGAGCCTACCGAATGGGTCAGGTACACAAGGTTGTCGTGCATCGGCTGCTTATGAACGACAGCGTCGATGAGTGGATTACCAAGCTTATCGAGCGAAAGGCAGCTGATTCCGAACGGTATGCTGACAATTCGGAAATGGGTGCAGCCTTCCTCGAGGCTGTTGGCGAGCGAGCACTGGGCGACCTCTTCAAGGAGGAGATCGAACGATACGGGATTTCGGAAGAAACGTCAGCGTCCTCTGGTGACAAACAGCTAGGATAGCTTGTAATCCAGGCCGTCCTTCATTTCTTCGGTTCTCTTTTCTGGTTCGAAATTCATATCAATCGCCAGAACGATCATCAGGCCGAGAAGCGCATCTTTCATGCTTCCTACCGTTAATGCCCAAATATCTCGTCCTTCGAAGACCTTTGAATAGTGTCCAAATCTGAGTATGGTTTTGCCATGTCCGTTCGTAACGTAATATGGCAACTCGCCAGAGCCAGATTTCAGGCTCCAACCGTTATCTAATTCGAAATCGAAGCCATTATCAGAACTCATTCTGACTGTCTGTGATCCGAACACCTCTAGACCGAAGTCAACAGGGTCTATGCAGGTGTCAAATGGAGATCGAATCGTCAAGAGCTTTTCGGCAACGACGCCTAGCTCGTTGCGTTCGGAATCGAAAACATGAGCCTTTCTTTTTGCTGAGATCAACTCGCCTTTTGCAACGTAGGCGAGATTGTCGTCATCATCAAAAACTTCGAAGCGCTCTCGAATGGTGTCCTTTCGCTGCTTAATTACAAAATGAATTGCCTTGGGTGTTGCCTTTTGTGTCGATTCGATTCTCTCGTCTTGGCGTTCATCGGATTTTTCGGCTACGTCCACTGCAGCTCTCATTGCAATGTCCTCTGCTGCGTGAAGCGCGATGCTCGCGAGAATGCCCATGGGTCTCCTTTTTTCGAGCATTGATTGCTGGAGCTTGCCTGTCGGTTTATGAAATACCCGACAATCTGCATCTAGTACATGCGAACAGCGAATCTAATGTATAGACATCCTCCATCGTCTTCGCGTCGCATCGTTTCTACTCTTTTATGTCCACCCCTGCTCGTATCCTTCTTGCAAGGTGAGCTCTCTATCCATTGCAAGGGGATGACAGGCATGAAAAGACGTTGGGTGTTTGCTTTTTTCGCTATGGCCGTACTGATCGTCGCTGCTCTTGGGGGCTGCTCCCCGTCGACGGAGGCGTCGGGAGGAACTGTCACAAACCAGCCCATCTCCAGTGAGGTGTTCTCTAAAGATGTTGCAGCGGGGCTCCAGGCCAGGTGGGCCATCACTGATCCCATCAACAAAAACGGTGGTACTGCAACCTCTGACCAACTTGTCACGGCCATCACGGCTGAATATGATGCCGTTTCAAAGTACAAGGACTCCCAGTTCGAAGATGAGACATTTGGCAAGTATGCCAGGCATACGTCGATGCGGTCGAGCAGCTCAAGTCCACTGATGCCTCAAAGGATGCATCCAAGTGGTCGCGCCTGTACAACCAGCGCGTGACCGCACTCTACAACATCAACGAGGCATCGGCGATTAGCGTTGCGAGCTCTGAGCAGAGCAATCTCGACGATGTTCTGACAGATGGAAAGACGGCAAACACCGTTACTGGGCTCATGAACTCCGCCAGCTTC